>NZ_QPNC01000001.1 GCF_003386285.1 Nocardiopsis sp. FIRDI 009
AAGAACAAAGCGGGTGCTACGAGCCGCTCCAGAGACAAGCAAGCAGCTTAAACGCCAAGCTAGCGGAGGGTGACCGCGCTGATGATCTCGTCCACGAGGTCGGGCCGGTAGTCGGGCTGGCGGACCTCCAGGTAGACGGTCCTGGCCACGCCGGACTCGTGGACGGCCGCGATGGTGAGGGAACCGTTGCCGTCGCAGTCCGGCCAGTCCCACACGGTGCCCTCCCAGGTGTCGTCATGGACGAGGCGTTCGGTGCGGGCGCCCTCGCACACCCCCCGGTCGGCGATCGAGGTCAGGGGCTGGACCCCCGGTATGACCGTCGCGTAGAGCCCGTAGGACGGGTGGGCGGTGGAGTGCCAGTTCTCGGTGTCGGTCGCGAAGAGCAGGCCGGGCTCCGCGCCCGCGTCCGCCGTCACGGGCCTGGCCTCCAGATCGGTGTCGAACGCGCCTATCCAGGCCAGGGGGACACCCATCTCCAGCGCGTGGTCGTCGGACCTGACCGGTCTCAGGTCCATCCCGGGGTAGCCGACGGAGGTGGTGACGCCGACGGTCATCACGGTGAGGGCGGCCGCGAGGCCGCCCACCTTGTACCAAGGCATCCGGTAGCGGCGCCACCACGGGTCGGCGGTGGGCAGATCGGGGGCCATACGGATCGCCCTGACCCGGTCGGTGAAGGTTTTGGCGTCCGCTGGGCGGCTTTCCCGGTCCACCGAAAGTGCCGACAGAATGAGTTCATCGAGCGCCGGGGGCAGTCCTGGCCGGATCCGGCCAGGTGCGATCCGCACCGGCGGTCGCGACGGCGGCCGACCGGTGATGAGTTCGTAGGCGACCGCGCCCAGCGAGTACACGTCCGAGCGAACGTCCAGGTCACCGCCGGGGATGCTCTGCTCGGGCGACATGTACCCGGGGGTGCCCGCCGCCGCGGTGAACCCCGACGCCTCGTCGATCGACTTGGCGAACCCCAGGTCCGCCACCAGCACCCTCTGCCCCACCGGTGACGACTGGAGCAGCACGTTGGACGGCTTGATGTCGCGGTGGATCGTGCCGTGGTTGTGCAGCACGGTGATGCCCTGGCCGATCTCGGTCAGCAGCCGTAGAGCCTCGTCGAGGGGCAGCTGACCTCGGCGAACGAGGTCGGCGACGCTGCCCTGGTCGGCGTAGGTCATCACCATGTACGGACGCCCGTCGGGCAGGACGTCGACGTCGTGCACCGCGACCAGCCAGGTGGAGTCGGTCTGGCGCAGGATGCGCGCCTCCTCCAGGAACCGGTGCTGGATATCCATCTGGTGCGCCCAGTTCTCGGCGAGTACCTTGATGGCCACCGGATAGTTGAGTAGATCGTCGTGCGCCAACCAGACGGTCGCGAAGGAGCCGGAGCCCAGGCGCCGGATGACGCGGTAACGTCCGAAGGCCTCCGGTTGGCTCATGTCCGCCTCGGTGTTTCGGGGGTGGATACGCGGTCGTTGCCCACTAATACACCATCCAGACCCCCATACCGCCTTCCGCGGATATGATCCCCACTCCGGACACCCCCGAGCGCCACGGAGCATGGGAAACCATGGGACTCCGGCGGGGGACGTGTGCACCGAGGGGTGCGATTCAGGGAGAGACCGAGCATGGCCAGTAGTGACCGCCCAGACCACGAAGAGAAGCCCGCGCCCCGGCGCCGGGTGGCGAGCAACGTCGACGAGGAGCTGGAGGAACTCGCGCGACGGGCCAGGGACGGCGACGCCGTGGCCCTGGACGAACTCCTCCGCCGCATCCAGCCCGAGGTGCTGCGCCGCTGCTCCCGGTTCCTGCCCTACCGGCAGGACGCCGAGGAGGCGTGTCAGGACGCTCTGCTGCGCGTGGCCCGCAAGATCGGCAGCTTCAAGGGCGACTCCCTCTTCACCACCTGGCTGTACACGGTGGTGTCCAACTCCGCCCGCCAGACCTACCGCTCCATGAAGCGCCGGTCGGCCGAGTTCCCCACCGAGGCCGAGCGCATGCCCCACCAGAGCGACCCGCGCACCACCAGCGTCATCGCCGGTTCCCGCATCGACCTGCTGGAGGCCCTCGACCAGCTGGAGAAGGACCGCCCCAACCTGGTGGCCCCCCTGGTGCTGCGCGACCTGTGCCAGATGGACTACAACGAGATCGCCTCCGAGCTCAACCTGGCGTTGGGAACGGTCAAGTCGCGTATCCACCAGGGGCGCAAACACGTGCGCAAGTCCCTGGCTGTGACGTAGCTTCCGTCGGCGAACTACTCTGGGGACATCCCTTCCCGGCCGCCGCTCCGGTGTGCGCCGTTCCCGCTCCAGCTCTGAGAGGTACCGCCCATGGGGCTTCGTGACCCCCTGTACTGGTTGTACGAGCGACGTATCGAACGTCACCTGACCAGTCAGGAGATGCCGCGCCACGTCGGTGTGGTGCTGGACGGGAACCGGCGCTGGGCCCGGAGCAGCGGCAAGCAGGCCCTGGAGGACGGGCACCGGGCCGGGGCGGACAAGATCTTCGAACTGCTGCGCTGGTGCGACGAGCTGGGTGTGCAGGTGGTCACCATCTGGATGCTGTCCACCGACAACCTCAGCCGCGCCGACTCCGAGCTCCAGCCGCTCCTGCGCATCATCGAGGACACCGTCGGCCGACTGCGCGCCGAGGGGTGGAACACCCGGCCCGTCGGAGCCCTGGACGTCCTGCCCGACACCACCGCCCGTGCCCTGAAAGAGGCGGAATCGGCCACATCCGGCAACCCGGGCCTGGTTGTCAACGTCGCCGTCGGGTATGGGGGTAGACGTGAGATCGCCGACGCGGTTCGGTCCCTCCTCCAGGAGGAGGCGGCCAGGGGCACCGGTATCCAGGAGCTGGCCGAGCGCCTGGACATCGAGGACATCGCACGGCATCTCTACACGCGCGGCCAGCCCGACCCCGACCTGCTCATCCGCACGTCGGGGGAGCAACGTCTGTCCGGTTTCATGCTGTGGCAGAGCGTGCACTCGGAGTTCTACTTCTGCGAGGTCCACTGGCCTGCTTTCCGCAGGGTCGACTTCCTTCGTGCACTGCGCTCGTACGGCGCGCGCAACCGCCGCTTCGGCTCCTGACCCCCACCCCCTCCGCCCGTCGCGGCGGGCCCCCTTCACGCGGTGTTCACCGCGTGTCGGGCCGGGGCTCTGGAAAACGGGCCGGTGGGCACGTAGCGTCGGATCAGACGGGTGGTGTTCGTCCACCCGTTCGGGAGGCCCCGGCTCATTGATCTCCTCCGTCACAGCGGAACGTCAACGAGGAGGGCCGGACCCGGCCCTCAGGGGCCAGGTCCCGGTCCTCCATGATCCCGTGACAGTAGGGCGCCCTCGCGGTGCCCAAGGGGAGAACGAGTGGCTAGTTCCTCGACCGATCGCCGTGACATCCAGTCCCCCAGCACCCCCCACCCGGAGGTGACGGAGGGCACGCGCGTGTACGTGCTCGACACCAGCGTCCTGCTCGCCGACCCGATGGCGGTCACCCGGTTCGCCGAGCACGAGGTCGTCATCCCCGTGGTGGTGATCACCGAGCTGGAGAGCAAGCGACACCACCCGGAGCTCGGGTACTTCGCACGTCAGGCGCTGCGCCTCCTGGACGACCTGCGGGTCGCCAACGGTCGACTGGACGTCCCCGTGCCGGTGAACGACCAGGGCGGGACGCTCCGTGTCGAGCTCAACCACAGTGACCCGGAGGTCCTTCCGGCGGGCTTCCGGCTCGGCGACAACGACACCCGGATCCTGACGGTGGCGCGCAACCTCCAGCTCTCGCCGTACGCCCACGAGGACGGTGCGACGGGCGAGGGTTCCGAGGGCGCCGAGGGCGACGTCGTGCTGGTGAGCAAGGATCTGCCGATGCGGATCAAGGCCTCCTCGATCGGCTTGGCGGCCGACGAGTACCGGGCCGAGCTCGCCATCGAGCACGGGTGGACGGGGATGGCCGAGCTGGACGTGCCCGCCCACCGGATCGGGGAGCTGTTCGAGGCCGGCAACAGCGAGATCGAGGAGGCCCGCGACCTCCCGTGCCACACGGGGCTGGTGCTCGTGTCCGAGCGGGGCAAGGCACTGGGCCGGGTGCGGCCCGACAAGTCGGTGCGGCTGGTGCGCGGCGACCGCGACGTGTTCGGCCTGCACGGCCGCAGCGCGGAGCAGCGGATCGCCCTGGACCTGCTCACGGACCCGGAGATCGGCATCGTCTCGCTGGGCGGACGCGCGGGCACGGGCAAGTCGGCCCTGGCGCTGTGCGCGGGGCTGGAGTCGGTCCTGGAGCGCCGTCAGCACCGCAAGGTGATGGTGTTCCGCCCGCTCTACGCGGTCGGCGGCCAGGAACTGGGCTACCTGCCCGGGACCGAGAACGACAAGATGAACCCGTGGGGGCAGGCGGTGCACGACACCCTGTCCGCGGTGACCAGCGAGGACGTCATCGAGGAGGTCGTGGACCGGGGGATGCTGGAGGTGCTCCCGCTCACGCACATCCGGGGCCGGTCGCTGCACGACGCGTTCGTGATCGTGGACGAGGCCCAGTCCCTGGAGCGCGGCGTCCTGCTCACCGTGCTCTCCCGGCTGGGGGAGAACTCGCGGGTGGTGCTCACCCACGACATCGCCCAGCGCGACAACCTGCGGGTGGGCCGCCACGACGGGGTGGTCGCGGTGATCGAGAAGCTCAAGGGGCACCCCCTGTTCGCGCACGTCACCCTGACCCGGTCCGAGAGGTCCCCGATCGCCGCCCTGGTCACGGAGATGCTGGAGAACTGACACCGGCCGCGCGCGACCCGCGACGGCGGGTCGCGCGCGGCCACCGCGGTGGCCGCCGCTCAGCGCATCGCGGACACCAGCGCTCCCAGTCGGCGCAGCCGGGCCAGGTTGGCCTCGTAGCGCGCGCCCACCACGAGCAGGAGCGCGCCGACGGCGGCGAACGGCACCCAGTTGGGCAGCAGGACCGTCAGGTCCCACAGCGGCGGGCCGAAGGCCCGCAGCGACGACATCAGCAGGGCGGCCGAGCCCAGGGCCAGCGCCGCCCGGAGCCGTGCCCGGAGCCCCCACACCGCGACGGCCACGCCCACCGCCAGTACGGCGGGCACCCGCCAGAGCATGCCGGAGTCGGCGAGCAGCATCACCACGGACGGCAGGAGCAGCAGGGCGAGTCCGCCTCCGTAGGCCGCCCAGCTGGACGGCGGCGCGACGGCCCTGCGGCTCCACTCCCACCCCACGACCAGCGCGGCGGTCGCGGGGACGACCGTGTACGCCTCGGGGGCGGTCACCCGCCAGGTCCCCAGCACGGTCCACAGCGCGGCGAGCATGAGCGCTCCGCCGACCCCGGCCAGCCATCGGCGGCGCGGGCGGGCGGCACTGGCCAGAGCGATGACGCCCACGACCGCCAGGGCGAGGCCGACCACTTCCCCGCGCACCCCGGCGGCGGTCGTCACGACCACCGCGAGCACGGCCCACAGGGCGGCGGGGATCTCCGCCGCCGCCAACAGCGGACTCCGCAGCCGGGGGGCGACCGCGGCCACCGCCGCCACCAGGGCGATGGGCGCGAGCGCGGCGTACTCCACGGGCGCGCCCATAGCCAGCGGCAGCGCCAGCGCGAACGCCCCGGTCGCGGCGGTGGCCGCCGAGGTGGCGGCCACCGCCATGACCGTGGTCCGGGCCAGTGCGGCGGCGCACGCCCACACCACCGCGACGGACATGAGGGCCGCGGTGAGGGAGTAACGCTCGGGCAGCGCCCACCCCAGCCCCAGGAGCAGGGTGAACAGTCCGGCGGCGCCGGGGACCCAGGCGACCCGGTGGTTCCTCAGCAGCGCCGAACCCGCGGTCAGGGCGGCGCCGACCGCGAGGGTCCACACGAGCGCCACGGCGAACGGCGCGCCGAGCACCACCGGGACGGGGACGAGGGCGGGCGGCGCCACGAGCGCTGCGGTGTGTGTCGTCCACCGTCGGTCGACGAGGCGGACCGCCCCCACGGTGAGCGCGCCGGAGAGGACGAGTCCGAACGCCACGGCCAGGGCCGTGCCCGTGTCCGGCTGACCCGGGAGCCCCAGGACGGCGTCCGCGGGCCGGAGCAGGGTCGTGGGCGGGACGGCGGTGAGGAAGGGGATCCGGGCGAACCCGGCCAGCACGGGTGCGCCGCGCGGCCCCGCGATCAGGGGCACCAGCGTGAGCACGGCCAGTCCGACCGGGCCGAACGCCGACACCCTCGGGGCCGGGCCGCCGGGTGTCCGTCGCGGGTGTCTCACCCCTCCGCCGAACGGTTCCCACCGGTGGGCGCGGGCGACCGCCAGCGCCGCCGCCCCGATCAGGAGCGCGGTCGTGGCGAGCAGCCACCGGGGGACCGGTCCGGCCGCGACGGCGACCACCGCGATCAGGCAGACCGCGCCGACCACGGCGGCCAGCGCGCCCAGCGCCAGCGTCGCCCCCAGGGCCCTGGGGGCGAGGTCGCGCCGGTCCGGGGCGCCGGTCCGGGGCAGCAGGGCGTTGGCCAGGGCGGCTGCGGCCGTCACCACGACCACGAACAGGGTCGCGTGCCGCTCCGGGAGCGCCCACGACAGCCCGAGCAGGAGGGCGAGGGTCCCGGTGAGCCCGGGGATCCAGCCGGAGCCGTCCGCGATCCGGGGCGCGCCCAGGATGAGCACGGCTCCGAGCAGTGCCGTCCACGCGACGGCCACGGCGAAGGGCAGGCCGAGGATCACCGGCAGCGGCACGAGCGCGGTGGGCGCGGCGAGCGCGAGGGCCGCGGCGGTCCACCGCCGGTCGGCGAGGCGGGCGACACAGACGGCCACCGCCCCCGCCACCACGACGCCGAGGGCGGTTCCAGCGGCCGCGGCGGTGCTCGTCTGGGCCGGGAGCCCCAGGACCGCGTGCGCCGGTTCGAGCAGCGCCGACACCGGCGCCGACCACGGCGAATGGGGGTGGGACACCCCCGGGAACAGGGGGGAGGTCCCGGGACCGGTCAGCAGCGGGGCGACCGGTAGCAGGAGCAGACCGACGGCGGTGACCATCGGGGGCAGGACGGGGTCGCCCCCTCCGGGCTTGGCGAAGGGGCTCGGCAGCCGTCCGAACAGCAGGGCGGTCGCGGCGGAGGTGAGCACGAGCGCGGCGAGCAGCCAGCCCAGCGGCTCGGTCGTCACCCCGTTCGCGCGTGTCCAGGCCAGCAGGGCGCCGCCCACGAGCAGGGCGAGCGCCCACAGCACCGCGCCGGACGCGTACAGGGGGCCGGCGGGGCCGTCCGACCGTCCGTTCCCCAGCCGGGCCCGGAGCAGGACGACGACGAACGCGCTCGCCGCCGCCAGCAGGGCCGCCGCCACGGTGCCGTGGACCGTCGGCAGCGACCAGCACACGCCGGTGAGCAGGGTGAGGGTGCCCGTGGCCGCGGGGATCCAGCCCAGGTGGCCCGAGCGTGACAGGGACGCGCCGAGGACGAGCGCCGCACCGCCCAGGACCGCCCAGACGGCCGCCGCGACGGCGGGCAGACCCAGGAGCGGCGGAACCGCCAGCAGGGCCGCGGGGGCCGCCACGGCGGCCGCCGATGGGGTGAGCCGGGGCAGCAGCAGGGCGGTCGCCCCCACGGCCAGGCCCGCCCCCACGAGGACGGCGCCCAGGTGGGCCAGGCCGAGCGGGGACAGCGGTTCGGGGACGGCGATCCCCAGCAGCGCGGTGACCGGTGCCGTGGTGGATCCGGACGACCAGGGCTCCTCAGGGAGACGGGGCAGGGCGGGCAGGGAGGCGGGACCGGCGGCCAGCGGCACCGCGCCCAGGGCCAGGAGGGCGGCACCGGAGAACACGCGTGAGGAGATGCCGAGCCCGGGCAGGGGACGCCACCGGGCGAGCAGGAGGCCGGTCACCCCGGCCAACAGCAGGCTCACGGCCACGGCCCACCAGCGCTCCGGTCCGGCGCCGGGGTCCCCGCCGAAGAGGACGAGGCCGGACACGCCGGCGGCGCCGACCCACAGGGTCAGGGCACACACGCGCAGCGTCCGCACGGGACGCCCGGGACGCGGTTCTCCGAGCCGGTGGGCGACGAGCAGGTCGGCGAGGGCGGTGGCCGCGACGGCGGGCAGCAGCCACGACCAGCGGACGTCGCCGGGCGCGGCCAGGACCGCCAGGAAGGCCACCGGCTGGACGAGCAGGGCCGCGATGACGCGCGGCCCGGCCAACGGGACGGCCAGGGGGTACAGCGCCATCAGGGCGCCGATCACGGCGAGGCAGACCGCGGCGTACGCCGCGGCGTTGGTCAGGCCGTCCGACAACAGGAACAGGGCGAGGGCGTCGACGCCGAGCAGCCCCGCCGCCAGGGCGCCGAACGTCTCGGCGCTCGCGCGCAGTCCGCGCCGGTACAGGGGGTGGGCGACCCCGGCGAACAGCAGCGTGGTCGTGACGAGCACGGTCGCACGCGTGCCGGTGCCCATGTCGCTCCACGTCCAGACGGCGAACACCAGGGCCGCGACGCCCACGAGCAGCCCGCCCAGGCCGAGGATGACGTTCTGCGCCGAGCGGCGGGTGACCTCCCCCACGCGGTCCGCCGGCGGTCGGGAGGACGGCGGACCCTGGGGCGCGGAGGCGGGGCCGGACACGTCGGGCGGTACGGACACGACGGCCGCCTCGGGCGCGGCGGCCTGGGGCGGCGGCGCCTGGGCGGTCGGTCGCGCGGTGCGGCGCGACTCCCGGCGCAGCGCGTGCAGGACGGCGGCGCGTTCGGTGCGCAGCGCGTGTTCGCGGTCGGCGAGGGCGGACAGTTCGGTGTCGATCCGCCACAGGTGTTCGGCGGTGGCGCCCACGAGCAGGATCCCGCACCGCCCGCAGGCGCGGGGGCGGTGGGCCAACGGGGCGCGGCAGTCCGGGCACCGCGCCTCCGGGGCCGCGTGGTGTGGTGGAGGTCCTTGCTGGTCCATGCCGCCATCCTGGCCCGGTCGCGCCCGGCTGACATCCGTACGGGTACTCAGAGGGCCGCTTCGGGGGCGGTGCCGCTCTCCCGGGGCGGCCCTGGAGAGACTTCCCACCGCCTTTTCGGATTGACCCTATTTTGACTCTTCGTGTCCATTCGCAGGTCAGAACCGTATAAATAAGGCACATTCCGTAATGTGACCCAAGGCACAGTAAAAGTGGAGCTACTTTGCCGTGACGGTGGTGCAGGCTGAATCCGCTGCACAGAGTGTCCCCGCCCCGCGTGGGACCCCTCGCCGCGGTGGGTCCGAACGGAGTCCTTCCTCCGTCCCCACCGCGCACGGCACGCGCACCCGAGGCCGTGCGTGCCCTGGCGAACGTGCGCGACCACGCCACCTGTGCAGGCGCGACCACCCGTCCCACCAGGGATCTCCCTGCCGGACACCCCCTCCTGGGAAAGGCAACCGTGGTACTGAACCGAATGTCGCTGCGGATCGGCGCGGCCGTCGGTGCGGCGACCCTCGTCGCCGGCGCGGCCTTCACCGTCGTCGCCCTCGCCGACGACGACGTCGAACAGGACGCGGCCGTCAACGCCGCCGGCGTCGACGAGCCGGGCACCGAGGCCCCCGCCGCCGACACCGACGCGGAGGACGAGTTCTTCGCCTCCGAGGAACTGACCGACGAGGAACTCCGGAGCCGGCGCGCCCAGGCCGAACAGGAGCGCGACACCGCCCTCAGCGCGGGTGTGCGCACCTCCCAGGCCCAGGGCAGCGACATCATCGAGGAGCCGGAGGAGGACGAGGAGGAGGCGGCCGAGCCACCCGTGTTCACGGGCGACGCCAGGTCCGTCGCGCTCGAGATGGTCCTGGCCCAGGGCTGGGCGGAGAGCGAGTTCAGCGGCTGCCTCGAACCCCTGTGGGAGAAGGAGAGCAACTGGAACCACACGGCGCAGAACCCGAGTTCGGGCGCCTACGGCATCCCCCAGGCGCTCCCCGGCGACAAGATGGCCAGCCACGGCGACGACTGGCGCACCAACCCCGCCACCCAGATCGCGTGGGGCCTCGACTACATCAAGGGCCGCTACGGCACCCCGTGCGGGGCCTGGTCCCACTCCCAGGCCAACGGCTGGTACTGACCCGCCGCTCCGCTCCGCGCCGGACGCGGGCCGCGCGGCCCGCGTCCGGCGCGGAGCGACGGTCACCGCGGGGCCGGGGCGAAGCTCTCCACGACCTCCTCGGGAAGGTCGTCGTAGAAGTCCGCGTCGGCCCGCGGGACGTTGACGCTCACGAGGTAGAAGATCCGCTGGCCCTCGCCCTCGAAGCTGATCACGTACCGCCAGAAGCGGCGCTCCTGGGTCGCCCACTCCTCGTTGTCGAAGTCCGCCGTCACCCGGGCGACGTCCCACTCCTCGTTCCAGGCGTCGGGGAAGTCGCCGCTGTCGAGCTGTTCCAGCTCCAGCTGCCGGTAGTCCGTCGTGACGTCCCCCGCCACGACGCTGGTGCCGCCGTTGGTGTCCTCCAGGAACTCGGCGCTGGTGCGGTCGTACACCTGCTCCGTCCAACCGGTGACCAGGATGTGCTGGTCGTAGCCGGGGGCGACGAAGTACGCGCGGGCCTCGTCGATCGCGGTGTCGTCGACCGTCCAGCCGTCGGGGTAGTCCACCTCGAACCAGCGGGACCGGAAGGTCACCAGGTCGTCGTAGGAGGGCGGGTCGCCCCCGCCGTCCCGGTCCTCGTACTCCGTGTCCGTGCCGGGGGCGGACTGCTCGGCGACGGGGCTGTCGGTCAGCCCCGCGGTCGAACCGTCCGCCCCCGGCGCGGTGGGATCGCCGCCCGAGCGGGCGAGGAAGGCGGCCGCGCCCACCACGATGAGCGCCACGGCCAGGCCGGCGGCGCCCAGGCCGATGAGGAGCCTGCCGGTCGAGCCCCTCCCGGAACCCTTCCCGGAACCCCGCCCTCCGCCGTGGCCGCCAGGGGGGACGACGGCACCGGTCCCGCCCTGCGGAGGGGGCGGTGACGGGTACCCGGGCCCCTGGGGAGCCGGTCCGTGACCCGGCGGGGGCGTCGTGGACCCGTGCCACCCGGACGTCGCGGAGGGGGCGGGCGCCGGGGGCGCCGGCGCCGTGCCGGGCGCCGGGTACCCGCCGCTGGGGGCCTGGCGGGGGGCTCCCGGGCCGAAGCCCGAACCGGCGCCGCCGGGGTGCCCCGCCGGTCCGGGAACGACCCCTCCGGAGGGCTGCGCGCCGCCCCTGGCCGAGGGCCGCTCCCCGGTCCCCCCGAAACCGCGGTCGCGCAGCAGGGCCAGCGCCTCGTCGGCGCTCAGCCGCCGGTCCGGGTCCCGCTCCAGGAGCCCGGAGATGACCGGCGCCAGCCACCCGGCGCGCCTCATCGGCGGCAGCGGCGCGGACATCACCGCGGCGATCGCGGCCGTGATGCTGTCGCGGTGGAACGGCGAGGCGCCCTCCACGGCGGCGAACAGCGTCACACCGATGCTCCACAGGTCGCCCCGGTGCTCGGCGGGGCCGCCCGCCAGACGCTCCGGAGGCATGTACTCGGGCGAGCCGATGAGGGCCCCGGTCCGGGTGATGCTCGGTCCGCCCTCCATCGTGGCGATCCCGAAGTCGGTGAGCACGACCCGGCCGTCCGTGGACATCATGATGTTGCCGGGCTTGATGTCGCGGTGCAGGACCCCGACCTCGTCGGCCGCCCGCACCGCCCGCAGGAGGGACTCGGCGATCGTCGCCACGGTCTCCGTGTCCAGGGCGCCGCGTTCGGTCAGCAGATCCCGGAGCGACCCGCCCTCGATCAGCTCCATGACCACCCACGGGTCGTCCTCGAAGACGAACACGTCGTGGATGGTGATCACCGTGGGGTGGTTGACACGCGCGGCCGAGCGGGCCTCACGGCGCACCCGCGCGTGCGCGTCCCGGCGCTCGGCCTCGGTGAAGTGGTCGGGCAGGAGCACCTGTTTGAGGGCGACGACGCGGTCCAGAGTGGGGTCGAAGGCCTCCCAGACGACGCCCATCCCCCCGCGTCCGAGTTCACGGCGGAGGACGTAACGGTCCGCGACGATGCGCTCAGGGTCGCTGTTGCTCGGCATGTATCGCCCTCTCGGCGGGCTCAGGTCGGGTGGTCCGGTACGAATGTCGGACGTCACCCGGGACGAAAAGGTTCCTGGAAAAGGGGAGGGGAACCACGCCCGGAACGGCGGTCCTGACCCCAGGCGGCGGGGCACCCCGCCAGGAGTGGGGCGCCCCGCCGTCGAGACCCGTGCCTACTGGCGCGCGTTGGTCATCTTCAGGACGTCGAGGGCGGCGTCGAGCTGCTCCTCGGTGAGCTTGCCGTCCTCGACGTAGCCGCGCTCGATGACCACCTGGCGGATGGTCTTGCGCTCGGCCAGCGACTGCTTGGCGACCTTCGCGGCCTCCTCGTAGCCGATGTAGCGGTTGAGCGGGGTGACGATCGAGGGGGAGGACTCCGCGTAGGTGCGGCACCGCTCCTCGTCGGCCTCGATCCCCGCGACGCAGCGGTCCGCGAACACGCGCGAGACGTTGGCCAGCAGGCGGATCGACTCCAACACGTTGCGGGCGATCATCGGCAGCTGGACGTTGAGCTCGAAGTTGCCGCTCGCGCCGCCGAACGCCACCGCGGCGTCGTTGCCGACGACCTGGGAGGAGACCTGGAGCATGGCCTCGCACAGGACCGGGTTGACCTTGCCCGGCATGATCGACGACCCCGGCTGGAGGTCGGGGAGGCGGATCTCCGACAGACCGGTGGTCGGGCCCGAGCCCATCCAGCGGATGTCGTTGGCGATCTTGCAGTAGGCCACGGCGATCGTCCGCAGCTGACCGGACAGCTCGACCAGGCCGTCACGGGCGCCCTGGGCCTCGAAGTGGTCGCGGGCCTCGGTCAGCGGGAGACCGGTGTTCGCGGCGATCTCGGCGATGACGCGGGCGGCGAAACCCTCCGGGGTGTTGATGCCGGTGCCGACCGCGGTGCCGCCCAGGGGCAGCTCGGCCACGCGGGGCAGGACCGCCTCCAGGCGCTCGACGCCGTAGCGCACCTGGGCGGCGAACCCGGCGAACTCCTGGCCGAGGGTGACCGGGGTGGCGTCCATCAGGTGGGTGCGGCCGCTCTTGACGACGGAGGCGAACTCGACCGACTTCCGGGTCAGCTCGCCCTCCAGGTGCCGCAGCGCCGGGATCAGGTCGTTCTGGACGGCCGAGGTGGCGGCGATGTGGATGGAGGAGGGGAAGACGTCGTTGGAGGACTGCGACGCGTTGACGTGGTCGTTGGGATGCACGTCCAGGCCGGTGCGCTCCTTGGCGAGCGTGGCCACGACCTCGTTGGTGTTCATGTTGCTGGAGGTGCCGGACCCCGTCTGGAACACGTCGATCGGGAACTCGCCGTTCCACCTGCCCTCGGCGACCTCCAGGGCCGCCTCGCGGATGGCCTTGCCGAATTCCTCACTGATGACGCCGAGCTCCGCGTTGACCTTGGCGGCGGCGGCCTTGATCTGACCGAGCGCGGCGATGTGGGCGCCCTCCAGGCCCTGGCCCGAGATCGGGAAGTTCTCGACCGCGCGCTGCGTCTGGGCCCGCCACTTGGCCTCGGCGGGAACCCGGACCTCACCCATCGAGTCGTGCTCGATGCGGAACTCACTCATTGCAACCCATCCCTCCTGGGAAAACCTGTGAATCACAGCCTGCCAGACGCACGACCGGCCCCGGCCACTCACCCTGAGTTGACGGTGTTGCGCGCGTCATGCCGTCCCCGGCGCCGGGCTCAGGAGCCGATTCCGCGCCGCCGCGGGCGTCGCCGCCAGCCCAGGAACCGGCGCCGCTTGGGGGCCCGCACCCGGACGGAGCCCAGCAGGCTGAAGCCGTCGATCTCCACGACGGGCGGGTGCGGCAGGGACGACGGGCGGGCCGTCGTCGTGCGCAGACCGAGGAAGGACCAGCCGCGCAGGCGCACCTCGACACCCTCGGGGACGTCGATCTCGACACGGCCCAGGACGGCGGTCACCGTCATCCGGTGGTGGTTGCGCAGCAGCAGCGCCTCGCGCATGTCCACGTCCACGCGTCCGGCGAGGGCGGCCACGTGCTCCCCGGGGACCGCCACCCAGCGGCCGCGTCGGCTGAGCGTGCCGAACAGGGCGAGGGCGGGCCGGGGATCCAGTCGGATCGGCTGCTGGTCGGCGGGCAGGAGGTCGGCGGTCAGCCCGGGGAGCTCACCGAGGGTGCGCGCCTCCTGCGCGCGTCCGCTGCGCTCCTCGAACTCCGCCAGGTCGAGGCGGCCGTCGGCGGCGGCGTCGCGCAGCACCCTCAGGACCCGTTCCCGGTCGCTCTGGGAGGCGCGGAGCCGGGCGGGTGACACTTCCTCACTCACACCGCCTCAGCCTAGATGAGCCGCCCGCCGGGCGGGACCCCGCCCGCGGAGCCGCCCCGGCGGGCGGCGCGGCGGACGGGGCCGGGCGCCCTACAGGCGAAGCAGCGCCCGTCGCGGAACGGATCCGTCCGCCAGGGGACGGACCGCGAGGCGGACCAGGGCGCGGGCGTTGTCGTCCCCCGCCACGCGGTTGGCGCTGAGCTCTCCGCAGCGGACGCAGCGGTGGACGAGCAGCCACTCCCCGTCCGGCCGCGTGGCCAGGCTCAGCGCGGCCATCCGCCCCCGGCAGCCGGCACGGCGGTCGCCGGGGACCCGCCCGTCCACGTGCAGACTGGTCAGGCAGTGCGGACAGTGATTGCGGTGCGCGGTGCCCGGAGCGTCGACCGGGACCTGGAGTCCGCACCCCGCGCAGCGGAACGCTCCGGACCGTCCGGACTCGCGGTGGACGTGCGTCACGGACTTGCGCCGCTGTGGACGGCGTCCACGCGTGGTGTTGCGTCGCCCCACGGTCACACCTCCCCGAACAGGTCGAGCGGGAAGGGCGGGTCGGCGAGCGGACGCACGGCGATCCGCATGAGCACGAGGTGGTTGTCGTCCGTGGCGACGGCGCTCCCGGACATCTCGTCGCACAGCGTGCAGCGGTGGATGAGCAGCCAGGCGCCGCCGCGCGGGACCGCGACGGAGATCGGAGCCATGCGCCCGCCGCAGCGGGAGGCGCCCTCGTCCGTCCGGTCGACGACGTGCCTGGAGCTCAGGCAGCTCGGGCAGTGGTCGCGCGGACCGCCGTCGGGATCGAGGGCGGACACGGTGAGGCCGCAGCGCACACAGGTGAACGCGGAGACGTCGGGGGCGGGTTCGGGTTCGGTGGTGGACACCCGGGAACTCCTTGCTGGACGGTTCTGGAGATCAGCAGGAGGAGCGCCGAGCGGTTCTCGACGGCGGGGCCGGGCCCGGTCAGACGTCCGAACGGGAGCGGGGACGCGGGCAGCCCGCACGGGTGTGAGGCGCGCTCGGCGCTGTCCGGGCCATACTCACCGTTCCTCGTCCCGCCGGGTCGCGTCCCGCGGGGTCGTCGTCATCACCGGTCGCCGATCGTAGGCCCCCCGGTCGGCCGGGGGCAACGGATTTTCTCCGACGGCGTGCGGAGCCACCCCGGCGGGCGGCTGCTCCGGAGGGGCCCGTCCGGGGTTGTCCACAGGCGGTGAAAACCGCTGGATATCGGTGCCGGCCGATGCCTACGGTTGTGCCCATGAGTACATCACTCCCCGGTCGCCGGGTGCCCGGAAGCGCCGCCATGAGCGGCCGGGACGCCCCGGCCGTGCCCGCCCTGCTCCTGAGCGGGGTCGTCAAGCGCTTCGGCTCCCTCACCGCAGTGGACGGCCTGGACCTGGAGGTCCCCCAGGGCGTGGTCCTCGGCCTCCTCGGCCCCAACGGGGCGGGCAAGTCCACCACCATGAGGATGCTCACCGCCCAGAGCACGGCCGACGAGGGCGAGATCCGCATCCTCGGCCACCGGATACCGGCCGAGTCCAAGTGGGCCCGCGCCCGGATGGGCGTCGTCCCCCAGCACGACAACCTCGACGAGGAACTCACCGTCGAGCAGAACCTGCGGATGTTCACCTACCTGTACCGGGTCCCGCGCCGGGACCGGGCGGAGTCCATCGCCCGCGCCCTGCGCCTGGCCCAGCTCGTCGGCCGGGGCGACACCCGCGTCGACGGCCTCTCCGGAGGGATGCGCCGCCGCCTGCTCATCGTCCGCGCCCTGCTGCACCGGCCCGAACTCGTCCTCATGGACGAACCCACCGTCGGCCTCGACCCCCAGGTGCGCCAGGACCTGTGGAGCGTCATCTCCGCCCTGCGGGACCAGGGCGTCACCGTCCTGATGTCCACGCACTACATCGAGGAGGCCGAACGCCTCTCCGACGAGGTCGCCCTGATGGCCAGCGGCAGGGTGGTCGAACGCGGCACCCCCGCGGACCTGGTGGCCAAGTACGCGGGGGCGACCGTGGAGGAGTACACGCCCGGCGTGGAGGGCGTCGACGCGCTCGAACGCCTCATCCACGACCAGGGCTTCACCACCCGCCGCACCGGCACCACCCTGTCCGTGCTGCGCGCGGAGGAGCTGCCCGACTCGCTGCGCGACCGGCTCGGCCAGCCCCAACGCCGGGCCAGCAACCTGGAGGACGTGTTCGTGACCCTGACGGGAGAGACCTTCGAATGACCCTGGAACAGGCCCGTGCGGACGCGCGTCCGGAGACACACGCGCGGCCCGGACGGTTCGAGGTGGACGCGGTCATGGGCGTCGTCGCGCGCGAGTGGATCCTCTTCCGCGAGTCCTGGAGCTCGACCACCTTCGCCGCCGTGGTCGAACCCACCCTGTACCTGCTCGCCTTCGGTTTCGGTATGGGCGCCCTCGTCGGGACGCTCGCCGGATACAGCTACATCGACTTCCTCGGCACCGGCATCGTGGCGGTGTCGGTCATGTTCCAGTCGATGATGCCCGGGGTGATCAACACCTTCATCAAACGGAAGTTCCAGCACACCTACGAGGGGATCCTCGCCGCCCCCGTGGACGTGCGCGAGGTGGTCACCGGCGAGGCCCTGTGGCTGGCGTTGCGCTCCGGGACCTACGGCTGCGTGCCGTTGCTCGTGGCGGTCTGCTTCGGCCTCAGACCGGGACCCTGGGCGGTGTTGGTGCCGTTCGTCGCCTTCGTCGCGGGTTTCGCCTTCGCCCTGTTCGGAATCTGGATTTCGGCGCTGATCAGGTCGGTGCGGTCGATGGACTACGTGTTCAGCGGGCTGTTCACGCCGCTGTTCCTCATGGCGGGGACCTTCTTCCCGCTCACCGGACTGCCGGAGTGGGTGCAGGTGGGGGCTATGGCCAACCCGCTCTACCACGCGGTCGAACTCATCCGGGGCGCGGTGTTCGGGGACATCGCCCCGGGCGCCGTGCTCGTGCACGTTGCCGTGATGCTGGTGTTCATCGTGCTCATCTGGTTCCTGGCCGTCCACCAGCTCCGGCGCCGCGTCGTCAGCTGAGGCACGGCGGGCGGGGCCGCGCACGCCGACGGCGCGGGAGGGGCCCTCCCGCGCCGTCCGACCGGTGTCCTCGCCAGGAGGCCGGGGCTACTCCCCGGCGCTGGGCGACCACCGCAGTTCGAGGCTGCCGCGGCGCCCCTCCTCGGTGACGCTCAGGGCGAGACCCACCGCGCCCCACTGGTCGGGGTCGGCGACGTCCTCCGCGGGCACCACCTGGCGCAGGTCGAAGAACCCGGCGAGGACCGCCTCGTCCATGTCCTGCATGGTCTGCTGGAACACCGGGTCGTCGGCCAGCACCCCCGTGGAGCTGGTGCCGCGTGAGACCAGCACGGTGTCGCCGTCGGTGCTCACGCCGGGAGGCGTGGAGTAGGCTCCGGAGAACGCCTCGTCGATGAGGTCGCTGAGCACCTGCTCGTCGCCGCCCACGGCGCGGTACTCGAACGCGATCTCCTCGTTCGCGCCGCTCTCCCCGTAGGAGTAGTAGGAGCTGGAGGGGCCGAAGAAGGTGTCCGGGTCGAGGCTGGTGATCCCGAAGGCGGTCGAGGAGCCGAGCAGGCCGCTCAGGCTCTCCGGCAGCGGCACGCCGAAGGAGTTGAACTCGCGTTCGATCTCGGTGCGCTCGCCCCTGCTCAGCGGCAGCTGTTCGTTCTCGTAGGCCTCGGTCAGCGCCTGGTCCAGACCGTCGGCGCCCACCGCGATCACCGTGTCCTCGGGCAGGGTCCCCATGGCGTCCACGGCGGCCCCCGGGGTCTCCGACAGCCAGGCCAGGTCGGTGTCGTCGAACGTGAAGTCGAAGAAGTCCGTCCGCGCCTCCAGGTAGTCGCCGTCCACCCGGAGGGAGGCGGTCATCCGGCCGCTCAGGTCCTCGACGTCACCGCCGCCGGAGCCCAGGGCGTACCCCTCGGCGTACCCCTCGGCGAACGAGTCGAGCTCCATCAGCGCGTCGCCGTCCCCCCACGCCGCGGCCAGGCTCCCGGAGGGGATGCCGGACATGTCGGAGGAGAACGTGCCGTCGCGCTCCAGCGGGCCGAACTCCTCCATCTGGTCCTGGAGGTCGTCCAGACTGTCCGAGTCGGACAGGAGGACGAAACCGTCCACGACCTCGTAGGCCACGTCGTCCTCCCCCAGGCCGGAGAGGGTCTCCTCGGCCAGCCGCTCGTCGGTCACCGCCAGCGCGAACGCGCCGGCCACGCCCTCGTCGGTGGCGTCCGTCGGCCAGACGGCGACGCCCACCCGCTGGCCGATCCACTCCTCGACCTCGCTCTGCCGGGCGTCGGGGAAGACCTCGGTGAAGCCCTCCGCGAAGGTCTCGGTCATGTCGCCGTCGGGTTCACCGATCTCCTCGGTGATCTCGTCCGGGAGCTGGTCGACGAACCGGAGCAGCTCGATCGCCTGGGAGCCGTCGATGGACAGGTCGACCTTGGCGAAGGCCGCCGCGCTCGCGGGCAGGACGGACTCCGGCTGCGGACCGCCGAAGTCGACCAGCGCGACCGTGGCCCAGACCGTACTGGCCATGACCACGCCCGCGACGGCGATGGCCGACGGGATCAGCCAGCGGTTGCGCCCGCCACCCGACGGAGGGAGCTGCCCGCCCGGGAAGTTCCCGCCCGGGTACGGCCCACCGGGTGGTGGACCGCCGGGCGGCGGCCCACCGGGCGTACCTCCGGCCGGGTACGGGGGCTGGCCGGGCACGCCGCCCTGGTGCGGCGGGAAGCCCTGCGCGGGCTGCCCGGGCTGGGGCGGCTGCCACTGGGGCTGCTGCGGGGGCTCGGGGTAGGACATCGGACCTCCGATGAGGGGAAACTCGGTGTGCGACCGCACGGGGTTTGATGCGCGCGCACCCCCTCGCGGTTCCCCTCGTCTGCGTGTGTGGGGTGTGACGGGTGCGACACACGGCCGCGGGGCCCGCCTGGGGTGGGCGGGCCCGGTGCGCGGACGGTCAGGGGGCGGACGTGAGGTCCACGCCGCTGTAGGCCGACAGCTTGCTCAGCCGGTGCTCGCTGAGCACCTGGCGGACCGTACCACTCCGGCCGCGCATGACGAGCGAGTCGGTGATGACCCGGGAGGACTCGTAGCGCACCCCGCCGACGAGTTCGCCGTCGGTGATGCCGGTGGCGGCGAAGAACACGTCGTCGGAGGAGACGAGGTCGTCGGTGAGCAGCACGCGGTCGAGGTCGTGGCCGGCGTCGAGGGCCTTGCGCCGCTCCTGCTCGTCCTTCGGCCACAGGCGGCCCTGGATGACGCCGCCCAGGCACTTCATCGCACAGGCGGTGATGATGCCCTCAGGGGTACCGCCGATACCGAGCAGCAGGTCCACACCGGTTCCGGCACGGGCCGCCATGATCGCGCCCGCCACGTCACCGTCGCGGATGAACTTGATGCGCGCGCCCGCGTCCCGCACGTCCTGGACGATCTGCTTGTGCCGGGGGCGGTCCAGGATGACCACCGTGACGTCCTGCGGAGCCTTGCCCTTGGCCCGGGCGACGGCGCGGATGTTGTCCCCGACCGGGGCGGCGATGTCCACGACGTCGGCGGCCTCGGGGCCGGCGGCGAGCTTCTCCATGTAGAACACCGCGGACGGGTCGAACATGGTGTTGCGCGGGCTGACCGCGATCACGGCGATCGCGTTGGGCATGCCCATGGCGGTAAGGGTGGTGCCGTCGATCGGGTCGACCGCCACGTCCCACTCGTGGCCGCCGCCGTCGCCGACGCGCTCGCCGTTGAAGAGCATGGGGGCGTCGTCCTTCTCGCCCTCACCGATGACCACGGTCCCGTTCATCGACACGGTGCTGATCATGTGTCGCATCCCGCGCACGGCCGCGCCGTCGGCACCGATCTTGTCGCCCTTGCCGACCCAGCGGGCGGCGGCCAGGGCGGCGGTCTCGGTGACGCGGACGAGCTCGAGCGCCAGGTTGCGGTCCGGAGTGGTGGAGGGCGCGGGCGAGCTGCTGGCCTGCGACATGGGATGACACCTTCCGTCGGGGATCGGGGTGGGGCTTCGCCCCTTAGGGTAGTCACCCGACGTGATCCCCGACTGCTGTGGGTGCGCCGCGCGTGATCGGCGCTCCCCCGACGCGGCCGGTACCGTCTACCCTGGCGGGATCCGGACGGGAGTGAGGGCATGACAGTGGACAAGACGGACAAGCCCACGCGGGTGTCGCCCCGTGGAGCCGCCACCCGCAGTGCCCTGCTCAGGGCGGCGGCCCAGGTCTTCCGTACCGTCGGCTTCGCGAAGGCGGGTGTGAGCGAGGTCGTGGCCGTCGCGGGCGCCAGCGTCGGCAGCCTGTACCACCACTTCACGGGCAAGGCGGACCTCTACCTCGCCCTGTACGAGGAGTTCCAGCAGCGGCAGCAGGAGCGCACCCACCAGGCGGTCGTCGACGCCCGCGCACGGGGTGAGAGCGATCCCACACGGCTGATGAACCTCGCCGCGCGCGCCTACCTCCTGGGCTGCATCGAGGAGAGGGACACGGCGCGGCTGTTCTTCAGCGGCGACGGCCCGCCCGGCTTCGACTACCAGCTGCGCGCCCGGCTCACGCAGTGGACCGACCGCAACGTGGCGCTGTTCCGCAAGGCCGACGAACCGGTGGACGAGGCGCTGCTGATCGTGGTGAGCGGCGCGATGCTGCTCGCCGTGGCCGAGGTGGTGCGCCGCGACGACGCGGACGCGCGCCGGCTCGCCGACGACATCACCCGGGTGCTCACCCAGTTGGAGCCGGAACACCGTGGGTGAGACCCGGCGGTCAGACCCCACCCCGGGTCAGAGAGCTCCCCGGCCTGGGGCAAGCTTGGTGGGGTCATGAGTGAGTACAGCCGGTCCAACGCGACCTTCGTCAACTACGCCATCTCGCTGGGGATCGTCGTCGGCATCCTGCTGGTGATGGCGTTCGTGGTCTCCACCCGTTCCGGGGAGCACATCCCGTCGGTGAACTACCGGCCGGACGTCGACGTCCTGCGCGAGGCGGCCGACTACCCGGTGACCCTTCCGTCGGAGGAGCTTCCCGACCAGGGGTGGACGCCGACCAGTTCGTCCCTCGACGTGACGGGCCCCGTCGAGTGGAGTGTCGGCTTCGCCACCGCCGCCGACAGCCACGCCCGGCTCATCCAGAGCGACGCCGACCCGGAGGCGGTCGTGGACGAGCACGTCCGCGACGCCGAGGAGGTCGGCACGGTCGCCGTGGGCGGGCGCGAGTGGGACCACTACGAGTCGGAGGACTGGGGAGCGCTCGTCCTGTACGAGGAGGACGTGACCCTGGTCGTGGCGGGCAGCGCCGACCTGGACGAACTCGCCCACCTGGCCGAGGGCCTGGAGACGGACGCGGTCGCCGCCGAGGACGCCTAGGACCGCGTCCCCGGCGCGTGCCGCACGGACATGACGGTGCCCCCGCCGGATCCGGCGGGGGCACCGTTCGATCGGTCCCTCACTCGGCGCGCAGGTCGCGGCGCAGCTCCTTGGGGAGTGAGAAGGTCAGGGTCTCGTCGGCGGTGGTCACCGGGGTCACCGTGCCGTAGCCGTGGCCCGCCAGCTTGTCGAGCAGCTCGCGCACCAGGATGTCCGGCACGGAGGCGCCGCTGGTCACGCCGACCGTCGTCACGCCCTCCAGCCAGGCGTCGTCCATGAGCGAAGCGTTGTCGATGAGGTAGGCGGCGTCGGCGCCCGCGTCGAGGGCGACCTCGACCAGGCGGACCGAGTTCGACGAGTTGTCGGAGCCGACCACGATGACCAGCTCGCACTCGGGGGCCATGGCCTTGACGGCGTCCTGGCGGTTGGAGGTGGCGTAGCAGATGTCGTCGCTGGGCGGGTCGAGCAGGTTCGGGAAGCGCTCGCGCAGCGCGTCGACGGTCTGGGTGGTCTCGTCGACGGACAGGGTGGTCTGCGACAGCCAGGAGACGTTGTTCGGGTCGCGGACCTGGACCTTGTCCACCTCGTCCGGGCTCTCCACGATCTGGATGTGCTCGGGGGCCTCGCCGCTGGTCCCCTCGACCTCCTCGTGGCCGATGTGGCCGATGAGGATGATGTCCCGGTCCTCGGAGGCGAAGCGCTTGGCCTCCTTGTGGACCTTGGTCACGAGCGGGCAGGTGGCGTCGATCGTCTTGAGCTTGCGCCGCTCGGCCTGCTCGTGGACGGCCGGGGAGACACCGTGGGCGGAGAAGACGACGATGGCGCCCTCGGGCACCTCCTCCGTCTCCTCGACGAAGATCGCTCCGCGCTCCTCCAGCGTGCGCACCACGTGGGTGTTGTGCACGATCTGCTTGCGCACGTAGATCGGTGCGCCGTACTGCTCCAGGGCCTTCTCGACGGTGATGACCGCGCGGTCGACACCGGCGCAGTATCCCCGGGGGTTGGCGAGCAGGACACGGCGGTGGGTCGTCGCAGTCGTCGTCGCAGTCATACGTCTCATCCTAGGCGCCCCGTGTGGCTCCCGTGGCGGGTGTGGGCGAAGGCACTGGGGCAGGGGTTCGCGGGGGCGGTCCGGGCCGGTACGGGGCGGGGCGGGTGCGTGGCGGAGCGTGTCGGGTTCGGCCGCGACGTGGCGAAATCGTTCACTTGTCGCCTGCTCATGCTGATCGACCCTCCTCTATCCTGGTTCACCATCGCATCTGTAGATAGGCGGTTCGCCCCAACTCGGCCTTGCCTGGTTTGCTGGACGCGCGCCGCTGGCCCACCCGCCGAGAGCATCAGGAGCCCCCGTCCTATGTCGAACCCGACTGTCGCCACGAAGCTGTTGTCCCTGGTCAAGGGGATCTTCGGGCGCAAGGAGCCCGTGCCCGCCGCCGGTTCCGCCCAGGGGGAGGAGTCCGCGAAGCCGCTGAGCACAGCCCCCGAGAAGGCCGAGGAGTCCTCCACGAAGGCCGAGGCCGTCCAGGCCCCCGAGACCGCGGAGGCCACCGGGACCGCCGAGGCCCCCGCCGCCGAGAAGGCGGAGAGGAGTGAGGCGCCGGAGACGGCGGAGGCGCCCCCGAGCATCGAGGGGGAGGGGAAGGAGACGGCCGGGGAGTCCTCCGCGAAGACCGAGGACACGGCCGGGTCCGGCACCACGGCCGAGGCCGCCGGAGCGGAGGAGGACCCCGCCCCCGCTGAGGAGCCCCGGTCGGAGCCCGCCGCCCCCGCCACGGCCGACCTCCGGGAGGAGGGCGCGGCGATCGCCGAGGAGATCGCCGCCGCCGAGGCCCACACCGAGGTCGCCAGCGACGAGGTCCTGGAGAAGGTCCGCAAGGAGGCCGCGCCCTCGGTGGACGAACTGGCCGTCCCCACCTACGACGACCTCACCCTGCCGTCGGTCCGCGCCCGCCTGCGCAAGCTCACCGTGGCCCAGGTGCGCGACCTGCGCGCCTACGAGGTCGCGCACGCGGGGCGGCCGGAGTTCATCAGGATGTACGACAACCGCATCGCCAAGCTGGAGTCCGCCGAGTGAGCGACCCCCTCTCCCGGGGCCGCCCCGCCCGTCGGTTCGGCGGCCCCGCCGGGGGCGCGGTCAGGCGCCCGTGATCTCCTTCAACGCGGTCACGTGGGCGCGGTAGGCCGCCTTCCCCTCCTGGGTCAGGGAGAGCCACACGCGTTGCCGCCGGTCCCGCGTGGCCCGGCTCTGCCCCAGGTACCCCTTGTCCATCAGGACGCTCACGTGCTTGCTGAGGACCGACGCGCTCACCTTCAGCTGCTCCTGGACAGTGGCGAACTCGACCCGGTCGGCGGCGTCGAGCACGGCGCAGATCCGCAGCCGCTGGGGTGCGTGGATCGTCGGGTTGAAGCCGTCGTCGGTCGTGCTGCTCAACGGTCCCCGTTCCGTCGGTGGTAGGGGCTGGTGCGGCGGTGGTAGGGGCCGAACAGGGCGATCGCGACGCCCAGGCCCGCTGTCATGGCGACCCACGCCCACGGGGTGTCGTAGGCCAGGTACAGCCCGATCCCGCCGAGGATCGGGACCAGGGACCAGATCGCGACGGGTCGCAGCTCCCGGAGGGTCAGCCACCGGAGGACCCCCATCTGGTTCACACCGATCCGCGCCAGCAGGACGAACGCGCCGATGAACGCGGCCAACGAGGCCAGGAGGACGAGGTTCCACAGCCCTTCGCGCGGGATGACGAACAACAGTCCGTAGGGGGCGAAGAGCAGCCCGAGCACCGGGTAGTACCACGCGGGCACCTTCACGGCCCGGGTCGACTCCTGCGCCGACTCCGCCTCGCGGAGCGCGGCCGCGGCCTCTTCGGGGGTGGGGCGGGTGGCGACCGGTTCAGTTTCCATGATGGAAACCTAGTGTTTCACTTTCCATGTCGTCAACTCGGGTTCCGTCGTGCCGTGGGCCGTGTCGTGCCGGGTTGTCGGTGGCCTCCCGTAGGGTCGGTCGGTATGGGGATGGAGAGTTCCGCCGAGGCGCCGCAGCCGGTACGCGTCGTGCTGAGCGCCGTCGGCGGCTGGATCAACCGCCTGGGCCGGATCTGGGTCGAGGGTCAGATCGCCGAACTCAACCGGCGCGGCCGCATGGCGTACATGACCCTGCGCGACCCCGTCGCCAACGTGTCGGTGCGCGTGGTGTGCCAGACCTCGGTCCTGGACGCGCAGAGTCCGCCCCCCGAGGCCGGTGCGCGCGTCGTCATCCACGCCAAGCCCGACTTCTACGAGGTGCGCGGCACCTTCTCGCTGCGTGCGCTGGAGATCCGCCACGTCGGCCTGGGCGAACTCCTCGCCCGGCTCGAACAGCTGCGCCGCACGCTGGCCGCCGAGGGGTTGTTCTCCGCCGACCGCAAGCGCCCGCTGCCGTTCCTGCCCAACACCGTCGGCCTCATCTGCGGCCGTGACTCCGCGGCGGAGCGGGACGTGTTGGAGAACGGGCGCCGCCGCTGGCCCGCCGTGCGCTTCGAGGTCCGGCCGGTCGCGGTCCAGGGCGACCGCGCCGTCCGCGAGGTCGTGGAGGCGCTGAAGGACCTCGACTCGCACCCGGACGTCGACGTCATCGTCATCGCGCGCGGCGGCGGATCCCTGGAGGACCTGCTGCCCTTCTCCGACGAGGCGCTGGTCCGGGCGGTGGCCGCCGCGGGCACGCCCGTGGTGAGCGCGATCGGCCACGAACAGGACGCCCCCCTGCTCGACTACGTGGCCGACCTGCGCGCCTCCACGCCCACCGACGCCGCCAAGCGGACCGTCCCCGACGTGGGTGAGCAGTTGGAGATCATCCGGCAGCTGCGCGACCGCGGCCGCAGGGTGATCCGGGGCGGGGTGGAGCGCGAGCTCGCCTGGTTGGAGGGCATCCGCTCGCGTCCCGCGCTGGCCAGCCCCGTGCGGGAGATCGACCGCCTCACCGAGCAGGTCCTGGAGTTGCGCGACCGCGCCCGCAGGAGCCTGACCGTGTCCCTCGACCGGGCGGGGGAGGGCCTGGCGCACACGCGTGCCCGCCTGCACGCCCTGTCCCCGGCCACCACCCTGGCCCGCGGCTACGCCATCGTGCAGCGCGAGGACGGGTCGGTGGTGCGCTCGGCGGCCGAACCGGACGTGGGGGAGTCCCTGCGCGTGCGCTTCGCCGAGGACAGCCTGACGGCGACCGTGGACGCGGTCCACACCGATCACACCGACCACACCACAGAGGGGGAGTAGCCATGGCGGAGCAGGGCAACGACACGGGCGCGGCGGACACCGGGCCCGAGCTCAGCTACGAGGAGAGCCGGGAGGAGCTGAACAACGTCGTCCGCCGGTTGGAGTCCGGCGGACTCAGCCTCAAGGACTCCCTCGCCCTGTGGGAGCGCGGCGAGGAGCTGGCCCGTGTGTGCGAGCAGTGGTTGGAGGGCGCGCGCGCCAGGCTGGCCGCCGCCATGGACGAGCGTCAGGACGACGCCTCCTCCGAGGACGACGACACCCCCTTCTAGGGGTCCGTGCCCGCCCGCTCCCCGAGGGACACCGCCTAGCGTCGGCCGTTGAGGTCGTCGCTCAGCTCGCGGAGGTTGCCGGGCAGACCTCGGAAGACCCCGATCACCAGGACCAGGGCCGTGCCCAGGAACAGCCAGGGGGCGACCTCGGCCAGCCGCGAGGCCAGGCCCAGCAGGACGACGCGGGCGAAACCCTCGGAGCCCAGCGCGATCAGGCACTCGGCGACGGTCACGGCGGCGAAGTAGGCGATGGGCGGGCTCACCGACAGCGACAGCAGGTCGCCTGGTCGGACCAGGGACGCCGTGACCAGGCACGCGGTGGTGAAGGCCAGGCCCGGGGCCGCCGGGGTGGACGTCCAGTGCGCGACCATGGTCCCGGCGAAGCTGAGCACGCAGATCAGCAGTACGCCACCCCGGCCGGTTAGGCGGGGTGGGCGCCGGGCGGGCGCCTTCGGTGGTGGGTCCGTACGGGTGGACTTCGTGGCGCGAGGGACGTCCCGTCCGCGGCCGCGAGGCCGTACGGAGTGCGGTGCGTGTCCGGGCCTCGGACCGTCCGCCTTCCGCGGGGGCATGACCGTGCGCCTCCCAAGTGTGTTACTCACGGTGTTCAGTGTGTCACTTCACGTGAGACTTCGGTGACTTTTCCTTGGATCGTGTCGTCATTTCGGCTGCTTGCCCCTTCCGCGACGAACACGTCTTCCCACCCGTTGGACACCGGGTTGGGGCGTGATGGTTCCGCCCCGTTCCGGGGTCCGGCTCAGCGCGCGGTACCTCCGGGATTCATTTGGGTCTGACCGTGCTTAGCTTTACCTGCGTGCCGAATTCCATCCACCGCGGTGGTCTCGCGCAACGTTTCGGAGGACATGTCGGGTTCGGCTAGTCCCTGGGCGGTCATCTCGGGCGCGGCCACGGTGCGGGGGCGCTCCTCCACCCCCGAGGGCCGGTCCAGGTCCGTGTCCACCAGCCCGAGGTCGCGGAAGCGGCGGGCGGTCACCAGGACCCGGCTCTCCAGGGAGCCCACCGTCTGGTTGTAGGCGCTCACGGTGCGGTTCAGCGCCCTGCCCAGACCCTCCACGTGCCCGCCCAGGGTGGACAGCCGACCGTGCAGCAGCTTGCCGAGCTCGAAGACCTCCCGGGCGTTCTCGCTCAGGGCCTCCTGCTGCCACGCGTACTGCGCGGTCCGCAGCAGGGAGATGAGCGTCGTGGGGGTGGCGATGTGCACCCGTCGCGCCATCGCGTGCTCCAACAGGCCCGGGTCGCGCTCCAGCGCGGGGGCGAGGAACGCCTCCCCGGGAACGAACAGCACCACGAACTCCGGCGCGGGCGCGAAGGCCGCCCAGTACGACTTCGCCGCCAGTTGGTCGACGTGGGTGCGCAACTGCCTGGCGTGGGCGCGCATCCGCTCCGCCGACGCCTCCTCGTCCTCGGTCTCGACCGCGTCCAGGTAGGCCGCCAACGGCACCTTGGCGTCCACGACGATGTTCTTGCCGCCGGCGAGGCGCACCACCATGTCCGGACGCAGCGCTCCGTCCCGGGTGCTCGCCTGCTCGTCGAAGTCGCAGTGCGCGGCCATCCCGGCCAGCTCGGCGACCCTGCGCAGCTGCAGCTCGCCCCACCGGCCGCGCGCTTCCGGGCGCCGCAGCGCGGTCACCAGGGCCCGCGTCTGGTCCCTCAGGCGTTCGGAGCCCTCGCGTACCAGCTCCACCTGTTTGGCCAGTTCCGCGTGGGCGGCGGCCCGACCCGCGTCCGCCTCCCGCAGTTGGGCCTCCACCCGGTTCAGCGTGGCGGTCAGGGGCTCCACCATGCGCTCGACCGCCCGGCGCCGCTCGTCCAGATCGCCCCCGGCCTCGGCGCTGACCGCCCGCAGGCGGCCCTCGGCGAGTTCGAGGAAGCGCTGGTTGGACTGGTCCAGGGCCTGGGCCGACAGCGCGCGGAAGCGGTCGGCCAGCTGCTCCTCCACGTAGGCGGCGCGTTCCCGGGCCGCGCGGGCGTTCGCGCGTTC
Source organism: Nocardiopsis sp. FIRDI 009 (assembly GCF_003386285.1). Lineage (GTDB taxonomy): Bacteria > Actinomycetota > Actinomycetes > Streptosporangiales > Streptosporangiaceae > Nocardiopsis. The sequence goes on from NZ_QPNC01000001.1 coordinate 28,161, forward strand.
CTCGGCGGCACGGCCCCGGGCCAGGGTCCAGCCCACCGCGACGCCGACGGCCAGACCGACCAGGAGCACGAGTACGAGAACGAGGGCGTCCATGACCCTCCATGGTGTCAGTGCGGGGCGGGGTCCGGTGGCGCGCCACGCAGGACATCGGTGAGGAGTCCCACCAGATCCGGCATGTCCACGGAATCCGGATCGTACAGCCACTGGAGTTGGAGGCCGTCCATGGCGGCGGTCAGCAGGGCGGCGGCCTGGTCGGGGGTCGCGCCGCTCGGCAGTCGGTCGCCGTGCTCGGCGCGCAGGGTGTGCGCGAGCCGATCCCGGACGCGGGCGTAGCGGTCGCGGACGTAGGCGGAGGCCGGGTGGTCGCCGGTCAGGCCCTCGGCGGTGAGCAGGGTGTGCAGCCGGACCACCTCGGGGCGCCGCGTGTTGCGCTCGGCGAGTCCGGTGAGCGCGGCGGTCTCGCCGAGTCCGTCCAGTTCGCGGACGTCGACCTCGTCGCGCCGGGCGAGCACGGCGATCAGCAGGGCCTCCTTGCCGGGGAAGTGGTGGAGCAGGCCCTGCTGGCTCAACCCGACCCGGCGTGCCACGGCGGCCAGGGACGCCCCCTGGAAGCCGGACTCGGCGAACTCCGCGAGCGCGGCGTCGAGGATCTGGTCCCGGCGCCTCGTGGCCCGCGGTCGTCCGCGCCCCCTGCGTCCGAGCGCCTCCGGCGGTGGGGTGGGTTCCTGCTCGCTCATCGCAGCAAGGTTACGCGGAGGTGCTTCACACCGGATGCTTATGCGTTTAACCTGAGGTCAGTGTTTTGCCGAATGACCGGTAGGTAAATTCCTTCCGCGTCTCCCGACACACCCCTGGGAGCGACATGACCGCACCGACCGACGCCGACCTGGCACGTGAACGGCGGGTGGACGCCGCCCTGGCCCGCCTCGACCTCGAAGCCAAGGTCCGACTGCTGTCCGGCGACTCCATGTGGGCCATCGCCGCCAACCCCGACATCGGCCTAGGCCGCCTCGTCATGTCCGACGGGCCCGTCGGGGTGCGCGGCGAGCGCTGGACCCCCGACGACCCCTCCATCCAGCTGCCCAGCCCCACCGCCATCGCCGCCACCTGGGACCGCGACCTCGTCCGCACCGCCGGGCACCTGCTGGCCCAGGAGGCCCGCCGCAAGGGCGTGCACGTCCTGCTCGCCCCCGCCGTCAACATGCACCGCTCCCCGCTGGGCGGGCGCCACTTCGAGACCTACTCCGAGGACCCCTACCTCACCGGGGAGATCGGGGCCGCCTACGTCCGGGGCGTCCAGGAGGGCGGGGTCGGCACGACCGTCAAGCACTTCGTCGCCAACGACTCCGAGACCGACCGCTTCACCGTGGACGTCCGCGTCGAGGAGCGCGCCCTGCGCGAGATCTACCTGGCCCCCTTCGAGCGCATCGTCACCCGGGCCCGCCCCTGGGGGGTCATGGCCGCCTACAACAAGGTCAACGGCACCACCATGACCGAGCACCTCGACCTCAACACGGTGCTGCGCGACGAGTGGGGCTTCGACGGGTTCGTCGTCTCGGACTGGACGGCCGCCCGCGACACCGTCCGCGACTGCCTGGCCGGGCTCGACGTCGCCATGCCCGGCCCCAACACGGTCTACGGGCAGCACCTCGTCGACGCCGTCCGCGACGGCCGGGTCCCGGAGAGGGCCGTGGACGCCCTCGCCCGGCGGGTCCTGCTGCTCGCCGCGCGCGTGGGCCTGCTGGAGGGCGCCGACCCCGCGGTGGCCCCCGACGACCGGCCGTCCGGCCTGGACGGCCGCGCCATCGCCCGCGAGATCGCCACCCGGTCCTTCGTGCTGCTGCGCAACGAACGCTCCGCCCTGCCCGTGGACCCGGACCGGACCGGCCGGATCGCGCTCGTCGGGCTGGCCGCCTCCGAAGCCCGGACCAGCGGGGGCGGCAGCGCCAGCGTGTTCGCCGAACGCACGGTCACCCCCCTGGAGGGGCTGCGCGCCGCCCTGCCCGACGGCGTCGAACTCACCTACGCGGTGGGCGCCGACCCGCGCGCCACCCTGCCCGCCGTCGACGCGGCCATGACCGCCACCTTCCTCGCCGCCGACGGCCGGGTGCTGGCCACCGAGTCACTGCCCGACGGCACCGCCCGATGGATCGGCGAACTGCCCGACGGCGTGACCAACGCCGAGCTGGACCGCGTCGAGGTGGGCGGGACCCTCACCCCCAAGGCGACCGGGGAGCACCTGCTCGGCATCTCGGGCGCCGGGCGCTACGTCCTCACCGTCGACGGGGAGGTCCTCTTCGACGGTGAGCTCGACTTCGAGGGCGACGACCCGGCCGCGGCCATGTTCGATCCGCCCACGACCACCGTTCCGGTCGCGCTCACCGAGGGGCGGGACGTCCGCCTGTCCGTGGTCAAGGCCCACCAGGACCTGGGCATGGGCGACTTCGCCTTCATCGGGTTCACCCTCACCCACCGCGGGCCGATGGCCGACGACGACGTCCTCATCGAGGAGGCCGTCGAGGCGGCGCGCGGCGCCGACGTGGCCGTCGTGCTGGTGGCCACGACCGCCGAGGTCGAGTCGGAGGGCTTCGACCGCTCCGACCTGCGACTGCCGGGGCGCCAGGACGAGCTCGTCGCCCGGGTCGCGCAGGTCAACGACCGGACCGTGGTCGTGGTCAACGCCGGTTCCCCCGTGGAGATGCCGTGGCGCGAGGACGTCTCCGCGATCCTGCTCACCTGGTTCGGGGGGCAGGAGCTCGGCGGGGCCCTCGCCGACGTCCTGCTCGGGCGCCGCGACCCCTCCGGGCGCCTGCCCACGACCTGGCCGGTCGCGATGGCGGACGTCCCGGTGCTGGACGTGGCGCCCACGGACGGCGTCCTGGAGTACGGGGAGGGCGTGTTCGTCGGCTACCGGGCCTGGGAGCGCGCCGGGACGGACCCGGCGTTCTGCTTCGGGCACGGGCTGTCCTACACGGAGTGGCGCTACGACGGCGTCGACGTCGACCTGGCCGACCCCGGCGCGGACGGGGACACCCTCGCCACGGTGCGGGTGCGCGTGACCAACGCCGGGGAGCGCGACGGCTACGAGGTCGTCCAGGTCTACCTGGCCCCGCGTGAGCCGGGGGATCGGCCCGCTCGGGTGCTGGCCGGATTCGCGACCGTGCGCGCGGCGGCCGGGGCGACCGTCGAGGCGGTGGTCACCGTGCCGCGCGACGCGATCCGCACGTGGGCGGCCGACGCCGACGAGTGGGAGTACGTCGCCGGCGCCTACGAGCTGCTCGTCGGCCGCTCCTACCGGGACACGCGTCTGTCCGTCCCCGTCGAGCTGCGGTAACCGGTCCCGTTGTCGCCGGGTGCCGACCGGTATCCGGCGACACGGCGGTCTTCCGTTCCCCGGGGTCGCCGCGCGGGCGGAACCGGGGCGCGGACCCGCCCGGCCGCCCCACCCCTCGCGGGCCCGGGCGGTCGCGCTCCGTGCTCTCCCGTCCTAGGTGTCCCGCTCCACCAGGACCGGCGTCCACGGGGACAGGTGGACCTCCGCGCGGTCCCGGACCGCCTCGACGATCCGCCGCGCCGTGTCCGCGGGGTCCTCGGACCCCATGCGCACGCTGGTGAGTCGCGGCCGGAGCATCCGGCACAGCATGACGTCGTCCGCTCCCACCAGCCCGACCTGTTCGGGGACCCGCACGCCCGCGTCCAGCAGCGCGCCCAGCACCAACCCGCTGAACTCGTCGTTGTAGCCGAACACGCCGTCGGGCAGCCCCTCCTCGCCCCACGTCCCGACCAGCTCCGCCGCGCTCTCCGGCGTCCAGTCCATCTCGTGCCGCCGCACGGACGCCCCGGTCCCCGCCTGCTCCACCGCCGAGCGCACCCCCTCCCACCGCTGTTCGCCCATCCGGCGCAGGGCGTCCCCGCGCGGCACGACGACGGCGATGTCGCGGTGGCCCCGCCCGACCAGGTGTTCCCCGGCCAGCGCGCCCAGCCCGCGGTGGTCCATCGTCAGCGTGGACACGCCCATCTCCTTGGCCCGTTCCGGGGGAGTGCCCACCGCGAACACGTGGATGTCGGCCTTGCGCAGCAGCTCCACCCCGGCGGGGGTGAGCCGGTCGTCCCCGGCCACGACGGCGGAGGGCCGCATGGCCGCCCAGGCGCGCGCCGCCTTCACCCCCCGGCTGCGCTCCGCCCCGTACTGCAGGAGCGTGTAGCCCAGCTCGCGCAGGCCGTGTGAGAGGTCGTGCAGGAACCGCGACGCCAGCGGCCCCTGGACCACGTCCATCTGCACGTGCAGGACGAGGTCGCTGGTGCCGGTGCGCAGCGACCGCGCGCTGGCGTGCGGGACGTAGCCCAGCTCGTCGGCGACGGACCGCACCCGTTCGCGCGTCGCCTGCGGGATGCGGGCCCCCGGGGCGTCGTTGAGGACGTACGACACGGTCGCGGTCGACACACCCGCGCGCCTGGCGATGTCGGTGATGGTCGCGGGTCGGGGGCGGATCGAAGTCATGACCCTATCCTGCCTGCCTCTCGAGGCCGGTGCCCAGCGGAGGTCCCGGGCGGTGCAACCGGCGTGTGTGAACTCCTGATGACGTATCCATTGACAAGCTTAAACGCGTAACCTAGCTTAAACGCATAACCGGCGCCTGAACAGGCGTTTCTCCATCACACAGGTTCACGCCAGGGAGACCCACATGTCCGAGCACCCTTCCCCCAGGCCGGACGCTCCGGAAACCGCCCCCCTCCAGCCGTCCCCGCCCCCGACCGGCCACCGCGGACTGGGCCGCCTCATCCCGCTCCTCGGGGCGGGCAACCTCGCCGTCTACGCCTTCTACCTGGGCATCGGCGCGGTCCTGCTCCCCCTCCAGGTCCAGGGGCTCACCCCCGGGGACGAGGCGGCCGCCGTCGCCAACCTCGGCGTGGTCGCCGGGGTCGCCGCCGTCTTCGGCACCGTGTTCAACCCGATCGGCGGAGCCCTCTCCGACCGCACCCGCACGCGCTGGGGCCGCCGCAACCCCTGGCTCCTCGGCGGCGCGCTCGCCGCCTTCGTCCTCGTGTTCGTCCTGGGCTACGCCGACTCCCTGCTGATGATGGTGATCGGCTGGTGCCTGGCCCAGGGCGCCATGAACCTCCACCACGCGGCGCTCACCGCGATCATCCCCGACCGCGTCCCCCACGGACGGCGCGGCACCGCGGCCGCCGCCATGGGCATCGCGATCTCCGTGGCCGGGGTCCTGGGAACCGGACTCGCCGCCCTCTTCACCGCCCGCCTCCCGCTCGGCTACATCGTGCTCGGCGGCATCGTGGTCGCGGCGGCCGTCCTGCTCACCACGACCACCCACGACCCCCGCGGCGACGAACTGCCCGAACGCGGCCCCGCCCGGAGGGCCAACCCCCTGGCCGCGCTGGGCCGCTTCCTGTCCGCCCTGGCCCACCGCGACTTCGCCCTGGTCTTCACCGGCCGCGCCCTGCTCTTCCTCGGCTACTTCCTCATCTTCGGCTTCCAGCTCTACATCCTCGACTACTTCATCGCCCTGCCCGAGGGTCTGGAGCCCGCCGCCGCCGTCACCGTGCTCACCCTGGTGACCGCCGTGGGCACCGTGCTCACCACGGCCGTCGGCGGGCCGCTCTCCGACCGCCTCGACCGTCGCAAGCTCTTCGCCCTGGTCTCCGGCGTCGTCTCCGCACTGGCGATGCTCATCCCGTTCCTCATGCCGACCTGGACCGGGATGCTCGCGTTCGCCGTGGTCAACGGCAGCGCCTTCGGCTGCTTCATGGCCGTGGACACCGCCCTGGCCACCCTCGTCCTGCCCAGTGACGCCGACGCCGCCCGCGACATGGGCGTCCTCAACATCGCCGCCGCCGGACCGCAGATCGTCGCCCCGTTCATCGCCTCGACGATCATCCTCCACCTCGGCGGCTACGGATCGCTGTTCCTGGTCGGCTCCGCGGTCGGCCTCCTCGGCGCGCTCGCCATCGTCTTCGTCCGCGGCGTCCGCTGACCCCGGCCGACCCCGACCGACCCCGGCCGATCCCACCCCGACTACCCCGAGGAGGAACCCTTGAGACTCGCCACCCACGTGACCGGCGACGGTGACCGCACCGCCCTGCTCGTCCACGGCGCCATGTCCGACCACGGCACCTGGCACGCCCTCGAAGCCGACCTGGTCGACCGCGGCTACCAGGTGATCGGCGTCGACCTGCGCGGACACGGGAGGAGCCCGCGCGGAGACTACTCCGTCGCGGCGCTCGGCCAGGACCTCGTCGACACCCTGCCGACCGGCGCGGACCTGGCCGTCGGCCACTCCATGGGCGGTCTGGCCCTCTCCCTGGCCGTGGAACGCCTGCGCCCGGCCCGCGCGGTCTACTCCGACCCCGCCTTCCAGTTCACCGGAGCCTCGGCGGCCGCCCTCGACGCCATGCGCCACATGGTCACCCAGGCCACCGTGGAGAGCGTGCGCGCGATGAACCCGCGCTGGAGCGACGCCGACGTCGAGGCCGAACTCGCCGGTTTCGCCGCCTTCGACCCGGACTTCTTCGACGTCGTCACCGAAGCCTCCGCCCAGGACCGCATGCCGACGACCGCCGTGGTCCCCTCCCTGGTCCAGCTGGCCGACCCGAGCTTCACCGTGGACGAGGACGGCGCCCGCCTGCTGGCCCAGCGCGGATTCACCGTCCGCACGGTCGCGGGCGCCGGACACTGCATCCACCGCGACGACTACCCGGCCTTCCTCGCGTCACTGGAGGGCTGGCTGTGACCTCCGTGGTCCGCCGTGCCGCCGTCGCGGTCCTGGCGCTGCCGCTGCTCGCCGCCTGCTCCGCTCCCGACACCGCCACCGACGCGACGTCCGGTCGGAGCCCGGACGAGGACTTCGCGCCCGCCTCCCTCGACGGCCTGCGGGTGCTCCTGGGCAACGACGACTCCATGCAGGCCGCCGAGGAGGACGGGTCGGACGGCCTGGGCCTGTACGAACTGCGGTCGGCACTGTGCGCGGCCGGGGCGGACGTGGTCGTCTTCGCCCCGTGGGACTACCAGTCCAGTATGAGCAGCGCCATCTCGCACAGCGGCTCGTTCGGACTGGGGACCCCCTCCGGCCTGCCCGCCGAGTACGCGGACGACTGCGCCGACGCCTCCGGCGGGGGAGCCGTCTACGGCGTCTGCGTCGCCGACGGGCCCTGTGAGGAGGACTCACACAGCGCCACACCCGTCGACTCCGTGACCTTCGCGCTCCACCACGGCCTGCGTGAGCTGGTCGGATGGGACGAGGCACCCGACGTCGTGGTCTCCGGAGTCAACTCCGGTCCCAACGTGGCCACGCAGATCCCCAACTCCGGCACGGTCGGGGTCGCCCTCGCGGGGCAGCTCGCCGGTGTGCCGTCCCTCGCCGTGAGCGCCTCCGTCGACGAGGACCTCGTGGTCACCCCCGAGACCTACTCCGCCACGGCCGCGTTCGCCACCGACCTGATCGCGCGCCTGCGCGGGGCCGACCTGCTCACCAGCGAGTACCTGGTCAACGTCAACCACCCGCACTCCGCGGACGGCGAACCCGCCCCCGACGTCCGGTGGACCGAGGCGGGCACCGGAACCGTCCTGCTCCCCGTGTTCACCGGCGCGGACGCCTACGAGCTCGGCGTGGCCGTCTGCGGACCGGACACGCCGGGGTGCCTCCCGGAGACCAAGGAGGACGCCGACAGCACGGCGCTGCTGGTGGAGGGCGCGGTCTCGGTCAGCGCCCTCACCTCCGACCGCACCTACGCCTCCGGGGAGGACCCGGCCGAGGTCGAACGTCTCGCCGCACTGGTGGAGTCCCTCGGTTCCTCCTGACGGCGGCGGCCCCGCCTCCGGGGTGCCTGCGCCGGCCGCCCCGCGCGGCGGTCAGGCGCCCCGGCCGCCCCGCCGCGCCTCGGGGGCGCACGCGTCCAGAGCGCGCCGCCACGCGCCGACCGAGCGCCAGAACCCCTCCGGGACCGGGCCGGGGGTGAACATCCACATCCGTTCCCACGCTGGCGAGGCGCGCCCGGCGATCTCCTCGCGTGCCTCGTAGGGAGGCGGCCCGCTCACCGGGTACCACGTGTAGTCGAGGGGGTCGAGCAGGGCCATGAGCCGCTCCTCCACCCCCCGGTCCGGTCGGACCTTCACCAGCATCCACGACCGGTGCCGCCGCAGCACCTCCAGACCGCCCGCGACCACGTCCGGTTCGGTGCCCGCGGTGTCCACCTTGACCACCGACGGCAGGACCGACGCCCCCTCGCTCCAGTGCGCCAGCGTCGTCACCGCCACCGGGACGTGTGCGAGGTCGGCGCGCGTGGCGTGCACGACCGTGTTGCACATGTCGTCGTGCCGCGCCCGGCGCAGGTGCGCGGTGCCGTTGTGGTTGCTCAGCGCCAGTTCCACGACCGCGAACCCCAGCCCGCCGCTCCCGGCCACCGCACGGGCCGCCGAGGCGATCTCCGGCGTCGGCTCGAAGGCGAACACCGAGCGGTCCGTCCGCGCGGCGGCCAGGATCGCGTACACGCCCACCCCGGCGCCCACGTCGAGTACGGCGCCGGGCGGGGCGTGGTCCAGCATCGCCAGGAAGCAGGCGAGGCTGTCGGGCTCGTGCCGGGAGAGACCGGACGCGGCCAGGCGCCGGGGGACGGTGAGGTCGCCGGGCAGCCGCAGTGTGATGCTGTCGGGACCGGTCGGGCAGGTGTCCGAGTCGAGCCGGGGCAGGACGACGGTCAGGTCGCGGCTCCACGGCGGGACGCGGGCGGGGTCGAGCCCACCCAGCCGTCTGGGGAGGCGCACGCGGATCTGGCGCGTGGCGAAGCGCACCACGGGATAGCGGCGTACGAGCGCTCGTAGCTGGTCGGTGACCACAGTTGACTCCCCCCGGGAACGGGGCCGTGGCGCGGGTTCGGGGAGCGGACCGCCCGGTGTCCCACGAGACACGCGGGCGACGCCGACGCGCTGCGCCCCGTGTGCCTCCTCCGCTCGCAGGACTTCGGCGACTGTGTCGAACCTACTGTGCGTGGCGGCGTCTGCGCACTGTGTTTCGGTGATTGGTCCGGCCGGCCGGCGGCGACGGATCGGCGTACTCGTCGGTCCGCATAGACTCTGACCTTGTGAGTCTGTCTATCGGGATCGTCGGCCTGCCCAACGTCGGCAAGTCCACCCTCTTCAACGCGCTGACCAAGAACGACGCTCTGGCCGCGAACTACCCCTTCGCGACCATCGAGCCCAACGTCGGGGTCGTGGGTGTGCCCGATTCCCGGCTGGCCACCCTGGCCGAGATCTTCGGCTCGGCGAAGGTCCTCCCCGCGACGGTGGACTTCGTCGACATCGCGGGTATCGTCCGCGGCGCCTCGACCGGTGAGGGACTGGGCAACAAGTTCCTCGCCAACATCCGCGAGAGCGACGCCATCTGCCAGGTGATCCGGGCCTTCGACGACCCGGACGTCACGCACGTGGACGGCGACGTCGAGCCCTCACGCGACATCGAGACCATCAACACCGAGCTGATCCTCGCCGACCTCCAGACCCTGGAGAAGGCGATTCCCCGCCTGGAGAAGGACGCCAAGCGCAACGCCAAGGACAAGGCCGCCCAGGAGCTGCTCCAGACGGCGCTGGCCGCCCGCGAGGTCCTCGACGGCGGCACGTCGCTCTACGCGGCCGAGGGACTGGACACGCACCGGCTGCGCGAGCTGAGCCTGCTCACCGTCAAGCCGTTCATCTACGTGTTCAACCTCGACAGCGGTGACCTGGCCAACGAGGCCCTGCGCGCCAAGCTCCAGGAGCTCGTGGCCCCGGCCGAGGCGATCTTCCTCGACGCCAAGATCGAGGCGGAGCTGGCCGAACTGGACGAGGAGGAGGCGCAGGAACTCCTGGAGTCGATGGGGCAGACGGAGTCGGGGCTGGCGCAGCTGGCCCGGGTCGGTTTCGACACCCTCGGTCTCCAGACCTACCTGACCGCCGGGCCCAAGGAGGCCCGTGCGTGGACCGTGCGCAAGGGCGCCACGGCGCCCGAGGCCGCCGGGGTCATCCACACCGACTTCCAGCGCGGCTTCATCAAGGCCGAGGTGGTCTCCTTCGACGACCTGGTCGAGGCGGGCGACATGCAGGCCGCCCGTGCCGCGGGCAAGGTCCGCATGGAGGGCAAGGACTACGTGATGGCCGACGGCGACGTGGTGGAGTTCCGCTTCAACGTCTGACCGTCCCACGGACGTCCGCGAACGCCCGCACCCGTGGCGGGTGCGGGCGTTCGCGTCTCGCGGGGCGCCCGGTGGGCTCAGCCCCGCTCCGGAACGGGGCACCCGTCGGGGCCGCAGGCCGGGGCGTCCTCCGCGGAGCCGGGTGCGGTGAGCGGCGTACGGTCGGCCCACGCCTGGTCGAGGGCCTGGCGGAACGCTTCGACGGGCTGGGCCCCGGAGATCCCGTAGGCGCGGTCGAGCACGAAGAACGGCACCCCGGTGGCTCCGAGCCGGGCGGCCTCGCGCTCGTCGGCGCGCACCTCGTCGGCGTACCGCTCGGGGTCGGCCAGCACGGCGCGTGCGCCGTCCGCGTCGAGCCCCGCCTCGACGGCCAGCTCCACCAGGCGTTCGACGCCCTCGAAGGCGGAGCGCTCCTCGACGAAGTTGGCGCGGTAGAGCACGTCGATCAGCGCGTTCTGGCGCCCCTGCTCCAGGGCGAAGCGCAGCAGCCGGTGCATGTCGAAGCTGTTGCCGACGTCCCGGCCCGCCGTGCGGTACTCCAGGCCCTCGGCGGCGGCGTTGGCGGCGATCCGCTGTTCGGCCTGCTCGGCCTGGGCCTCGGTGATGCCGTACTTCCTCGCGAGCATCGACACGACCGGCTCGGTGGTGCCCCGGGGGTGGTCGGGGTCCAGTTCGAAGGGGCGGTGGACGACCTCGACCTCGTCCCGGTGCTCGAAACCGGCGAGCGCTTCTTCGAAGCGTGCCTTGCCCACGTAGCACCAGGGGCAGTTGATGTCGGTCCAGATCTCGACGCGCATGTGACGGCTTCTCTCTCGGGGCGGCCCGGTTCGGGGCGCGCTCCCAGGAACGGGGTGGCTGCTTCCGAGGGGCGTCAACACGGGTCGGCTTCCCGGCATTCCGGTCACGGCGCCGCCACCGATGTGACGTCGGGCCGGTCGAGCGGCGGCACCGGGCGCGGGGTCGCTGGGGCCGGACCGGCCCGGGGAAGGAGCCCCCGGTTACATCCAGCCAACGGTTCTCCGAACCCGGAGACGACGCCCCGCTTTCTGTTCGGTGACTAATCGCTGTCTTGGACAACCGAAATTGGGTTGACCCGCGCGATCACCATCCGGATTACCTGGCAATTCGCCATATTTGGTGGCTTTTGCGAACTTTGGTCGGTGTGTTGGGTCCCCCTCCGACACCGAAACGCGCGGTCGCCGTGGCCGCTCCCAACCCGCACAATGCCTCACTATAGGGATGGGGTAGACAAGGGCATGGCGGAAGGGCCGTCCGGACCGGGCGGCGCGAACTGAGCGCAGGAGGCGGGGATGGCGAAGGCGTCACGGCTCGGTCAGGCCGGGCGTGACCTGTCCGACGGCACCGAGGCGGGATCCGGCGTCCCACGGCCCCGGCCACCCCGCGCGGGGGCGGGCGGGCGCTGGTGGGTCGGTGTGGGACGCGCGGTGCTGTGGGCGTTCATCGTCGTCGTCCTCGTCAACGGTGTCTGGTTCCCCCTGCGCGGCGGGTTCGCCCTGCCCAGCGCCGCCGAGGAGCCCGAGAGCACCGACACCGTCACCTACCCCGAGACCGCCTCGGCCGCGTTCGCGCTCCGCTTCGCCGAGGTCTACCTCAACACCGAGGATCCCGAGGCGCGCCGCGCCGAACTCGCCGCGTTCGTCCCGGAGGGCGAGGCCACCGCGCTGGACGCCGCGGCCGACAGCCTCACCGGCGAGAACCTCACGGTCGTCGCCGTGGACGTCCTCGACGACAACAACGCCGTCGTGGTCGTCCGCGCCGACGTCAACGGTGAGCCGATGCGCCTGGACGTGCCCGTCTACGCCGACCAGGACGCCCTCGTGGTCTCCGGGCGTCCGGCGCTGCTGGCCGCGCCCAGCCAGGCCACGCTGCCCCCCGGGGCCTCCTTCGAGACCGACCCGGACGCCGCCGAACAGCTCGGCGAGGTGCTGCCCGGCTTCTTCGAGGCCTACGCCGGAGAACCGGAGTTCCTGGAGAGGTTCCTCGAGCGGGGTGCCGCCGTCACCCCGCTTCCGGCGAACACCCTGGAATTCGTCGAACTGTCCGACCTCACGGTGCCGTCCCAGACGTCGACCGGGGATGATGACGTACGACAGGTGGCGGCCACCGTCCGCTGGAACGTCTCGGCCTCCGACGGTGGGGAAGCGGGCCAGTTGGTGCAGGACTACCTGGTCACCGTGGTCAATTCGGGCGACGAGTGGCACGTGCGTGACATCCAGGGCGCCCCGCGTTCGTTCGGCGGCTGACGGGGCCCGTAGGCAAGGAGACGAGAAGAACCATGCGCACACCAGCGACGACACCGGAGGGCGGCGCCTGACATGCTCCCCCTGCTGTCTTCCACGACGGACGCCCTTGCCCAGGCGGGCGGCGCCGACCTCCTCCACCTCGCGGCGGCGACCCCGCCCTCACCGGCGACGGAGGCCCCCGACACGGGCGGCCTCGCCGACTTCCTCCGCGGCTTCTTCGGGCCGCTCTTCCTCGTCATCGTGTCGATCGTGGCGGTGTTCTTCCTGTTCACGCGTGAGATCACGAGGTTCGCGCAGTTCATCATCCTGGCGATCTTCATCGGGATCGTCTTCTACGTCCCCGGCATCATCGAGGTCATCGCGGTGGCGCTCGCCCGAGCGATGGGCGTGTCGGCGGAATAGGCGAGGGAGGCCGGGAACGTGGATCTGCCCACATACACCAACATCTGGCGTATCGAGAAGCGGCTGTACAAGCTCTACGATTTCCGGCTGCCCATGCCGCTCCCGGTGGGGACCTTCGGGGTCGCGCTGGGGGTCTTCGCGATCTGGGTGGTGCTGCTCAGCATCCTCAACGCCCCGTTCACCTTCGGCAACGGCTGGCACCTGGTCCTGTGGGTGGTGCCGCCCGGGGTGATCACCGTGCTGGCCACCCGGCCGGTGATCGAGGGCAAACGCCTCACCGAACTGCTCCTCTCCCAGGCCAGGTTCCTCACCGAGGCCCGCGTCTACACGCGTCTCGCGCCCGAGTACGAGCCGGCCGAGGCCCGGGTGGTGGTGCGCGTGTGGCACCGCCACCCGGACGCGGGACCGCTGCCCGTGGTCGGACGGCGCCGGGGCGAACGCGCCGACGCGGTCCGGGAGGTCGACGAGGCCGCCGTCGAGGAGGTCCGGACGGTTCCCTCCCCGGAGGCGGCGCCGCCCCTCGTGGGCGTGGCCGCTCCCGCCCCGGTCCCCGAACACGCATCCGCCCCCGAACCCGCAACGGTCCCCGAGGAGGAGCCCGAACCCGTCGTCGCGGAGGACGGCCCGGCCGACACGGAGACTCCCGGGACCGCCCCCGACACACGCGGTGTGACCCGCCGCGTCCTGAACTACTTCGGTCTCGCCCTCGAAACAGGCGTCCCCGCGCCGCCGCAGGACCGCGGGGACGGGGTCGCCGGGACCGACCAGCGCCCCGAACCGGAGGAAGCACGCGAGGAGCGGAGCGGTGAGGAGTGGGTCTCCCGCCTGCGCGCACACTCCGGGCAGACCCCCGTCGGGCTCAGCGCCAAGACCGCCTACGGCGTCGGTGACACCGGGCCCCTGAGCCGTGCCGAGGTCGACGAGGCGGCCGGGGCGACCGAGACTGTCGAGGCCGTCGGGACATCCGAGGTGACCGAGACACCGGAGCGGGCACGTGAGCGCCGCCGCGCCGAGGAGGTCATGGCCGCCCCCGACCCCGAACCCGAGCCCGAGGAGTCGGACCCCGCGCGCCGTCTGCGCGGGCGTGTCCAGGGCATCAGGGTCGCCAGGGAACTGGACGAGCGCCGCTCCGGACAGGTCCGTGGGAGCGTTCCCCGGGAGACGCCGTCCGCCCGGCCCGCCGACGAGCCGCCCCACCCGCCCCGCCGCAGGGGTCGCCCGCACGCCGCCCCCTGGGATCTGGACGAGTCCCACCGTGACGGCGACGCCGGAGCGAGGAGCGACGACGAGGCCACGGACCGGGCCGGGGTCGGGGACCTGTCCGACTACGCCGAGCGCTACGCGGCGGCCACCGGCCGTTCCGTGGCACCGGAGGTCCCCGCCGCGCCCTGGCTGCCGCCCGCCTCCTCGACCCCGGAGGACGGGTCGCCGCCGGAGCTGGACCACGGCACCGGCGAGCAGGAGGCGATGCCGGTCCGGCCGAGCCGGGACGACGAGGACCGCGGGCCGGAGTGGAACGAGCACATGTCGGTGCTCGACCAGCACCTCAGCAAGGCGGACACCCCCGCGCCCCCGCGCCCCACGTTCGCCGACGCCCTGGGCGACGGCGAACGCGACCCGAGGGCCGCGGACCCGGCTCAGTGGTTCGACGACGGCAGGAAGCGCCACCCCGACCAGCCCAAGGTCGGTGACCGGGGGAACCCGGTGATCCCGGTGAGCGAGCTGCGTGAGGAGAGCGCGGTCGGGGGCGAGGAGCCCGATACCGCCGCCGTCCGGTCCGCCGACACCGACCGGGCCGACGCACACGCGCGCACCGTGACGTCCGGGACCGAGGTCCACGCCGAACGGCCCGGCGAGTCCGTCTCCGCTGAGGAGGACGCGACCCCCCAGGCGGCGTCCTCCGGCGCGCCGGGCGAGTCCGGTGAGGCGGACGGGACCAAACCGCCCACCCAGCTCGACCACGGAACGGGTGAACTGGCGAGCTTCGCCGAGGTCCGGGGCGAGCCCGACAGCGGCGCCACCGACCGCACCGCCTCGCGAGCCGCCACCGGTTCGCGGACCACGGCCGACGCCCCGGCGTCCCCCACCGCCGAGGCCGCGTCCGGTTCCGAGGACACCTCGGATCCCGGGCGCGCACCGACCACCCCGGCCGCGTCCGGCGCTTCGACGCCCACCGCCTCCCCGAAGGGGACGGAGTCGGGAACCACGTCCGACGGAGCGTCCGTCCCGCGCCGCACGGCCGCGGACCTGGCCGAGGCCGAGGCCGCCGCGCTGGCCCGACGGCGTGCGGCCGCCCAGCGCCCCCACACCCAAGACCCCGACCCCGCCCCCCACGAGCGCCCGGCCCCCGTCCTCGACCCCCGTGCCAACCGCAGTCTCGTGGGCGTGCTCACCGAGGAGGGCGCCCCGTCCCCGACCGCCCCGGACGGCGCCGACCCTACCGCCCACGCCGCCCACGCCGACCACGCCGCTCCCGAGAGCGACCGGGACACGCCCGGCGCCGACGGGGCCGACGCAGACGGCGGCCCCGCAATCGCGGTCGACGCCCCTCCGGGCGTCGACCCCCACGACGGTGTCTTCCATCGGGTGGCGCAGAACGCCCGCAGGCTCGGCCACCTCTTCGGCCAGCCCGTCCCCGGAGAGGAACCCGAGCCGCCGCGTCGCGATGAGCCCAAGCCCCGGCTGGAACTCGATCACGGCACCGGAGAGCAGGAGCGGCTCGGCGACACCCCGGCCGGCGTCCCGGCCCCCCACCCGGCACCCACGGAACCCGAACACCGCGAAGGCGACGCCGGCGAGTCCGGCGGTACGCGCGGTTGGCGCCGTCTGGCCAAGGTGGTCACCGGCGGCGCCGCCCCGGTCCGCTCCGACCTGTCCGCGAGCGACATCGCCCGGCTGCGCACCCCCCTGCCCGCGCCGCGCAGCCTCGTCGTGCTCGGGTGCACCGGTGGCGCCGGTCAGACCGTCACCTCACTCATGATCGGGCACACCCTGGCCGCGCACCGCGACGATCCGGTGGTCGCGGTCGACGTCAACCCCGGCCCCAATGGACTCTCCCGCCGGGTCGGCGCGCAGGCCCCCGAGACCCTCACCGCGCTGCTCGCCAACGCGGACGAGGTCGACGACCACGAGCGGATGCGCGGCTACACCAGCCGGGCCAGCACCGGGCTGGAGGTCGTCCAGACCCTCGACGACCCCTACGTCCAGACCCTGGACGACCGCGACTACGGTCAGCTCACCGAGCTGCTCGGCCGCTTCTACGCCGTGACGCTCCTGGACCCGGCGGCCACGGGCGTGGCCCGGGCCCTGCCGGTGGCGGACGGTCTGGTCCTGGTCGCCCCGGCCAACGCCGACGCCGAGCGGGCCGTGTCCATGACGTTCGAGTGGTTGGACGGCAACGGTTACGGCGCCCTGCGGGCGAGTTCGGTGCTCGTGGTCAACGGGGTGAGCAAGCGCAGTCTGGCGGACGTGGACGCGGCCGAGCGGGTCGCGCGCGGCCGTTGCCGGGCGATCGTCCGCGTCCCGTGGGACGACCACCTCGGCTCGTCCTACACCAGGATCGACGTCGGCGCCCTGCGTCCGGCCACCAAGCGGGCCCACGGCGCCCTCGGCGGGGTCCTGGTCAACGCCCTCACCCGCCCCTGAAAGCGCCGTGCGGGCGGGCGCGCCCGCCCGCACGGAGATGCAGGGTGGTGTCGGGTGTGCCGGACACCCGTCAGCGGTGGCGGCTCAGCGGCCGACGGGGGTGAAGTCGCGCGCGGACAGGAACTCCGGGCGCGGGTTGTTCGCGGCGAACGGCTGCACGCACGCGTTCTCGACGCTGTTGAACACGATGAAGATGTTCGACCGCGGGTAGGGCGTGATGTTGCCGCCCGACCCGTGCATGCAGTTGGAGTCGAACACGGTCGCGTCGCCCGCCGAACCGGTGAGCACGTCGATGCCGTGCCGCTCGGCCAGCATGGTCAGCGAGTTCTGGTCCGGTGTCCCCACGTGCTGGCTCTTCAGCGACGCCTGGTAGTGGTTCTCCGGGGTCTCGCCGACGCACGACACGAACGTCTTGTGCGAGCCGGGCATGATCATCAGGGCGCCGTTGTACGTGTAGTTCTCGGTCAGCGAGATGGAGATGCTGGTCGCCCGCATCCGCGGCATGCCGTCCTCGGCGTGCCACGTCTCGAAGTCCGAGTGCCAGTAGAAGGAGCCCCCGCCGAACCCGGGCTTGTAGTTGATCCGGCTCTGGTGGACGTACACGTCCGAGCCGAGGATCTGCCGGGCGCGCTCGACCAGACGGGGGTCGTTCACCAGGTCGTGGAAGACCTTGCTGATCTTGTGCACCTCGAAGATCGAGCGGACCTCGTCCGACGTCGGTTCGACGATCACCCGCTCGTCCTCGCGCAGCAGGCGGTCGGAGCTGAGCCGCTCCAGCTCGGCCCGGTAGGCGCTCACCTCCTCGGCCGAGATGAGGGACGGGACCTGCGCGTAGCCGCGCTGGTCGTAGGCGCTGATCTCCTCAGCTGTGAAGGGTCCGTCCTCCGCGGGGCCCCAGACGGCGGGGTCCTTGCGGTACAGAAGGGCGGGCTCACTGGCCTTTCGGGTCGGGTACTCGTCCGCGGTCGGAGCATCCATCTGCAGAGTCATGGCCGATCCCCTCGGTGGGGTTCATCCTCTCTGAGGTCGACGGTTGTCCTTACGACACGTGAACTTAACAAATATCCGGAGACCTTTACGAGGATGCCCACAGACAGTGTGTTTAGCGATCTGATGATTGGGTATTACTGTTATACTATATGGGGGGAAACCGAAAATCGGACCTCCTTTTTCTGTTCTTTTCCAATCCCTTTTCGCGTTGCTGCCGCGTCTCACCTGCGCAGTCGCGCCACAGGTCTCCAGAGTACGCCTCAAGGCGGCATCTTCCCAGGTCGTCCAGTTGCGGCCACGATCACGGCGATAAGCGCCGAGCCCTCGAAATTTTCCTGTGCACTAGATCACAAGGATCTGGTACAGCGGTGAGGTTGGGTCCCCGGCAGGACCTGTAGGTGTCACTTCGGATTACGCCCGAATTCCTCCGGCGGGACTGGTGCGGAAATCGTTGTCGGCGCACTGTGGTGGGGTCCCCTCCCGCCACCCGCTCCGGAGGAGAGAACGTGCCCCCCACCCCTCGCACGCCGGGCAGAGTCCTGGCGTCCCTCACCGCCGCCGTCCTGCTCGTCGTCCTCGGCTGGGCGGCCCCCGCCACCGCCGACCACGTCCTGCCGCCGGGCATCCCCAGCACCTCGACCGCCCAGAGCCAGCTCCACTCCCTCACCGTCGCCCCCAAGGGGCCCCAGAGCGGCTACGACCGCAGCCTCTTCCCGCACTGGGTCGACGTCCAGGGCACCTGCTCGGCCCGTCAGGTCGTCCTTCTGCGCGACGGCCACGACGTCGTCACCGACTCCCGCTGTCAGCCCACCTCCGGCCGCTGGTGGAGCTCCTTCGACGCCACGTGGGTGTACGACGACCCGTCCCGGATCAGTGTCGACCACATGGTCCCGCTCAGCGAGGCGTGGAAGACCGGCGCCCGCCACTGGAGCACCTCCCGGCGCCGCGACTTCGCCAACGACGTGAACGCCCCGCAGCTGTGGCCGGCCACCCCGTCCAGCAACAGCAGCAAGGGCGACGACGACCCGTCCGAGTGGATGCCGCCGAACACGGCCGTCCACTGCGACTACGTCAAGGCGTGGGTGAACGTGAAGTACCGCTACGACCTCACCGTCACCCGCGCCGAACGCTCCGCCATCCAGTCCACCATCGACACCCGCTGTTAGGGCTTCCCGCCGCGGAGGACCCGAGGGGTCCCGGACCGTGGGGTGCGGGCCCGCGTCCGAGCCGACGGGCTCCGGTGCGGGCCCTCACCCGTGTCCACGGGTTCCGGACGGCAGACCCGGACCCGAAGAGTCCGGCGGCGGGATTCGGCCACGCCGGAATACCGTCCACTTCTCTGCCCACAGACGATGCTCCACTATGGGGGGTGGCACAGGCGGGAGGCTCGGGGACGGCCCCGGATCGGGCACGCCCCGCCGCGACTCGACCAGAAGGGCGACCAGATGACCGGCACCAGGGGAACCCGGGGCGCGACCCGCCTCGCGGTCCGCTACTTCGACGACCGCGTGCTGTTCAGCGACACCGAGGCCTGGGCCTATTTCCGCCTCCCGACGGTGTCCTACGAGTTCACCACCCCTGAGGAACGCCAGGCCCTCGCCACCAACATCACCATCGCGCTCGCCGCCATCCGGATGAACGACGCCGAGGTCCACCTCCGCGTCGCCCACCGCACCTACCCGGCCGCGGCCTGGGCCACCCGCCTGGACGCCACCGCCGACTCCGGTCCCGGCTGGTACGACTACCTCGACGAGATGTACCGCCACGTCTGGGCCAAGGACTTCTGGACCAAGGAGGTCTATCTGGGCGTCCGCCTCGGTCCGCGCAACGCCGGGGGCGGCCTCGGCCTGCTCTCCCAGCTCCTCGGCGCCTACCAGCGCACCGAACAGGTCCTCGGCATCACCGACGACGCCGTCGACGACCGCGAGATCGCCCGCTGGACCGAGCAGTCCGAGCGCCTCGGCCGTGCCCTGGCCGCCAGCTCACTGCACGCCCGGCACGCCACCTCCGACGAGATCGCCTGGCTCATCCGCCACGCGGTCAGCGGCACCGCCGAGGAGGTCCGCCCCTCGGCCGCCGGACGCCGCACCTGGGGGCGCGGCGAGATCGAGGCCCTCGTCGACGGCGTCGTGCACAACGGCCGCTCCTCCCTGCGCCTCGAACAGCCCGCCGGGTCCACCCACGTCGCCTTCCTCTCCTTCGCCCGTTTCCCGGACCTCATGCCCTTCCCGGACGGCGAACCCTGGATGCACCACGCCGACGCCCTGCCCTTCCCCGTCGAGATGTCCCTGCGGATGAAGCTCATCCCGCCCGCCAAGGCCAGCAAGGACGTCGGACGCAAGCTCGCGCACGCCCGCGACATGGACGCCCACATCCGGGAGGCCGGGGTCGAGGCGCCCCTCGCCCTGGCCGAGCAGATCGACGCCGCCCGCATGCTGGAGCACGGCATCACCAAGGAACGCCTGCCGTTCGTCTACGGCTGGCACCGGCTCATGGTCTCCGCGCCGACCGAGCGCCTCCTCGGCCAGCACGTCGAGGCGGTCATCGAGCACTACCGCGACATCGGCATCGACGTCATCAACTCCACCGGAGACCAGTTCTCCCTGTTCAACGAGGCGCTTCCCGGCGACCGCATCCGCCTGGGCGCCTACGTCCAGCGCCAGCCCCTGCGCACCATCGCGGGCGGCATGCCCACCGCCACCGTCGACGTCGGCGACCGGGTCGACCACTCCGGCGGCGGCTGGGTGGGCCCCTACATCGGCGAGACCATCGGTCGCGCCCGTTCCATCGTCCACTTCGACCCCATGGTCGCCGCGGCCCGCAACCGCCCCACCGCCATCGCCATCACCGGAGAGCCGGGCGGAGGCAAGACCACCCTCGCCCTCCTGCTCATCTACCAGCTCGCCCTGCGCGGGGTGACCGTCGCCGCCATCGACCCCAAGGGCGACGCCGAGTCCCTCGTCGAACTCCTCCAGCGGCGGGGGCGCAAGGCCCGCGTCATGTCCCTGGGGTCCGCCCAGCCGGGCCTGCTCGACCCCTTCGCGTTCGGCGACGACCTGCCCTCCCGCAAGACCATGGCCACCGAGACCCTCCGCCTCCTCCTCCCGCGCATGAGCGAGGAGCGCGAGTCGGCGATGATCCAGGCCGTGGCGGCGGTCGCCAACCAGCCGCGCCCGTCCCTGGCCAAGGTCGTCGACCACCTGGTCTCCTCACCGGACGCCGCCTCCCGCAACCTGGGCGCGGTCCTGCAGTCCATGTCGGAGATGCGCCTGGCCAGCCTGTGCTTCGATCCCCAGGGTGACGCCAGGATCGACACGGAGGGCTGGACGACCGTCTTCACCCTGGGCGGCCTCACCCTCCCCGACTCCGGAGTGGGCCGGGACGACTACTCCTACGAACAGCGCCTGTCCGTCGCGCTGCTCTACCTGGTCTCCCAGTTCGCCCGCCGCCTGATGAACGGCCTCGACCGCCACCTGCCCAAGGCGATCTTCCTCGACGAGGCGTGGGCGGTCACCTCCACCCCGGAGGGCGCCAAGCTCGTCCCCGAGGTCTCCCGCATGGGCCGCTCCCGCAACACCGCCCTCATCCTCGTCTCCCAGAACGCCGGTGACCTGCTCAACGAACAGGTCACCAACTGCCTGTCCTCGGTGTTCGCGTTCCGTTCCAGCGAACGGTACGAGGTGGAGAGCGTCATGTCCCTGCTGGGCGTCGAGCCCACCGAGGAGCACCTGGCGGTGCTGCGCAACCTCGGCAACGGCGAGTGCCTGTTCCGCGACCTCGACGGTCGGGCGGGCCGGATCGGCGTCGACCTGGTCTCCGACAACCTCCTGCGCTGGCTCGACACCAACCCCACCCGGCAGCGGCCCACCGAGGACGACGACCTCGTGGCTGCCTCCGGCCAGGAGGCGGCGGACAGGCGCTGACGGGCGTCAGCGCACGTCCACGGTCGGGCGCGGTCAGACCCTGTCTTAACGGACAAGTCACCGCAAAGGGGAATGGCGGCGCCAGGTTCGGGGCCCGCTCAGGGTGGGGATGACCTACTCTGTCGGGTTTCCCCGTCCCGGCGCACCGACTCCGCACCCCCGACCGAGACCCACCACTCACGAGGGACCGCCCATGAGTGAGGACGTGCCGCGCCCCGTTGTCGACCCCACCCTCCCCGACGCCCTGCGTGAGCGGATCGCGCGGGAGAGCCGGACCCCGCAGCCGCCCCCGCGCCGCGCCAACGGGGAGGTCGTCACCCGCCCCGTCCGCGTGCGCGAGGGTACCGTCCAGGTGCTCGCCGCCGGGTTCACGGCCGCCCTCGCCTCGGCCGCCGCGGGCTGGCCCCTGGGCCTGGCCATCACCGTCGTGATCCTCCTGGCCCAGGTCCTCGTGCTCATCTGCGTCGAGGACACCCACCCCGTGACGCGGGTGCTGGGCGCGACGGCCGGCGCGGGAACCGTCGTCGCGACCCCCGCCATGGTCATGGCGGCACCGGACGGGGCCGCCGCCGCGGGCTGGCTCGTGTTCGGCGTCTTCGTCGCCCTCGTCGGAGCCGACGCCGCCACCGCACGGGTCAGCCGGACCCCCGACGACCACGAGGGCCTGGTCATCCTCCCCGACGACGTCAGCGACCACGACCACGCCCACCTGACGGCCGTCCAGCGCACCATCGACCGGGTCGCCGCCGCCCGGGACGAACTCGGCGGAGACTCCCTGGACACCGACCGCGCGCTCACGGTCCTGCGCGACCAGGAGTGGCGGATCGCCGCCCTCCTCGTCCGCCAGCGCGAACTGCGCCGTGCCCACCTGCGCCGCTGGCAGCGCGCGGCCTCGCCCCGCGTCCGGGAGGCCCTCAAACCCCAGCGCGAGCACCTGAACGCCGTGGACGCCGCGGTCCGCGCCCGGGTCGACGAGATCACCGAGTACGGTCGGCTGGTCGAGCGGGCCGTCGCCGCGCACCGCGAGTGGGAGCAGTGCCAGGAGGCGCTCGACTCCACAGCCGAGTACACCGAGCACCTCGCCTCGGCGGCCTTCCTGGCCACCCCTCCCGCCGACCTCGACGGACTGACCGCCACCGCCGAGGCCGCCCGGCGCGTCCGTGACGAACGCGTCCGGCTCCTGGCCGACCACGTCCTCACGACCGGCGGCGCCCCGGTCTGGCCGGGATCGGACGACGGCGCTTCGGGGGCCGCGGCACGAGTGCCCGCCGAATCTGACAGATTGGGGGCATGACCGAAGCCCGGGAGCCCCTCGACACCGCCCGCAACGCCGCGATCGCCAACGTGGTGTACGGGAAGGGCGGATTCGTCGACATCTACCGAACGGCGGGTGAGGACCTCGTCGACTTCCTCAGGTCGGACGCCGAACGCAGGGGCGTGCGGCCACCGGAGGAGACGGAGGTGTCGGCGGCCCTCACCGAGCTCGCGGCGGCCATCGACGACGCGATGGCCGAGCACGCCCAGAAACAGCGCCGCTGGCCCGCGCGCACCGACGGCGAACGGCTCACCCGGGCCTTCCGCGCCCTCGACGAATCCGGCATCCTGGCCCGCGAGGACTTCACCTGTTGCGGCAACTGCGCCCGCGACGCCCTGCGCGCCGAGGCCGCCGCGCACGACACGGAGGCGGGCTCCGCGATCCGCGGCTACGTCTACTACCACGCCCAGGAGGCCGTGCGGGCGGTCGAGGAGGGCGGACTGCGCCTCGGTTTCACCGCCGTCCACGAGATCCGCCGCGCCGCCGTCGGCGAGGAGATCGCCGAGACCCTCCGCGCGCACGGCCTCACCGTCACCTGGAACGGCGACCCCGACGCCCTGCTCACGGTCGAGCTGGACGGTCGCTGGCGCCGCTGGGGGCGCCGCGCCGCCCACCCGGGATCCGCCATCCGGGGGGAACCGTCGGTCGAGGTCGCCTACACCAACCCCAGCCCCTACGCGACGCCCGCGTGGGTCAGCCACTACGAGGGGCGGGTGACCGTCCGCGAACTCGCCCGCATGGTGCTGCCCTGGCTACCCCGGGACTTCACGGCGACGGTGACCAGCGACCGGGGCGAGACGGTCGTGATCGAGCGCGCCTTCGACGTGCTCCGCGTGCGCGAGACCGGGCGCCTCCTGTCCCGGGCCCGGGTGGAGGAGCCGCTCAGCCGCTGGGCGGTCGGCGGTGTCTGGCCGGAGGAGGACGCCGTGTCGACCGGGGACGGCATGGTCGACGTCAGCTACCAGGACACCTCCCATGACGGTATCGGCTCGGCCTCCGTCGCCGAACCCATGGAGACGGCCGCCGCCCGTGACCTCGTCCACCAGCTCACCCCCGCCCCGGACAGCTTCGCGGTCTTCGTCGCCCGCGACGGCTCGTGCGTGCAGATGATGTGGCACGCCGGTCCACGCCTGTGGCTGGAGACGCCCGACCCCGGGGCCTCCCTGTCCCGGGGTCGGTACGTTAGTGTCTCCGAGGCGGACGAGATGGTGCGGATCCTCGCCGATGAGGGGCGGATCGCCCTCGACGAACTCGGCGAGCTGGCGGTCGTCAACTGGTAGTCCCCCGGCGGGCGCAGGTCTCAGGCCGGGTCGGGACCGAACCCGAAGAACGCGCGCGCCTTGGGCGGGATCAGCAGCAGCCCGCCGATCACGAGGTTGAACACGAGGATCAGCGTGTACCAGACGAGCAGGTCGGGGGTGTAGATCAGCACCGAGAACATGGTGAGGACCAGCAGCACCGACACCACGACCTGCACGATGACCACGGCGCCGTACAGCAGGCGCGACCGCGTCATCAGACCCACGCCCGCGAACGCCGAGAACAGTCCCCACGCACCGACCAGCAGCACCGTGCCCCACGTGTACTCCTGCGACCCGCCGACCGCCTCGGCGGCGAACAGGGCCGTGAGCACCATGAGGTAGAGCGCGTTCAGCCCCAGCATGACCGCCGCGGTGATCACCGACGCGGGTTTGGGTGGGGCGGGAGGAGCGAACCGCGCCGTGGCGCCCGCTCCGGCGCCCCCCGACCCGGGCGTGCCGGAGCGGGGGACGTCGGGGCCCCGGTGCGACCACTGGGGGCCGCTGGGCGGGTGGAGGGGGAAGTGACCGGTCGAGGGGCCGGACGTGGGCGGACCGGGGGGCCGGTGGCCCGGCGCCGGCGGGTTGCCCGGGAGGGGGGAGCCGGGTGGGCGGTGCGGCCCCGAGGGGGCCCGTACGGGCTGCCCGCCCGCCGGTCCGTGCCCGGGCGCCGAAGGTCCGTTCACGGGGGTCTGCGGGCCGCTGGCGGGGGTGTGCGGCCCGGGAGCGGGCGCGCCCTCGGGTTCGGCGGTCCGCGCCTTCCAGGCCGCCTTCTCGCGGTCCAGCAGGGCGAGCGCCTCGGCCGGGGTGGGCCGCGCCGACGCGTCGCGGTTCAGCAGCGCGGCGACCAACGCGTGCAGCGGCGTGCTGGCCGAACGGTCACCGGGGTCGGGCGTGGGCAGCCGAGGCGGCAGGGGAGCGGTCAGGACCGCGCTGATGATGCCGGTGATGGTGTCCCGCTTGAACGGTGTGCGCCCCTCCAGCAGCGAGTACAGGGTGACGCCCAGACTCCACAGGTCGGACGCGGGCAACGCGCGCTCCCCCTCGAACCGTTCGGGGGCCATGTACTCCGGGGATCCGATGTACACGCCGGTCTGGGTGAGCGCCGTGCTGCCGTCGACGTTCGCGATGCCGAAGTCCGTCAGCACGGTCCGGCCGTCGGCGGTGAGCATGATGTTCGCGGGCTTGATGTCCCGGTGCGTGACCCCGACCGCGTGGGCCGCGCGCAGTCCGTCCAGGACCGACCGGGCGATCTCCTCGACCCTGGTCACCGTCATGGGGCCGTGCGCGTCCAGGTGCTGCTGGAGCGAGGACCCGGACAGCAGCTCCATGACGATCCAGGGGCTCTCGCCGTCGTCGAGCACGTCGTGGACGGCGACCACCGCCGTGCTGTTGATCCGGGCGGTCGCCTGGGCCTCGCGCATGCTGCGCGCGTGCGCCTCCGCGCGGGCGTCCGGGTCCATCCCCTCGGGGAGCAGAACCTCCTTGACGGCCACGTCGCGCTGGAGGGCGGGGTCCCAGGCGCGCCACACCGTTCCCATTCCGCCCGCGCCGAGCCGCTCCCGTAGTTCGTAGCGACCCACGGAGGAACGACCGTCAGGCGACATGGGGGCGCATCCCTTCTGGGGGTGGGGGACGATGCGCAGGCCAATCTATCCGAGAAGGGCCCTACCGTCCTGGATCGTGCCGTGTGTTACCGACATCGGAGCCCATCTCACTGTAAGTCGGACCGTCACGGCCGTCGTCGGGGGCACGGGAGCTGACCGATTGCGGTCACCGCCGCGACCGGGCGTTTCGGGGCGCCTCCCGCGGCCACGCGGTCCGTGCCCGCCGGTCGGAGGTGCGGTCACGGGCGTGGACCTCCGGTGATCTGCTCGGTGAGCGCGAGGGCGTCGCCGTCCTCCGCGGCGCGCAGCCGTCCGGAGAGCGCGCGGAGCTCGTCGGTGGTGACCTCGGAGGGCTTGTGGACGTCGTCGCCCGCGTGGCCGGACACGCCCGGCAGAGGCGCGGCGACCTCGACGACGATGTCCGGTTCCCACTCCAGACGGATACCGTGGAACTCCTCGTGGAACGACTCCCAGGTCAGCAGGAGGAACGCGCCGGGGCCGCCCCCGCCGAGTTCCTCGCAGTCGACGAGGGCGGGGTCGGCGGCGCCGTCGCAGTCCAGGGGGACGCCGTCCTCCGCGCCCTCGGAGCCGGGGGCCGCGTGGCTGGTGACCAGGACCTCGCGGCCGTCCGCGTCCTCGTACCGGACCGACACGCCGCCGCCGTGGTGGACGGAGGCGGAGGTCGGTGTCCATCCGTCGGCCGCCAGGAGTGCCATCGGGTCCGGGTACCCGGAGAGTTCGGCCAGCAGCGAGTCGAAACCCTCCCGCTCCCGCCCGACGTGGATCCTCCAGTCCACCCCGGCACGGAGCGCCGCCACGGCGACGACGGCCACGAGCACCCACAGGAACGTGCGCTCGGGAGCGGCGGCGATGACGCCCAGGACCGCCAGCGTGGTGACCAGGACCCCCACGGTCGTGGTGGGGACGTCGAAGAGGAGCCCGGGGGCGGGTGCGGGGACCGTGACCCACCACCGGAGGTGGCCCAGGACCACGATGCCGGTCAGGAGCGCGGTGGTCACGACGGGCCGCGGTGCCCGGGCCCGCTGGAGGACGGAGACCAGGAGGGCGAAGCAGGAGACGCCGAGGAGGAGAACGACCCACAGGGCGGTGGACAGACCCTCCGCCGAGCCGTGGCGGTCCAGATCGAGGACGACGCTGAACCGGAGATAGCCGAGGGTCAGGAGGAGGAACAGGACGTACACCAGGCCGCCGACGAACAGCGTGACGGTCGCGGAGCGGCTCGGTCGCATGGGCGCGGGCCTCGGGCCCGCACCGGGCTTTGAAGGATTGGGGGGGAGGGGAGGGTGACATGGTGGGGCCTTCGGTGTGCTGTCGCGGGTCACGGGTCGGGAGTGCCGGTGGTCGACCGTCGGCCGGGGGAGGGCGGTCCGTTCGCCCTCCCGTCCCGGGACGGCGCCGAACACCGGGAGAGCCTCCCGGTGAAGGAGGTCCCGCCCGATCCAGACCGGTGAGGCTGGAGCACCCCGAGGCGATCGGGGCGTGGAGCGGACCGACCACGAGGAGGACGGCACGTGTGCCGCCGGGGCTGGGGGTTGTGGGTCGCCACGGGCTGGGACGGGGGTGGTGCGGTGGAGCCGCCTGGGGTGGAGGGGGCACGCGAGGGTCTCCGGAGATGGGGGCGAGGGTTCGTACCCGGTGGGATGGGCGACACCGGTCGATGGTTTTCGGCCGGGCGGCAATAGGGGCTGCGGGTGCTTCGGAAGCCGGATCGAAGAGCGAACGCAAGTCCGATTGATGGGCGTATGTCCATTTTTGATGGTGAAAGTGGATGTGACGCCGCTCATACTCATGGCTGGGGTACTAAATTGTGGCCTGGTGATTTATGGGTGTTCCGGAAGTCCCTTGATGTCTGTTACCTGCGGAAACGCGGGTGTTGCGTTGCTTCACACCGGCCTCGTGGGGTGGAGTGTCGGTAGGAACCGGAAATCCCGACGCGTTGCACTCATCTTCCGACCCACCGATGAAGCACCATAGAGGATGGGGTAAGGACATGCGGGGGCTGTGCCCGTGCGCGGTCTGGCGACGGCCTGCGCGCGGGCGGAGTCACCGTGCCTGCCATCGACCCTCGGCCCGAACCACGACGCAGGAGCCAGCAGATGACGCATCAGCACGTCCGACGGCGCGGATGGCGACGCCTACTGATGATGTTCCTGCTGATGGTCGGTTTCGTCGTGCTTCCGGCGACGACGGCACAGGCGAACACGCTGTGCCCCGGAGAACCCGCGCCGCTGCCGGAGGCGGCGGGGAGCGGGTCGGACGGTCTGTTGGTTCCGCCGCCGTCGCAGTCCGAGATCCAGGGGTCGCCCGACGGTCTGCCGCCCGACGCGAGCATGTACGGGCAGTACGGGACGGCCGGAACCCAGTGGCACATGATCACCGAGTCGTGTGTCGACGGGATCTCCAACGGTGCCCAGGCCACGCTCGCCAACACGGCGTGGGACCTGTCCAAGACCATCAACCAGTCCACGATCACCGTCTACCAGGCGGCCACCTCGGACGGTCTGCTGGCGAGCTTCAACGAGCTGGTGGAGAACGTCGTCGTCACCCTGCGGGAGGGCATCTGGCGCCCGCTCATCCCGACGATCGTCATCCTCGGTGCCATCTGGCTCGGGTGGTACGGGCTGATCCGGAAGCGTGTCACGCTCACCATCGAGTCCACGGTCTGGATGGTCGCGGCCATCGGGCTCGGCATGTGGATCCTGGTGAACCCGGCGCAGATCATGGGTATGGCCAGCGGCCTGGTGAATTCCGGAAGTCAGCTGGTGACCAGCACGGTGGGCCAGGTGCCGTACGGAGGGGGCTCGGGCACATGTCCGGCCGGAGCCGAGGCGCCGGAGCGGGCGGAATGGGAGTCCGAGGCGGATTTCCAGGTCCGACGGAACGCTGACATGCTGTGGTCGAGTCTGGTCTGTCAGCCGTGGGTGGCGGGGCAGTTCGGCAATGACAGTTTGGCCGAGGATGCCTCCATCGATCACGCTTCCAACTTGATCGCTGCACAGGCAATCAGTCGAATTGAGCAGCAGCAGATCGCCGATGGGGAAATTGACCCTGCGGAACTTGTTGCCGAGAAACAAGAGAACTACGAAACCATTGCCGCAGACATTGAATCAACGTACCCCAGCGTGTACCCGCTATTCTCGGGAGAGGATCAGGGTAGCCGACTCGGAGTTTCCACACTCGCCCTTTTTGCGGCGATCTTCGCAGGTGGACTGATTCTTGCTGGATCTGTGGCACTGATTGTTCTGAAGATCGCCTTCCTGCTCCTGTTTCTCCTCGCTCCCATCTTCCTGCTCATCGGTATCCATCCGGGCTATGGGCGTATGGTCTTGCTGAGGTGGGTGGAACTGATGGTCGGTTTCCTGCTCAAGCAGATCTTCATCGTGCTCCTGATCTCCCTTCTCGTGATGTGCTACGGGATGGTCATGTCGAGCACCCTCGGGTGGGGCTTGCAGATGATCCTGCTTGCCCTGTTCACCGTCGCTCTCTTCGTCTACCGCAAGCCCTTCGCGTACCTCTTCACATCCGTCAACGCCAACACCTTCACCTCGCGCATCGTCAACGACGCCGCGCAGAGCCAGGCCCTCAGCAAGAGTGCTGTGGTCCTTCCCCCGATGGCCAACCTCAAGGCCCAGGCGTGGGGGCTGCGGAGGGCTCCGCAGATCGCCGCGGCTGCCTCCGGAGTGCCAGCGGGTGGCGGAGTACCTGGTGCGCAGAACGGTGCCCTGGAAGGGGGAGTCGGAAGCGGGGAGGAAGCCTCCGGCGAAGGCGCTCCGTCCAGGGGCGACGGCGTGCGGGCACGCGGAGCGGCGGGCTACGGGCGCGTGCGCGGTGAACGAACGCCCCCTCCGCTCAACGTCCACCGTTCCGGCTCCACCTCTTCCGGTGGGAGCCAACGTTCGGAGAACACCGGGCGGAGCAGTGAACAGGCACCGAGCCTGAGCGGTGGTGCCTCGATCCCGCCCCGGCCGACCGGCGGTTACACCGGTACCGGGGACAGTGGTTGGTCCTCCGTGTTCGGTACGGACTCCGGTGGTCGGGGGCCTGCTGACCGTCGGGACAACGGTGGAGGCGGGAGCAGTGGGTCCCTGTTCGGCGGAGGCGCCTCCTCTTCCAGCGGGCGTGCCGCGAGCGCCGAGCGGCCGGAACCCGGCACGGGACGAGGCATCTTCAACGGCCGGGAGGAGACTCCGGCGAAGGGCAGCTTCGGTAGTCGGGGTTCCCGCTGGGGGACGCCGAGGGAGCGTCGGCAACGCCCCGCGCCGCAGCGGCCAGCCCGTCCGGCCCCTTCGAGCGGCGGAGGCCGAGGTGACGGGGACGGCGGATGGCTGACCGGATCCGGCCAACGCAAGAATGACGCACCCATCACTCCGTTCTGGGGGGAGAGCAGCTCCTCCCGGACCAGGGACCGCAAGCGCGACGTTCCCTTCTGGCTGAACGACGACTGACGTACGAAGGCCCCGAACGATGCCCAACTCTCTGTCCGAACGCGCCCAGCGGCTGGTCTTCATCGGCCTGATCGTGGGCCTGGTCGCGTTCGGCCTCTATTTCACCCTCGGCGGTCTCGGTGGGGGCGGTGATGACCCTGAGGAACCCTCCACCGCTCCCGAGGAGGCGCGGTCGGCCGGGAACGGGGCAGGCGGCGGTTCGTCGCTCGACGGCCTGTCCACGGTCGAGCCGAGTCCGATCACCACCACGGACGAGGACGACGTCGATGTCCTCACGTGGTTCCCGTTCGAGGAGGACGAACTCCGTGCGGCCGGTGCCACGGCGAGGGAGTTCTCCGAGGCATACGGAACCATCGACTACTCCCAGTCCCCGGAGGCGTACTTCGGTGTCATGGAGGAACTGGCCACCGACCAGTACGCCGAGATCCTGTCAGACAGCAGCCGCGTCGGCGCGTTCTGGGAGGAGATGTCGGAGGCCGAGGCCGTGGCCGAAGGCCGCGCTGAGGTGGATCGGATCCGTACCTTCGGCGAGGACTCCATCACCTTCGTGGTGACGGCACAGTCCATCACCGAGACCGGAGACGCCCAGTTCGACGAGAACCTCGGTGAGTTCGCGGTGACCGTCGTCCGAGAGGGCGGCACCTGGCGGGTGTTCGACTTCCAACCCGCCGACGTAGGACAGTTCGGGGAGGAGTAACCCTTGTTCCCCCGTTTCACCCCCACCCCCACGCCCCCCTCCGACTCAGGCGCTACGGGCGCGTGGGTCGGAGTGACGGCCGCGACCGTGGTGGCCCTGATGATCTTGCTGACCATGTTCATGGTTCCGGTGATCACCAACTCGACGCAGCAGATCGGTAGCTACCTGGCGAATGGGCTCGCCTGCGGACCCAACGCCGACGCCGAACAGCCCGGCGCCAGCGGTTACGCCATGGACTCCATCCCGGAGAACTACCTGGAGCTGTACATGGAGGCGGGAGAGGATCGGGGGATTCCCTGGAACATCCTCGCCGGGGTCGGCCAGGTCGAATCCCATCACGGCCGGTGGGACGGCCCGGGGATCACCGAGGGGCACAACGACTGGGGCGCGGCGGGGCCCATGCAGTTCGGCGCCCTGGACGGTTCCGCCGCCGGTAACAGCTGGGGTGGCGAGCCGATCCAGGCGGTCGACGATCGGCCGGACGAAGGTTACGGTCTCGACGGCAACGGCGACGGCATCGTCAACGTCTACGATCCGGCGGACGCGATCCCTGCCGCTGCGGACTACCTGATCGCACACGGACTGCAGGACGACGTCCGACAGGCGATCTTCGGCTACAACCACGCCTGGTGGTACGTGGACGACGTGATGGAGTGGGCCGAGCGTTACGCCGATGGCGACTTCAACACGTCGAACTCCATCCGCACGGCGGTGCTCTGTGAGTTGGACACCGAGGGGCTGCCGATCGGGCGGGCGCCGGACGAGATCACACAGGCGGTGGTCGACTGGGCCCTGGCCCAGCGGGGCAAGCCCTATATCTGGGGCGGCACGGGACCGACGGGTTACGACTGCTCGGGTCTGATGATGAAGGCCTATGAGAGTGTCGGACTCACCATCCCCCGGGTCTCACAGGAGCAGTGGAGTTTCGGCCCCAGGATTCCGGCGGGAGAGGAACAGCCGGGTGACCTGGTCTTCTTCGATGTAACAACACACGATCAGCCGAGTCCCGGGCACGTGGGAATGGTGATCGGTGACGGCCTGATGGTGGAGGCCTGGTGCACCAACTGCGGCCCGATCGCGGTCCGCGAGTACGATGACCCCAACCGCTCGGACATCCTGGGCTTCACACGTCCGTCGCAACACCCTGACGTGCTCGCTCAGTTGGAGGCAGCTGATAACCGTGGCTGACACGAAGGAGCCGGTTCGGAAGAAGGGCCTGCACGGTTGGCGGGCTGCGGTCGCTGTTTTCGGTTGTGGGACTCTAGCCGCCTTCGGTGTCTTCGGTGCAATTGTCGGGGTTCTGAACTTGCTGCTCACCACAGCGGTATCTGGAATCTCCTCTAATGACGAAGGCGTTCCAGTGGTAGTACAGTCAGCGCAGCCACGTGAGGAGTTGGAGCCGGGGGCATTGGATCTCTGCTCAGATTATCTGGTTAATATATCTGATATCGATATTCGGAATACTCTGAGTGTAGAGCATTCAGATGATGCTCAGGATCCTGGCTATGGCAG
Organism: Nocardiopsis sp. FIRDI 009; assembly: GCF_003386285.1. Lineage (GTDB taxonomy): Bacteria > Actinomycetota > Actinomycetes > Streptosporangiales > Streptosporangiaceae > Nocardiopsis. The sequence goes on from NZ_QPNC01000001.1 coordinate 60,462, forward strand.
TGAGGACCTCAGGGTGGTCTCGGGGCAGTGTAGTTTCGATGTAACTCCGCAGTACGGATCCACCAGTCAGTGGGTTTTTGATTTTAACTTTAACGCCATAATCTATGATCCGGCCCAAAACCGCGACCGCGTGGCCAAAGACATGCTGGCGCAGCGACTTGACGAGGTGGAGAGTGAGCTGGTGTCGGTCAAGTCCCGAGCTGATCATGAATGGTCTGATGGTTCTCACTCCATTTATGGGGAGAGCGCCAGTGGTGTGTCCAAATACATTGTAGTATCCCGAACGCGAAGTGCGGTATATACTGTGATTTTCGCAGGGGACCCGGGAAGTGTGGAACAGGGTATTGTTCCAGAATTCGATTTCCAGCGTCAAGCAGATGCCTTGATCGGTCGTCTCCACGAAAGATTTTTCAGAGTTATCCCGGAGTGAGTCAGCCCTGACCTGGCTCAGGCGACACCGGCCATGAAGTGGTGGCGGCACAGCGTCGTGTACGACTCGTTGCCTCCGATGTGCACCTGTTCTCCCTCGTAGACCATCACGCCGTCCACGACCCGCGCGTTGTGCGTCGCGCGCGCACCGCACCAGCAGCGCGCGTACACGGGAAGTACCTCTATCCTGTCAGCCAGCTCCACCAGGCGTTTCGACCCCGGGAACAGCTGCCCCTGGAAGTCGGTGAGGATCCCGTAGCAGTACACGTCGATGCGCATCCCGTCGACCACTCCGGCGAGCTGGCCTACCTGCTTGAACGACAGGAACTGCGCCTCGTCGCAGATCACGTACGGGGCCTTGCGTTCGGCGATGTCGTCGTACAGGTCCAGGTCGTCACCCACCTCGACGGCGGGCGACGTCAGGCCCAGGCGCGAGGAGATGATGCCCGACCCGGCGCGGTCCTGCTTCGTGTACAGCACGCCCTCGCCGCCGCGTGAGTGGTGCTCCTGGAGAGCCATCGTGCTCTTACCCGAGTTCATCGACCCGGTGAAGTACTTCAGCTCCGGCATGCATCTTCCTCGGTCGCGGGCGCTGTCCGGCGGCTCGGGCTCCCTCGCCGTGGCCAGGTGCGAAGATACCAGCGGCTCCCCGCCCTGCGGGAATCGTCCTTCTCCTCCCGGTCCCCGTGGCGTCCCCGGGGTTTCGCCGGTCCGTATCCGGGGGTGGCGTGCGGCCGTGTCACTTCCGGTCTTCGGCGCTGGGGAGCGACCTTCGTCCGAAACCGGGGTGTGGGACGTCGCACCCGGGCAGGAGGCCCCCGACGCCGCTCTGGGGTGACCACGCCCGTGGACCACGTCCGCTTTCGGTTGGGCGGGAAGTGGTCTGAAAGGTAGGCCGACTCCTTCGATATATTTGGTCGCTGGTCGCCCGAATGGGGGTGCAATTTACCGAGGGGGCGTGACGTTGCGGCGTGACCAGGTCACACGCATGGTGGAGGGCCGGTGGTTCTCCACGCTGATGCTTCTGGTGATTCTCGCCAACGCCGCCGTTTTGGGATGGGCCACTTACGGAGGTTCCGTCCTTCCGTATCTTCTCGTGGTGGAGCGCGTTTTCATCGGGGTCTTCGTCATCGAGTTGGCGCTCAAGATCCACGCCTGGCGGGGCCGGTACTTCCGCAGCGCGTGGAACTGGTTCGACTTCCTCGTCGTGGTGGTCTCCGTGATCCCCGCGACCGGCCCCTTCTCCGTGCTCCGGGTGCTGCGCGTCCTGCGGATTCTGCGGATCATCAGCGTGGTCCCCCAGATGCGGATGATCATCACGGCCCTGTTCCGCTCGGCGCCCGGGATGGGAACCGTCATCGGTCTGCTCCTGGTGATCATCTACTCCGCGGCCGTGCTTGGGCACCAGCTGTTCGGTCAGAACGTGCCGGAGTACTTCGGGGACCTGGGGACGACCCTGTACACCCTGTTCCTGGTGATGACCACGGAGAACTGGCCGGACGTCGCCGACGCCGTCCTCGCCCACCACCCCATGGGCTGGATGTTCTTCGTCGTCTACATCGTGATCACGACCTTCATCATCCTCAACCTCGTGATCGGGGTGATCGTCACGTCGATGGAGCAGGAGGTCGACAAGGCCATGTGGGCCGAGGACCAGGAGTTGGAGGAGGTCCAGCACAGGGTGGTGATGGACCGGCTCGCCGAGCTGAGCCGGCAGGTCGAGCGGCTTGAGCGGTTGGTGCGCGAGCGCGACGGGCAGCCGATGAGCCCGCCCGTGAGTGAGAACTAGCGGTGGGGGACAGCCGGACACCCGGAGGGCCCGAGGGAGGCGGCGTCCGGGCGTCGTGCGTGTGGTGGGTTCAGGCGGCGATCGGAGCTGAGCGGGTCCTGGAGAAGCAGGGCCGCCCGCCCGTCCGGTGGGGAGGGAGCCTCTGGAGCCGCTGTTCGGAAGCCGAGCTGTGTGGCGAGTGTTTCGACTGGTCGACCACCACCTTCCGTCCGCCGACCGGGCGTGGGAACAGGGCCTCGTCGATGACCGCGTGGAGGCGTCCGGGGTTCGGGCGAACCGGGATGCCGCGTCGGGCCATGCGACCTTCGGCTCGCCGTTCGATCTCCGACGGTTCCGTGTGCCGAGCGCCCCGGAAGATGTCGGCCGTGTACCCCGGTACCCGACAGGGGCCTGGGATGACCTGGGCGCCGAGTCCCCTGCTCCCACTCCCGCACACCCCGTGCCGGAGGGAAGCCGGCGCACACGGAAGCACGGTGGCCCGCCCGTTTCGTGGTGACCGACCGGTGGTCGGACCCGGGCCGTCCGAACGGGGCCTGACGCGCTCAGGCACACGTGACCGGTGAGTACCGCTCCGCCACGTGATCACATCGCTGATCCGACCCCTTACGGTGCGCTTATATCGAGGGGGTAGGAAGAGGCCAACCCTATGGAGTGAGTGAGCGATGTTCGACGACGTGATCGATTGGTTCAAGGACCTCTTCGGAGGAGCCACCGAGGAGGTCGCCCAGGGGGTTTCCGACACCGTGGCCGAGGCTGGCAGCGGTCTGGGCGCCGCACAGGAGACGGCGCAGTCCTTCGGAGAGGACGCGATGGGCACCGCCACCGAGACCGCCCAGGGCTACGGTGAGGAGGCCCTCGGCGGAGCGGCCGAGACCGCGCAGGGCTTCCAGGAGCAGGCCGGCACCGTCGGAGGGATCGTCGAGGATCCGGGCGGCGCGGCCACGGACGCGGCCACGGACCACTTCTTCGGTGACAACCGCTGACCCTCGGCCTCGCCCGGCGGGCCAGGTGGGGAGGCCCGGGATCCGGGTTCTCCCCACACCCCGACGCCTCACCGTCCCCGGCGCCGTCCGGTCCGTACGCCGGACCGGGGGTCCCGGCCCGGGCGCGGGACGCCACGCGCGCCGCTCGGCGCTTCGGTCAGCCGGACGGGGTCCAGTAGGCGACGAGTCGGCCGACATCGTGCTCCACCTCGTGCCAGGGGCCCTGGAAGGTGAGGAGCGCGACCGAGCTGGCGGGGAAGCCCGAGAGGTTCAGGCGGGGGAGCAGATCGCCGTCGGCCTCACCGGTCAGGGCGTCGGCGAGCCAGTGCAGGCCGGGGTTGTGGCCGACGATCAGGAGGTCGTCCACCTCGTCGTCGGTCTCGTGGAGCAGGGCGACCAGGTCGCCCGGGGCGGCCTCGTAGAGCCGTTCGTCGAAGACGGTTCTGGAGGGCGCGGACAGTTCCCGTTCGGCGAGCCCCCAGGTCTCCCGGCAGCGGGTCGCGGTCGAGCTCAGGACCAGGTCGAAGCCGAGACCGTTCCGGGCCAGCCAGCGGCCCGCCGCGGGGGCCTGTTCGCGCCCGCGTTCGGACAGCGGACGTTCGTGGTCGGAGTCGCGGGACCAACTGGCCGTGGAGTGGCGCAGGAGCGCGACGCGGCGTGTCTTCTCACCCATGGTGGTGATCGTCGCACAGAGTGACCACGCGCGCGGGAGAACGCGGAAAACCGGTCAGGACGCCGGTCAGGAGAGCGGGCGGGACACCGGCCGGGGAAGGGCCCGGTCGGTGACGGACTCGGCGAGGCGATCACGCTCACCGGCCTCCTCCGGGCGCACGGCCGGGGCCAGGTCGACGAGGTCGGCGGGGGCGCCGTCCGGCTCCGAGATCACACTGACGACGGCGCCTTCGTCGAACCGGACGCGCAGCTCGTTCGGGGTGCCCGGCCCCCGGTCCACGAGGACCGTCCCGTCGGTCTTCCGGCACCGTACCCCCGGGAAGTCGCAGCCGGCGCGAACGCCCTCGCCGTGAGGGTCGAGCACCTCCGAGCCGCCCCACGACAGCACGTGGACCGTCGCGCCCTCCTCGTTCCGGTAGGTGATCCGCAGCCCGTCGTTGATCTCGTGGACGCGTGCCGGCGCCCAGTCGGGATGGTCGAGGACACCGATCGTGTGGTCGAACCCGGAGATCTGCTCCCGTGCGCGCTCGACACCCGCCCACACACGCACCAGGTCCGACACCAGGGGGAGCGCCACCAGGGCCGACGCGACCACCGCCACGGCGGCCAGCGGGCCGGGCGGCCGCGGTGACGGGAGCCGTTCGACCAGCAGACACGCGCCCACGGCGGCGGTGCTGATCATCCCGGTCAGGAACACGATGTTGACGGTGAGGCCGCCGGGTAACGGGGTGGCCGCCGGGGCCAGGTACGCCACCACCACCGGTGTGGCCATGGCGGTACCGGTCACGAGAGCGGCGATCGAGGTGGGGTGGTCGATACCCGTCCCCTCCAGCCAGCGCGCCGACAGCCACAGCATCAGCAGGATGGCCCCGACGATCACCGGGGCGAGCAGGAGGACCCACGGGATCGCGCCGCTCAGCGTCAGCGCCCGGGCGGCCTTCCAGACGCCGATCGGGAACAGCGCCATCAGCGGGGATCCGATCAGGCACAGGGTGAGGAACGCGCCGACCGCGGACCCTCTCGGTCGGCGTGTGGGCGATCGTGTCAGCACATCGTCCATCACAACCCGGATCACCCTTCTGGCGGGGAGGACACGTTACGCCTGTTCAGGCTTGGGCGCCAGATGTGCAGCGCCGGATCCGGGCTTGACGTTCCGCCCCCAGGGTCGGGATCCGGTCAACGGCCGGTGTTGAGGGGGAGTCCACCGGAATTTTTTCCCCGCGCGTCAGGAGGGGCGAACTGTTCCCCTCCTGACCCTTCCGCCGGGGCCCCTCCCCGCCGGAGACCCTCCCCCGTGACGAGGGCGGTCGGACGCCTCCTAGGACCCCAGCTCACGCCGGTACTGGCGGCGGAAGGCGTTGAACCACGCCCAGTCCGGGTCCAGTTCGCTGCGGAGCTTGACCTTGCCCTCCGGCCAGTCGACCAGCTGGGCCTCGAACTCGGGCAGGACCCCCGACTCCGGGTCCAGGTAGTAGTGGTAGTGGCGCTCCCCGCGCTCGGTCTTCTGGGCGAACAGGGCCCCGTTCTCCCGGAGCACGCCCTCCAGACGCGCCTCCAGGTCGCCGAGGGCGGCCTCGGACGCCTCGATCGGGCGCTTCTCGGCGTCCATGGTGGCGAACGGAACGACCACCTGCACGTAGAGGGAGAACGCGGGGAAGTCGCGGCGGGTGAGCGGGTGGCGGATCAGGATGCGCACCGCGCCGAACAGCGGGTGTGTGCCCTCCAGGGTCACCCAGCCGTCGGCGCCGCCCAGCAGGTCGGCCATCTGCCGCGCCACGGAGGGCATCGACGTGGGCGGCAGCGGGTCGAGCGGCGGCTCGTCCAGGGAGTCGATCCTGCCGATCCACCGCACCACGTCGTCCTCGCCCAGCGCCAGGAGGGTGACGTGTTCGGCCACCCCCTCGCGCACCTCCTCGGGCAGGAACATGTTGTCGGGGTGGTAGACGCCGACCTCGATCTTTCCGGTGGCCTGGTTCACACGCAGGGACACCGACACGTGCGACAGGTCGAGTTCGTGGTCGTCCAGGGTCAGCACCGACGACAGGCGTTCGTGGTCGGCCGGGCGGACCGGCTGGAAGGCCCACTGCTCGTCGTCGGGGGCCGACCGGGCCCAGCGCTCGGACATGACGCGGGCGTCGTCGGAGGGGCCGGGGCGCAGCGTCATGGCGTAGGTGGGGCCGCCGGTCAGTCTGGACGGGTCGTCCAGCGCGGCGAGCTGCTCCAGGAGCGCGCTCGGGTCGACGTCCGGGGAGAGGTCCAGGTCCTCGATGTCACCGCCCTTCTGCTCCGGCGGGCGCCCCACCTCCCAGTCGAGGTCGGGGTGGATGCCCTTGACCAGGGAGGTGACGCGGTCGGAGACCTCGTCCGGGACCGGTTGGGCGGACTCCACGGCGTTGGCCAGGACCTCACGGATCCCGGGCCAGGCGTCCCAGAAGGCGGTGACGGCGGTGGTGGAGTCGGCGGAGCGGCGACGACGGAACAGAGCCATACAACGATTTTCGCAGAAGCCCGCGACCACCCTCGCCGGGCACCGCGAGGGGGAGGGCCCGACGCGGGGCGGTCCCGGCCGGGACCGGGCGGGTGCCGCCGGAGCCGTGCGGACGCGGCCGGGGGTGAGGTGTTCGCGTGGCCGGGACCCCCGTGCGCCGCATACGCTGGACGGCACTATGACTTTGCGTGTACTGGCAGCCATGTCCGGCGGGGTCGACTCCGCGGTCGCCGCGGCCCGGGTGGCCGAGGCGGGCCACGACGTCACCGGCGTTCACCTGGCGCTCTCCAAGAACCCGCAGTCCTACCGCACGGGGGCGCGGGGCTGCTGCACGGTGGAGGACTCCCACGACGCCCGGCGCGCCGCCGACGTCATCGGCATCCCCTTCTACGTGTGGGACATGTCCGAGGAGTTCGACCGCGAGGTCGTCCAGGACTTCGTCGCGGAGTACGAGTCGGGCAACACGCCCAACCCGTGCCTGCGGTGCAACGAGAAGATCAAGTTCGAGGCCGTGCTGGACCGGGCGGTCGCCCTGGGCTTCGACGCCGTGGCCACCGGGCACCACGTGCGCAAGATCGACGGGCGCCTGGTGCGCAGTGTCGACGGGCGCAAGGACCAGTCCTACGTCCTGGGCGTGCTCACCGCCGAACAGATCGACCACGCCATGTTCCCGCTGGGCGACTGCACCAAGGACGAGGTGCGCGCCGAGGCCGAACGCCGGGGCCTGTCGGTGGCGGACAAGCCCGACAGCCACGACATCTGCTTCATCGCCGACGGAGACACGGCCGGGTTCCTCAACCGGAGGATCGGCGCCAGGCCGGGGCCGATCCAGGACGAGGACGGCAACGTGGTCGGCACCCACGACGGGTCGCACACCTTCACCGTGGGCCAGCGCAAGGGGCTGGGGCTCGGCGGGGCCGCGCATCCGCGCTACGTGCTGTCGATCGAGCCGGTGAACAACACGGTCACCGTGGGGCCGCGCGCCTCCCTCAGGGTGGACCGGATCACCGGGGTACGGCCGGTGTGGAGCGGGTGCGCGCCGCTGACCGAGCCGACCGACTGCCGGGTGCAGCTGCGTGCCCACGGGGAGGTGTACCCGGCCAGCGTCGTGCAGCGCGACGGCGCGGACGGGCCCGAACTACAGGTGCGGCTGGCCGAGCCCGCCACGGGTGTGGCGCCGGGGCAGGCGGTGGTGGTCTACGACGGCGACACCGTGCTCGGGTCGGCGACGATCGCGGCGACCGCGAGGGCGGAGGAGGCCGGGTCCGGGGTCGCGGGAGCGGCCGGATAGCCGGTGTCCCCGGGGTTCCCGGGCCGCTTCGGCCCGCCCGTCGCCCCTGCCGTGACCTGGACTGTCGGAAGGAACACCCTCGACAGCGCCCGCACACCCCTTGCCGAGGTTAGGTAAGGCATAGCATAGTTGCGGCGAGATGAGGGGGGCCTGGTCCATGCATGCGTTCGGTTTCCTGGAGGGGCAGCCCTTCTGGCTCGTCTACTTCACGCTGCTCGGTGTGATCCTGCTCCGGGTCCAGGCCACCTACTGGATCGGCCGGGGACTGGGCGAGGGCGTGTCGCGGAGCCGGACGGGCAGGCGGCTCGGCCCGCGCCTGGAGGCCGCACGTGAGCGCATCGACCGCTACGGCGCCCCCGTCGTGACCCTGAGCTTCCTCACCGTGGGGGTGCAGACCGCCGTCAACCTGACGGCGGGCGCGATGCGGATGCGGTTCGGACGCTACCTCCTCGCGATGGTCCTCGGATCGCTGATCTGGGCGGGCCTGTGGTCGGTGGTGTTCTCCGGCGTCGTCGGGGCCTGGTGGGCGCTGTTCCTGAACTCGCCGTGGGTGGCGGTCGGGGTGACGGCGCTGGCGGCCGTGATCGTCGGGGCGCTCGTGCTGCGGGCGCGGCGCCGTGATCGGATGCGGGCCGGGACACGTGATCGGGCCGGCACCGCCGCATCCGACCCCGCGGCCGAACCTCCCCCGGAGGAGCCCTCGGCCGAACCTCCCCTGGGGCCGGAGGACGCCGACCGGACGGTTGTCCACAGGCCGTCACGGGTTGCTGGCGCCGAGTAGGGATCAGCGCCTACGCTCGATGGCGGGGGCGCCGCGAACCCCCGGTCAGGGCACCTGAAACCCCCGAACGAGTATCCCCCGCAGTGTTCCGGTCCGGCCAGGGCCATCCCCCGCCTGTGGACACGAGCGGCATCCGCCATCACGCGCCGCCCTGACCCGCCGGGCCTCAGGTCGCCCCCGCGCGCGGCCAGCGGCGTGTCAAAGCCGGTACTGCTCGCGCACCAGCGTCACCTCCGCGCGGCCAGCAGCGCGGGCCGCGCCGCCCGGTCCGTCCGGTCCGGGCGAGGGTCGGGGACACGGACCGCCCGTCATCACGCGCCGCCCGCCCTCCGTTGCCCTAACCTTGGGCAACGTGAGCGAACAGTACCCCTACCCCTGGCCCGACGCCTCCGCGACCGGTGTCGGGTCCTGGCCGGGGGAGGACCCCGACGAGGCCGTACGCACCATCCTCGGCGAACTCCCCGACCTCCCCCACCTGCCCGAACTTCCCGCGCGCGGCGTCGGCGCCGACATGATCGGCCGCACCGGCGGGCTCCTCGTCGACTTCCCCCTCGAGGTCCAGCCCAGCGGATGGCGGGTCGCCGACAGCCCGGGCCGCGACCTCGCCCGCGCCACCAGCCTCATGTCCTACGACCTGGACGCCCTCACCGAACACGCGCACGGCTTCGCGGGCACGCTCAAGATCCAGGTCGCCGGACCCTGGACCCTCGCCGCCTCGATCGAACTCCGCTCCGGCCAACGCCTGGTCTCCGACCCCGGCGCCCGCCGCGACCTGGCCGAGTCGCACCTCGAGGGCGTCCTCGCCCATGTCGCCGAGGTCCGCAGGCGCGTGCCCGGTGCGCGCCTGCTCGTCCAGGTCGACGAACCCTCCCTGCCCGCAGTCCTCCTCGGCTCCCTCCCCACCGCCAGCGGGTACGGCCGCCTGCCCGCCGTCGACCGCCTCCACGTCGAGGCCGCCCTGCGCGTCCTCTTCGCCGCCCTCGACGACGCCGGGGCCGTCCCCGCCGCCCACTGCTGCGCCGCCGGGGTCCCCATCGACCTGATGCGTCGCAGCGGCGCCCGGGTTCTCAGCCTCAACGCCCTGCTGCTCGACCGCGACCACGACGAGATGCTCGGCACCGCCGTCGAGGCCGGTGTCGGTCTGCTGCTCGGCGTCGTGCCCTCGCTCGACGGCACGCCCGAGGAGGCGGCCCGCCCGTCGCCCGCCACCGCCCGGGGGCGGCACCGCGAAGGAGCGGGGCACCCTCGACGGACGTCGTCGGCGAGGTCCCCCCGACTGTCCGACCCGGCCGCTACCGTCGATCCCGTACGCGAGCTTTGGAACCGGTTGGGAATCACCCCTGACCTGCTCTCCCGCGCGGTGGTCACCACCCCCACGTGCGGTCTCGCGGGTGCCTCGCCAGGGTACGCGCGCGCCGCCCTCACCGCGGCACGCGCGGGGGCCCGGGTCCTGCGGGACGAGCCCCGCGGGTAGACCCGCCCCGGGGCCGCGAACGCAGCAGGCGAGCACGAGAGCAGCAGAAAGGCAGGACGTGAGCGCGCACGACGACACCACCCACATCCCCGACGAGGTCCGCGCCCGCCACGAGGAGCTGTGTCAGGAGCTGGACGACTACAGCTACCGCTACTACCTCGGCAAACCGATCATCTCCGACGCCGAGTACGACACCCTCATGGCCGAGCTGCGCGACATCGAGCAGCGCTTCCCCATCCTCGTCAACCAGGACTCGCCCACCCAGAAGGTCGGCGCCCCCATCAGCGTCGACTTCGCCGAGGTCGAACACCTCGTCCGGATGGAGAGCCTGGGCAACGCCTTCGACGTCGACGAGCTCAACGCCTGGGCCGACCGGGCCAGCGCCGAGGTCCCCGTGGGCTCCTACCTGTGCGAGCTGAAGATCGACGGCCTGGCCGTGGACCTCGTCTACGAGAGGGGCCGCCTCGTACGCGCGGCCACCCGCGGCGACGGCCGCGTCGGCGAGGACATCACCCTCAACATCCGCACCATCGACGTCGTCCCCGAGCGTCTCGACGAGTCCGTCCGCCCGGCCCCCGAACTCCTGGAGGTGCGCGGCGAGGTCTTCCTGCCGGTCGAGGACTTCGAGAAGCTCAACAAGCGCATGACCGACGCGGGCGAGCACCCCTTCGCCAACCCCCGCAACGCCGCCGCCGGGTCGCTGCGGCAGAAGGATCCGCGTGTCACGGCCACGCGCCCGCTGTCGATGATCGTGCACGGCGTGGGCGCCTACACCCCGGCGGGCGGCGAGGGCTCCTCCGAGGGGGTCGCGCTCACCAGCCAGTCCCAGGCCTACACGATCCTCGGTGAGTGGGGGCTACCGCTCAGCGACCGCTACGAGGTGGTCGACTCCATGGACGCGGTCCGCGAGTACGTCGCCCGCTACGAGCGCGACCGCCACGTGCCCGCCTACGAGATCGACGGCATCGTCGTCAAGGTCGACGACTTCTCCCTCCAGCGCCGCCTGGGCTCCACCAGCCGCGCCCCCCGTTGGGCGATCGCGTACAAGTACCCGCCCGAGGAGGTGACCACCAAGCTCGTCGACATCAAGGTCGGCGTGGGCCGCACCGGTCGCGTCACCCCCTACGGTGTGATGGAGCCGGTGGTCGTGGCCGGATCGGAGGTCGAGTTCGCCACCCTGCACAACGCCCAGGAGGTCGCCCGCAAGGGCGTGCTGATCGGCGACACCGTGGTCCTGCGCAAGGCGGGCGACGTCATCCCCGAGATCGTCGGCCCGGTCACCGACCTGCGGGACGGCAGCGAGCGTGCGTTCGTCATGCCGGAGAACTGCCCCGAGTGCGGCACCAGGCTCGGTCAGCAGAAGGAGGGCGACGTCGACCTGCGCTGCCCCAACGCCCGCTCCTGCCCGGGGCAGCTGCGCGAGCGGGTCGCCTTCATCGCCGGACGCAAGGCCCTGGACATCGAGGCGCTCGGCTACGTCGCCGCCACCGCGCTCACCCAGCCGCTCGAACCCGCCGAGGCTCCGCTGCGTGACGAGGGCGACCTGTTCGACCTCACCGTCGACCAACTGCTGCCCATCCGCACCTACGTCCTGGACCCCGACACCTCCGAGCCCAAGACCGATCCCAAGACCGGCGAACCCAAGGTGGTGTCCTTCTTCGCCAACAAGGAGGGGGAGCCGAAGAAGACCGTCGAGAAGCTCTTCGAGCAGCTGGAGGAGGCCAAGCGGAGGCCGCTCTGGCGGGTCCTGGTGGCCCTCTCGATCCGGCACGTGGGCCCCCGCGCCGCCGAGGACCTGGCCCGCCACTTCCGCTCGATCGACGCCATCCGCGAGGCCAGCGAGGAGGAGTTGGCCTCCGTGGACGGTATCGGCCCCACCATCGCCAGGTCCGTCCGCGAGTGGTTCGAGGTCGACTGGCACGCCGAGATCATCCGCAAGTGGCGCGCCGCCGGTGTCCGCATGGAGGACGAGAGGTCCGACGAGTACGAGACGGACGCGCTCAAGGACGTCACCGTCGTGGTCACCGGCGGACTGGAGGGGTTCACCCGCGACAGCGCCAAGGAGGCGATCGCCGAGCGCGGGGGGCGCGCGACGTCGTCGGTGTCGAAGAAGACCAGCTTCGTGGTGGCGGGGGAGAGCCCCGGCTCCAAGTACGACAAGGCGGTCAAGCTCGGCGTGCCGATCCTCGACGAGCAGGGCTTCCGGATCCTGCTCGAATCGGGCCCGGACGCGGCCGCCGAGGCGCGGATCAACCCGCCCGCCGACGCGGACACGGAGCCCGCCTAGCCTCGGCCGCGGGGCGCGGCGGCCGGGACCGTCGCTCCCCACGACCCCGCGACCGTGCCCTCCGCAACCCCGCCGGCAACACGCCGCGCCCCACCCGGCAGCGCGCGTGGCAGGCCCGGAACCCGCGTCCGGGGTGTCTCCCCGCCGACCCACCCCCATTACGCACCGTGTTTCACGGATAGTTCCGAGCATGCGACAGTTGGTGATGAAACCGCGTAAGCTGGACATTAAACGCCCGGATGTGGACACATCCAAATCCCGGATTCGGCTATGAGGGGTGGCCGTCTCGTGGGAACCTCGACACTCAGGAGCGACGGCGCCAGGCGTGCCGCCGTCCTCCGCGTCCCCCTCACGAGGACCACGGATGAAGGACCCCATCAGCACCAGGGACATCGGCCCCCGCGTCGGGACGCCACTCTGGCTGTACATGGCGAGCACCATGCTCGCCGGACTGGGCCTGCTCGTCTTCGCCAGCCTCGAACTCGGCCTCGCCCAGCTCCAGGCGCTCATGTCCGAACCGCTCCTGTGGGTCCTGCTGTGCATGATCGTCCTCGGCGAGCTCAGACCCATCTCCATGCCCGGCCAGCCGCCCAACAGCGGCACCCCCACCTCCCTGCCCTTCTCCTTCGCCGTCGTCCTCTTCTTCGGGCTCCCCGTCGCCGCCCTCCTCCAGGCCGTCGCCACCGGGGTCGGCGGGTTCGTCCGGGGTCACGCGGCCCACCGGACCGCGTTCAACGCCGCCCAGTACACCCTGTCCCTGGGCGTCGCCGACGCGGTCCTCCGCCTGCTCCTGCCCGCCGTCCTGGACGTGCCCTGGATGCCCGACGGAGGCGAACTCCTGGCCGTCGCCGCCGCCGGGGCCGCCTACTTCGCGGTCAACCGCGTCCTGGTCATGTGCGCGGTGGCCATGCACGAACGCTCACCCCTCGCCCAGGTCATGTACAAGGGGCTCGGCCAGCAGGTCTACGTCAACGGCGTCCTGCTCAGCCTCGCCCCGCTCGTCGTCACCGCCATGACCCACTCCCTGCTGTACGTGCCGCTGTTCGCCGTTCCCCTCGGCGCCCTCTACACCAGCGCCCAACTGTCGGTGAAACGCGACCACCAGGCCAACCACGACGAACTCACCGGCCTGGCCAACCGCAGCCGGCTCACCGTGCACGCCCGCCAGGAGATCGGCCAGGCCCAGCAGCGCGGCCGCAGGGTGGGCCTGCTCCTGCTCGACCTCGACCGGTTCAAGGAGGTCAACGACACCCTCGGCCACCCGACCGGCGACCGCCTCCTCCAGACCGTCGCACAGCGGCTCACCCACAGCGTGCGCCCCGGCGACCTCGTCGCCCGGCTCGGCGGCGACGAGTTCGCCGTCCTGCTGCCCAAGGTCCGCGACACCGCCTCCGCGCGGGAGGTGGCCGTCCGCCTGCGCGACGCCCTCGCCGAGCCCGTCCGGCTCGACGGCATGGACTTCGACCTGGAGGCCAGCATCGGCATCGCGCTCTTCCCCGACGACGCCCCCGACTTCGAGCTCCTCATGCAGCGCGCCGACGTCGCCATGTACGTGGCCAAGAGCGGCCGGACCGGCGTCGAGTCCTACGATCCGGGCAAGGACCGCAACTCCACCGCGCGGCTCAGCCTCTTCAGCGAACTCCGGCGCGGCCTCACCGACGGGGCCCTGGAGATGTACTACCAGCCCAAGGTCTGCCTGGACGACGGGCGCCCCGTCGGCCTGGAGGCCCTGGCCCGCTGGCGCCACCCCTCCCGCGGCCTGCTCGCCCCGGAGGAGTTCATGCCGGTCGTGCAGCAGTCCAACCTGTTCCGCGCCTTCACCGGGCAGGTCCTCGACACCACCCTCGCCCGGGTCGCGGACTGGCGGGAGGGCGGGATCGACCTGCCCGTCTCCGTGAACCTGAGCATGCGCGAACTCCTCGACCCCGCGCTGCCGGGCGCCGTGGCCGCCGCGCTGCGCGACCACGGCGTCCCGCCCGAGCAGCTCGTCCTGGAGATCGGGGAGCAGGCGCTCATCACCGACACCGAGGCCGCCACCGCCGCCGTGCGCGCGCTCCGCCGCCTGGGCGTCGGGCTGGCCCTCGACGACTTCGGCACCGGCCACTTCACCCTCGCCCAGCTCGCCGGGCTCCCCCTGGACGAGGTCAAGATCCACGAGTCCTTCACCACGCGGCTCACCGACGACACCGACAACGGCCACACCGTCGTGCGCGCCGCCATTGCCCTGGTCCGCGCCCTGGGCATGCGCGCCACGGCCGAGGGCGTCCAGACCCGCGAACTCGCCCGGGCCGCCCGCGATACCGGCTGCCACGCCGCCCAGGGACACTACTTCGCCCCCGCGCTCGCCGCCCGTGACGTCACCGGGTGGCTCGGGGGACGGGGCCGCGGAGTCCCCTCCGGGACGTCCGCGCGCCGCCACTCCGCACGCCGGCGGTTCCTTCCCCGGTCGGCACCGGGACCGGTCACGGAGCCATAGGATTGGGGCGGTACACCAAGTCCGCCGAAGAAATGGTTCTGATGACCGCCATCACCCGCGATGAGGTCGCGCACCTCGCCCGGTTGTCGCGGCTGGCGCTCGACGAGGGCGAGCTCGACACACTCGCCGTCCAGCTCGGTGACATCCTCACCGCCGTGGCCAAGGTGCAGGAGGTCGCCAAGGGCGACATCCCGCCCAGCTCGCACGCGCTGCCGCTGACCAACGTCTACCGTCCCGACGAGGCCCGGCCCGGCCTCACACCCGAGCAGGCCCTGTCCGGGGCCCCCGCGGTGGAGGACCAGCGCTTCCGGGTACCGCGGATCCTCGGGGAGGAGGAGTAGATGAGCGAGGTCGTCAGCCTGACCGCCGCCGAACTCGGCGCGGCCATCCGTTCGGGTGAGGTGTCCTCGGAGGAGGCCACCACCGCCTACCTGGACCGGATCGCGTCCGTCGACGAGGAGATCGGCGCCTTCCTGCACGTGGGCCGCGAGTCCGCGCTCGCCCAGGCCCGTGCCGTGGACGCCCGCCGTGCCGCCGGTGAGGAACTGGGCCCGCTCGCCGGGGTCCCGGTCGCGCACAAGGACGTGTTCACCACCAAGGACATGCCCACCACCGCCGCCTCCAGGATCCTGGAGGGCTGGCAGCCGCCCTACGACGCCACGGTGACCGCGCGCCTGCGCGAGGCCGGGCTCGTCATCCTGGGCAAGACCAACATGGACGAGTTCGCCATGGGCTCGTCCACGGAGAACTCCGCCTACCAGGTCACCCGCAACCCGTGGGACACCGGCCGCATCCCCGGCGGCTCCTCCGGCGGCTCCTCCGCGGCCGTGGCCGCCTTCGAGGCGCCCCTGGCCACCGGCACCGACACCGGCGGCTCCATCCGCCAGCCCGCAGCCGTGTGCGGACTGGTCGGCGCCAAGCCCACCTACGGCGGCTCCTCCCGGTACGGGTTGATCGCCTTCGCCTCCTCCCTGGACACCCCCGGCCCGTTCGCGCGCAACGTGCTCGACGCGGCCCTGCTCCACGAGGCGTTCTCCGGCCACGACCCGCACGACTCCACCTCCGTCGACGCGCCGGTGCCGCCGGTCGTGGACGCCGCCCGCGTGGGCGACATCGACGGTCTGCGGGTCGGCGTGGTCAAGGAGCTGGACAGCGACGGCTTCCAGCCGGGCGTGCGTCAGCGCTTCCACGAGACCATCGAACTCCTGGAGTCCCTGGGCGCGAAGGTCGTGGAGCTGTCCTGCCCGAGCTTCGACGCGGCGCTGTCGGCGTACTACCTCATCGCCCCCAGCGAGTGCTCCTCGAACCTGGCCCGTTTCGACGCCATGCGCTACGGCCTGCGTGTGGGCGACGACGGCACGCGCAGCGCCGAGGAGGTCATGTCGCTGACCCGAGCCCAGGGCTTCGGGGCCGAGGTCAAGCGGCGCATCATGCTGGGCACCTACGCGCTGTCCAGCGGGTACTACGACGCCTACTACGGCAGCGCGCAGCAGGTGCGCACGCTCATCAAGCGCGACTTCGACGCCGCCTTCGAGAACGTGGACGTGCTGGTCTCCCCGACCACGCCGACCACCGCGTTCCCGATCGGCGAGCGCTCGGACGACCCGATGGCGATGTACCTGGCCGACCTGTGCACGATCCCGTCCAACCTGGCCGGGAACGCGTCGCTGTCGGTGCCGTGCGGCCTGGCGCCCGAGGACGGCCTGCCGGTGGGCTTCCAGATCATGGCTCCGGCCCTGGCCGACGACCGCACCTACCGGGTGGCGGCGGCCGTCGAGCGCGCCCTGTCCGAGCGCGACGGCGCCCTGATCGCCCGCAGCCCCTACGCGGTGTAGCCTCCCTCCGGCCCGGTCCCGGCGGGACCGGGCGTCGGAGTCCGCGTGTGCCCGCCGTGTCCGACACGGCGGGCACACGCGTGTCCGGGGCAGGGGCCGTGAGGGGGAGCGAGGTCCGTGTCGGCCCCGCCGCCGAGGACCGCGTCACGGCCGCTGCCGCGGCGCCTCCCGCACGGACGAGGGCCCGTCCGCGTGATCACTCACGCGGACGGGCCCTCGTGTGCGCGACCGCTCACCGGCGGTCCCGGGGGACTAGCCCTCCAGGGAGTCGGTGTTGTCGGCCTTGCGCTTGCGGCTCAGGTAGATCGCACCGGCACCGGCGCCCAGGGCCGCGACGCCGGCGGCGACCAGACCGGCCAGCGCGCCACCGGTGACCGGCAGGGACGGCGTGTTGTTGTCGTCCGGGGTCGGCTCCGGGGTCGGCGTCGGGGTCGGGCTCGGCTCCGGGGTGGGGGTCGGCTCCGGGGTCGGCGTGGGCGACGGGCTCGGGCTCGGGCTCGGCGACGGGCTCGGCTCCGGAGCGGCGGTCCAGTCGACGGACGCGGACGCGGTCACCTCGACCTCGCCCTCCTCGGCCGTGATGAGCGTCTGGGTCTCGACCTCCTCGCCCTTGAACAGGCGGCCGGTCTGCACCGTGGCGGAGGCGGACAGGCTGAAGGAGGCGGAACCGTCCTCGGCGTCCTCGGGGACGGAGAAGCCGACGGTGTCGCCGTTGCCCACGGCGGTCACCTCCTCGCCCGTCTCCAGGTCGACCAGGTCGACGCCCTCGGGGACGTCGGTCCCGAGTTCGACCGGGATGTCGCCCTCGAAGCTGGTCTCGATGAGGAACTCGCCGACGGTCTCGCCCGCCTGGCCGGTGGCCTCGCTCGGCGTGATGCTCAGCGTGGCGTCGGGCTCGGCGGTCTGGTCGAGCTCCTCGGCGTTGCCGATGAGGTACTCGTAGATCGCCGTGGTGGCGGGGTCGGCCCGGGTCAGCTCGGCGCCGTTGCTGAAGTGCCAGATGGCGGCCTGGGTGGCGGAGAGCGCGTGCGAGTCGCTGGCGCGGCCGGGGGCGTCGGCGGCCTCGGCCAGCTCGGCGGCGCTCGCCGCCGGGTAGCCGTTCTGGAGGACCCAGTGGACCTTGGCGGGCTCGGCGAAGTCGCCCTTGCCCGGGTAGTTGGCCCAGGCGTCCTCGCGGTACCAGGCGCGGCCGACGATGCTGGTCTCGAGGTCGATGCAGTAGGTGGTGAGCGTGGTGCCGTTCTCCAACTCGAGGTTGAAGAGGCTCACCCGGGTGCGCTCGCCGTTCATCCAGACGGGCTCGCCGCTCTCGGCGTTGTCGACGTACTGGCCCCGGACGGAACCCTCGTAGGGCTCCGGCTCGGCGGCGGCGGGGGCGGCCAGGCCGAAGGCGAGCAGACCCGCGGCGGCGGCCGAGAGGCCGACCCGGGCGGCGGAACGGGGGAGAGTCAGGTCAGTCAATGTTGTGTCCCGGTGTGTCTAGGGGTTACCGGTGGGCCCGCACGGGTGGAAACGGGGGTGGAACGGGCACGGCCTCCACGCACACGCACGGCGGGCGGGACGAGTCTTCGGGGGTCGTCACAGCCGCCTGGGGCGGTCACCGGACGGTCCAAAAAGCGTGGCACCGCGTCCGTGGGGTGGACGCGTCATCGGTGTGGGCGCCAACGCGGGAGCGGGCCGCGTTCGTCGTGGAATGTCTGCCGCGGGTCGATACTAGCGACCGGCTCCGCCTCTTCCAACCCACTCCGCCGATTTTGTCCGTGAATCGGACATGGACAAAAATCGTCGAACCGTGTCCCGATCACGACGCCAGCGGGGTGGGAACACGCACGCGTGCGTGCCGGTTCAGCTCCGGCGCTGGCGGCCCAGAACGAGGATGATCAGGCCGGAGACGACCAGCGCACCGGCGATGATCAGCAGTCCCGACACCCAGGTCCCCGTCCCCGCGAGGTCGTCGTCCGCGCTTCGCCCCTCCGGCTCGGCGGAGGCCGGGCCGGAGGGTGTGGCGTTGGGCACCCCGGCCGCGGAGTCGCCCGTCCCGGCGGCGGACTCGGGCTCGGGGGCCGAGGGCACGGGGGTTGGGGGTTCGGGGCTCGCGATCTCCTCCGGTTCCTCGGAGTGCCAGGTGAGGGTGGCCGTCACCGTACGCGTCGCGGTTCCGGGCTCCGCGGTGATCAGCGGTTGCGTGCGCACCCCGTCCCGACCGGTGAACAGACGGCCCTCGGGCAGCGGCACGTCGTCTCCGCGTGCGTGCAGGGTCACCACCCCGGCCGGGACCGACGGGTCCACGTCGAGGTAGACCGACTCCCCGTCACGCACCCGGCGCACCTGTTCGCCGTCCGCGTCGACCAGCCAGGACGCCGGGGCGCCCCGCACCGAGACCCGGACCGGGTCGGTGCCGGAGCTGGTCACGGTCAGCGGACCGAGGGGCTCCTCGGGCGCCACGGTCTCCAACTGGGTCGGGCTGATCCGCATGGACGGCGCGCCGGAGTCGTCGGGCGCCTCCTCGCTGCCCGCGACGAGGTACTCGTACAGCGCGGTCACGGCGGCGTCGTTGGCGTCGGGATCGAGTTCCACCCCGTCCAGGACGTGCCACAGGGCGGCCTGGGTGCCCGCGATCGCCTGGCGTTCGTCGAGGAAGACCGTCCCCGAGGCCAGCGCTAGATCCGTGAGTGTCACCTGGGGGTAGGAGTTGGCGACCACCCAGGTCGCCCGGTCCACGGGGTCCGTCACCGCCTCGATTTCGGTCCACTGCGGATCGTCGTTCCACGCTGACTCGACGTAGGCGGCGCGCGGGCGCACCTCGCCCTCCGCCTCGGCCGTGTAGGCGCTCACGGAGGCGCTGTCGGCCACACGGAGACTGAACAGGGCGGTGGGGACCTCGGTCCCGTCAGCGAGGACGATCTCGTTGCCCTGGAGCGGATCGCGGTCCACTCGGGAGAAGTCCTCGGCGAGAGCCGCGGGGGCGCCGCTCAGGCCGCCGATGAGAGCCGCCGACGTCAGTACGGCGGCGCACCGACGCAGAATGCTCCACACGCTCACATGCTCCCCGGAAAAGGACGGCGGACCCGGAGCCCAGCCGACGAAACCACGATCTTGGACCACCCAGACTAACGGCCCGGCACCCTGCGTGACGGGGTGAGGGTCGGACAGCGGCGCAATCGTGTGCTGGCCGTGACATCCGCGCCACGCGGGAGGGGCGTCGGGGCGGAGGCACCGGTCGCGGGTGGTGGAAGAAGACGGAGTGGGGATGCCGCGCCGACGTGGGGACACCGCACCGGAGGAGACCCCGCGGCTGATGGAGGGCGACGGGAGGGACGGTCACCCCCGTACTCTCGGTAGGCTGACCTGGAAGGTATGTCCTCTACGGAAACGGGTTTGCGGCGATGGCCCACGCGGTAACTCCCAGCACTGCCCCGAACAGCGGCCCCACCCCGGTGGCCTACGAGCAGGCGCTGGCCAAGTACGAGCCCGTACTCGGCTTGGAGACCCACATCGAGCTGGGTACCGCCTCCAAGATGTTCTGCTCCTGCCCCACCGCGTTCGGAGCGGAGCCCAACACCCAGGTGTGCCCGGTCTGCCTCGCGCTCCCCGGTTCGCTTCCGGTCGTCAACAGGAAGGCCGTCGAGGGCGCGATCCGGCTGGGTCTGGCGCTCAACTGCTCCATCGCACCCTGGGGCCGGTTCGCCCGGAAGAACTACTTCTATCCGGACATGCCGAAGAACTACCAGATCTCCCAGTACGACGAGCCGATCTGCGTCGACGGCCACCTCGACGTGACCGTCGACACCCCCGAGGGGCCCCGCGTCTTCCGCGTGGACATCGAGCGCGTCCACATGGAGGAGGACACCGGCAAGACCTCCCACGTGGGCGGCGCCACCGGTCGGATCCACGGCGCCGACTACTCGATCGTCGACTACAACCGCGCGGGCATCCCGCTGCTGGAGATCGTCACCAAGCCCATCACCGGCACCGGCGAACTCGCCCCGCTGGTCGCCCGTGCCTACGCCGCCGAGCTGCGCGACCTGGTCCGCTCCCTGGGCATCTCCGACGTGCGCATGGAGGAGGGTTCCATGCGCTGCGACGTGAACGTGTCCATCAACGAGCGCGGCGCCGACGAGTGGGGCACCCGCAGCGAGACCAAGAACGTCAACTCCCTGCGTTCCGTCGAGCGTGCCGTCCGCTCCGAGATCGAGCGCCAGGCCGGTGTGCTGGAGGACGGCCAGAAGGTCGTCCAGGAGACGCGGCACTTCCAGGAGAACACCGGCCGCAGCATCTCCGGCCGCTCCAAGGAGGAGGCCCAGGACTACCGGTACTTCCCGGACCCCGACCTGGTCCCCGTCGCCCCCTCCGAGGAGTGGATCGAGGAGCTGCGGGCCACCCTGCCCGAGCTGCCCGCCGCCAAGCGGGCCCGGGTCCGGGCCGAGTGGAACCTCACCGACACCGAACTGCGCGACCTGGTCAACGCCGACGCCATCGACCTGGTCGAGGCGACCGTCGCGGCCGGGGCGCCGTCGGCCGAGGCCCGTAAACTGTGGCTGAACGAGCTGTCCCGCCGCGCCACGGAGCAGGAGGTCGAGCTGGCCTCCCTGCCGATCACACCCGGTCAGGTGGCCCGGATCATCGCGCTCGTCGCCGAGGGCACGCTCACCAACAAGCTGGCCCGCCAGGTCGTCGAGGGCGTCCTGGCCGGTGAGGGTGAGCCCGACGCGGTCGTGGAGGCCCGGGGCCTGAAGGTGGTCAGCGACGACGGCGCGCTCGGCGCCGCCGTCGACGAGGCGATCACCGCCAACCCCGACGTCGCGGAGAAGGTGCGCGGCGGCAAGGTCGCCGCGGCCGGCGCCCTCGTCGGCGCCGTCATGAAGGCGACCCGGGGCCAGGCCGACGCCGGCCGGGCACGTGAGCTCATCCTGGAGAGGCTCGGCGCGAAGTGAGCCGGACCGGGCGTGCGTCCGAGTCTCCGGCGCACGCCCGATCGTTACTGAGTGTCACGACTCCGACGTCAACTCTCTGTCGGTCCTCAATCGCTGTGTGACCTTGGTTGCGTAGGGTGGCCGGACACGGGGGTGTGCGCGCTCTCCCGGGCCGTCGGGCACCGGTTCGCCGCGCTCCCACGAGGCGCGGACGGCGGACCGAGGTTCGGGCGCCGTGCCGTTCCCGGAGTCGATCGACGCGAGGTTGGTGTCCCATGTCCGAGGAGAGAGCGCGACGGCGGCCGGACGCCGCGTACCCCGCGCCCCGCACACCGGGAGGCCGGTGATGGGCGGTAGGGCGGCCCAGCCGTGGTTGGTGGGTGTGGGGGCGCTGTTCCTGCTCCATGCCGCACTGACGCTCGTGCCCACACCGGACGGGACACTGGCCGCGGACCTGGGGGAGTGGCCGACGACGCTCGCGGCGGGCGCGGCCGGCGTGTCCCTGCTGTCCGCCTCACACCGCTGGGCGACCAACGGCGCGGACCGGGGCGCGCAGGCGGACGGGGCCGACGGCGTTGCCGCACTCCGCAACCTGGCCTTCGCCGCGTTCGCCTGGTGCCTGGGCGGTCTCACCCACGGAATCACGGGTCTGCTCAGCTCGGGATCGGTGTTCTCGCTCACGTTGGGTGATCTCTTCGCTCTCACCGCCCTGCCACTCTTCGTAGTCGGATTCACCCGGTTCGCGCCGTGGCCGGGCGGATTCCGGACCGCTCTGCGGCACATCACCGACAGCTACGTGTGCGCCGCAGCCGTGTTCTCCGTCGTGTGGGTGCTGATCTTCGCCCCGCTCTACCAGGAGCTGGGGGAGGGCTCCGGGTTCCTCGGCTTCGCCCTGGTCTATCCGGTCGCCGACATCGTCGTCCTGTGCCTGCTGGTGCCCCTGGTGTTCATGTCGCCGCACAGCACCCGGCGCGCGGTCCTGTGGGCGATCGGCTCGCTGGTCCTCATCGCCGGGGCGGACCTGATCGGCGCGATCACCCGGCTGACCGGGCCGCCCGTGGCCGGGGGGATCGAGTACCCGGTCAAACTCCTCGGTTTCGCCGTCCTGGGCGCGCTGCCGTGGCTGGTCGAGCACCGCCAGGCCGCGACCCCGCGCCGCATCACCGGCCGGGGCCTGTACCGGTTCGCCCCCGAGCTCGCCGCCATCGGCGCCCTGTTCGTGGCCACCGTCGTCCTGACCGTGGCCGCGCTCGGGCTGCCCGGGGTCGCCGCCGTCCTGCCGCTGGCCGCCGGAACCGCGGTGGTCGTGCTGCTCGTCCGCGTCGTCGGCATGCTGGAGGAGAACTCCACGCTCACGCGCATGGTGCGCAACCGCGAGGGGCACTTCCACGAGCTGGCGCGCAACAGCGGCGACGTCATCCTCATCGTGGACCGCGACGGCGCCGTCCACCACGCCAGCCCGGGCACGGCGGAGGCGTTCGGCTACCGGCTGGAGGACATGCTCGCCGCCCCGGTCACCGCGCTCATCCACCCCGAGGACCTGTCGCGCACCCAGGCGGTCACCGACCTGTTCACCGGTCGCGGGGGCCAGGGCGTCCACCTGCGGCTGCGCGTGCGCGCCGCGGACGGGACGTGGCGGCACACCGAGTCGACGGTCTCGCTGTACGAGCAGCCGGGCGAGCCCGCGCGGCTCCTGGTGACCACCCGCGACATCAGCGCGCAGGTGGCGCTCCAGGACGAGGTGGAGCACCTGACCTTCCACGACGGCGTCACCGGGCTGCCCAACCGCGCCTACCTGGAGGAGCGGGCCAGCGACGTGCTGGCACACCGGGCGATCAGTGAGGAACCCGCCGAGGACGTCGCGGTGATCTTCCTGGACCTGGACGGCTTCACGGCCGTCAACGACTCCGCCGGGCACGTGCGCGGCGACCACCTGCTGGGGCAGGCGGCCCGCAGGCTCCGCGGCGAACTGGAGTCCTCCGCGACGCTCGCGCGCTGGGGCGGGGACGAGTTCGCGGTCCTGGTCGAGGGGATGCCGCGCGCCCAACAGGTGGTGGACCTGGCCGAGCGCCTGGGCAGGGCGATCGCCTCCGAACCGTTCCAGGTCGCCGACCGGGACATCGTCCTGACGGCGAGCATCGGCGTCGCCTTCGCCGAGCCCACGATCGACAGCGGGGAACTGCTGCGCAACGCCGACGTGGCGATGACGCGCGCCAAGGAGAGCGGCAGCGGCCACGTGGAGGTGTACGCGGCGCACATGCACGACACGGTCGTCTCCCGCCTGGAGCTTCAGATCCGGCTGCGCGAGGCGCTCGCGGGTGGCGAGTTCTTCCTGGAGTACCAGCCGATCGTGGACCTGGGCTCCTCCCAGGTGACGGCGGTGGAGGCGCTCGTGCGCTGGGACCGCGACGGTGAGGTGGTCGGCCCGGACGCCTTCCTCGGGGCGGCCGAGGAGTCGGGGATGATCGTCCCCCTGGGGGAGTGGATCCTGCGGGAGGCCTGCGCGAAGGTCGCCGTGTGGCGGGTGTCGGACTGGGAGATCGGGCTGTCGGTGAACCTGTCCGCCAAGCAGGTGCTGTCACCGCGCTTCGTGCGGACGGTCGAGGAGATCCTCGCCGAGACGGGCCTGCCCGCCGAGGTGCTCACCCTCGAGGTGGACGAGGACGTCCTGCTGGGCGACAGCGCCGAAGCCGTCGAGCGCCTCGGTGAGCTGCGCGCGCTGGGCGTCCGGCTCGCCATCGACGACTACGGCATGGGGTACGCGTCGTTGGCACACCTGCGCGAGCTGAGCGTGGACGCGATCAAGATCGACCCGTCGTTCATCGCCGACCTGGGCCGCGACGACACGGTCACGCTGCTCACCCACACGATCATCCAGCTCGGGCGCGACCTGGGCGTGCAGGTCGTGGCCGAGGGCATCGAGCGCGCCGAGCAGCTCGAACAGCTGCGCGGGATGGGCTGCGACCACGGGCAGGGCTTCCTGGTGGCCCGGCCGATGCCCGCCAGCGGGGTCGAGGCGCTCGTCGGCGGCGAGGCGGGCGCCAACCTCTAGGCACGTGTCCGGAACCGGTCACGCCGTGTTCCTCCTCGCCCCGCACCGTCGCTGACCTCGTGCGGGATGAGCGGTACACCCTCTCCCAGCCCCCGCGCGGGCTCTGTCGCGGGCGGCGGACGTTCCTGAAACCTGACAAAATCGGGGCATCCCCTACGTATCGGCCCCATAGCGACACGAGATGCCGCCGTGTGGCGGGGAGCGCCCGGACCCACCCGAAGGGAGCACGGACACCCCGACCACCGGCCAGGTGAAGGAGGAGCGCACGTGTCAGGTTGGAACATCTCCCCCCAGGAGGTCGGATCCGTCCTGTCCGCGACCGCCGCCCACCTCGGTCAGGAGGGCGGCTCCGACGGTCTGCTCGGCGAGATGGACCGGCTGGAGACCGACATCACCCAGGCCAGCGCCCACATCAACAGCTCCCCCATCTCCCTCGCCCTCGGTGAGTTCGCCGAGCACTACTTCGGCCTCATGGGCGACATGCTCAGCCTGACCGCCAGCGCCCTGGAGGCCACCAGCGAGGCCACCACCGCCTACGTCGAGGGCAACACCGAGATGGCGCTGGAGGCCCAGCGCAACGCCGGAGAGGTCCCCGAGCCGGAACCGCCCACCCCGCCGGCGGACAACATGCGACTGGTCTGACACCCGGACTCCCCCATCCCTCCCCGAAGGACCCCTCAGTGCCCCCTGCCGACAGTCCCGCCGCCGGT
Source organism: Nocardiopsis sp. FIRDI 009 (assembly GCF_003386285.1). GTDB lineage: Bacteria > Actinomycetota > Actinomycetes > Streptosporangiales > Streptosporangiaceae > Nocardiopsis. The sequence continues at coordinate 85,642 of NZ_QPNC01000001.1, forward strand.
GCTCCGCTGACCATCGAGGAGCAGACCGGCATGCTCACCGACGCCGACGGCAAGATCAGCCCCTACAGCTTCCCCGTCCCCACCCCCTCGCCCGACCACATCGAGACCCTCGCCTCCCGGCTGCGCACCCGTGGTGGAGCCATCAGTGACACCGGCCACGACATCAATACCTCGTGGGGCGACCTGACCGGTTGCTACCACGCACCCGAAGCCGAGGAGCTCTACTCCGTCCTGCGCCCGGTCGCCACCGACGGCGACACCGTCTCAGACGGCCTGGACACAGCCGCCAGCGCCCTGGAGGACTTCGCCGAGGAACTGCGCGAGATCAAGTCGGACTGGGCGGCGCTGCGCGCCGAGGCCGTCGCGTTCCGGGATCGGATCGACGCCAAGGGCGACGAGTGGCGCGAGGCCGAGGGGATCAAGGGGTTCTTCGGTATCGGCCAGAGCCCCGACGTCGAGGAGAACCAGGGCTACGTCGACCGCGGTACCGCGCTGATCGAGAGGTACGCCGAGGCCGAGCGCGACTGCGCCAACCGGATCAACGCCGACGTTCCCGGCCGCACCAGGTTCGCCGCCGTGCCCGAGAACGGCGAGCTCGGCTCCGACGTGTTCTACCACGGCTACGAGCAGGACCTGTCGGAGCTGGCCACCGAGTGGGGGATGGGCGGGGCCACCACCGACGAGCACTGGTGGGTGGACGTGGGCGCCGCGGTGGGCGACTACGTCGTCGGCGCGGTCGAGGACCTGGGAGCGATGGTCGGCGCGCACAGTTCCGAGGGTTGGTTCGCCATGTCCTGGGACGACGCGATGGTCGAACAGTGGGAGAGCAGCGCCCAGTCGGTGGCCTCGCTGGTGGGGATGTACGACGCCGAGTCCGACGACTGGGGCTGGGCCGGGTGGGGCACCGTGGGGTCGGCCTGGAAGGACGCGGCGCACGCGGTGGTGCCCTGGACCGAGTGGGACGAGCGGCCCGGTTACGTGATCGGCACGGCGGTGCTCAACATCGGTGTGACGGCGGTGGGCGCGGTGCTGTCGGCCACGGGTGTGGGCGCGGCGGTGGGTGTGCCGCTGATGGCCTGGCGTGGCGCGTCCATCGTCAGCAACATGGGCGGCGGTCGGATACCGGACGTGGACGTGCCCGACGTGGAGGCTCCCGGGATCGGCGTCAACGTGAACCTGCCCCGGTTCGCCGGGGGGTCGCGGGAGCTGCTGCGGATCGACCTGTCCGGTCTCGACCTGGGTGGGGTGAGCCCGCAACGCCTGGCGGATGTCAAGGGCGCGGTGGAACGGCTGGTGGCCCGGTTCGGCGGCGGTGGGGACGGGACCGGGGGCACGGAGGCCCCCGGTGGTTCACCGTCGACCCCGCGGAACGTGGCGGATGACGGCGCGGAGACGACCAGTGCCCGCGACAGTCGTCGCAGTGCTGCGGACGAGGACCCCACCGCGCAGGATCTGTGGGACGCGAGCACGGTCGAGACCCTGCACGAGATGTTTCCCGAGGCCAGGGGTATCGGGGAGCGGTACGAACCCCACTTCGGACTGCGCGAGACCGATTCCCCGGGTGGTTGGGAGGTCTCACACACCGGTCACGGTGACGGGCCCGAGCCCGACAACGCCAAGGTCCTGACGAGGACGGGCGCGGAAGGCGGCGACACTCTGGACGCGGCCAGGGGCACCCCCGGCCGGACACCGGACCGCCTGAACGTCACCGGCATCGGCGACCGCGGGCATGACGGCGACCACACGCCCGACAGGGATGGGGACGTGCGCGACAGCCGCAGCGCCAACCTGCGCGACCGCACCCCGGACGTCGCCAACAGCGTGGACAACGACGCCCCGACCAAGGGGGACTCGCCCAACGACACACGCGTCAACGAGGCGAGCGACACCCCGACGAACGCAGCCCCGGCTGGTGGAAGCGGTTCGAGGAGCATCGGCGGCAGCCTTTCCCCTGGCGGCGGCGGTGGAGGCGACGGCACGGGGACGCCCCTCACGCATCGTCCCATCGACCTCGGCGACTCCGAGAACCGGGAATTCATCCCGGGTAGGGGACAGAGGTTCGGGGATGGCCTCGATCTCGCCCCGAACAGTCGCTACGAGGTCATCGAGGCCGACGGTGTCCGGCGCACCGAGTACATCACCGATGGTGACGGGAAGATCCGGGAGATCCGAGCCAACTCCGATGGTTGGAACGCCAACCACCCCGAGTTCAAGAGCCCCCGCCCGGACATGACGTACGTGGTCGATGACCGCTACACGTATCGCACCGACTCCCTCGGCAGGACCGAATCAGTCGAAGGTACGCTCGTCAAGGGGCACAATGTCCGGAACGGGGAAGAGCAGGGCGTGGTCAACGCCCAGGGAAGGACATACTTCCAACAGCTGAACGAACAGCTCCGGAAGGAGTTCGAGGAGACTGAGCAGCGTCCGCCCGAGCCCGGAGAGGTTCCGGAGTACCAGGACATACAGTGGAACGGCGGCCATCTGATCGGGTACGCCGAATTCTTCGGCATCGGTGAGCGCCTGAACCAGGTTCCCATGCGGTTCGACGTCAACCAGAACCGCACCGACACCGCACTCTCCGACATCCCCGAGGAGGCCCGTGGCGGCATCGACGGAAGCTATCGGAATGTCGAACGGTCCTGGCGTGGAATCATGCGGGACAAGGGGGAGTGGCATGGCTTCGAAAATTCCAAGTTCAATGACGGGACATGGGAAGACGCCCTGGCGCGCAATCCTGAAAACCCGCGAATTGATGTAAAGATCACCAACAGCTACGATCCCAACCTGAAGCCGGTTGTAGCTCCGGCTGATTATGACCTCAAGGCTCCGCACTTCGTGGATGAGGATGGTAGGATCATGATCCCTGCGCCGCCGAGCAAGGTCGAAGTTGAATGGTGGCTCAATGGAGTGCGCATGAGAGTTCAGGAATACAGTAACCTGCCTCCTCTTGTGTGATCTGTGAAAGAGGGAAGAAAATGACGACTCATTATTTCAAGCGGGGTCATCTCGACTCGGTGCAGCAGCAGGAGATCCTCACCCAATTCGGGGTTAAGGTTCTGGATCGCGTACCGGATGGATGGAGCCGTATCACCTACTTCCGAGAGTCGGTTATCGAGCATTCCACCGCTCTCCTGGAGGTGGAGTACGAAGACGGTTCAACCTCCAGGGAGTCCCCGGTGGGACTCGGCCTCATGCTCGACGACCTTCGGGCGGGGATGTATCAGGAGGGCAAGGGCACGTGGTTCTCCATGAAGTACGTGATCACTCCGCCCGGAAAGTTCAACGTCGACTTCAACTACGACGAGGACCCCGGGCTCACCTTCCCCACCCCTATGGGGTACACCGTTGACCTGAAGTACTTCCCGCGGGACGAGGAGCACATCCCCGACTGGCTCCGCGAAAAGCTTCAGGAGGAGGCCGATGGGCGGGGCGCCGAGTGAGTTGAGTGGTGCTCACCGGGGTCCGGTCCGCTGTCCCCCGACCCCCGGGAACCCCACAGGTTCGACCGGATCGGGTGTGTCGGAGAAGGGGAGTCCCCCGGATCTCGGTGTCCCAGGCGTTCGTCCTCCGCCTGGTCGGGCGTGATGTGCGCCTGATCGTGCTTATTCCTGCCAGCGGGGTGGGGGTGTCGGTCCGTGTCCGCGTGTCCGTGAGCCAGTGACATGGCCGGACGTTACGGCGTTCGCCCGCGCGGATGCCGACGTGCTGACCACGCTGCCGACACGCCCTCATTCCGACGCGGGTCCCCTCGATCTGTTGCGGAACGACTCGGGCTTCGCGGTGAAGCTGCTCCGGGAGGCCGCCGTCCGGGCACGCGCGGACGCGCGCTGCGACGCGACCGAAGCGCCGATCCCGGCGTTCCCCCATTCGACGACTCGGACGACGTCGTGGTGGGTGAGCGTCCCCCTGCCTCCTGCCTCCAACCCGCGTCCGCCGACCGCGACGGGGCTCCGTCCACGGGTCGGACGGGCCCTGCCCGGCCGGGCACGCCTCCGGCGTGTTCTGCGTTACATCCGCGTGGGCGCTTGGTCGGGTTTGCCCTGTTCAACGCCGCAGCGTGTCACGCCGCATGGTCGGATGCTGACATAGGTGTCTCGCATAGTGAGACAATACGTCGATCTTGTTGACGCGCGGCCATTCCTTCGGCCACTGTTGTGACCGTGCAGAGCAACTCCCTGATTCTCGTACTTGGTCGGCGCGCCGCAGCCAGCTGACCTGGTTCTGCTGCGCGCCACCCCTCAACCGCACCGCGGTGGGGGTTTTTTTATTGCCTGACCAGGCCTTGAGTCAGACCCACCAAGCCAGAGCCGCTGTACCGCTCTGGACCCTCGCTGAAGGATCTTGAGATGACCGAGCAGATGACCGGCGCCCAATCGCTGATCAGGTCGCTGGAGCACGCCGGCGTTGACACTGTCTTCGGGATTCCCGGTGGCGCCATCCTCCCCGCCTACGACCCCCTCTACGACTCGGCCAAGGTGCGCCACATCCTGATGCGCCACGAGCAGGGAGCGGGCCACGCGGCTGAGGGATACGCCTACGCCACGGGCCGACCCGGGGTGTGCATGGCGACCAGCGGCCCCGGAGCCACCAACCTGGTGACCCCCCTCGCCGACGCGCACATGGACTCGGTTCCCCTGGTCGCGATCACCGGCCAGGTGGCCTCCCCGATGATCGGCACCGACGCCTTCCAGGAAGCCGACATCTGTGGCATCACGATGCCCATCACCAAGCACAACTTCCTGGTCAACGACGTCCGCGACATCCCGCGCACGGTCGCGGAGGCCTTCCACATCGCCTCGACCGGCCGACCCGGCCCGGTTCTGGTCGACATCGCCAAGGACGCCCTGCAGGCGTCGACGGACTTCGCCTGGCCCGAACGCCTCGACCTGCCCGGCTACCGTCCGGTCACCAAGCCGCACGGCAAGCAGGTCCGTGAGGCCGCCCGGATGATCAGCGAGGCCAGGCGCCCCGTCCTGTACGTGGGCGGCGGAGTCCTGCGGGCCGGGGCCTCGGCCGAGCTGCGGATCCTGGCCGAGCTCACCGGCGTTCCCGTCGTGACCACCCTGATGGCCCGGGGCGTCTTCCCCGACAGCCACCCCCTGTTCGTGGGCATGCCCGGCATGCACGGCGACGTCGCCGCGGTCGGCGCCCTCCAGAAGGCCGACCTCATCGTCGCCCTGGGCGCACGCTTCGACGACCGCGTCACCGGCCGTCTGGACAGCTTCGCCCCGGACGCCAAGATCGTCCACGCCGACATCGACCCCGCGGAGATCTCCAAGAACCGCCACGCGGACGTGCCCATCGTCGGCGACTGCCGCGAGGTGCTCGCCGATCTGGTGGTCGCGGTCCGCGCCGACCAGGAGAAGGGCCGGGAGGGCGACTACGCCGCCTGGTGGAACCAGCTCAACCGGCTGCGCACCACGTACCCGAAGGGGTTCGAGGAGGCCACCGACGGCAGCCTGTCCCCGCAGGCCGTCATCCAGCGCCTGGGCAAGATCGCCGGTCCGGAGGCCACCTACGTCGCCGGTGTCGGCCAGCACCAGATGTGGGCCGCCCAGTTCATCGACTACGAGCGCCCCGGCGCCTTCGTCAACTCCGGCGGGCTCGGCACCATGGGCTTCTCCGTTCCGGCCGCGCTCGGCGCCAAGGTCGGCGACCCGGACCGCGTGGTGTGGTCGGTCGACGGGGACGGCTGCTTCCAGATGACCAACCAGGAGCTGGCGACCTGCGCGGTCGAGGGTATCCCGATCAAGGTCGCCGTCGTCAACAACGGCAACCTGGGCATGGTCCGCCAGTGGCAGACCCTGTTCTACGAGGGGCGCTACTCCAACACCAACCTCCAGACCGCCCCCAAGGACGAGAAGGTGCGGATCCCCGACTTCGTCCGCCTGGCGGAGGCGTACGGTTGTGTCGGCCTGCGTTGCGAGCGCCCCGAGGACATCGACGCCACCATCGAGAAGGCCATGTCGATCGACGACGCCCCGGTCGTCGTGGACTTCACGGTCAACCACGACGCCATGGTCTGGCCGATGGTCGGCCCCGGTGTCAGCAACGACAACATCCAGTACGCGCGCGACATGGCGCCGAACTGGGAACACGAGGACTAGGAGAGGCCCGAACCACCATGAGCAGTCACACGCTTTCCGTTCTGGTGGAGGACACCCCGGGTATCCTCGCACGTGCCTCCTCTCTCTTCTCCCGCCGCGGGTTCAACATCGACTCGCTCAGTGTCAGCACCACCGAGTACGCGGGCCTGTCCCGGATGACGATCGTGGTCAACTGCGACCTCCACCCCTTGGAGCAGGTGACCAAACAGCTCAACAAGCTGGTGAACGTCGTCAAGATCGTGGAGATGGACACCACCGCGTCGGTCCAGCGCGAGCTCCTGCTCGTCAAGGTCAAGGCCGACGCGTCCAGCCGCACCCATGTGCTTCAGACGGCCGAGCTGTTCCGCGCGCACGTCGTGGACGTCAGCCCGGACGTCGTCGTCATCGAGGCCACCGGTGATCCCGAGAAGCTCGATGCCCTGGTCAAGAACCTGGAGCCGTTCGGTATCAGGGAGCTCGTCAAGTCCGGCCTGGTCGCCTTGGGCCGTGGGCCCCGGTCGATCACCGATCGCTCCCTGCGCGCGGTCGACCGCAGCGCCTGAGAGTCCGCGCGGGCATCCGGACGCTCGTGCCGAGCCCGAGACACGAACGTTAAGAATCAAGGAGAAACCCCAAGTGGCAGCACAGATGTACTACGACGACGCCGCGGACCTGGCGCTCATCCAGAGCAAGAAGGTCGCCGTGATCGGCTACGGCAGCCAGGGGCACGCGCACGCGCTGTCGCTGCGGGACTCGGGCGTCGACGTGCGGATCGGTCTGGCCGAGGGCTCCAAGAGCCGCGCCAAGGCCGAGGAGGAGGGCCTGCGCGTCCTCACCCCCGCCGAGGCCGCCCGTGAGGCCGACGTCATCATGATCCTGGTCCCCGACCACATCCACCGGGACCTGTACGCCAAGGAGATCGCGCCCAACCTGGAGGCGGGCAACGCGCTCTTCTTCGGCCACGGCTTCAGCATCCGCTACGGCCTCATCACCCCGCCCGAGGGCGTCGACGTGGCCATGGTCGCCCCCAAGGGCCCGGGCCACCTGGTCCGCCGCCAGTACGAGGCCGGGCGCGGCGTGCCCTGCCTGGTCGCGGTCGAGAAGGACGCCAGCGGGCAGGCATGGGACCTGGCGCTGTCCTGGGCCAAGGGCATCGGCGGCACCAAGGCGGGCGTCATCAAGACGACGTTCACCGAGGAGACCGAGACCGACCTGTTCGGTGAGCAGGCCGTGCTGTGCGGCGGCACCGAGGAGCTGGTCAAGGCCGGTTTCGCCACCCTGGTCGAGGCGGGCTACCAGCCGGAGATCGCCTACTTCGAGTGCCTGCACGAGCTCAAGCTGATCGTCGACCTCATGTACGAGGGCGGCATCTCCAAGATGAACTGGTCGGTGTCGGACAACGCCGAGTACGGCGGCTACACCCGCGGCCCGCGCGTCATCACCGAGCAGACCCGCGAGGAGATGCGCAAGATCCTGCGCGAGATCCAGGACGGCAGCTACGCCAAGGAGCTCATGGACGAGTTCGACGCGGGCCAGCCGACCTTCACCAAGCGCCGGGAGGCCGAGCAGAACGAGCCGATCGAGAAGGTGGGCGCCCAGCTGCGCCCGCTCATGAGCTGGCTCAAGGCCTGACCGGTCCGACGTCTCCGGGGCGGGTGCGCACACCCGCCCCGGAGACGTACGCGAGGGTGGGGACGCCCGGTCGGTGAGCGGACGCGCCCCGTGGTCCCGACCGGCCAGCGGGCTTCCCTACCTCGGCAGTAGACTTTGGACCGGCCGTCACACCCGATGCGGGCTGCTCCCTCCACCCGTTCGGTAGCACCACCCGAAAAGGAATCGCTGTGCCCAAACCCGCCGTACTCGTCGCGGAAAAACTCTCGCCCGCCGGAATCGCGCTGCTCGAAGAGGACTTCGAGGTGCGCCACGTCGACGGGGCCGACCGCTCCCAGCTGCTCCCCGCCCTCGCGGACGTGGACGCCGTCATCGTGCGCAGCGCGACGCAGATCGACGCCGAGGCCCTGGCCGCGGCCTCCCGCCTCCAGGTGGTGGCCCGAGCCGGTGTCGGTCTGGACAACGTGGACGTGGACGCCGCCACCAAGGCGGGCGTCCTGGTGGTCAACGCCCCGACCTCCAACATCATCAGCGCGGCCGAGCAGGCGATCAACCTGCTCCTGGCCAGCGCGCGCAACACCGCTCCGGCGCACAACGCGCTCGTCAACGGGGAGTGGAAGCGCTCGAAGTACACCGGTGTGGAGCTGTACGAGAAGGTCGTCGGCGTGGTCGGCCTGGGCCGGATCGGCGCCCTGGTCGCGCAGCGGCTGTCGGCCTTCGGCACCAAGGTCATCGCCTACGACCCGTTCGTGCAGCCCGCGCGGGCGGCGCAGATCGGTGTGGAGATGACCACGCTGGACGACCTGCTCCAGCGCAGCGACTTCATCACCATCCACCTGCCCAAGAACAAGGACACGCTGGGGCTGATCGGTGACGAGGCGCTGAGCAAGGTCAAGCCGAACGTGCGGATCATCAACGCCGCGCGCGGCGGGATCCTGGACGAGGACGCGCTGTACCGCGCGCTCAAGGACGGCCGGGTGGCCGGTGCCGGGATCGACGTGTTCGCCAAGGAGCCGTGCACCGACAGCCCGCTGTTCGAGTTCGAGAACGTCGTCGTGGCGCCGCACCTGGGCGCCAGCACCACCGAGGCCCAGGAGAAGGCGGGCACGCAGGTCGCCCGTTCGGTCAAGCTCGCCCTGTCCGGCGAGTTCGTGCCGGACGCGGTGAACGTGCAGGGCACCGGGGTGGCCGAGGAGATCAAGCCGGGGCTGCCGCTCACGGAGAAGCTGGGCCGGGTGTTCACCTCCCTGGCGGGCACGATCGCCAGCCGGATCGACGTCGAGGTGCGCGGGGAGATCGCCGCCCACGACGTGAAGGTGCTGGAGCTCGCCGCGCTCAAGGGTGTGTTCGCCGACGTGGTCGAGGACACGGTGACCTTCGTCAACGCCCCGCTGCTGGCCAAGGAGCGCGGTGTCGAGGTCAACCTCGTGACCAGCGACGACCACAGCGACTGGCGCAACCTCATCTCCGTGCGCGGTGTGCTGGCCGACGGTCAGCGGGTGTCGGTCTCGGGCACCCTGACCGGTCCCCGCCAGGTCGAGAAGCTGGTGGAGATCAACAACTACGGCATGGAGATCAGCCTCAGCGACCACATGGTGTTCCTCTCCTACGAGGACCGCCCGGGCATCGTGGGCAAGGTCGGCGCGCTGCTGGGCGACGCCCAGGTCAACATCGCGGGCATGCAGGTCATCCGGGACCAGGAGGGCGGCAAGGCGCTCATCGCCCTGACCGTGGACTCCGCGGTGCCGGACGAGGTCCTGGCCTCGATCTCCTCGGAGATCGAGGCGGACATCACCCGCCAGATCGACCTGGAGGACTGAGGACCCCTCCGGGCCGGGGCGTCCACAGGTGTGATCCTCCCCGGGCCCGGGGTTTGCCGGAGGGGAAGGTCGGGAGTGGGCTGTGTGCCCGACCTTCCGGCCCGCGCGGGGCCGTGCCATGACCGTGGCACGGCCCCGCGCCGTGTTGAGGTCAGAGTGCGACCCCTCTGACCAGCGTCGACACGCGATCGTCTCGTATGTTGAGACGTCCTGGTCAAATACTTGGACATCCGATATTCTGTCGTCCTAGGAGTCAGTGGTCCGGGCCCGACCGCCCGGCGCCGCCGCCCATCGCCCCGCCCGCCCGAACCGGGCCCGCGGCGGCGACATCCGGCAGTCGATCCCGCCGGGGCGATCCGCTCCTTCTTCCGTGGCCATCGCCGCCCACGTCCGAGGCGCTCCGCGCCCGGAACTCCTGGCCGCCGCGCCCCGTTCCGCGTGGCCCCAGCGCACGCATCCGCAGCCGACGCCGCCTTTCCGGCGGGCGTCACGCGTCGCATTCGGAGGATCACATGTACGACATGGTCGAGTACCCGTCCACGCCCGACTCCGAGGACGAGGTCCGCCGCGCGCTCCAGGGCGCCCTGGAGCGCAGGGACGGCGGGAGCCCGCTGGACATGCCCTAGTCTTGTCTCATCCACTGTTCATTCTGATCTCGCCATGTGAGACACGCGTGGTTGGGTCGCGTTCGAGTTAGAGGCAGTCCGTATGGCAGCGCGCACGGTGAAACTGGCCGTCATCCCGGGTGACGGGATCGGGCCCGAGGTGGTCGGTGAGGGGCTCAAGGTCCTGGAGGCCGTCGCCCCCCGGCACGACCTCGCCATCGAGACCACCGAGTACGAGCTGGGCGCCAAGCTCTGGCACCGGACCGGCGAGACCCTGCCCGACTCCGTCGAGGCCGAACTCCGCGAGCACGAGGCGATCCTCCTGGGCGCCGTCGGCGATCCGAGCGTTCCCAGCGGCGTCCTGGAGCGCGGCCTGCTGCTGCGCCTGCGCTTCGACTTCGACCACTACGTCAACCTGCGTCCCGTGCGCCTCTTCCCCGGCGTCGACAGCCCCCTGGCGGGCGTGTCCCCCGAGGACATCGACATGCTGGTCGTGCGCGAGGGCACCGAGGGCCCCTACGCGGGCGCCGGGGGCGTGCTGCGCAAGGGCACCCCGCACGAGATCGCCACCCAGGACAGCGTCAACACCCGCTTCGGAGTCGAGCGCGTCGTCCGCTACGCCTTCGCCAAGGCCGCCGCCCGGCCGCGCAGGAAGCTCACCCTGGTCCACAAGGACAACGTCCTGACCTTCGCGGGCGATCTCTGGCAGCGGGTCGTGCGCGAGGTCGGCGCCGAGTACCCCCAGGTCACCGTCGACTACTGCCACGTCGACGCGGCCGCCATGTTCTTCGTCAACCAGCCCGCCCGCTTCGACGTGGTGGTCACCGACAACCTGTTCGGCGACATCATCACCGACATCGGCGCCGCCGTCACCGGTGGCATCGGACTGGCCGCCAGCGGCAACGTCAACCCGGACAACACCTTCCCCAGCATGTTCGAGCCGGTGCACGGCTCCGCCCCCGACATCGCGGGCCAGGGCAAGGCCGACCCCACCGCCACGGTGCTGTCGGTCGCCACCATGCTGGACCACCTCGGCGTGCCCGAGGCCGCCCGCGGGATCGAGGACGCGGTCGCCGCGGACCTGAAGACCCGTGCCCAGGGCGGCGCGGTGCGCTCCACCTCCCAGATCGGTGACGACCTCGCCGCGCGAGTAGGCGAGCAGGGCTGACGTCACGCCGTCGGCCCTGCCCCTCCCTCGGGCGCGGCCGACGGCCACACCACAGACACACGCCGACGGGCGCGCCCGGTACCACCGAGCGCGCCCGTCGCACGCCCGCCTGCGGTCTGGCACCGGGTGCGCTCTTCCGACAGACTAGATCCCAGGTCGGCGGTGCTGCCGACCTGTTGCACCCGAGAGGACCATCGACGACATGAACAACGACACCACCACAAGCGGGTTGACGTTCGACATCCAGCTCTCCGACCAGCGGAAGACCCCGCGGGAACGAGAGGAACTGCTGGAGAATCCCGGGTTCGGCCAGGTGTTCACCGACCACATGGTGACCATTCGCTACACCGAGGGCAAGGGCTGGCACGACGCCAGGCTCGAGCCGTACGGTCCGCTGAGCCTGGACCCGGCCACGGCCGCCCTGCACTACGCGCAGGAGATCTTCGAGGGCCTCAAGGCCTACCGCCACCCGGACGGTTCCCTCGCCTCCTTCCGTCCGGAGGCCAACGCGGCGCGGTTCAACAGGAGCGCCGCCCGCATGGCGATGCCGGAGCTCCCCGAGGACCTCTTCCTCCGGTCGATCCAGCTCCTCCTCGAACACGACGGTGACTGGGTCCCGAGCAAGCCCGACTTCAGCCTGTACCTGCGACCCTTCATGATCGCCACGGACGTCGGCCTGGGGGTGAACAACCCCTCCCGCAGCTACGTCTACCTCCTCATCGCGTCGCCGGTCGGCTCCTACTTCTCCGGCGGCGTCAAGCCGGTGACCGTCTGGCTGTCCAAGGACTACACGCGGGCCGCCCCGGGCGGGACCGGCGCCGCCAAGTTCGCGGGCAACTACGCGGCCAGCTTCCTCGCCCAGGCGCAGGCGGTCGAGAAGGGCTGTGACCAGGTGGTCTGGCTCGACGCCCGGGAGCACCGGTGGGTCGAGGAGATGGGCGGCATGAACCTGTGGTTCGTGTTCGGCACCGGCGAGAACGCGCGCCTGCGCACGCCGCCGCTCACCGGCACCCTCCTGCCGGGCATCACCCGCGAGTCCCTGCTGCGGATGGCGCCCGACCTCGGCTACGAGGCCGAGGAGAAGCCGCTGTCCGTCGAGGAGTGGCGCGAGGCCGCCGAGTCCGGTGAGATCTCCGAGGTCTTCGCCTGCGGTACGGCCGCCGTGATCACCCCCGTCGGTTTCGTCAGGAGCGACGACGGCGGGTTCCGGATCGGTGACGGGACCCCGGGCCCCGTCACGATGCGCCTGCGCGAGGAGCTCGTGGGCCTCCAGACCGGGCAGCGCGCCGACAAGTACGGGTGGATCACCCGCTTCTAGGGTCTTTCTCTCCGGGTTCCGTCCGTGCAACGGTCACCCGAGGGGCGCCGTTACGGGGCGTCCGAACACGGACCGAAGCCGAGCGGAGGTCCACAGCGAACACGGCGGGCCGTCCGGGATCTCCGGGCGGCCCTCCGCCGTGCCGGTCCGACGTGCGCGTACCCGGGGCGAGAAGTCCGAAAAGAGAAATCAACGTCTCGGATAGTGAGACAATCCGCCGGTGAACACCGAAGACTCCGCTCCCGTGTGGCACACTGGCCTCATGCCGTCTCAGGTTCTCATTATCGTGAGGCGCGCTGGCTGACCGACTGCCCATCCACGCCGGGACAGTCCCACGGACCCTGCCAGCGCGCTGACCTCTCGTGTCCACGAGGGGTCTTTTTTGTTGGCCGGGCCGCTGCCCCGGCGTCCACCTTCGGGAGTACCACCCATGAGGGATGACGGTTTCCACGTCTTCGACACCACGCTGCGCGACGGTGCCCAGCGCGAGGGGATCAATCTGCGGGTCTCCGACAAGCTGGCCATCGCGCAGCTGCTCGACGACTTCGGGGTGGCGTTCATCGAGGGAGGGTGGCCGGGGGCCAACCCCAAGGACACCGAGTTCTTCCAGCGGGCTTCACGAGAGCTCACGCTGAAGCACGCGCAACTCACCGCGTTCGGCGCGACCCGCCGGGCCGGGGTGCGGGCCGCCGACGACCCACAGGTGGCCGCTCTGCGCGACAGCGGCGCACCGGTCGTCACCCTTGTCGCCAAGAGTGACGGCCGGCACGTCGAACGGGCACTGCGCACGACCCTGTCCGAGAACCTCGCCATGATCGCCGACACCGTGTCCCACCTGCGTGAACACGGACAGCGGGTGTTCGTGGACTGTGAGCACTTCTTCGACGGCTACCACCACGACCCCACACACGCCCTCGACGTCGTCCGCACCGCGGCCGAGGCCGGGGCGGACGTGGTCGTGCTGTGTGACACCAACGGCGGCATGCTGCCCTCCGACGTGACCCGGGTGGTCGCCGAGGTCCGCGAGGCCACCGGGGTGCGCCTGGGCATCCACGCCCAGGACGACACCGGCTGCGCCGTCGCCAACACCCTCGCCGCCGTCGAGGCCGGGGCCACGCACGTCCAGTGCACGGCCAACGGCTACGGCGAGCGGGTCGGCAACGCCAACCTGTTCTCCGTCGTCGGCGCGCTCGCCCTCAAGCAGGGGCGCGACGTCCTGCCCGAGGGCTGCCTGGCCGAGATGACCCGGGTGGCGACCGCCATCGCGGAGATCGTCAACCTCACCCCGGACACCCACCAGCCCTACGTGGGGGTGTCGGCGTTCGCGCACAAGGCCGGGCTGCACGCCTCCGCGATCAAGGTCGACCCCGACCTGTACCAGCACACCGATCCCGCCCTCGTCGGCAACCGCATGCGGATGCTCGTGTCCGACATGGCCGGTCGGGCGTCGATCGAACTCAAGGCCCGCGAACTGGGCCTGGACCTGGGCGGTGACCGCGAGCTCTCCGGCCGCGTCGTGGACCGGGTCAAGGGCCTGGAACTGTCCGGGTACAGCTTCGAGGCGGCCGACGCGTCCCTGGAGCTGCTCCTGCGCGAGGAGCTCGGCGAACCGGTGCGCTACTTCGACACCGAGTCCTGGCGGGTCATCACCGAGCGGCGTCCCATCAGCGGCGCCAGCCCCCTGGACGACGGGTACGAGAGCCTGACCGAGGCCACGGTGAAGCTCATGGTCAAGGGGGAGCGCGTGATCGCCACGGCCGAGGGCAACGGCCCGGTCAACGCGTTGGACCGCGCGCTGCGCAGCGCGCTGGAGGGCGTGTACACGGCCCTGGCCGGTCTGGAACTGACCGACTACAAGGTCAGGATCCTGGAGGGCACCTCCGGCACCAACGCCATCACGCGGATCCTCATCACCTTCGGCGACGGCGCGGGGGAGTGGACCACGGTCGGCGTGGGCCCGAACGTCATCGACGCGTCGTGGGTGGCGCTCGAGCAGGCCGTCACCTACGGCCTGCTCAGGCAGGGCTATCCGCAGGGTTGAGGGCTCGGGCGGAGGCCCGCAGGCCACGGGCTCACCCGTTGTCCGGGTACACCCACCCGTTGGGCTCGCAGCCCTGGAGGTCCAGGGTCTGCTGCTGCATCACCGGTGCAAGCTCGCCCTCGCCCGGGCAGAACACGTGGCCGTGGCCGAGGGTGTGGCCCACCTCGTGGTTGATCAGGTAGATCCGGTAGGTCTCCAGGTCGCCGTCGAAGTGCTCCACACCCGACACCCACCGGTTCTGGTTGATGATGGCGCGGTTGCCGTTGGCGCACGAGACGAACCCGTTGGTGCGCAGCGGGGCGCACAGCCGGTCGACGCTGTCCGGGGCGGCCAGGATCACCCGGACGTCGGCGTCGTCCCCGTCCACCCGCTGGACCGACCGTTCGCCGTCGTTGCCCCAGCTGCGGGGGTCGCCGAGGATCTTCTCCACGGCGGCGGCGAAGTCCCCCTCGTCGCCGGGCAGACCCTTCTCCACCTCGACGGCGAAGGTCAGCAGCGGGCCCTCGCCCATGACCTCGCTCTCACCCTCCACGGTGCGCATCTCGCCGTCGGCGGTGTCCACCTCCTCCTCCACGGAGCGGAGCAGGACCGGGACCTCCTTCTCGGCCTCCTCCGGCGCGCTCTCCCGTGGACCGGCGTCCTCGGTCGCGGGGAGGGTGGCGGTGGCGTTGACGGACCCCTCGGGCACGGAACCGCGCCCGGCGTCCGCCCCGTTCTCCACCAGGGCGGAGGCCCCGGTCTCCGCGGGGGCGCCGATGCTGGTCCGGGGTTCGGGAACGGCGACCATGAGCACGGCGGAGGCCCCGGAGACCAGGCACAGGCCGAGCGCCAGGCCCATCGGGTACCGGCGGCGGCGA
This sequence comes from Nocardiopsis sp. FIRDI 009, assembly GCF_003386285.1. Taxonomy (GTDB): domain Bacteria; phylum Actinomycetota; class Actinomycetes; order Streptosporangiales; family Streptosporangiaceae; genus Nocardiopsis. The sequence goes on from NZ_QPNC01000001.1 coordinate 101,151, forward strand.
CGGTGCCGGGCGCGGGATCGCCTGCGCGGAGCGGACGTGGGCACGGGCAGCAACCTCTCGACAACGGACGTCCGTTCCAGCATGCCAGAGCCGGACCCGAAATCGTGCCAAGGTGTGACCCAGGAAGCCCGGTGGGTGGCGGGATGTCCGCCGTTCGGCACGGCGGCGTGTGCTCGCGTCTCCGGGCGCGGTTACCCTTCAACCGCAAGTGAGTCGACGGGGGTGCTGGGAGGCATCAGGTGCGTATCGCGCGTTTCGCGTCCGGGGATGAGGTCGGGTTCGGCCTGGTGGAGGCCGACACCGACAGCGGGGAGGAGTTCGTCGCCCGGCTCACCGGGCACCCCCTGCTCGGTGACATCACTCCGACCGGCGAGCGTGCCAAGCTCTCCGACGTCCGGCTCCTGTCGCCCGTCCTGCCCACCAAGGTGGTGTGCGTCGGCAAGAACTACGCCGACCACGTCGAGGAGATGCGCGAGGTGACGGGTGAGCCCACTGACGAGCCCGTGGTCTTCCTCAAGCCCTCCACGGCCGTGACCGGTCCCCAGGACCCGATCTTCCACCCCGCGGCGTCCGAGGAGGTCCACTTCGAGGGTGAGCTCGCCCTCGTCATCTCCCGGCCGTGCCGCGAGGTGCCCCGCGAGCGCGCCAAGGACGTCGTCTTCGGGTACACCGTGGCCAACGACGTCACCGCCCGCGACCTCCAGAAGCGCGACAAGCAGTGGACGCGGGCGAAGGGGTTCGACTCCTTCTGCCCCCTGGGGCCCTGGATCACCACCGGGCTGTCCATCGAGGAGGCCCAGAACCTGGCCCTGACCACGACGGTCGACGGTGAGGTCCGCCAGGACGGGCACACGTCCCGGTTCATCCACGACATCCCGGCCGTCATCGAGTACGTCACCTCGTTCATGACCCTGCTCCCGGGCGACGTGGTCCTCACGGGCACCCCGGCGGGTGTGGGTCGGGTGCGGGTCGGCCAGGAGGTCGCGGTGACCGTCGAGCGGATCGGTACCATCCGCAACCGCGTGGTCGCCCGGGACTGACTTTCGCGCGCCCCGAATCGACCCGGGGTGATCGGGGCTCCACCCCGCGCCACCAGGGGTGGGTCGCGGTTCCACACCGCGCGCCCCGAACCCCGGCGCGGCCGGGGTCGGCGGTACGCTCGGCCGTACCGCCGACCCCGGGAAATGGGAGGACCCCCGTGCCCAAGCGCCGACGTCCAGTGCCGCTCGTCATCGCCGGAGCGCTGGCCCTCGTGCTCGTCGCGCTGGGCGCGGGTCTGTGGGCCCTCACCCGGTTCGGACCCGTTGACCGCGACCCCGCGCAGGAGGCCCCCGTGCGCGAACCCAGCCGTGTCATGATCGCGGGCGACTCCATGACCCAGGGCGCCAACGGCGACTGGACCTGGCGCTACCGCCTGTGGAACCACCTCGCCCCGCACGTCGACGACCTGGACTTCGTCGGCCCCTACACCGACCCCGCGACACGGGACATGATGTTTCCGGTGCCGACCGAGGGGGACGGCGGGACGGACGCCCCGGGAGAGCCGACCGACCCGTCCGCGACCGGGTGGCCCGGTGACGACGGGGACCCCGGCACCGTCGAGTACCGTGACCCCGGCTTCGACCAGGACCACAACGCCCTGTGGGGGCGCACCCTGCTCGACGCGCTCGGCTCCATCGAGGAGGAGGTCCGGGTCCACCAGCCGGACGTGCTGTGCGTCATGATCGGCGTCAACGACCTGCTGTGGCCGGTGGAGACCGAGGAGATGGAGCGGCGCCTGCGCGACTACGTGGAGGCCGCCCGGCGGGGCAACCCGAACCTGCGCGTGGTGGTCGCCGAGGTGCCTCCCATCGCCCTCACCCAGACCGACGAGGGCTTCGCGTTGCGCGTGTACGCCTACAACCAGATCGTCCGCGAGGTGGCCGCCGACCTGTCCACGGACACCTCGCCCGTGGTCAGCGTGGACGTGGCCGGAATGGGCGGCTGGGACCCGACGGTGCACGCCTACGACGGCACCCACCCCAACGCCGACGGTGAGGTCAAGATCGCCGCGGCCTTCGCCGACGTCCTCTCGGCCCGGTTCGGCATGGGCCCCGCCTACCCCCGGCCCCTGTCCACCGCGACCTGACCCGGGGCGGCCGCCCCTTCGCGGTCCCGGCCCGACCGCCGCCCGTCAGCGATGTCCCGGAAGCGCACGTCCACCCCCGATACCCTGGTGGCCGTGACTGAGACTCCTATTCGTACCCGATTCGCCCCGTCCCCCACGGGCATGTTCCACGTGGGTGGCGCCCGTTCCGCGCTCTTCAACTGGGCCCTGGCGCAGCAGAGCCCCGAGGGGCGCATGGTGCTCCGCATCGAGGACACCGACGCGGCCCGCAACCGCCCGGAGTGGACCGACGGCATCATCCGCGCGCTGGCCTGGCTGGGGATCAGCGACGCCGACCCGCACTTCGAGGGACCCTACTTCCAGTCGTCCTACGCCGAGCAGCACCGCGAGACCGCCCAGCGCCTGTACGCGGAGGGCCGCGCCTACTTCTGCGACTGCACCCGCGAGCAGGTGCAGGAGCGCCGCGACAACCCGAACCTGGGCTACGACGGCTTCTGCCGCGACCGCGGGCTGGAGCCGGGTCCGGGACGCGCCCTGCGCTTCCGCGTCCCCGACGGCGGGCCGACGGTCGTCGAGGACCAGATCCGCGGGCTGGTGGAGTTCGACCACGCCGCCATCGAGGACTTCGTGATCGCCCGCGCCGACGGCTCCCCGCTCTTCGTCCTGGCCAACGTGGTCGACGACGTCGAGATGCGCATCACCCACGTCATCCGAGGTGAGGAGCACCTGTCCAACACCCCCAAGCAGCAGCTTTTGTGGGAGGCGCTGGGCCTGACCCCGCCGGTGTGGGCGCACCTGCCCGTGATCGTCAACGAGCAGCGCAAGAAGCTGTCCAAGCGCCGTGACAAGGTCGCCCTGGAGTCCTACCAGGAGGAGGGCTACCTGGCCGAGGCGATGGTCAACTACCTCATGCTGCTGGGCTGGGCGCCGGGCGACGACCGCGAGATCATGCCGTGGGAGGAGATGCGGCCGCTGTTCGACGTGGCGGACGTCAACAGCTCCAGCGCCTTCTTCGACGAGAAGAAGCTGCGCGCCTTCAACGGCGAGTACATCCGCGCCCTGGAACTGGACGACTTCATCCACCGCTGCCAGCCCTGGCTGTCCGGTGACGCCGCCCCCTGGGACCCGGCCGACTACGACCCCGCCGTGTTCCGTGCGGTCGCCCCGCTCGTGCAGAGCCGTGTGGCCGTGCTCAGCGAGATCGTGCCCAACGTGGACTTCCTGTTCCTCAGGGAGCCCGTGGAGGACGAGAAGAGCTGGAACAAGGCGATGAAGCCGGGCGTGGGCCGGGAGATGCTGGAGGCCGCCCAGGCCCGTTTCGCCGACCCGGCCCAGGAATGGACCGCCGACGCGCTGAAGACCGCCACGGAGGAGGCCGGTGCCTCGCTCGGGCTCAAGCTCGGCAAGGCGCAGGCGCCCGTGCGCGTCGCGGTGACCGGGCGCACGGTCGGCCTGCCGCTGTTCGAGTCGCTGGAGGTGCTCGGCCGTGACCGCGTCCTGGCCCGGATCGGCGCCGCGCTGGAGCGGCTCCGGTCCCAGGAGAAGGACGCCGCGCAGGTGTGAGGGGGTGGGGGTGGTCGGGGCCACAGCCCGGCCACCCCGATTCCGGTTCGCGAGTACTCCGAATGTCCGCTAGAGTTAACGACGTCGCCGAGGGGGACAGGGAAGCGAAAGCGGCCAGGTCCTTCCGAAAGCACTGGGGTATGGTGTAATCGGCAGCACGACTGATTCTGGTTCAGTTAGTCTAGGTTCGAGTCCTGGTACCCCAGCTCCGGTCTCACGGTTCGCCGTGAGCCGCACGGGTCGTCGACCCGACGTGCGCCCCCGTCGTCTAGTGGCCTAGGACGCCGCCCTCTCAAGGCGGTAACGGCGGTTCGAATCCGCTCGGGGGTACCACAGGGAGAGGCTCCCACACCGTGGGAGCTTTTCTTCTGGTCAGCGCGTGTCGCTGATGTCTGGTTCGAGCGGGTATCGTGGTCCTCACGGTCGCGCTCGGATCGTCCGGCCCCCGTCGTCTAGTGGCCTAGGACGCCGCCCTCTCAAGGCGGTAACGGCGGTTCGAATCCGCTCGGGGGTACACGTCACCGAAGGCCCCGCTCCGGGAGAGCGGGGCCTTCGCCGTGTACGGGGGTCAGTTCCCGCGACCCCGGCCGTGCGCCGTGGCCGACGGGATCACCAGCGACCTGATGAGCCGGTCGTTCCGGAAGTCGCGGGCGTGCACGGTCACCTCACCCTCGGCGGTGACCTCCACCCGCAGGCCCTGCGCCGCCGCACCGTCGACGGGCGTCTCACCGCCCCTGCCGTCGGGTCCGTACATGGTCTGGACGAACCCCGTGTTGACGCAGGTGAACCCGTCGGGGTGTCCTCCGGCCACGACCTTGCGGGCGGCCCAGTCGTCGCGCTCCAGGGACCAGTGCGTGTGCCCGGAGAAGAACACCACGTTGGGGTGGTCGCCCAGGATCTCCAGCAGTTCGGCCTCGTCGACGAAGTCCTGCTCGTAGAAGTCGGCGCGGTCCTCCCCCACGGAGCCGGAGACGCTCTCCGGAAGCACGTGGTGGCTGAAGACGAGCACCGGCCGCCCGGAGCGCCGGTAGCGGGACAGGTGCGCGTCCAGCCAGGACAGCTGTTCCCGGCCCAGGGTCACGAACAGGCTCCCGTCGCCGCCCGACCGCCGCGGCCGGGTCGTACCGATGGTCAGCAGCGGGACCCCGCCGACGACGGTTCTGGTGTACACGTCGGACATGCCCGTGTAGTCGAGGAAGCGGGAGACCTGGGTGTCGAACGGCTCGTCGGTGTACTGCTCGTGGTTGCCGAGGGTGCTCAGCACCAGCTCGGGGTGGGGGTGGGAGTCGAGCACCCCGTAGTAGTCCTCGTACTGGAAGGCGTGTCCCTGGCTGACCAGGTCGCCGTTGACCACCAGGGCGTCGGCGGCGCCCAGGGCGTTGAGCCTGTTCAGGGTCATGGAGAAGTCCCGCAGATCACCCTGGACGTCGGAGATCACGTCCAGGGTGGCGCTGACCCGCCCCCTGGGGCGGGCGAGCGCCTCGGCGGCCGGGAGGAAGGCCGTCCCGGTCGCGGCCAGGGCCGTTCCGGTGACGGTGGTCAGAAAGCCCCGTCGGGTCGCATGGGCCATGATGCCTCTCTTCGGTGGGAGGAGCGGATGTCTCCCGTGGGGAGACGGGCGCTCCGCACCGTAGGGTCGCCGGGTGGCCACGGGGAGTCGTGCGGGGGAACCCCGTGTGGCGGGTCGGGTGGCTCCCGCGCGAGGACCGACGCGGCCCGCCCGGGGCCCGCCGTGTCCGGTGTCCCTCAGCCCCCACGGGGGGCGACCAGGGCGGACATCCGCGCCAGCTCCTCCTCCGGCCCGCCCGACGCGGCCATCATCGCGACGAGCTGGTCGAGCAGCCAGTCGGCCAGGGCGTCGGCGGTCATCCCCCGCTCCCTGAGCCAGTGCATCACCGCGGTCTCCACGACCGAGTTCCAGCACCGCAGTGCCAGGACCAGCCTGGGGGAGGGGGCGGTGACCCCGACCCGCTCCAGGACCAGCAGCACCGTCGCGTCGCGCACACGGTCTATCTCGGCCTCGGTCTCCTCGGTGGCGACCATCGACCCGCCGTTGAGCAGCGCCGCGTACGCCGGGGCGTAGGAGTCGGCGAAGGCGATGAACGAGCGCAGGCCGAACCGCAGCTGGTCCAGCAACGGCAGGTCCGGCGGGGGGACCAGCCGCGTGATGAGTTCGTCCATCGCCTTCGCCAGCGCCTCCCGGCGCAGCTCGGCCATGTTGGGGAAGTAGCGGTAGACCAGTGCCCGGGACACGTCCGCCTCCTCCGCGATCTCCTCCGGGGTGACCTCACCGGGCGGCCGCCGCGCGAACACGTGCAGCGCCGTCCGGATCAGGTCCTCCCGGCGTTCCTGTGGCGCCATGCGGCGGGGCCGCCGCCTGGTCCCCGGCGCGGCCGCCGGGGCCTCCGACCGTGTGGTCACCCGCGCCTGGTGACGGTCGGTGCTGTGGGACACCACGGTCGTCGTGACCTCCTGAGAACGTCGTACGCCTTTCCCCGAACCTACCTCCCGGCCGTGGAGTCCGCCGTCCGCGGCCGGGACCTCAGACGTCGACGACCAGTCGCTCGCCCCTTCGGGCCCGGGAGACGCACAGCGCGAACTCCTCGCCGCGCGGTGAGCCGCCGGTGGGGCGGTCCCGGTGGTCGGGGACACCGGCCAGGAGGGGGACCCGGCAGGTGCCGCAGAAGCCCTGCCGGCAGGAGTACGGCGTCTCGGGACGCACCCCGCGGACCACGTCCAGCGCCGTCTCGTCGGCCGGGACGGACACCACCGGTCCGTCGCGGCCGAGCCGCAGCTCGAACGGTTCCCCGTCGACGACCGGCGCGGGCGCGAACCGTTCGGAGAAGAACGGGGTCCCGGCCGGCACCCGGGCGCGCACGGCGTTGATCAGCGGCGCCGGGCCGCACACGTACACCGCCGTCCCCGGGGTGAGCCCGGCCAGGAGCTCCTCGGCGTCGGGAGCGCCGTACTCGTCGTCGGGGCGCACGAACACCTCCGCGCCGTCGGGCAGTTCGTCGGTGAACGGCATGCTCTCCCGCGACCGGCCGGTGTACACCATCCGGAACGGGGTCCCCGAACGGTGCGCCTCGCGCGCCATCGGCAGGATCGGGGTGACACCGATCCCACCCGCGACGAACAGGTACCGGTCGGCGCGGGCGAAGGGGAAGGCGTTGCGCGGACCGCGCAGCCCCAGGGCGTCGCCCTCCTCCAGCGCGTGCACGAGCCCCGATCCGGTGCCGTCCGGGATCCGGCGGACGGCGATCCGGTAGGAGGAGCGGTCGCGGGGGTCGCCGTTGAGCGAGTACTGGCGGACGACGCCGCTGCCCAGGAGCACGTCCACGTGGTGCCCGGGCTGCCAGGCGGGCAGCGGTGTCCCCGGCCTCTCGTGGACGAGGGTGAGCGCGGCGACGTCCGGTGCCGGGCGCTCCACCCGCGCCACCCGGACCGGCAGGTCACCGGTGGGCGCCGGGGGCGGGTGCCCCGGCGGCAGCCTCGCGGTGACCGGCTCCACCACGTCGGCCAGCCAGGCGAGCCGCCGGAGGAAGCGGTCGGGGCCCGCGCCCCCGAACAGGCTCCGCGGTGGCCCGGGGCGGGCGTAGTACTCCGCGCTGTGCCTGACCCCCGGGGCGCCGTGGTCCGCGCGGTCGGCGCCGGTCACCGGGACACCCCCTGCTCGGCGGCCTCGGCCGCGCGGGCGGCGGGGGAGACGGCCAGGTAGGCGACGGCCTGACTCGTGGACCCGTGCTGGGAGGGGTGGTACTTCCGGCGCAGGTACTCGGGCACGGCGCGGACCAGGCGGCTCACGTGCGGGATCAGGCCGCGCCTGCCGTCGCGCAGCGCCCAGGAGGCGCGCGGTACGCGCCCGTCGACGCGGCCCCGCAGGTAGGGGTCGGCGCGGACGAGGAAGGCCACACCGCGCACCCACAGGGCGGCGAGCGCGGTCGCCGAGATGCCCATGGTCAGGGCCCGGCGGAGGTAGCCCCCGTCCACGTGCATGTACAGGTCGAAGGCGACGGAGCGGTGCTCGACCTCCTCCGCGCCGTGCCACCGCAGCAGGTCGAGCATGGTCTCGTCGGCGCCCGCCCGGTCGAGCTCCTCGGCGTCGAGCACCCACTGGCCGAGGACGGCGGTGTAGTGCTCGATCCCGGCGATGATCCCCAGCCGGGTGCGCAGCCAGGACTCGGCGCGCCGTCCGGTGAGGTCGCGGTCGCCGAGCACGATCCGGAAGAGCCAGGCGATCTGTTCCACGTACGGTGTCGGGTCCAGACCGTGGGCGTGCATGTGGTCGAGGACGCCCGCGTGCGCCTCGGCGTGCACGGCCTCCTGGCCGATGAACCCGAGGACCTGCTCGCGGAGCCGGTCGTCGGTGATGTACGGGACGGCCTGCTTGAAGACCTCGACGAACCACCGTTCGCCCTCGGGCAGCAGCAGGTGCAGCACGTTGATGACGTGGGTGGCGAACGGTTCGCCGGGGATCCAGTGCAGGTCCAGGCGGCTCCAGTCGAACTGGACGTCACGGGCGTGCAGGACCAGGTGTTCGGGTTCGTCCTGGCGGACGTCGGGTCCGGCGCCGCGCTCGACGGCTCCGGCGGTCACGGGTTCGGTGGTCATGGGTGTCTCCGGTGCGGTGCTGGGATGGGGGAGGACCGGCTCAGACCGGCGGGGAGAGGCGGGCGGCGGCGCGCAGCGCCCCGGGGCTGAGCCGGGACAGCAGCAGGCCCGCGTGGGCCTCGCCGGTGACGGGGATGATCTCCGGGTCGCGGTCGAGGGCGTCTGCGATGCGCCGGGCCGCCTTCTCGGGGGTGTAGCCGCGCAGCCGGTAGAGCCGGTTGAGGCGGTCCTTGGCGGCGGAGCGCTCGCCCATGCCCGACAGCCGGGCGTTGGAGATGATCCCGGTGTCGATCAGGCCGGGGCAGACCGCGGTGACGGTGACGCCGCTGTCGGCGAGCTCACCGCGCAGGCTCCGGCTGAGCATGAGGACGGCGGCCTTGGTGGCGGCGTAGGCGCCGTAGACGCGGGAGGGCAGGTAGGAGGCGGCCGAGGCGGTGTTGACGATGCGGCCGCCGCCTCCGGCCCCGACCATCATCGGGGCGAAGGCGCGGCAGCCGTGGATCACACCCCACAGGTTGACGTCCACGACCCGTTCCCAGTCCTCGGAGGTGGTGTCCAGGAACGGTCCGGCCACGCCGATCCCCGCGTTGTTGACCACGAGGTCGGGGACGCCGTACTCGTCGCGGACCCACTCGGCGAGCTTGGCCACGGCGGCGGCGTCGGTGACGTCCACGCGCTGGGCGCCGGCGCCGGGGGTGAGCAGGGCGGACAGTTCGGCGGTGCGCTCGGCGGCGGGGCCGTTGACGTCGACGGCGACGATCCGGGCGCCGCGCTCGGCGAGTTCGAAGCACAGCGAGCGGCCGATGCCGCTGCCCGCTCCGGTGACCACGGCGACCTGGCCGGTGAAGGCTCCGCCGTGGCGCCGGGCCTGCTGCGCGGTGCGGACGCGGCGCGGCCGGGGCGCCCCCGACTCGATCTCGGCGACGAGGGAGCGCACGCGCCTGGCGACGGCGGCCGGGCGTGAGCGCAGGGTCCAGTGGCCGCCCTGGAAGCGGTGGAAGCGCAGGTCCTCGACCCAGCGGGCGGCGTTGGACTGGACCTGGTCGACCATGAACGCGTCCCGGGTGGGTGCCAGAACCTGGACGGGCACGTCGGTGCGGCGTTCGGCGGGGCGGGTGAGGCGGGGGAGCATGTTGGCCCGGTAGAGCGCGAGTCCGTTGAGGTAGTCGCGGGTGGCGCGCCGGGCGGGGGTGTGCGGTCCGCCGCCGATCCGTTCGAGCGCGGACAGGGCGAGGCCGCCGACACCGGTCAGCCAGGCGGCCTCGGGGACGCCGGGCAGGTGGAAGAAGCCGATGTAGCCCGAGCGCACGGACTGGCGCAGTACGTGGCGCAGGCCGTCGGGACGGCGGCGCAACCAGTGGCCCGCGTGGTCGAGGTTGGGTCCGGAGACCGCGGTGTAGGAGGCGAACCGGTGCGCGTGGGCGGGTTCGGTGACCGCGTGCCAGGACTGGATGGCGCCCCAGTCGTGGCCGACGAGGTGGACGGGCGCGTCGGGGCTGACCGCGTCGGCGACGGTGACCACGTCCCGGGCGAGCTGGTCCATCCGGTAGCCGGAGCGGTCGTCGGGGGCGGTGGAGCGTCCGGCGCCGCGCACGTCGTAGGCGACGACGTGGTGGTCGGCGGCGAGGTCCGCGGCGAGGGCGGCCCAGACCGAGGCGTTGTCGGGGTAGCCGTGGACGAGCAGGAGGGTGGGGCGCGCGGGGTCCCCGGCGGTGTGGACGGCCAGGCGTTGGCCGTCGGAGGCGGTGACGTGGCCGTGGGGGTGCAACGGGGAGTTCATCGGGTCACCTCGGTGGTGGGGGAGGGCGACGAGACGGGGGGAGCCGGAGCCGGAGGCTCTCCGCCGCGGGTGCGGGAGTCCCAGCGGCGCACGTGCGGCAGGTCGTCGTCGAGCCAGTGGGCGTCGTCCTCGGTGACGACGAGGATCTCCTCGAACTTCACGCCGATGTCGCGGAAGCCGATGTGGGGTTCGACGGCCCACATGCCGGGGGTGGCGGGGTGGGCGGAGATGTCGCCGTCCGCCCACAGGGGGGAGCGGTGGTGCATGCGCTCGACGACGAGGTCGCCGACGAGGGTCTGGAGGGAGCGGACGCCGAAGCCCGCGACGACCGCCCGGGGCAGTCTCGAACGGACCTTCCCGACCTGGTGGGCGATGACGCGGCCCGGATACACCTGGTGGCGGTTGTCGTAGCCCTGGTCGCGGATGAGGGCGTCGACGGCGCGGTAGACGCTCTGGAGGGTGTCGCCCGCGCGGACCCGCTCGACGATGAGGTCCCGGTGGGCGCGCAGGTCGTCCATGAGGCGGTCGTGCAGGGGGTTCTCTCCGAGGTAGCCGGAGTAGCCGATGTCGGCGACGTACCCGTCGCGGACGGGGGCGCAGTCGAGGATGAACGGCATCCCCTCCTCCAGCCTGCGCCGGGACGGGAAGAACTGGAGGGGAACCCTGAAGCCGCGGAAGGCGGTGCGGTCGCCGAACCAGGCGAAGGGGGTGTGGAACCAGTCCTGGACCCCGTGCCCTTCGAGGTGCTCGCGGACGCGGCGGGCCGCCTCGCGTTCGGTGACGCCGGGTTCGAGGGTCGCCGCCACGTCGCTGGCGGCCCGGTAGGCGAGCTGTTGGAGCTCGCGGAAGGCGTCGAGCTCGGCCTGAGGGGGCGTGTCCCCGGTCACTTTCGTGTGAGACATTCTGTCATGTTAGACATCATGTCAATAAGTGTCCACGGTCGGGGCGGCCTTCGCGCGTACGGAAACGACCGCGCCCGCCGGGGTGCGGCGGGCGCGGTCGTCGTTCGGTGCGCTGTGGGTCGGTGGTGGCTGGTGCGTCGCGGGGACTACGGGACTACGGGGCGGCGGGTGTCGGTTGTGGCTGGTGGTGGCTGTGGAGAGGGCCGCGCCGCGGAGCGGTCTTGAGCGTTCTCTAGCGCCCCTCGTAGGTGTGCAGCGACTCGCTGATCTTCTCGGCGGCCGACAGCACCGCCTGGGAGTGCATCCGTCCGGGTGAGCGGGTCAGGCGTTCTATCGGTCCGGATACCGAGACGGCGGCGATCACGCGTCCGCCCGGTCCGGACACCGGGGCCGACACCGAGGCGACGCCCTGCTCGCGTTCGGCCACGCTCTGGGCCCAGCGGCGGCGGCGCACCTGGGCCAGGCTGGCCGCCGTGAAGCGGGCGCCCACCAGGGAGCGGCGGATACGGTCCGGGTCCTCCCAGGCGAGCAGCACCTGGGCGGCGGAGCCGGCGTTCATCGGCAGTTCGCTGCCGACGGGCACCGTGTCGCGCAGGCCGCTGGTGCGCTCGGAGGCGGCCACGCAGACCCGCAGGTCGCCCTGGCGACGGTAGAGCTGGGCGCTCTCCCCCGTCAGGTCGCGCAACTGGACGAGCACGGGCGCGGCCACGGCCAGGAGCCGGTCCTCGCCGGTGGCGATGGAGAGCTCGCCCAGGCGCGGGCCCAGCACGAACCGCCCCTGGCTGTCGCGGGCGACCATGCGGTGCCGCTCCAGGGCGACGGCCAGGCGGTGCGCGGTGGGTCGCGCCAGACCGGTGATCTGTACCAGTTGGGCGAGGGATGCCGGACCCGACTCCAACGCGTCGAGGACGGACATCGTCTTGTCCAGCACACCGACGCCGCTGGATGAGCTAGAGTTGTCCATGACTTGATATTGCCGTCTCGAAATATGGAATGCAAGTCAGCCCGCACGTCCGCGCTGGGTCCGCCACGACACGGGCCCGAGACGAAGAACGAGAGAGGCGATCGCCCATGGCACGCACGATGGCCGAGAAGGTCTGGGAGGAGCACGTCGTCCGACGTGCCGACGGCGAGCCGGACCTGCTCTACATCGACCTCCACCTGGTCCACGAGGTGACCAGCCCGCAGGCCTTCGAGGGGCTGCGTCTGGCCGGCCGTAGCGTGCGGCGTCCCGACCTGACCATCGCGACCGAGGACCACAACGTCCCCACCCAGAACCTGCTCGCCCCGATCGCCGACCCCGTCTCCCGCAAGCAGGTCGAGACCCTGCGCAAGAACTGCTCGGACTTCGGGGTGCGCCTGCACCCCATGGGCGACATCGAGCAGGGCGTCGTGCACGTCGTCGGCCCCCAGCTGGGGCTGACCCAGCCCGGCATGACCATCGTCTGCGGTGACAGCCACACCAGCACCCACGGCGCGTTCGGCGCGCTGGCCTTCGGCATCGGCACCAGCCAGGTCGAGCACGTGCTGGCCACCCAGACGCTGCCCCTGGCCCCGTTCAAGACCATGGCCGTCACGGTCAACGGCCAGCTCAAGCCCGGAGTGTCGGCCAAGGACATCATCCTCGCGGTCATCGCCAAGATCGGCACCGGCGGCGGTCAGGGCTACGTCATCGAGTACCGCGGCGAGGCCATCGAGTCGCTGTCGATGGAGGCCCGCATGACGGTGTGCAACATGTCCATCGAGGCGGGCGCCCGGGCGGGGATGATCGCCCCCGACCAGACCACGTTCGACTACATCCGGGGCCGGGCCCACGCCCCGAAGGGCGAGGACTTCGACGCGGCCGTCGAGCACTGGAAGAGCCTGCGCACCGACGAGGGCGCCGTCTTCGACGCCGAGGTGGTCCTGGACGCCGACGAGCTGAGCCCGTTCGTCACCTGGGGCACCAACCCCGGTCAGGGCGTGCCGCTGGACGCCTCCGTGCCCGACCCCGCCTCCTTCGAGGACCCCAGCGCGCGCGCCGCCGCCGAGAAGGCCCTGGCCTACATGGACCTGGCCCCCGGCACGCCGATGCGCGAGGTGCGCGTCGACACCGTCTTCCTGGGCTCGTGCACCAACGGCCGCATCGAGGACCTGCGCGCCGCGGCCGAGATCATGCGCGGCCGCAAGGTCGCCGAGGGCGTCCGCATGCTGGTCGTTCCGGGCTCCATGCGGGTCAAGGAGCAGGCCAACGAGGAGGGGCTCGGCAGGGTCTTCGAGGAGGCCGGCGCCGAGTGGCGCGAGGCCGGGTGCTCGATGTGCCTGGGCATGAACCCGGACCAGCTCAAGCCGGGTGAGCGCAGCGCCTCCACGTCCAACCGCAACTTCGAGGGCCGTCAGGGCCGCGGCGGCCGCACCCACCTGGTGTCGCCCCAGGTGGCCGCGGCCACGGCGGTGCGCGGAACGCTGTCCTCGCCCGCCGACCTGGTGTCCCTGTAGGACCCCGACCAGCTAGGAGAGACCTGTCATGGAGAAGATCGACGTCCACACCGGTCGGGCCGTCCCGCTGCGCGCCAGCAACGTCGACACCGACCAGATCATCCCCGCCGTCTACCTCAAGCGCGTGAGCCGGACCGGCTTCGAGGACGGCCTGTTCGCCGAGTGGCGCCAGGACGAGGACTTCGTCCTGAACCGCCCGGAGTACTCCGGCGCGTCCGTGCTGGTGGCGGGGCCGGACTTCGGCACCGGCTCCTCGCGTGAGCACGCCGTGTGGGCCCTGAAGGACTACGGCTTCCGCGCGGTGCTGTCGTCGCGCTTCGCGGACATCTTCCGGGGCAACTCGCTCAAGGGCGGGCTGCTGACCGTCCTGCTGCCCCAGGAGGTCATCGAGAGGCTGTGGGAGACCGTCGAGGCCGATCCCACCACCGAGGTGACCGTCGACCTGGTCAACCGCGAGGTCCGCGCCCCCGGTGTCCGGGAGTCCTTCGAACTGGACGACTACACCCGGTGGCGGTTGATGGAGGGGCTGGACGACATCGCCCTGACGCTGCGTCACACGGAGGAGATCGGGGCGTTCGAGCAGAACCGCAGGAGCTGGCTCCCGGTGACCCTGTAGGCGCCGGATCGTGCTCTGGGACGGGGCCGGAGGGATGTGTGACTCAGCACACCCGGCGGCCCCGAAATATTTTACCTTTACTTGGTGTGACCGGCCGGTCGCGGGGTTTGCGTCCCCAATCTCGTCATGTGACGTGCCCGGAATCCGGTTATACGTAGGCATTTGAGGCTCACACAAGGGGTCAAAAGGGACTCGTGGGACGCTGTCTCGCGACTCGGTTCCACCGCCTTCCGCGACTGGCGCGCAGGTGGGGGAGGGGCCGACACGCCTTCCCCGCAGGCGTTTGTATTTGTGTAACGGCCCGGGCTTCCCCTAATTTCGTGCGAGCAAGGGGGAACCGGAGGAACCTTATGAACAAGCGTGACCTGATCGACGCGATCTCCGATCGGCTCGGAGACAAGAAGACCGCGACCGAAGCGGTCAACGCTGTGCTCGAGACGATTCAGGAGACCGTGGCGAAGGGCGACAAGGTCGCCATCACGGGCTTCGGTGTGTTCGAGAAGTCCGAGCGCGCGGCCCGTACCGCGCGCAACCCCGCCACCGGGGCCACCATCAACGTCCCCGCGACCAAGGTCCCGAAGTTCCGCGCTGGCGCTGACTTCAAGGAACGGGTCAACAAGGGGGCCTAGGCCCGCCGTCGCGAAGGATCGGTCGTTCCGCCCGGGTTCCCACGGGGCCCGGGCGGTTTGCTGTTCCGGGACACCGGGGCCTGGGCGGAACGCCGCCACCGGCCCGTGTCGAGCACGGGGGCGGGCCCCTCCAGCCGCTCCAGCAGGCTCCGGGTACGCGCCCCCACCCCCAGGCGGACCGCCGCGCGCAGGTCCTCGGGGGTGTCCACGTCCCGCCGGACCGAGTCGACGTCCGGAACCACCAGCTCCCGGGCGCCCGAGGCCAGGTGCCGGGCACGGGAGGCCCCCTCGAAGGCGGGCAGGAACGGGGCGCCCGGGGCCGAGGCGAGCGCGGTCGTGCCCACCCCGGGCGCGTCCGGCAGGAAGGACCGGCGCTGACCGGCCGCCGCGGTCAGGACCCGGCCGAGCTCCTCCGGGCGCAGCGCGGGCAGGTCCGCGGACAGGGCGCACACCCCGAAGCCGGGCAGACGCCGCCGCGCGACCGCCGCCCCGTGCCGCAGCGCGGGGTTGAGCCCCGTTCCCGGCTCACCGCCGACCACGACCGCCCCCAGGGCGGCGAGTGCGTCACGGGCCCGGTCGTCGTCGGTGACCACGAAGACCGAGGCGACCGCGGGACAGGCGAGCGCCGCGGCCACGGTGTCGCAGGCCACGGCCAGTGCGAGATCGCCCCGGAGCGGTCCGACGGCCCGGGCCAGTCGCGACTTGGCCCGGTCGAGGTGCTTGACTGGGACGAGCAGGGACCAGCGCACCCCGGCGCGCGCGGCCCCGTCTCGCTCTCCGAAACCGGTCACGGTCCCCCCGGGGCGTCGGTGCGGCAAGGGCAGTGACACGAGGGTAGGCGGTCGGGGACGGGCGCGGCGCGGGGCCCCGGACGGGGGTCGGATCGGTGACCCGCCTGGTGACGTCCGTCTCCGGGCTGGAGGAGCGGGTACCGGCCCTAGACTGAACCGGTTGTGCTTCGGGTCCCGGACGGGCCGGGAGCGATGAAGTGAGGAGTCCCGTGGCCAAGCAACGAGAATCACGGTGGGTGAAGGTGGTCGTGGCGTGCATCGTGCGCCCCCTCCTCAGGCTGGTGACCAAGCCCGTCTGGTCGGGGACGGAGCACGTTCCCGCCCGGGGCGGGGTGATCATCGCCGCCAACCACCTGTCCACGGTCGACCCGTTGACGGTCGCGCACTTCATGTACGTCGGGGCGCGCCGCTGGCCGACCTTCACGATGAAGGACGCGGTCATGCGGATCCCGGTGGTGCGGTCGGTGGCCAAGAGCACCGGGCAGATCCCCATCAAGCGCGGCAGCACGGACGCGATCAAGGCCCTGAAGGAGGCCGAGACCGCGCTCACCCGGGACGGCGCGTCTGTGGTCTTCTACCCGGAGGGCACCTGCACGCGCGACCCCGAGCTGTGGCCGATGACCGCCAAGACCGGGGTGGCCCGCCTGGCGCTGAGCACGGGGGTTCCCGTGGTGCCGGTGGCGCACTGGGGCGAGCAGCACATCCTCCCCTACCAGGGGAAGAAGAAGCTCAGCCTGTTCCCGCCCAAGCGCGTGGAGTTCCGCGCCGGGCCGCCGGTGGACCTGGACAGGTTCCGGGACAAGCCGCTGACCGCCACGGTCCTGAGCGAGGCCACCGAGGCGATCATGCGCGACATCACCGCGCTCCAGGCCAAGATCCGGGGTGAGGAGCCGCCGGCGGTGCCCTACGACATGAAGCGGGCGCGGGTCCAGGCCCGGTCCGAGCGCGACGGCGGGACGGCCGACGACGGCCCGGCGGAGCGGGCCGCCGGGGGCGAGGACGACAATGGGAAGAACGAGGCGTGACGGGGTTGACGGGCAGCGACAAGGTGAGGATCGCCGTGCTCGGCGCCGGTTCCTGGGGAACCGTGTTCGCCAACATCGTCGCGGACGCGGCGGACCGGGCACGGGAGGAGGAACCGGGCGGTCCGGCGGTCGAGGTCGTGCTGTGGGGGCGGCGCGCGTCGGTCGTGGACGCGATCAACGCGACCTCGGAGAACCCGGACTACTTCCCCGGGATCGCGCTGAACCCGAGGCTGCGCGCGACCGCCGACGTGGCCGAGGCGGTCGCCGACGCGGACGTGGTGGTCCTCGCGGTTCCGTCCCAGACGCTGCGGGCCAACCTCGTCCAGTGGCGGGAGCACCTGCGCGAGGACGCGGTGATCGTCAGCCTGATGAAGGGCGTGGAACTGGGCACGCTGCTGCGGGTCAGCCAGATCGTCGCCGAGGTCCTGGAGTACCCGGAGGAGCGGATCGCGGTGGTCTCGGGCCCCAACCTGGCCCGGGAGATCGCCGAGCGCCAGCCCGCCACCGCCGTGGTGGCCTGCCCCCGCGAGGAGACGGCGGTCTGGCTCCAGGGGCTGTTCAAGGCGCCGTACTTCCGCCCCTACACCAGCACCGACCTGGTCGGGGTGGAGATCGGCGGCGCGATGAAGAACGTCATCGGGCTCGCCGTGGGCGTCGCCGAGGGGATGGGCTTCGGGGACAACACCAAGGCGTCCCTCATCACCCGGGGTCTGGCCGAGACGACGCGGCTCGCCGTGACCCTCGGCGCCGACGAGCACACCCTGTCCGGTCTGGCCGGGATGGGTGACCTCGTGGCGACATGCTCCTCGCCGCTGTCGCGCAACCGAACATTCGGTGAGAAACTGGGCGCGGGCAAGACCCTGGAACAGGTCGTCGCGGAGACCAGCCAGACGGCCGAGGGGGTCAAGTCCTCACAGTCGATCCTCGAACTGGGCTGGCGCCACGGCGTCGACATGCCGATCACCGAGGCCGTCGTCAAGATGATGCACCACGACCTGAGCCCCGCCGAGGCGCTGGCCGCGTTCATGGCGCGCAGCGCCAAGCCCGAGCGCTACGGGGTCTGAGAGAGAGCAGCATGCCGCGGATACCCGACCCCGGGCCCGACACGGAGTACACCCTGGCGCAGCGCCTCCCGCACGCGCCGGTCCCGGCCGAGCGCCCGATGCGGATGCCCGTCCACCGGGCCACCACCTACGAGTTCCGCACCTCGCGGGAGTACGCCGACGTACTGGCGGGGACCCGGAGGGGCTACTCCTACGCGCGGATCGACAACCCCACGGTGGACGCGTTCGCCGAGGGGGTCGCCACGCTGGAGGGCGACGGCCTGCGCACCCCGGTGCGGGGGCAGGCGTTCGCGTCGGGCATGGCGGCGATCAGCACGGTACTCATGGCGCTGACCGAGGCAGGGGCGCACGTCGTGGCCGCACGGTCCATCTACGGCAACACCTATTCGCTGCTCGACGGGCTGCTGCGGCGGTTCGGCGTGCGGACGGACTTCGTGGACATCACCGACCTGGACGCGGTGCGCGCGGCCGTGCGGCCGGACACGCGGGTGGTGTTCACCGAGACGCTGTCCAACCCCACGATGGCGGTGTCCGACCTGCCCGCGCTGGCCCGGATCGCGCGGGAGGCGGGTGCGGCCCTCGTCGTGGACTCCACCTTCGCCTCCCCCGTGGTGTGCCGGCCGCTGGAGCACGGCGCCGACGTCGTGGTGCACTCGGCCACCAAGTACATCGGCGGGCACAGCGACGCCACGGGCGGTGTGGTGGTGGCCTCGCCCGAGTTGGTCGACCGGATCCGCGCCGCCCGAATCGACCTGGGGCCGTGCCTGGCCCCGGACGAGGCCTACCTGCTGCACCGGGGACTGGAGACCCTGCCGCTGCGGGTCCAGCGGCAGTGCGAGTCCGCCGCCGCGTTCGCCGCCGCCTTGGAGGGACATCCGAGGGTGGAACGGGTCGACCACCCGTCCCTGGCCTCGCACCCGCAGGCCGAGCTGGCGGCCAAGCTGTTCGACGCCGGAAGGGCCGGCGGCGTCGTGACCGTGCACCACCGGGACGGAGGGGAGGCCGGGATGGCCTTCGCCGACCGGCTCCGGCTGGGGACGGTCGCCGCCTCACTGGGTGGGACACACACGCTGGTGGGGCACGTCGCCTCCACCACGCATCGGCAGATGAGCGAGATCGAGCTGGCGGACGCGGGTATCTCACCTGGAGCGGTGCGGTTCTCCATCGGGCTGGAGGACCCCCGGGACCTCATCGACGACGCACTCGCGGCGCTCGATGCGGACATCTGACACGAACAGGGGCGTTTCTCCGGTTCCGGTTCCACCAAAAGGCGAGATAAGGTCAGGCAGCATGTCGTCCGAGCAGCGCAAGATTCGGGTCGCCGTCGTCTTCGGCGGTCGTAGTTCCGAGCACGAGATCTCCTGCGTCACCGCGGGCAGCGTCCTGTCCGTCGTCGACCACGACCGCTACGAGATCGTGCCGGTCGGCATCACCAAGAGCGGCAACTGGGTCCTGGCCCCGGCCGACCCCGAACGGTTGCGGATCGACGCGAAGACCAAGGCGCTGCCGTCCGTCGCCGAGGACGGCACGGACCTGGCTCTGCCGTTCGACGCCGCCGGTCAGCTGATGACCGTCGACCCCGAGCAGGGTGTGGAGCGCCTGGCCGGGGTGGACGTCGTGCTGCCGCTCCTGCACGGGCCGTTCGGTGAGGACGGCACCATCCAGGGGCTGTTCGAGATGATGGGCGTGCGCTACGCGGGCGCCGGGGTCTTCTCCAGCGCCGCCGCCATGGACAAGGTGTTCATGAAGGCGATGCTCATCGGCAACGGCATCCCCACCAGCGACTACGTGGCGGTCACCGACCGGCAGTGGCGGACCGAGCGCAAGAGGGTGCTCGACGACGTCGCCGATCTGGGCGGGACCGTCTTCGTCAAGCCCGCCCGCGCGGGCAGCAGCGTCGGCATCAGCAAGGTGGACGACGCGGGGAACACCGACGCGGTGATCGCCGCCGTCGAGGCGGCGCGGGAGCACGACCCCAAGGTGCTGGTGGAGGCCCAGGTCGTCGGCCGCGAGATCGAGTGCGGTGTGCTGGAGGCCGAGGACGGCGGGACCCCCGACGTCTCCCTCCCCGCCGAGGTGCACGTCGCGGACGGGTTCGACTTCTACGACTTCGAGGCCAAGTACCTGTCCACGAGCAGCCTGACCATTCCGGCGCGGATCCCGGAGGAGGCCACCGCCCGACTGCGCGGCATGGCGGCCGAGGTGTTCGAGGCGATGGGCTGCGAGGGCCTGGCACGGGTCGACTTCTTCTACACCGAGGACGGTGAGATCCTCGTCAACGAGCTGAACACGATGCCCGGCTTCACCCCGGCGTCGGCGTTCCCGCAGATGTGGGGGGCGACCGGCGTCGACTACGCCACACTCGTCGACCGGATGATCACCACGGCCCTGCGCCGGAACCCCGGTCTGCGCTAGGAACCCTCGAAGGGCGGGTGGCCGGCCGGTCACCCGCCCTTCGCGTGCGCCGGAGCACCGGGCGGGGGTCAGCCCTGGACAGGCGGGCGCCCCGGACCCCGGGGAGGCCGCGGAGCGCCGGGCGGCGGGTGGGCGCTGGGGGCCTGCGGGCCGCCCGGACCCGGATGCCCCGGTCCGGACCGCGTGATCGGGGTGCCGCCGGGGCCGTTCCAGCCCCGGCGCTCACCGGTCTCGAACAGCTCCCGGGCCAGGATCGTGCCGCCCGCGGCGGCGGCCGGGAACACCACGATCGCCACGAACGGGATCGCCAGCAGGAGGTAGGTGGGAACGGCGTACCCGAGGACGCGCAGGCGGCGGGTGCCCATGTAGCGGCGGCGGTCCCGGACCAACAGCATGTTCCGCCGGTCGAAGGCCCCGGCCAGGAGTTCGATGGCGAGCAGCCAGCCACCGAGCACGGCCGCCAGGACCGCGCCGACGATCTGCCCGATGAGCGGGACGAAGCCGATCCCGAACACCATCAGCGTGACCAGCAGCGACACCAGGATGATCCCGAGCGACTGGCGGATCGCCCGGATGACGGACGCCATCAGCGGCTCGTCGGCGCCCTCGGGCGCGTTGCCCAGCTGCTCCTCGACCAGCTCACCGATCTTGTCGTAGATGGGTGAGCCCAGCGTGAGCGTCGCGGTCGTGAACGTCACGACCATGACCAGGACGGCGCCGACCGCCATCGCCACGGAGACCGCGACGCGTAGGGCGCTTCGCCAGGTGGGGTCCCACCCCTCCGAGAAGGGCGTCGCCCATGCCGCGAGATCGGCGACGTTGACCAGGAGCGTCACGAACAACGCCAGGAACAGCAGGGACGTGAACAGCGGAGGCAGGGCGCCCAGAAGGAACAGGCGGGGGCTGCGCACCATCATGCCGAAGCCGCGTGCCAGCGCGCCCGCACCACCGAGGATTTCGCGAAGAGACTTGACCACGCACGAACCCTAGAGGATGGGTCCGCCGGGGTCAGACACATGGGGCGGGGTGTATGTCCAGGGAGCACGCCGCAGGGCGCATCCCTGTGGATTTCCTGCAAAAGGCGTACGCTGGACGCGTGCTCTCGCTACCGTCGGACATGTTCCGAACACCGCAGGGGGTCACGAATGACGTGTGTCACTCACGAGCGGGTGGAGGAAACGATGGTGGACCTCCCGACGCTGGCTGAAAACCTCGAACTCCCGGAGGGTTATCGCACGGAGATCATCGACGGGAGCATCGTCGTGTCGCCAACACCGTCCTACCGGCACGCTGACATCGTGACGGTTCTTCACGAAGACCTGATCCGGGCAGGGCTCACTGATCTGCGGGCACTTCAGGTGGTGACCGTTGAAGTTCCCAAGACAGGGGACCGGTACGTCCCCGACCTGGCCGTCATACCCACTTCGGTGGTCCGTGGGGAAGGTGGCCGGTCCGGCCCGGACTGGATTCGCTCTGCCGAGGACCTCGAGCTCGCGGTCGAGGTGGTCTCTCCGAGCAGCAGTCTCCATGACTGGGAGGCCAAGGTCAGGGGATACGCCCAGGCTGGTGTCCCGCTCTACCTTGTCGTCGATCCGCGTAAGGGCGAAATCGCCCTGTTCTCCAACCCTCACAAGGGCCAGTACCGAGACGTGGCTCGAGCCCTCCAGGATGAGTCCGTGAAGCTCCCGGAGCCTTTCGGTATCGAGATCAAAGTGAAGTCACTCTTCTCCTAACGGATGCGAGCTCGGGCACGACGCGACGAATGAGCACAGTGCTCGTTCGTCCCGTCGGCCCGCTGACGTCCGTGGAAGGACCCCTCTCCGTCACGGTCAGCGGGCGCTCACGGCCCGGAACCACCCCTCCTCCTGGGCCAGTTCCGCGTACGTCCCCGACTGGATCACCCTCCCCTCGCGCACGACGTAGACCCGGTCGACCCGCTCCAACCCCGTCAGGTCGTGGGTGATGAGCAGGGTCGAGTACCCCTCGGCGGCGTCCAGCAGGTCCTCGATCACCGCGTCGCGGGTGCCGGGGTCCAGGTGCGCGGTCGGCTCGTCCAGAACCAGGACCCTCGGGTTCGCCAACAGCGCGCGGGCCAGCGCCAGCCGCTGCACCATCCCGCCGCTCAGCCCCAGTCCGTGCGTGCCCACCCGGGTGTCCAACCCCTCGGGCATCGCCGCGACCTCGTCCGCGAGCCGGGCCCTGCGCAACGCCGCCCACAGTTCGCCGTCCTCCGCGCCGGGGCGCGCCAGCCTGAGGTTCTCCCGGAGCGTCGACGCGAACACGTGCGGATCCTGCGGCACCCCCGACACCACGGCGCGCACCTCGTCCGCCGGACAGGAGGTCACGTCCGTGCCGCCGATCTCCACCCGGCCCGAGTCCGGGTCGCGGAACCGCAGCATCACCGAGGCCAGCGTGCTCTTGCCCGCGCCGCTGGGCCCGATCACCGCCACCGTCCACCCGGCCGGGATCTCCAGGTCCACTCCGTCCAGGGCCCAGGGCTCGTCCGGACCGTACCGCGCTCTCAGACCCCGCACCCGCACCGTCGGATCGCTGTCCGGTGCCAACCCGGTGCGGGTGGGCGGCGCGACCGCCGCAGGGGTGTCCAGCACGCCGAACAGCCGCGCCCCGCTCGCCCGGATCGCCCCCAGCCTGGCGGCCACCGCGGGCAGCGGCGCCACGATCTCGAACGCCGCCATCGTCGTCAGCACCAGCACAGCCAGGGACACCGCGTCCAGCCCGCCGTCCTCCACGGCGGCCACGCCCAGCAGCAGTGCCGCCCACACGGTCAGACCGGTGATCAGCGCGGTGGCCCCCGCCCCGAACCCGAGGATCGCCGCGTCCCGCCGTGCCATCCGCGTCAGTTCCTCGTCGGCGGCGTTCACCCGCGCCACCTGCCGGTCCATCGCCCCGTAGACCACCAGGTCCGGCGCGCCGTGCAGCGTGTCCACGAGGGCGGTCGACAGCTCACCCCGGGCCCTGGCCTGCCGTCGTCCCGGCCCCCTGCCGAGCGCGGCGGACGCGAGCGGCACCGCCAGACCGGCCAGCAGCAGCCCCGCCGCCAGCAGCGGTCCGCCCGGCAGGTACACCGTGGTCAGGAAGAGCACGGTCGCTCCACCGGTCACCACCGACACCAACGGCGGTGTCAGTCCGCGTACGAGCAGGTCCAGCGTCGCCTCGGTGTCGTTGACCAGCCGCGACACCAGGTCACCGGACCGGAACCGGCCGAACGGCTCGGTGGCCGCGAGCCGTTCGTAGACCCGTACCCGGACCTCGGCCAGCGTGCGGAAGGCCGCGTCGTGGGTGACCAGACGCTCCAGATACCGGGCCACCCCCCGACCGACCCCCAGCGCCCGCGTGGCCACCACGGCCACACCCAGCGCCGTGATCGGCGGGTGGTCGGCGGCCGTGGCCAGCATCCACGCGGCCACGGCCAGCAGGGCGATCCCGGCGCCGGTCGCGGCGGCGCCGAGCAGCACCCCCAACGCGAACCGGGCCCCGCGCGGCCACGCCAGGGCGATCATCCGACGCAGCGGATCCCGGCCGTCGGCGAGCCGGTCCGCTCCGCGCTCCACGGCGGCCCCCGTCTCGGTACTCATCGCGGCACGCTCCGCTCCGGACTCGGCAGTGGCAGGGACACGACGCGCGGCGCGGCTCCGAGGGCGCCAGCGGCCCATCCGGCGTCGTGGGCGACGATCACGGCGGTCCGCCCCTCCAGCAGTCGCGCGACCGCCGTGCGCACCGCCGCCGCGTTCTCCGGATCCAGGTGGGCGGTGGGCTCGTCCAGCAGGACGAGCGGCGCGTCCCGGCACAGCGCCCGCGCGAGCGCGATCCGCTGGCGCTGTCCCGCCGACAGCCGCGCACCGCGTTCGCCCAGGCGGGTGTCGTACCCCTGCGGCAGCCCGGAGACGAAGGCGTCGGCCTCCGCCCGGCGCGCCGCTTCCCGGACCCGTTCCATGGAGGCGTCCGGGGCGCCGAGCCGGATGTTGTCGGCCACCGACACGTCGAACAGGTAGGGGTGCTGGGGGACCCACGCGATCCCCCGCCGCCAGTCCTCCGCCGGAACCTCCTCCAGCGGTGTCCACTCCCCGCCGGGCGGCCGGACGCTGATCCGCCCCTGCCCCGGCTCGTTCAGCCGCAGCAGCAGTGACAGCAGGGTGCTCTTGCCCGCCCCGCTGGGGCCGGTGAGCAGGACGTGCTCACCGGCCCGGACGTCCAGGTCCAGGCCCGACAACGCGGGCAGGTCCCGCCCGGGGTAGCGCACCCCGACGCCCTCGAACCGGATGTCCCCGGCGGTGGCGGGGGAGGCCGCCCCGGTGGGCGGCGGGGCCCGGCGCGGCTCCACCCCGGCCCCGGGCGCCCGGCGGGCCGTGCCGCGGGTGCGGTCGAGTTCGGTGAACACCTGCTCGGCGGCGGCCACCCCCTCCATACTCGCGTGGAAGCGGGCGCCGACCTCCCGGAGCGGCAGGTAGGCCTCCGGTGCGAGGATCAGCACGAGCAGGGCGGTCTGGTAGTCCATGTGGCCGCCCAGCAGCCGCAGTCCGATCTCCACGGCCACCAGCGCCACCGCCAGGGTGGCCAGGAGCTCCAGGGCGAACGCCGACAGGAAGGCGACCCGCAGGGTGCCCATGGTGGCCCGCCGGTGCTCCTCGCCCACGCGCCGGATGATCGCCGCCTGCGCCTTGGCGCGGCGGAACACGGCCAGGGTCGGCAGGCCCTCCACGACGTCGAGGAAGTGCCCGCCCAGACGGCTCAGCAACCGCCACTGGCGGTCGGTGCGCGCCTGGGTGTGCATCCCGATCAGCGCCATGAAGACCGGGATCAGCGGCAGCGTCACCAGGATGACGATCCCCGAGATCCAGTCGGCCCAGAACACCACCGTCAGGACCGCCAGCGGAACGATCGCGGCCAGGACGAGCTGGGGCAGGTACCGGGCGAAGTAGTCGTCGAGCGCGTCCAGACCCCGGGTGGCCAGGGTGACCAGCTCTCCCGCCTTGGGGGAGCCGGGTTCGCCGCCGGCCCCCGGTTCGGCGGTCCACACCCGTCCCGAACCGGTCACGTGCGCGACCAGGCGCCGGCGCAGCTGCGACTTGGTGCGGGCGGCGCTGTGCAGGGCGGACGCCTCCGCCGCGTACGACAGCAGCGCCCGGAGCACGGCGACCACCGCCACCGCGGTGATCGCCCATCCCAGCGTGTCCGTCCCGGCGCCGTCCGCCGCCCCGGCGATCGCGTGGGCGAGCAGCCACGCCTGGACCAGGATCAGCCCGGTGACGAGCACACCGCTGACCACCGAGACGGCCAGATGGGTGCGGACCGCGGCGGCGGTCCGCACCAGGCGTGGATCGAGCGGTTTCAACCAGGTCTCCTTGCCGGGGGATGGTACGGCGGGACGCTCTCCCAGGACCCTACTCACCCGGCCCGGAGCGCGGCAGGCCCTCCTCGCGGCCTGTGGACAACTCCGGCTCGCGGCCCGGGGGCGATTCCGGGAGAGGGGTCCTCCACGGGGTGTGCCGCGCGCGGAACACCGGGCGATCCGTACGGGGCGATGCGTACGGTGCATTCCGCGCGCGGTGGCTCACGGGGTCGGGCTCAGCGCGGACCCGGCCGCTCCGGTGACCCGCTCACCGGTGACCTGCGGACCCGTCACCCGTCGGCGGAACACCCAGTAGCTCCACCCCTGGTAGAGGAGGACCAGCGGCAGGAACACCGCGGCCACCCAGGTCATCACCGTGAGCGTGTAGTCGGCCGAGGCCGCGTTCGCCACGGTCAGGTGGAACGCCGGGTCGGTCGTGGAGGGCAGGACGTTCGGGAACAGCGACCCGAACAGCACGGCGGACGTCGCCAGGATGGTCACGGCGGTCAGGGTGAAGGCCACCCCCTCACGCCCGAACCGGGTCGCGACGACCCCGCCCACCAGCGCGACGGCAGCCACGGCGGCCACTGGCAGGGTCCAGGACGCGCCGTGGGCCGCCTGGGTCCAGACCAGGAAGGCCGCTCCGGCAGGGACCGCGACACAGGAGGAGCCCAGGGCGGCCCGCCGGGCCCGGACCCGTACCGGACCGTCGGTCTTGAGCGTCAGGAACACCGCGCCGTGCAGTGTGAACAGCGACAGCGTGGTCACCCCGCCGAGCAGACCGTACGGGTTGAACAGGTCGAGGAGGTCGGCGGTGACGATGTGGTCGGCGTCCATGGCCACGCCACGGACGACGTTGGCGAAGACCAGGCCCCACAGGAAGGCGGGCGCCGCGCTCCCGAAGAAGATCGCCCGGTCCCACCAGGCACGCCAGGTCGCGCCGTCCCGCTTGCCCCGGTACTCGAAGGCCACGCCCCGGACGATCAGCGCGACCAGGACGATGAGGATCGGCAGGTAGAACCCGCTGATCAGCGAGGCGTACCAGGCGGGGAAGGCGGCGAACATCGCGCCGACCGCCGTGAGCAGCCACACCTCGTTGGCGTCCCAGACCGGGCCGATCGCGTTGATCGCGACCCGGCGGTCGACGGAGTCGCGCCGACCCATGAGGGGCAGCAGCGCGCCCACCCCGAAGTCGAACCCCTCCAGGACGAAGTATCCGGTCCACAGGACCGCGATGGCGACGAACCAGACGACGGTCAGTTCCATGGTCCTCGGCTCCTAGTAGCTGAAGTGCGGGATGCGGGCCTCGTCCTCGTCGTCCTCCAGTTCGGGGACGAGGTGCGACGGTCCGGCCTTGACGTACTTGACCAGCAGTCCGACCTCGACCACGAAGAGGACTCCGTAGAGGGCGGTGAAGACGGCCAGGCTCGTGGCGACCGTCGCGAGGCTGACTCCGGGGGAGACGCTGGCGGCGGTGAGCAGTTCGCCGTGGACGGTCCACGGCTGGCGACCCATCTCCGTGACCACCCAGCCCAGGATGTTCGCCGCCAGCGCGGCGGGCAGAGCGAGCATCCCCAGGAAGTAGAACCACGTCCGGGGCGAGCGGTCGCCCCTGGTCAGGAACAGCCCGAGGGCGGCGACCGCGACCCCGGCCATCCCGAGGCCGATCATGAGGCGGAACGCCCAGTACACGACGAACACGTTGGGCGTGTAGTCGCCGGGGCCGTACGCCTCCTCGTAGGCCTCCTGGAGGTCGTTCATCCCGTGCACCTCGCCGTCGAACTCCCCGGTGGCCAGGAAACTGAGCACGTTGGGCACGGTGACGTCGATGGGGTTGTACCGGGCCTCGGTGTCGCCGACGGCGAAGGCGGAGAAGTCGGCGCCCTCCTCGGTGTCCCACAGGGCCTCGGCGGCGGCGAGCTTCATCGGCTCGTACTCGGCGGCGAGCTTGGCCTGGTGGTCGCCGGAGAGCACCACGATCATCCCGGCCAGGAGCGTGAAGACCAGCCCGACTCTGAGCGTGCCGCGGAACAGGGCGCGGTCACCCCTGGGCGGGACCACGCCCGCCACCCCGGTGTCGTTGTGCCGGGTGTTGCGCCAGAGCTTGTAGCAGCTGACGCACACGACGAACAGCCCGGCCGTGATGAACGCGGCCGACACGGTGTGCAGGTAGGTCGACCAGGCCTGGTCGTTGCTCAGGACGGCCCAGATGTCGGTGAGCTGGGCGCGGCCGGTCTCGGGGTCGACCTCGTAGCCGACCGGGCGGCGCATCCACGCGTTGGCCGCCAGGATGAAGTACGCCGACAGGTTGGTGCCGAGCGCCACCAGCCAGATGCACAGCAGGTGGACGGCGCGCGGCAGCCGGTGCCAGCCGAAGATCCACAGGCCGATGAAGGTGGACTCCAGGAAGAAGGCCAGCAGGGCCTCCATCGCCAGCGGGGCGCCGAAGACGTCCCCGACGAAGCGGGAGTACTCACTCCAGTTCATGCCGAACTGGAACTCCTGCACGATCCCGGTGACCACGCCCATGGCGAAGTTGATGAGGAACAGCTTCCCGAAGAACTGGGTCGCCTGGAGGTACTCGTGCCTTCCCGTCCGGTACCAGACCGTCTGGAGCACGGCCACGATGAGGGACAGCCCGATGGTCAGGGGGACGAAGAGGAAGTGGTAGATCGTGGTGATCCCGAACTGCCACCTCGCGAGATCCAGAGCTTCCATGCCCACCTCTCAGGTACCGACTGGCCGTAGTACTACAAACTGTAGTGCAAAGCGGTTGACGGAGAAACGTGACCCCCATCTATGTTCTGACCTGAGGAAACAAAAGTCGGCACAAAGTGCCACCGATCGGTTAGCGTTCCTGGTTCGTACTATCCGGGCCAGTCGCTAACCCTCGAACCGCAGGAGTAGTGCGATGCATCACCAGCCCGCCCGAACCCTCGACGTCGGCCCGACGAGCCCCGCAAACACCGTCGACGACGGCATCCGTGACATGCTCGCGGCCGTCCTGGAGGCCATCGACCTCCCCAACCCGCGCACCGCCGACGACGAACAGGACCGCGACACCCTCCTGGCTGACCGTGTCCGCGCCCTCCTCCCCGAGCTGCGGACCTACCTCCACGACGTGGACCCGATCGACGGATGGTGCGCCGAGCAGATCCGCAGTCACACCGCCGCCCTCCCCGTCACGTACAGGACGCGATAACCGTGGCCACGAGGAAGAAGACCAAGCCGCACCGCAACGAGCTGGCCAAGCTCGTCCCCGCCTGGCGGCGCTACCTCAGGACCGCGCGCACGCGGGGAGGAAGACCTGATCGCGGCCCGCGAGTCCTACTCGGCCCCGGAGGGCACCGTCGAGTTCGACCCCCGCCTGGCCACGCCGCCGGACGAGGGCACCCGCGAGGGCTGACCCGTGGACGTGATGCAGCTCCTGGTCGCACTCACGACCGTCCCGGTGATGCTCGGCCTCGTCATCGAGTCCGCCTCCACCGTCGGGATCCCGACCGTGATCGGCTCCTCGGGCCGCCCACGGTCAGGCCGGGTCGTCCACTACAACGGCGGTCCCCTCACCTGGGGGTCGCACGCCAACTGCCGCGCCCAGGTCCGGCAGATGCACGCCTACCACCGTGCGCGCGGATGGGCGGGGATCGGCTACCACCTGCTCATCTGCTGGCATGGCGTCGTGCTCACCGGCCGCGGAATCTACCGCGTCGGCGCGCACGCTCCCGGGGCCAACGCCAGCCACGTCGGCGTCCAGTTCATGCTCGGGGGGTCGCAGCGCCCGTCGGCTGCTCAACTTGCCGCGTTCGTCGCCTTGGCTGCCTGGCTGGCCGCACGTGGCGTGAAAGCCTCTGTGACCGGGCATCGCGACTGGAACTCGACGTCGTGCCCGGGTGACCACCTGTACCGCCGTGTCCGTTCCGGCGACTGGGGCAGTGGCGACAGCGGAGACAGGTCCGTGCCGCCTGCACCGACCTTCTCCTACTGGACGGTGGCGGGTGTGCGGGTGCCGACTGGGGATCCGTGGCTGCTGCGCGGCATGCGGGGCACTCCGGTCCTGCGCCTGCAGGAGGGCCTGAAGAAGTGGCGGCCGTCCCTGCTCCCGCAGTACGGGGCGGACGGATCGTTCGGTCAGGAGACCGAGGACGCCGTCGAGGCCCTGCAGCGGGCACGCGGCATCCGCATCGACGGCGTGTACGGGACCGAGTCCGCAGCCGAGCTGAGGCGGGCCCTGTCCTCGTCGGCGTCGAAGCCGTCGGGGCCGGATCCGCTCGTCGTCGACGGGCGTCTGGGAGAGCTGACCGCCAAGGCCGTGCAGCGCGCCTTGCAGGTCGAGGACGACGGGGTGTGGGGGCCGGTCACCGTCCGCGCCATGCAGCTCCGATGCGGGCTGCGCGGTCGCGCGGTGGACGGCATCCTCGGTCCGCAGACCACCCGCGCCGTGCAGCGCCGGGTCGGTCTCACCAGCCGGGCGGTGGACGGCATCTGGCCATCCGTCCGGGCCGTCTCCAAGGCGGGCATCGTCACCCTCAACTCAGGGGTGGTCTCCCAGACCACCCGGGAGTTGCAGAAGACGGTGAACGCGCGCCGGTTCTGATCCGTCGGTGCCGACGGCTACCCTCGATCCGCCCTGAGGGCGGACGCACGGAGCCCCACCTCCCGAAAGGGGGTGGGGCTCCTTCGTGTTCTGCTTCTTCACCAGGGAGGACTCCCGGGTTTCAGGTCCAGGTGCGGTTCTCGTTCACTGCTTCCTTGTCCCGCAGTGCCTGGCTCAGGTCGATGCTCCCCCGGTTCGCGATCGCGGCGAGGTAGATCAGCACGTCGGCCAGTTCCTCGCCGAGGCCGCCGACCTTGCTGGCGGGGTCCACACTGAGCGCGGCCTGCTTGCGCACGGCCTTGCACACCTCGCCGGTCTCCTCCGCCAGCTTCAGGGTCTGCTCGACCAGGGTGCTGTCGGCGAACCCGCGCTCTACCTCCATCTTCGCCACGTACTCCTGGATCTGGGCCAGGGTGAGCGGGCGGTCGGGCAGCGGCTCCATAGCGAAATCCCTTCTCGGGCGTGTGAGCACGGACGCTACCAGCGAGACGTGCGCGAGAGGAGGGGAACGGGTCAGCTCGCGGCCAAGGTGTGATCCAACCCGGCGCGCAGGAGGCCGCTCATCCGCTGCGCAGCGGCGCGCACCCGGGGACGCACGTTCGCCGAGGTCGCCCCGGGGACGAGCCGGTGACGCACTCGGCGGCCCTGGTGGTCCCACGCCCATGTCCCGACCACCCGCCCGTCCACGACCACGGTCGGCAGGACTTCGCCGATCTGGTTGAACGCCTTGGCCGCTGGCAGCGGCCCGAGGTAGCGGGTGCGGGTCTCGAAGTAAGCCTTGAGGGCGACGTCTTCGTGTGCCAGCAGGTGCGCACCGCTCTCCTGGGGACGGGCGTGCGCGAACTCCTCGAACCGGTCGGCGCTCATCACCATCGGCTGCGGAGACCACGACGGCCCGGCCACCTTCACCAGCTTCACACCCGCGCGGAGCCACGCCTGTTCCACGTCCCGGCGTGACAACGCCGACCACCAGGTGGCGTCGCGCATGCTCACCGGCCCGTACCGGTCCAGGTAGGCGGCCATCAGCAGTTCGGCGCCCCGCTCTCGGCTCATGGCGGTGTCCAGGCCGGGGTAGGCGCGGGCGGCCACGTCGAAGGTGCGCCGTTCCCGGTTCCACACTCCCGAGGTGTTGGCGTAGGTGAGGACGCCGCGTTCCCATGCGAGCTTGAGCGCCACACGCACCGCAGGGACGGCCCGCCCGTGCGTGGCCAGGTGCTGCTCGATGTCCCGGTGCCCGGTCGGGCCCTGCTCGTTGAGCAGGGCGACCAGGTCCGCGGTCACCGCGGCGACCTCTCCTTCGGGGACCTGGGCGTTGACCATGGCGCGCAGCGCGTCACGTTCACGGAAGTGCCGGGTGGCGGCGTGCGCCGCGGCGGCCAGCGGCAGGGGCAGGGTGTGCAGGGTCTTACGCATGCACCGCACCGTCACCAGGTCGCCCCGACCGGCCGGGGCGAGGAGCCGCAGCACCTGGGAGGAGTCGTCGATCCGCGCGGCGGCGGTCTGGAACGGGGAGGGCAGGCGTGCGGCATGCAGACCCAGCGCGAGGTCAGCGGTCTCCTCCACCGAAGCCAGGCGGGCGCGGGGCGCCAGCCCTTGGCGGGCCAGCACCCACTGCCACAGCCGGGACGCCTCACCGTCGGACAGACGGTGGGCGTCCACGACCAGGGGTTCGAGTTCGGGGGTCATGGGCGGGAGGCTAACAGCCTCCTCCTCTCCAGGTAGCGGGTACAGGGATCATCCTTGCGGCCCCCATTCGGCTTCGACGAAGGCGCGCAGCTCGGCATAGGAGCGCTGGGTCTCCTCCCAGTCGGCTTCCGACCCCCACCAGTGGCGGTCGTTGTGGTGGATGTGGAACCTCTCCCAGTCGCCGTCGAAGCCTGGCTGGTGGTGGGTTCCGTGCACCCGGTGCAGCAGGGCGTTGTCGTAGACCTCGGTCCCGGGCAGGGGCACGAACCGGAACAGCGACACCCGGCCCAGGTGGGGGCGCAGTTCGCGCAGCAGCGCGATGGTCTCCCGGGTGGTCTCGGTGTTCTCCCCGGGGTAGCCGTGGATGATGAACGCCTTGGCCTGGATGCCGGCGGCCGCGCTCAGGTGGACGGCGCGCCGGATCTTGTCCTGGGTGGTGTTCTTGCGCATCGCCTTGAGCAGGCGCTCGCTTCCGGACTCGACTCCGTACTTGACCTCGATGCACCCGGCCGCGGCCATCGTCTCCAGCAGCGGCTGGTCCACGGTGTCCACCCGCGAGAGCGCGGACCAGCGCAGGCCCAGGTCGGTGATGTGGGTGCAGATGTCGGCGACCTTGTGCTTGTTGACGATGAAGTTGTCGTCGACGATCGCGAAGCCCTCGATGCCGTAGGCGTCGATCAGGTGCTCCAGCTCGGCTCGGGCCGAGGCGCCGCCCCGGTACTGCATGCGGCGCTGGGCGACCGCGCAGAACGAGCAGGGGAAGGGGCAGCCGCGGGAGAACATGGTGTGGGCCATCCGCACATCGGTCCCGGCCAGCCGGTCGGAGAGCACGAAGTCGTCGGTGGGCAGCAGGTGGCGGGCCGGATCGGGCAGGCGGTCGATGTCGCGCATCAGCACCCGTGGCGCGGTGCGGACCGGTCGGCCCTCGCCCGGGTAGACCACTCCGGCCACACTGGTGAAGTCGCGATCGTGGGCGTGGTCCAGCAGTTCCAGGATGGTGTCTTCGGCCTCTCCGATCGCGGCGACGTGCGCGTCGAAGTCGGCCAGGGACTCCTCGGGGTAGAAGTTGGCGTGGACCCCGCCCACCATCACCAGCGCGCCAGGG
This sequence comes from Nocardiopsis sp. FIRDI 009, assembly GCF_003386285.1. Lineage (GTDB taxonomy): Bacteria > Actinomycetota > Actinomycetes > Streptosporangiales > Streptosporangiaceae > Nocardiopsis. The sequence continues at coordinate 133,867 of NZ_QPNC01000001.1, forward strand.
TCGATGTGCGCTTCGCGGCGCGCCTGGAGCATCAGCCCGTAGGTGGCCGAAGAGGCGAGGCTGAACCCGACCGCGTCGTAGCCGGACAGGTCCAGGCGGGTGCGCCCGTGGGTGACGCGCTCGATGGCGACCTGGTGACCGGCCTGCTCCACCACGGACGCCAGGTAGAGCACGCCGAACGGAGGGAACTCCTTGCGCCCGTCCTTGAAACGGGCCATGTCGTACACCTCGGGGTAGAGCAGCACCACCTTCATGCCACCCGCCCCCTTCCGCCCTGACGGGTGGTGACCTCCGTGCTGACCTTCTCGGCGAGCTGCGCCGCGACCTCCTCGGGTGCCAGTGCCTCGGTGGAGTGTTCCAGCACGGGCAGGCCAGCGCGCCGGTAGCGCTGCGCGGTCTCAGCGAACAGGGCCCGCTCGCGGTCGGCCGCCGCGGTGTCGGTGTGGTGGAAGCGGCTGTAGTTGTTGCCGCGGCTGCGCGCCCGGTCGGCGCACACCTGGGGCGGGGCGGTCAGGAACACGAACAGGTCGGCGGGGCGCGCGTACCGGTACAGGGAGGTGATGAACTCGGGGTCGGCGCCATCGAGCTGGTCCAGGACGAACGCGGTCGGGGTGTAGCGGTCGCACACCACGATCCGGTCGGCGGCCAGGTGGGGGAGAAGGGTGGTCGTGAGGTGGTGGTAGCGGTCGGCCGCCATCAGGCAGGTGAGCGCCAGGCCGCAGATGGTGTGCGTGCTGTGGCGCGCGAGCTCCCCGATCGGGGAGCTGGAGGGCTGTGCTTCGAGAACCGCACGGTGGCCGGTGGTGTCGAGCAGGTTGCGCAGGTGGCGGGCGGTGGTGGTCTTGCCGACCCCGGAGGGGCCGTCGAGGGAGACGAGGAATCCGCCAGGGGCAGGGGGCGGGGGGGGTCAGTTCATGAGGGCGTTCGGTCCTGTCCACGGGGTCCTCCCGAAGCGGGGGTGAGCACGGTCAGTGTGGAAGGTGCCAGAGGGCGGTGACCCCTGGCGTGCCGCCTTCTCATCAGGAGGAGGCGGCCCCGCACGTCCGGACTGGAGGGGCAGTCTGTGTGCCCGGCCGTGTGGGGGTCTCGGGGAGAGGATGTGGTGGGGCCACCGGTTCTCCTCAGTCCGGTGACCCCACCGGGGTCGGTCACGTCTTCCCCTCTCGTGCAGGCGTGACCTCCATGAAGGTTTATGGGGCGTCGGCGAGGTCGGCCGCGTCCAGGACCGCCATCGCCAGCGCCCGGTCCGCGCCCGCGATGGTGAGCAGCGCGGAGAGCTGTCGTGCCTGGGCGACACCGAGTGCCAACCGGATCTTCTTGGGGCCGACGGTCGCGGCGGCGACCACTTCGGTGGTCTGCGGGGGGCCGGTCCACGGGTCGTCGCGGAGCAGGCTCACGGTCACCCCCGCGTGGGTGGCCACCTCGCGCTCGTGACGCAAGGTCGTGTCCTCGGTGCGGTGGTCGCTCATGCACCACCGGGGGCACAGGTCGGGCATCTCGTCGGCCTTCGTTCGTTGAGTTCGGATGGGCCCGCACGCCCGGGGTCCCGGGGCGTGCGGAGGTCTAGTCGTCGGGGTAGCTACCGGTGACCCCGCCCAGCGCGGGCAGGTCGGTGCCGATCCCCAGGCGCACGGCACGCACCCTCTGGTAGTCGGCATCGGAGTCTGGGGGCGGTGGTGCCTTCGGGGTGTCGTCGGAATCGTCCACAGGGCCTCTCCTGTCGGTAAGGGGGGCGGAGCCCGCGCACCCAGGGGACGGTCACCAGGTGCGCGGGAGCCTCTCAGGTGCCCAGATCGCCCTCGATCACCTCAGCCGCTTCGGTGAGGGCCGACGCCACCTCGCCGTCCCTGCGGGTCGCGGTGAGGAGCACAGCCAGCGCCCGAGCCTGCGCGGCGGAGAGCTGGAGCTGGGCCGTGTCGGGTTCCGCCCACGTGGTGACGCACACCTGGGCGTGGCCTTGCGGTCCGGACACGGGGTCGTCTCGTTCGACGTAGACGGTCACCGGGTGGCCGGTCTCGTCGTACAAGAGCCGGATGTGGTGGACGACGTCGGACGAGGGGTCCATGCCGTGGTCGTTCTCACACCACGCGGGGCAGGCGATCGCGGACATGGTCGGGGCCTTCCGGGAGCGGGGGAGCTGTTCGAGGGGGGACACCCAGCGGACGGGGTGGAGCCGCTCCTGGGCGGTGCGGCAGACCCGCAGGTGTGGGCCGAGCATGGCCCCGTACACCTCCCGGCCTTCGATGACCGAGCCCAGGTGGTGGATGGTGACACCGAACTGATGGGCCCACCGCCACAGGGCGCTGCGGGTTTCGGTCTCGCGCACCTCGAACACGGTGCGGGGTCGCAGCCTCATGACCGGCGCACCTCCCGCATCCGGGTCCGACGCAGCTCGGCGGCGGCTTCCACGGCCAGGTCGGCCAGGCGCTCCAGCGCGGCGATGCGCTCGTCCGGTCCGCTCGTGCGGACAGCCCTCGGGGTGACGTCGACGTAGCACCCGGCGACGACGAGGGACGTTGCCGACCCGTCGACGAGGTCGCGGGCGAGCCGGACGTCGGCCTCGGTTAGGTCGGTCACAGTGACCACGGTGGTTGCGTGTGTCATCGGAGGACCTCCCGGAGGACCTGGTGGACGTTCCGCACGAGCGGGAACACCGTCGCGGCGGAGCCGACCCACATGGCCGACAGTTCGGGGAGGTAGGGGCGGAGCCGTGCGGCGCGGCGGCGCTTCGGTGTCAGGGCGTTCACCTTCCCACCCCCATGTGCTGCCACTGGCGGACGACGGCGGCCAGTTCCCCGAGGTCGGAGGCCGGGAGCGGAGTGGAGATGTCCCGCAGGACGGCCACGCCCAGCCGGTCGCGGTCCTCGGTGCGGCGGCACCGCTCTTCCTCCCAGGCCCGGTAGTAGGGGCGGACCGGGGTCTCGTCGAGGACGGGCGGGTGCCACGTGGGGGCGGAGAGCGGGGCGGTCCACCTCGGGGGGTGGGTGTCGGGGACGCGCCGCGCGGTGCGGCGGTACGGCTGCGGCCGGGAGTGCTGGCGGCCGGGGGCGGGCTGGGGCGGGCGGGCGTGGCGGCCCTGCGGGGGCGGGGCCAGTATGCGCCGCAGCGACGCGAGGAACAGGATCAGGTAGCGCACAGCGCACCTCCTGGGTCAGAGTGCCGCTGGGAGGGCGGCGGGGAACTGAGTAGTCTCATACTGAAACTTAAACTCCAGGTTTTCAAGGGCTGGAGTCCTATTTTTGATCGACTGTCCGATATCCAGTCCTTGGATTCCTAAAATGTCCCCGTCTGACCTCGGACGATCTACGATCAGGGGAATCATGGCCACCAGGTACTCGCCCACCATCCGCCGTCGCCGACTGTCCGCTGAGCTGCGTCGGGTCCGCCAGGCCGCCCGCATGACCAGCGAAGAGGTCGCCAAGGCTGCCGAGTTGTCCAAGTCCACGTACAGCAACATCGAGTCCGGCGCCAAGCAGCGCCCGAAGCTGCCCGAGATCCGCGCGATCCTCGACGCCTGCAAGGTCCCTTACGGCCAGGAGTACGAGGAGATCCTCGATCTGTGCCGCCAAGCCCTGGAACGAGGGTGGTGGAACCGGTACCGAGACGTGCTGGCCGCGCGCTACGTCGGGTTCGAGACCGAAGCCAACAGCCTCAGCACGTGGGAACCGGTCGTCCTGCCCGGACTTCTCCAGGTCCCCTCGTACATGGAGGTCACCGCCCAGGCGTCCCTGGCGCAGCCCGAGGATGTGCGGCGGGTGGTCGACGCGCGTATGACCAGACAGCGCATCCTCGAAGACGAGGACCCGCCAGAACTGTGGGCCATCTTCGACGAGACCGCTCTGCTACGACTGGAACAGCACCCGCGCGTCCGCCAGGAGCAGATCGCGCACCTGCTGGCGATGGCGGAGCGGCCGAACATCACCCTCCAGATGACGCGCGCCAACCAGCTCAACGCGGGCAGTGGCGGGCCGTTCGTCATCCTGGAGTTCCCCGAACCCGTTGACCCGACCATCGTGTACCTGGAGACGGACACCGATGGCATCTACCTGGAGGAGCCCGACGAGATCGCCCGGTACCGCAACCTGATGAACCATCTTCGCCTGGCTGCACTCCGGCCTGGCGAGACAGCCGACCACCTTCGACAGATGATCGAGTAGGCCCATGACCAGCTCAGTTCCCACCTCTCTGAACTTCCGTAAGTCCTCCTACAGTCAGCCGACCGGCGGTAACTGCGTCGAGGTGGCCGACCTTCCGTCCGGCGCAGCCGTGCGCGACTCCAAGTACCCGGGCGCTGGGCACCTGGAGGTCCCGGCTGCCGAGTGGGGCGCTCTGCTCGCTAGCGTGCGCCACGCATAGGGCAAACGAAAGGGGCCGCCTGCGTGCAGGCGGCCCCTTCTCAGTTCCCGCGCTCACCTTACCCCGAGAGGGTGTCAGCAGGAAGGGGACGAAGGGCCTACGGCTCAGTTCGCGCGAATCGGTCCATCCCCGCGTGCGCGGGGCTCACTGCGCAGTGAGCCGAGCCTCTGTGTAGAAATGCTTCCTCACTCGTCGAAGGTGAGGTCCAGCAAGGTCCATTCCTCACCGGTCTCGTCGGTGGCGAGGGTGCACGTGTAGGTGGCCCTGACGGGTCCGCTCTCGTCCTCGTAGTCGACGGTGCCGGTCGCCTCGTAGGTCCACGACTCCGCGTCGGCGACCTCGGCCTGGCTGTCGGAGAACTCCGCTGGGGTGTTCAGCTCGCGTTCCACGAACTCCTCGCACATCACCTCGGAGTCGGTCACTATCCCCTCCGGGGTGGGGTCGCTGCCACATGCGGTCGCTGCGGCGACCACGAGGGCGGCGGAGGACACGAGCAGGGGGCGGGGGATCATGGCGACTCCTTACAGCCGGGGGGTGGAGTGTGATGATCCTCGCACGCCGGTTGGCGGTTTCGCAGCCGGATCGGTGAAGCCTCGCTAGACCTTCGTGTAGTGCGAAGGGTTGCGCTGACTTGTACGTAGCACTATCCATCGCTTAGCGTTCCCTGCTATGGTGCTGTTCTCGCAGGTCGGATAGCGTTGCCGCGTAGTACTACAAACTGTAGTGCTACGCCGCGTCGTAAAACAGGGCGCCCCCCGGGGAATGCCTGGTCGGCGTGGCCCCGGAGGGGCGCGGGGCTGTGTCGGCGCCTTGTCCGATGCGGCTGGGAAGCCGTTCCCCAAGGCGTTCACCTGCGTCAACGCGGTCGTAGAGGTGGTCGGTCTCCGGTGTCGGGGTGGTCATGGGCACGGATTCGTGTGGTGTGCGGCACCACGCGTCGGGGAGCGCTCCCACTGTGGGGCGAACGCCGACTCCGCGGTGCGGAGCGGGCGCAGCCGAGAACGGGGAGGCCCGGAACGAGCGGGGCTCAGTCCTGCTCGGCGTCCTCCCCGACGTCCACCCCGCGGTCGGCCAGCATGGCCTCCATCGCCTCGATCTCCTTCACCTGGGCGTCGGCCATGCCCTGGGCCAGGTCGATGACGCGCTCCTCGCCACCGAGCTCCACCTCGACCTCCGCCATGTCGATCCCGCCCTCGTGGTGGGCGATCATCAGCTCCAGGAAGAGGATCTCGGCCTCCACGCCCTCGGCCGCCCGGAGGGCGTCCATCTCCTCGGGGGTGGCCAGTCCGGGCATCCGCTCCGGGACGACCCCCTCCCCGGCGCCGTGGTCGTGCTCCGACCCCTCCATCCAGGCCATCGGCTCCCCGCTGCGGCGAGAGTTCAGCCCCCACATGGTCAGCCAGCCCTGCATGATCCCGATCTGGCCCTGCTGCGTGCGGGCGATGTCGACCGCCATGATCCGCAGCTCCGGGTCCTGGGTCTTGTCCAGGATGATGTACGACATGTCCACCGCCTGGGCGTGGTGTGAGCTCATGTCGCGGAGGAAACCGGCGTCGGCGCTGTTGTCCAGCGGGCTGGAGGGGCGCCCCACCAGGTAGCCGACCAGCAGCGCGAGGGTGACCAGGGCCACGGTGATGCCCACGGGGACGGATCGCCTCGTCGGGCGGTGCGGGGCGTCCTCGCGGTCGCCGTCCGTCTCCTCCGGGTCCTCCCGTGCGAACGCGGTCTCGTCCGTCGCGTCGTCGGTTCCGCCGGTGACTCCGGCGGAGGTGTCGCTTGTGTGTCCCATGGACCCATCCTGGTCGAATCGCACGGCCGTGGTGCCAAAGTAGAGGATAGATAAGTCCGATACGACCGCATGTGTACCAGGAGGCCCGGTGGCCAAGAAGAAGACGGCGGCTGAGCGACGCCGTAAGGCAGCGGAGATGCGGGAACAACGGCTCAGGCTGGAGCGGCGTCGCAGGATCCTCAACATCGCGGGGGTCAGCACCGCCGCAGCCCTGGTTCTGGGCCTGCTCGGCTTCGCGGTCTTCATGCAGATCCGCAGCAGCATCATCCCCGGGATGGAGGAGTTCGAGGTCGGTTCCTACGAGCACGTCCAGGTGGGCGAACGGGTGGACTACGACCAGACGCCTCCGGTCGGTGGCAACCACTGGGCCTACTGGCAGAACTGCGGGGTCTACCCCGAACCGGTCACCTACGAGCTGGGCGTGCACTCGCTGGAGCACGGCGCGGTGTGGATCAACTACGCGCCCGACCTGCCCCAGGACGAGGTGGACACCCTGGTGGACATGTACAGCCCCGGCGACTACCTGCTCATCGCCCCCCACGACGGTGAGCTGGACGCCCCCATCGTCGCCTCCAGCTGGGGCCGCCAGGTCACCGCGGAGACCGCTTCCGACGAGGCCCTCCAGCGGTTCGTCGAGCGCTTCGAGCGGGGCACGGACGTCCCCGAACCCGGCGCCGCCTGCTCGGGCGCGGTGTCGGCGACGGCCGCCGAGGTCTCGGCCGGTATCGAGTCGGGGAACGTGGACTTCCTGGGCGGGGGAGCCCCGATGGACGCCCCCGCCGGTGACGGCGCCGCCGACACCGGTTCCGGTGCGGAGGACACCGCCGACGGGCAGGACCCCGAGGGCGACGACGGCGCCGAGCAGGACGGGGCGGACACCGGCTCCCAGGACGAGGGGACCCGGAACGAGGACGCGGAGGACACCGACGGAACGGAGTAGACCGACTCCCCCGACCCACCCTTCCCCTCACAGGCGGAGAGGGGCCGCCGACGCCCCGGCGGCCCCTCTCTCCGTTTCCCGACCCTCCCGGTCCGCGTACCCGCGCGGATCAGGGGCAGGGTCACAGTTCTCCCTCGGGGAGGGCGGGGATGTGCTCCTCGACGGCCGCGCTCAGGGTCGTCAGCGCGGCGGCCGGAGGGCCGTGGGTCGGCGGTACCGTCAGCTCGACGTAGGCGGTGTGTCCCACCGCCACGTACATGGTGGGGTCGTCGGCGGGCAGCGGTAGCCAGGGCACCCCGTTGACCTCCTGGAGGACGGAGTCGGGAGCCAGCGCGGACGGTCGGGGGACACCGCAGCGCACACCGATCGGCGGGTCACCCCACGCCGCCGTCAGCTCCGACTCGGGTCGGACGGTCGCGCGTTCGGCGTCCATCAGGGTGTCGGGCAGGGAGGCCACGAACGCCGCGCAGGTCCGTGCGGTCGCCTCGTCGACCTCGGGAGGCTCGACACGCACGGTCGGCGCACCGCAGCCCGCGGCGGTCAACACGGCCGTGAACGCCGCCCCGAGACGCCGTATCAACACGTCAGCAACCCCGATCCGCTCCGTGGGTCAGATATTGACGATGGGACACGTCAGGGTACGGGCGATACCGTCCAGGCGCTGAATCCGCGCCACCACCAGGGCGCCCAGCGAGTCGACGTCCTCGGCGTGCGCCTGCACGACCACGTCGTAGGGGCCGGTCACGTCGTGCGCCTCGTCGACGCCCTCGATCTCCCGGATCCGCCCGGCGACCTCGGCGGCCCGCCCGACCTCGGTCTGGATCAGGATGTATGCCTGCACCATGAGAACTCCTTCGTGTGTGCCGGGCGTGAGGTAGAGCGGCCCCGGCCGAGCCGACGGTGCGGCCGATGACGAACAGATGACAAACGTGGGTCCAGACCACCGTTCCGGAGCGTCACCGTACCCTGATCCCTGTGTTGAGCACCATTGGGGGTCTTGGTGAGTTCGCTCTGATCACACGCGTGACGAGCAAATTCCCCGCGACGCAAGATGTAATCCTCGGACCAGGCGACGACGCGGCGGTCGTCGCCGCACCCGACAGGAGGACGGTCGCCACCACGGACGTGCTGGTGGAGGGGCGCCACTTCCGGAGGGAGTGGTCGTCGGGCCGCGACGTCGGGCACCGCGCGGTGGCGCAGAACTTCGCCGACGTCGCGGCCATGGGAGCCCGTCCCACCGGGCTGCTCATCGGCTTCGCCGCCCCGCCCGACCTGCCCGTCTCCTGGGTGGAGGAGTTCGCGGCCGGGGTGCGTGACGAGTGCGCCCTCGCGGGCGGGGCCGTCGTGGGAGGGGACACGGTGGCGTCCGACACACTGACCGTCGCGATCACCGCGCTCGGCGACCTCCAGGGACGCGCACCGGTCCGTCGCGACGGCGCCCGCCCCGGCGACGTCGTGGCCTACTCCGGCCGCCTCGGACTGTCGGCGGCCGGGCTCGCGCTGCTGGAGGCGGGGATCGACGGCCCCGAGGAGTGCCTGGCCGAACACCGCCGACCGAGCCCGCCCTACGCCGAGGGGGTGGTCGCGGCGAGGACGGGGGCCACGGCCATGCTCGACGTCAGCGACGGTCTCGCCCAGGACCTCGGGCACGTCTGCCGCGCCAGCGGTGTCCGCGTCGACCTGGACCCCTCCGCCCTGCGGCCGGAACCCGCGCTCCTGGCGGCGGTCCGCGCCCTGGGCACGGCACCGGCGGACGCCGAGCGCGTCGCCCGGGAGCTCATGGTCGGCGGCGGCGAGGACCACGCACTGGCCGCCACGTTCCCGCCGGACGTCGACCTCCCGGAGCACTGGATCAGGGTGGGCGCCGTCCACGGGCCGGAGTGGGTCCCGCAGGGCGGTGGGGAGCCGTCCGAGGCGCCCGTCACCGTCGCCGGACGGCCTCCGGCGCGCCTTGGCTGGGACCACTTTCGGACGGAGTGAGCCAGGACCGGGATTTGTCCCGTTTGGTGATCGCGCTAGGCTGATCCAACGCGGCTCGCGCCGCCCCAGGGGCGGCCCGCCCGTCCTCGTGGAGAGCGAAGAGCCCCGGAACGTTCATGTCCGCCTCCTCCCGGCACGGAAGGTCCGCGATCGGCGACCGTCCGGCGGGGCGAACGGAGGCGGAGCATCGTCGAGAGGCGGTTTATGGGCCGGCACGTGTCGCGGCACGACTCCCGACGCGGTGCGCACCGCAGCGAGCGGGAGGACGCCGGTGCGTTGCGGCGGATCGGCGGCTTCCTGGAGAGCACCGTCCCCAAGCGCGTCGAACCCCCGCGGCTGATCAACGTCCTGGTCGTGTCCGGCGTCATCCTGGGGCTGCTGCTGTTCGGCTACAGCACGACCCAGATCTACCTCCAGTTCGGGGGCGCGCCGGGCGCGACGGAGGCCCCGGGGGCCCAGGACGGGCTCCACCCCAGCGGCGACGCCTCGCCGAACCAGGAGCACGAGGGCTCCTCCGGCGACAGCGCCGAGGAGGTCCAGGCGGGTGTGGAGCCCACCACGGTCGTCTACGAGATCGTCGACACCACCGACACGGGGTTCACCGCGCGGGTCACCGTCACCAACACCTCCAGGGCGACACTGGACACCTGGGAGCTGGCGCTGGCCTTCGAGACCGCCGAGGTCACCGAGGTGCGCGACGCCGACTGGGAACCGTTCGCGGACGGGATCCTCGCCCGTCAACCCGGCTCCCAGGAGGCCCTCGACCCCGGTGACTCCGCGACGCTCGAACTCGACGCCCTCGGCGTCGTCCAGTCCCCCGTGCGCTGCTCCCTGAACGGCCACGTCTGCGCCCTCTGACCCCGCCGTACCGACGGAAGCCGGGGCTCCCGGCACCGGACACGGCGAAGGCCCCCCGATGAGGTGTCGGAGGGCCTTCGTCGAATCCAGAGGGCTGGAACCCTAGCGGGTCACCTTGCCGGCCTTGATGCACGAGGTGCAGGCGTTCACACGCTTGGGCGTGCCGCCCACGCGGGTGCGAACGGTCTGGATGTTGGGGTTCCAGCGGCGGCGGGTGCGACGGTGCGAGTGGGAAACACTGTTACCGAACCCTGGTCCCTTGCCGCAGACGTCGCAGACGGAAGCCACGGTAACTCCATTCAAGCGCTCGGGATCGCGCACGTCGCCGCACGCGAAGGGTCGACCGGCCGGGACCGGCCGGGTGGACAGGCTGGCGCGGACGCCAACCGTGGAAGAGTACACGAAGGACGCGGTCGGACGCGGATTCGTACCGCAGACCGGTGTCCGTACTCGACGTGGTGGAGACGGTGCGGCCGAAGCCCTCGCACCCCCACCGGGGCATCGCATCCACCACGCGGGCATGGCGAAAAGGCGATGAACTCCGACCAGTATACCCCGGTTGGGGGAGGGCGGACGCCGCCCCGCTCCCGCGCCCGTCCGCCCTCCCCGTCGCACGCTGCCACTACGGTGACGTTGAGCAGAGCGATCAGGCGGGGACGGGACACAGTGAGTACCTGGGACGAACCGCTGCGCGTGGCCCTCGGGGGCTCCGCGCGGGCCTTCAAGGACAAACTCGGACTGCACACCCTCGGCGACCTGTTGCGGTACTACCCGCGCCGGTACGACCGCCGAGGAGAGTTGACCGACCTCGCCGGGCTGCGCGAGGGCGAGGACGTCACCGTGCAGGCACGGGTGCTGGACGCCAAACGCCGTACCGTGCCCGCCCGCCAGGGCCGTCGCCGGATGGACATGATGGAGGCCACGGTCACCGACGGCACCGGCCGCCTGCACCTGACCTTCTTCAACAGAGGCGCCTACCACCAGAACTCGCTCGTCCCGGGACGGCTCGCGCTCTTCTCCGGCCGGGTCTCCTCCTACCGGGGGCGCCGCCAACTCGACCATCCCGAGTACCAGCTCATCGACGAGGACGGCAGCGAGGGTGAGCGCGCCCGCGCCTACGCGGAGGAGCTCATCCCGATCTACCCGGCCGTGAAGGGACTGGACTCGTCCCGGATCGCGCTGGGGGTGGACCTGGCCCTGGCCCGCGCCGCCGACCTGCCCGACCCGCTCCCGCCCGAGGTCCGCGCACGCCACCACCTGGTCGGCGTGCGCGACGCCCTGGAGCGGATCCACCGCCCGTCGGAGTGGTCGGACGTGGGGACCGCCCGCCGCCGGCTCAAGTGGGACGAGGCGTTCGTCCTCCAACTGGCCCTGGCCCAGCGCCGCCACCTGGCCGAGGAGCTGCCCGCCACACCGCGCCCGGGCGCCGAGGGCGGCATCCTCGACGCCTTCGACGCCGAGCTGCCCTTCACCCTCACCGACGGACAGCGGGAGGTCGGTGAGCGGCTCGCGCGACGGCTGGACGCCTCCCACCCCATGCACTGCCTGCTCCAGGGCGACGTCGGCGCGGGCAAGACCCTGGTCGCGCTGCGCGCCATGCTCAGGGTGGTCGACTCCGGCGGTCAGGCCGTGCTGCTGGCGCCCACGGAGGTCCTCGCGCAGCAGCACCACCGGTCGATCAGCGCGATGCTCGGCCCGCTGGCCCGGGCCGGACAGATCGACGGGGCGGAGAGCGCCACCCGGGTGGCGCTCCTCACGGGGTCGATGAACGCCGCCGCGCGCCGCGAGGCCCTGCTCGACGCCGCCTCCGGGGCGGCCGGGATCGTCGTGGGCACGCACGCGCTCCTCCAGGAGCACGTCTCCTTCGCCGACCTGGGACTGGTCGTGGTGGACGAGCAGCACCGGTTCGGCGTGCGGCAGCGCGACGCGTTGCGGGAGAAGGCCGCCGACGGGCGGCCGCACGTCCTGGTGATGACCGCCACCCCGATTCCGCGCACGGTGGCCATGACCGTCTACGGGGACCTCGACGTGGTCGCGCTCACCCAGCTGCCCACCGGACGCGCGGGGGTGTCCACGCACGTCGTCCCGGCCAAGGAGAAACCGCACTTCCTGACCCGCGCCTGGGAGCGGATCCGCGAGGAGGCCGCCCGGGGGCGCCAGGCGTTCGTGGTCTGCCCGCGGATCGGCGACGGCGAGGGGGAGGGAGCTGACGAGGAGGTCGACGGCGACCGGGACGCGGAGGTCCCCGGCGCCCGGCCCCCGCTGGCCGTGCTGGACGTCACGGCACGCCTGGCCGACGGGCCGCTGGCGGACCTGTCGGTGGAGGCGCTGCACGGGCGGATGAGCCCGGACGACAAGGACGCGGTCATGCGTCGCTTCGCGGAGGGGCGGACGGACGTGGTGGTCTCCACGACCGTCATCGAGGTGGGCGTGGATGTGCCCAATGCCACCGTGATGGTCATCATGGACGCGGACCGCTTCGGGGTCTCCCAGCTGCACCAGCTCCGCGGCCGGGTGGGGCGGGGGACGCTCCCGGGGCTGTGTCTGCTGGTCACGGACGCGGAGGAGGGCTCCCCCGCGCGGGAGAGGCTGGGCGCCGTGGCGGCGACGACGGACGGGTTCGAGCTGTCCCGGGTCGACCTGGAGATGCGCAGGGAGGGCGACGTCCTGGGGGAGTCCCAGTCCGGGGCCCGTTCCTCGTTGCGCATGCTCACCCTGCTCAAGGACGAGGAACTGATCGGGGAGGCGCGCGAGGAGGCCACGGCCTACGTCGCGGGCGACCCCGACCTGACCGCCTACCCGCCGTTGGCGGAGGCGTTGACGGAACTGCTTCCCCAGGAACGCGCGGAGTACCTCGACAAGGCCTGATCCCGGGTTCGCCGGCCCGTTCGGGCGGTCGTGGTCGGCACACGCCCTAACGTGGAGCCATGACCCGCATCATCGCCGGAACGGCCGGTGGACGGCGTATCGCCGCGCCCGACGGCCGCACCACCCGACCCACCAGTGACAGGGCGCGCGAGGCCCTGTTCGCCTCCGTCCAGTCCGACCTGGGGGCCCTGGACGGACTCCGGGTCATGGACCTGTACGCGGGGTCCGGGGCGATCGGCCTGGAGGCGCTGTCCCGGGGCGCCGGGCACGCGCTGCTCGTCGAGGCCGACCGGAGGGCGGCACGGGTCGTCCAGGACAACATCCGCGCGTTGGGGCTGCCCGGGGCCCGCCTGGTGGCCGACCGGGTGGAGCGGGTGGTCGCCGCCGCCAACCCGGGGGAGCCCTTCGACCTCGTGGTGGCCGATCCGCCCTACGCCGTCGGTGACGAGGAGGTCGCGGGGGTGCTCGCCGACCTCGTGCGGAACGGATGGCTGGCCGAGGACGCGGTGGTCGTGGTCGAACGCTCCAAGCGCGGGGCGGAACCGGCCTGGCCCTCGGGGCTGGAGCGCGACCGCAGACGGGGGTACGGGGAGGCGGTGCTCTGGTACGCCCGCCCGTCACCCTCCACCACCCTCAACTGACGGCCTGCGGCCGCGGCGTCTCCCACTTCGTCGCCCTCCACCACCCTCAACTGACGGCCTGCGGCCGCGGCGTCCCCCACTCCGTCGCCCTCCACCACCCTCAACTGACGGCCTCCGGCGTGCCTCCACGCGGCTGTGTCCGGTTGGGGTAGAAATCGGGCAGGAGGTCCGCTCCGGGGCACGTGCGCACGGAGACGGCTGGACGACGTCCGCGGTCACTATGTGGGTGTTGCCCGAATCGCCGCGGGGGGCAACCCCTACGATCTCGGTACCCGAGAGTAACTCCTGAGAGGGGCGATCCACCGTGCGCCGAGTCGTCTGTCCGGGATCCTTCGACCCCGTGACCTTCGGACACATCGACATCATCGGCCGTGCCGCCAAGCAGTACGACGAGGTCGTGGCGGCCGTCCTCAACAACGTCAACAAGCGCGGCCTGTTCACCGTCCCCGAGAAGCTGGACATGCTCAGGGAGAGCACCGCCGACCTCGACAACGTCCGGGTCAGCGAGTTCGACGGGCTCCTCGTCGACTTCTGCCGGGCCAACGGCATCGAGACCATCGTCCGCAGCCTGCGCTCGGTCAGCGACTTCGACTACGAACTCCAGATCGCGCAGATGAACTTCCAGCTCTCCGGCGTGGAGACCGTGTTCATGACCGCCAACCCGAAGTACTCGTTCCTGTCGTCCAGCCTGGTGCGCGAGGTCGCCCAGCACGGCGGCGACGTCTCCACCCTGGTGACGCCCTACGTCCAGGAGCGCCTCCGGGACAAGTACGGCAAGCGGCCGGACGCCTAGACCGCGCCCGCTTCGGGCCTCCCACCGCCCTCCGGTCCGGATTCCGGCGGCTGATTTGGGTGGTCGGGCCCATGATAGGTAGAATCTGGGTTTGACCCCGAGCGTCGCCGTCCTTGGCGTGCGCGCGGGCTGGTCACGCCGCAACCGTCGCCTTCCCGACGCGTCCCGCGTGTCCGGCATATGACGACCTCTCGTGAAAGCGCGATTACCCTGTCTCGTCCAGAACCCCGTGACCCGTTCGTGGTCGACACCCGCCAGCTGGGCCGCCAGCCGGGGTCGATGCGAACCGTCAACCGCATCGTGGCCGTGCCGGAGGCCTTCTCCGGGGCGATGGCGAGCGTGCCCGAGGGGAGCGAGGTCGAGCTCGACCTCCGGTTGGAGGCGGTGATGGAGGGCGTCCTCGTCACCGGTACCATCGGCGGCCAGCTCACCGCCGAGTGCTCGCGCTGCCTCGACCCCCTCTCCGACGACCTCGAAGCCGGTTTCCAGGAGCTGTACCGCTACCCCGGCGACGACGAGTCCCCCCTGAGCGGTGAGGACGCGGAGGACGAGGATGAGGACTACTATCTAGAGGGCGATCTGCTCGACCTCGGACCGGTGGTCAGGGACGCCGTCGTGCTCGCGCTCCCGCTCTCACCGCTGTGCGGACCGGACTGCCCCGGCCTGTGCGCGGAGTGCGGCGTCAGACTCGCCGAGGCCGGTCCCGACCACAGCCACGGCGAGCGCGTCGACCCACGCTGGGAGGCTCTCCGCGCCATCGCGGAGGATCCCGGAGAACGATGAACTCGTGAACCGGTCACGGGGGCGCCCATCCGGTGCCCCCGTCGAACGGAGCACACCCTCCCCGCCGCAGCGCGCGGGGTGACCAGATAAGCGACCTCCCGCGACCGCGGGGGTGACCCAGGAGGATTGAAGTGGCCGTCCCGAAGCGGAAGATGTCGCGGAGCAACACCCGGACCCGCCGTTCCCAGTGGAAGGCGTCGCGCCCGGTGCTGGTCAACTGCCCGCGCTGCCGTGACCCGAAGCAGCCCCACATCGCGTGCCCGACCTGCGGTACCTACAACAACCGTCAGGTCACCAACCCGGCGTAACGCACTCGTGTCAGGCTTCGGGTCCCATGCCCGATTCCCGATTCGCCTCGGGGCGGACCCGCACGTCGGGTCCGCCCCGACGTGCTGTCGCACGGGGGTTGTAGCGTGAGTGACCCGCTCCTGTGTGGGCAGTAGACAACCAGAACCGCACAAGCACCCACCAGTGATCCGGGCTCATCCGGGTTCCCGAGTTCGTGGTGGCTGCCGGGGGGGCACCGCTCCCGCGACGGTCACCTCGTGTTCGAGCGCCCTTGCCGGGCCGAGGATCCACACCCGACCGCAGGTCGCGCGCCCCCACGGGACGCGTCAGAACAGGGAAGTGAACTCGCGTGGCAAGCCAACTCTCCGTCTCCGAGGCCAGGGCGTTCCACAAGGCGATCGGTGTCGAGGTCGATCCCAAGATCCTGCTCCGCGCCCTGACCCACCGCTCCTACGCCTACGAGAAGGGCGGTCTGCCCACCAACGAGCGCCTGGAGTTCCTCGGTGACTCCGTGCTCGGTCTGGTGGTGACCGACACCCTCTTCCGCAAGCACCCCGACCTGCCCGAGGGCCAGCTGGCCAAGCTGCGGGCCGCCGTCGTCAACATGCGCGCCCTGGCCGACGTGGCGCGCGGCCTGGGCATCGGGGCCTACATCCGCCTCGGCCGGGGTGAGGAGGGCACCGGAGGGCGTGACAAGTCCTCCATCCTCGCCGACACCCTCGAAGCCATCATCGGCGCCGTGTACCTCGACCGGGGGCTGGACGTCGCCTCCGAGTTCGTGCACCGGCTCTTCGACCCCCTCATCGCCACCGCCTCCGGCCTGGGCGCCGGGCTGGACTGGAAGACCTCCCTCCAGGAGCTGACCGCCGCCGAGCTGCTCGGCGTCCCCGAGTACCACGTCGACGAGAGCGGACCGGACCACCAGAAGACCTTCCGCGCCACCGTCCGCGTCGCGGGGGAGAGCTACGGTCTGGGCGAGGGGCGCAGCAAGAAGGAGGCCGAGCAGCAGGCCGCCGAGTCCGCGTGGAAGGCCATCCGGGCGCGGTCCGACGCCGCCGCCGGATCCGAGACGTCCGCCAAGAGCCAGAACCGGAGCTGAGGTGCCCGAACTCCCCGAGGTCGAGGTCGTACGCCGCGGCCTGACCACCCACGCGCTGGGCCGGACCGTCGGCGCCGTCGAGGTCCTGCACCCCAGGTCCGTGCGTCGCCACGTGCCCGGAGCCGCCGACTTCGCGGCCCGTCTGGA
The DNA here is from genome assembly GCF_003386285.1 of Nocardiopsis sp. FIRDI 009. Taxonomy (GTDB): domain Bacteria; phylum Actinomycetota; class Actinomycetes; order Streptosporangiales; family Streptosporangiaceae; genus Nocardiopsis. Next base: position 150,409 of record NZ_QPNC01000001.1, read on the forward strand.
GGGGCGCGTGCCGACGGCCGCGCGCCGGCGCGGCAAGTATCTGTGGCTGTCCCTGGACAGCGGGGAGATGCTGCTGACCCACCTGGGGATGAGCGGCCAGATGCTCGTCCAGCCGCAGGGGAAGCCCGACGAGAAGCACCTGCGGGTCAGGCTCCCCCTGTCGGACGGCCAGGAGTTGCGGTTCGTCGACCAGCGCACCTTCGGCCACCTGCTGGTGGACGCCCCGGGGGAGCGGGACGACGTTCCGGCCTCGGTCGACCACATCGCGCTGGACCCCCTGGACCCCGACTTCGTCCCGGAGGTCTTCGTGCGCGCCCTGCGCGCGCGGCGTACGGAGGTCAAGCGGGCCCTGCTCGACCAGTCGCTGATCAGCGGCGTCGGCAACATCTACGCCGACGAGGCGCTCTGGCGCGCCCGGCTGCACTGGTCCCGGTCCACCCGGGGACTGTCCTTCGCCCAGGCGACCGAACTCCTGGGGCACGTGCGCGACGTCATGAACGAGGCGCTGGAGGTGGGCGGGACCACCTTCGACGGGCTGTACGTCGACGTCAACGGGCGGAGCGGCTACTTCGAGCGCGGTCTGAACGCCTACGGGCGCGAGGACCGGCCGTGCGGTCGCTGCGGCGCCCCGATCATCCGCGAGGCGTTCATGAACCGCTCCTCGTTCAGTTGCCCGCGCTGCCAGCGGGCGCCGGGAACGCGCCGTTGAACCCCTCCGGCGCCGCCGGGGACGGAGAGGTCAGGAAGGTCGGGCGTGTTGGTGAGGAAACTGTCTCCTTGAGGTAAGGAAAGGTGCGGCGCGTGGAGAACCGCGAGGAGCCCGTCCGGCTGACCGCCTGGGTGCGGGGTCGGGTCCAGGGAGTGGGTTTTCGCTGGTGGACGCGGTCCCGGGCGCTCGAACTGGGACTGAGCGGCGCCGCGACCAACCTCGCCGACGGTCGGGTCGAGGTGGTCGCCGAGGGACCCAGAGGCGGCTGCGAACGGCTTCTGGAGCACCTGCGGGGCGGCCGGACGCCCGGTCGTGTGGACTCCGTGGTGGAACGTTGGTCATCGCCTGGGGGGACGTTCACCGGATTCGTCGAGCGATGAGTATGCTTGTGGCGTAACGTGATTCGGACCGTCTCGCGGCGGCCCCGAGGAGGCTGCGGCGGGACACCGGTCCACTCCGCACACGCCTTCCGGCGTGCGGCACCCGGGGCGGGCGCGTCCGGATCGCGGGACCTCACGTGCCCAGGTCATTCCGGCCCGGGGTGTGGTCGTTACCGACTGTTGTAATCCAATCTTGACCAGCGACGCGCGGAGTGAGATTCTGGAAGGCACATCGCGCAATCTGCCACCCGTTGGAAACGGCTCGTCAGTCGAGTGTCTCCGGGGTTTCGTGTGCGCGTCTCACCACTGGTCACTCAGCGTGGAGGACCCACATCATGGCGAAGGCTCTGTTTGGCCACGTCGGCGGCTCCGACCCTCGTATGGTCCAGGAGATGCGACGGCTCCAGAATCGAGTACGTGACCTTGAGGCCGAGGTCAGCCGCCTCCAGGCACGCAACGACCAGCTCAGCATGGCCGTCTCCGACGTCGCCGTCAGTGCGACGGACCGCGAGCCCGCGCTCGCCTAACCCGCGTCGTCGACCCACCGGGCGTACACCCGGCCGACCGCGCGACACGTGAACCACGGATGGGACGCCGCACGCAGCACCTCAGGCGTCCCTGACGGCGGTTCCGTCAGCCGCTCCGCGGTCCTCTCGACCCAGCGGTCCGACAACCCAGAACCCTCCGCCGCAGACTCTCTTTCCTTTTCCTTGCGGCATTATTTACCGTTGTACCCGGCGAACACCCTCGCAACCCTCCGTGTTCGCCGGAGCTCCCCCGGCCCGACCGTGGCCCACCTCATCGCGGCCCGTCGGCGCGAACCGCGCACGTCACCTCCGTCTTCGTGGCACCCTTGGATGATGCCGCGCGGCGCCCCACGTCACAGCGGGCGTCGACGCCGTACGTGAGATGGCCGTGTGGGCCCGGTGGCCGGTGTGGGAGGTGTGGGTGTACCTGAAGAACCTGACGCTGCGCGGCTTCAAGTCGTTCGCGTCGGCCACCACCCTGCGTTTCGAACCCGGGATCACCTGTGTGGTGGGCCCCAACGGCTCGGGCAAGTCCAACGTCGTCGACGCCCTCTCCTGGGTGATGGGCGAACAGGGCGCCAAGTCCCTGCGCGGCGGCAAGATGGAGGACGTGATCTTCGCGGGCACCTCCACCCGCCAGGCCCTCGGCCGTGCCGAGGTCAGCCTCACCATCGACAACACCGACGGCGCCCTGCCGATCGACTACACCGAGGTCACCATCCGCCGGACGATGTTCCGCAACGGCGGCTCGGAGTACGCGATCAACGGCGACACCTGCCGTCTCCTCGACATCCAGGACCTGCTCAGCGACTCCGGCATCGGTCGCGAGATGCACGTCATCGTCGGCCAAGGGCAGCTCGACACCGTCCTGCACGCCGGGCCCGAGGAGCGCCGGGCGCTCATCGAGGAGGCCGCGGGCATCCTCAAGCACCGCAAGCGCAAAGAGAAGGCGATCCGCAAGCTCAACGCGATGCAGGGCAACCTGGACCGGGTCACCGACCTCACCGCCGAGCTGCGCCGCCAGCTCAAACCCCTCGGCCGCCAGGCCGAGCTGGCCAGGCGCGCCGCCGTCATCCAGGCCGACCTGCGCGACGCCCGGCTCCGTCTCCTCGCCGACGACATCGTCACCCTCACCGACCAGCTGGCCAAGGAGGAGGCGGACGAGAAGGAGGTCCTCGAACGCCGCGCCGCCACCGAGGCCAGCCTCACCCAGGCCCAGGAACGCGAGACCGCCCTGGAGACCCAGTCCGCCGAGGCCGCTCCGGTCCTGGCTCGGGCCTCGGAGACCTACCACTCCCTCTCCCGTCTGGCCGAACGCCTGGACGCCGTCCGCGGACTGGCCGGCGAGCGCCACCGCAACCTCGTCGCCGTCACCGACGAGCCCGTGAGCCGCCGTGATCCCGAGGAACTGGAGATGGCGGCCGAGGAGGCCGCCGCCCAGGAGGAGGAACTGCTCACCCGGTTGGAGGAGGCCCGCGAGGCGCTGGAGGTCTCCGTCGAGGAGCGGACCTCCGCCGAGGACGCGCTGCACCGCGAGGAGAAGCGGCTGGAGGCGGCCACCCGCGCCTCCGCCGAGCGCCGTGAGGGCATCGTGCGCCTGGGCGCGCGCGTGGAGAGCCTGCGCGGCCGGCTCGGTGAGGGGGAGGCCGAGATCGCCCGGCTGGAGGAGGCCGCCCGGCAGGCCGCCGAGCGCGCGGCCGAGGCCCAGGCCGAGTACGAGATGGCCGCCGAGGAGTCCGCGGGTCTGGACGAGGGCGACGCCGAACTCGACACCGCCCAGGAGCGGGCCGCGCGGCTGCTGTCGGCGGCCGAGGCCGAACTCAACGAACTCCGCGACGCCGAACGCGCGGCGGAACGGGAACGCTCCGCGCTGGCCGCCCGCAAGGAGGCGCTCGAACTCGGACTCGCGCACAAGGACGGCGCGGGCACCCTGTTGGAGGCCGGGCCGGACGGACTGCTCGGGAGTCTGGCCGCGCTCGTCCAGGTCGAACCCGGCCAGGAGACCGCCGTCGCCGCCGCCTTCGGACTGGCGGCGGGGGCCGTGGCCGTGGCGTCCCCGGAATCCGCCGCGGAGGCCGTCCGACTGCTCAGGGAACGGGACGCGGGCCGGGCCGGGATCGTGGTCGCGGGCGCCGTGCCCGCCCCGCCCCGCGAGGAGTGGCCCGCCCTGCCGGACGGGACGCGCTACGCCGTCGACGCGGTGACCGTCCCCGCGGACCTGCGCGGCTCCGTCACCGCCCTGCTCGACCGGACCGCCCTGGCCGCCGACGCCGACCACGCCCGGCACCTGGTCGACGCCGTCCCCGGGGTGCGGGCGGTCACGCCGGACGGCGACCTGTTCGGCGCCGCGCTCGTCCACGGGGGCTCCGCCGCCGCGCCCAGCCTCCTGGAGGTCCAGGCCGCGGTGGACGAGGCCGCCGAGCGCCTGGAGGCGGCCACCGAGACCGCCAAGCGCGCCGCCGCGGACCTGGAGGCCAAGAAACGCGAACGCGCCGAACTGGCCGAGGCCGTCGAGGAACTCACCGCCCGCCGTAGGCAGAGCGACCGCAAACGCAACGAGTCCGCCCAGCGTCTGGGCAAACTCGCCGGTCAGGCCCGGTCCGCCGAGGCGGAGGCCGAACGCTACGCCGCGGCCGCGGCCAAGGCGGCCACCTCCCGGGGCGAGGACGAGGCCAAACTCGCCCGTCTGGAGGAGGAGCTGGCCGAGGCCGAGGAGATGGCCGCCTCCATCGAGGAGGACGCACCCGACCCCGAGACGCGCGACGCGCTCTCCACCCAGGCGGCGCGCGCCCGCGCCGCCGAGATGGAACGGCGTCTGGCGGTGCGCACCGCCGAGGAGCGCGCGCGCTCCGTCGCCGGACGGGCCGAGGCACTGCGCGCCCAGGCCGCCGAGGAACGCCGTGCCGTGGAACGGGCCGCCGAGCGCAGGCGGACCCGGGCCGCCCAGGCCACCATCGCCGAGGCGGTCGCCGAGAGCGCCCGCCTGGCCCTGGAGCGGATCCGGGTGTCCCTGGTCGCGGCCGAGACCGAGCGGGCCGCCGCCGAGGCGGCGAAGGAGGAGCGCGACGCCGAACTGCGGACGGTGCGCGCGCGGGTGCGGGAGCTGTCGGTCGAGTTGGAGAAGCTCACCAGCTCGGCGCACAGCGGAGAGGTCGCCCGGGCCGAGCGGCGGATGCGCCTGGAACAGCTGGAGACCAAGGCCGTCGAGGAGATGGGCGTGGACGTGCCCACACTCGTGGCCGAGTACGGGCCGAAGGTGCCGGTGCCCCCGCCCGCCGACGCCGGTGAGGACGCCGAACCGGTGCCGTACGTGCGCGACGTGCAGGCCAAACGCGCCCGGAGCGCGGAGCGCCAGCTCAACCAGCTCGGCAAGATCAACCCGCTGGCGTTGGAGGAGTTCGCGGCGCTGGAGGAGCGGCACGCGTTCCTCAACGCGCAGCTGGAGGACCTGAAGAAGACCCGCCGGGATCTGCTGGAGATCGTGCGGGAGGTGGACGCGCGGGTCCAGGAGGTCTTCTCCTCGGCCTACCTGGACGTGGAGCGCGAGTTCGCCGCGATCTTCGGCCGCCTGTTCCCGGGCGGTGAGGGTCGGCTGCTGCTGACCGACCCCGAGGACATGCTGACCACCGGTATCGAGGTGGAGGCCCGTCCGCCGGGCAAGAAGGTCAAGCGGCTGTCGCTGCTGTCGGGCGGCGAGCGGTCGCTGACGGCGGTGGCGTTCCTGGCCGCGATCTTCAAGGCGCGGCCGTCGCCGTTCTACGTCATGGACGAGGTCGAGGCCGCGCTGGACGACACCAACCTCCAACGGCTGCTGGTGATCTTCGAGGAGTTGCGGGAGTCGTCCCAGCTCATCGTGATCACCCACCAGAAGCGCACGATGGAGGCGGCCGACGCCCTCTACGGTGTCACCATGCAGGGGGACGGCATCTCCCAGGTGATCAGCCAGAAGCTCGACCGCCCCGCCTGAGGCGGACCGGTGCACGCGCCGGGACGGTCGTGCCGGAGGCGGCCCGCCCCGGACGCGCGCGGGGCCGCCCCCGAGAGGCGGCCCCGGTCGGTGCCCGTCAGCCCCGGTCGATGGTGATGACCGGGGACGTCCAGGTCTCCCAGTGGTCGGGGTCGTCCTCGTCGCCCAGTGCCTTGAGCGCGCGGACCTCCAGTCGGTAGTCACCGTCCCGGACCTGCCGGTCCCGGTGCGCGTCGCTGACCGTCCCGTCCCAGACGTAGGAGAAGAACGCCGTCGACGTCTCGTTGCGTCCGACGTTGGTCACGTCCACCGCCACGTTGCGGCGCGGGTGCACCGGACGGCCGGTGCGCTCGCTGATGACCCGCATCTCCAGCCGTGTCACGTGGTGGTCGAAGTGCGCGATGACGTACGGGTAGTCGGGCAGGCCGTCGACCCAGCTCATGGAGTAGGTCGCGCCGTCCGGCTGGTTGGCGAAGGCGCCGCCGTTCGGCGCCGCGCAGTCCAGGCCGTTGAAGACCTCGCACTCGGTGATCCGGGTCAGCCAGGGCAGTTCCTGGACGTTGCCGTCCCCGTCGGTGATCGGGGTCATCGCGTCGATCTCCTGGTAGTCACCGGCGTAGGCCGCGTAGGGGACCCGGTAGGTCTCGCCGTCGACCTGGGAGACGGTCACGTACCCGCCGTAGAGCAGCTGGTCGAGCTCGGAGGCGGGCGGGGTGATGGTCACCTCGACCTCCACCGAACCGCCCGCGCCGACGGTCACCGTGTCGGCGTCGAAGGTCACGTCGGCGAAGGCGTCGTTGAAGGACGGGGTGAAGGTGCTGCCGTGCGTGCCGAGCGCCGCCTGGTGGCCGAGCTCGTAGGTGGCCTCGCTGTCGCCGTCGTTGGTGATGGTGACGGTCTCGGTCACCGCCTCCTCGGTCTCGCCCGGTGCCAGCTTGCCCGGGGTGACGGTCGTCGTGGCCAGGACCGCACCGGGGATGTCCACCATGCCCGCGCCCTGCCGGTGGACGTTGTCGAGGAAGCCGAGGTCGGCGTTGCCCCACCACGCCTTGGGGTCGGCGCTGTTCTGGAGGACGGTGCGCACCTCGTCGGCCGCCAGCCCGGGACGGGCCTGGAGGAGCTGCGCCACGGCGCCCGCGACGTGCGGCGAGGACATGGACGTACCGCTGATGGTGGCGTACCCGCCCTGGTCCATCGGGTAGGTCGAGTTGATCAGGCCGCCGGGCGCGCCGATGTCGGGTTTCAGGTCCAGGTCGGGCGACATGCCGTAGGAGCTGAACGAGCTGATCAGGCCGCCGGTCGGGTTGGGGGTGCTGACGGTCTGGTCGGACCAGCTGAGGGTGACCGGCTCGGAGCCCTTCAGGAGTTCGGTCAGGTGGGCGCCCGCCTCGTCGGAGACGCCGATGGCGAAGGCGCCCCGGTCGGTGATGCCGCCCCCGGCGAACATGCCGGGCACGTTGTTGTGGATGACGACGCCGGTGGCGCCCGCGTCCAGCGCGGTGTCGTACTTCTCCGCGAAGGTGCAGTCGCCGCGCACGATCAACGCGGTCCGGCCCTCGGGGTCGCCCTCCAGGGTGTCGCCCAGGGACGAGCAGGCGCGGCCGATGTAGACGAGCTCGTCGGTCTCACCCTCGGTGGGCGGCGCGGCGGCGGCGCTCATCGCCATGAAGGGCAGCGCCTCGCCGCTGGGGTTGACGACCACGGACGCCGCGCGGATGTGGGTGTTGTCGTAGGCGGCCACCCCGATCACGTCCTCGCCCAGGCCGGGGGCGCCGGCCGAGTAGAGTCCGGTGGCGCCCGAGTTGCCGATCGAGGCGACGACCACCATGCCCTCGTCGACGAGGTTGTCGGCGGCGACGGCGGTCGGGTAGCCGGGCCAGCTGTGGGAGGAGCCGATGCTCATGTTGAGCACGTCCATGTCGTCGGCCAGGGCCCGCTCCATGGCGGCGATCATGATGTCGGCCGTGGTCGACCCCTCACAGCCGAACACCTTGTAGGCGCCGAACTCCACGTCGGGCGCCACGCCGGTGACCTGTCCCTCGGCTCCGATGATCCCGGCCACGTGCGTGCCGTGTCCGTTGCAGTCCTGCGGGTCGTCGTCGGGGACGGGGACGCTGGTGGGGTCGGCGGCGTTGAAGTCGTCACCGACGAAGTCGTGGCCGGTGACGACGCGGTCGCTCGGGAAACCGCCCGGACCGCCGAGGTCGGGGTGGGTGTAGTCGATGCCCGTGTCCATGACGGCGACGCGCAGGCCCTCGCCGGTCAGGCCGAGTTCGCTCTGGCCGATGTCGGCGCCGGTCATGCTCAGCGCGGTGTCCATGTCGGGTTCGGCCTGCTCCGGCTCGGGGACCGCGTGACGCGTGACCGGGTAGATGGCGCGCACGCCGGGGATCTCCCGGGCCGCGCCGACCTGGGCGTCGTCCATCTCGACCGAGAAGCCGTTCCACAGTTCGCCGAAGGCGTGCCGTTCCTCGTACTCCAGGCCGTACTCCTCGGCCTCGGCGCGGAACCGGCGCTGCTCGTTCTCGACGGCTGCCTCGGAGTTGCCCTCGGCCTGGGCGGGTCCCTCCAGTTCGATGAACCACAGTCCCTCGGCCTGGTGGGTCATCTCGCCGTTCTCGGCGCTGGGGGCCGGGTGGAGGGGGGCGAGTTCCGATCCTTCGTCGGCGCTTGCGGGGGCGGCCGTGACGAGGCCCGCTATCAGGGTCAGCCCGGCGAGCGACGCCAGGTGCGATCGGTGGGATACCACCTTGTCAACACATCCCTTCTCGGTGCGTCGCGGAACACCGGGGGAGCGGACCATCCGGACGGTGACGGATTGGCGTGTACCGATGGATAGTCCGTGTGGTGTCCGTTATCGGTTTTTCGACGCACATAGCACCGAGATCATTGCGGTGAGTCATAAGCGTGTCAATGTTCTCCGAGACTCGATTCGGCCACATGGGGGAATGAATTGAACTAACAGCATCATGCTTCTCATGGGGCAACAAATCGGGCAGATAAGGCTTTTACTACTTAATTCGTCAAAAAGGGATGTAGGTGGCCTGGTGAGGGAATCCTCCCCGGTCCCGCCCCGCTTCGGGCGGAGGAGAGCCGACTTCCGGGGTCTGAACAGGGACGAAAGACTCACGAGTACAGTGGGGGAGTCGGGTCACCGCCGGTGACCCGACGGTGTGGATCGAGCGAAGTCCGGTCACGAGGCCCTCCGGGCCGCCCAATCCGGTGCTGTCCCGCAACTGTGAGGCCCCGCCCCGGCGGGGACGAGCCAGGTCGCCTCGCCCGCACCGACGCAACCGTCCTCGTGGGAAGGACCGGCCGTCCCCCTGGGCCGTGCTCCCCTTCCCCCTGCCCGACCCAAGGAGCACAGTGCGGATCGCACGCAGACTTCCCCTCGCACTCCTCGGCGCCGCGCTCGCCCTCACCGCGTGCGGCGGCCCGGCCTCCGAGACCGACCAGGACTCCGCGCCGGCCGATGACGGCGCCTTCCCGGTCACCCTCACCGACGCGCTCGGCGAGGTCACCCTGGAGGAGGCGCCGGAGCGGATCGTCTCCCTGTCGCCCAGCCACACCGAGATGCTCTTCGCCATCGGCGCCGGTGACCTGGTCGAGGCGGCCGACGAGTACTCCGACTACCCGCCCGAGGCGCCCACCACCGACCTCAGCGGGTTCACCCCCAGCGTCGAGGCGATCGTCGAGTACGACCCCGACCTGGTCATCCTGGCCCGCAGCGCCGAGGACACCGTCCCGCAGCTGGAGGCCGTCGACGTCCCGGTCCTGACGATGGACGCCGCCACCGACATGGCGGACGTCTACGACCAGATCCGCCTGCTCGGCGACGCCACCGGCATGTCCGAGGAGGCCGACGCCGAGGCCGACCGCGTCGAGACCGAGTTCAACGAGGTCGTCGAGAACGTACGGGCCGAGGTCGGCGAGACCGACCTCACCTTCTACCAGGAGCTCGACGACACCCTCTACTCCGCCACCTCCGACACCTTCGTCGGCCAGATCTACTCCTCCTTCGGCCTGGTCAACATCGCCGACGAGGCCGACGACGGCACCTCGGGCGGTTACCCGCAGCTGTCCCAGGAGTTCGTCGTCGAGCAGAACCCGGACCTGATCTTCCTGTCCTACGGCGGTGCGGACGCCGTCAGCGCGGTCGCCGAGCGGCCCGCCTTCGACACGGTCACCGCGGTCCGCAACGACGCCGTCATCCAGCTCGACGAGGACATCGCCTCCCGCTGGGGTCCGCGCGTGGTCGACTTCGCCGAGGCGGTCGGCGCGGCCGTGATCGAGAACGCCGGCGCGTAGGTGCGGGGCGAGGCCGGGCCGAAGGCGTCCGCGGGCGAGGGGCGTCGGCCGCCGACGACCCGCCCCGTCGCGGGGCGCCCCCTCGGCCTCCCCCTCGGGTGGCTGGCGGGCGGCGCCGCGCTGCTCGTCGCCTCCGTCCTCCTCGGCGTCACGGCGGGCGCGGCGGACATCTCCGCGGCCGGCATCGTCCGCCACCTGCTCAGCCTCGTCGCACCGCGGGTCGAGAGCCCGCTGACCGACCGGCAGGCGGCGCTGCTGGTCGAACTCCGCCTGCCCCGGGTGGTCATGGGAGCCGTCGTCGGCGCGCTCCTGGCCACCGCGGGCGGCGCCTACCAGGGGGTGTTCCGCAACCCCCTGGCCGACCCCTACCTGCTCGGCGCCGCAGCGGGCGCCGGGCTCGGAGCGACCCTCGTCATGGTCTTCGGCCAGGAGCTGACCGACACACCCCGGTCACTGGTCCCCGCGGCGGCCTTCGTCGGCGCCCTGCTGGGGGTGGCGGCGGCCTACGCGCTGGGATCGACCGCGGGAGGAGGGGGAACCGCCTCCCTCGTGCTGGCGGGCGTGGCGGTGTCGTCCTTCCTGTCCGCCGCGCAGACGCTCGTCCAGCAGATCGGCGCGGACCAGCTCCGCAGGATCTTCTCCTGGCTGCTCGGCGGGCTCGGCCGCGAGGGGTGGGACGACGTCCGGCTGGTCGCCCCCTACGCGGTGGTCTCCCTGCTCGTCCTGCTCCTGTGCGGCTACCTGCTGGACATGCTCGCCCTGGGCGACGAGAAGGCGATGAGCCTCGGGCTCAACCCGGCGGTGGTGCGCGTGGTCGTCATCGGCGCCGCGTCGCTGGCCACGGCCGCCGCCGTGGCGGTGAGCGGGCTGATCGGCTTCGTCGGGATCGTCGTACCGCACGTCGTACGCCGTCTCGTCGGCGCCAACTACCGGGCGATCCTCCCGGTGACCGTGTTCCTCGGCGGCGCGTTCATGGTCGTGGTCGACATCGTCGCCCGCACGATCGTGGCCCCGGCGGAGCTCCCCCTCGGCGTGGTCACCGCCTTCCTCGGAGCGCCCTTCTTCCTCCTCATCCTGCGCACCACCCGCCACCGGACCACCTGACGCGCCCCGCCGACGGGCGGCCCGACGACCACGGTGAACGCTCTGGGATACTGGAGCCGCTATGGACTACACCTTGCTCGCAATCCTGATCATCGTCGTCGCGCTCCTGGTGATCGGCGGATCCTTCCTGGTCACGTCCCGACGCTCGGTCGCGCCGGGCAAGGAGGAGACCACACCCGAGGTCACCGGTGAGCCCCCGACCGCGGCTCCCGCGGAGGACCGCGACCGGAGCGCCGAGGCGGTCGCCACGCCCCCGGCGCAGGCGCCTCCCGTGGAGGAGGCCGTCAAGCCCGCCGAGCCGGAGCTGGAGACGCCCCCGCCGTCCGCGGGTCGGATGGTGCGCCTGCGCGCCCGGCTCGCCCGCTCGCAGAGCTCCTTCGGTCAGGGGCTGCTCAACCTGCTGTCCTCCGACACCCTCGACGAGGACACGTGGGAGGAGATCGAGGACACGCTCATCACCGCCGACATCGGTGTGACGTCGGCCGCCCAGATCGTCGACCACCTGCGCACGCGGGTGAAGGTGCTCGGCACCCGCGACACCGACGAGGTGCGCGCCATGCTCCGCGAGGAGCTGCTCAACCAGATCGGCGCGGACACCGACCGCACGGTGCGCACCGAGCCGCACGGGGACCGCCCCGCCGTGATCATGGTCGTGGGCGTCAACGGCACCGGCAAGACCACGACCACGGGCAAGCTCGCCCGTGTGCTGGTGGGGGACGGCCGCAGCGTCGTGCTCGGCGCGGCCGACACCTTCCGCGCCGCCGCCACCGAGCAGCTCCAGACGTGGGGCGGCCGGGTGGGCGCCCCGGTCGTGCGCAAGGAGGAGGGCGCGGACCCGGCCAGCGTCGCCTTCGACGCCGTCTCCCGGGGGATCGACGACGGTGCGGACACGGTGATCATCGACACCGCCGGACGCCTGCACACCAAGACCGGCCTCATGGACGAGCTGGGCAAGGTCAAGCGGGTCGTCGAGAAGAAGTCGCAGGTGGACGAGGTTCTGCTGGTCCTGGACGCGACCACCGGCCAGAACGGACTGCGCCAGGCGCGCGTGTTCGCCGAGGTCGTCAACGTGACCGGGATCGCGCTGACCAAGCTGGACGGCACCGCCAAGGGGGGCATCATCGTGCAGGTCCAGCGCGAGCTGGGTGTGCCCGTCAAACTCGTCGGACTGGGCGAGGGGCCCGACGACCTCGCCCCCTTCGACCCCGAGGTCTTCGTGGACGCCATCCTCGCCGCGGACTGAGCGGTGCCTGCCCCGGGCCTCCGCTTCGCTTCGGCCCGGGTTCGGGCGCCCCGAAGGCGGGGATTCCCCACCCTCCTCGGCGGCGCCCGCCCGTCGCCCTCCACCACCCTCGACCGACGCCTACGGCGCAGCCCTCCTCCTGGCGCGTTCCCCGCCACGCGGCTCGCCTCGTCGTGCGTAACCCCGTCGGCGCCCGGACGGCGCCCCCTGGGGTGACTGTCCCGAACTCCGAGCGGCCGGGCACCCCGAGCGGGGCCCGGCCTTCGTCGTGTCCGGGGGTGTGACCGGCGTCATGTCGCGGAAACCCGATCGCAACACCGGGGCGAACGACCTGTCGTGAGGTTCGTTACCGTCGTGAGATCGCTCCGATATGTCACGAAGTGCGCTCAGTTCGTCGCCGTATGTGTGCCACGCGGTGGCGGGTTCGTGCCGGCACGCGATCGTTCGCGTGGAACGATCCGTCGGTTCACGGCTCCTTAACACTCCTGACTGTCCTTTTACACGCGCGCAACATGTCGGCCCAGGACGAGAAACACCCAGGTCGGACAGTGGCGTCCGTGGTGATCCGCACGGCCCGATGATGCGCTCGCTGACGCCGCCCCTGCATGACCATCCCCCGTCCGTCCTACGGAGGCGACGAAATGATTGACTCTGGCAACACCACGTGGCTGCTGGTCAGCGCCGCGCTGGTGATGCTCATGACCCCGGGCCTGGCCTTCTTCTACGGAGGCATGTCACGGGCCAAGAGCGTGCTCAACATGATGCTCATGAGCTTCGCGAGCATCGCCATCGTCAGTGTCCTGTGGGTGCTCGTCGGGCACTCGCTGACCTACGCCGAGGGGCCCGGAGCGCTCAACCACTTCATCGGCGGCTTCGACTACGTCGGCCTCACCAGCCTCATCGGTGAGATCGAGCCCGCGGCCGACGACGGCAGCGGCGGTTACCCGCTCCTCGTCGACGCCGGGTTCCAGATGATGTTCGCGGTCATCACCGTGGCCCTCATCAGCGGCGCCATCGCCGACCGCGCCAAGTTCGGCGCCTGGCTGATCTTCGTGCCCCTCTGGGCCCTGCTCGCCTACTTCCCCGTCGCCCACTGGGTCTGGGGCGGTGGCTGGTTCGAGCTGATCGGCATCGGCGACGCGGGCGTCATCGACTTCGCGGGCGGTACCGCCGTCCACATCAACGCCGGTGCCGCCGCCCTGGCCCTGACCGTCGTCCTCGGCCGCCGCAAGGGCTTCGGCGTCGAGTCCATGCGCCCCCACAACCTGCCCTTCGTCCTGCTGGGCGCCGCCCTGCTGTGGTTCGGCTGGTTCGGCTTCAACGCCGGTTCGGCCTACGCCGCCGACGCCACCGCCGCCCTCGCCCTGGTCAACACCCAGGTCGCCACGGCCGCCGCGATCATCGCCTGGATGCTCGTCGAGAAGCTGCGCTACGGCAAGGCCAGCGCGCTCGGGTTCGCCTCCGGCGCCGTCGCCGGCCTGGTCGCGATCACGCCCGCCGCCGCCGACGTCACCCCGATGGGCGCCATCGCGGTCGGCCTGGTCTCCGGTGCCCTGTGCGCCTACGCCATCAGCTGGAAGTTCAAGTTCAAGTACGACGACGCGCTCGACGTCGTCGGCGTCCACCTGGTCGGCGGTGTCATCGGTTCGCTGATGATCGGTCTCGTCGCCGCCTCGGCCGCCAGCGGCGCCGACGGCCTCCTCTACGGCGGCGGTGTCGACCTGCTGGCCGTCCAGCTGATCGCCGTGGTCGCCACCATCGTCTACTCCTTCGTCGTCACCTGGATCATCGCCAAGGTCATCGACCTCGTCATGGGCTTCCGGATCCCGGAGGAGGTCGAGACCAACGGCCTCGACCACGAGCTGCACGCCGAGTCCGCCTACGCCTTCGAGGAACTCGACGAGCTGGAAGGAGCGGTCTCCTCGCCGACGCCTCCGGGTGAGGAGACGGCCTCACCGCAGGCCAAGGCCTAGCCTCGACGCTGAGGTCAGGGGACTTGCGCCGCTCGACGCGGTGAGGTGATCCCAGGAGCCGGCGGGGAGTGATCCCCGTCGGCTCCGTCCCGTCGTCCCCGGGCCGTGCGCCCTCCTGCGACCGACGGCCGGGCCGGGACTGGCCGAGGCGCGCGTCCCGGTTGGATACCCTTCAAGGCGATGCGGCGGCAGCGCCGGAGCAACCGTGGGAACCCGCTCGAGGAGACGGCCGGGACACGGAGGACGGCCCCGCACCCCGGCCCTGAACGCGCCGGGCGCTGGCCGCGGGCCGCGGAGCCGCATCCCACGCCAGGGACGGGACACGCGTCGACGGTCCCCCTTCCCAAGGATCCACGCGTATTCGTAGAGCGCCCCGTCCGTCGGGGTCAGGAGGCAAGATGGCGCCGGTCAGTCACAACAGGGGTCGCAGGAGCGGTCGCAGCGTGTTCGCCGCGGCGGGCACGGCCGTCGTGCTCGGTCTGACCGGTTGCTCGACCATCAGCGACCTCCTCCCGGGGGGAGGGGGCGAGGAGGAGCCCAGCCCCGAGCCCACCGAGTCGGTGGCCGCGGCCCCCCTCCTGGAGGAGGCCCTCGCGGACCTGGCCGACTATCCGGCGCTCACGGCGACCGGGCAGGTGGCGCGGAGCGTCGGCGAGGACGTGCAGGACGCCTCCCTGACGGTGGCCGACGGCGGCGCGACCAGCGGCACCATCCGGGCCCACGGCATCGAGGGCGAGATCATCGACGTCGACGGCCGCACCTACGTCCGCGCCACGGAGGACTTCTGGCTGGACCGGGGGGTCGTCGGCCCGGACTTCGACGACTTCGAGGACAACTGGGTGCGCACCTCCGCCGGCCAGGTCGGGATCGAGCCCGGCGCCGTCCTCGCCCCACCGGTCCTGGCCGAGATCCTGGGCGGGCTGGAGATCGAGGAGGAGGACGCGATCGAGGAGAACCTCGACGGCGCCCTGGCCTACCGGATCGACCTGGCGGGTGAGCGCGACCAGGTGTGGATCAACGCCGAGACCCGCCAGATCCAGCGCATCGCCATCGAGGAACTCGTTCCCGAGGGAGCCGAGAGCGGACCCCAGGTGCGGTTCGACCTGGCCCGGGCCGACCAGTCCGCGGTGACGGAGCTCTACGACGGTCTGGTCGCCACGGTCGAGGAGGAGCTCACCGGTTCCCGGGACGCCCGTATCGAGGTGGCCTGGCAGGGTGAGCCGGACATGTCCTGCGGGGAGGGACCCAACTGCACGTGGTCGGGGACCGCCCACGACGCGGGCGGCGCCGACGGTGGCAGCGTCCTGGTCCGGATGGACGTGACCTTCAGCAACGACGAGCTCGGCGAGCAGCGGTGCAGCGACTCCGGCACCCTGGAGGCCGGCGGCGCGCTGGAGCTGTCGTGCAGCGCCGACTACAACAACTCCCAGAGCTCGGACAGCGGCGAGGAGGAGCGTTCGGTGGACGGTTCGGCCCAGCTCTCCACCCGCGGCATGACCGATGAGGAACAGGAGAGCGTCCTGGCGGCCCTGGGCGAGCAGCGCGAGGCGACGCTGTCCGGCGGCGCCGACGACGAGGAGAGCGGCGAGGCGACGGACGGGGAGTCCGCCGAGGAGACGGAGGACTCCGGGAACTGAGCCTCGGCCCAGGGTGGCCGAGGGCAGGTAACCTAGGAGACCAATTCCGAGACGAAGGACTGGCCACACTCGTGTTCGAGACGCTTTCCGACCGGCTGACATCGGTCTTCTCCTCGCTGCGCGGCAAGGGTCGCCTGTCGGAGGAGGACATCAACGCGACCGCGCGGGAGATCCGTCTCGCCCTCCTGGAGGCGGACGTCGCGCTTCCGGTGGTACGCGAGTTCATCGCGCGGATCAAGGAGCGCGCGCGGGGCGAGGAGGTCTCCAAGGCCCTCAACCCGGCGCAGCAGGTCATCAAGATCGTCAACGAGGAACTGGTCGAGATCCTCGGTGGCGAGACGCGGCAGATCCGGTTCGCGAAGAACCCGCCCACCGTCATCATGCTCGCGGGCCTCCAGGGCGCCGGTAAGACCACCCTGGCGGGCAAGCTCGCCAAGTGGCTGGCCGGCGAACGCAACACGCCGCTGCTGGTCGCCGCCGACCTCCAGCGCCCCAACGCGGTCACCCAGCTCCAGGTGGTCGGGGAGCGCGCCGGGACGCCCGTGTTCGCCCCCGAACCGGGCAACGGGGTCGGCGACCCCGTCCAGGTCGCCCGCGACTCCGTCGAGCACGCGCGGCGCAACAACCACAACGTGGTCATCATCGACACCGCGGGCCGCCTCGGTGTGGACAGCGAGATGATGCAGCAGGCCGCGGACATCCGGGACGCGGTCACGCCCGACGAGATCCTGTTCGTCGTCGACGCGATGATCGGTCAGGACGCGGTCAACACCGCCCAGGCCTTCCTCGACGGGGTCGGCTACGACGCGGTCGCGCTCACCAAGCTCGACGGTGACGCGCGCGGTGGCGCCGCGCTGTCCATCCGGCACATCACCGGCCGCCCGATCATGTTCGCCTCCACGGGTGAGAAGCTGGAGGACTTCGACCTCTTCCACCCGGACCGGATGGCCTCGCGCATCCTGGACATGGGTGACGTCCTCACCCTCATCGAGCAGGCGCAGCGCACCTTCGACGAGGCCGAGGTCGAGAAGATGGCCTCGACCATCGCCTCGGACGAGGACTTCACGCTGGACGACTTCCTCCAGCAGATGTCGATGGTCCGCAAGCTCGGCCCGATCGGGAACCTGCTCGGCATGATGCCGGGCATGGGGCAGATGCGCGACCAGATCGACAGCATCGACGACAAGGACCTGGACCGCATCCAGGCCATCATCCAGTCGATGACGCCCGCCGAGCGCGCCAACCCGAAGATGATCAACGGCTCGCGCCGTCTGCGCATCGCCAACGGTTCGGGCACCCAGGTCAGCGACGTCAACGGTCTGGTCACCCGGTTCTTCGAGGCGCAGAAGATGATGCGCAAGATGAAGAACGGTGGCATGCCCGGGATGCCCGGGATGCCGGGCATGGGCGGCGGCAACCGCAAGAAGGCCAAGGCCCAGGGCAAGAAGGCGAAGAAGGGCAAGCAGCGCAGCGGCAACCCGATGAAGGCCCGCCAGCAGGAGGCCGAGCGCGCCGCGCAGCGCCAGCGCCGCCAGGAGGAGGGCGGCCAGACCATGCCGCAGCTGCCTCCGGGCCTCGGCGGCGGGGCCGGCCAGCCGACGCTCCCGCCCGGTCTCGGCGGCCCGAACATGCCGGACCTGTCGAACTTCAAGCTGCCGAAGAAGAAGTAGAGGTAGCCGCGACCCGCGACGGGGTTCGCGGCGTGCGGCCCGCCCCGGAATCCGAGTCCCGGGGCGGGCCGCACGTGCGTCGGGGGTGTGACGATACGCGCCCGGTGTCCTGTCCAAGGAACCCGTCGGCGTCTGGCACAATGAGTAGTCGACTAACGGTGGCTGGCCAGCCCTCTAACTCGCCCGCCGCCCACGTCTGCCCAGGCGGGTGCCACAGCCCCACGTGGTTCGTCGCCGGGCGCCTAACACCGTTAATCGGGAGAAGACCACTCCAGTGGCTGTCAAACTGAAGCTCAAGCGTATGGGCAAGATCCGTACGCCCCAGTACCGCATCATCGTCGCCGACGCCCGCAACAAGCGTGACGGCAAGGCGATCGAGGAGATCGGCAAGTACCACCCCAAGGAGCACCCGAGCCTCATCGAGGTCAACTCCGAGCGGGTCCAGTACTGGCTGTCCGTGGGCGCCCAGCCGTCCGACGCGGTGAAGGTCCTCCTGCGCAAGACCGGTGACTGGCAGAAGTTCAAGGGCCTGCCCGCCCCGGCTCCGCTCCAGGTCGCCGAGGCCAAGGACCCGGAGGCCAAGGAGGCCGCCTTCCAGGCCGCGCTGAAGGAGCTCGTGCTCCCCGGCGGCGAGGCCAAGGGCAAGGCCAAGAAGTCCGAGAAGAAGGCGGACAAGGCGGCTGAGAAGCCCGCCGAGGCCGCCGAGACGGAGAAGTCCGAGGGCGAGGCCTGACGTGCTGGAAGAGGCGCTTGAGCACCTCGTGAAGGGGATCGTCGCGAACTCCGACGACGTCCAGGTGCGGGCCAGGAGGCTCCGCAAGGGCAAAGTCCTGGAGGTCCGGGTCCACCCCGACGACCTTGGCAAGGTGATCGGCCGCAACGGCCGCACCGCCAAGGCCCTGCGGACCGTGATCGGTTCCCTCGCCGGGGGCCGCTACGTCCGTGTGGACCTGTTGGACCTGCACGAGGTGCGCTGACACGCCTCACGGGGCGCCGACCGGACCGGTCGGCGCCCCACAGTCATGCCCGGGGTCCGTCCCCGGGCACCGTCGTCCCGGCCCCGTGCGGGCCGGATCCCAGGGAGGGACGGAGCTCCATGCAGCTCGTTGTGGGCCGGATCGGTCGTGCGCACGGTGTGCGCGGTGACGTCGCGGTCGACGTGCGCACCGACGACCCCGCGGAACGCTTCGCGGTGGGTTCCGTGCTCACCACCGACCCCGCCGACCCGGGCCCCCTGCGCGTGGCCGCCACCCGCCGCCACAGCGGGAAACTGCTCGTGCGCTTCGAGGGCGTCACGGACCGGGACGCCGCCGAGAGACTGCGCGGAACCACCCTGCTGGTGGACTCCGCCGACGTCGCCCCGATCGACGACCCCGACGAGTTCCACGACCACGAGCTCATCGACCTGGACGTGGTGACCACCGACGGCGACCCCGTCGGCCGGGTGGAGGACGTGCTCCACCACGCGCAGGACGTCCTGGTCGTCGCGACCACGGACGGGCGGGAACTCCTCGTCCCGTTCGTGTCCGCCCTGGTTCCCGAGGTCGACGTGGCCGCGGGCCGACTCGTCATCGACCCGCCCGACGGCCTGCTCGATCTCGCCGAGTGAAGGGGCGCCCCATGCGCATCGACATCATCAGCATCTTCCCCGACTACTTCGCCCCCCTGGACCTGTCGCTGATCGGCAAGGCGCGCGCCGCCGGTCTGCTCGACGTCCGGGTCCACGACCTGCGCTCCTGGACCCACGACCGGCACAACACCGTCGACGACACCCCGTACGGCGGTGGCCCCGGCATGGTGATGAAGCCCGAACCGTGGGGTGAGGCGCTCGACGAGGTCGTGGGGGAGGGGACCGCACGGCTGATCCTGCCGACCCCGAGCGGACGGCCGTTCCGCCAGGCCGACGCCGAGCGGCTCGCCGGGGAGGAGCGGCTGGTCTTCGGGTGCGGACGCTACGAGGGGATCGACGCGCGCGTGGCGGTGGACGCCGCCAAACGGATGCCGGTCGAGGAGCTGAGCATCGGCGACTACGTCCTCAACGGGGGCGAGTCGGCCACCCTGGTCATGGTCGAGGCGATCACCCGGCTGCTGCCCGGGGTGCTCGGGAACACGGAGTCGGCGGTGCAGGACTCCTTCGCCTCGGGCGGGATGGAGCACCTCGTCGAGGGCCCCGTCTACACCAAGCCCGCCGAGTGGCGCGGCCAGGAGGTGCCGCCGGTCCTGCTGTCGGGCAACCACGGCGCCGTCGACCGCTGGCGCCGGGACCAGGCGCTGCGCAAGACCGCGCGGAACCGTCCGGACCTGGTGGCGGCCACTCCGGAGGAGCGCCTGGACCGGCGTGACCGGGAGGTTCTCGCGGAGGAGGACGTTCGGGAGGACGGCCAACCTGTGGCAAACTAGGTGAGTTCCCCTTGGTGATCGGCCGCATCCGCATGCCGGCGGCACGACGTCGGCCTCTGTGACGGTCACCCGGGCGGTACGACAGTCAGACCCATGAGGGCCCTCGCCCGCGCACCCCTTCCCGGCCACGGAGCCGGGGACAGGACGCGGAGCGCTACCGATGAGGATTCGCGAGATGCACACCGCCATTCAGGAGCTCGAGAAGGCTCAGCTTCGCACCGACGTCCCGGAGTTCCGCCCCGGTGACACGCTCAACGTTCACGTGCGCGTGACCGAGGGCAACCGGACCCGTGTCCAGGTCTTCAAGGGCGTGGTCATCCGCCGCCAGGGCTCGGGCAACCGTGAGACCTTCACCATCCGCAAGGTGAGCTACGGCGTGGGCGTGGAGCGCACCTTCCCCATCCACACCCCGGCCGTGGAGAAGTACGAGGTCGTCGCCCGCGGCCGCGTGCGTCGCGCCAAGCTGTACTACCTGCGCGACCTGCGCGGGAAGGCGGCCCGTATCCGCGAGCGCCGCGAGCCCGCCGCCAAGTAGTCCCGGCGTTCCCGGCGCGGCTCTCCCCGTAACCTCACCGCCTCCCGGAGGGAGGCAGGATAGGCTTCGGGCGATGAGCAAAGACGACAGGGACCGCGTCGAGGACGGGGTCCAGGACGAGGATTCCGCCCGACCGGGCCCGGAGGAGCACGGCTCCGACACTGGCTCCCGAGTGCACGACCACTCGGGAGCCAGTCGTGTCTCCGCCGGCGACGGTCCGGAGCAGGAGAAGGGGGCGGACGGCGATATGGCCAAGTCCAAGGACAGCGAGAAACAGGGGTCGTTCTGGAAGGAACTCCCCATCCTGATCGTCATCGCCGTCGTGCTGGCCTTCGTGATCAGGACCTGGGTCATGCAGGCCTTCTACATCCCCTCCGGTTCGATGGAGAACACCCTCCTCGTGGGTGACCGGGTGCTCGTCAACAAGGTCGTCTACGAGATCCGCGACATCGAGCGCGGCGAGGTCGTCGTCTTCAACGGTGAGGACTCCTGGGACGACCCCAGCAGCGTTCGGGTTCCCGAGCCGACCAACCCGGTCTCCGCCGCGTTCACGTGGGTGCAGCAGCAACTGGGGGCGGCTCCGACCGGCAGGGAGTACATCAAGCGGGTGATCGGCCTCCCGGGTGACGTGGTCGAGTGCTGCGACGAGCAGAACCGGATCATGGTCAACGGGGTGCCCCTGGAGGAGGACTACCTCTTCCCGGGCAGCGTGGAGAGCCACACCGAGTTCGGC
The DNA here is from genome assembly GCF_003386285.1 of Nocardiopsis sp. FIRDI 009. Classification (GTDB taxonomy): domain Bacteria; phylum Actinomycetota; class Actinomycetes; order Streptosporangiales; family Streptosporangiaceae; genus Nocardiopsis. The sequence continues at coordinate 171,595 of NZ_QPNC01000001.1, forward strand.
CCGATCGAGGTGCCGGAGGGACACCTGTGGCTGATGGGCGACCACCGAGCGATCTCCGTCGACTCCCGCTCCCACCAGAACGACCCGGGCGGCGGCGCGGTCCCGATCGACCGTGTGGAGGGGCGCGCCTTCGTGATCATCTGGCCGTTCGACCAGTTCGGTTCGCTGAGCGTCCCGGAGACCTTCGAGGAACTCAACGCCGCGGACGGCTGACGCGCGGCCGCTCGGGGAGGACGGGGTGTGACGTGCGGACGGCGGTACGACGTCCGCCGGACGCGTCCCCGGTGACCGATCGGTGAAGGAAATCCTCCCGCTGGGGTACACGGGGGCGTTCCGTGGCGCATGATGGGTTCGGGGTCGTCCTCACGTCGCCCGTCCGTGGGTCCGCCGTCCCGGCGGGAACAAGCCGGGGACCGGTGGTGTCCATGGGACAGGGGGTCGAAACGACCGGAGAGTGCGACGAAAGCGAGCGCGTGGATGAGTTCTGAGGACCTGGAGAAGTACGAGGCCGAGATGGAGCTCCAGCTCTATCGCGAGTACCGGGACGTCGTCGGGCTGTTCAGCTACGTGGTGGAGACCGAACGCCGGTTCTACCTCACCAACCACGTCGACCTCCAACCGCGTTCCACCGAGAACGGGGAGATGTACTTCGAAGTAGTGATGGAGGACGCCTGGGTCTGGGACATGTACCGCCCCGCCCGGTTCGTCCGCAACGTGCGCGTGGTGACGTTCAAGGACGTCAACGTCGAGGAGATCACCAAGGCGGACCTGGAGGTGCCTCCAACCGAGGGCGGCGCGTCCTGACCCCCTGACCGGCGGCGGGACCGACCGCCGCGGGGTTGTCCACAACCGAACAACATCCTCTGGCGTGCTGACCGCCGATCACCGACCGTGGTAACGGGAGGTGATCGGCGATGGACGAGCGGGCCGTGTACCGTCGCGCGTTGGGTGGCCGCGGCGAGGACCTGGCGGTGGTCTTCCTCGAACGGTCCGGGATGCGGGTACTCGACCGCAACTGGCGGGTCCCGGTCGGGGAGATCGACATCGTCGCCCGGGACGGTCGCACCCTGGTCGTCGTCGAGGTCAAGACCCGCACCTCCGTCCGGTTCGGCCATCCGGTCGAGGCCCTCACCCCGGCCAGACGGCGTCGTTTGCGCCGACTCGGCGCGGCCTGGGCTGCCCGACATCGCGCCCCCGCACGGCCACTGCGTGTGGACGGTGTCGGCGTTCTGGTGACCGGCGGTCGTGTGTTCGTCTCCCACGAACGGGGGATGGGCTGATGTCGTTCGGACGCGCTCACTGCGTCACCCTGGTCGGAGTCCAGGGGTACGTCGTGGAGGTGGAGGTCCACCTGGGCGGCGGCAACCCCGGGGTGACCCTGGTCGGGCTGCCCGACGCCGCCCTGCGGGAGGCCCGGGACAGGATTCGCGCGGCCGTGGTCAACAGCGGGGAGCGCTGGCCCAGCGGTCAGATCACCATCAGCCTCTCCCCGGCCAGCCTGCCCAAGTCCGGGAGCCTCTTCGACCTCGCCATCGCCGGTGCCGTCCTGGCCGCCTCGGGCGAGGTGCCGATGGACCGTCTGGTCGACACGGTCCTCATCGCCGAACTGGGTCTGGACGGGCGCGCCCGGCCCGTACGCGGTGTGCTCCCCGCCGTCGTGGCGGCGGTGGACCGGGGCCACGGCCGCTTCGTCGTCGCGCGCGGCAACGCCGACGAGGCCCGGCTCGTGCCCGGGGTCGAGGTGCGGGCGGTGGACACGCTGGCCGACGTGTGCCACTGGCTGCGCGGCGGCGATCCCATCGAGGAGCCCGACGACCCGTCCGGGTCGCCCGCGACCACCGCCGAGAACCCCGGTCTGGACCTGGCCGACGTGCTCGGGCAGCCGGTGGCGCGCAGGGCCGTGGAGATCGCGGCCGCCGGAGGGCACAACCTCATGATGCTGGGGCCGCCGGGGACGGGCAAGAGCCTGCTGGCCGAACGGCTGCCCACGGTGTTGCCCCGGCTGACCCCGGCCCAGGCGTTGGAAGCGACGGCGATCCACTCGGTGGCGGGCAGTCTGCCGCGGGGAGCGCCGCTGATCACCTCCCCACCCTTCGCCGCGCCGCACCACTCGGCCAGCCGCGCGTCGATCATCGGCGGCGGCAGCGGGCACCCCACCCCCGGTCGGGCCTCCAAGGCCCACCACGGTGTGCTCTTCGTGGACGAGGCCCCACAGTTCAGCAGGGGCGTCCTGGACTCGCTGCGCGAACCTCTGGAGCGGGGCGAGGTCGTCCTGGCCCGGGCCTCGGCCACGGTGGTCCTGCCCGCCCGCTTCCAGCTCGTGATGGCGGCCAACCCGTGTCCCTGCGCCAAACCCGGATCCCTGTGCACCTGCCCGCCGGGCGAGCGCCGCAGGTACATGTCCCGGCTCTCCGGACCCCTGCTCGACCGGGTCGACCTCAAGGTGGAACTCCAGCCGGTGGCCCGGGCCGAACTCCTCGCGGACCGGGCGTTCGCCGAGTCCTCCGCGGTCGTGGCGGCGCGGGTGGAGAAGGCACGGGCCCGCGCGGCGGCACGGCTGTCACACACACCGTGGACCACCAACGCGCAGATTCCGGGGGCGCGGCTGCGCCGGGAGTTCCCGGTGGAACCGGCGGCGCTGCGGGTGCTCGGCGGAGCCATGGACCGGGGCCAGATCAGCGCCCGGGGCGTCGACCGGGCGCTACGGGTCGCCTGGACCCTGGCCGACCTCGCCGAACGGGACCGTCCCGGCGAGGAGGAGACCGCCTACGCCTTCGCACTCTGGTCGGGGCGAGCGTGGTGAGGCGGCCGTCGGGACGCGGCCCCCGGGCCGGGGGCCGTGGAGACGAGGGGCACGGGACGTCGCGCGGAGACGGAACCGGGATCCGAACACGGCGGGAGCCCGGGCGGCGCCACGTCAGGGGTGGTCGACGTGTGTGCGGCGACACGAGGAGCCCACGGGATGCGTTGGGGGACAGGAGACGCGCGGGCGGGCGGACACGACCGTCGGGGAACCGGGGGTGCGACGGTGCGGAAGGAGGAACCGGTGGCTGGACGGGACGGGGACGAGGAGGCGGACGCCCGGGCGCGGGCCTGTCTGACGGCCGTGGTGCCGCCGGGGGAGCCGTGGGTGGGGGAGATGCTCGCCGACCACGGTGCGGACCGGGTGTGGGCGGAACTGACGGGGGGCGCGCCGCCGCCGAAGGTGGCGAGCACCACCGGGGCCGATCCGATCACCCGGGACCGGCTGCGGCGGCGCTGGGAGCGGTGGAGCCGCCGGGCCGCGACGGTGGACGCCGACGCCCTGTTGAGCGCCTCCGCCGAGGCCGGGGTCCGGTTCGTGGTCCCGGGCGATCCGGAGTGGCCGGGACGGCTCGACGCCCTGGACCTGCCCGGCGGCAGCCGGTCGCACGGCCTGTGGGTACGCGGCCGGGGCGACCTGCGCAACCTGTGCCTGCGGTCGGTGGCCGTGGTGGGCGCCCGGGCCGCGACCGCCTACGGCGAGCACGTCGCCGCGGAACTCTCCTACGACCTGGCCGCGCGCTCGGTCGTGGTGGTCTCCGGGGGCGCGTACGGCATCGACGGGGCGGCGCACCGGGCGGCGCACGCGGTGGGCAACACCGTGGTCGTGTTGGCCTGCGGGCTGGACGTGGACTACCCGAAGGGGCACGCGGGCCTGTTCGCGGACGTGGCCAGGAGCGGCGTCCTGGTCAGCGAGCGGCCCGTGGGAGCCGCCCCCCGCGCCCCCGACTTCCTGGTGCGCAACCGGCTGATCGCGGCGCTCACGCCCGGAACCGTGGTGGTGGAGGCCGGGCGACGCAGCGGGGCGTTGAACACCGCCTCGCACGCCGTGGAGATGCACCGGACACTCATGGCGGTGCCGGGACCGGTGACGTCGGCGATGTCGGTCGGCTGCCACATCCTGCTCCGTGACTGGCAGGCGGGCTGCGTCACCTGCGCCGACGACGTGCTCGCCCAGGTGGTGCCCCTCGACGACGAGCCCCCGGGTCCCGGCCCGCTGCGGGTGGCGGCCGACCTCGACCCCGGGACGGCGCGGGTGCTGGAGGCCGTACCGCGGGCCGGGGCGGGAACCGCGACGATCGCCGCGCACAGCGGCGCCACGCTGGAACAGGCCATGCGGTCCCTGGGGCTGCTCGCGGCGGCGGGGTACGTGGAGCGCTGCGCCGCCGGCTGGCGGACTCCGCGATGAGGTGCACCCGTTCGCCGCCGGATTCCGCCGCAGTGGTCCGGGTACGGTCAATGTCATGGCTTCCACGTACAGCGACGCCCTTGTGGCCGATGGTCCCCTCCTGTTCGTCTCCGGGCAGATCCCGCAGGCTCCCGACGGGAGCGTCGCCGGGGACGTGACGGGACAGACCCGCCAGGTCTTCCGCAACATCGAGGCGGTCCTCGCCCGGCACGGCGCCGACCTCACCCACGTGGTGAAGCTCACCTACTACCTGCGCCACATCACCGACCTCGACGAGTTCCGTCCCGCCGTCCTGTCCTGCCTTCCCGGAGACCACCGCCCGGCCGCGACCCTGGTGGAGGTCAGCGGTCTGATCAACCCGAGTTACCTGCTGGAGATCGACGCCGTCGCCTGCCTTCCCCGGAGGTGACGGTGCTGGAGCCCTTCGCCGCCCACCTGTCCGGTGAGCTCGGCCGGTCACCGCACACGGTGCGCGGTTACCTCGCCGACCTGCGCTCGCTCCTGGCCCACCTGGAGGAGACCGGGCACGAGGTGGCGGAGCTGGACGTACCGCTGGTGCGCGCCTGGCTGTCGCGGGCCCGCGACGCCGGGGCGAGCCGGGCCACGATCGCGCGCCGGGTGGCCGCAGTGCGGGCCTTCACCCGGTTCCTGCACCGCGAGGGCGTCCTGGCCACCGACCCCGGTCCGCGCCTGGCCGGTCCCGCCCAGCACAGGTCGCTGCCGACGGTGCTGGACGAGCGTCAGGCAGCCGAGGCGCTCTCCCGGGCGCCCGCTGAGTCCCCGGTCGGGCTGCGCCGTCACGCCGTGGTGGAGATGCTCTACGCCACGGGGGTTCGGGTGGCGGAGCTGTGCGCCCTCGACCTGGAGGACGTGGACCGCGAGCGGAACACGGTGCGTGCGGTGGGCAAGGGGGACAAGGAGCGCACGGTACCCGTGGGCGCGCCCGCCCTCGACGCGCTGGACGCCTGGCTCGCCGAGGGACGGCCCGAACTGGCCACCGGGGCCAGCGGAGCGGCGGTGTTCCTCGGTGCGAGGGGCGGCCGTCTGGGGGTGCGCCAGGCCAGGGAGGACGTCCACGCCCACCTGAGCGCCGCCGGGGTGGACAGCGGCCCGCACGGTCTGCGGCACAGCGCCGCCACCCACCTGCTCAACGGCGGTGCCGACCTACGCAGTGTGCAGGAGTTCCTGGGCCACGCCAGTCCCCGCAGCACCCAGGTGTACACGCACGTGTCCGTGGAGCGGCTCCGCGACACCTACCGGCGGGCCCACCCCCGCGCCTGACTACTCTTCGCTGTCCCTCTCCGCCACGGGTGTGGCGAGCCGTCGACGGAAGGCCAGCGCGGTCACCCCGACCGACCCGCCGATCGCCGTCGGCACCGCCACCAGGGCCGCCGTCGCGATGCGTGCGGGTCGGAGGCGTTCACACGTGTCCTCCCCGTTCGACCAGCGTTCCGACGCGCTGCCGTCGTCGTTTCCCCCCGGTGGTTGTCGATGTTTTCTCCGCACTGTTCTTCGTGGTGCTCGGTGCGGGTGTCGATGAACCGCCATGCCGTGGCGGTCTCGACCGTGGCTGCGGGGTTCTCCCTCCGTTCGGGCTGTTCGAGGGTGATCTCGTTTTTCCCTCAGGCCGGGCTCTGTTCCCGGTTCGGCGTCGGATCCCCCCGGCGGGGTGTCGCCGGGGGCGGCCAGGGGCCGCACGTCGGCGGCGAAGCGTGCGGCCCCACCGGAGTACGTCCGTCGTCGATGTTCTCCTTCTCAGCCTCCACGGGGTTCGTCCCGTTTTCCCCGTGGCGTTCCGTCGGGAAAGCCACAGCGGCGCCCCATCGTGCTTGGGATGTGTTTCCGATGGGATGAAGCTCCTGGTTCCGGGGCGGAGGTGCGACCGGGATCCCTTTTCCCGTCCGGGGCGTGATGCGTTCCCGGTGTTGCGCGCATCACGGCGGTGCGGCGAGGGGAAACAGCCGGACCTTTCCGCGGCCGAGCAGGGACAACGGGTCCAGGTGGGTGGTGCCGTGGAGCAGGCCCCAGTGCAGGCAGGGGCGGTCGGCGCAGTGCGCCGGACCCTCCGCGAGCGTTCCGATCACCTGCCCGGCCTCGACCGGGTCGCCCCGGGCGAGCGCGGACTCCACCGGCAGGTAGGTGGTGCGCAGGTCTCCGTGGGCCACGCTGAGCAGAGGTGTTCCCGCCACGGGGCCGACGAAGTGCACCCTTCCGGGGCCGGCCGCGTACACCTCCTCCCCCGGTTCGGCGGCGAGGTCGACCCCCAGGTGACCGGGGAGCCAGCGCTGCGCCGGTGGGTCGAATCCGCGCAGGACCGTCACCGGCTCGGCCAGGGGCCAGTGCCAGGCGGCCCGCGCGGCGGTTCGGTCCGGGGTGAGGGGGAACAGCAGAAGGGAGAAGGCCAGCAGCAGACGGATGAGGCGGCGAGGGCTCATACGTCAAGGGTCGGGTGAACGGGGGTGGTGCGCCAGGGGTCGGGGAAAGCTGTGGACAACCCGTCCACAGGGGGTGGCGTCCCCTGGACACAGCGCAGGTCCTGTGTATCCCCGACGGAGGATAGAATCGTCTGCGGCCCATCGGGCCGACCACAATTCGCACGTCCACGCGCCTCCCCCGGGAGGGGCCGCACCCACGGTCCACACCGCTTCGGCGGAGTGGCGGTACGGCCGGGGCGTCAGGCACAACCGACGGCGGAGCACGCCTCCGCCACCGCAAGGAGGACCAGGTCATGGCCACAGTCGTGACGATCCGCCAGCTCCTGGAGAGCGGCGTCCACTTCGGGCACCAGACCCGCCGCTGGAACCCGAAGATGAAGCGCTTCATCTTCACCGAGCGCAACGGCATCTACATCATCGACCTGCAGAAGTCGCTGGCCTACATCGACCGGGCCTACGAGTTCGTCAAGCAGACGGTCGCCCACGGCGGCACCATCCTGTTCGTCGGCACCAAGAAGCAGGCCCAGGAGGCCATCGACGAGCAGGCCCGCCGCGTCGGCATGCCCTTCGTCAACCAGCGCTGGCTGGGCGGCATGCTCACCAACTTCTCCACCGTCCACAAGCGGCTCCAGCGCCTCAAGGAGCTGGAGGAGATCGACTTCGACGACGTCGCCGGCTCCTCGCTCACCAAGAAGGAGCTCCTCAACCTCCGCCGTGAGAAGGAGAAGCTGGAGCGCACCCTCGGCGGTATCCGCGACATGTCCCGCGTGCCCAGCGCCGTGTGGATCGTGGACACCAAGAAGGAGCACATCGCGATCAGCGAGGCCCGGAAGCTGAACATCCCGGTCGTCGCGATCCTGGACACCAACTGCGACCCCGACGAGGTCGACTACCCGATCCCGGGCAACGACGACGCCATCCGCAGCGTCAGCCTGCTCACCCGCGTCGTCGCCGACGCCGTCGCCGACGGCCTGCTGGCCCGCTCCGGTGCCTCCGCCGAGGCCGCCGGCGAGGAGAAGGCCGCCGAGGAGCCCCTGGCCGAGTGGGAGCGCGAGCTCCTGGAGGGCAAGGGCGAGGCCGCCGCTCCCGCCGAGCAGGCCCCCGCCGAGGAGGCTCCGGCTGAGGCCGCCGCCGACAAGCCCGCCGAGGAGACCCCGGCCCCCGAGGCTTCCGCCGAGTAGGCACCGGGTCATCCCACCCCGCCGCCCCACCGACGCCGGTGGGGCGGCTCACGCGGGTCCGCGGGTGCCGCCCCGTGGCCCCAGACCACCGACGCTCCACTCCAAGGGAATCCGAGAACAGTCATGGCGAACTTCACCGCCGCGGACGTCAAGAAGCTGCGCGACATGACCGGCTCCGGCATGATGGCCTGCAAGAAGGCCCTCACCGAGGCCGACGGCGACTTCGACAAGGCCGTCGAGGCCCTGCGCATCAAGGGTGCCAAGAAGCAGGCCGAGCGCGGCGAGCGCACCGCCGCCCAGGGCATGGTCGTCCTCAAGCAGGAGGGCGAGGGCAAGGCCACGCTGATCGAGCTCAACTGCGAGACCGACTTCGTCGCCAAGAACGACCAGTTCATCGCGCTGGCCAACGAGGTCGCCGACTTCGTCGCCGACTCCGACAGCGACGACCTCGCCACCGTCTCCGCCGCCGAGATCGAGCCGGGCAAGACGCTCCAGGCCTTCATCGAGGAGAAGGGCGCGGTCATCGGCGAGAAGCTTCAGCTGCGCCGCATCGCCAAGTTCGAGGGCGCCTACGTCGCCAGCTACCTGCACAAGTCCGACCCCGACCTGCCGCCCACCATGGGTGTCCTGGTCGAGCTGGACAAGGCCGACGCCGAGGTGGGCAAGGACGTCGCCCAGCAGATCGCCGCTCTGGCCCCGCAGTACGTCGGCAAGGACGACGTCCCGGCCGACGTGGTGGAGAAGGAGCGCAGCATCGCCGAGCAGACCACCCGCGAGGAGGGCAAGCCGGAGCAGGCGATCCCCAAGATCGTGGAGGGCCGCCTGAACGGCTTCTTCAAGGAGGTCACCCTCCTCGGCCAGCCGTTCGTCAAGGAGAACAAGAAGACGGTCCAGCAGGTCGTCGACGAGGCCGGCGTGACCGTCAAGCGCTTCGTTCGCTTCAAGGTCGGCCAGGCCTAGGGATTTGACATGATGGAGGTGCCGGGGAGAGTGCTCCCCGGCACCTTCGGCGGATATGGGCGGGTTCGGACGCGTGAGCGCCCCGTCCGTCCGCAGCAGGAGCACTCGGGGGACCCTGTGCCGCTCGGGAACAACAAGGGAGGCCACAGGCCGTGTCGGAGAACGAAGCGATGAGCACCGAGACCGCCATGCACGATTCCGGTTGGAAACGTGTGATGCTCAAACTCTCCGGGGAGGCCTTCGCGGGCGGCGGCGGCCTGGGCATCGACCCCGAGGTCGTCCAGTATGTCGCCGAGTCCATCGCCGAGGCCGTCTCCGAGGGTATCCAGGTCGCCGTCGTGGTCGGCGGCGGCAACATGTTCCGCGGCGCGCAGCTCACCGAGGGCGGTATCGAGCGCGGCCGGGCCGACTACATGGGCATGCTCGGCACGGTCATCAACTGCCTCGCCCTCCAGGACTTCCTGGAGCGCCTCGGTGTGGACACGCGCGTGCAGACCGCGATCCACATGAGCCAGGTCGCCGAGGCCTACATTCCCCGCCGCGCCGTCCGCCACCTGGAGAAGGGCCGTGTCGTCATCTTCGGCGCCGGTCTGGGCGCACCGTTCTTCTCCACCGACACCACCGCCGCCCAGCGCGCGTTGGAGATCGGGGCGCAGGCGGTCCTCAAGGGCACCCAGGTCGACGGGGTCTACGACTCCGACCCGCAGCGCAACCCGGACGCGGTCAAGTTCGACAAGCTCAACTACAACGAGGTCCTCACCCGCGGCCTCAAGGTCATGGACGCCACAGCGGTCAGCCTGTGCATGGACAACGGGCTGCCCATCGTCGTCTTCGACCTGATGAGCCAGGGCAACATCCTGCGCGCCGTCCGCGGTGAGAAGATCGGCACCATCGTCGGACCGGCCCCCGCCTGACGCGGGCGCGCCACCCCAGTAAGCCACGAACACCAGAGTCGATTCCGGGAGCGCCAACAATGATCGAAGAGACCCTCCTCGAAACCGAGGAGAAGATGGAGAAAGCCGTCGCGGTGGCGAAGGAGGACTTCTCCACCATCCGCACGGGACGTCCCACGCCCGCGACCTTCAACAAGATCACCGTGGACTACTACGGTGCCAGGACGCCGATCAACCAGCTGGCCTCGTTCTCGGTTCCCGAACCGCGCATGGTGGTCATCTCGCCGTTCGACGTCAACGCCCGGACCGAGATCATCAACGCCATCCGCAACAGCGATCTGGGTGTGAACCCCTCCGACGACGGTCAGGTCATCCGCGTGGTGTTCCCGGACCTGTCCGAGGAGCGCCGCAAGGAGTACGTGAAGGTGGCGCGGACCAAGGCCGAGGACAGCAAGGTCTCGATCCGCAACATCCGCCGTCACGCCAAGGACGCCTTCGAGAAGGCCGTCAAGGCGGGCGAGCTCGGTGAGGACGAGGCGCACCGTGCCCAGGCCGAGCTGGACAAGCTGGCCCACACCTACGTCGCGTCGGTCGACGAGCTGCTCAAGCACAAGGAAGCGGAACTGCTCGAGGTTTAGTGGTGACCACTCCTTCCAGCGGCTCCGGAGGCGACGACCTCTCGCCGGAGCACAGACCCGACGAGGGATCGCCCGCCGAGGAGGCCGCCGGGCAGCGCTTCGTGCTGCACAAGCCGGGAGGTGAGCCGGTCAAGACCGGTCGCAACCTCCCGGTGGCCATCGCCAGCGGGTGCGTTCTGGGCGCACTCGTCTTCTTCTCGATCTTTCCCCTGCCCCAGCTGTTCACGATCATCACCTCGCTCGCGGTGCTGATCGGTCTGCGTGAGGTCAACCGGGCGTTCGCCGGAAAGGGCATGGCCCTGGCCGTGGCCCCGATGGCCCTCGGCGGCGTGGTCATGCAGGTCTGCGCCTACTTCGGCGGGGCCGACTGGTTGGTGGGGGCGACGGCGCTCACCGCGATCGCCCTGCTCGTGTGGCGGCTGCGCGGCGGCGTGGAGGGGTTCGTCGCCGACGTGTCGGCGAACCTGTTCACGCTGCTCTACCTGCCGTTCCTGCTCGGCACGTGGCAGCTGCTCATCTCCCATCCGGAGGACGGGCAGTTCCGCCTGGTGACGTTCATCGTCGTGACCATCTCCAGCGACATCGGCGGGTACTTCGCCGGGATCCTGCTCGGCCGGCACAAGATGGCGCCGGTGATCAGCCCGAACAAGACGTGGGAGGGCTTCGGCGGCTCGGTCGTCGGCTGCGCGGTGGCCGGCGCCCTGTGCGTCGTCCTGATGTTGGACGGGCCCTGGTGGGTCGGGGTGCTGCTGGGACTGGCGGTCGTGCTCGCGGCCACGGTGGGCGACCTCATCGAGTCGCTCTTCAAACGCGACCTCGGTGTCAAGGACATGGGCAGTTTCATGCCGGGGCACGGCGGGCTGATGGACCGGCTGGACTCCCTGCTGATCGCGGCGCCCGTGGTGTGGACGGTCCTGGGCCTGCTGCTCTGACGAGGGGCCGCGTCCGGTCGGCCCCGGCTGTCCGCGACACCCCGGAGTCGACGTACGCGGCCCCCGGACGGATACGCTCGGTCCGTGGATGAACCGTTGATCGACCGCATGCGCTCCTACGGCGAGACCGTCTTCGCGGAGATGACCCGTCTGGCCGTCGAGACCGAATCCGTCAACCTCGGCCAGGGGTTTCCCGACACCGACGGACCCCGTTCCCTCCTGGAGGCGGCCACCGGGCACATCCTGGGCGGGGTGAACCAGTACCCGCCGGGACCCGGCCGTCCCGAACTGCGCCGGGCGGTGAGCCGGTACCGCGCCCGCCACTACGGCATCGAACTCGACCCCGACTCCGAGGTCTACGTGACCGTCGGCGCCACCGCCGGGATCGCCGCGTCGCTGCTCGCCCTGGTGGAACGGGGCGACGAGGTGGTCGTCTTCGAGCCGATGTACGACTCCTACGCCGCGATGATCTCCCTGGCCGGAGGGGTGCGCAGGCCGGTGGCCCTGCGACCGGACCCCGAGCGGGGCGCGTTCACCTTCGACCCCGACGAACTGCGGGCCGCGGTGGGTCCGCGCACCCGCATGATCATCGTGAACACCCCGCACAATCCGACGGGGACCGTGTTCACGACCGAGGAACTCCAGACGATCGCCGGGGTGTGCCGGGAGCACGACCTGATCGCCCTCACCGACGAGGTGTACGAGTTCCTCACCTTCGACGGGCTGCCGCACGTGCCCCTGGCGACCCTGCCGGGGATGCGCGAGCGAACCCTGTCGGTGTCCTCGGTGGGCAAGATGTTCGCCGTCACCGCCTGGAAGACCGGCTGGGTCATGGGTCCCGAGCCGCTGGTGCGCGCCGTGCGCACGGTCAACCAGTTCCTGACCTTCTCCGCCAACGGTGCCCTCCAACTGGCGGTCGCCGACGCCATCGACCACGAGGGGGAGTGGATCGAGGCCCAGCGCGCCTCCCTCCAGACCAAGCGCGACCGGCTGGCCGCGGGGCTGATCCGGGCCGGGTTCGACGTGCACCGGTGCGAGGGCACCTACTTCCTCATGGCCGACATCCGCCCCCTGGGCCACGGCGACGGGGTGGCCGTGGCCCGGGCCCTGCCGCGTGAGGCCGGAGTGGCCGCGGTGCCCGCCCAGGTCTTCTACGACCACGAGGAGGAGGGCGCGCACCTGCTGCGGTTCGCGTTCTGCAAACGGGACGAGGTGCTGGACGAGGCCGTGGAGCGGCTGACCGTCTGGCGCAAGCACGGCGCCTGATCTGGTTTTCGGGGCGGTCGCTCCGGAGGTGTCGTCGGGACGCCCGAGGGGACACGGCCCTAGGGTGAGGGGGCGCCGCACTGCCCCGGGTCGGGGCAGTGCGCCAGGGCGGTGGCGCGCTCCTCCCGTCGCTCCTCGTTCAGGAACGTCAGGAGCAGGCGGGGGCAGTGGAAGGTCGTGCCGTCGTCGGTGTCGAGCAGGTGCAACGACGTGAGGTGGTCGAGCAGGTCCTCGGTCTCCCGGCGGGGCATCCCGGCCAGGTCGGCCACCTCCTCCACACCGAACCCCCGGGGGCCCAGGGTCGAGACCGCGCGCAGGACGCCCGCCTCGGTGTCCGTGGCCGGGGCGAGGGCGGACTCCAGGGACGCGCGTACCGAGAGCGCGCCGAACCGGAGTTCGTCCAGCAGGTTCCGCTCGTCCGTGAGCCGGTCGCGCAGCCACCGCAGGGGCCGGTGCTCGGCGGCGGCGAGCCGCGCGCCGACGGTCCGCAGCGCGAGCGGCAGCCCCTCGCACAGGTGGGCGAGGGCGTCGGCCGCCTCGGGCTCGGCCGCCACCCGCCGGGTGCCGATGCTCTCGGCGAGGAAGGCGTGGGAGTCGGACCGGGACAGCGCCCCCAGGGGGAGGCGGACGACACCGGCGAGCTCGGCCAGCGCGAGGCGGCTGGTGATGATCATGCCGTTGCCCGTTCCGCGTGTGAGCAGCGGCTCCAACCGGTCGGCGGACGGGACGCCGTCGAGGACGACCAGGACCCGGCGGTCGGCCGTGACCCGCTGGAAGGCCTCGGTCAGCCGGTGGGGCTCACCGGGGACGTCGTCCTCGGGGACGCCGAGGGACCGGAGGAAACGGGTGAGGACGTGCTCGGGGGCCGGATCCTCGCTCAGGTCGGCGTAGAGCGTGCCGTCGGGGTAGGCGGGCGCGAGCTCGCGCGCGGCGGCCACGGCCAGGGCGGTCTTGCCGACGCCGGGACGACCCGTGACGCACACGGCCCGGACCGCGTCCGGTACGCCCGAGGTGAGCGTGTGCCGGATCGTGTCCAGTTCCGCCCCGCGCCCGATGAGGCGGCACGCTCCGGCCGGTAGCGCGCGCGGTACGTGCCGGGGGCGGTCGACCGGACGAGAGGGCTCCGCGCCGTGCTGGGTGATGCGCTGGTGGAGTCGCCGGAGCTCGGGACCCGGGGGGCGGCCGAGGGCGTCCTCGAAGATCTCGCGGCCGTCGTGGTAGACGTCGACGGCCTCGGCGCGCCGCCCGGAGCGGTGGAGGGCGAGCATGAGCTGGCCGCGCAGCCGTTCGTTGAAGGGGTCCTCCCGGACGAGGGGGCCGAGCTCCACGGCGAGCGCGTCGTGCCACCCGAGTTCCAGCTCGACGTCGACGCGCTCCAGGACCGCCGTGCCGCGCAGGTCGCCGAGGCGGAGGGCCTCGGCCTCCAGGGTCGGGGTCCGTACGTCCGCCAGCGCGTGGGGGCCGCGCCACAGCCGGTCCGCCTGTCGGTACAGACTGGCGGCCAGGTGGGGTTCCCCGCGGTCGACGGCGGCGCGCGCCTCCGCCAGGTGCCGTTCGAACGCCCAGGCGTCCACGTCCGTGGACCCGGCCCGGATGGTGTATCCGGCGCCGACGGTCTCGATGACGTCGCCGAGTTTGGCCAGACGCCGGCGGAGACCGCTCACCAGGATCTGGATCTGTTTGCGCGCCGTGCCCACGGGCATCTCGCCCCAGACCTCCTCCACGAGGGTGTCGACCGGGACGATCCGTCCGGCGTTGACCAACAGCATCGCGAGAACGACAGCCGAGTTGCCCTGTGGAACTCTGATCCACTTGTCAGGGTCCTCGTAGCCGAGGGGACCCAGGATCACGAAGGGCACGTCAGCCTCCCACGAGTAGTCAGAAAACTACACATGTTACTCAATGTCGTCAGATACTTACTATGGGAATGGTATTGCGTGCCAACATCGGTGTCCATTTCCTCAATGGCCACATCGGGCCAAGGGGCCCCGGGCGGGCCGAGGCGCGGCGGGAAGCCCCGGGCGGGCGCCGTTCAACGATCCGTGGCCCGCGTCCGGGACCGTGCGACCAGGACGACGACCGCGCAGGCGAGGAGGGCGAAGGTCGTGTTCTCGGCCGCCGAGATGTCACTCCGCCACGAGTCGAGGGGGCGGCGGACCAGTTCCGCGGCGACCATCAGGACCAGCACCGACGCCAGCATCGGCCGGGTCCGGGACAGGAAGCCGGTGGCTCCGGCGATCACACCGCCGACCATCGCGACACCGAGCGTCGCCCACAGCACCGCATGGGCCATCGGTGGTACGGCGCCGAGGCGGGGGGCCGGGAGCGCGTGGAGCCATCCGTGCACCTCGTGGGTGACGAACGCGGTCACCATGAAGACCGTTCCCAGCGCGATCGCCCAACCGATCGAGGCGGGCTCCCGCCGACCGAGCGCGAACGGGACCCAGAACCAGACCACCAGGCTGTTGGCCACCCCGCCCGCGTACTGGGCGGTCGCGCTCCACACCGTGTGGTCGACCAGTCCGTCGGGCGGGACCCCGTTGCTCGTCCCCGACAGGAAACCCACGAGAAGGCCGCTGAGGACTGTGGCCGCGAGTGGGATCGCTCGGTCGCGCATTGCTCCCCGCTTCGTTGGACTCGACGGTGACGGGTCGGCGGCGGGGGCGGCCCCTCCCGGCACGGTTCCGGCGCCGGGGGCGCTCCTCGCCCCCGGCGGTGATCGGCGGTATCGGTTACCGCTCGGGCTCGAACCACACGGCGCCGAGCGGCGGCAGCGTCACCTCCGCCGAGAACGGCTGGCCGTGCCAGCCCGGCTCCTCAGCGGTGACGTGGGTCGGCGCGGGGTGGCCGGAACCGCCGAACCTCGGGTCGTCGGAGTTGAGTACGCAGTTCCACCGCCCGGCGACCGGCAACCCGGCCCGCCAGCCCGGACGCGGCACCGGTGAGAAGTTCACCGCGCAGGCCAGCACCGACCCGTCCTCGCCGTACCGCAGGTACGACAGCGTGTTCCCCTCGCGGTCACCGCCGTCCAGCCATCGGAACCCCGCCGGGTCGGTGTCCAGCGACCACAGGGCCGACCGCGGTCGGTAGGCGTCGTTGAGCGCCCTGACCAGTCGTTGCACCCCCGCGTGGTGGTCGAACCGGAGCAGCCACCACGGCACCCCGGTCTCGTGCGACCACTCGTCCCCCTGGGCGATCTCCCCGCCCATGAACAGCAGCTGTTTGCCCGGGTGCGACCACATGTACCCCAGCAGCGCGCGTACCGTCGCCGTCCGCTGCCACTCGTCCCCCGGCGCCTTGTTGAGCAGGGACTGCTTGCCGTGCACGACCTCGTCGTGCGACAGCGGGAGCACGTAGTTCTCGCTGTAGGCGTACACCATCGAGAACGTGACCTCGTCGTGGTGGTACTGCCGGTGGATCGGCTCCTTCCTGACGTACTCCAGGGTGTCGTGCATCCACCCCATGTTCCACTTGAACCCGAACCCGAGCCCTCCGTGGTCCACCGGCCGGGTCACGCCCGGGTAGGCCGTCGACTCCTCCGCGATCATCATCGCGCTCGGGTTGCGGCGGTAGACGGTCGTGTTCAGCTCCCGGAGGAAGTCGATCGCCTCCAGGTTCTCCCTCCCGCCGAGGACGTTGGGCTCCCACTGGCCGGAGTCGCGCGAGTAGTCCAGGTAGATCATCGACGCCACCGCGTCCACCCGCAGCCCGTCGACGTGGAACTCCTCCAGCCAGTACAGCGCGTTGGCGATGAGGAAGTTGCGCACTTCCGTGCGTCCGTAGTTGAAGATCAGCGTCCCCCAGTCGGGGTGCTCCCCCCGGCGCGGGTCGGGGTGCTCGTACAGCGCGGTTCCGTCGAACCGCGCCAGCGCCCACTCGTCCCTGGGGAAGTGCGCGGGGACCCAGTCCAACAGCACGCCCACCCCGGCCCGGTGCAGCGCGTCCACCAGGTACCGGAACTCGTCCGGTGACCCGAAGCGCGGCGTGGGAGCGTAGTAGGAGGTCACCTGGTAGCCCCAGGACCCGTCGAACGGGTACCCCGCGACCGGCAGGAACTCCACGTGCGTGAACCCCAGGTCGGTGACGTACTCGACCAGTTGCTCCGCCAGTTCGGCGTAGCCCAGTCCCGGCCGCCACGACCCCAGGTGCACCTCGTACACGCTCATCGGCGCGCGGTGCGGTTCCACGCCCTTGCGTTCGGCCATCCACGCCTGGTCGCCCCACTCGTGGGCGGACGTGGTCACGATCGACGCCGTCGACGGCGGCAGTTCGGTCCGGCGCGCCATCGGATCGGCCTTGTCCCGCCAGTGCCCGTCGGCCCCCAGCACCTGGAACTTGTACAGGTCCCCGTCGCCCATCCCGGGCACGAACAGCTCCCACACGCCGCTGGCCCCCAGGCTCCGCATGGGGTGGCCGACGCCGTTCCAGCAGTTGACGTCCCCGATCAGGCGGACCCCGCGCGCGTCCGGAGCCCACACCGCGAACCCGGTGCCGGACACCTCGCCCATGGGCGTGTCGACGGTGCGCACGTGGGCGCCCAGCGCGCGCCACAGCTCCTCGTGCCGTCCCTCGCCGATCAGGTGGAGGTCGAGGTCGCCCAGTGTGGGGGTGAACCGGTAGGGGTCGGCGGTCACGTGTTCGGGGCCGTCGGCCTCGTACCGGGCGGCGATCCGGTAGTCGGCCGGGGAACCCAGGGCGGTTTTCGTGACCCGTCCGGCGAACACCCCCCGGTGCAGGTGGTCGAGGGCGACACGGGTGCCGTCGGACAGGACGGCGTGCACCTCCAGCGCACCCGGGCGCAGGGCCCGCACGACCGTGGTCCGGCCGGTGGTGTGCACCCCCAGCAGCGAGTGCGGATCGTGGTGGTGTCCGTCCACCACCCGGTCCAGGGCTGCGAGGAGTTCCGGGTCGGGTGCCGTGGCGCGCGGCCGGCGGGCGGTCGTGGGGCGTCGGCGGGGCGCGGCCGAGGCGGCGGTGGTCGGTCGGGTGCGCGGGCGCGGTTCCCTGCGGGGCGTGGTCAAGACGGCTCCGTCGTGGTTGTGGTCGTGGTGGTCGGTCGGGTGGGTGGCACCGCACGGGGCCGCCACCCCGGGGTGCGGGGTGGCGGCCGGTGCCCGGGTCAGCCGGGCACGGGCGGCGCCGCGGCCGCCGTGGCGGTGGAGACGGCCGCGGCGATGGAGTCGAGCGGCACCCGCAGCCAGTCGGGCCGGTTCCGTGCCTCGTACAGCACCTCGTACACGGCCTTGTCGAACTCGAAGGCCCGCAGCGCCGTGAGGTGCTCGTCCGGGTCGAGGCCGCCCGCGTCGGCGTACCCCGCGCAGAACGCGGCCCTGTTGTTGCGGGCCCAGGCGCGGGCCGCCCATTCCAGTCCGGGGTCGTCCGGGTGCCGGACCAGCAGGTACCCGGCGGCGTAGTCGAAGGAGCGGAGCATCCCGGCCACGTCCCGCAGGGGGCTGGTCAGCCGCTGGCGTTCCCGTACGGACACCGTGGGCTCGCCCTCGAAGTCCAACAGCACCCACCCGGACGCGGTGCGGATCACCTGCCCCAGGTGGTAGTCGCCGTGGATGCGCTGGATCGACAGCGGCTCACCCAGCCGGGCGAACTCGGTGTAGGCCGACATCACCCGGGGCGCGTACTCCGCCAGTTCCGGTACCTCTCCGCTGGCCAGGGCCAGGCGTTCGATCATCGCCTCGGCGAGTTCGGCGGTCGAGTTCGCCGACAGCACGTCCGTGGGCAGTGTCCGAGCCAGGGAGCCGTGCACCTCGGCCGTGGTCCGGCCCAGCCGCTCGGCCTGAGCGGTGAACGCGTCCTCGCCGTCGGCCCCGGACCCGCCCAGCAGCGCCCTGACGCTCCTGGTGGCCAGGACCCAGCCGTCCGTGGCCTGCGGGACGTAGGACTGGAGCATCGCCAGGGTGGTGGGTTCCTGGTAGCCGGGCAGGTCCGCCTCGATCCACCCGCAGGTACGCGCGACGCACGGCGAGCCGGTCAGCGCCATCGTCAGCTCCAGGTCCGGGTTGCGCCCCGGCCAGAGCCTGCGGAAGGTCTTCAGGACGTAGTCCTCCCCGAAGACCAGGGACGTGTTGGACTGCTCCCCGGTCAGGACCCGGCCGCGCGAACCGACCCGGACCGGGGCCCCGGGAAGGGTCCGGAACCGGACCCCGCTCGTGTCCCCGGGGCCGGTCGGGGCGGCGAACCGTTCGAGCAGGGCGGCGGTCAGCTCACCGTCGTGCGAGGCGTCGTAGACCGCGCGCGGACGGCCGCCGCCCACACGGCACACGCCGATGGTCTCGGCGGCCAGCTCCCCCGGCAGGGAGCGGGGCGTCCGCGACCCCAGCAGCACCTGGTACCGGGAGCGGCGACCGCGCTGTTCGGCCTCGACGACGACGAGGTCCAGGCCGGGGCCGTCGCCGCGGGTGGACACCAGGGTGTGCCTGCCCGTGACACGCAGGTCGTGGATGGGAACGCCCTTGCCGGAGAACCAGCGTTGTCGGGGCAGCCAGGCGGCCAGGAGTTCTTCGAGTTTCGACATGTCAGCTCGGCCTGTTTCCCTTCCCGCCGCCACCCCTGTCGGAGCGCTCCGCCACCGGGCCCGGGGAACCCGGAACGGGGGCGGCGGCCCACGCGGCGGCGTCGGCCGGGCCCTCGTGGTGTGCGGAGACACGACCCGCCGGAGTGCTGGGCGTCGTGGTGACTGTGGTGTGGTGCTCCGCTGCACGGTCCCGGCCGGTGTCCGTCACCCCGGTCGGAGCGGTGTCGGCGGCCCGCACGCGGATGCCGGCCGCGGGCAGGCCGTAGGACGGCACGCCGTCGTGGTCGCGCCCGTTCGGCCCCGCCGAGGTCTCGGCGGGCAGCTGGAACCAGTAGAAGCCGTGCCCGGGCAGGGTGAGCAGGTACGGGAGTTCGCCGATCTCCGGGAACCGCACGCCGCCGACGCACTCCACGGGGCTGACCCCGGCGTACCGGGCCAGGTCCAGTTCCACCGGCTGCGGGAACCGGGAGAGGTTGTTGACGCACAGCATGCGGTCGTCGCCGTGCTCGCGGATGAACGCCAGGATGCTCGGGTTGGTGGCGTTGAGTTCGGCGAACTCGCCGGTGCCGAACACGGGGTGGCGTTTGCGGATCTGGATCATCCGGCGGGTCCAGTGCAGCAACGAGCCGGGGTTGTCGCGCTGGGACTCGACGTTGAGCGCCTGGTACCCGTAGACCGGGTCCATGATCAGCGGCAGATAGAGCCGGGCGGGGTCGCCTCGGGAGAACCCGGCGTTGCGGTCCGAACTCCACTGCATGGGCGTGCGCACCGCGTCGCGGTCGCCGAGCCAGATGTTGTCGCCCATGCCGATCTCGTCGCCGTAGTACAGCACCGGTGAACCGGGCAGTGAGAGCAGCAGCGCGGTGAACAGTTCGATCTGGCCGCGGTCGTTGTCCAGCAGCGGGGCGAGCCGCCTGCGGATCCCCACGTTGGCGCGCATGCGAGGTTCCTTGGCGTACTCGGAGTACATGTAGTCGCGCTCCTCGTCGGTGACCATCTCCAGGGTCAGCTCGTCGTGGTTGCGCAGGAAGATCGCCCACTGGCAGTTCCGCGGGATGGGCGGCGTCTGGGCGAGGATCTCCGAGATCGGGAAGCGTTGCTCCTGGCGCACCGCCATGAACATCCGCGGCATGAGCGGGAAGTGGAAGTTCATGTGGCACTCGTCGCCGCCCGACTCGAAGTCGCCGAAGTAGTCGACGACGTCGGACGGCCACTGGTTGGCCTCGCTCAGCAGTACCCGGTCGGGGTAGAGGCGGTCCACCTCGGCGCGCACCCGCTTGAGGAACTCGTGGGTCTCCTTGAGGTTCTCGCAGTTGGTGCCCTCGCGCTCGTACAGGTAGGGCACCGCGTCCAGACGGAAACCATCGATGCCCAGGTCGAGCCAGTAGCGCAGGACCTCCAGGATCGCCTCCTGGACGGCCGGGTTCTCGAAGTTGAGGTCGGGCTGGTGGGAGAAGAACCGGTGCCAGTAGTACTGTCCGCGGACCTCGTCGTAGGTCCAGTTGGACGTCTCGGTGTCGACGAAGATGATGCGCGCCTCGTCGTAGCGGTCGTCGGTGTCCGACCACACGTAGAAGTCGCCGTAGGGTCCGTCGGGGTCGGTCCGGGATGCCTGGAACCACGGGTGCTGGTCGCTGGTGTGGTTCATGACCAGGTCGGTGATGACGCGGATGCCGCGCCGGTGCGCCTCGTCGAGGAGCTCCACGAAGTCGGCGGTCCTGCCGAACTCCGGGAGGATCGTGAAGTAGTCCGAGATGTCGTATCCGCCGTCGCGCAGCGGCGACTGGTACATCGGCAGCAGCCAGACGCAGTCGATGCCGAGCCACTGGAGGTAGTCCAGCTTCTGCACCAGCCCGGCGAGGTCGCCGGTGCCGTCGCCGTTGGAGTCGAAGAAGCCGCGGGCGAGTACCTCGTAGAAGACGGCGTGTTTGTACCAGTGGGGGTCACTGGCACCACCTGAGGACATGAGCGGGCCGGTGGCGGCCCCGGTGGCTGGGGCGAGCGGACCGTGCTGGGCGTCGCCGCCGGGTCCGGACTCGTCTGTGCTCATCAACTGCTCCCCACCAAGAAAGGTTCGACATCGGATCACGGGGCGTTCCGGACCGGGGGCCGGCGCGGCGGCCGACCCCCCTGCGTCCGGGGCCGCTATCTGCCGGTGGTGGTGAAGACGTGCGCGGGGGCGATCGCCGGGTCGAGGCGGACGTAGTTGTCCGCGCCCCAGGTGTGGGTGCGTCCGGACAGCGCGTCGGTCACCGTGAGTTCCTCCTCCCAGGTGCGGCCGATGGACGGCAGATCCAGGTGCACCGTCGCCTCGCGGGTGTGGTGCGGGTCGAGGTTGACGACCGTGATGACCAGGTCGTCGGGGTCGCCGGGGCGTTCACCGGGCCGGTGCTTGGAGAAGCAGAGCAGTTCCGGGCGGTCGACGTGGTGGAAGCGCAGGTTGCGCAGTTCGCGCAGGGCCGGGTGTTCGCGGCGGAGCCGGTTGAGGGTGGTGATCAGCCCGGTCAGGGTGGTGCCGGCGGCCTCCGCGGCGGCCCAGTCCCGGGGGCGGTACTGGTACTTCTCCGAGTCCAGGTACTCCTCGCTGCCGGGTGCGGCGGGCACGTTCTCGCACAGTTCGAACCCGGAGTAGATCCCCCAGGTCGGCGAGAGCAGCGACGCCAGGACGGCGCGGACGGCGAAGGCGGGCCGCCCGCCGTGCTGGAGGTAGGCGTGCAGGATGTCGGGGGTGTTGGCGAAGAGGTTGGGCCGCAGGTAGTGGGCGGTCTCCTGGCTGAGTTCGGTGAGGTAGTCCTGGATCTCCTCCTTGCCGTTGCGCCAGGTGAAGTAGGTGTAGGACTGGTGGAAGCCCACCTTGGCCAGGGTCCGGAGCATGGCCGGGCGGGTGAAGGCCTCGGCCAGGAAGAGGACGTCGGGCCGCTCGCGGGCGACGTCCGCCAGCAGGCGCTCCCAGAAGGCGACCGGCTTGGTGTGCGGGTTGTCGACCCGGAAGATCCGCACCCCGTGGTCGATCCAGTGCCGCACGGTCCGCAGGATCTCGGCGTACAGGCCGTCGGGGTCGGTGTCGAAGCAGAGCGGGTAGATGTCCTGGTACTTCTTGGGCGGGTTCTCGGCGTGGGCGATGGAGCCGTCGGCGCGGCGGGCGAACCACTCGGGGTGCTCGGTGACCCAGGGGTGGTCGGGCGAGCACTGCAACGCCAGGTCCAGGGCGATCTCCAGACCGTGGTCGGCCGCCTCGGCGACGAACGCGTCGAAGTCGGCGAGGGTGCCCAGGTCGGGGTGGACGGCGTCGTGTCCGCCGTCGGCCGACCCGATCGCCCAGACCGACCCGGGTTCGCCGGGGGCGGCGGTCAGGGCGTTGTTCGCACCCTTGCGGTGCGTGGTGCCCACCGGGTGGATCGGTGGCAGGTAGACCACGTCGAAGCCCATGTCGGCGATGGCGGGCAGCCGTTTGGCGGCGCTGGCGAAGGTGCCGGAGCGTTCGTGCCCGGGGGCGGTGTCGATCTGGGCGCCCTCGGACCGGGGGAAGAACTCGTACCAGGAGCCGAAGAGCGCGCGTTCGCGGTGCACGACGACCCGGGTCCGCTTGGAGCGGGTGACGAGTTCGCGGATGGGGTGGTCCGCCATCCAGGTGAGGACCTCGGGGGTCACGGCGGCGGCGAAGCGTTCCAGGGGAGGCGACGAGGTGTCGCGCAGGATCTTCGCCGCCCTGGTCAGCGCGGGTTTGCGGGGGACGCGGCGGCCGGCGCGGGCGAGGAGGCGCGCGCCCTCCTCCAGCACGAGCTCGGTGTCCTGGTTCAGGGGGAGCTTGATCTGGGCCGTCCGGTGCCAGGTGGTGAAGGGGTCGGTCCACGCCTCGACGGAGAAGGCCCAGGCGCCCTCGCCCGGGAGGCTGATCTCGGCCTCGTGGCGGTCGGTGCCGGGGGCGCGTTCGCGCATGGGCACGAGCCCCTCGCGGCGGCCCCGGGGCGAGTACAGGACGACGCCCGCCGCGAGCGAGTCGTGGCCCTCGCGGATGACCGTCGCGCCCACGGTGAAGCGTTCACCGGGAACGGCTTTCACGGGTCCGAGATCGTTGTCTGGAGAGATGTCGAGTATGGGCAGGCGTCCGATCACTGGCTACACCGTAATTGTCGTGGTTCGGGCGTTGTGGACTGCGGGCGGCTGGGTCCCGGATGGAAATAACACGTAGTTAATGCAAAGAAAGGCAGGGTTAACGAACAGGCCGGGCAAAACTGTCCGGATTGCGGCTTCGGTGCCCTCCGCTGTCTATCGTCTGCCCTCCTGCGGGGTTTGGCGGAGTGTCGGGGCCGGATAATTTCTGTGATTCTCGTCACACTGGCCGCCGGGGTCTGTGCCTGGTATTTGGCCGGTTTCACCTGGGCAAACTTCTCAAATGGTGCATAAGGCAACAGTCGATTCAGGGGTCTCTGTGGATGGTTCGCTCAGTTCTCTGGAGAAAAGTCGGAAAACTCCGCGGTCGTGTTGTGCTCTGTGTTGCTCTGGGTAGGGATCATCGAATGCGGTCCTGGTTTGCGAGGTCGTATTCCGGACAGGCCCAGGAGTCCGGCGTGTCCCCATGAAAGCGCGCGCATCGGATCCGTCCCGCGGGGTCGCGGCGCCCCTCTGTCCGTGATCTCTCTTGATGTCGAGTCTTTTCGTGTGTGCTTCCTTGGTGTTTCGGAGATTTACGGAGAGGTGTCTCTTATGGTCGATCTGGGTGCTTTGGCATGAATTGAGGAATCTTTTTGGAGACACGCCAGGTATGTCGGTCCTCCCTTTGCCGGCCCCTTGGGAGGGTGGTCGGCGCAGTGTCCGTCACCCGTCGAGCGGGGCGGGCGCCACACGGCGTGAGGGGGCGACGTGACGGGGTCGATCCGGAGACGAACACCGCGCGCGGAGGGAACGCGTTCCCTCACGCGGCTGGTCGGGGTCGCGGTGGTGGCGGGGCTGCTGGTGGCGGCTCTGCTCCTGCCGTGGGTCGGGGCGGCGGGGATCATCGGCCGCGACACCGCGGCCCTCTTCATGGCGATGCCCGACGACCTGGAGGTGCCCCGACTGTCGGAGCGGGTCGTGCTCACCGACACCGACGGTCGGCCGTTCGCCGAGATCGCCGAGCGCGAGCGCGAGGTCGTCTCCCTCGACGAGATCAGCCCGTGGGTCACCGCGGCGCTTCTGGCGGTCGAGGACGAACGCTTCCACGAGCACCACGGATTCGACCCGCGCGGTGTCCTGCGCGCTGCGGTGCTCACCTCCCTGGGGCACACGCAGGGCGGCTCCACCCTCACCCAGCAGTACGTGAAGAACCTGCTCATCGAGACGGCGGGGAGCGAGGAGGAGGCCGCGCGCGCGAGCGAGCGGAGCCTCGCGCGCAAGCTGGTCGAGCTCCGCTACGCGGTCGGCCTGGAGCGGCGGCTGACCAAGGACGAGATCCTGGAGGGCTACCTCAACCTCGCCTACTTCGGCGCGGGGGCGCACGGGATCGAGATGGGCGCGCGGCGGTACTTCTCCGTGCCCGCCGCCGACCTCGATCCGGCGCAGGCCGCGCTGCTGGCCGGGCTGGTGCGGGCGCCCTCGTACTACGATCCGCTGACCAACCCCGAGGCCGCCCGGAGCCGACGCGACCTCGTCCTGGACCGGATGGTGGCCGTGGGGTCGCTGACCCGGGAGGAGGCCGATCGGTACGCGGCCGAGGACCTGGGGCTGGACCCGACCCCGCGCGGCGGAAGCTGCTACCACAGCGAGTACCCGTTCTTCTGCGACTACGTCATGCACTGGCTGCGGCGCACGGATGTGCTGGGCGACACCGAGGAGGAACGGCTGCGGATGCTGCGGCAGGGCGGACTGACCGTCCGGACCACCCTGGACACGGACATGCAGGAGGCGGCGCGGGAGGCGGTCCTCCGGCACGTGCCGAACGACGGCTCCACGCGCTTCGCCGCCCAGGCACTCGTCGAACCCGGCACCGGGCGGGTGCGGGCGCTCGCCCAGAACCTGCGGTACGGCTTCGACGAGAACGATCCGGGCACGACCGCCATCAACCTCGCGGTCGACCGGCGCGACGGCGGGACCACCGGATACCAGGCGGGGTCGACGTTCAAGACGTTCACCCTCGCCGCCGCGCTCGACGCCGGGCTGGACTACGGGACCAGTTTTCGGTCGCCCGGAAACAAGACGATCACCGGTCTGAGGAACTGTGACGGCGGCCGGATGGAACCGTGGAGCGTGCGCAACGCGGGAGAGAGCAACTCGGGTACGCACACCATGGTCACCGCGACCCGGGGGTCGGTGAACACCTACTTCGCGCAGCTCCAGCGCCGGGTGGGCCTGTGCGAGACGGCGACGATGGCCGAGCGGGCGGGCGTCCACCGCGCCGACGGGCAGCCGCTCGGGGTGTGGAGCTCGTTCACCCTGGGGGACCAGGAGGTCTCCCCGCTGACCCTGGCCGCCGCCTACGCCACGTTCGCCGCCCGGGGCGTGCACTGCGTTCCGGCGCCGGTCGACGCCGTGGTCGTCGACCGGCCGGGTGAGGAGGACGACGAGGAGATCCCGGTCGAGGCCGAGTGCGAGCGCGCGGTCGACCAGCGGGTGGCCGACGGGGTGAACCACCTCCTCCAGGAGCCGTTCAACGGGGGGACCGCGCGCGGCCTCGGCATCGGGCGCCCGGCGGCGGGCAAGACGGGCACGACCGACGGGGCCGCCTACGCGTGGTTCGCGGGGTACACGCCGAACCTGGCCGCGGCGGTGGCGGTCGGCGACGTGCGGGGCGGTGAGCGCCACCCGCTCCAGGACGTGACCATCGGCGGCCGGTACTACGGGATCGTCTACGGCGGGACCGTGCCCGGACCGATCTGGCGGGACACGATGAGCGCGGCCACGGCGTCGCTCCCGGCGGAGGGGTTCGCGGCCTCGCCCAAGGCCTTCGGCGACCCGGACGCCGAGCCGTCCGGCGACGGCGCCGACGGGGGCGACGGCGGTGGGGACGGCGACGGATAGGCGGCGCCCCCAGGGCCTTGGGGAGGCGGCGGACGCTCCCCGGGACGGGCCGCTGGCGGAGTGTTCGGGGTGGTGTGTGTCACTACCAGGCAGTATGTGCCGCATAATGGTTCATAACCGACAGGGGAGCGCATGGGCGCTGAGAGTGCGGCACCGTCGCCGCAGACCCTTACACACCTGATCTGGGTAGTGCCAGCGAAGGAAGTCGTAGGAACCGTCACCGGTGGCGTGTCTCCCGCGCACCGGTACGTCTTCGGTGCGCGCCGCACGGCCATCGGGGCGCTCTTGGCCGCATGACCCCTCGTCACCCCCGACGAAGGGACAGGAATGGGTACCGACACCGGCCGAACCGGGTACAGGGAACAGATCGTCGACGGGATCCGCGGCTGGCGGACGGTCGACATCGTGGTCGCCGCCGTCATCGGCGTCGCGATCGGCGTCGTCTTCTGGCTGTGGAACATCGTGTGGACGGTCACGACCCCGCTGTTCGTGGGCTTCCCGCCCGGGCAGGCGGTCGTCTACGGCATGTGGCTGATCTCCGGCGTCCTGGGCGGCCTCATCATCCGCAGGCCCGGCGCCGCCCTCCTCACCTCGATCGCCGCAGCCTCCGTCTCCGCCGTGCTGGGCACCCAGTGGGGGATCATGGTCATCCTCGACGGCGCCCTCCAGGGCATCCTGCCCGAGCTGGTCTTCCTGGCCTTCGGCTACCGCCGCTGGGGCATGGGCGTGGCCGTGCTCGCCGCCGCCGTCGCCGGGATCTCCCCCGCCATCCGCGACAACATCACCTACAACGTCGCCTGGCCGATCGAGTTCAAGCTCGCCTACGGCGCCATCGTCATCGTCAGCGCCGCCGTCATCGCCGGTGTCGGCGCCCGCCTGATCACCACCGCGCTCGCCAGGACCGGCGCGCTGGCCCCCTTCCCGTCGGCCAGGGGCTGACCGGGATGGGCGAGCGCCTCCGCCCCGGCGGAGGGCCCGGCGCGCGCGTCGAGCTCTCCGGCTGGGGCTGGCAGCACTCCGGACGCGACACCCACGCCCTGCGCGGTGTCGACCTGACCATCGAACCCGGCGAGCGCGTCCTCCTGCTCGGCGCCTCCGGAGCGGGCAAGTCGACCCTGCTGCACTCCCTCGCCGGACTGACCGGACCCGACAGTGCCATCAGCGGCGACCAGGAGGGCACCCTGCTGGTGGACGGCGAGCCCGCCGACCGGCGGCGCGGCCTGGTCGGACTGGTCAGCCAGGACCCCGAGACCCAGCTGGTGATGGCGCGGGCCGGGGACGACGTCGCCTTCGGCCTGGAGAACCTCGGTGTGGAGCCCGGCCTCATCTGGCCGCGCGTCGACGCCGCCCTCGCCGAGGTCGGCTTCCCCTACGGGCGACGCCACTCGACCGGCGCCCTGTCCGGCGGCGAGAAGCAGCGTCTGGTCATCGCGGGGGCCCTGGCCGTGCGCCCGCGCCTGCTGCTCCTGGACGAGCCCACCGCCAACCTCGACCCCGACGGCGCCGCGCTGGTCCGCGGGGTCCTCCAGCGGCTCCTGGCCGAGACCGAGGCGACGCTCGTCCTGGTCGAGCACCGGGTGGCCGACGTCGTGGACCTGGTGGACCGGGTCGTCGTCCTGGAACCCGGCGGCGGGGTGATCGCGGACGGCGCGCCCGGGGCGGTCTTCGCCGAGCACGGCCCTTCCCTGGCCGCCCAGGGGGTGTGGATCCCCGGACAGGAGCCCGAACCGGACGTGGCCCCGGGGGCCGGTGGCGCCCCCCTGCTGGAGGCGGTCGGCGTCGCCGCGCGCACCCCCGTCGAGCTGGGGACGCGCGCGGCGGCGCCGCGCACCGTGCTGTCCGGGGTCGACCTGCCCGTGGCGGCCGGGACCGCCACCGCGCTGACCGGGCCCAACGGGGCGGGTAAGTCGACGCTGCTGATGATGCTCGCGGGGCTGAGCAGACCCCACCGCGGAGAGGTGCTCCCGCGCGGGCCGCTGGCCGAGGCCGACCGGCGGCCGCTGCGGCGCTGGCCCGCCCGCCGACTGGCCCGGCACGTGGGCACCGTCTTCCAGCACGCCGAGGACCAGTTCGTCACACCCACGGTCCGCGACGAGCTGCTGTTCGCCCCGCTGCGGGCGGGCATGGAGCGGGCCGCGGCCGACGCGTGGGTCGACGAGCTGCTGGAACGGCTGCGCCTGACCAGACTCGCCGACGTGCACCCCTACACGCTCTCCGGCGGCGAGAAGCGCCGCCTGTCGGTGGCCACCGCGCTCAGCTCCGGACCCGCCCACGCCCCGGACGTCCTGGCCCTGGACGAACCGACCTTCGGCCAGGACACCCGGACGTGGACCGAGCTGGTGGAGCTGCTGGGGGCCCTGCGGGCCGAGGGGCGGGCCGTGGTCATGGCCACCCACGACGAACTGCTGCTGCGGCACCTGACCGACACGCGCGTGCGGGTGGCCGACGGAGGAGTGGACGCCGCCGTCGGGTCGTGGGGCGGCGCCGGCAGGGACGGGGGGAGCGCGTGAGCGCCGGACGGCGGGCCCGCCCCCCGGGTGACACGGGCGGCGACGCGATGACCCTGGACGTGCCCGACGGGGGCGGCGCCCGGTACTGGATGACGGGGCTCAACCCGGCGGCCAAACTCCTGGCCGCCCTGATCCTCGCCCTGGGGCTGGTGCCCGCCGTGGACGCAGTCACCGGAGGCGTGGTGCTGGCCGCCGTGCTGCTGTCGGTGCCCTTCAGCGGGATCGACCGGCGCACGCTCCTCGTCCTGGGCGGCCCCTTCCTCCTCATGGGGCTGTCCAGCGGGCTGGTCAACTACCTGTACGGCGAGCACGGCCTGGAGGGGGCGGTGGGCGCCGCCGTCCGGCTGCTGGCGATCGCCCTGCCGGGGTTGCTGGCCGCCGCCAGCAGCGACCCCACCGAGATGTCGGACGGACTCGTCCAGAAACTGCGGGTGCCCGAACGGCCCGCGATGGGCGTGCTGGCGGCCCTGCGGCTCATCCCGCTGCTCGCCCACCAGTGGCGCACCATCAGCCTGGCCCGGCGGGCGCGCGGCCTGGAGGCCGGACGCAATCCGTTCCGGGTGGTCCCGCTGTTCTTCGGGCGGTTGTTCGCGTTGCTGGTGCGCTCGATCCGGACCGGAACGCTGCTGGCCACCGCCATGGACGCGCGCGCGTTCGGCACCGGCCCCCGTTCCCGGGCCCGGACCAGCCACTGGCGCCGCGCGGACACGGCGCTGCTGGCGACCGTGGTCGCGCTGCTCGTTGCGGCCTACGCGGTCTCCTGGCGTCTGGGGGCCCTGGTGCTGCTCTTCTCGTGACCGGGGTGATAGGTAGTCCACATAGTAGGTAGTCCGAAGACATCGTCGTCGAACGAATGAGGTGGAACCCGTGGGCGAGTTCGTGCGCGTGGAGATCGACAAGGAGCACCCCGCGGTCGCCGTGATCCGGGTGGACCGGCCCAAGGCGCTCAACGCGCTGAACGCACAGGTGACGGGGGAGATCGCGGAGGCCGCCGCCGCGGTGTCGGCGGACGCCGCCGTGCGCTCCGTGGTGCTCTACGGCGGGGAGCGCGCCTTCGTGGCCGGAGCCGACATCAAGGAGATGGCGGATCTCACCCACGCCCGGATGCTGGAGTACTCACGCGGCCTCCAGAACGCCCTGACGGCCGTGGCCCGCATCCCCAAGCCGGTCGTGGCGGCCGTGAGCGGGTACGCGCTCGGCGGCGGCTGCGAGCTCGCGCTGGCCGCGGACTTCCGGGTCGCCGGGGCCAAGGCGAAGCTGGGTCTGCCCGAGATCACGCTCGGCGTCATCCCGGGGGCGGGCGGCACCCAGCGGCTGCCGCGCCTGATCGGCCCGGCCAAGGCCAAGGACCTCATCTTCACCGGCCGCCACGTCCCCGCACGGGAGGCCCTGGAGATCGGCCTGGTGGACGAGGTCGTCGCCGACGAGGAGGTCTACTCCGCGGCCGTGGCGAAGGTCGCCGGATTCGCCGAGGGCCCGGCGGTGGCGCTGGCCGCCGCGAAGGAGACCGTTGACCGGGGCCTGGAGACCGACCTGGACAGCGGCCTGGAGATCGAGCGCCTGCACTTCGCCGGGCTGTTCGCCACCGAGGACCAGAAGAGCGGTATGCGCAGCTTCATCGAGCGGGGGCCGGGCAAGGCCGAGTTCTCCGGGCGCTGACGGCGCGCACACCCCCGCGTGCGCCCGGTTGCGGTGCGGCGGTCACCGGAGCGCGTCCGGTGCCGTCGCCCCGGCCGGGGGCGGGGAATCGGAAGGGAACCGATCGCGCCGATCTTCCGTCATACTCGTGGTGGTCCCCTCCGGAGACGGACCGAGGGGCGGATCGCCGGAGCCCCCACACCCTGGCGGTAGTGAGAAGACCACGGGCCCTGGACGGGTCCACGAGCCAACGACGACCCATCCCCCCGACCGATAGGCTGGGCGAGGCGGAATGCGGTCTTTTGAGGGGATGAGTTCTCGATGGCAATGTCGGCAGGTTTCCCCACGGGTGAGGAGCTGCCGGAGCGCATCGGCCACTACGTGATCCGTCGCCGCATCGGGCAGGGCGGCATGGGCGTGGTGTACCAGGCCGAGGACCCCCGGACCGAGCAGTTCGTCGCGGTGAAGGTCCTCAAGCCCGAGGTGGCGGGTGACCACATCGCCCGCGCCCGCCTCGCGCGCGAGGTCGAGACCATGCGCCGGGTGCACAGCCCCAACGTGGCCGAGGTCATCGACGCGGACACCCAGGCGGAGCTGCCGTGGGTCGTCACCGAGTACATCCCCGGCCCCACGCTGGACGCGACGGTCACCGACCACGGCCCGCTGCGCGGCCGGGCGCTGACGCGCTTCGTCACCGGGCTGGCCCGGGCGATCAAGGACATCCACGCCGTGGACGTGATCCACCGGGACCTCAAGCCCGGCAACGTGATCATCTCCAACGGCGAGCCGATCGTCATCGACTTCGGCATCGCGCACGCGGTCGACGGCGCCAAGCTGACCCAGACCGGCACCTTCGTCGGCACGCCCAGCTACCTGTCGCCCGAGGTCATTGAGGGAACCGACCTGGGTCCGGCCACCGACGTCCACGCCTGGGGCGGGACGGTCGCCTTCGCCTGCACCGGACGCCCACCCTACGGCGCGGGGTCGTTCGAGGTCATCTTCTTCCGCATCCTCAACGGCGAGATCGACATGGACGGGATGCACGAGGCGCTGCGGCCGCTGGTCACCGCCGCCGTCTCCCGTGACATGGCCCGTCGACCCACCGCGGCGGAGCTGGTCGAGCGGGCCAGCCAGCTCAACCTGGACCTGCCCTGGACCGAGGACACGGAGACCGGGGCCACCGGCCTGACCGGCAACCACACCGTGTACGGCGCGCCCGTCGACGACCCGGGGAACCCGGGCGGCGCCGGTGGAGCGGCGGCGGCCGGTGCGGCGGGCGCCGCGGCCGGCGGAGCCGCGGACTACCTGGCCAACCGGGCCGCCCACGGCGACGCGGGATGGAGCCCCTCGCGCACCGCCGGCGGCGCGACGCAGCCGCCGACCGCGAGCTCCTGGACGGAACCGGTCGATCCCGTGCGCGCGGACGCGGACGACCGGCGCCAGGACGGGCAGGACGCCACGGACGACCTGTCCGGACTGGCCCCGGCGGGCCGCGAGCCGCACGAGGAGGCCGCGCACGCCTCCGGCGGCCTCCAGGGGACCCAGCGGATCGACCCGTTCGGCTCCGAGGGCGCGGCCGA
This sequence comes from Nocardiopsis sp. FIRDI 009, assembly GCF_003386285.1. GTDB lineage: Bacteria > Actinomycetota > Actinomycetes > Streptosporangiales > Streptosporangiaceae > Nocardiopsis. The sequence goes on from NZ_QPNC01000001.1 coordinate 203,363, forward strand.
CCCGCAGGGGACGCGGCGGATCCGGCCGGACGAGATGCCCGACCACGATGACGTGCAGGGGACGCAGAGGCTCGACCCGGTGGCCGGGGACCCGCAGGGGACCATGATGATGCCCCCGCAGGACCAGCGGCCGGTCGAGAACCGTACGACGGCCTACGAGGCGCCGGAGAACGACGCGCCGCAGACGCGGTTCTTCAACACCCCCCTGAGCGAGGGCGACTTCGGGGACATCCTGACGCCGGTCGAGCGCGACGGGCGCTCCCAGCGCCAGACGCAGGAGTTCGACGGGGACGACTACGGCGACTACGAGGAGGGGCGCGGCGGTCTGCTGGGCCGGTTCCGGAGCGGCCGGAGCGACCGCCTGGGCGACTACTTCCGCGGCGGGGCCGACGAGTACGACGACGAGTACGAGGACGGCTACGACCACCCCGGGTGGCGGATGCATCCGCTCACGCTCATCCCGATCATGGTGGCGCTGGCCGGTGTCGCGCTGTGGTTCCCGTGGTTCGGCTTCGGCCTCGGCGTGGTGGTGATCTCGATCCTGTCGGCGCTGGACGTGGTCAAGGCCGAGCACGCGCGACGCCTCCAGACGCGCGGCCCGCGCGACTCCGACACCATGGTCGTGGCGTTGAGCTTCCCCTGGGCCCTGGGGCGGATGCTGGTGCGCACCCTCGGGTTTTGTCTGATCTACCTGATCGGCGGGATCCTGGTCGGGATGGTCTACGCGCAGTTCGCCCCCGTCGGGGACGAGGGAGCGAACTGGACCGGCGCCTTCGCCGTCTTCGTGATGGTGCTGCTGAGCTACATCATGCCGAGCGGCCGTTCCGCCCGCCACCAGGCGGTGTGGCTGGTGCAGCGGGTCCGGTTCACCAACATCTACCTCTACATCGGCGTGGTCGTGGCGACGGTCCTGCTCATGATGTTCATCCTGTCCATCGGGCTGACCGCCGCACCGCTCTGGGACCCGCTCGGCGGGCCCTCGGACTGGTTCTCCGGTAACTGAGCTCCGCGGTGAGCGCCCCCGGCCGCCCTTCTCCCCATCGGGAGGAGGGCGTCGTCGTAGGGCGGGCCGGTGTCACCGGGACGCCGGGCGCGGCGGCGCGGAGGCGCCCGCCTATGGTGGGTGGTGGAGGACGGGGAAACCTGTCCGCGGAGGCTCGTGAGGCCAGGTGGAGCCGTGGTTTTCCGGGCCCCCGGGCTCCGCGCTCCCGGGCGAGTGAGGTATTCCTAAGTTGATCCGGGGGGCGCGGGTTGGTTGTGAAGCTACTAGCCAGTAACATCTGGGTATAGAGCACACCGCGGGACGGGGTTGACGTGAACGCCGGACCCGCCGTCGGATGACCGAACGGCATTCGGCATTGTTGGCAGTACGGGGCGCGCCAGCGTCCGCTCCGCCGCACGGCGGATCATGGAGTGCAGGGAGGTCGGCCACCGGCCATGAATATTGTCGTTTTGGTCAAGCAGGTCCCGGACACGGCGACCGAACGGAAGCTCAACGCCGATGACAAGACGCTCGACCGAGCAGCGTCCGACGGCGTCATCAACGAGCTCGACGAGTACGCCATCGAAGAGGCGCTCCTGCTCAAGGAGAAGCACGGCGGCGAGGTCACCATCCTGACGATGGGCCCCGACCAGGCCACGGACTCCATCCGCAAGGCCCTGTCCATGGGCGCGGACAAGGCCGTCTTCGTCAACGACGACGCGCTCCACGGCTCGGACGCGCTCCAGACCGCCTACGCGCTCGCGCAGGCCCTGGGCACCATCGAGTACGACCTGGTCGTCCTCGGATCCGAGTCCACCGACGCGCGCACCGGCGTCGTCGGCGCCGCGCTCGCCGAGTACCTCGGCCTGCCGCAGCTCACGCTCGCGGGCAAGGTCGACGTCGACGGCGGCGCCATCAAGATCCAGCGTCAGACCGACTACGGCTACGACGTCGTCGAGGCCCAGCTCCCGGCGGTCGTCTCCGTGGTCGAGAAGATCAACGAGCCGCGCTACCCGTCCTTCAAGCTCATCATGCAGGCGAAGAAGAAGCCGGTCGACAAGAAGTCGGCCGCCGACGCGGGTATCGACACCGGCAGGGTCGGTCTGGCGAACGCCACCACCGAGACCGTCGACTTCGCCGCCGCGCCGCCGCGCGCCGCGGGCACGATCATCAAGGACGAGGGCGACGGCGGCGCGAAGATCGCCGACTTCCTCGCCGAGAAGAAGTTCGTGTAGGCCAGGCGAGAGACTCAGGAAGGTTCAAGGATTATGGCTGAGGTCCTCGTCCTCGTCGACCACGTCGACGGACAGGTCAAGAAGGTCACCACCGAGCTGCTGACCGCGGCCCGCCGCATCGGCGAGCCCGCCGCGGTGTGGGTCGGTGACGGCGCCGAGTCGGGCAAGGCCACGCTGGCCGAGTTCGGCGCCGAGAAGGTGTACGTGGCTCCGGCCGAGCTGAACGACTACGTCGTCGCTCCCAAGGCCGAGCTGCTCGCCAAGCTGGCGCAGGAGAAGTCCGCCGCCGCGATCCTGGTCTCGGCCACCGCCGAGAACAAGGAGGTCGCCGGTCGGACCGCCGTGAAGCTGGGCTCCGGTGTGCTCACCGACGTCGTCGACGTCAACGCCGAGCTGGTCGCCGAGCACAGCATCTTCGGTGGCGCCACCGTCACGCACGCCCGCGTGAGGACCGGCGTTCCCGTGATCGCGGTCCGCCCGAACTCCGTCCCGGCCGAGGCCGCCGCCGGCGCCGCCGCCGAGGAGGCGGTCTCCGTGGAGCTGTCCGACGCCGCCAAGACCGCCAAGGTCGTCGAGCGCGTCGTGCAGGAGAAGGGCGCCCGCCCGGAGCTCACCGAGGCCGCGATCGTGGTCTCCGGTGGCCGCGGTGTGGGTTCGGACGACTTCTCCGTGGTGGAGAACCTGGCCGACTCGCTCGGCGCCGCCGTGGGCGCGTCCCGCGCCGCCGTCGACTCGGGCTGGTACCCGAACCAGTTCCAGGTCGGTCAGACCGGTAAGACGGTCAGCCCGAACCTGTACATCGCGCTGGGCATCTCCGGTGCCATCCAGCACCGCGCCGGTATGCAGACCTCGAAGAACATCGTCGCGGTCAACAAGGACCCCGAGGCGCCGATCTTCGAGCTCGCCGACTTCGGTGTCGTGGGCGACCTGCACACGGTCGCCCCGGCGCTGACCGAGGAGATCAACAAGCGCAAGTAGTTCGCGCCCGGTTCCCGAACGCCCGGCCAGGGGGAGTGCCCCCGGCCGGGCGTTCGTGTGTCAGCGGGAGGGCGTCCCCTCGGGCCACACGCAGGGGGAGGAGGCGCTGATGGAGAGGCTCCCCTCGTCGCTGGTCCGAACGCCGACGCGGAAGGAGTCCTCCTCGTGCTCGACCGTGACCGACAGCGAGTCCGGGCGTTCGTCCCTCATCACCCGGTAGCCGTTGCCGGTCCAGTACTCGTGCATCAGCTCGATGTTGGCCTCGTTGTCCTCGACCGGCAGCCCTCGGATCCAGAAGGTCTCGCTGACGGTCACACGGTCCCTGGAACCACCGTCCGTGGGGTCGTCGCAGGCGGCGAAGAGGGTGCCGCGCCGGGTCTCGAGTTCCGCCTCCTCGGGCAGGGCGGTCAGGGCGGCGTCGATGTGCTCCTGGACCTTCGTGGCCGCCTGGTCCTGGGTGATGGTGGTCTCGTTCATCGCTGTGCTCCCGTCGCCAGTCGTGCCGCAGCCGCTCACCGCCAGTGCGAGGGCGATGGCGCAGATCGTGTACGTCCGTGGGTTCATGTGCTCCGTGTCCTAGTGCTTACCGGCGATGACCTGGCCCATGTACTCCAGGGAGGACGAGTTCCGGTCGAAGTACTCCGAGTGGGCGTCCCCCAACGGGAACTGGCCACCCTCGCTTCCCGGGTCCGACGCGAACCCGGTCGCTCCGAAGTCCGGTTCTGTCGGGTCGGGACCGTGCGTGAACCCGGTGAAGTTGGTGATGCCGTCGTTCTCCGCCGTCGACACGTGCACGTTCTCTGGGGCGAACCCCAGCTCGGAGACGTGGTCGGCGTTGGCTCCGGGGCTGCCGACCATGACGATCTCGTCGGCGTCGAGCCCGCCGTCGCTCTGCGCGGTGTGACCGACCACCGTGGTCCCGTAGCTGTGTCCGATGACGGTGTTGTGGGAGGGCGACGTGTTCTCGTGGGTGGCGCGCAGTCCGTCCTGGAAACTGCTCAGTTCGTCGACCGCGCCCTCGGCTCTGCCCGCGAAGGCCGCCTCCGTGACGCTGGGCGCGTCGTATCCGATCCAGCTGATGACGGCGTGGTCGCCGCTCTCGCTCGCGTCGGTGGCCGCTTCCAGGAGGGCGTCGCCCCGGTTGATCTGACCGTTGATGCTCTGCCACGTGGTGGTGGTGCCCGGAACCAGGGTGGCGACGTTGTCCGCTGTGTCGGGGTTGCCGTTGGCCACGATCGCGCGCCCGTCGCCCTCGGTGTCCAGGGCGAGCAGGTACCGGTCGGCGTTCTCGTCGTTGAGGTTGTCCCGCAGAGCGGTCAGCGTGTCCAGCCGCTCCTCCAGCTCGCTCAGGTCGCTGTTCGCGCTGAACACCCCGACCTCCCCGCCGGGGACGCCCAGGGACTCCCGGGCCTCGTCCAGCTCCTCCCGCTGGTCGGTGATCTCCTCCTCCAACCGCGCGATCTCGTCGTCCAGGTACTCCTGGTTGAGCTGGTCGCGGACGGTCGTGGGGATACCGTCGAGCTCGCGGAGGAGATCGGCGTGGTCCTCCATCGCCTGCCGCTGTTCCTCCTCGGTCATGGAGGTCCACCACAGATTGACGACGGCGGGGTCCTCGTCGCCGGTCAACTCGTCCGGGACCATGCTCGGGACGGCGTCCCCGAAATAGCCCAGCTGGGCGCCGGTGAGGAGGCCGGACTCGACGAGCCGCTCCAGGGTGGCCTGACCGGGGCCGTCACGCAGGTCCTTCTTCGCCTGGTCGGCCCGCTCCATCAGGGTCTCCCAGTGCCCCGAGTGCTCGCCGAGCAACTCCTCGCGGAGGTTCTCCAGCCGTTCGACCCTCAGGGACTCGCTGAGTCCGGACCCGAGGATGGAGTCACCGGCGGAGTAGTCGTCGACGGCGGACTGGGCGGCTGAGTACTCCTCGTCCCAGCGCTGCTGGATCCTGGCCCGCTCGGTGCGGTAGTCCTCGACGTCGCTCGCCCACAGACGGAGGGTGGCGGCTCCGTAGGTCAGTGCCTTCGTGGCCTCCTCCCACGCCATCAGTTCCGTGGACGAGGCCGTGACGATGTCCCAGGCGATGAGGTCGGTGAACTCACCCGCGCTGGAGCGGAAGCTGGTGTCCGCCGTCTTCGCGTCACCGAGCATGGTCTGTCTGAGCTGGTCGAGGTCGTCGGCTCCCGCCTGGATCGCGGCGACGTCGGCCTCGATGTCGGCGGGCAGCCCCAGGGAGAGGTCGGCGATGTCGGTCATGGTGGGGGTGTCTCCGAGGGTCCGGGCGCAGGCGGGGTCCGGGCTCGCGCTGTGGGCGAGAGGTCAGAAGTTGATCTGGATGTCGAGGGCCTCCAGACCCTCCTGGTATTCCTCGGCGTTCTCGTGGTCGGTGTCGGTGATCGCCAGGTCGGCTCCCTGGACGTTCTGGGCGAGGTTGATGCCGTTCTGCGCGACCCGGCTGATGTGCTCCAGGGTCGTGTCCTCGAAGTCGGAGACGCCCGGAGACACGTGTTCGGAGACCGCGGACCGAAGCTCTGAGGTGATGGCCTCCAGGTCGGTGCCGAGGTAGACCATGGCCTCGGAGAGGGCCTCGGCCTGCTCGGCCTCGGACATCGCCTCGACGGGATTCACACCTGATTCGGACATGGGGGACTCCGTGGTTCTGGGAGGGATCGGACGGAAGACTACCCCACGCGCGTGCTGTGCTCCCTGACGAATCACACATGTCGGGAAGCGCTACGGTGGACGCCCTTCGGAGGTACGGGTGGGAGAGGTGGACGATGGGGCTGAGGCGGTGGCTCGGACTTCGGTCCGGCGGGAGCGCGGGGCCACGCACACCTGAGGAGCGGCGCGAGCTGGAGGAGCGTCGCGTGGCGGAGGAGGAGCGCCTCCTGGCCGAGACGCAGCGCCAGTGCGACAGGATCCACGCCCAGTTCCGGGAGCTGGTCCTCCGGCTGCCGCTCGACAGGCGGCCCGAGATGCCCGCCGAGCCGCCGCGGTTCGCCAGCATCGAGGAGGGGCGGGCGTACATGGATCGGATCCGAGCCCTGCTCAGGGGCTGATCAGGCGGCGTTTCCACTGCTCGCGGTCGGGGTAGACGAGGCGCACCGGCTCCGAACGGGGGAGGGGCGATGGCGACCGAGGTACGCGCCGGTCGGCGCACCGTGGAGGTGGGCAAACCGGACAAGGAGCTCTTCGGGGCGGGTGGTCCGACCAAGGAGGAGCTGGCCCGCTACTACGAGCGGATCGCTCCGCTGATGCTGCCGCTCGTGCGCGGCCGTCCGGTCGCCCTGGAGCGGTACCCCGACGGGATCGACGGGGAGGGGTTCTTCGTCAAGCACCCCTCCACCCCGGACTGGGTGCGCACCGTGGAGGTCGACTCCGGCGAGATGATGGTCTGCGACGACGCCGCCGCGCTGGTGTGGTGCGCCGACCAGGGGGCGATCACCCTCCACACGTGGTCGTCGCGGGAACCGGACCTGGGCCGTCCGGACCGGATGGTGCTCGACTTCGACCCGCCCGGGGACGGTGAGGGGGCCTTCGACGCGTGCCGGTCGGCCGCGTGGGACGCGCGTGAGGTGATGGATGACCTCGGCCTGGTCGCCTACGTCATGACGACGGGCTCCCGCGGCCTGCACATCCACTCGCCGCTGCGCCCGGAGGTCGACGACCAGGAGGTGCGCGAGTTGGCGCGGGCGATCGCCGACCGGGTGGCGGGACGCCGTCCGGACGAGCTGACGACGAAGGTGCGCAAGGACGCCCGCGAGGGGCGGTTGTTCGTCGACTTCCTGCGCAACGGCCGCGACCAGCTGGCGGTCGCCCCGTACTCGGTGCGGGCCAGACCGGGGGCGCCGGTCGCGACCCCGATCAGGTGGGAGGAGCTGGACGGGCTGGCCTCGGCCCGGGACTTCACCATCGACCTGCGGCGCGAGGAGTGCCCGTTCACGGGCATGTGGCGGCACGCGCGGTCGCCGAGGAAGGCGCTGCGCGGACTGGACTGATGGCGTACCACCGGGGCAGGCCGTGGCCCGGTCAGGGGAGCGTCCCGGCCGGGTGTTCGTGGGTCAGCGGTTGGGAGTGCCCTCGGGCCAGACACAGGGCGAGGAGGAGCTGATGGAGAGACTGCCCTGGACGCTCGACTGGACGGACATCCTGAAGGAGTCCTCCTCGTGCTCGACGAAGACCGCTAGATCGTCCGGGCGTCCGTCGTCCGTTACCTGGTAGCCGTTGGCGGTCCAGTACTCGTACAGCAGGTCGACGTTGGCTTCGTTGTCCTCGACTGGGAGTTCGCGCAGCCAGTAGGTCCGGCCAACAGCGGCGATACCGCTGGCACCTCCGTCCACGGTGTCGAAGCAGGGGTTGGAGAGGTCGCCTCCCAGGGACGACAGCACCACGGTCTCGGGGAGCACTGCCACGGCGCCAGCGATGTGCTCCTCGGCGCGTTCATAGGCCTCGTCCTGGGTCATGGTCTCCTCCAGCGGAATCCTGCCCCCGCAGCCAGGCAGCGTTAGTACCAGGACTACGGCGCAGACCACGCGTTTGAGACGGATCATGTTCCTGGCTCCTCATTCTGTCCCGCGATGACTTCGCCCATGTAGCTCAATGATTTGCTGGGCTGGTCGAAGTACTCGGAGTGGGCGTCATGAAGAGGCCACTGGCCGCCATCGGCCCCTTCGTTGGACTCGAACTCTGTCGCTCCGAATTCGGGGCTGGTCGGGTCGGCGCCGTGAGTGAGTTCCGTGAAGCTGGAGATGCCGCCGTTCTCCGCTGTCGAGACGTGGACGTTCTCTGGGGCGAATCCCAGTTCGGACACGTGGTCGGCGTTGGCTCCGGGGCTGCCTACCAGGACGATTCCGTCGGCGCTGAGCCCACTGTCACTCGGTGCGGTGTGTCCTACCACAGTGGAGCTGTAACTGTGTCCGATGAGGTGTTGTGTGACGGCGACGCGTTCTCGTGTGTGGCCCGTAGCCCGGCCTGGAAGCTGCTCAGTTCGTCTACCGCACCTTCGGCTCGTCCGGGGCCATCCGCCTCGGCGGAGTTGGGCGCGTCGTATCCGATCCAGCTGATGACGGCATGGTCGACACTCGGGTCCGCGCTGGAGGCCGATTCCATGAGGGCGTCGGCTCGGTTCGTCTGATCGTTGACGCTCTGCCACGTGTTGTTGGTCCCCGGAACGGGGGTGGCGACGTTGTCGGCCGTGTCGGGGTTGCCGTTGGACACGATGGCGCGCCCGCGGTTCTCGGTGTCCAGGGCAAGCAGGTACCGGTCGGCGTTCTCGTCGTTGAAGTTCTCGCGCAGCGTGAGCAGTGTGTCAAGCTCCCCTTCGAGTTCGCTCAGGTCATCGCTCGCGAGGGAGGCGTCCAGTTCAACATCGGGACGGTCCGTACCCTCTCGAGCATCGTCGAGGTCCTCCTCCCCGTCCGTGACCTCCTTCTCCAACCGGGCGATCTCGTCCTCGAGGAGGTCCCGGTTGAGCTTGTCGCGTACGACTGTCGGGATTCCGTCGAGATCGTGGAGGATCTCGGGGTGGTCCTCCGGGCTGGGGAGTCCCTCGGGGAGCATGCCGGGATAGTTGTCGCCGAAGTAGGAGACCCGGGTGCCGGACAGTAGTCCTGATTCGACCATGCGTTCCAGCGCGTCCGCCGAAGGACCGTTCCTGAGGGAGTCACCGGCTTCCTGGGCCTGTTCCATCAGGGTGTCCCAGCAGCCCCGATGCTCCTCCAGGAGCAGGTCCCTGAGAAGGTCGAGGGATTCGTCGGCCTTCCTTTCGGCCACGGCGCTGTCGAACCGCTGTTGGACGCTGGTGAGTCTGCTGCGATAGTCCTCGATGTCCTGGGCCCACTGCTTCAGTGTGCCGGTCCCGTAGGTCAGGGCCTGGGTGGTGTCCTCCCAGAGCATGAGTTCGTCCGCGGCGGCCGTGCTGATATCCCACGCGATCATGTCGGTGAACTCGCCCGCGGCGTTGCGGAACCGGGCGTCGGTCTCCTCGGTCTGTCCCGTGATGTACAGGCGGAGGTCGTTCAGAGCGTCCGCGCCGGTCCTGATGGCTTCGGGGTCGGCGTCGATGTCACCGGGAAGTCCGAGTACGGGGTCGGAATCCGTGGTCATAGGGGTGCTTATCCGGGGCGGGGGTCAGAAGTTGACGGGGATGTCGAGGAGGTCGAGGCCCTCGTGGAACTCGTCCGCGCTCTCGTGGTCGGTGGCCTCGATCACCAGATCGGCGCCCTGGACGTTCTGGGCGAGGCTCACGGAGTTCTGCGCGAGTTGGCTGATGTTGACGTACATCCTGTTGTCGAATCCGTACAGGCCGGAGACGACGTAGGAGGAGACCACCGGTTTGAGGTCGTCGATGATCTCCTCGAGCATCGGTGCCGCCGAGACGGATCGGATGGCGAGCTCCTCGGCCTGTTCGGCCTCGTTCATCGCTTCGATGGGGTTCACCCCGGTGGACACGGGGTTCCTGTTCGGCTCGGGGAGATGGGGCGAACGGAACGCTACCGTACGTGCTGACTGCGTTTCAGTACGAATCGGTGTTTTCGGGTGTCCGGAAGCGGTCACTGCCGGGTGAGACGGTAGCCGCGCCTCACCGCCTGCGCAGCACCAGCAGCAGGTTCCAGGTGACGATCTCGCGCAGGAGCGGCACGTGGACGATGGGCTTCGTCCAGGCGGGCAGGTAGCGCGGTCGGATGTCGACCACGTCGGCGTCGGTCCGCCCCCGCGCCCAGTCGAGCATCTCCCTGGCGTAGGCGGCGTACATCGTGCGCCCGAAGTCGTTCTTGGGCCGCCGCCCGTTCCTGCGCGCGAACCGCTCGGCAGCGTAGGAGCCGCCCAGGTAGTGCCAGGGGGAGGTCTCGTGGCCGCCCCACGGGGACAGCCACAGGGTGTACGACAGGTACACGAGTCCGCCCGGCCGGGTGACCCGCACCATCTCGTCGGCCATCCGGACCCGGTCGGGGACGTGCTCCAGGACGTTGGAGGAGAAGCACACGTCCACCGAACCGTCGCGCAGCGGCAGGTCGAGCGCGCTGCCCTGCACACCGTGGGTGTCGGCCTCGCGCCCGTGCAGCCGCATCTCGTGGGCGTCGGCGTCCACGCACAGGCAGCGCGCCCCGGCGGCGCGCAGCTCGTCGGCGAAGTAGCCGGGCCCGCCGCCCACGTCCACCACGACCCGTCCGTCCAGCGGCGTGTACGAGCGCAGCTGGGCGACGGTGTCGCGGGCCAGCAGCCCGTAGAAGAACGCGGGGTCGGTCTGCTCCTTGCGGAACGCCGAGAACAGGGTGACGGACCGGCCGAGCGTCGCGCGGAAGGGGACCGTGCCGTCGGGGCGGGTCATCCGGAGTCCTTCCCGTCCATGGTGATGAAGTGGCGCAGGTGCCGCCAGTGGTCACCGCCCCAGTACTCGTCGGAGGCGACGATCCGCCCGCCGGGGATCCGGGCGGCCACGCGGTCGGTGCTCAGGGTGTGCATGCGCATCGGCGCCGGGTACCGCAGGATCACCCGCTGGGCCAGGCGGATGAGCGGGAACGGCGCGTACCGGAACACCATCCCCTTGAACGTGCGGCGCTCGGACTCGGGCACGCCGATCACCATCGCCCCGCCGGGCCGCACCACCCGGGCGAACTCGCGCAGGTAGCCGTCGGCGAGGTCGGGCGGCAGGTGTTGGAGGACCAGGTCGGTGTAGACGAGGTCGAAGGAGTCGTCCTCGAAGGCGGACAGGTCCGGGCGCTCGTTGAGCTCGAAGGAGATCCGCCCCCCGGAGCGGTCCAGTCGGCGCGCCTCGGCGAGCATGGGCGCGGAGATGTCCACGCCCACGACGCGGTCGAAGTGCGCGGCCAGCGCGTTGGACAGCCGTCCCGCGCCGCAGCCGAAGTCCAGCACCCGGCGGGTGTCGGGGTGGATGCCCAGTTCGCGCAGGCGCGCGATGGCCGGGGCGATCTCGGCCGCCCCCGAGGCGAGGAACTCGTCGTCGTCCCACCCTCCGTCGCGCTTGGCCGGGTCCACGCACACCGCCCACAGCGGCTCGGTGGAACCCAGCCGGGTCCAGTCGCGGCGGACCTGTTCGAGCCCCACCGACATCACCCCCACAGTGCTCTGCTCCCGAAGCGTCACGCATGGACTGGATCATGTTCCTGCCGTGCTGTGGCTGGTCTTCCAGGTGTGTTCGGCTGTTCGAGAGGAAAAGTGGAACGTGTTGTATTCTGGCACCCATTTCGCGGGTTGGCCAACCTAGGCCGGGAGGGTACCCATGCCGCCAGTTTCCCCCACCTCCGGCGCGCGGGACGCCGCGGAGGCGTCGACCGGGGCACCCAGCGTACGCCGGGGGGACGAGCCGCCCCGGTGGTGGACCTCCCCGACCGCGGCGCTGTCCGGGGCGGGCGGTCTCGTCCGCGCCCTGGCGCGCGACCGGCTGGTCCTGGCCGCGGCGGCGATCATCGCGGTCTCCGTGGCCCTGCGGATCCACGTGCTGGACGCGTCCTACTTCGTCGAGGACGACTTCCTGTTCTTCGCCGCCGCCGACACCGCCGACCTCACCCCCGCCTACCTCTTCGACCTGCACAAGGGCCACTTCATGCCGGGGGCCCTGTTCCTGGTCTACCTGCAGACCGCCTTCTGGCCGCTCGACTGGTGGATCAGCGCGGGCGTCATGCTCGTCCTCCAGACACTCTCCGTCGCGGTGTTCCTCCGCGTGCTGTGGGAGCTGTTCGGCCGCCGCTGGGCCCTGCTGATCCCCCTGACCGTGCTCGCGCTGGCCCCGCTGACCGTCCCCGTCCTCGGCTGGTGGTCCGCCGCGCTCAACGCAGTCCCGTTGCAGCTGGCGACGGCGCTCGCCCTGCTGTGGACCGTGCGCCACGTGCGCACCGGGGACCAGCGCGCGGGGTGGTTCGCCGCGGCCTCGGTGGTGTTCGGGATGCTGTTCTCCGTCAAGGCGATGTTCCTGCCGCCCCTGCTGCTGGCCGTGGTCGTCGCCTTCCTCCACCCCGGGGGCCCGGCCGACGCGGCCCGGCGCGCCTGGCGCGTCCGCCGTCCCTTCTGGGGCGCCATGACCGCGCTGTTCGTCGGGTACACGGTTTTGTATCTGGTGCGGACGCGCGCGAGCGACTCCGGGGAGGGGGCGGGTGTCCCCGAGGGCGAGCCCGCGTTCGCCATGCTGCGCGGCCTGCTCACCGAGGTCTTCCCGGTCGGCGCGCTGGGCGGTCCGCTGGAGTGGGGGCCGGTCACCCCGGCCGGAGGGCTCGTCGACCCGCGCGGCTGGGTCGTGCTGGGCTCCTGGGCGGTCCTGGCGGGGATCGTGCTGGCGAGCCTGTGGTGGCGCCGCCGCTCCTGGCGGGCGTGGGTCCTGCTGCTGGGCTACCTGCTGTGCGCCGACATCATCCCGACGATCATCGCGCGCGGCCGCTTCCAGGACGTGGCCGCCGCCGACCCCAGGTACGTCGCGGACGCCGCGCTCGTGTTCGCGCTGTGCCTGGCCCTGGCCTTCCTGCCCACCCGTGAGGAGCGTGACCACGCCTCCGCCGACCCGGAGGAGGCGGGCACGCCCCCGCACCCCTACCGGGCGCGGCCCGGCGGGACGGCGCGGGTGTCGGCGGTCCTGGCCACGGTCGTGTACGCGGTCGCGGCCGGATACTCCACGCACTCCTACGCCGGAACGCTCAACGGCGACCGGTTGCAGTGGTACCTGGACACGGTCCGCAACTCCGTGGCGGCCGTGCCGGAGGAGGGCGGCCTGTACTCGCGGCCCGTTCCCGGCGACATCGTCCTGGAGTGGAACGGCGCCCGACGGCTGAGCTCGTGGGTGCTGGCGCCGTTGGCCCCGCCGGACGTCGCCGAACGCATGCGGGCACCCGAGCAGTCCGACACCGCCTACGTGTTCAACGACGCCGGGTACCTGGTCACCGCGCGGCCGGGCGAGGGCGGGTACGTGTTCGGCCCGGGGCCGGCCGAGGAGTGCATGGAGACCTGGGGCGGCGGCCTGTCGTGGCCGGTGCGCGTCTACGGCGGCGTCCAGCAGGTGGTCACCATCGGCTACACGGCCGAGGAGGACACCGAGGCGGAGCTTCTGCTGGGCGACGCCTGGATCGAGCTGGACCTTCCCGCGGCCGAGACGGGCGCCAACTGGTACGTGCCGGTGGACGCTCCCGGGGAGCGCCTGACCCTGCACACCGATCCCGAGGAGCTGTGCGTGACCTGGGTGTCGGTGGGCGAGATGGCGCCGTCCGTCGAGGGCAACCCCTGGGAGGCCCAGGACTAGCCTCCGCCTGCCGGAACGGTCACCTCCAGGAGCCGAACACGGGCCGAAGCGGAGCGGCGGGCCCGGCACGAACACAGCGCCTACCGCGCGAACCGGGGCGTGTGCCCGCGCGACCACCGGCGGCTGGGCTCCTCCACCCACCGGAACGTGGCCCAGGCCAGGAGGATCGTCACCAGCGTCACCGGCAGCGCGTCCAGCCAGAACGAGCCGGTGAAGATCTCCTGCCCGGTGAAGTCCCGCCACAGGTACAGGACCATGAACTGCCACAGGAACACCCCGTAGGAGATCCGGGCGAGGAACTGGCACAGCCGGTGCCGCAGCAGGGACTCCAGCCAGCGGCCCCCCGTCCAGGCCCGGGGGTCGCGCAGCCGCGCCGGGGCGCCCGTCGGCCGGGGCGCGAGCGCGGCGGGGGCCAGGACGAAGAAGGCGAACCCGATCCCCGTCGCGGAGTTCAGCGCCGAACTCCAGATGTCGCCCGCGCCGATGAACCGTCCGCCGGCCGCCGGGGTGGCGTTCAGGACGTAGCAGGCCCCCGCCACCAGCCAGCACACCCCCGGCGAGGCGGCGACGGTACGGCAGAAGCGCCGGACGGGGCCGTCCCGGCCGGGTTCGCGCCAGGCCCACTCCGACAGCACCGCGAGCGCCATCCCGGCGGCGAACAGCCCCAGCGAGCGCGGCAGCCAGGCGTGCATGTACTCGCGCGCCTCCGGATAGAACTGCGGGACCAGGGCGCCGAAGGCGAGCGCGGTCATCGCCGCCAGTCCGACCATGAGCCGCCGCCCCCGCGCGTCGACCGTCCGGCCGCGCCGGGCCCACAGGGACAGGGCGAGGGCGATCAGCGGCAGCAGCAGGTAGAAGCTGACCTCGACGGACAGGCTCCACATCTGGCCGAGCCCGTAGGGGCCGGTGCCGAGCCACGGCGGGTCGGTGTCGAAGGGGAAGGTCAGCGTCAGCACCTCACCCCAGTACAGGAGGGAGCCCAGTTCCTCCCGGGAGTAGACCAGCAGCGCCGTCACGGCCACCACCCAGTAGGCGGGGAACACGCGTACGGCGCGCCGCCACAGGTAGGGGCCGCCGCGCGGTCCCCGCACCCCGTCGAGCGCCGCGCGGGCCCAGGGCCGGTACAGCAGCACGCCGGAGAGCGCGAAGAAGAGGGGGACGGCCAGGTCCATGGAGGCCAGGAGACCGCCGAGCACGCCGGGGGCGAGCGCGTCCCCGGTCTCGGTGGCCACGTGGAAGAGCAGCACCATCACGGCGGCCACGGCACGGACGCCGTCGAGGGTCTCGTGGCGACCGTCGACCTGGGGCAGCAGGGGTGCGGGGCCGACGGTCCGGGTGGAGGTTCGCGCGCCCCCGTGGGGGGACCCGGAGGGGTCCTCGGGCGCGGTGGGAGTGGGCGCCATGGGGCCTTCCAGAGCGGGAGTCCGTTGAAACGCGATGCACTAGAACGTGTTATAAAAATTCAGACACGCCCTGGTGACGTTGTTCACTACTGGGCAGTACTCTACCCGGAACTGAAGCTAGTTCCAGTCTGTTCCGGTTCCTGACTCTCATCCGCCCAGGAGGGCACATGCGCCGTATCGCAGCGGTCGTTCTCATCGCGTTGGGGGTCTTCTGTCTCGCTCTCGCACCCATGATGCGTATGTGGCTGGCGAGCTCCCTGATGAAGACTCCGCTGGACTACTACAGCCGAACCGTCAACGTCGGGGAGGTCGACTACTTCAACATCGAGGAGGTGGAGTTCGTCGAGGACGCCACCGTCGAGGCGCACGCCACGATCCGCGCCGACGTGGCCTCCAGCACGGACGACACCGTCGTCTGGGACCAGTTCACCTGGATCACCGACACCGACCGGGACTTCGGCATCTCCTCCAGCAGCCGCCGCGCCGGACACGACCGGGTCACCGGTGAGGCCGTCGACTGCTGCGACGCGATGATCGACGAGGAGTCGGTCGTCCAGGCGGGCCAGCTCTGGAAGTTCCCCTTCATGACCGAGCGGCGGGACTACGACTTCTTCGAGACCACCGTCCAGGAGGTCGTCCCGATGGAGTTCGACGGCGTCGAGGAGATCGAGGGCGTCGAGACCTACCGCTTCGTCCAGACCGTCGAGCCGACCGTCGTCGGCGAGCGCACCATCCCGCGCTCGGTCGCCGGACTGGAGGGAGAGGGCGACGTCACCGGTGACGAGACCTTCTCCATCACCCGCACCTACTGGGTCGAACCGATCACGGGCACCCCTGTCAACGTCGTCGAGGACCAGCACCGCGCCGTCGTCGCCGACGGCGAGGAGGTCCTGGTCCTGCTCAGCGGCGAGCTCGGCTTCGACCAGGAGAGCATCGACGGCAAGATCGAGTCGACCGAGCAGGCCCGCGCCATCCTGCCCCTGCTGCGCACCACGCTGCCGATCGGGCTCGGGGTCCTCGGACTCGGCCTCGTCGCCGTCGCCGTGGTCCTCCTGGCCACCGGGCGCCGCGGCGTGGACACCGGACTGCGCAGTGCGAACGTCGGCTGACCCCCGGCCTCCGACCGGCCGGTCACCGGCGGGCCCGACCCCCGGGCGCGCCGGTGACCGGCCGCATCCGCTGCCCGCCCTCGTCCGGGCGTGCCGTCCCCGACAGTGGCTGAAGAACCTGCTGGTGTTCGCCGCCCCCGGCGCCGCCGGGGCGCTCGACCAGCCCGGGACGCTGCTGGCGTGCGCGTGCCTGTTCGCGCTCTTCTGCGTCGCGGCCAGCGGCACCTACCTGCTCAACGACGTCCACGACGCGTCCGCCGACCGCGCCCACGACCGCAAACGCCACCGCCCGGTGGCCTCCGGCGCACTGCCCGTGCCCCTGGCCGTCACCGCCGGGATCGTGTTCGGCGCCGCCGCGCCCCTGGCCTCCCTCGCCCTGGGCGACCTCCGCGTCACCGGACTGCTCGCCGGGTACGTCCTGCTCACCCTCGTCTACACCCGTTTCCTCCGCGACGTCGTCCTGTGCGACCTGATCGTCGTGGCCGGGTGCCACGTCCTCCGCGCCGTCGCCGGAGGCGTCGCCATCGGCGTCCCCCTGACCTCCTGGTTCGTCCTCGTGCTCTCCCTGGGCGCGCTTTTGGTGGTGGTCGGCAAACGCGAGGCCGAACTGCGCGCCACCGGGTCCGGCACGCCGGTGCGCCGCACCCTGTGCGCGTACACCACGAGCTACCTCACCCAGACCCGCACCATGGCCTCCGGCGCGATGATCGTCACCTACTTCCTGTGGGCGCTGGAACCGGGCGGCAACACGCTCTGGCACACGCTGAGTATCGTTCCGTTCGTCATGTTCGTCCTGCGCTACAACCTGCTCGTCGACCGGGGGGTCGGCGAGGAACCCGAGGAGATCGCCCTGCGCGACCGGCCGATCCAGATCATGCTCGTCACACTCGTGGCCCTCGTCGCCGCCGGGATCCACCTGTGACCCCGCCGACACTGCTCACCGGCTGGGGCCGCACCGCGCCCACCGCGGCCCACGTCGTCCGCCCCCGGAGCGCGCGGCAGGTCGCCGACGCCCTGGCCGGCGCGGGGCCGCGCGGTGTCCTCGCCCGCGGCCTCGGCCGCTCCTACGGCGACGCCGCCCAGGCCGCGGGCGGCCTCGTCCTGGACTGCACGGAACTGACCGGCCCACCCCGGCTCGACCCCGACCGAGGCGAGGTCACCGCGCCCGCGGGCACGAGCATGGGGCGGCTCATCGCCCACCTGCTGCGCGCGGGACACTTCGTCCCCGTCACCCCCGGGACCCGGCACGTCACCCTGGGCGGGGCGATCGCCGCCGACGTCCACGGCAAGAACCACCACGCCGACTCCTCACTCGGCGCGCACGTGCGCGCCCTCACCCTGGTCACCCCCGACGGCCGGACCCGCCGGCTGACCCCCGACGGCCCCGACGCCGACCTGTTCTGGGCCACCGTCGGCGGCATGGGCCTCACCGGCGTCATCACCGAGGCCACCATCGCCGCCCACCCCGTCGAGACCGCCTACGCCCGGGTGGACACCGACCGCACCCGCGGCCTGGACGCCACACTGGACCTCATGGCGCGCACCGACGACGACTACCGGTACACCGTGTGCTGGCTCGACCTGCTGGCCCGGGGGGCCGCGACCGGGCGGGGCGTCCTCACCCGGGCCCATCACGCCCGGATCGCCGACCTGCCCCGCCCGCTGCGCCGCGCGCCCCTGCACCACCGCCCCACGGCACCGGTCGGCGCTCCCCCCTGGGCGCCGCCGCGTCTGCTCAACCGGTGGACCGTCGGCGCGTTCAACGCCGCCTACCACGCGGCCGCGCCCGAGCGCCGCCGCGGCCAGATCCAGCCCCTGTCCTCCTTCTTCCACCCGCTCGACGCCGTGCGCGGCTGGAACCGGGTGTACGGACCGCACGGGCTGGTCCAGTACCAGTTCGTCGTGCCCTTCGGGGCCGAGGACACCCTCACCGACATCGTGACCGGCCTCTCGCGCGCGGGGGCGCCGTCCTTCCTCGCGGTCCTCAAACGCATGGGCGAGCCCACCCCCGGCCCGCTCTCCTTCCCGCGCCCCGGCTGGACCCTCGCGCTCGACCTGCCCGCGGACCTGCCCGGTCTGGGACGGCTGCTCAACGGGTTCGACGAGCGCCTGCTGACGGTCGGCGGCCGCCTGTACCTGGCCAAGGACAGCCGCGCACGCGCCGAGACCGTGCACGCGATGTACCCCGACCTGCCCGCGTGGCGACGCGTCCGCGAGCGGGTCGACCCCGACGGGGTGCTCGTCTCCGACCTCGCGCACCGCCTGCGCCTGGTCTGACGGCGGCCCCGACACACAGCCCAAGGAGAGGATCCCCATGCGCGACGCGGTGGGAACCGTGCGGACGGTGCTGCTGCTGGGCGGCCGGAGCGAGATCGGCCTGGCCATCGTCGAACGGCTGGTCCGGGACGGCGCCCGCGAGGTGGTGCTCGCGGCCCGGGACGGTGTGCCCGCGCCCCCGAGCGTGCTCACGGCGCTCGGCGCCACCGTGCACTCGGTGGACTTCGACGCGACCCTCCCCGACACCCACGTGAAGGTCGTCGACCACGCCGTGGAGCTGGTCGGCGACCTGGACGTGGTCGTGGACGCCTTCGGTGTCCTGGGGGACCAGGCGGAGTTCGAGGCCGACCCGGCCTCAGCCGCCCGCGCGGCGGCGGTCACCTACACGGGTCACGTGTCCGTCGACCTCGCCGTCGCCGCGCGGCTGCGTGCCCAGGGCCACGGCACGCTGGTCGTGCTCTCGTCCGTGGCGGGGGTGCGGGTACGCCGGTTCAACCTCGTCTACGGGTCGGCCAAGGCCGGGCTGGACGGTTTCGCGCAGGGGCTCGCCGACTCCCTGCACGGCACGGGCGCGCGCGTGCTGGTGGTGCGCCCCGGCTACGTGCCCACGAGGATGTCGGCGCACGTGGACCCCGCGCCCTTCCCGACCACGCCGGAACGGGTGGCCGAGGTGGTGACGGCCGGACTGCGCTCCGGCGCCACCACCGTGTGGGCTCCGCGCGTGCTGGGGCCGGTGTTCGCGGGGATGCGGATGCTGCCCCGGGCGGTGTGGCGGCGCCTGGGCCGCTGACCGGTCTCAGACCGTGGTCGGATGGCGGGCGGCGGCGCCCTCGCTGGCATGAGCGCGTATGTCCGACCGGAGACTGACCCCAGCACGGCACGTCGGTGTCGCCATCCGTCCGCCCGTGTGGGCCGAGGACGCCGCGCTCGCCGGCGGTGTCGCGGTCGTGGGGGCGGCCTTCGCGCTCCCCGACCCCCTCGGCACGGCGCTGAGCGTGGCACTCGGGTCCTCCCTCGCGGTGCGCAGGACCCTCCCGGCCCTGGCCCTGGCGTGGGCGGCCGCCGTCGCGGGAGCACACGCGCTCCTCCTGACCGGACCCACGGCCGCGGTGATCGCCGTACCCGTCCTGGTCCACGGGCTCGCCCGATGGTCCCGGAGGGCGCTGGCACGCGTCGGTCTCGGCGTCGCGCTGGCCGGGACCGGGCGGGCCGCGCCGGGTGTCCGCGCGCCGAGCGGACACCCGGTGACGCTCACGTCCGCCGCGCGCCCACGTCCGCGGCGGTCAGCCGGTAGAAGGCCAGCGGGACCAGACACGAGAGCATGACCACGGCGGGCACCAGCGTGCTGCCGACCAGCATGCCCCGCAGGGCCTCGTCGCTCTGGCGCACGGTCTCGCCCGCGCCGGACTCCACGTACCCGCTCACCGCCAGCGACAGGGACAGCAGTCCCGTGCCGACGGCCTGCGCCATCGCCTCGCCGGACGTCCACAGCCCGGACAGGACGCCGCCCTGGTGTCGCCCCGAACCGTCCGGAGCCGCCAGGCAGTCCGCCAGCATGGACGCGGGCAGCAGGGTGGTCCCGGACAGGCCGACGCCGACCAGCACCGACGACAGCACCGCCCCCGGCACGCCCCAGACCGGGATCAGCAGCAGGCCGAGGCCGCCCAGCGCGAACACCCCGGCCGCGTACCCGGCCGCCGCCCGCTTGTCGACGCGGACCGACAGCCGTTTCCACAGCGGGGCCGAGGCCATCAGCGGCACCAGGACGCACACCATGAGGATGCTCGTGTAGGCCGGTTCACCCATGACGTTGGCGGTCACGTAGGGAACGCCCGCCACCATCGTCCCGCTCGCGACCGTCATGAGCAGGAAGGCGGCGAACAGCACCCGGAAGTGCCGGTGGCCGAACGCCACCCGCAGCTGGGGCAGCAGCCCCTCCGTGCGGTGGCGCAGCACCGGACGCGGGGCGCGCCGCGTCCCCGTGACGGCGCTGACCATCGCCGTCAGGAGCAGCGCCCCCATGACCAGCCCCATGACCCGGTAGCCGACGGCCCCGTCCTCGAAGGACGACTGGATGACCGGCGCGGCGGCCCCGCCGAGCAGCAGCGCCAACCCCACGAAGGCGGTCCGCCAGGTGTTGAACGTGGACCGCTCGTGGTAGTCGTCGGTGATCTCGCCGGGCATCGCCGTGTACGGGACCTGGAACATCGACGCGGCCAGGGCGGCCGCGACGAAGAGCAGCGCCACGTAGACCGCCGCCGCGTCCCCCTGGAGCGGCGGACCCGCGAACACGGCCGCGAACAGGACCGGCAGGGTCAGCGCGCCCGCGAGCATCCACGGGCGGCGCGGGCCCCATGACGACCGCGTCCGATCCGACCAGACGCCGATGTACGGACTGACCAGGAGGTCGACCGCCTTGGGCAGGAAGACCACCATCCCCGCCAGCGCGGGGCTCACCGCGAGGGAGTCGGTCAGGTAGATGAGCAGCAGCAGGCCCGGCACGGTGTTGAAGACGCTGGTGGCCACGGCGCCGCTGCCGTACCAGAAGTGGACCGAGCGCGGCAGGCCGCGCCCGACCGTGTCGCGGCCGCCTCCCGGGGCGGGCGGATCGTCGACGGAGGACGCGGTCACGCCGAACCGTCCGTACCGGCCCCCTCGACGTGGCCGACCGGGTCGACGTCGTGCGCGACCGGGCAGCTCGCGGGGAACGTGCCGATCCGGTTGACGTCGTAGCCCTGCGGGTAGCTGCGCACGTTCGGGTTGTTGTCCGCCCAGAGCGGTTCCTCGCGCGGCTTCATCCGGCGCACCACCTTGGCGCGCAGTTTCAGGGCGATGTCCGAGGCCCGGCGCCAGGCGCGGCTCGGCGGATCATAGCGGAAGGCCCGGATCAGGGAGTCGTCGAGGATCGCCATGGAGAACTTGCGCGCCAGCCCGGCCACGCGCGGCGGATAGAAGGTGACCATGAGGTCGAGGGTGGCGTCGGAGACGGCGCGGCCGCCCTCGGTGTAGGCGAAGTGCTCGTCCTCGTAGGCGTCCAGGAGCGCGCGGAACTCCTCGTAGGTCTCGGGGATGTCCTTGATCCCCATGTGCCTGCCGAGCTTGCGGTAGTAGTTGGTGATCGCCGAGATCTCGTGGTCGGACAGCCGCCGCCACCCGTAGCCGTAGTCGTTGAGCCAGCGCACCGGCATGACGACGAAGGTGCTGAGGACGTAGCGGTAGTCGTCGTTGGAGATGTCGTAGGAGCGGTGCATCTGGTTCATGCGGCGCAGCGCGTCCCGGCCCTTACCGGGCTCGAACCCGTGCCGCATGATGTTGCTCAGGATCAGGGCGGTGTCGTCGTACCGTTTCTGGGTCTGCCCCGTGAACTCGTCGGTCTTCCCGAGCAGCTCGCCGATGCTGGGAACCGCGTAGGTGCGGTACAGCGCGATGCCCAGGGCCCGGCCCATGTCCCAGGGGAACTCCAGCGAGGTGAGGATCTGCATGATCCGCACGCAGTCGGCCTCGGGGTCCAGGCGGTGGATCTCGTCGCGCAGGGCGAAGCGCGTCATGACACTCCTTCGTCGGGGGTGGTGGGGTGGGGATCGTGGGGGAGGGGACGCCGGCGCGGTGGGGTGCGCGGGCACGCCGACGGCACGGCCGGGCGGGGAGCGGCCGGGCTCGGAAGGCGCGTCGGCGGAGCGCGGGGGGACGGCGGGGACATGGCCGTGGACGGGGGCGGTCAGCGTTCGGTCGGTTCCGCGGGCCGGGCCGTGGAACCGACCGGGGCGGAGCGGGCCCCGGACCGGGCGTCGGGGGCGAGTTCCTGCCCGGGGGCGGGAACGCGCGCTCCCGTACCGGGCACCTCCACGGTGGCCAGGTCGTGCGGGACCGGGCAGCCCTTGGGGAAGGTGCCGATCCGGGACGGGGCGTAGCCGTTCGGGTAGTTGCGGATGTTCGGGCTCTGCCGGACCCGACGCGGTTCCTCGCGCGGCTTCATCCGGCGCACCGCCCTGGCGCGCAGGCGGAGGGCGGTGCGGGCGAGCGTCCGCCAGGCACGGGGCGGCGCGGGGTAGTCGAAGGCCCGGATCAGGCGTTCGTCCAGGAGGGCCCGGGTGAACGGGCGGATCAGCGGCCGCTGCCAGGCGGGGTAGAAGTCCGCCATCAGCGCGAGGGTGGCGTCGGAGACGGCGCGGCCGCCCTCGGTGTAGGCGAAGTGCTCGCGCTCGTAGGAGTCGAAGAGCTCGTAGAACTCCTCGTAGGTCTCGGGGATGTCCTTGATCCCCATGTGCCTGCCGAGCTTGCGGTAGTAGTTGGTGCTGGCGGCGATCTCGTGGTCGGTCAGCCGCCGCCACCCGTAGCCGTAGTCGTTGAGCCAGCGCACCGGCATGACGACGAAGGTGCTGAGGACGTAGCGGTAGTCGTCGTTGGCAATGGAGTAGGAGCGGTGCATCTGGTTCATGCGGCGCAGCGCGTCGCGCCCCCGCCCCGGTCCGAAACCGTGCTCCAGGATGTCGCCCAGGATCAGTGCGGTGTCGTCGTACCGGTGCTGGGTCCGGGAGGTGAACTCCTTGGTCCGGGCCAGCAGCTCGCCGATGCTGGGGACGGCGTAGGTGCGGTAGAGGGCCAGCCCCAGAGCCTGCTCGATGTCCCACGGGAACTCGTGGCTGCCCAGGATGTTGACGATCCGCTCGCAGTCGGCTTCGGCGTCCAGCGCGTGGATACGGTCGCGCCACTCGAACCGCTTCATGTGTTCTCCAGTCGCCTCGGTGCGGGCCCGACCGCGCCGGGGGCAGGGGGCCGTGGACGTGCGACACGTGCGTGCACGCGGTGCCTCACGGCCCGAACTTTACCGGTAAGCACCGTGTGTAAACGTGAGCGGTCCCGTCCGCTCCGGCGCGGCCGGGGAGTCCACCGGCCGCGCCGAACCGGGCACGGCTAGGCGGCCATCCGCTCGGCGACCCGGTTGACCAGCGTGAGCAGCACGTTCTTGGAGGACTCGCGGTCGCGTGCGTCGCTGAGCACCACGGGGATGGACGGATCGAGGCTGAGCGCGTCCCGCACCTCGTCCTCCTCGTACCGGTGCGCTCCCTCGAAGCAGTTCACCGCCACCACGAACGGCACGCCGCGCCGCTCGAAGAAGTCCACGGCCGCGAAGCACGTCTCCAGACGGCGCGTGTCGGCGATGACGATCGCCCCGAGTGCGCCCTCGGACAGCTCCTCCCACATGAACCAGAAGCGCTCCTGGCCCGGGGTGCCGAACAGGTACAGGACGAGGGTGGGACTGATGGTGATGCGGCCGAAGTCCAGCGCCACGGTCGTGGTCCCCTTGGACTCCACCCCGGACAGGTCGTCGATCCCGTAGCTGGCCTCCGTCATCACCTCCTCGGTGCTGAGCGGGGCGATCTCGCTCACCGAACCGACCATCGTGGTCTTACCGGCGCCGAAACCGCCCGCCACGAGGATCTTCAGCGCCGACGGGACGGGTGCCTGGTCGTCGTTGTCAGAGTCTTTGGATGCCATCGAGTACCGCCTGGAGTACGTCCCGGCTCACCGGGCTCTTCGCTGTGTAGGGGGCGCGGGCCAGAGCCAGACCGCGGTTGAGGAGGTCGCTGAGCAGGACCTTGACGACGGCGACGGGGATGTCCAGGTGCGCGGACACCTCGGCCACCGACTGGGGGCGGCGGCACAGCTCCAGGATGCGGAGCTGTTCCGGTTCGAGCGCCATCTCGTCCACCTCGGCCCGCTTGGCGGCGATCACGACACTGATCATGTCCAGCCGCACGGTGTCCGCGTGGTCACGTCCCTGCGCGATCACGTACGGGCGGACGAGGGGGCCGGCCTCCTGCTGACCGGTCGGCTCCGACTCGTCCGAGCCGAAACCGCCGACCGCGTCGCGGTGCGGGAGGCCGTGCGGTATCTCGCCCGGGTCGTGCTCGTTGTGCGCTTGCATAACCGCCCCCTATCGTGTGGCTTCCCCGGTCGCGCCCTCGCTTCTGGGGGCGGCGTCCAGGTACCGGCCCACCTGCTCGACCAGTACGTTCATCTCGTAGGCGATGAGGCCGACGTCGGCGCTCTCCTCCGCCAGGACCGCCAGGCAGGCGCCGCGTCCGGCGCCGGTGACGAACAGGTAGGCGCTCTCCATCTCCACGACGGTCTGCAGGACCTCGCCGCCGCCGAAGTGACGTCCGGTGCCCCGGGCCAGGCTCTGGAAGGCGGACGCCACCGCGGACAGGTGCTCGGCGTCCTCCTTGACCAGGTCGCGGGAGCGGCCGATGAGCAGTCCGTCGGCCGACAGCACGATCGCGTGCCGCGACCCGACCGCGCGGTCGAGCAGCTCGTCCAGCAGCCAGTCGATGTCCTTCTTGCCCGCGCCGTTGCCGAGGTCGGCGCTGTCAGGGGTGCTCGTCACGTTAGGCGTCCTTGTCGGTGTCGTGGGTCTGCTGCTTGCCTTCGCGCCGTCCGCGGTCCGTCCCCTTCTGGAACGCGGACATGTTCCGGCGCAGGCGTGCGAGCCGCTCAGCGCCGTCGGGGGAGCCGCCCTGGGCCCTGCCGGCGTCGGCACCCATCCCCGCCGCCGGTCCGGCCGGGTCCTCAGGGGGGTCGGCCGCGAGCTGCGGGGCCAGGTTCTCCTGCGGACGCCGCTTGGGGAGCGGCGGGCGACCGCCTCCGGCCTCGACCACGTCCGCGGAACCGGAGCCGAACACGTCGGTGCCCAAGGAGCGCTCGGACACCTTGGTGGCGCCGGGGGCGCGGACGGGCAGGGCGGGGCGGGCGGCCGCGGGGCTCGTGGCCTCGTCGCCGGTCCGACCGGCGCCGCGGGTGCGGGACGGCAGGGGGCCGTCGCCGTTCTCGTCCGAGTCCAGGAGGTCCTCGGCCGGTACGGCGGCGTCCGACGCGGGGGCCGTGTCGGCGTCGCCGTTCTCGGAGCCGTTCCCGGCCGTGTCGACCGTGGCTCCGCCGTCCGCCTCCCCGGTGGTGTCGTCTCCGTCGTCGGCGGCGGCCGGGTCCGGTGCGGCGGCCAGGGTGGGCGCGGGGCGCGGAGCCGTCTCCTCGCCCCCGCTCCCGGCCGCGTCGGCGGTCGTGCCGTCGGACGGAGGCGCCGCCACCGGGGTGAGCACCGGCTTGGCGCCGCCCCCGGCCGGGGACGCCGGACGGTCGGGGATCGCGCGGACCTCCCAGATGTCCTCCTCCTCGGCGGGGGAGGACTGCGGACGGCCGCCGGCGATGAGCTCGTGCGGCAGCAGGACGATCGCCTGGACGCCGCCGTAGGGCGACGAGCGCAGGTGCACCCGGATGCCGTGCCGGTGCGCCAGGTGCGAGACCACGAACAGGCCGAGGCGCATCTTCTCGTTCAGCCGCATGACGTCGAACTCGGGCGGGTTCGACAGCAGCGCGTTGGCCGAGGCGAGTTCGCCGTCGGTCATGCCCAGGCCGCGGTCCTCGATCTCGATCGTCACGCCGTTGGGCACCTCCTCGCTGCTCAGCCGCACGTGCGTGTGGGGCGGGGAGAACATCGCGGCGTTGTCGACCAGCTCGGCGACCAGGTGGATGACGTCGGCGACGGCGGGGCCGTTGAGGTGCACGCGGGCGATGCGCTCGCGCTTGACGCGGGTGTAGTCGCCGGACTCGGAGATCGCCCCGCGCAGCACGTCGATCAGCGGCATCGGCCGGTGCCAGGTCCGGCCGGGCGCCTCCCCGCCGAGGATGAGCAGGTTCTCGGCGTTGCGGCGGGACCGGGTGGCCAGGTGGTCGAGCTTGAACAGCTGTTCCAGCTGCTCCGGGTCCTCCTGTTCACGCTCCATCCTGTCCAGCAGGCGCAGCTGGCGGTGGACCAGCGTCTGGCTGCGGTGGGCGATGTTGAGGAAGACCCGGTTGACGCCGTGGCGCAGCTCGGTCTGCTGGACGGCCTCCTCGACGGCCGCGCGCTGGGCGGAGTTGAACGCCCGCGCCACGTCGCCGATCTCGTCGTCGGCGGTGGACAGCCCCGGCATGGCCGTACCGGTGTCCACGCGCTCACCCTCGTGCAGGCGGCGCATGATGTCGGGCAGCCGGTTCTCGGCCAGGTCGATGGAGTCGTCACGCAGCCGCAGCAGGCGTTGGGTGAGGTTCTGGGAGGATCTGCGGGCCAGGGTGAAGGCCACGGCGATCACGGCGGCCGAACCGAGGCTGACGGCCACCGCCCAGAACATCCGCGACCAGGCGTAGTCGCGGGTGAGGTCGGCGGAGTACAGGGCCTCGTTGGCGCCCAGGTCGGTCAGCTCGGAGAGCGTGTGGTCGTAGGCCGCGCGCCACTGATCGGAGTCGACCGGCATGGTCAGGTCCTGGACGGTCTCCTGCTGGCCGGTGGTCGGGTCGTAGACCGTCTCCGTGGGGATGTGCCGGTGGATGATCTCCTCCTGCATCTCCAACAGCGACGCGTACTCCGGGCTGGCCATCAGCTCCTCGTAGCGTTCGAGCTGGCCGGGCCCCTCCAGGTAGTGGGCGTTGGCCTCCAGGAGGTTCTGGTAGGTGCCGACGAGCCGGGTGAACTCGTGCTGGTCCTCGTGGGTGAGCTCGCCGGTGGCGAAGGCGCGGGAGAGCTGGGCGTCGGTGCGGGCGAACGCGTCGACGGTGCGGAACATGTAGACGGCGGTGAACCCGGGGCTGACGGCCGCGCCGTCGCTGCCGTCGCGCCCCTGGGCGTCGAAGACGTCGGCGCCCGCGGTCATCAGGGTGTCGTAGTAGTCGAGGACGGCGTCGCGGGAGGCGGAGCCGGAGTCGACCGCGGCGCGGATCCGGTTGATGTCGCCGTAGTGGTCGTAGAGGTTCTCGATCATCTCCCCGGTCCGGCCCGGGGAGAGGTCGACGAAACCGATGAGATCCTCGATGACCACGCCGAGGGTGGCGTCGGACTCCTGGCGCGCCGCCATCATCTCCTGCTCGATCTCGGCGTCGTCGGGACGTTCGAGGTAGGCGATGGTGGCGGAGCGCTCCTCCATCACCCGCACCAGGCCGACGGCGGCGGGGGTCACCATCTCGTCGGTCGCCTTGGAACGCAGGATCTGGAAGACCGCGTCGTAGGCCAGGACGAACGTGATGATCAGCCAGAGCGCGACCAGCGCGGCGGTGGGGATCATGACCATGGAGCGGATCCGGGCGGCGATGGTCCGTCCGCGTCGCTTCTGTACTGCTTGCACGGTTCTCCTGTCGATCCGCGTCGACGTCGTCTCGATGCGGTGCCGGGGGTCGGCTCGCCTTCCGGTGCCGGGGGGTCGGTGCCGGAGGGCGTCTCGCGCGAGGTCCTCCCGCCGCTCCGCTGGTCATGTCCGGTGGCCGGGGGAGGCGGGGGGTCTACCGCAGAGTAACGACTTTTGTGCCGTTTCGGCGTCTGGGGATGCTATCTCGATCCGTCCCTGTCGGCGGATCCGGGTGGCCCAACGGGGGTGGGACTGGGCCAGGCGCACTCGTCAGCTGCTCACACGCGTTATCCCTTGTCTGTGAGCGGGGTGGTGGGACAAAGGTCACGTAGGGCGCGGAAGGTGTGTCACCGCGCCAGGCGAACGTCATCAGCGGTATTGGACCGTACCAGGACAAAGGGGTGTTCGGGTCACACGCTCCGCCGGAGCGTACTAGCGTTGCGCCCCGGAGTGAAGGGCCCAGGTCATGTTCTTCGGAGCGGACGGCTCCGGACCGGGGTGAGCGGGGGAACGGGAATGGTGCAGCCTTTCGGCGGGGGACAGGCCGTGGTCGAGGTGGCCGTCGCGGCCGTTCCCCTGCTGGTCACGCTGGGGGTGGCGCTCGCACTGGGCGGCCAGCACCGCCGCTACGGCGCGGTCCACGGCTGGAGCGGCCAGCTCACCATGGCGGCCGTGCTCACGGGGACGGGGCTGGCGGCGTACGCGGTCTGGCCGCTGCCCGCCTTCGTCGACGGACTCTGCTCCCCGTTCGCCGAAGCCGTCCCGCCGACGTGGCCCGAGCCGCCCCATCCCGCCCACACTCCGCGATCCCTGCTCCTGGGGTGCGCTGTCCTCGTGCCGGTCGGTTTCCTGGGGCGCTACCGCTTCCGGCTGGGGCTGTGGCGCACCCTCGCGCTCGGTACGGCCCTGGCCGCGGCGGTGCACGCGGTACGTGCCACCGGGCTGCTGGGGGTCTACCCGTGCGCCTACGCCCCCACCTCCCCGCTGGTCGCCGGGCTCGGCGTGGTCGGGGTCCTCGTCGGCTGGGCGGCGGCGCGGTGGCTCCTGCCACTGTGGCCCGGCGGCCCGGCCCGCGGGTGGCCCTCCGCCGTGGCCGACCGCGCCGCGCCCGCCCCCTCCCGGCGGATGCTCGGCGCCCTGCTCGACCTGGGGACGTGGTGGTACGGGTCGGCCACGCTCATCGCCCTGGCCCGCCTGTTCGGCCCGCTGGACCCCCGGGCCGGGGAGGCGGTCGCGACGGCCGTCCCGCTCGGGCTGGCCGCCGTCCTCGGCCTGCTCGTGCCCCTGGCGCGCCGCGACCGCTGCGCACCGGGGAGCGCGGCCCTCCGCCTGGCGCTGGCCGAGCGCGGGCGCCCGCTCCCGGCCGCCCGGTGGCGGGTGCTGTCACGCACCCTGCTGTTCCAGGCGCCGGTGGTCGTGTCGCTCACCCTCGGCCACTGGTGGATCGCCCTGGCGGTGGTCGCCGTGCACGGCAGCACCCTCGTCGTGCGTCGCGACCGGGTGGGCCTGGCCGACCTGGTGTGCGGGGTCCGCGTGCGCACCCGCTCCACGCTCGACGGCGGGCTGCCCGACCGCCTGGTCCGCTACCGCCCGCCGACGCCTCCGGCCGGGGCGGAGGACCTCACACCCACGCCAGGTAGCCCAGCAGCAGACCGCTGAGCAGCAGTACCGTCCCCATCCCCCCGAAGAGCCCGCGCACCCAGCGGCTCAGCCACGGCGCGGAGATGATCCGGGCCAGCTCCGGGGCGTTCGGGTCGTAGGAGACGGTGACGATCTCCCCGGCGCGCGAGGCCGTCCACCCCGTGTTCTCGTGCTCGGCGTGCACCTCCTCGCCGTCCTCGGTGCGGAACTGCACGATCATCCGTGAGGAGGACGAGGTCTCGTTGTAGCCGATCACCCGCCCCTTGGCCCGCACCCCGTGGCGGGCCAGGCGCAGGTCGAGGCGGGTGTCCCGGGTCACGATCCACAGTGTGATCAGCCCCGCGGTGAAGGGGAGCAGGGGGTACAGGTCGGCCATCGCGGAGCCCTCTCGTACTTACGCGGACGTCACCGCACGGGCGGAGGAGACGACGGGACGATGAGCCCCTCCGTCATGTGCGCCAGGGTGGTGTGGATGTCCTCGATCGGCCGGTCCGGCTGGAGCGTCCGCCAGTCGAGGGCCACGGACACCACCATGCCGAACAGCGCCGATCCCGCAAGGGAGGTGTCCAGGTCCGGTCGCGCCAGCCCCTCCCGGACGAGGTCGTCGAGGAGGTCGGTGATCACGCCGATCGCCTGGGTCCGGATCTGCCGGACCGTGGTGTACCACGCCCGGTTGGTCCGCCACGCCTCGGCCATCAGCAGACGGGCCAGCGCCTCGTGTGTCCCGATGAAGACCACACCGGCGCGCAGCACCTCGCTCAGTGCCTCCCGGGGCCCCACGCCCGGGCCGGGCGCGGGCACCGCCTCCTTCAGCGTGTCGGCCAGCCGTGTCACCCCCCATTCCATGAGGGCCGTGTACAGCTCGCTCTTGCCGCCGAAGTTGTAGTAGACGGTGCCCTTGGCGACCCCGGCGCGTTCGGCGATCTCGTCGACCGTGGTCGCCCCGTACCCCTGCTCGGAGATCAGGGCGATCGCCGCGTCGAACAGGCGCTGTCGGGTGGCCTCGCGCCGCCCGCTCCGGGGGCGCGCACCTTGGGGAGTGCTCACGCTCATCCGATCCATTCTGCCCCGGTCGGGGCCGAGCCCGCCATCAGAGCTTCAGAGCGGGGTAGAGGGAGGACATGGTCCAGACGCGCTTGCGCTCCACCGCCAGCCACGTCAGCAGCAGCGGCACGACCAGCCACAGCGACATCACGCCGAAGGCCGACCAGACGATCGACATGTCGCCGCCGCCCAGCAGCTGGCGCATCGCCGTCACCGCCCAGTGCAGCGGGAGGAAGGGCGCGATCGCCTGGAAGAACCCGGGACTGGTCTCGATCGGGTAGGTGCCGCCCGCCGAGGTCAGCTGGAGCACCAGCAGCACCAGGGCGAGCACACGCCCCGCCGCGTTGAACTTCACGTTCAGGAACTGCACGGTCGCGGTGAACGCGGCCGAGGTCAGGAGCAGGAACGCCAGCAGCAGCGGCCAGTTCCACGACTCCAGCCCGAGGAAGGCGTGCAGCGCGGCCAGCATGATGACCACCTGTCCGAAGCCGAGCAGGAGCGGCACGATCCGGCCCGCGAAGGCCACCCGCCACGACGCGGCCGACGACGCCAGCGCGCGTGAGGACAGCGCGGGCAGCACCATGAACACCACCATGGCCCCCACCCACAGGGACAGCGGGACGAAGAACGAGGCGAAGCCGGTCCCGTAGTTGGGCACCTCGTTGTCGATGGTGCTGTCGAGCCGGACGGGCTGGCTCATCATGTCGGAGGCGGTGTCGCGCCCCTCGTCGGAGTAGGTGGGGATCTCCTCCACCCCCTCGGCCAGGCCCTCGGCGAGCTCGTCCGAACCGGAGGCGAGATCGCCCAGCCCCTCGTGGAGGTCGCCGGCGCCGCCGCTGAGCTCACCCAGGCCGTCGTTCAGGTCGCTCGCGCCGTCCGACGCCACCGCCAGGCCGTCACGGATCTCCTCCGCCCCCTCGGCCAGCGCCTCCAGCCCCTCGGCCAGATCGTCCACGTCGTCGCGGGCGCTCTCGGCCTTGTCCATCAGCTCGGGGAGGTCCTGGGAGAGCTCCTCGGCCTTGGCGGCCAGAGCGGCGGCCTCCTCGGCGAGCGACTCGATGTCCTCGCGGTTGTCGTTGACGAACCGGGCCGTGGACAGGGCGGTGTCCAGCGCGTCCTGGACCTCGGTGAGGATGCCGTACAGCTCGGGCATCTCGGTCTCCAGCTCCGGATGCTCCTCCATCCAGGCGTCCAGGCGCTGGTCGGCCGACTCCATGTGCTCGGTGTCGATCTCCTCGGGCAGCAGCTCCAGCGCCGTGACCATGCCGTCGGCGATCTCGGCGGCCAGCGCGGCGTGCTCCTGGATGGCCGGGATGTCCTCCTCCTCCAGGTCGGGGAGGTACTCCTCGGTGAACTCGTTGAGCGCCTCGACCTTGGCCGAGACCTGCTCGGAGGCGGTGTTGGCCCCCGTCGCCAGATCCTGGGAGCCGGTGTACAGCTCGTCCAGCCCGCTGCTCAGCTCACCGGCTCCCGTGTGCGCGGTGTCGATGCCGTCGGACAGCTCGCCCGACCCCTCCTCGGCGCTGTCGGCGCCGCCCGCGAGCTCGTCCGCGCCCTCGGCGGCGTCCTCGGTCTTGCCGTGGATCTCGTTGAACCCCAGGAAGATCTCGTCGAGGTAGCCGCTGACCGTGGAGCCGGCGACCGCGTCGCGCACCTCCTTGAACGCGCTGTTGCCCAGTTGGCGGGCGGTGAAGCCGTTGGAGTCGTTGTAGTCGGCCCTCAGCAGCGCCGGGACCGGTTCCTCGCGGTCGCGGGACGGCGAGGTCAGGTTCTCGCTGAAGTCGGCGGGGATGGTGAGGGAGACGTAGTAGGTCCCGTCGCTGAGCCCGCGCGCGGCCTCCTCGGCGTCGACCAGCCGCCAGTCCAGCTCCCCGTCGTCGATGAGGGTCTCGGTGAGCTCGCCGCCCACGTCGACCTCCTCGTCCCCCACCTGGACCGGGACGTCCTCGTTGACCAGTGCGACCGGCAGGTGGCTCATCCGGCCGAACGGGTCCCAGAAGGACCACAGGTACATCCCGGAGTACAGCAGGGGGATGAGCAGCAACGCCGCCAGCGCCGCCGTGGGCAGCGGCGACCGGAGGAAGGAGCGCATGGTCAGCAGCCCCAGGCGGGGGACCGCGAAGGGGCGCACGCGCGGAGCGCGCGGGAGTCTACGCCTGGCCACGGTGGTCCTCCTCGTCCTCGCGGTGCCCGTCGCCGAGCAGCTCACCGATGTGCACGGCGCCGTGGGCGTCCGCCTCCTGGGGGGCGTCGGCCCCGGCGGCGGGTTCCCCCTGGCGGATGGGGATCGGCCCCTGGGTGTCGGGGTCGGCGACGGAGCCGAGTTCCTCGTCGTCGGCGCAGGTGGCGATCACCGTGAGTCCTTCCTCCGCCAGGTCCTTGAGCGTGCGCCACATGTCGGCCTGGTGCTCGGCGCTGAGGCCGCCGTCGACGTTGTCGACGGCGAGCAGCCGGGGTTCGGCCAGGAGGGCGAGGGCCACGCCCAGCCGTCGGCGCTGGAGCATGGTCAGTTCCTTGACCAGGGTGGTGCGGTCGAGGTCCGCGAGGCCGACCGCCGCCATGGCCTGGTCGGTGAGGGCGCGCGCCCCGGGACGCAACCGCAGCAGCATCCCCTCGGAGAGGTGCTCCCTGACGCGGAGGCGGTCGTCGAGTGCGTTGACCTCGTCCATCAGGCCCAGCGCGCTGATCCTGCGGACCTTGCGCGCCTGCTTGGGCAGGGAGTAGCCGTCCACGTGCAGTTCTCCGGAGGAGGGGCGCATCCGGCCGGTCAGGGTGAGCAGTAGGGAGCTGCGGCCGCCGCCGGAGTCCGCCTGGAAGACGGTGAGGGTTCCGGGGCGTGCGGTGAAGTCGACGTCCGTGTAGACGGGTCCCTCGCGGGTGGTGAGTGTGACGCCCTCGGCGTGGACGCGAGCTCCGGTGGCCCGACGCATCCTTGCGGCCTCCCATTTTTGAACTGACCAGTCAGTGCAAATTCCGTGTTCCACAGTACTGCCGCCCGCGGTTGGCTTGAGCGTCCGGCACTGTGGAGTACCGCACAACGCGGCGCACACGCCTCGAGTGGAATCCGCACGGGGAATTTGACCGGGGCTTGCCCGACCGTGGCCGAGGCCGGGCAGCACGTCCCGACGCCGTGCCCGGCCGCCCTCCGCGGCCGCGGCGAGCCCCGACTACCGTCCGGCGGCCCGGAGGCGGTTGGATGGTGCCGAACCGGTGGCGGCCCACGGCGGTGGGCCGACGTGAGGAACGGGGGACGAGGGTGTCGGAGATCGCGGAACGGGTGCGCCGGGTGCTGGACGACCCGGACCTGTGGCCGAGAGAGCCCCGCGAGGCCACCGCGCTGCAACGGCGCATGGCCGACCGGGTGCGCGAGGAACCGCTGGACCCGGACGCGGTGGAGCTGGTCGCGGGCCTGGACGTCAGTTACGCCAGGGACGACTCGGCGCTGTCCGCGGCGGCGGTGGTCCTGGACGCGCGCACGTTGGAGGTCGTCGACTCGGCCGTCATCTCCGCCGAACCGACGTTCCCCTACGTCTCTGGGCTGTTCGCCTTCCGGGAGCTGCCCCCGGTCCTGGAGGCGCTGGGCGCGCTCACCGTCACCCCCGACGTGTACCTGTGCGACGGCTTCGGCCTGGCCCACCCCCGGCGGTTCGGCGTCGCCTGCCACCTGGGGGTGCTGCTCGACCTGCCCGTGCTCGGCTCGGCCAAGTCCGTCCTGTACGGCAAACACAGCGCACCGGGCCGGGAGCGGGGCGCCTGGACGCCGATGGTCGCCGGCCGTTCGGAGGTCGTCGAGGACTCCACGGCGCTCGCCGCCGAGGGGGCGGAGGTGATCGGGCGCGTGCTGCGCACCCGTGCGGGCGTCAAACCCGTCTACGTCTCGGTGGGCCACCGCGTGGACCTGGAGGGAGCGGCCGACCTGGTGCTGCGCCTGTCACCGAGGTACCGCGTGCCCGAGCCGGTCCGCCACGCCGACCGGCTGTGCGGCGAGCACCGGAAGGCGGTGCTCGCCGCACGCCAGTCCTCGGACTGAGCCACCCCGAGCGGGGTTCTGCAGGACGAGGCGGGCCGCTAGCGAGGAACGAGCGACAGGCGCCGCCGAGGATGAGGAATCCCGGTTCTCGGCGCGCCGAGAACCAGACGAGCTTGCGAGGCCGCGAGAAGCACGGCTACCAGCTGGTCGGGACCGGTCGGCCCTCGTTGTAACCCGCCGCGCTCTGCACGCCCACGACCGCGCGCTCGTGGAACTCGGCGAGCGAGGTGGCGCCCGCGTACGTCATCGAGCTGCGCACACCGGCGATGATCTGGTCGATGAGGTCCTCCACGCTCGGCCGCTCCGGGTCCAGGTACATCCGGCCCGTGGAGATGCCCTCCTCGAACAGGGCCTTGCGGGCGCGGTCGAACGGGGAGTCGTCGGCGGTGCGGAGCTTGACGGCGCGGGCCGACGCCATGCCGAAGCTCTCCTTGTACTGCCTGCCCTCGGCGTCACGCATGACGTCGCCCGGGGACTCGTAGGTACCGGCGAACCACGACCCCACCATGACGTTGGACGCGCCGGCGGCCAGCGCGAGCGCGACGTCGCGCGGGTGGCGCACACCGCCGTCCGCCCACACGTGCTTGCCCAGCTCCCGGGCGGCCTCCGCGCACTCCAGCACGGCGGAGAACTGCGGGCGGCCGACCGCGGTCATCATGCGGGTCGTGCACATCGCGCCGGGGCCCACACCGACCTTGACGATGTCGGCGCCCGCCTCGATGAGGTCCCGGGTGCCCTCGGCGGTGACGATGTTGCCCGCCACGAGCGGCACCGACGGCGACAGCGCGCGCACCTTGGCGATCGCGGAGACCATCTTCTCCTGGTGGCCGTGCGCGGTGTCGATCACCAGCGTGTCCACACCGGCCGACAGCAGTTCGGCGGCCTTGCCCGCCACGTCGCCGTTGATGCCCACGGCGGCGGCCACGCGGAGGCGGTTCCGGTCGTCGACGGCGGGCGTGTACAGGGTGGAGCGCAGGGCGCCGGTCCGGGTCAGCACACCCACCAGGGCGCCGTCACCGTCGACCACGGGCGCCAGGCGGTGCCGGTGGTCGTGCAGGATCCCGAACGCCTCCTGGGGCTCGGTGTCCGCCGGGATGGTCACCAGCTCGGTGGTCATCACGTCGCGCAGCTGCGCGAAGCGGTCGACCCCGGAGCAGTCGGCCTCGGTGACCACGCCGAGCGGGCGGCGGGCGTCGTCGATCACGATCACGGCGTTGTGCGCCCGCTTGGGCAGCAGATTGAGCGCCTCGCCCACGGTGCTGGCCGGGTTGAGCGTGATGGCGGTGTCGTGGACCAGGTGCCGCTCCTTGGTCCACGCGACCACGTCGGAGACCACCTCGATCGGGATGTCCTGCGGGATGACCGCGATGCCGCCGCGCCGGGCGACGGTCTCGGCCATCCGACGACCGGCCACCGCGGTCATGTTCGCCACGACCAGCGGGATGGTGGTGCCGGTGCCGTCCTGCGACGACAGGTCCACGCTCAGCCGCGAACCCACCGCGCTGCGGGACGGGACCATGAACACGTCGCTGTAGGTCAGGTCCTGCTGCGGGACCTGGTCGTTGAGAAAACGCAATGCCTCTACCTCGGTCGAGACCGAAGGGGGTGGACCACTCCGCTGCTGCTCGCGCAGGCGGCGCCTGTTGATCCCCCTCTTACCTGTCAAGTATGCCGTCACCGATTAGGTCGCACGACCCCCCATCTGGCATGATGGCCGGATTCCCGCTGTCACAGCCCTTCCCGGTCCCACGCCGCGTGCCGCCGGGTCCGCTCGGGGGACGGGCGCTTCTGGAGAGCCCGCATGTCGCGTTTCACGCTCGCTCATGTCAAGGCGGAGACCTACAAGGCCAGGGACGCCTGGTGGACGGTCTTCCTCGTCGACCCCCTCGCCGGACGGCTGGTGGTCTGGACGGCCAACCGCACGAACATCACCCCGAACCAGCTCACGCTGGGCGCGGGCGTGCTGGGCCTGCTGTCCGCCGTCTGCTTCGCCGTCCCCGCCTGGGCGGGACCGGCGGGGTGGGCCTGGCTGTCGCTGGGCGCCCTGCTCTTCCACCTCAGCTTCGTGCTCGACTGCATGGACGGCAAGATCGCCCGGCTGAAGGGCACCGGTTCGGTGTTCGGCTCGTGGGTCGACTTCGTCTTCGACCGTATCCGCTTCTTCGGTTGCGTGACGGCTCTGCTCATCGGCCAGTGGGCCGCCACGGGCAGCGCCGCCTACCTCATCGCCGCCCCGTTCGTGGTCTTCTTCGACCTGCTGCGCTACCTCAACGCCTCCCAGATCGCCAAGACCCGACGGTCGATGCGGCGCGCCCTGGCCGCCGCGGCGGGGGAGACCGAACCCGAGGCCGCCGCCGAGGAGGACCCGGAGAACGACGCCGCCGACGCCCCGGCCGAGGCGGGCGCGTCCGCCCCGACCGGTCTGTACGCCCGGGTCCGCGCCTGGCTGCTCCGCCGCCGCGTGCGTCCGCACCTGTTCAGCGGGATCGAGTTCGAGATGTTCCTGTGCGTGGTCGCCCCGGTGACCGCGCTGGTCTCGCTCGTGTCGCCGCTGGACAGCCTGATCCTGCCGGTCGCGGTGCTCTCCTGCGCGGCGCTGGGCTTCTTCGAGGCGGTCCTGGTCGCGCGGCTGTGGCGGGAGACCCGCCGTTTCGAGGCGCGTTCCCGCGAACTCGCGGCCACCTCGCCCCCCTCCGGGCACGGTGACAGCTGAACCGTCCGCGAACGCGCGTGTGGCCCCCGGGACGCGTCCCGGGGGCCACACGCGTTCCGTCCCTCGTCAGGAGTCCGTCGCGCCGGTCCGCTGCGGCTTCCGCCAGGCCCGCCCCCTGCCGGAGGCGTCGCGGGAACGGTTCACCCGGAGCACGGAGTCCTCACGCAGGACCCACGTCAACTGCGGTTCGACCGCCCACCGCAGGCCCCCGCGCACCCACGGGGCGCACAGCACCAGCGTGAGGGCGAGCCCCAGGGCGATGGAGGCGGCCAGGGTCTGGGGGGCGGGCATGACGTCGTACCAGGCGGTGTCCTTGAGCAGGATGAGCGCCACCGAGTGCCCCAGGTAGACGTAGAGGGAGTAGGCGCCCAGCCTCGTCATCCAGGTGCGCCGCCTGGGGGTGAGGGCGAGCACGGACACGCTCATCAGCAGGGCCAGCGCCATGAACGCGAGCCGGATGCCCATGCTCGGCAGCAGGGGGTCGATGGCGCGGTCGGTGAGGCTCTCGCGCCAGAACAGCCAGTCCCGGCTCAGGTGGTCCGAGATCGTCGGGGCCAGGACGGCGGTGGTGGCCAGGACCGCCACCGAGCAGATCCGCACCCACCACCGGTCGAGGTGGGCGAAGTGCTCCGGGCGCAGGCTCAGGCCCAGGACGAAGAAGGGCAGGAAGCTGAGCACGCGTCCCAGCGACAGGGTGTCGCCGAGGTCGGCGGTGGCGGCGAACACCGAGATGACCACGGAGATCGCGACGGGCCAGCGCAGCCGCTGCCACACGGGCACGCTGAGCCGCCACAGGAACAGGGCCACCAGGAACCACAGGGTCCACGTGGGTTTGAGGACGGACAGGGAGTCCGGGAGCCCGCCGCGGTCGACGGCGTAGATCGTCTGGTGGACCGTCCAGAAGATGAGGTAGGGGACGGCCAGGGACAGGACGAGCTTCTCCACGCGGTTCGACGAGGCGTCGAAGTTCCGTGACAGGTACCCGCTGATCAGGATGAACGCGGGCATGTGGAAGAAGTAGATCCAGTAGTACAGGGCACCCGCGGGCGCGTAGCCGCCGAGCGGTTCGATCGCGTGGCCGACCACGACGAGGGTGATGAGGACGAACTTGGCGTTGTCCAGGCGGGCGTCCCGTCCGGGTGCGGGGTTCCTCGCCGGAGGATGGGCGCCGGTCGGCGCGGCGTCGGCCCCCGGGTGGTGGTCACGCGAGGGCGGGCTGGTCATGGGTGGGGCCACGAGCGGACTCCGAGTTGACTGGTTCTGGGACAGATGCACGGTCCCCGGGCCGTATGGGCGACGTCGGCGCCGAACGGCGGGGGCCGAGCCGATCCGGGTGTGTTCCTTGGACCGTCGTGGGTTCGTCAGGTCCGGCGCCCCGGCTGAGCACGGTCCCGATGTGCGCGGGACCGCGTCCGGGGGATGGCGCGGGAGGGTCGCCGGAAGGCCGTGAACCCGGAGGTGCAGCGTTACCTTACTGAGACATGCTGCGTCATGCCAGGGGTTCGCGCAAATCCGCCGCGCCCGCCGAAGCGGTGCGGATCCGCCGCCGAACCCCGGAGGCAGGGGCGGTCGCGCGGGTGCGGACACGGAGGGCGCGGTGACCACGCGTGTGCAGATCCTCACCCTTCCGGCACGTTGTGTGGACCCTGGGTGACCGCCGCGGTGTGGGGTGTCGACGGGCGCGCCGATAGGCTGACCCCGGCAGTGCCCGCGGGCAGCGCCCACACAGTCGAGAACGAAGAAGGCGGTGGAAACCGTGCCGCACGCGGTGGACCCCAACCGTGCCGCCCAGCACGGGAGCGTGGTCATGCGACTCCTCGACGAGCTGTTCCCGCTCGTGGAGGGGTTCTACGTCGATCTGCACAAGAACCCGGAACTGTCCCACTCCGAGCAGCGCACCGCCAGCGGCGTCGCCGAATGGCTCACGCAGACCGGCTACGAGGTGCACACGGGCGTCGGCGGGACCGGCGTGGTCGGCGTCCTCCGCAACGGCCCCGGCCCGACCGTCATGCTGCGCGCGGACATGGACGCCCTCCCCCTGGAGGAGCGGACCGGCCTGCCCTACGCCAGTACGGCGCGCGCGGTGGACGACGACGGCGCCGAGGTCCCGGTCATGCACGCCTGCGGGCACGACGCGCACACCGCCTGCCTGGTCGGCGCGGCCGACCTGCTGTCCGAGACCCGCCAGGAGTGGTCCGGGACGGTGATGATCGTCGCCCAGCCCGCGGAGGAGATGCTCGACGGCGCCCGGGCGATGCTCGACGACGGCCTCTTCGACCGCTTCGGCCGTCCCGACGTCATCCTCGCCCAACACCTGGGCCCGCAGCCCGCCGGACTCATCTCCCACCGCGCCGGTGTCATCATGGGCGCCGCGCGCTCCTACCGCGTGCGGGTGTACGGCGAGGGCGGCCACGCGTCCGCGCCGCACACCACGGTCGACCCGGTGCTCATCGCCGCCAACATCGTCACCCGCCTGCAGAGCGTGGTCTCCCGCGAGGTGAGCCCCGGGGAGACGGCCGTGCTCACCGTCGGCCGGATCCAGGCGGGGACCAAGGCGAACATCATCCCGGACGAGGCCGTCCTGGAGATCAACACCCGGGCGCTCAACGAGGCCGTCATCGCCCAGCTGGAGGAGGCCGTCGGGCGGATCGTGCGCGCCGAGGCCGCCGCCTCCGGCGCCACCCGCGAGCCGGAGATCGAGTCCTTCCAGGCGGTCGGCGTCACTCGCAACGACCCCGCCAGCACGCAGGCGGTCAGTGCCGCGCACCTGGCCTACTTCGGCGAGGACTACGTCATCCACCTGCCGGACCCCTCGACGGCCAGTGAGGACTTCGGGTGCTTCGGCCTGCCCGACGACCCCCAGCCCATCCCGTACGTGTTCTGGTTCGTCGGCGCCACCCCGCACGACGTGTGGGAGGCCGCCCCCGGCGACACCCCCTACGAGAAGATGGCCCACGTCCCCGGGCCGCACTCCCCGTTCTTCGCCCCCGCCCGCGAGCCCGCCCTCCGGGCCGGGCTCGCCGCGATCACCGTCGCCGCCCTCTCCTACCTGGGGAGCGACGAGCGCTCCACGGCGGCCCCGCTGGGTGCTCCGACCACGGAGCGGACGCCTGCGGACACCCCGACCACCGCGCCGCCGCCGGTGGCGGCGGCCGGGGTCCCGGTGGCCCCGCCCGAGGGGGAGGCGCTCCCGACCGGGCTCTCGGCCCCGCCGCCCGTCGACGCCCCCGTGGGCGGCGCCTTCCCGGGGCCGCCGCCGGAGGAGCGGGGTGAGCCCTTCCCCGGCCCACCGCCCGTCGACACTCCCGTGGGCGGCGCCTTCCCCGGCCCGCCGCCGGGGGACGCGCCCGAGCCGAGCGCACCGCGCCCCGGGCACGGCGAGCGGACGTCCGCGTCCGGCCCGGACTCCCCGGCGCCCGTCACCAGGCCGTCCGAGCCCCCGGCGCACGAGGGCGGCAACGACGCCTA
This sequence comes from Nocardiopsis sp. FIRDI 009, assembly GCF_003386285.1. Taxonomy (GTDB): domain Bacteria; phylum Actinomycetota; class Actinomycetes; order Streptosporangiales; family Streptosporangiaceae; genus Nocardiopsis. Next base: position 243,638 of record NZ_QPNC01000001.1, read on the forward strand.
CGACAGCGCGTTCCTGGCCTCCTCGTGGGACGACCCCTCCGAGGAGCACCCGGCGCACGCCACGCACGACGCCGACATGCGCGCGGTGATGAACGCCCAGGACGACGAGTGGCGTTCGGAGAAGGCCGAGGAGTCGACCCAGTCCGCCGATATGGCGGCGTACCTGGACGACGACCCGCGCCAGGATCCGCCGCCCCTCCAGACGCCGCCGTCCGGTCCGGCCTTCTCAGGGCCTCCGCCGCGGGGAGGCGCGCACGACGCCCCACCGCCCCAGGGACCCGACGACGACCGGCCCGACCCCGACTACCGGCTCTGACCGCGCGTGCGGGGAACACCCTGGCGGTGGGGTGACCCCGGTGTGCGCAGGGCGCTGCGGCACCCGCGGGAGATCCCCCTCCTCGTCGTGTGCTGCCTCGTGACACTGCTCGCCGTCGCGGGCGCGGTCAGCCGCGCCCGCGACGGCGACCCCAACGAGCCGCTCCTGCTGCTCAGCGTCCCCGCGCTCGTGTACTTCGTGCGCGGCCAACTGTTCGCACGCCAGCGGGTCAACGGTGTGCGCATCACCGAGGCCCAGTTCCCCGAGGCGTACCGGATGGTCGCCGAGGCGGCCGCCGCGTTCCACATGCGGCGCGTGCCCGAGGCCTACGTCGTGCTGGGCAACGGCGTGCTCAACGCGTTCGCGTCCGGCCACGGCATGCGCAGGTACGTGGCGGTCAACAGTGACCTGTTCGAGGTCGGCGGACGCCTGGCCGACCCCGACGCGCTGCGGTTCGTCATCGGCCACGAGGTCGGCCACATCGCGGCGGGACACACGTCCTTCTGGCGGCAGTTCTGCGTGTCCGTCGCCCAGGTGATCCCGGGTGTGGGCGCGACCCTCAGCCGCGCCCAGGAGTACACCGCCGACAACCACGCCTACAAGTACTGCCCCGAGGGCATGCACGGGCTGCGGGTGCTGGCCGCCGGCAAGTACCTGTACCAGGCGGTGGACTTCGACGACATCGCCGCGCGCGCCACCACCGACACCGGGTTCTTCGTCCTGCTGGTCAACCTGCTCTCCAGCCATCCGATCAACACGTTCCGGTTCGCCGCGCTGGCCGACCGCAGCAGGCCGGGCAGGGTGCTGTGAGTTCGCTTCGGCCCTCCGCTTCGCCCGAACGTCGGATCCCCGAGGTGACGGGAGCGGGAACCACGTGCCTACCCTCCGTTCCCCTGGCGCGGGATCTTGGCCGCCACCTGCGGCGGCAGGGGTTCGTGGCGCAGGTAGGAACGCGTGAACACGCCCGTGCCGTGGGACAGCGAACGCAGCTCCACCGCGTACCGCGTGATCTCCAGTTCCGGCACCTCGGCCCGTACGACCGCCCGGCCGCCCGGCGCGGTCTCCGTGCCCACTACGCGGCCGCGCCGCGCGGACAGGTCGCTCATCACGGTCCCCAGGTAGGTCTCGTCCACCTCCACGGACACCGCGTCCACCGGTTCCAGCATCGCCAGCTTCCCGTTCCCGGCCGCGTCCCGCAACGCCAGACGGCCCGCCTTCTGGAAGGCCATGTCGGAGGAGTCCACCGAGTGCGCCTTGCCGTCGTAGAGCGTGACGCGGATGTCGACGAGCGGGTACCCGGAGTCCACCCCCTCGGCCATCTGGGCGCGTACGCCCTTCTCCACCGAGGGGACGAACTGCCGGGGCACCACACCGCCCACGATCTCGTCGACGAACTCCAACCCGGCCCCGGACTCCAGGGGCTCCACCCTGATCTTGCAGATCCCGTACTCGCCGTGCCCGCCGCTCTGCTTCACGTTGCGGCCCGTCCCCTGCGCCTCGGCGGCGAAGGTCTCCCGCAGCGGCACCCGCACCTCGCCGGTCTCCACCCGGACCCCGTACCTGTGCTCCAGGTGGTCCAGCGCGGCGTCCAGGTGCGCCTCGCCCAGCGTCCACATGACCATCTGGTGGGTCTCGGGGTTGACCTCCACCCGCAGTGACGGGTCCTCCGCGACCAACCGGGCGACCGCGTGCGAGAGCTTGTCCTCGTCCGCCGAGGAGGCGGCCCGGATCGACACCGGGTACAGGGGCTGCGGGAAGCGCCACGGCGACACCCGCAGCGGACGGTCGCGGTCGGACAGGGTGTCCCCGGTGCGGGCCCCGGGCAGTTTGGCGACCAGGCACAGGTCACCCGCGACGGCCTCGCCCACCGGGCGGTTCTCCCGGCCCAGCGGCACCGACAGCGCCCCCAGCCGCTCGTCGGTCCCCGCCCGGTCGTGTTCCTCGGTGCCGGTCATGCCGCTCGGGATCCCGTGCCCGTGCAGATGGACCTCGGAGTCGGGGCGCAGGGTCCCGGAGAACACCCGCACCAGGCTCATCCGGCCCACGTACGGATCACTGGTGGTAGTGAGCACCTCGGCCACGAGCGGCCCGTCCGGGTCACAGGACAGCCCCTCCACCGGACGTCCGTCGGGCCGGGCGACCTCGGGGAGGGGACGGCGCGTCGGGTCGGGACACGACAGCGGCAGTTCCCGCAGGAGTTCGCGCACGCCCACGCCCTTCGTCGGACTGAGCGCCAGCACGGGGTGGAAGCCGCCCGCGGCCACCGCCTCCTTGAGGTCGGCGATGAGCCGGTCGGGGTCGAGTTCGCCCCCCTCCATGTAGCGCTCCATGAGGTCCTCGTCCTCGCTCTCGGTGATGACCTCCTCCACCAGGGTCTCCCGGAGCGGGCCGGCGGTCTCACGCAGCCAGTCGGGCACCGGGCGGTCGGCGGCCTCCCCACCGGAGTAGTCGTGGTAGCGCTCGGACACCAGCCCCCAGACGCCGACGAGGTGGCGCGCGTCTCCGCTGCCCTCCACCGCCGGGACGTAGGCCGGGTGCACCCCGCCGCCGAACGCCTCCTGACACTCGGCGACCACCTGGTCGTAGTCCGCGCGCGGGTGGTCCACCTTGGTGACGGCCACGGCGCGGGGCATCCCGACGGCGGCGCACTCCTCCCACAGCACGCGGGTCCGTCCGTCCACGCCGTCCAGTGCGGAGACGACGAAGAGGGCGGCGTCGGCGCCGCGCAGTCCGGCGCGCATCGCGCCGATGAAGTCGGCGTAGCCCGGGGTGTCCAACAGGTTGACCTTGACGTCACCCACCATGATCGGGTTGAGGGTGAGGTTCACGGAGCGCTTCTGTCGGATCTCGACCTCGTCGTGGTCGCTGACCGTCGTGCCCTCCTCCACGCGACCGGGGCGTCCGATCTCCCCGGCGGCCAGGAGAAGGGCCTCCACGAGGCTCGTCTTCCCGGCGCCTGCCGGTCCTACCAGCACGACGTTGCGGATGTTCTCGGGCCTGTCGGCCCTGGGTACCGTTCCGGCTCGGTCCACCATCCCTACCACCCAGCCCTTCGGGGTCGGTTGCCGGTCGCGCCAGGGCGGAGGACACCGCCGCTGGTGTGGCCTGTGACACTCTCCACATTCGCCTGTCACGTCCGCCATCACAAGAGGTCACCCACGCGTGTTCCGACATGCCTGACGTGTCATGAAGAGTCCGATCCGGTGCGGGTGGTGCCGGAGAGGGGGCGACACGCCGGGGCCGGTCGCGGGGGCGCGGTGGTGATCGGGCACGATGGTCGGGTGTCTGACGCCATCGACCACCCACCCTCCCAGGACCGACACCTCTGGCTGACCACCTCCGACGGGGTCGGCATCGACGCCGTGCTGCGCCGCGGTCCCGACTCCCGGACCACGGCCGTGGTCCTGGCCAACGGGTTCACCGGAACCCACCGCAGCCCCCACACCCGCGCGATCGCCGAGGGCCTCCTGCCCGTCGGCGACGTGATGACCTTCGACTTCCGGGGCCACCACGGGTCCGGCGGACTGAGCACCGTCGGCAACGCCGAGATCCACGACCTGGAGGCGGCCGTCGCCCACCTGCGGGAGTCGGGCTACACCTCCGTCGCCACCGTGGGCTTCTCCATGGGCGCCGCGGTGGTGGTCCGCCACGCCGCGATCTACGGCGGCGTCTCGGCCGCCGTGGCCGTGAGCGGTCCCAGCCGCTGGTACTACCGGGGGACACGGCGGATGCGCCTGCTCCACCTCGGTATCGAGGGCGCCCTCGGCCGGTTCTTCCTCCGCCGGGTCCGCGGGGTGCGGGTGACCGACGAGCGGTGGAACCCGCGTCCCGCGGAGCCGCGCGAGATCGCGGGGGACATCGCGCCGACCCCGCTCCTCGTCGTGCACGGCGACGCCGACGACTACTTCCCGGTCTCCCACGCCACCGCGATCCACGACGCGGCCCGGGAGCCGCGGGAGCTGTGGATCGTTCCGGGGATGGGGCACGCGGAGCGCGCGGTGACGCCGGAACTGACCGCCCGGCTGCGGGACTGGCTCCGGGAGCGGGTCAGCGCCGCACGGGACTGACCGGCGCGACGGGACGGACCGGCTCGCCATCGACAGAGGTGGCGAGCCGGGATAGAAAGGGCGGATGATCCGATCGCGTTCGTCCTCCTCGGCGCCCCCGGAGACGGCACCGCCCCCCGACGGGCTCCCCGGTCTGCGCGGGCGGGGGTTCGCCCTGCTCATCGCGGCCACGGCGGTCGGGATGACCGGTTTCGCCGCCGTGCTCCCGCTCGTCCCCCTGTGGGCCTCGCGCGGCGGCGCGGGCGAGTTCGGCGCGGGCGGCACCACGGCGGCGTTCATGCTCACCACCGTGCTCACCCAGCTCTGCATGCCCTGGCTGCTGGAACGCGGCGGCGGGTACCGGTGGGCGTTCCCGGTAGGGGCGTTCGTCATGGGCGCGCCCACCCCCCTGTTCCCGGCGACGACCGACCTGGCGCCGCTCATCGCCCTGTCGGCCGTGCGCGGGGTCGGGTTCGGGATGGTGACGGTCGCCGGAACCGCGCTGGCGGCCCGGTTGGTCCCCGGCGACCAGATGGGCCGGGCGACGGGCTACTACGGTCTGGCGGTCGGCCTGCCGCAGGTCCTCATCCTGCCCGGCGGCGTGGGGGTCGCCCTCAACCTCGGGTTCGACACCGCGTTCTGGATCACCGGGTTGTGTTCGGTGGCGGGCAGCGCGCTGTCCGCGGGCGTCTGGTTCGCCGACGGGGGCCGCAACCGACCGGCCCTGCGGGGAGCGGGCCGCGGACGGGGCTCCGCGGCCCGGACCGGGCGCGTGCCGTTCTCGGCGCTGGCCGCCCCGCTCGTCCTCATGCTGCTGACCGCCTCGGCGGCCAGTGCCGTCGTCACCTTCGTGGCGATCCCCCTGGAAGGCGCCGCGTGGCTGGTCAGCGGTGTACTGGCGACCTACGCGCTGGGCGCCGTCGTCGGGCGGTGGAGCGCGGGGAGTCTGCACGACCGCCTCCGCCGGAGCCTCCTGCTCATGCCGGGCGTGGCCGTCGCGGCGGCCGGGACGGCCCTGACGAGTGCGGCCCTGTGGTGGCAGGACGACGGTGGCAGACCGGGGGTCGGGGTGGCGGTCCTGGCTGTGGCCGGCGCCGCCGTGTTCGGCCTCGGCTTCGGCGCCGTGCAGAACGAGACGGTCACCCTCATGCTCAACCGTGCCGGTCCGGCGGGGTTCGGTCGGGCCAGCGCGGTGTGGAACATCGGTTTCGACGGGGGCACGGGCGCCGGGGCGATGGGCCTGGGGCTGGTCATCCAGCTGCTCGGGTACGGACCGGCCTTCGCACTCACGGCGGTGGCGCTGGCGGCGGCCCTCCCGCTCGCCCGCGCCGGAGGACCCGTCCGGTCCGGGGCGGAGACCCGACGCTAGTACGAGCTGATGTGCACGTGGTCGTAGTGGTTCTGGGTGTTGTCGCCGCGGTCGTTCATGAACACCCACCGCGGGTTGGACTGCTGCCAGATCCGCTGGCGCCAGATCACGTAGTCCACACCCCACGCGGCGGCGTTGTCGATCGCGTACTGGGCGATCTGGTCCCCGAGGGCCTGGTTCTCCGCCGAGGGCATCGCGCCGCCGGAGCTCATCATGAAGTCGCAGGCGCGGCCGTCGCCGTGGTCGTCGGCGCTGGGCCGCCAGCAGCCCACGGGGTAGGGCGCGCCGTAGGCCATGATGATGTTGTCCCGGATCGCGGCCATGCGCGGCGTGGTGGACTCCCAGCCGCCGCCCCGGGCGCTGTCGGGGATGGTGCCGTTCCCGGGGGTCTCGGGGACCTGGGACTCCTCGTACTCCCGGATCCGCTCCTCGACCTCCTCGCGCTGCTCCTCCAGCGTCTCGACGAGCTCGGCGGCCTCCGCCAGCTCCTCGTTCAGCTCCTCGGTGACCTCCTGCTGCTCCCGGTGGGTGTCGACGAGGTCGGAGATGTGCTCGGACTGGCTCTCGCTGATGTAGGCGACGGTCGCGGCGTCGGTGTACATCCGCTCGGGGTCGCTGGAGAAGACGATCTGGAGGCTGGGGAGGAATCCGTCGCTCTTGTACCGGGAGGCGGCGATCGCGGACACACCGCTCCGGGACTCCTCCAGCCGCTCCTCGATCTCCGCCAGGTCCTCCTCGGCCTGCTCGACCCGGTCCCGGATCTCGTTGAACTGGAGCAGTTCGCCGTTGTAGGACTCCTCCAGTTCCTCCGCGCGCTCCGTCAGCTCGTCGATGTCGACCTCGTCCGGCTCGGCCGCGGCGGATGAGGGCAGGGCGACCAGGACGGCCGCCGCGATGCCGGTGACGGTGAGCGCGCAGCGCCGGGCGCGCCGCGGGACGGGGTGAGAGGAGGGTGTCATGGCTGCTCCGAGGACGGTCCACGCGCGACCCGTCCCCGCCGACCGCGGTGTGCGGGGGTGTCGTGGGGGCGGGGGTGGAGGATCGACATGCCTTGGGTGGTCCCCGCGTGATCGCGGGGGAGGGGCGGGGCCGTGTCCGAAGATACCCGCTTCCCGGGGATGTGTCGTTGTCGTCCGGTGTGCCGAGGTCCGGCGGCCGGGGGCCGGATCCGTGGCCGGCTCCCCCTCCCGGAACGGCGGCGGGGTGGTCAGCCCCTGCCGCCGAACGCGCTGGGGAGCGCGCCACCGGCCGGGGCCGAGGGGGCCGCCTGCGCGGGGAGGAACCAGGACGAGCGGCGGATGTCACGCATCGCGCGCTTGCGCTCCTCGGCGTCCAGCCGGTCGATGTAGAGCATGCCGTCCAGGTGGTCGGTCTCGTGCTGGAGACAGCGCGCCATGAGCCCGGTGCCCTCGACGGTGACCGGCTCGTTGCGCAGGTCGACACCGGTGACGACGGCGCGCTGGGCCCGTCGGGTGGGGTACCACAGCTCGGGCACGGAGAGGCAGCCCTCCTCGCCCTCCTGGACCTCCTCGGACACCTCCGCGATGCGCGGGTTGATCACGTAGCCGAGGCGCCCCTCGACGTTGTAGGCGAACACACGCAGCCCGATCCCGATCTGGGTGGCGGCCACCCCGGCGCGGCCGGGGGCGTCCACGGTGTCCAGCAGGTCCCGCACCACGGACTCGGTGTGCTGGTCGAAACGGGTGACGGGCGTGGTCGGGGTGACGAGTACGGGGTCGCCGAACCGGACGATGGGGCGCATGGTCATGCCCATCAGATTAGGACATGGTCGGCGCTCCCGTTCCACGGGCGGGGCGGGTGCGGTGGCCCCGGCCGGGGCGGGGCTCAGACGGCCATGCCGGGGCGCAGGGCGTCGTCCAGGACCATCTCGATGTAGTCCAGGGCGGCCCGGCGCCGGGCGAGCGCGCTCTCGTACAGGGAGGGGGCCTGGGCGCTCCGGCGGACGCGCAGGCACTCGTTGACGATGCGCTGCCACCGCTCGGGGAAGGCGTGCAGGGCGTAGGCGCCCGCACCGGACTTGGAGGTGATCTCCCCGGTCTTGAGCGTGAAGTGCAGGCGGCTGACGCTGAGCACGCTCCAGGAGGGGGCGAGGGAGCCGAGGACGGCCAGGCCGCGCGGGGTCACCAGGCGGCCCGCCTTCTCCCGCCAGCGGCGCCACTGCTCGTCGAGCGACCCCAGGGACCAGGTGCGCAGACTCTCCGGTTCGTCCCACACGTCGAGTTCGAGGGGATGCGGTCCGCGCACCGTGACGCCGCGGTCGGCGAGGACGTGCCAGGTGACGGGGTTGACGTCGTTGCTGGCCCGGGCCCGGAAGCGTCCGGCGGTGACCGAGGCGACCGAGCCGCAGGCGGCGGGGTCGCGGGTGAGGTCGTCCCAGGTGACGTGGATGCCGTTGAACTGGGGACGGGGGACGTCGGCGCGGGTGAGGGCGTGGGCGCGGCGCAGGAGCTCCAGCTCCGGCTGTCCCGGGGCGCGCGAGGTGACGATGACGAAGTCGACGTCGCTGGTGTGCGGACGGAAGTCGCCGAGGGCGACCGAACCGGTCAGATAGAGGCCTTCGACCAGACCCGGGGCGGTCCGGTCCGCGTGGGCGAGGAAGGTCTGGGCCAGCGTCTGCACCCGAGGGTGGACGGCCATGCTCACTCCAGTCAGGATGGTTCGGTGGATCGGCGGGTCGTGCTCGCCCGGTGTGGGGAAGCCGGGACGCGGCGACCCGGGGGATTCCCGTGGCGCGTGTGCTTCGGGAAGCCCCCGTTTGAGGTCAAGTGTGGTTGGCGTGGAGGGGGTTGGCAAGTGATCACGCCGGACTTGCCCCCTGTCTCCCCACGTCAGGTGGTGTGCGGTTACGGGAGGGAAGGGGAGCGTACACCCTTGACAGGGATGCTTCCCGTGTGCAACAGCCGGACGTGAACCCCTCACGTGCGGGCGTGGTCGGTGTCGCGTCCGGCGGGCGGCCGGGGCGCGCGTCACCCTTCGCGGGTGGGTCGGCGTCGGGACCGACGCGGTGCGCGGATCGGGTCCGCGTGTTCGGAATCATGTGCACCTGCTCCGTGCATATGCATTTGAATTTCTTTGCTCCGACTTTTCTCTGGAGAACTTTCCCGGCAAATCGTACGCCGGGGCGGGCGTATTCGGCGTGATCTCCCTCCGGTCCCATTCCCCGCCTCCGTGCGGGCGCCGGACGTCGTGCCTGGGTGCGCCCGGAGTGGTCGGTGGTGACCTGGGGGCGGGCTCGGCGCACGGCCGCCGTGCGGCGTACGCCACTCCGCGGCGATGTAGACACGTCACGTTTTTTCGGCGATTGTTATGGTTCACCAAGAGAACCCCTGGTGATAACCATCACAGCCATTGTCTGATGTTTTCCCCGGCGTAACACAGGGGCACTCCCCCGAAACTGGGCCGCTTTACGCTCGCGGAGGACGGCAGATACGCACAGCGATTCCAAGGAGCCGCACATGGTCCCCACGATGGTCCTCGTAGCCGACGATTCGCGTGACGCCCACCGACGGGAGGCCCTGTGCGGTCTGGCCGAGGCGGTGGCCGACCGGGGCGAGGCTCCCGTGGTCCCGGCCTTCGGCAGCCCCGACGAGGTCGCCTCGGCACTCCGATCCGTTACCGGCCCCAAGGTGGTCGTCCCCGCCTTCGTCGCCGGGGGCGACGTGGCCAGCGCGCACCTGTTCTCCCGGCTCGACCTCGCCCACCTGGAGAACTCCTGCCACACCCCGCCGCTGGGCGCGGTGCCCTCCATCGTCGCCGACCTCGCCGGGCGGCTCGCGGAGTCGGGCTGGAGCCCGCAGGACGGTGTGGTCCTGGCGGCCGACGGCACCACCGGAGCCGAGGAGCGCCAGGTGGTCATGGACGTGGCCCGCATGCTGAGCCGACGCCTGGGCGCACCGGTCCAGGTCGGCTACCTGCGTACCTGGGCGCCCTCGGTCTTCGACGCCGTCGACCGACTGCGCCGCGACGGCCGCGAGCGCGTCGCGGTCGCCGCGTGGCGGCTGGTTGACGGTCCCGACTTCGACCTGCTCCGGGGGCTGGACGTCACCGCACTGACCGCGCCGCTGTGGCCGTCCGAGCTGGTCGTGGACACCCTGCTCGCCCAGCACCGGGCGGCGAAGGGCCGACTGGACTGAACGTCGGAGACCGTTACTGGAGCCATGCGGAACCGTTACTGGGGCCATGCGGATGGGTATGGAAGCAACGGGCGGGAATTCTCCGCACCCACGAAGCCACATCCGTTCCGCTCCGGTCGACGCACGGAGCGGCACGGGTTCGGATACGGCCCCTCACGAGGTCGCGGCCTCCTGTGACCCTGGCACGAAGGTCCCCCCGCCGCCGACCCCGGCCACGAGGGACGTCGTCACGCGCGCGACCGCCGACCCGCGTTGGGGGCCCGGCCCCGGTCGGCGTCGACGTGAGCGAACCTAAGGTGGATGTATGAACGACGTCACAGCGCAGTTCGTCGACGACCACCAGCGTCGTCGTCTGGAACGGCGCTTCGGCGGCCACGTGACCGAATGGCTGTCCGAGCTCCCCGCCGTCGTGGAGAAGCTCGCGACGGAGTGGCGACTCACCGTCGACGGAGGGGCCCCACACGGCCGCACGGCCGTCGTCGTGTACGTCACCCTGTCCGACGGCCGCGAGGGCGTCCTCAAACTCTCCCCGGACAGCGGGCTCGCGGTCACCGAGGCCAACATGCTGCGGATGTGGGCCCCCTCCCACCGGGTGCCCGAGGTGTGGGACCTGGACTCCGAGCGCGGCGCCATCCTCATGGAGCGCGTCGAGGGGGAGACGGTCGCGGACATCGGGGCGGTCCCGCCCATGGTGACCATCGGGACCCTCATCGCCCAGCTCCACGGGGTGGAGGTGTCCCGGAGCCAGCTCCTGGAGCTGCGCCCCCTCATGGCGCGGGTGCAGTTCATCTTCGACCTGTGGAACCGCGAACGCAACGAGGGGCCCGCGGCCAAGGTCATCTCGACCACCGCCCTGCACCAGGGCTACTGCCGCGCCCGCGCCCTGGCCATCGGCGAGACCGACGTCGTCCCCCTGCACGGCGACCTGCACCCCGGCAACGTGCTCGACGGCGGTCCGCGCGGCCTGGTCGCGCTCGACCCGCGCGCCTGCGTGGGCGACGGCGCGGCCGACGCCGTGGACTGGGCGGTGTGGAAGGCGACGAGCGTCGCCGAGGTGGAACGGCGCGTCGAGGTGCTCTCCCGGACGATGGGGGTGGACGGCGACCGGATGATGGAGTGGGTGCGCGCGTTCGCGCCGTGCCTCGCCGTCGCCAAGGTCAACCGTGCGCAGAGCCACACCGACGAGTTCGAGACCCTCATGGACCTGATGTCGGGCGACCGGGTCCTGGCCCGGCCCCACCCCCGGTGACCCCCGCCGCTTCGCTGAGGTGGGAGCCCGCCCCGCGGTGACCCCCGGGGTCTTCGTCCGGGCGCCGGCAGGGTTCTGCACGACGAGGCGAGCCGCGTGGCGAGGAACGAGCGACAGGCGCGGCCGAGGAGGAAGAACCCCTGCCTCTTCGGGCGCCCGAACACGGTCCGAAGCGAAGCGGAGGACCAAAGCAAGCACTGCCTAGTCGTCCGCTCCCGGCGTCTCGAAGCGGTACCCGCGGCCCGCCTCGGTGATGAGGTAGCGCGGTCGCGCCGGATCGGGCTCCAGCTTCCTGCGCAGCTGCGCCAGGTACACCCGCAGGTAGTTGGTCTCGCTCTGGTAGGCGGGGCCCCACACGTCGTGCAGGAGCTGGCGCTGGCTGACCAGCTGGCCGGGGCGCCGGGCCAGGATCTCCAGGATGTGCCACTCCGTGGGGGTGAGCCGCACCTCCTCGCCGTCCCGCACCACCCGCTTGGCGCCCAGGTCCACGGTGAAGGACGGCGTGCGCACCACCGGCGCCTCCTCCAGGCGGACCGACCGCCGCTCCGCCGCGCGCATCCGCGCCAGCAGCTCGTCCATGCCGAACGGTTTGGTGACGTAGTCGTCCGCGCCCGAGTCCAGGCAGCGCACCTTCTCCCCGGCCGAGTGGCGCGCCGACAGCACGATGATCGGCACCTGGGACCACCCGCGGAGCCGCTGGATCACCTCCATGCCCTCCATGTCGGGCAGCCCGAGATCCAACAGGACCACGTCCGGGTGGTGTTCCGCCGCCAGGCGCAGCGCCGAGGCGCCGTCGGGAGCGGTGTCCACGTCGTGTCCGCGCGCCCGCAGGTTGATGCGCATCGCGCGGATGATCTGCATATCGTCGTCAACGACCAGGACCCGCATCGGCCTCCCTCTCGTCGTCCTCGCCGTCCGTGTCCGCCGCCCGCAGGTCGAACACCATGGTCAGCCCGCCGCCCGGGGTGTCCTCCGGGGAGAGCGTGCCGTGCATCGCCTCAACGAAACCACGGGCGACGGCCAGCCCGAGCCCGACCCCCGTGCCCTGGGGGGCGTCACCCAGACGCTGGAAGGCCTCGAACATCCGCTGCTTGCCCTCGTCCGACACCCCCGGTCCCCGGTCCACCACGCGCAACTGCACCCTCCCCCCGTGCGCGCTCGCGGCGACGAGGACGGGCACGCGCGGGTCGGGGTTGTGCCGTACGGCGTTCGACACCACGTTGGCCACCGCACGCTCCAGCAGCCCCGCGTCGGCACGGACCCGGGGCAGCCAGTCGGGTACGTCCACCGTGACCGCCTCGTTGGGCAGGCCGATCAGGGTGGCCGAGACCACCTCCTCCAGCCCCACGGGCCGAATCTTGGGGCGCACGCTGTCGGTCTGCACCCGGCTCATGTCCAGGAGGTTGTCGATCAGCCGGTTGAGCCGGTCCGCGGACTCCTCCACGGTCTCCATCAGGGCGTCCCGGTCCTCCGGGTCGAGCTCGATGTCGGTCGCCCGCAGGCTGGCCATGCTCGCCTTGATCGACGTCAGCGGCGTGCGCAGGTCGTGGGAGACGGCGGCCAGCAGCGCGGTGCGGATGCGGTTGCCGGCCACCTGACCGCGCGCCTCGGCGGCGTCCCACTCCAACCGCTTGTGCTCCAGGGCGATCCCCAGGTGGGCGGCGAACGCCCACAGCACGCTGCGGTCGGCGGCGGGCAGCACCCGGCCGCGCAGCGCCAGGGCGAGGGAGTCGGAGATCGACACGAGCACGTCCGCCTCCTCCGGCGACTCGCACGCCGGGGCGCCCACGCTGTGCACGGCGCTCCACCGGTCGCCCTCCACCCGCTCCAGCAGCGTCGCCGACCGCTGTCCGAAGGTCTTGGAGATCCGCCGCAGCAGCGCCTGGAGGGGTTCGTTCCCGGCCAGGACACTGCCCGCGAGCAACGAGATCGCGTCGGCCTCCGCGCGGCCGCGCGCGGCCTGCGCCGACCGCCGCGCCGCCATCTCCGCCACCACCGCGACCAGCGAACCCACCAGGACGAACGCGGTGAGCGCCACGGCGTTGTCCAGGGACACCGGGGGCCTGTCGTGGTGGGGTGAGAGCACGAGGGTGAGCAGTACCGCGCTCCAGAGCGCCGAGGCCAGGGCCGGCCACAGACCGCCGACCGCCGCCGTGGCGACCGTGGTCAGCAGCAGGAACATCGCGTCCGAGGACAGTCCCACCCCGGAGAACGGGGGGAGCAACAGGAGCAGCGACATCAGCGCCGGAGCCACCGCGGCCAGCACCCACCCGGTCACGCGCCGGTGCTCGCCGACGCCGCGCCCCGGGGCCGGGAGCAGCCACATCCCGCTGCCCACCTCCTCGTGGGTGACGATGTGCACGTCGATGTCCCCGGAGTCGCGCGCCACGATCGCGCCCACCCCCGGCCCGAACACGTACTGCCAGCTGCGGCGGCGCGAGGACCCCAGCACGATCTGCGTGGCGTGCACCCCCCGGGCGAACTCCAGCAGCCCTCTGGGCACGTCGGAGCTGATCACCTGGTGGTAGGTGCCGCCCAGCTCCGCGAGCAGCTTGCGCTGGCGGACCAGGTGCTCGGTGAGTGGGCGGCCGATCGCGTCCGACTTGACCACGTGGACGGCCAGCAGGTGGCTGGGCTGGGGGTGGCCCCCGCGCGAGCGAGCCGCGACCCGGGCCGCGCGGCGGATCAGCGTCTCGCCCTCCGGGCCGCCGGTGAGCGCGACCACGACGCGTTCGCGCGCCTCCCAGGTGCTGCGGATCTCGTGCTCGCCCCGGTACCGGGCCAGACCCTCCTCCACCCGGTCGGCGGTCCACAGCAGGGCCAGTTCGCGCAGCGCGGCGAGGTTGCCCTCCCGGTAGTAGGCGGCCAGGGCGGCGTCCACGCGTTCGGCCGGGTGGATGTCCCCGTGCGCCATCCGGCGGCGCAGCTCCTGCGGGGTGACGTCCACCAGCTCGACCTCGGCCGCGCGGCGCACGACCTGGTCGGGGACGGTCTGTTCGGGACGCACGCCGGTGATCTGCGTGACGACGTCGTTGAGCGACTCCAGGTGGTGGATCCCCACCGTGCTCACGACGTCGATCCCCGCGTCCAGCAGCTTCTCCACGTCCCGCCAGCGGGCGTAGGTGGGCGCGTCCGGCCCGTTGGCGTGGGCGAGGTCGTCGACGAGCGCCAGTTCCGGGGCGCGCGCGATCACGGCGGCGGTGTCGACCGCGCCGGACGGGTGCTGGGGTATCACCTCCAGCCCCGTCAACAGGGCGGACGTGCGCTGCCGGCGGTGCGTGTGGGCGGCGGCCACGACCACGTCGGTGCCGTCCTCGGCCCGGCGGCGGACCTCGGCCAGCGCGTTGTGGGTCGTGCCCACGCCCGGCGCCGACCCCAGGTAGATGCGGAGCTTTCCTCGTGCCACGTCTCCATTGTCACGTGCCCGGACGGGGAACGCGTCCCGCCGTGTCACGCCCGGAGCGGAGCGCGGACATGACGGGGCGGGCGGCGGGCGCGATACTGGGCGACGTACGGACGCACGAGCCCCACGCGGGTGGAGGGGGAGCGCGCCCCGTCCGTCCCGTGCGACCCAGCGACACCTGTGAGGAGGTGCGGCGTTCGCCCCGCGACGAGCGCGGGGTGTTCCCACGCCGCGACATGATGACCGAGTATCCCCCCAACGACGGATCGTTCCCGGGCAACCCAGGCGAACCGCCGTTCCCCGGGCAACCGGGGCGGCCCCCGCAGTCCGGCCAGCCCGGGCCGGGCGGCCAGCCCCACTTCCAACCGCCCCCGCCCGGTCCGCAGGGGTGGCCCGGAGCCCCGTACGGGGGCCAGCCCGGCGGGCACCCGCCCGGGTACGGCGCTCCGGGAGGTCCGTACGGCGGCCCCGGGGGAGGGCCGCCCCAGCAGCCTCCGGTGCCGGGCCAGCCCGGGCCGGGCGGCCAGCCGCGCCGCGACGGCCGGGTCGCGCTGATCGTCGGCGCGAGCGTGACAGCCGTCGCGTTGCTGGTCACGGGTGGGGTGCTGGTCTGGAACCTGTCCGGTTCCCGGCCCTACGCGGACCTGCCGAGCTGCCGCCGGCTGCTGACGAGCGAGCTGCTCGACTCCAGGCCCGAGACCGAGGGCCTGCGGGCCGAGGGCGGGTACGAGGAGGGGGAGGAGCTGGCGTACCGCGACGACGACCAACTCCTCGGGTCCCTGACGTGCGAGGTGTCGGACGGCGGAGAGGCCGTGATGGGGGTGTCCGTCGACCTCCTGGAGTACGAGGACGACGGGGACGCCGTCGAGGACCTGCGCGGTGAGTTCGAGGACTACCTGGAGGAGGTGGAGTCCGGCGGCTGGGCCGACGAGCGGGAGGCGGACCTGGTCGACTGGCGGCCGCTGGGGGTGGGCGACGTCGGGGTCGTCGTGCTCTACGAGCCCGGCTACATCGACGAGGAGGTCGTGTACGGCCAGGCGTTCTTCAGCACGGTCAACCTCGGTGTGACCGTCTACCACGTCTACGACGCCGACATCGACGCGGAGGAGGAGCTCGACCGCCTCGACGACCTGGCCCGTCAGGTCCACCGGCAGCTCTCCCGGGAGGCCGAGCGGGCCTGACCGACGGCGGTCCCGGCATCCCGGCCCGGGGCCGCCGCCCGCGGAGCGCCGCCGCTCAGGACGGGTCGGGGATCAGCTTGCCCGGGTTGAGCACGCCCTCGGGGTCCAGCGCCGCCTTGACCGCGCGCAGCACGTCACCGCCCAGCGGACCGATCTCCGCCGCCATCCACGGCCGGTGGTCGGTGCCCACCGCGTGGTGGTGGGTGATCGTCCCCCGGTGGGCCACGATCGCCTCCGAGGCGGCCCGCTTGGCCCGGTCCCACCGCTCCAGGGGCGCCTCACCCGCCGCCGTGGCCACCGTGAAGTACAGCGAGGCCCCGGTCGGGTAGGTGTGCGACACGTGGCACATGACCACGACGCCGCCCTCGTCGCCGTCCAGCGCCCCGGTCAGCGCCGCCGAGACCGCCCGGTACAGCGGCAGCAGGTCGGTCCAGGTCGCCGCCGTCTCCAGCGTCTCCGCGACGAACCCCGACGACAGCAGTGTGTCGCGCAGGTACGGGGCGGAGAACCGGTTCTCCCGCCAGTGCGCCACCGGGTCCGCGCCCAGCGGTGTGCCGCCCGCCGCCGTCAGGACCTCCCGGACGGCGGCCGACCGCGCGGCCACATCCGCCTCGGTCCCCTCGAAGCCCAGGACCGCCTGACACCCCGGGGCGGCCTCCCGACCGCCCAACGCCGCGCCCACGAAGGTCTCCGCCTCGTCCAGCACCCGCGCCATGGTCGGCCGCGTGTCCGACTGCGCGAGCGTGCGCAGCGCGGCCACACCCGTGGCGAAGTCCGGGAAGGACCAGGCCTCGTCCAGCACCGCCTCCGGGCGGGGACGCACCCGCAGACCGACCTCGGTGATCACCCCCAGGACGCCCTCCGACCCGAGCATCAGCCGCCGCAGGTCCGGCCCGGCGGCCGAGGCGGGCGGGCCGCCCAGCTCCAGGGTGCCGCGCGGGGTGGCCACGCGCAGCGACACCACCATGTCCTCGAACCGGCCGTACCCCGAGGACGCCTGCCCGCTGGACCGGGTCGCCGCGTACCCGCCGATGGTCGCGTACTCGTAGCTCTGCGGCATGTGCCCGAGCGTGTACCCGTGCTCGCCGAGCAGGGCCTCGGCGTGCGGGGTGCGCACACCCGCGCCCAGGACCGCCGTGGCGGAGACACGGTCGAGGGACACCAGGCGGTCCAGTCGCCGCAGGTCCAGCGAGATCACGGCCGGAAACCCGCCGCGCAGGGGGGCGACCCCGCCCACCACGCTGGTGCCGCCGCCGAAGGGGACGACGGCCACGCGGGCGTCGGAGCACACCCGCAGCAGGCGTTCGACCTCGTCGTGGTCGGCGGGGTGGACCACCGCGTCCGGCGCCGGGTCGGCCGCCCCGGACCGCCGGAGCAGCAGGTCGGGGGTGCTCTTACCGCCGAGGCGGCGCAGTCGCGCGGCGTCGTCCACGCGTACGTGCTCGGCGCCGACCACCCCGGCCAGCGCCTCGCGGGTCCCGTCGTCCAGGCGGGAGGCGGGCAGCACGACGGAGTCCTCGGCGACGGCGGGCCGCTCCTCGGGCTCGGTACGCAGGACCTGGGCGATCAGGTCGCGCAGCGCGGGGTCGAGCGTCTTCGCCCGGGCCGGGTCGCCCCAGCCGAACCAGCTCATCTCGGGTGCGGGGTCGGCCAGCGGGCCGGTGGGGGAGTTCTCATCAGTCATGCTCTACAGTTTTACACATGGCGTCAAAACGTAACGTTGAAGATCGGATCCTGGACGCGGCCCGCGCCTGTGTCGAGGACTTCGGGGTGCGCCGCACCACCCTGACCGACGTGGCGCGCCGTGCCGAGGTCAGCCGCCCGACCGTCTACCGCAGGTGGCCCGACGTGACGGCCCTGGTCGCCGACCTGCTCACCCGCGAACTGCGCCGGATCCTCCTGTCCGAGGAGGAGTCCGCCGAACAGGACCTGGCGGGGGAGAGCGTGCGGGCGCGCCTGGTCCGCCACGCCGCCGGGGTCGCGCGCGCCATGCTCGACCACCCCCTGTTCACCCGAGTGGTCGACACCGAACCCGAACTCCTGGCCACCTACACGTTCCACCGGCTCGGCACCAGCCACCGCGCCGCCCTGGAGGTGCTGGAACCCGTCATCGCCGAGGGCCAGGCCGACGGGTCGGTCCGGCCCGGGAACCCCGCCGTCCTCGCCCGCCTCGTCCTCGTCACCGTCCAGAACACCGTCACCTCCCGCCGCCTGTTCGCCGACGTGCTCGACGAGCCCGGACTCGCCACCGAACTCACCGGTCTGCTGGACGGCTACCTCGCCCCCTGACCGCACCGCCTCCCTCCAGGAAAGGACCACCCCATGCGCCCCACCCCTCCCGCGTCCTCATCCCTGAACGCCGCCCGGCGCGCCGCCGACCTCGCGGACCTGGGCGCCCACCCACAGGTGGACGTCCTGGTCGTCGGGGGCGGTGTGACCGGCGCCGGGGTCGCGCTCGACGCCGCCTCGCGCGGCCTCGACACCGTCCTCGTCGAACGCGACGACCTGGCCTTCGGCACCAGCAGATGGAGCTCCAAGCTCGTCCACGGCGGCCTGCGCTACCTCGCCCGGGGACAGGTGGGCATCGCCTACGAGAGCGCACGCGAACGCGACGTCCTCATGCGCGTGACCGCGCCCCACCTGGTCCGTCCCCTCCCCATGATCGTTCCGGTGCACCGGGGCTCCGGTCTGGCGCGCCCGCTGCTCGTGCGCGGGGGAATGGGCATGGGGGACGTCCTGCGCGTCCTGGCGGGCACCCCCAGGGGGATCCTGCCCGGCCCGCGGCTGCTCACCGCCCGACAGACCCTGCGCCTGCTGCCCGGCGTGGAGCCCGAGGGGCTGCGCGGCGGCATCCTGTCCTTCGACGGCCAACTGGTCGACGACGCCCGCCTCGTGGTCGCCCTCGCCCGCACCGCCGCGCGCGAGGGGGCCCGCGTCATCACGCGCTGTTCGGCCGAGTCCGTGACCGCCGACGGGGTGTGGCTGCGCGACGGGATCACCGGCGAGACGATCGGCGTCCGCCCCCGGGCCGTGGTCAACGCGACCGGGGTCCACGCCGGGGACCTCGACCCGTCGGTGCGGCTGCGGCCCAGCCGGGGCAGCCACCTGGTGCTGGACGGGGCGGCGCTCGGACATCCCAGGGCAGCGCTCACCGTGCCGGTCGGGGGCAGCGTCAACCGGTTCGTGTTCGCCCTCCCGCAGGCCGACGGCCGGGTGTTCGCCGGGCTCACCGACGAACCCGTGGACGGACCCGCCCCGCGTGTGCCCGAGGTCCCCGCCGAGGACGTCGACTTCCTCCTCGCCCAGCTCAACACGGCCCTGCGCACACGCCTCGGACCCGGGGACGTGCTCGGCGCGTTCGCCGGGCTGCGCCCCCTGCTCGACGGGGACGGGGCCAGCTCCGACCTGTCCCGGGAGCACTCCGTCACCGTCTCGCCCACGGGCGCGGTCACCGTGGTCGGCGGCAAACTCACCACCTACCGGGCGATGGCCCAGGAGGCGGTGGACACCGTCGTACGCGCCCGGCGGCTGTCCGCCGCGCCCTGCCGGACACGGTCGCTGCCGCTGGTCGGCGCCGCGTCCCGGGAGGAGCTCGACGCGCTGGACGCCCCGCGCCGCCTCGTGCGCCGGTACGGGACCGAGGCGCCGGACGTCGTCGCCGAGGCCGACGGGGACCCGGCGCTGCTCGAACCGGTGGCGTGCGGCGTCACCGAGGCGGAACTGCGGTTCGCGGTCCGGCACGAGGGGGCCCTGGACGTGGCCGACCTGCTGGACCGGCGCACGCGGATCGGACTGGTCGACGGGGACCGGACGGCGGCCGACGCGGCGGCACGGGCGGCACTGGCGGACGGTCGGTGACGGGGAGGACACGGATTCGCGGAACGCGCCACACCGACATCCCCTGTCCCGCAGGGCGTTGATCGCGTATCGTCGTAGCCGGTCCGGCGCGCCGTCTCCCTCACGGCCCCGGACGCTCCCGAGCCTCCCCCTGTCCCGGTTCGCCTGCCCACTGAACCGCCCCGCCGAAGGAGTCACCCATGCCCACGCTCGTTTCCGTGCCCGCGCTCGCAGAGGACGACGACGTCCTGGCGGGTGTACCGGACGAGTACCGGCACTACTTCAACGGACGGCCTCCGGTGCCCTTCACCAAACGGCACTGGGAGTTCCCCGGGGAGCCCAGGAGCATCCGCCTGTGCCGGGCCTTCCTGGACACCTGCGCCGCCAGCCGCGACGGCGACTTCCGGTACGTCTTCTCCCTGCTGGGGACGGAGCTGGCCACCAACGCCCTGCGGCACAGCCGTTCGGGGGAGGAGGGCCAGACCTTCGTGCTCAAGGTGATCCGGGGCGCGAACGGACTGACGCTGGTCTGCCGGGACAACGGCAGACCCACGAACGGGCGGCCGGACGGGGGCCGGACGCTGGCCCCCGCCCCGATGGCGGGGGACCGGCTCACGGCGGAGAGCGGTCGGGGCCTGGCCCTGGTCGACAGCTTCGCCACCACCTGGGGGGACAACGGTCACCCCAGCATCCGCAAGGTGTGGTTCCACCTGGCCTACGACATGACCGGTAGCTCCTGGCCCGCCGCCTGAGCGGTGCTCGCCTACCGCTGTTCGAGGTAGGCGAGGACCGCGCGGACCCGCCGGTGGCCGGTGTCGGAGGGCGCCAGGCCCAGCTTCGCGAAGACGTTGCCGATGTGCTTGTGCACGGCGTTCTCCGTCACGACGAGCCGCCGCGCGATCTCCCCGTTGCCCAGTCCCTCGGCCATCAGCGCCAGGACCTCACCCTCGCGTGGGGTGAGCGACTCCAGCGGGTCGCGCGGTCGCCGCGCCAACAGCTGCTGGACCACCGCCGGGTCCATGACCGTACCCCCGTCCGCGACCCGGCGCAGGGCGTCGACGAACTCGCTCACCCTGGCGACCCGGTCCTTGAGCAGGTAACCGACCCCGCCCCGCCCGTCCGCCAGCAGCTCCCCGGCGTAGTCGCGCTCCACGTACTGGGACAGCACCAGGACGGGCAGCGCCTCGTGCCCGCGCCGGGCCTCGATGGCGGCGCGCACGCCCTCGTCGCGGAAGCCCGGCGGCAGGCGTACGTCCACGACCGCCAGGTC
This sequence comes from Nocardiopsis sp. FIRDI 009, assembly GCF_003386285.1. GTDB lineage: Bacteria > Actinomycetota > Actinomycetes > Streptosporangiales > Streptosporangiaceae > Nocardiopsis. The sequence goes on from NZ_QPNC01000001.1 coordinate 264,463, forward strand.
GGGGCGGTGACGGTCGACCGCCGAGGCGAAGGCGGCGGCGTCGGCGGTCACCTCCGCCACCTCGAAGCCGCGCGTGGACAGCAGCAGTTCCAACCCGGCCGACAGCAGGACGTTGTCCTCGGCGATCACGACGCGCACGGCAGCTCCACCCCGACCTCGGTCGGCCCGCCCGCCGGACTGTCCACCCGTACCCGCCCGTCGAGCGCGGCCACCCTGTGCCGGATCCCGGACACACCGCTGCCCCGGGTCTCGTCCACACCGCCCGAACCGTCGTCGCGCACCGTGACCCGGAGCGTGTGGCCGTCACGGGTCAGGCGCACGGTGATCGACTCCGCCCCGGAGTGCCGGGCCGCGTTGGCGACCGCCTCGGTCACCACGTAGTAGGCGGCGGTCTCCACGGCGACCGGAAGCCTCCCCAGGTCGTCGGCGTCCAACCGGGTCGGTACGGTCGTGCGTGCCACGAGCGCGGCCAGCGCTCCGGCCAACCCGCGGTCGGCGAGGATGGGCGGGTAGATGCCGCGGATCACCTCGCGCAGCTCCGCCATCGCCTCCTCCGTCCCTCGGTGCGCGTCGCGCAGGAGCGTGGCGACGGCGGGGTCGGCCTCGGCCGCCTCCACGGCCTCCCGGGCGACACCGAGCTGCATCGCGATGGCGACCAGCCGCGCCTGGGTGCCGTCGTGCAGGTCCCGTTCGATCCGGCGCAGTTCGGCGCCGTGCGCGTCGACCACCCCGGCCCGGGTCCGGCTGAGTTCGTCCACCCGCGCGGCCAGGACCTCGGCCTCCGAGGGGGTCAGCAGACGCACGGACAGGCGGGCGTGCAGCCGTGCCAGAGGCGGCAGCGCCCAGCGGGCGAGCACGTAGGCGACCCCCAGGTGGATCACCACACCGGCCAGGGCCGTGCCCCACCCGTCGACCGGGAGGCCGTACAGCGTCGCCTCCCACCCCTCGGGGAAGAGCCACCACAGCAGGGACCGCGCCGCCGCCAGCGGTGAGGCGGTCGCGACCACCGCCACCAGGCCGGTCCCCAGGCCGGAGAGGGTGAACAGCGGCATCCAGGTCAGGAGCCGCCGCGTGGTCCGCGAGCGCGGCAGCGACCTGACGTCGTCCACGGGGGCGAGCGCGGCCTCCGGAACTGCCACCCCCAGGTACGACGCCGCGTGGGCGAGGTGGGCGCGGGCCCACGCGCCCAGCACCCGGAACCACCGGGGAAGCAGGAGGAGCCCGATCCCGCCCGCGGCCACGGTCACCGCCACGGCCAGGGTGAGGGGAAGCAGCACCAGGGTGGCCATTGCCGACACGAGGGCCACCAGCAGGTACGCGTCCGATCGCCAGGCCCTCTCCCAGAGGTCCTTCATTCCGTGACCCTTTCTGTTCCGAACGTCCTTTTCACGGACAGTCTGTTGTATCGGGCGGGGCACGGCACTACAGCCCGCTACCCACTTCCGGTGGAACGCCGGCCGGATCGGAAGACCCGTTGCCGCGCGGCACGGGCCTCCCCACAGCGGACCCACCCCCGAAGCGCCGGCCGAGGGCGCTTCCCGACCGGGAAGGAACGGCATGTCCACCCTCCGGGCCACCGCCGAGCGGCCCACGATCCACCCGCACCCCGACGCGGCCGCGCTGGAACTCGCGCAGGTGGGTCTGTTCCGCGCGGTCGTCGCCAAGGGCAGGTACCGCACCGGGGACTGGGCCGTCTACGTTCCCGATCTCCCAGGGCATCGTGTGCGTGCCCGAACGTCTGGCGGACGTGGACCCGGCCGCCGCGCACGAGGCGGGGACCGACTCCACCGGGGAGCTCGGGGCACCAAGCGGGTGCCGGAGATCCCCGTGCACATGAGCGGCGAACTCGTGCCCGCGCCGGACCTCGTGCCCTGGATCGAGATCGGGAACGTCAAACGCCACCCCGACGTCTTCACCGGGGGAGAACCGGTCGTGGCCACGGAGAAGATCCACGGGACGGCCTGCCTGTTCACCCCGGTCGCCGGGACCGGGGAGGAGTTCGTCTCGTCCAAGGACTCCGGATCCAGGCGGCAGGGGCTGGCGCGCACGTGGGTGGACGCCGCCGAGCTGCACGAGCTGCTGGGGTCGGTGGGCCTGCCCGCCGTGCCGCGGCAGTTCGACGGCGGGTACGACCAGGCGGCGCTCCTGGCGGAGGCGACCGGGGCCGAGACGTGGAGCGGCGGGTCGCCGCACATCCGCGAGGGGCTCGTGGTCCGGCCCGCCCGGGAGCGGTACTCACCGGTCCTGGGCGGACGCGCCATCGCCACGTTCGTCTCCGACGACTACCTCACCCGCCGGGGAGGCACGGAGTACGAGTGAGCCGCCGGGGGGCGGGCACGACGGGGCCGTGCCCGCCCCCCGGGGCTACAGCGGACGGCCGAGCACCTTTCCTGCGTCGGCCACGAGTCCGGTCAGGTAGTCCCCTGCGGTGCCGCCGGAGGCGAGAAGAGCGGCCTGACCGGACCACAGGTTGAGCAGCCCGGGCCGCCCCGCCTCCGCGGCCCGGGCCCGGATCGGCAGCATGAGGTTGTTCTGCGCCGGATAGGGCGGGACCCGGTCCTCGGCGTCGGCCATCGCGCGTACCAGGTCGTTGGCGATCCCCCTGGCCGGGCGCCCGGAGAAGAGCCGGGTGAGCACGGTGGACTCCGCCTGTTCGGAGGCCAGCGCGGTCCGGTGCACCGGGCTCGCGCCCGACTCCTCGGTCCGCAGGAAGCCGGTCCCCACCTGGACGCCGTCGGCGCCCAGGGTGAGGGCGGCCGCGACACCGCGGCCGTCGGCGATCCCGCCCGCGGCGACCACCGGAACGGAAACGGCGTCGCTCACCTGGGGGACCAGGGAGAACGTGCCGACGAGCGATTCGCGCACCGGGGCCAGGAAGGAGCCGCGGTGCCCGCCCGCGTCGCTTCCGGAGGCCACGACCACGTCGCATCCGGCCTCCTGGAGCGCGCGGGCCTCGGCGACCGTGGTGGCCGTGCCGATGAGCGGCGCCCCGATCCGCCGGGCGCCCTCGACCAACCGCTGGGGCGGCGGGCCCATCACGACGCTGATCACCGGGGGACGGGCAGCCAGGACCGCGTCCACCTGGGCCTCGAAGTCCATCCGGGCGTTGACCTCGTCCAGGTCGGGAGGTGTGAGCCCGAACCCGGCGTAGTGGACGGCGAGTCGGTCGGTGTGCGCGGCCAGCGCCGCCGCGTCGGGAACGGGGCGTTCCTCCTCGGCCCGCGGAATCCACAGGTTGACGGCGAACGGCGCCGAGGTGGCCGCCCGGATCCGGTCCACCAGGGGGCCGATCCGCTCGGGGGCGGTGGTGTGCGCGCCGTACGATCCCAGGCCGCCGGCCGCGGAGACCGCCGCGGTGAGTTCGACCGTCGACAGTCCGCCGCCGAACGGGCCCTGGATGACGGGGTGGCGGATCCCGAGAACGTCCGTGAGTCCGGCGCCGGGCCGCCGGTCGGGGCTCACGCCGCCACCGCCGCACGCCCGCGCTCGAATCGGAGGGCGACTCCGGCGACGTGGGCGCCGAGGTGTTCGACCGTACGCAGGTCGCCGTCCCGGGGCGCCTGATCGGGGCCCAGGTCGGAGGGGGACTGGGCCATCGCGCCGGTGAAGCCGGCGAGCCGGTTGAGGTCGTCGCGGTCGCCCTGACTGGAGTACTCGCCGCCCGGGGCCAGACCGAGCGGGACCCAGATCATCCCGTGTTGGGCGGCGAACACCGCGAGGGCGCTGAGCGTGGTGTCCTTGTTGCCGTTGATCCCGGCGGAGTTGGTGAACCCGGCGGCGAGCTTGCCCTGCCAGCGGCGCTCCTGCCAGATGGGTGCGGTGGCCTCGGCGAACGTCTGGAAGACGGCGGAGCTGCCGCCCATGTAGGTGGGGGTGCCGAACACGATCGCGTCGGCGGTGTCGAGGGCGGACCACAGGGCCTCGTCGGGGGCGGTGACGTCGTGCAGTGAGGAACGGGCGCCGCTCGTGCTCGCGGCTCCCCGGGCGACCGCCTCGGCCTGGCGGGCGGTGTGGCCGTAGCCGCTGTGGAAGGCGACGGCGACTCGCACATCGTGCATGGGGGACTCTCTCCCTTGGTCGGGTGGGCTCGGTGGCCCGCGGTGGGACAAATATAGACGACCGGTCAACTATTTAGCAATGCGTGAGTGGCGCGCGACCTCGTCCGGATAGTTGACCGGACGTATATCCTCATCCCATGGGACGGACGAGCGACGCGAGGGAACGCATCCTGGACTCCTCGCGCAGACTCATGCGCACCCGCGGCTACACGGCCCTCGGTGTCGCGGAGATCTGCGCCGACGCCGGGGTGAAGAAGGGCAGCTTCTACCACTTCTTCGACTCCAAGCAGGCCCTGACCGTGGAGGCGGTCGACGAGCACTGGGCCGAGGAGCGCCGCGCTCTGGAGGCGGTCCTGTCCGACTCGGCCGACCCGGTCGAGCGCCTCAGCGCCCTGGTCGAGTGCCTGATCGGCGTCCAGCGCACCGATCACAGCGAGTCGGGCGCGATTCACGGGTGCCTCTACGGCAACCTCGCCCTGGAGCTGAGCGGACAGGAGCCGCGGGTGCGTCGGCGCCTGGCCGAGGTGTTCGACGACCAGGTCGGCATGGTCGCCCGCCTGGTCGGCGAGGCGCAGGAGGCGGGCCTGATCGGACGGGAGACCGGGGCCGAGGCGCTGGCCAGATCGATGGTCGCGCAGATCGAGGGTGCGGTGCTGCTGGCCCGGGTGCGCAACGACCCGTCCCCGCTGGACGAGGTCTGGCCGAGCGCGCGACGGCTCCTGGGCCTGACCTGATCCCTCGGGACGTCATCGGGCTCCACCGCCCCGCCGCCGGGAGTCCGACCCCGAAAACGCCGGACACACCAGGACGAACCGGAACCGACACATTTTTCCCTCGTTTCGATACCACACGCGCCGGTGCCCTTCGACACATCGATTTTCCGAGACAGGGAGATCATCGTGTGCTAGGTTCTAGGGAGTTGCAGTAGTGAGCCCGATGGATCCACATCTCGTCGGGAGATCACCGCGGTGACAGGAAAATCGTCATCTGCGGTTTTCTTCATTTTCGACGAGAGGTGCCAACATGGCGACCGGTACTGTCAAGTGGTTCAACAGCGACAAGGGCTTCGGCTTCATCCAGCAGGACGGCGGCGGCCCCGACGCCTTCGCCCACTACTCGAGCATCCAGGCCACGGGCTACCGTGAGCTGGCCGAGGGCCAGGCTGTGCAGTTCGACGCCGTCGCCGGGACCAAGGGTCCCCAGGCCGAGAACATCACCCTGATCTAGGGGAGTCGACACTCCTCCAGCGGTGGGGTCCGCCCTACGGGCGCCGGACCCCACCGCTTTTCTTTTTCCGCCGGATTTTCCGCCGTCGCTCCGCGACCGCACCGGCCACCCCGCGCCCCGGAATTCTCCGGGCGGGCGCGGGTATCATTTTCATTCATCCGGCGTCCCCGGTTTCCCCCTGCGAGGCCGAGAGGCCTCCCGCCCGGCGAACGCCGTCGGCGAAAGGCCACACATGAGTCATCCGTACCGCACCGGCACGAGCCGCAGCCGCCCCACCCGGGGATACGGCCGACAGCGGCCGCACGGCGGTCAACGCCCTCACACCAACGGTCGCGCGCGCACCGGCGCCGGCCCCTCCGGGGAGTTCGCGCTCCCCGTCACCGTCACCCCCGCGCTGCCGCCGGCGGAGTCCTTCGAGGCGTTGGACATGCCCGCACCGTTGAAGCGGACCCTGGCCCGACAGGGCCTGACCACCCCCTCCGAGATCCAGGCGGCGACCCTGCCGAACTCCCTGGCCGGACGCGACGTGTTGGGTCGCAGCCGGACCGGGTCGGGCAAGACCCTGGCCTTCGGGCTGGCCCTGCTCGCCCGGCTCGACGGGCGCACCGCCGAGCCGCGGCGGCCCCTGGCCGTCGTGCTCGCCCCCACCCGTGAGCTGGCCCAGCAGGTCACCGACTCCCTGGAGCCCTACGCGCGTTCGGTGGGGGTGCGCACCACCACCGTCGTGGGCGGTATGCCGATCCACCGCCAGGCCGGTGCCCTGCGTCGGGGCGTCCACCTGGTCGTGGCCACCCCGGGACGGCTGCGCGACCTGATGGAACGCGGCGACTGCGTCCTGGACCGCGTGGAGTCCGCCGTCCTGGACGAGGCCGACCAGATGACCGACATGGGCTTCATGCCGCAGGTCACCGCGATTCTCCAACAGGTCCCGGAGGACGGGCGGCGCATGCTGTTCTCGGCCACCTTGGACCGCAACGTGGACACCCTGGTCCGCCGTTTCCTCAACGACCCGGTGGTCCACTCGGTCGACCTGTCCGAGGGCGCCGTCTCCACCATGGAACACCACGTCATGCACGTGTCGTCCGCGAACAAGCGGGACGTCGCGACCCGGATCGCGGCCCGGGAGGGCCGCGTGATCATGTTCCTCGACACCAAGCGCGCGGTGGACCGGATGGCCGAGCACCTGCTCGCCAACGGGGTCCTCGCGGCTCCCCTGCACGGCGGCCGCAGCCAGCCGCAGCGGACCCGCACCCTCGACCAGTTCAAGAGGGGCGACGTCACGGCGCTGATCGCGACCAACGTGGCGGCGCGCGGCATCCACGTGGACGGACTGGACCTGGTGGTCAACATCGACCCGCCCACCGACCACAAGGACTACCTGCACCGGGGAGGGCGCACCGCCCGGGCCGGGGAGTCCGGCAACGTGGTCACGCTCGTACTGCCCAGGCAGCGGCGCGACATGACCCGGCTGATGGGCCTGGCCCGGATCGAGCCGCGCACCCTGGAGGCGGCCGTCGGGGACCCCGGGGCGGTCGAGGTGACCGGGGCGCGCGAGCCCTCGGGCGAACCGGTCACCGTGCGGTCCTCCGCTCCCCGGGAGCGGGCCCGCGGTCGGGCCCCGCGTGGGCGCCGCCGCCCGCGCCGCTGATCCGGAACACATCGGCCGGGCGCCCCGAGAGTCTCGGAGCGCCCGGCCCCCGTCCTGCTTCGGCGCCCCGTCCACGGGCCCGGACACGGAGGCTCGGGAAACCCGGTGTCAGGTGACCGGACACGAAGAACGCCGACCGTGATCACGGTCGGCGTTCGTGCTGTTCAGCGGTTGGTCTCCACTGGTCAGCCAGAGGTGCCCCCTGCGGGGCACGCGGCAGACGGAAACGCGCGGCTGGGCACCGAGAAGACCGTGGAGCCACCCGAGTACGGACGCGGAGTGCGTGTCGCGGAGAAGGACGCTGGGGAGTGGTGACCGCCCGATGGTCGCGCCGGACCACCGTCGCCGCTGTGCTGCTGCTGGCCGTGATCGCCGCCGTGGTGTCGTACTCGCACATGTTCGAGGTGGCGCTGCGCCACGGCGGACCCGTCTGGCACGCGTCCCCGTTCCCGCTGATCGTGGCGTATGAGCTGTTGATGCGGGAGTTTCGGGCGACGGGAGCGTACGAGGTGCGTTCGCAGCCGATTGGTCCGTCGCCGACGGGGAGCAGACCGCGGTGGGCTTTGGCCGTAAGGAGCGTTGGGGGCGGTTGATCGAGCAGCGGGGGCAACGGGATGGTTCGAGTCGTCGGCTTCGGTGGCTCGTGTCGTGTCGAGGTAGCCGTGGCCTTGGGGTGACCTGTGTTGCCGGGTATTCGTGCGGTTCGGAGGGTTTCGTTGGGGATCTTCACGGTGGTTGGGAGAGGTGTGTGCCCCGGAGATCCCTTGGCCCGCCTGATGGGGTGGCTTTCTTCCCGTGGCGGTCCCTTGGGTGTCATGAAAGGGTGTTGGGGGTGTCCTACTGGCAGGTGTTCGAGTTCGTGTTGTGCGAGGGCGGAACCGAGTAGTGCATGGTCCTGTCGCCGTTATCTGATGTTGCGGGAAGATAACGCTTGGCGTTGTTGCAGGTCATTTGCTGTGAGCCCCGCAGACGCGGGGATGGACCGCGAATGGCTCCCTCCAGGGGGAGGGGGCCGACGTGAGCCCCGCAGACGCGGGGATGGACCGACGCCCGGTGCCGAATCGGCGGGACCGCAGGTGTGAGCCCCGCAGACGCGGGGATGGACCGGCGCAACGCAGCGGGCCGCCCTGGCAGTCCAGGTGAGCCCCGCAGACGCGGGGATGGACCGGTGGCCGACCACAGCTGTGATGCCGTCCGCTAGTGAGCCCCGCAGACGCGGGGATGGACCGCTCACACGCTTCATCAGATTCTGGATGACGTCGTGAGCCCCGCAGACGCGGGGATGGACCGGCACCGGGAAGGTCGGCTGATGGGGAACACCAGTGAGCCCCGCAGACGCGGGGATGGACCGTCCATCACCCGCGTCACCCGGCTGGGTGGGACGTGAGCCCCGCAGACGCGGGGATGGACCGATCCGCATCTGGACCGCCGACGGCCACTACACGTGAGCCCCGCAGACGCGGGGATGGACCGTCCGCGTCTACCCCGGGCACGCCACCACCGGGGTGAGCCCCGCAGACGCGGGGATGGACCGTTGTGATCTAGACCGTTAATCGCTGCCTTAACGTGAGCCCCGCAGACGCGGGGATGGACCTGGAGGGCGGACGAGGACGAGGAATCCGCGTCCGGTGAGCCCCGCAGACGCGGGGATGGACCGACGTCGTCACCTCCCTTGTAGAAGAGCCGGGGGTGAGCCCCGCAGACGCGGGGATGGACCGGTCCTGTGGCTCTGGTTCCTGTTCGCCGAGAAGTGAGCCCCGCAGACGCGGGGATGGACCGCTGGTCGACGTCGCCGCCCATTACGGGATCGAGTGAGCCCCGCAGACGCGGGGATGGACCGACCTACGGCAAGTGGGCGCGGGACGCTATCAGTGAGCCCCGCAGACGCGGGGATGGACCGGCGGTACCCACGTTGGGGATGGGCTCGTGTAGGTGAGCCCCGCGCATGCAGGGATGCCTGGGGTCAGCGGTTGGAGCACCTCAACCATTGACGTTGGCGGTGGAGCTGGAGGAGGTTCCCGAGGGGCGCTACGGCGTCTCTTCGAGGCGTTCCGGCTGGAGGCCGTCTACGACAAGCGGTCCAACCGCGCACACATCCGGGTCACCCTCGCGGGGGAGGCCCTGGAGGAGTCCGTTCAGGCGGCCAGACAGGTCGCCGACGCCGGAGAAGGATCAGAAATGAAGAGATGGGAACCCTCGAAGAGTGTTCCCATCTACCAAGTGCCCCCTGCAGGATTCGAACCTGCGCACACGGCTCCGGAGGCCGTTGCTCTATCCCCTGAGCTAAGGGGGCGCGCTGCGAGAACAACTGTAGCAGGGGCTCCGCGCGGTTCGTCCAATCGAAGGGCCGCGCCCCCCGCGCACCGCGCCGATCGAGCAATCCAGTGGTGCCCTGTCGTCCCACAGCGGTAGTGTCGCGCCCGTGAACGCCCTACCCGCACGGGTTCTCGTCGTCGAGGACGACGAGGTGATCCGGGAACTGATCCGACTGAACCTCGAACTGGAGGGGTTCGAGGTCTTCACCGCGGTCGACGGGCAGGACTGCCTCGACCGCGTCGGACACATCGACCCGCACGTCGTCACGCTCGACGTCATGATGCCCCGCCTGGACGGCTGGGCCGCGGCCGAGTCCCTGCGCGCCGACGCGCGTACCCGGGACTGCAAGCTCGTCCTGGTCACCGCCCGGGCCCAGGGGGACGACCGTCGGCGCGGGGACCGGATCGGCGTCGACGCCTACGTCACCAAGCCCTTCGACCCCGACGACCTGGTCGACGTCATCCGGGGCTTCGTCGGCGGAGACGACGCGTGACCCCCCAGGCGCTGGAAGCCGCGCTGCGCCTGGCAGCGGCGCGCGCCTTCGACCTGGCCCCCGACGACGTCCCCTTCGTGTGGCCGCGGGGCGACCACGCCGAGGAGGGCGCAGACGCGGCGAGCGCGCTGCCGCCCCGGCTCGTCTCCCTGGTCGACGGCGGGGCCCGGCGTTCCCGGCCGCCGGCGGTCGCCGGACGCGTCACCGCCGAACTGTCCCTCATGCGTGACGAGGGTCTGGTCGACTTCGCCCGCCTGGCGGGGGACGGGCGCGGGTTCGTCAACCTCACCTTCACCGACGCGCAGCGTCAGGACCTCCTGACCGCGGCGGCCGACGGACCCCGCTTCCTCACCGGTCGGGCCTGGGACGGGGCGGGGCGGTGGCCCTCCACCCCGCTGCACGAGGCCGGTCCCGTGGCCCAGGCGCGCCGCCTGGCCAGGGCGGACGCGCGGAAACGGCTGGCCCTGGCGGTCGGGGAGGCGTCCCCTCCGCCGGGCCCCGACGGAACCGAGGTCTCCTGGCGCGACCCCTACCTGGACGAGGACCGCGTGGAGCTGATCACCCCCGCCGCACGGCTCCTCGGCGCCATCGGCGAGGCCAGCGCGCGCGTCGCCTTCTGCCGCTCGATCCCCGAACGGCCCAGGGAGGCCGAGACGACCGGCCGCGACCTGCCCGTCCTCCCCTCGGCGGACCGTCCCGGAGCCTGGGCGCGCCTCACCGACGCCAACCCCGCCTTCCGCCTGCGCTATGCCCACGCGCACGCGGTCAGCCGCGCGCGCTGGGCCCGGGAGGGGGCGACCCAGCCCACCCCCTGCCCCCGCCACACCGCCGGGGTGCGCCGACTCCTCTTCGACGGCGCCAGCGCGGTGGACACGGCGGCGCGCCGAGAGGAACCCCATATCCTGGTCAGATACCTGGAGGCACTGGCCAGTGCCTACGATGAGTGGCGAACGTGCCCCGCAGCCGATCCCGAAGGGGCGGAGGGGGCCGCCGTGGACCCGGCGCTGCCAGCCGCCGTCGCCGGGGTCCTGCGCACCGGGCTCTTCCTGCTCGGGGTGTCGGCGCCCACAAGGCTGTAGACATCCCACCCGCCCGCCGGGCCGACCCAACTCCTTTGTCCCTACCGGGTAAGTGGACAATAGGAGCGGGGCCTCCGCCGCCAGCACAGCCGCATCCCAGCCGAAAGCCCATCATGAGCCGCTACGCCCACCCCGCCGGATCACGCCACGCGGAGATCCTGCCGGAGGACAACCCGCCGATGCCGCCCGAGGACCTCAACGCCCTCGACCCCCGGGTGTGGCCCGCCACCGCCCGGCGCGCGGACGGCGAGCTCGCCGTCGGCGGCGTCGGAGTGCGCGAACTCGCCGACGCGTACGGCACCCCGCTCTTCGTCATGGACGAGGAGGACTTCCGGGGCCGCGCCCGCGACTATCGCGACGCCTTCAGCGACGCCGACGTCTACTACGCGGGCAAGGCCCTGCTGACCAAGGCCGTCGCGCGCTGGGTGGCCGAGGAGGGCCTCAAGCTCGACGTGTGCTCCGGGGGTGAGCTCGCCGTCGCCCTGGCCGCGGGCGTCCCCGCCGAGCGGGTGGGCATGCACGGCAACAACAAGTCGACCGCGGAGCTGCGCCGCGCCGTCGAGGTCGGCGTCGGCCGTGTCATCATCGACTCCCTCGACGAGATCGAGCGTCTGGCGGCCGTCGCCGCCGAACTCGACCGCCGCCCCCAGGTCCTCATCCGCGTCACCACCGGTGTCGAGGCCCACACCCACGAGTTCGTCGCCACCGCGCACGACGACCAGAAGTTCGGCTTCGCGCTGAGCACCGGAGCCGCCGCGGAGGCCGTCCGCCGCGTGCTCGGCGCACCCCACCTGGACCTGGTCGGGCTGCACTCGCACATCGGATCGCAGATCTTCGACACCTCCGGCTTCGAGGTCGCCGCCCGCCGCCTCACCCGCTTCCTCACCGGCATCCACCAGGACCTGGGCGTCACCCTCGCCGAACTCGACCTCGGCGGCGGTCTCGGCATCGCCTACACCTCCGGCGACGACCCGCTCGACCCCAAGAGCATCGCCGAGAGCCTCACCGCGATCGTGCGCCGCGAGTGCGAGGAGGCCGGGCTGCCCGTGCCGCGCATCGCGGTCGAGCCGGGCCGGGCCATCGCCGGCCCCGCCGGGATCACCGTCTACGAGGTCGGCACCGTCAAGGACGTCGAGGGCATCCGCACCTACGTGAGCGTCGACGGCGGTATGAGCGACAACATCCGCACCGCCCTCTACGGCTCCGAGTACACCAGCCAGCTGGTGTCCCGCGAGAGCGACGCCCAACCCATGCTCTCCCGCCTGGTCGGCAAGCACTGCGAGAGCGGCGACATCATCGTGCACGACCTCTACCTGCCCGCCGACCTCAGGCCGGGCGATCTGGTGGCCGTCGCCGCCACGGGCGCCTACTGCTACTCCATGGCGAGCAACTACAACCACCTGCCCCGTCCCGCCATGGTGGCGGTCCGGGACGGGAAGGCGAGGGTCATCGTGCGCAGGGAGACCGAGGAGGACCTCCTCCGGCTCGACGTAGGCTGAACCGGCCGCCGACGCGGCGCGGCCGCGCGACGGTAGGACACGAGAGAAGTGGGAGTCACGCCCAAATGGCGATGAAGGTGGCGCTGCTCGGATGCGGCGTTGTGGGCGCGGAAGTCGTCCGCCTGATCGAGGAGCAGTCCGACGAGCTGGCCGCGCGTGTGGGCACGCCGATCGAGGTCGGAGGCATCGCGGTCCGGCGTCTGGACCGGGACCGGGGTGTCGATCCGGCACTGCTGACCACCGACGCCACGGCCCTGGTCACCCGGCCCGACATCGACCTCGTCGTGGAGGTGATCGGCGGGATCGAACCGGCGCGCTCGCTCATCCTCGCCGCGATCAAGGCGGGCAAGTCCGTGGTGACCGCGAACAAGGCGCTGCTGGCCGAGGACGGTCAGACGCTGCACACGGCCGCCCGTGACGCGGGGGTGGACCTGTACTACGAGGCCGCCGTGGCCGGCGCGATCCCGCTGCTGCGTCCGCTGCGCGACTCCCTGGCGGGGGACCGGGTCAACCGGGTGCTCGGCATCGTCAACGGTACGACGAACTACATCCTCGACCGGATGGACTCCCTGGGCGCCGGGTTCACCGAGTCGCTGGAGGAGGCCCAGGCCCTGGGGTACGCCGAGGCCGACCCGACCGCCGACGTCGAGGGCTTCGACGCCGCCGCCAAGGCCGCCATCCTCGCCCGTCTGGCCTTCCACACCCAGCGCGTCACCGCCGCCGACGTCCACCGCGAGGGCATCACGTCGGTGTCGGCCGCCGACATCGCCAGCGCGCGCGCCATGGGCTGCGTCGTCAAACTCCTGGCGATCTGCCAGCGTTCGGAGGACGGGGAGTCCGTGGGCGTGCGCGTCCACCCGGTGATGCTCCCGGTCGAGCACCCGCTGGCCAGTGTCAAGGAGGCCTACAACGCGGTGTTCGTCGAGGCCGAGTCCGCCGGAAGGCTCATGTTCTACGGTGCGGGGGCCGGTGGCACGCCCACCGCCAGCGCCGTGCTCGGTGACATGGTGGCCGTGGCGCGCAACCGGCTCGCCCACACCCACGTGGCCGAGGGAGCGCACGACACCGGGCTTCCCGTGCATGACATGGGCCACACGATCACCAGCTACCACGTCTCCCTGGACGTCGCGGACCGACCGGGTGTCCTGTCCAAGGTCGCCGAGGTCTTCGCCGACCACGGGGTCTCGATCAAGAACGTGCGTCAGGAGGGCAGCGGCGAGGACGCCCAGCTGGTCCTGGTCAGCCACCCGGCCCCGGACGCCGCGCTCAGCAGCACCGTGGAGCGCCTGCGCGGCCACGAGCTGGTACGCGAGGTGGCCAGTGTGATGCGCGTGGAGACCTTCGCCGACTGACCGCGCCCGTCCTGGGTGCGGTCACCCCAGGGGGTTGCCGTTCGGGCGCGGGCAGGGTGCTGCACGACGAGTCGAGCCGCGTGGCGAGGAACGAGCGATAGGCGAAGACGAGGATGAGGCATCCCTGCCTTCGGGGCGCCCGAACACGGGCTGAAGCACAGCGGAAGCCCGAAGAGACATGGCCCCGGGGCGGCCGCCCCGGGGCCGGTGAGCCGTACCCGCCTGTCCGGATGGTGAGACATCCGACCGCGATTCGAGATAGTTCGGGCGGCGTCATAGACTCGTAGCTGGTGACGGCGATCCCGCGACGGCGATCGCCCCGCCGAGTCCATCTGCGCGTCAAGCGAAGCCGCATCCACCCGAAAGGGAACAGTCGTGAGCATGGCACGGGCGTGGCGAGGGGTCGTCGAGGAGTACCGCGACCGCCTCCCCGTCAACGAGAACACCCCCGTCGTCACCCTTCAGGAGGGCGGCACGCCCCTGCTCCCGGCCACGCGGGTGTCCGAGCTGACGGGTTGCGACGTCCACCTCAAGGTCGAGGGCCTCAACCCCACCGGTTCCTTCAAGGACCGCGGCATGACCATGGCCATCACCAAGGCCGCCGAGGAGGGCGCCAAGGCCGTGATCTGCGCCTCCACCGGCAACACCAGCGCCAGCGCCGCCGCCTACGCCATCCGCGCGGGCATGACCTGCGCTGTGCTGGTGCCGCAGGGCAAGATCGCCATGGGCAAGCTCGCCCAGGCCCTGGTCCACGGCGCCCGCCTGCTCCAGGTGGACGGCAACTTCGACGACTGCCTCGAACTGGCGCGCAAGCTCAGCGTCGACTACCCGGTCGCCCTGGTGAACTCGGTCAACCCCTACCGCCTCCAAGGGCAGAAGACCGCCGCCTTCGAGATCGTCGACGCCCTCGGCGACGCGCCCGACGTCCACTGCATCCCGGTGGGCAACGCGGGCAACATCAGCGCCTACTGGATGGGCTACACCGAGTACGCCGAGGACGGTGTCGCCACCCGACGTCCGCGCATGTTCGGTTTCCAGGCCAGCGGCTCCGCCCCGATCGTCGACGGCGCGCCCGTCACCAGCCCGAGCACCATCGCCACCGCGATCCGCATCGGCAACCCCGCCTCCTGGAAACTCGCCGAACAGGCCCGGGACGAGTCCGGCGGCCTCATCGACAAGGTGACCGACCGCGAGATCATGGCCGCCTACAAGCTCCTCGCCGCCGAGGAGGGCGTGTTCGTCGAACTCGCCTCCGCCGCCAGCGTCGCCGGTCTGCTCAAGGCAGCCCAGGCCGGGCGGGTCCCCGGCGGCAGCCGGGTGGTGTGCACCGTCACCGGTAACGGCCTCAAGGACCCCGACTGGGCCCTGGCCGGAGCCTCCTCCGCCACGACCGTCCCGGTGGACGCCCGAGCCGCAGCCGAGGCCCTCGGACTCGTCTGACGGCCCCGGGGAATCCCCGCAGAAGGAACCACGGAACCACGATGACCCCACCGCGCCCCGCACGGGTGACCGTCCACGCCCCGGCCACCAGCGCCAACCTCGGCCCGGGCTTCGACGCCCTCGGCCTCGCCGTGCAGCTGTACAACCGGTTCGACGCCGCCCCGCGCGACGACGACCGGATCAATGTCGAGGTCACCGGCGAGGGCGCGGGGGAGGTTCCCCTCGACGAGCGCCACCTGGTGGTGCGCGCCATGCGCGAGACCTTCGACAGGGTCGGGGAGAAACTGCCCGGGATCGACCTGACCTGCGTCAACAACGTCCCGCACGCGCGCGGGCTCGGCTCCTCCTCCTCGGCGATCGTCGGCGGTGTCGCCGCGGCGGCCGCCCTGTTGGGCCGGACCGGTCCGGACGGGGGCCCGGACCGGGACTGGATCTACCGGATCGCCGCCGACATCGAGGGCCACCCGGACAACGTGGCCCCCTGCGTGTACGGCGGCTACACCGTCGCCTACCGGGACGCGGAGGGCTGGGGGGCGGTCTCGCTCGCTCCGGACGCCCGGATCCTGCCCGTCCTGTGCGTCCCCTCGTGGCGGCTGTCCACCGAACGCGCGCGCGGCCTGCTCCCCGAGCGGGTCACGCACGCCGACGCGTCCTTCAACGCGGGGCGTTCCGCGCTCATGACGGCGGCCGTTTGTGGCCACCCCGAGGTTCTGTACGCGGCCACCGAGGATCGGCTACACGAGTCCTACCGGGAACCGGCCATGCCGCGCACCCTCGAACTCATTCGTGACCTGCGCGAACGCGACGGGCTGCCCGCGGTGGTCTCCGGTGCGGGGCCGACGGTGCTCGTCCTGTGCGCCGTGTCGGAGGGCGAGGCGGGCGCGGATTCGCCGGAAATCGCCCACCAGATTGATTTGATCGCTCGGCGGGCGGGTAATGATTGGGACATACGCCCCCTGCGCGTCGAGCCGGCGGGGGTGCGGACCCCATCTCCCCATCCGTAGCACCTGTGTTGAGGAATAGCCGTGGCCTCTGGTGATGTTAGGCTAGGTGAAGCACCAGATGCCCCGTTGCGGGGCGAGTGCTCATCCGCCACAGCGGCTTCCGCGACCCATACTCCGACGGTCTGGTCTGATGACCGTTCGGAGGCGGCGGTCACTGTGTCGAGTCAGCGGTTTCCCCGCGACTGTGCCTACGTCACCAAAGTCAGCACCTCCTCTTCGGATGAGCGTGTCACCACGGTTGACGGGCATCACCACCGAGCCATCCGCCCCGACGTCTGGCTGTACCCAGAGCCCGCCGCGATTGGGTAGGGGACCGTCATCCGCCGGTTTCCAGCATCCACGTGGGGCAAGCCCTACCCGGCCCCTGCCGGATAGCACCACCGGGCCGGCCGCTCAAGCACCCGCTGACGGCCGAGGCCCGCTCCTTGGGAAGGACCCTTAGTGAGCGACACCACCGAACTCCACACGGACGCGGCGGTCGACAGCAAAGCCACCACCGGCGCCTCCGGAGCGGAGGCCGGCGACACCGCGTCATCGGGAGCGTCGGCGTCGTCGCGGTCCCGAGCGGCCACGCGCGGGACCGGGCTCGCCGCCCAGAAGCTCCCCGAGCTGCAGAAGCTCGCGTCGAGCATGGGCATCACCGGTGCGGGGCGCATGCGTAAGAGCGACGTCATCGCCGCGATCGAGGCCAAGCAGGGCGGCCCCGTCGCCGCGCCGCCGAAGGCCAAATCCGCGAAGAAGGCCGATGCGGAGCCCGAGGCCGGTAAGGTCGAGTCAACCGACGGCCAAGCCAAGACCACGACCTCCGCGACGTCGGACAACGGCGACACCGCACGGACGGGTGCGGGTGAGCGGCCGTCGGGCCAGGCCGTGGCCGAATCTCAGGGTGGGCGGGGCGACAAGCCGTCCCGCAGCCGCCGTTCGTCCCGCAGGCGCGGAGACGAGTCCGGTGAACAGCCCCGATCGGCGGACGGCACCGACTCCACAACCTCCGCGAGCAGCGTGACCAAGACATCCAGCACCCCCCAGAAGAACGGCCCCGACACCTCCGAGGACCGTGAGCCGAGGTCCGGGCAGGGTCGTGAGCGCCAGCGCAACCGCCGCAACCGCAACCGCGGCGGTGACGACCAGAGCAACACCGGCGCCCAGCAGGGCGGTGGCGGCCAGAACCAGGGCCGCGGCGGCGGTGACGACGACGACTTCGGCGGCGGTGGCGGCCGCAGGCGGGGCCGCCGCCGGGACCGCCGGGACCGCCGCGGACGCGGCGGCGGCCAGGACCAGGAGCCGGTGATCGGCGACGACGACGTCCTGCTGCCGGTCGCGGGCATCCTCGACATCCTGGACAACTACGCGTTCGTCCGGACCACCGGCTACCTGCCCGGGCAGAGCGACGTCTACGTCTCCCTCGCCCAGGTGCGCAAGCACGGCCTGCGCAAGGGCGACCACATCATCGGTGCGGTCCGCCAGCCGCGCGAGGGCGAGCGCCGGGAGAAGTTCAACGCCCTGGTGCGCCTGGACTCGGTCAACGGGATGTCCCCCGACCAGGCCAAGGGGCGGCAGGAGTTCTCCAAGCTCGTCCCGCTCTACCCGCAGGAGCGGCTGCGCCTGGAGACCGAGCCGAACGTTCTCACCACGCGCATCATCGACCTCGTCGCGCCCATCGGCAAGGGGCAGCGCGGCCTGATCGTCTCGCCGCCCAAGGCCGGTAAGACGATGGTGATGCAGGCGATCGCCAACGCCATCACCGAGAACAACCCCGAGTGCTACCTCATGGTGATCCTGGTCGACGAGCGGCCCGAGGAAGTCACCGACATGCAGCGCACGGTCAAGGGCGAGGTCATCCACTCGACCTTCGACCGCCCGGCCGAGGACCACACGGTCGTCGCCGACCTGGCCATCGAGCGGGCCAAGCGGCTCGTGGAGATGGGCATGGACGTCGTCGTCCTGCTGGACTCCATCACCCGTCTGGGCCGCGCCTACAACCTGGCCGCCCCGGCCAGCGGGCGCATCATGTCCGGTGGTGTGGACTCCACGGCGCTGTACCCGCCCAAGCGCTTCTTCGGCGCCGCCCGCAACATCGAGGGCGGCGGATCGCTCACCATCCTGGCGACCGCGCTGGTGGAGACCGGCTCGCGCGCCGACGAGGTGATCTTCGAGGAGTTCAAGGGCACCGGCAACATGGAGCTCAAGCTCAACCGGGGTCTGGCCGACAAGCGGATCTTCCCGGCCGTCGACGTCGACGCCTCCAGCACCCGCAAGGAGGAGATCCTGATGTCGCGCGAGGAGCTGAACGTCGTCTGGAAGCTCCGCCGGGTGCTGCACGCGCTCGACACCCAGCAGGCCATCGAGCTGCTGCTGGAGAAGATGCGCGAGTCCAAGAGCAATGCCGAGTTCCTGATGCAGGTGCAGCAGACCACCGTCGGCCCCGAACGCTAGACGCGGCGTCCGCGCGTGACGGCCCCCACCCGCCCGGCGGGAGGGGGCCGTTCGCCGTGGGTCGGAGTCCTCCGCGTCCCCGAGGGAGGGAATGGACACTGGTCCCGGGAGCGTTGAGGGTCTGGCAGACTGGTAACCGGGACCGGCCCGCCCCTCCGCGAGGGGCCCGCCACCCGACCACCTGGATCTACGCGGCACCGGTTCGCGCATGGCCCACGACGAACGCGCCACCCCCGCGGGTGGTGCGCCTGGCATGCGTCCGGCGGTCGCCCTAACGAGGAGACACACATGAAGGCCGACATCCACCCCGAATACGTGCCGACTGAGGTGACCTGCACCTGTGGGGCGCACTTCATCACCCGTAGCACCATCACCGAGGGCAAGCTGCGCGCCGACGTGTGCTCCGAGTGCCACCCGTTCTACACCGGTAAGCAGAAGATTCTGGACACCGGTGGCCGGGTCGCCCGCTTCGAGAAGCGCTTCGGCAAGCGCAAGTAGCGCCGCCCGCGCTCCCGTGGCGCCGCCCCGCGCGGTCGGCGCCACGGGACGGGTCCATCCCCGAACGGGGAGCGGTGAGGCGAGGCGAACGAAACAAGACGGGGACGTGGCGGAAGTGAAGCTGGACGATCTTCTGGGGGAGTACTACGAGCTGGAACAGCAGCTCGCGGACCCCGAGGTGCACGCTGACCAGAATCAGGCGCGCACCCTGGGCAAGCGATACTCGCAGCTCACCCCCATCATCGAGGCCTACCGGGCGCTCAAGGGGATCGAGAGCGACATCGAGGCCGCGCGCGAGCTCGCCGCCGAGGACCCGTCCTTCGCCGAGGAGGCCGACCGGCTGACCCAGGAGGCCGAGGACCTCACCGAGCGGCTGCGCTACCTGCTCATCCCGCGCGACGCCGCCGACGACAAGAACCTCATCATGGAGGTCAAGGCGGGCGAGGGCGGCGAGGAGTCCGCGCTGTTCGCCGGCGACCTCGTCCGCATGTACCTGCGCTACGCCGAGCGCCAGGGGTGGAAGACCGAGATCATCGACGCCACCCACTCCGACCTGGGCGGGTACAAGGACATCACGATCGCCTTCAAGAACAAGGGCACCCCCGAGCCCGGCACGGGCGTGTGGCCGATGCTCAAGTTCGAGGGCGGCGTGCACCGCGTCCAGCGCGTGCCGGTCACCGAGTCCCAGGGCCGCATCCACACCTCCGCGGCCGGTGTGCTCGTCGTCCCCGAGGCCGAGGAGATCGAGGTCGACATCCAGGACAAGGACCTGCGGATCGACGTCTACCGCTCCTCCGGGCCCGGCGGCCAGAGCGTCAACACCACCGACTCCGCGGTCCGCATCACCCACATCCCGACCGGCATCGTGGCCTCCTGCCAGAACGAGAAGAGCCAGCTCCAGAACAAGGAGCAGGCCATGCGCATCCTGCGCGCCCGCCTCTACGCCGAGGCCCAGGCCAGCGCGGACGCCGAGGCCGCCGCCGAGCGCAAGAGCCAGGTCCGCACCGTCGACCGGTCCGAGCGCGTGCGCACCTACAACTTCCCGGAGAACCGCATCTCCGACCACCGCGTCGGCTACAAGGCCTACAACCTCGACCAGGTCCTCGACGGGGAGCTGGACGGGGTCATCAGGGCCCTGGTGGACGCCGACACCAAGGAAAGGCTCGAAGCGGCCCAGTCATCATGAACTTCCTGCTCGACGAGGTCGCCCGCGCGACACTGAGGCTCGCGGAGGCGGGTGTGGCATCGCCTCGCACGGACGCCGAGGAGCTCGCGGCGTTCGTCCACGGTGTCCGTCGAGGGGAACTGCACACGGTGCGCGACGCCGACTTCGACGCCCGGTACTGGGAGTGCGTCGCCCGCCGCGAGGCCCGCGAGCCGCTCCAGCACATCACCGGCCGCGCCTACTTCCGCTACCTGGAACTCCAGGTGGGACCGGGGGTGTTCGTCCCCCGTCCGGAGACCGAGATCATGGTCGACTGGGCCATCGACACGCTGCGCGCCATGGACGTCGCCGACCCGCTCGTCGTCGACCTGGGCACCGGCTCCGGCGCGATCGCGATCTCCATCGCCCAGGAGGTCCCGCGCTCGCGCGTGCACACGGTCGAGATCGACCCCGTCGCCCTGGACTGGGCCCGCCGCAACATCGACGCCAGCGGCCACGCCGACCGGGTCACCTCCCACTTCGGCGACATGCGCACCGCCCTGACCGAGCTCAACGGCCGTGTCGACCTGCTCATCAGCAACCCGCCGTACGTGCCCACCCGGGAGGCGGACGGCATCCCGCCCGAGGTGCGCGACTACGACCCGGCCCCGGCCCTGTGGTCCGGCGAGGACGGTCTCGACATGATCCGCGACCTGGAGGCGGTCGGCCGCCGCCTGCTGCGTCCCGGCGGCGCGATGGCCGTCGAGCACCACGACGGCCAGGGCATCGACATCCCGTGGCTGTTCCCCGAGGACAAGGGATGGCGCGACGTCCTCAACCGCAAGGACATGGCCAGGCGCGACCGCTTCGTGGTCATGCGCCGCGCCGACGAGGACGGCTAGGCTGTGTGTGCTCCGGTCCTCCGCTCGGCTTCGGACCGTGTTCGGGCGCCCGAGGGGCCAGGTGTCCTCACCCCCGGTCGCGCCCGTCGCTCGTTCCTCGCTCGTGGCCTGCCCCGTCCCGCGGACGCCCGGCGTCGACCGAACGAGACCTCCGCCCCCATCCGACCCGCTTGAGAATGAGGTGAACGCTGGTGAGCCGCATCTACGACTGCTCGGACGAGGCCGCCCGCAAGGACGGCATCGCCGACGCCGCGTCCGCGGTACGCCGAGGCGAGCTCGTCGTCCTGCCGACCGACACCGTGTACGGCATCGGTACCGATGCCTTCAGCCCGACGGCGGTCGCGGGCCTGCTCGCCACCAAGGGGCGCGGCCGTGACATGCCGCCGCCCGTGCTGGTCGGTTCGATGCGCGCGGCCACGGCGCTGGTGGAGGACTTCGGCAACCACGGCCGGGACCTGATGGAGGAGTTCTGGCCCGGCCCGCTGACCCTCGTGTGCACCGCGACCCCCAGCCTGAACTGGGACCTGGGCGACACCAAGGGCACCGTGGCCATCCGCATGCCCATGGACCCGGTCGCCCTGGAGCTGCTCAAGGAGGTCGGGCCGATGGCCGTGAGCAGTGCCAACAAGTCCGGCCAGCCCGCCGCCTCCCGGGTGGAGGAGGCGATCGAGCAGCTCGGTGAGGAGGACATCGCGGTCTACCTCGACGGCGGCGTGAGCGAGTCGCCGGTCGCCTCCACGATCGTCGACCTCACCTACGCGGTCCCGCGCGTGCTGCGCTCCGGCTCCATCACCATCGAACAGCTACGCGGAGTGTGCGGCACCGTCATCGGTGAGCTGCGCAAGGGGCGGACCAAGCCGAAGAAGGACGAGGAGGAGAAGACCTCCGAGACGGCCGAGGCCCCCACGACCTCCGAGGAGACGAAGGCCCCCGCCGCCGAGGCGGCCCAGACCCCGGCGGACTCCGGACCCACCGGCTCCGACGCGGCCGCGGAGGGCGGCCGGACCGCGGACGGCGACCGCTCCGAGAGCTAGAGGGGTCCGGACGTGCGGGAGTACGCACTCACCTTCGTCATCGCCGCCGCGGTGACCTACCTCCTCGTCCCGTTGGTGCGGCGCGGCGCGATCTGGTTCGGGGCCACGCCACCGGTCCGCGACCGCGACGTGCACACCGAACCCATCCCGCGCCTCGGCGGGATCGCCATCTACGGCGGTTTCGCCGCGGCGCTGCTGATCTCCGCGCAGCTGCCGCACCTGCAGAACGTCTTCGTCGCCCACACCTGGCGCGGGCTGCTGCTGGCGGGCGGGCTGATCACGATCATCGGGATCATCGACGACCGCTGGGGCATGGACGCGCTCAGCAAGCTGGCGGGACAGGTCGCCGCCGCCGGGATCCTCGTGTCGCAGGGGGTGCAGCTTCTGTGGCTGCCGTTGCCCGGGACCCAGCTGTCCCTGGGGCCGTGGCTGGGCGCGATGATCTCGGTCCTGCTCATCGTGGTGACCATCAACGCGGTGAACTTCGCCGACGGACTGGACGGGCTGGCGGCGGGGATCGTCGGTATCTCGTCCCTGGCCTTCTTCGCCTACTACTACGTGGTCGCGGTGGACCAGGGCTTCGTCCGCCAGTCCTACCCGGCGATGATCGCGATCATCCTGGCGGGCACGTGTGTGGGCTTCCTCTTCCACAACTTCCACCCGGCCCGGGTGTTCATGGGCGACACCGGCTCGATGCTGCTCGGGCTGCTGCTCACGTCGATCACCATCACGGTGACCGGCCAGTTCGACGCCAACACCGCCCGGGAGGAGTTCAACTCCTCGGGCCTGGTGGTCTTCCTGCCCATCCTGCTCCCGCTGCTGGTCATCGCCCTGCCCCTGGCCGACCTGGTGCTGGCGGTGCTGCGGCGCACCCTGGCGGGCAAGTCGCCGTTCGCCCCCGACCGCGGCCACCTGCACCACCGTCTGCTGGACATGGGGCACAGCCATGTGCGCGCGGTGCTCCTGATGTACCTGTGGGCCGGAATCGTCGCCTTCGCCTCGGTGTCGCTGTCCATCTTCGACTCACCCGCGATCGTCCTGTCGGTGACCGCCCTCGTCGCCACCTGCGCGGTCGGACTCATCGCGCTGCCGCGACTGCGCCGCCGCGGTCTGCTTCCGTGGGGCGGCCGACGGAGGGTCGCGGCGACGAAGAATCACCATCCGATATCCGATGAATGAAGGAACGGTCACGCGTCGGATCGGCCTTCCCCAAGCGCGGTGTCTGTGACCTGCGATGTCGGATGTGGGGTCTGGTGTGGTGAAGGTGACATCAGTCCCGGAAAGCGCCCGTACAAGGGCCTTCGTACGGCGTTAAGGGTGCGTTAAGGAACCCCGGGATTCGGCACCAAAAACCTTGTGATAGCTTTCACGAGCAGGATCCCACTGAACCCCACGGAGCTTTGTCATGCAGGAACACGACGCCCGGATTCTCCGCGGCGCCGCGCTTCCGACTGCCGTCGTCGGCGTGGTCGCGCTGATCGTCGGTGTCGCTCTGGCCGGGACCCAGGGCCTGTTCGGTGCGCTGTTCGGCGTGGCGCTGGTCATCGGCGCCTTCGCCATCTCGGCCTTCGTCATCTCCTGGACCGGCGGTCGGCGACCGGAACTGCTGCTCCCCGTGGCGTTCCTGGTCTACACGACCAAGCTCGGTATCCTGCTGGCCATCCTCCTCCTGTTCAGGGGCACCACGGCCCTGGACACGACCGTCTTCGGGTGGACGGCGCTCGCCTGTGTCATCGCGTGGCTCGCGGCCCAGGCCGTGGCCATCAAGCGGAGCAAGCAGCCGACCATCGTCCCCGAGGGGGAACAGGACGAGGCCACCGCCGAGGACAGTGGGGTACACCAGTGAACCCGCGCGGGCGGGGTGGTGTGCGCAGCCCGCTGACCTACTGCTATCTTCCGGAGCGAGATGAACGAGAACCGAAAAGGGGACGACGGGGAACCGTCCACCCCGAACGGCACGACTCTCGTCTCGTATCTGCTGGGGGGCCTCGCCTTCTGGGGCGGCGTGGGCTGGGTCGCCGACTGGGCACTGGGCTTCTCCGCCCTGTTCCTGCCCGTCGGACTGGTCGTCGGCCTGGTCGGCGGGATCTACCTCATCTACGCCCAGCATGTCCGGTCCTGACCGAACATCGAGGTGCGCCCGCCCGCGCTCGGCGCGGCACCGTACCGAACACAACCCTGAGGATTGAGTTGCGTCACGACGAAAGGGATCGCCGTGGGTGCTGACGTGAGCGTCGTCGCGGCGTCCGAGCCAGGCTGCCACATTTTCAACGACTTCGGCTGTGGGTTCGAGGCTCCCGGAGTCAGCCTCTTCTTCCCCACCCCCTGGGTCGACTTCGGTCTTCCCGGAACCTCCGGCCTGAACAAGTACTACCTGGTCGCGGTCGTCGCCCTGCTGGTCGCCGCCGCCTTCTGGTACTTCACCACGCGCAACGCGAAGGTCGTCCCCAGCCGCGGTCAGAGCATGGCCGAGCTGCTGGTCGGTTTCCTGCGCGACCAGGTCACCCGGACCGCCATCGGCAAGGAGGGGGACCGCTACCTCCCCCTGATGGTGACCCTGTTCATCTTCATCTTCAGCATGAACGTCATGGGTCTCATCCCCGGCCTCCAGCTGCCGGTGACCTCCAACCTGGCCTTCCCCGCGGTCCTGGCCATCATCGTCTTCCTGCTGTGGAACGTCATCGGCATCCGCCACCACGGGTTCGGCGGCCACTTCAAGGCCCGGCTGGTTCCCAGCGGTGTCCCGGGGTGGATCCTGCCGATCGTCGTACCGATCGAGGCGTTGTCGAACTTCGTCATCCGCCCCGGCACGCACATGATCCGTCTGTTCGCGACCATGTTCGCCGGGCACCTGCTGCTCGCGCTGTTCGCGGCGGCCGGGTTCTACATGTTCAACCCCACCTCCCCGATGGGCCCGATCTTCGGCGCCATCTCGGTGGGCTACTCCGGCCTCGCCCTGGTCGGCTTCCTGCTCTTCACGGCCTTCGAGCTGTTCATCATGGCGGTCCAGGCCTACGTCTTCGTCCTCCTGTCCTCCATCTACATCGGTGAGGCGCTGGAGGGCGCGCACTAGGAGTCCGGCCGCACGGCCCGTGTCTCCGCGCACCCCAAGAACCCCGTCCGAATCGTCACCCACACCGGCGGCACCATGGTCGCCGGCGAGAAGTAAAGGGAAAATCAGCATGGACATCACCGGCAGCATCAACACCATCGGTTACGGTCTCGCCGCCATCGGCCCCGGCATCGGCGTCGGCCTCGTCTTCGGTCTCGGCGTGCAGGCCATCGCCCGCCAGCCCGAGGCGCGCGGCGTCCTCCAGGGCCAGATGATCTTCGGCTTCGCGGTCATCGAGGCCCTCGCCATCCTCGGCTTCGTTCTCGCGTTCGCCCAGGCCTAGTCACCGGTTCATCGAACGCGAAGGGGATGCCAACCGTGATTTTGGCAGCTGAACAAGAAAACGTCCTGCGTATCCACTGGGACGAGTTCACCTTCGGTCTCATCGCCTTCCTCGTCATCCTGGCCGTCGTCTACAAGATGTGGCCCAGGCTGACGAAGGCGCTTGACGAGCGTGCCGACCAGATCGAGGGTGGCATCGCTCGCGCTCAGAAGGCCGAGGCCGAGGCGGACGAGATCCGCCAGCAGTACAAGGAGAAGCTCGAGGAGGCGCACCGCGAGTACGCCCAGGAGCTGGAGAAGGCCAAGGAGCAGCGCGCGGCGATCATCGCCGAGGCTCGCGAGGAGGCCCAGGTCGAGGCGCGGCGGATCATCGAGGCCGCCCAGGCCCAGATCGAGGCCGACCGCCAGCAGGCCTTCGTCCAGCTCCGGGGTGAGATCGGCGCCCTGTCGACCGAACTCGCGACCCGCATCGTCGGTGAGACCCTCGGCGACGACGCCGCGCGCTCGCGCGTGGTGGACCGGTTCCTGGAGGAGCTGGAGCGGAGCGAGGGCTCGACGCAGGCCGAGGTGCGCTGATGCGTGGTATCAGCCGTACCTCCCTGGCTGAGGTGACCCGGCGCCTGGACGAGAACGTCCTGGCGTCGGCCGACGCCGGTCAGTACGCGGTCTCCCTCGGCGGCGAGCTCTTCGAGGTCGTCGCCCTGCTCAGCGGCGAGCACTCGCTCCGCCGCTGGCTGGCGGACCAGTCCAACCCGGTCGAGAGCAAGACCGCCCTGGCCGGGCAGCTGCTGGAGAACAAGGTGTCGCCGTCCACGCTCATCGTGGTGGGCGACGTCGTCCAGCAGGACTGGTCCTCCGCGGCCGACATGGTCGAGGCCATCGAGCGCATGGGTGTGTACGCCACCGTCGCCTCCGTCGAGGGCACGCGCCTGGACGAGCTGGAGGACGAGCTGTTCCGCTTCCAGCGGATCGTCGTCGCCCAGCCGGACCTGCGCGCGGCGCTCACCCGCGAGGGTGCGGCCGTCGAGCAGCTGCGCTCGCTGGTGGAGAACCTGCTCTCGGGCAAGGTGAACTCCGCGACGCTGGTCCTGGTCAGCGAGGCGGTCACCCGTCCCAGGGGACGTACTCTGGAGCAGGCGCTCGAACACTTCGGGCAGCTGGTCGCCGAGCGGGCCCAGCGCTACGTCGCCGTGGTCCGCGCCGCGCACGCCCTGAGCGAGGCCCAGCAGGAGCGCCTGCGGGCCGTGCTCACCCGGAAGTACGGCCGCGACATCCACCTGAACATCGAGATCGTCCCCGAGGTCCTGGGTGGACTGTCCATCCAGGTGGGTGACGAGGTCATCGACGACACCATCGCCGGGCGCATCGCTGAGGTCCAGCGCCGTCTGGCTGGCTGACACACGCGAACACGCAAGGCAAGCACGCACGGCGCCGGCCCGGCGCCATTTGAGAGCAAGGACAACGCAGAGATGGCGGAGCTGACGATCCGGCCGGATGAGATCCGGGACGCGCTGCAGCGCTTCGTCCAGTCGTACGAGCCTGACGCCACCCGCGCGGAAGAGGTCGGAACCGTCACCTACTCCGGTGACGGCATCGCCCGCGTCGGTGGCCTTCCCTCGGCGATGGCGAACGAGCTGCTGAAGTTCGAGGACGGCACCCTGGGCCTGGCCCAGAACCTGGAGATCGGTGAGATCGGTGCTGTCGTGCTGGGCGACTTCACCAACATCGAGGAGGGCCAGAAGGTGCGCCGCACCGGCCAGGTCCTCTCGGTGCCGGTGGGTGACAACTTCCTTGGCCGCGTGGTGGACCCCCTGGGCGCCCCCATCGACGGCAAGGGCGAGATCGAGACGACCGAGCGGCGTGAGCTGGAGCTCCAGGCCGCGACGGTGATGGAGCGCAAGCCGGTCCACGAGCCGCTCCAGACCGGTATCAAGGCGATCGACACCATGACCCCCGTCGGGCGCGGGCAGCGCCAGCTGGTCATCGGTGACCGCCAGACCGGTAAGACCGCGGTCTGCATCGACGCGATCATCAACCAGAAGGCCAACTGGGAGTCGGGCGACCCCGACAAGCAGGTGCGCTGCATCTACGTCGCGATCGGCCAGAAGGGCTCGACGATCGCCGGTGTGCGCGGCGCCCTGGAGGAGGCCGGCGCGATGGAGTACACCACCATCGTCGCCGCTCCGGCCTCCGACCCCGCGGGCTTCAAGTACCTTGCCCCCTACACCGGTTCGGCCCTCGGCCAGCACTGGATGTACCAGGGCAAGCACGTCCTCATCGTCTTCGACGACCTGACCAAGCAGGCCGAGGCCTACCGCGCCGTGTCCCTGCTGCTGCGCCGCCCGCCGGGCCGTGAGGCCTACCCGGGTGACGTCTTCTACCTGCACTCCCGTCTCCTGGAGCGCTGCGCCAAGCTCTCCGACGAGATGGGCAAGGGCTCGATGACCGCGCTGCCGATCATCGAGACCAAGGCGGGCGACGTCTCGGCGTACATCCCCACCAACGTCATCTCCATCACCGACGGCCAGGTCTTCCTGGAGAGCGACCTGTTCAACCAGGGTCAGCGCCCGGCCATCAACGTCGGTGTCTCGGTCTCCCGTGTCGGTGGCGCGGCCCAGACCAAGGCGACCAAGAGCGTCTCCGGTACGCTCCGGCTCAGCCTGGCGCAGTACCGCGAGCTGGAGGCGTTCTCCGCCTTCGGCTCCGACCTGGACGCGGTCTCCAAGCAGCAGCTGGAGCGCGGCGCCCGGATGATGGAGCTGCTCAAGCAGGGCCAGTACTCCCCGTTCTCCATGGAGAAGACGGTCGTGTCCATCTGGGCCGGTACCACCGGCAAGCTGGACGACGTCCCGGTCGAGGACGTGCGCCGCTTCGAGGAGGACTTCCTGGCCTACGTCGACCGCGAGCACGCGGGCGTCCTCGCCAGCATCCGTGACAGCGGCAAGTTCGAGGACGAGGACAAGAAGGCCCTCGAAGGCGCCATCGAGAAGTTCAAGCAGGGCTTCAAGACCT
The DNA here is from genome assembly GCF_003386285.1 of Nocardiopsis sp. FIRDI 009. Taxonomy (GTDB): domain Bacteria; phylum Actinomycetota; class Actinomycetes; order Streptosporangiales; family Streptosporangiaceae; genus Nocardiopsis. Next base: position 292,999 of record NZ_QPNC01000001.1, read on the forward strand.
CCGCCGGCACGATGCTGGGCGCCGAGGCGCTGGACGAGGAGAAGGTCGGCCAGGAGACCATCAAGGTCGCCAAGGGCGGGAAGTAACCCATGGGTGCACAGCTTCGCGTCTATCGCCGGAGGATTCGCTCGACCAAGTCGACGGCGAAGATCACCCGCGCGATGGAGCTCATCGCCACGACGCGCATCACCAAGGCGCAGCGTGCGGCGGAGGCTGCCGGACCCTACGCGCGGGAGATCACGCGGGCCGTGTCGGCCCTGGCCGCCCGGGTCACCGACCACCCGTTGCTGACGGAGTCGGAGAAGCCCACCCGCGCGGCCGTCCTCGTCATCACCAGCGACAAGGGACTGGCCGGCGCCTTCTCGGCGAACGTGCTCAAGGAGGCGGACTCCCTGACCCAGCTCCTCAAGGAGCAGGGCAAGGAGGTCGTGACCTACATGGTGGGCCGCAAGGGTGTGAACTTCTACAACTTCCGCGATCGCCCGATCGAGGCCAAGTGGGAGAACATCACCGAGCGTCCGACCTACGCGCACGCCCAGGAGATCGGCTCCGCGCTGCTGGAGAGGTTCACCACCGACACCGCCGACGGCGGCGTCGACGAGATCCACGTGATCTCGACGGAGTTCGTCTCCATGCTGACCCAGAGGGCGCACACCGTCCGGACCCTCCCCCTGGAGGTCGAGCCGGTGTCGCGGGAGGAGCTGGAGGCCGAGCAGGGGCCGCTGTCCCTGTACGAGTTCGAGCCGTCCGCGGAGGAGGCCCTGGACCGACTGCTGCCGCAGTACGTCAACAACAGGATCTACTTCGCGCTCCTGGAGTCCGCCGCGTCCCAGCAGGCGTCCCGTCGCGCGGCCATGAAGGCCGCGACCGACAACGCCGAGGAGCTCGCCAAGAACCTGACACGGCTGGCCAACCAGGCGCGTCAGGCCGAGATCACCAACGAGATCAGTGAGATTGTCGGCGGTGCCGACGCGCTCGCTGCTGCCAGCGCGGGAAGTGAGTAACAAAAGTGACTGCGACTGTTGAAGGGACGGCTGGGGCTGGCACCGCCACCGGCCGCATCGCCCGGGTCACCGGCCCGGTCGTCGACGTGGAGTTCCCCGTCGGCTCCCTCCCTGCCATCTACAACGCCCTGCACACCGACGTCACCGTCGGCGGCAAGCAGAAGACCATCACCCTGGAGGTCGCCCAGCACCTGGGTGACAACCTGGTGCGGGCCGTCTCCCTCGCCCCGCAGGACGGTATGGTGCGCGGCGCCGAGGTGCGCGACACCGGCGCCCCGATCAGCGTCCCCGTGGGCGACGTCGTCAAGGGCCACGTGTTCAACACCCTGGGCGAGTCCCTGGACGTGCCGACCTCGGAGCTGAACGTCACCGAGCGCTGGCCGATCCACCGTGCGGCCCCGGCCTTCGACCAGCTTGAGTCCAAGACCGAGATGATGGTCACGGGCATCAAGGTGATCGACCTCCTCACCCCGTACGTGCGCGGTGGAAAGATCGGTCTGTTCGGTGGCGCCGGTGTCGGCAAGACCGTGCTGATCCAGGAGATGATCACCCGTATCGCCCGCAACTTCGGTGGCGTGTCCGTGTTCGCCGGTGTCGGTGAGCGCACCCGTGAGGGTACGGACCTCTTCCTGGAGATGGACGAGATGGAGGTCCTCCAGGACACCGCTCTCGTCTTCGGCCAGATGGACGAGCCCCCGGGCACCCGTCTGCGGGTGGCGCTGTCCGCCCTGACGATGGCGGAGTACTTCCGCGACGTCCAGAAGCAGGACGTGCTCCTGTTCATCGACAACATCTTCCGTTTCACCCAGGCGGGTTCGGAGGTCTCCACGCTGCTGGGCCGTATGCCCTCGGCCGTGGGTTACCAGCCCAACCTGGCGGACGAGATGGGTCAGCTCCAAGAGCGGATCACCTCGACGCGTGGTCACTCGATCACCTCGATGCAGGCGATCTACGTCCCCGCGGACGACTACACCGACCCGGCTCCGGCGACCACCTTCGCCCACCTGGACGCGACGACCGAGCTCTCCCGCCCGATCTCGCAGAAGGGCATCTACCCGGCGGTGGACCCGCTGGCCTCCACCTCGCGCATCCTCGACCCGCAGTACGTGGGGGAGGAGCACTACCAGGTGGCCCAGCGCGTGAAGGAGATCCTGCAGCGCAACAACGACCTGCAGGACCAGATCGCCATTCTCGGTATGGACGAGCTGTCCGAAGAGGACAAGATCATCGTCAACCGGGCGCGGCGCCTGGAGCGCTTCCTCTCGCAGAACATGTTCGTCGCCGAGAAGTTCACCGGCAACCCGGGCGTGTTCGTGCCGCTGGAGGAGACCATCGCCTCCTTCAAGGCGCTCTGCGACGGTGAGTACGACCACCTGCCCGAGCAGGCGTTCCTCGACGTCGGCAACATCGAGATGGCCGTCGAGAAGGCCAAGAAGCTGCAGGGCTAGTTGTTCTTGCGGGCGGGTCGACTCCGTGCCATACGGCGTCGATCCGCCCGAACTCGCCCGCTAGCCGAGGAGTTTGTGGCAGTGTCGAAGAAGCTTTTCGTCGAGATCGTCTCTCCCGAACGTGAGGTTTGGGCGGGCGAGGGCGACATGGTCATCGCCAAGACCGTCGACGGCGAGATCGGTGTGCAGCCGGGGCACCTGCCCGTGCTCGCGCTCCTGGCCCAGGACGCGGTCGTCCGTGTCCTGGGGGCGCGCGAGACCGGCGAGGTGCGGGCGGCCGCGCACGGCGGTTTCGTGTCGGTCACCGGTGAGGGCCGGGTCTCCATCCTCGCCGAGACCGCCGAGCTGGCGGAGGACGTCGACGTGGACCGTGCGCGCGCAGCGCTGTCGAGCGCGACCGAGGAGGGCGACACCGACGCCCTGAGCCGCGCCCGCAGCCGCCTGCGCGCCGCTGGCGAGGACGTCGCCTAGCGAACCTGGGACCGAGGGGGGACATGGAGCAGAGGGAATCCGCTCTGGCGGGCATGGTCTCGTGGCCGGGGTCGGCGCAGTGGGTCGCCCTCGTCCTGCTCCTGGCCCTCCTCGCGGTGCTCGCCGCCGTCACCCTGCGCCGGTGGTTCCTGGTACGGCGCGGCGGGGCCGTGGAGTGTTATCTGCGCGCCCCCGGTGTACGGGGCCGCCGGGGCTCCTGGCGTATCGGTTTCGGCCGGTACGGCACGGAGAGCCTGGGCTGGTTCCCGATCTTCTCGCTCAGACCGCGGCCGACAGCGATGCTGTCGCGCCGCGGTCTCGTCGTTGTGGGGCGTCGGTCCCCCGACGAGGACGACCGCGTCCACCTGCCGGGCGACGTGAGCGTCCTCCAGGTCGCCTGGACGGGCTCGGACGGCGCGGATCCGCTGGAGCCCGAGTTCGAGATCGCGATGGGCGACGCCGCGCTGACCGGTTTCCTGTCCTGGATGGAGTCGATGCCTCCGGGAACGCAGTGGGAGGCGTGAGTGTCGTCCTTCACAGCGGTTCCCGGGGCACCTAGGGTGGCCCCATGATCGTCGCTTTCTCTGTGACCCCGCTCGGTACGGACGAGCACATCGCCCCCGCCGTCGCCCGCGCGGTGAAGGTGGTACGCGACAGCGGGCTGCCCAACGAGACCACGTCCATGTTCACCAGCATCGAGGGCGAGTGGGACGAGGTGATGGACGTGGTCAAGCGCGCGGTCGAGGCGGCCGGTCAGGGCGCCCACCGCATCAGTCTCACCCTCAAGGCGGACATCCGCGAGGGGGTGGTCGACGGCCTGCACAGCAAGGTGGAGGCCGTCGAACGCGAACTCGCGCGGTGACCGCCTTCGGGCACCGCCGGGGTCCCCGGGACGGGTCGAGCCGCTGGCGAGGAACGGGCGAGGACCGCATGGGCGGGGCTAGCGCTCCCCGCCGGGCTTCCACAGGATCTCGTCGCCGTCGCCGGCCACGTACCGGCCGAGGATGAACAACAGGTCCGACAGGCGGTTGAGGTACTGGGCGGTGAGCGGGTTGACGGTGTCGCCGTGCTCCTCGATCGCCGCCCACACGCTGCGTTCGGCCCTGCGGACCACGATGCGCGCGGTGTGCAGCAGCGCGACCGTGGGGGAGCCTCCGGGGAGGATGAAGCTGCGCAGCGTGGGCAGCTCCGCGTTGTAGGTGTCGCAGGCCTTCTCCAACCGGGTGACGTACTCCGGGAGAACGCGCAGCGGCGGGAACTCCGGGTCGGGCACGATCGGCGTGGACAGGTCGGCCCCGAGGTCGAAGAGTTCGTTCTGCACCCGGGTGAGCAGGGAGCGCACGTCGTCGGGGACCTCGCCCAGGGCCAGAGCGACGCCGATGGCGGCGTTGGCTTCCTCGGTGTCGGCGTATCCGACCAGCCGTGTGTCGTTCTTGCTGGTCCGGCTCATGTCGCCGAGCGCGGTGGTGCCCTGGTCCCCGGTGCGGGTGTAGATCTTCGACAGCACGACCGGTGTGTCCGTGTCCCGTTTGGTCATGGACCCAGCCTATGCCCGGACCGCTCGACCGCCCGGATCGCCCGACCACCGGAGCCCTGTCGGGGTGGTATGGCGGTGGCGTGCTGGTAGTCGTGTGACGGAGGATAACTGTTCCGCATCAAGGGGTGAAGGTGACCCATGTCACTGGTACCTTGTTGCACACAGGGAGCTACTCAACGTAGTTTCCGCACGGTGTCCGTATCGGCGATCCCGAGTGGATGATGATGAGGGGGGCCACCCGGGCACGCCGTGGAGGGGGAGGCACCGTTCGGGGCGGGTGGCGTGGAACCGGGGGGTTCACGCCACCCGCCCCGCCGTGTACCGGTCGCGGTGGGTACCCGTCGGCCGTCGGATGCGGGCGCCGCCGAGGATGGGACACCCCGACGGCGTCCGAGCACCGGGCCCGCGCGCGGCGAAGGCCCGGAACGGCGCGGTCTAGCGGACCCAGTCCTCACCCAGGCGGGCGAAGTCCGGAGCCGCGGCGGTCCGGAACACGCCGTTCACCGGCAGGGTGCTCTCCGCGAAGAACTCGACGCCGTGGGCGCCCGCGGCGGACAGCTCAGCCAGGGAGTCGCTGTTGACGTGCTCCAGCGTGTCCTCGGCCGTGTGGTAGTACGGGTCGAAGGTCTCCCCGGCCGTGCCGCCGTACCACTCCACCTGCTCTTCGGTCTTGACGCCGTCGGCGCCGCTGAACAGGCCGCCGATCGGGATCCCGGCGAGGGCGAACGCCCGGTAGTCGGTGCGCCCGCTCAGCACGCCGGGCTCGCTGACCTGGCCCTGGGAGTCGAAGTACTCCTCGAAGACCTGGGCGATCGCACCCGAGCCGGACGGCGCGGGCTCGGAGTCGGCCAGCTCGCCGCCGCCGTCCAGGACGAAGCGGGCGTAGTTGCTGGAGCCGATCATGTCGAAGTTGAGGTAGAGCGCGATGTCGTCGAGTTCGCTCTCGCTCAGCCCCTCCACGTACCGGGTCGAGCCGACCAGACCGCTCTCCTCGGTGCCCCAGAAGGCGAAGCGCACCTTGTTGTTGGGCGGGGCCTGCTCGGCGAGCTGGATGGCGGTCTCCAGCACGAACGCCGTGCCGCTGCCGTTGTCGTTGATCCCCGGACCCTCCTCGACGCTGTCGAGGTGGCCGCCCACGACCACGACGTTGTCGTCGCGTCCGCGTTCGGTCTCCGCCAGGATGTTGAAGGACTCACGGGTCTCGACGGTCGAGTCGACCATCACCCGCAGCTCCAGGGCCTCCCCGGCGGCCAGCAGGTCGGCGCCCGCGGTGCCGGACACCCCCAGGACCGGGATCTCCGACGGCTCGCTGACCGTGCCCGCGAAGAGCTCGTCGGAGCTGTTGACCACCAGGATCGCCGACGCGCCCGCGTCGGCGGCGTTCTGGGTCTTCTGCGCGAAGGTGCACGCGCCGCGCATGGTGACCGCGACGGCGCCCGCCGGGAAGCCCGCGAAGTCGTCGGCGGTGCAGCCGCTGTCGCCGCTGTCGACGTCCACCGGGACGCCGGGGGCGGTCACGTCCCCCGCCGCCGAGTAGCTCATGGTGAGGTAGTCGGTCCCGCTCACCAGGTCGACCCGGTCGGGGGCGGTCTGGCTGAGGACGGCCTCGGAGTTCTCCTCCCAGGAGGTGTACTCGTAGGTGTCGCGGTAGGGCTCGTACCCGGCCCGCTCCAGCTGGTCCTCGACGTACAGCGCGGCGACGTCGTAGCCGGGCGTCGCCGAGGCGCGGTTGCCGCCGTTGTAGTGGGCGATGACGGCGAGGTTCTCCAGGTGCTGTTCGATCGCCTCGGCGGTCACCGCCTCCGACAGTGAGTCCGGGCCGCGGCCGGGAACGTTCGCGTGGTCGGGGACGCGGGCGTGGTCGGGCGGTCCCGGTTCCCCGCCGGGGGCGGCGTGGGCGGGCGCTCCGGCCGCGAGGGTTCCGGCGGCCATCAGCACGGCCATGAGTCCGGCCGTCGTCGTACGCCGGGCCGTGGGGGAGGGGGAGTCCCCCCGGCGGTGTCGTCGAACGCGGTCATGGGTCGGTCGCAACGAGCCTCCTCCGTCGTACGGGGCCGTCGCACCGCGGGCGCGGGGGACGGGTACCCGTGGTGGGTGTGGCGACCGGTGCAGCCTGTCACCGGACGGAGGCACGGGCAAGGAGTGGTGGGGGAAATTGCCACAATCAGCCACGGGTCTTACGTTCGGCTGATCACTGTGGTTGGATAGAGGGCTCGATCCGAGCAGAACGTCTGACGCGCCTGGCGTCTGGCCGGTCAGTCGTCGGCGTCGCGCTGGTGCTTGCGCCGCTTGTACCTGACGTCCACTCCGCCCATGACGGCGATACCGCGAACGTGCACGATCGGCGCGTCGGGGGCGGCCGGTCGACTCTGCCCGCGACCACCGCCGAACCCGCCCATGATCGGTAGGCCGTGCACCCGTACCTCGATGTCGTCGGGGGCGACGATGTCGATGCCGCCCATGACGCACCCGGCCCAGATGGTGGTCTCACGCTGGGTGAACCGGGCCTCGCGCAGATCGAGGTCGACCCCGCCCATGCAGGTCGCGGCGACGAAGTTGTTCGGGACCACCCAGTTCCCGGAGCGGTCGGCGCCGCCCATGACCGCGATCGCCACGCGGCTGGTGGGTTCGGCCGCGGTGACGCGCCGGGCGCCGTGCAGGGACTGGGGGGAGGTGGGGGGCATCGCGGGGGCGGCGTCCCCGCCGGGCGCGGGCAGGTCCTCGGTGAGGGGGACGAGTTCACCGAGCGTCTTGGCGCGGTAGAGCGCCTCCAGGCGCTCGCTGTGCTCTTCGGGGTCGAGGCGGCCCTCGGCGAGGGCCTCGCGGAGTTGGTGCGCGACGGCGTCACGGTCGGCGTCGGAGGCGCGCATCCGACCCTCGCCCGAGGGGGTGATCTCGTTCATCTGCTCCACCATAGTTCGATTGTCCCGGCGCCGGGATCCCCCTCGCATCGGGGACGCTCCCTGATCCGCCCCTGATCCGGCGCCGCTCACGCACCGGGGAGCAGACCGCGTCGGATGGCCTGGCTGACGGCCGCCGTGCGGTCGGCCGCCCCCAGTGTGTCGTAGGCGCGCATCAGGCGTGTCTTGACCGTGGTCGCGCTGATGTGCAGGACCCGGCCGATCTCGGCGTTGGTGCGTCCGCCGGCTGACGGCCGCCGGCCAGAACGCCCGGCGGTCCTCGGGGCCGAACCCCCTGGTCGGTTCGTCGAGGAGGAGGGGTCCGGGGCGGCCCACGATGCCCGGGGTGACGTCGAGACGGCGGCGCCGCTGCCCTGCTGAGAGCGTGTCCCCCCGCGCGTCGGCTCGTTCGGTCAGACCGCCCAGGGCGAGCGCCCCGGCGGTGCCAGGCGGGCGCGGACAGTACCCGGTGAAGTGCCGGACCACGGCGCCGACGGTCAGCCGGGGCTCGGTGTCGCGCCGCCGCACGACGCCGGTCCGCGACCGCCAGCCGGGCCCCGCCCGGTGTCCTCCGAGGACACGACGACCGGGGAGGGAGTCAGAACAGTCGCAGGGTGTCGGGTTCGATCCCGCGCAGCTCGTCGTAGTCGAGGACCACGCAGGAGATCCCGCGGTCCTCCGCGAGTACGCGCGCCTGCGGTTTGATCTCCTGGGCGGCGAACACGCCGCGCACGGGGGCCAGCGTCGGGTCCCGGTTGAGCAGCTCCAGGTAGCGGGTCAGCTGTTCGACGCCGTCGATGTCGCCGCGCCGCTTGAGCTCCACGGCCACGGTGGCGTTCTCGCCGTCGCGGCACAGAATGTCGACCGGGCCGATCGCGGTGGGGTACTCGCGGCGGATCAGCGTGTAGCCCTCGCCGAGCGTGGTGATGTGCTCGGCGAGCAGCTCCTGGAGATGCGCCTCGACGCCGTCCTTCTGGAGGCCGGGGTCCTTGCCGAGTTCGTGCGAGGTGTCGTGCATGACCTCCTCGACGGTCAGCACGAGCTTCTCACCGGACTTGCCGTGGGTGACCGTCCAGATGTCGGGGCCGTCGGCGACGGTCTCCTCGCGGAGCTTGCACGGCGGGTTCATCCAGTTGAGCGGCTTGAACGCGCGGTCGTCGGCATGGATGGACACGCTCCCGTCCGCCTTGATGAGGATCAGGCGGGGAGCCATGGGCAGGTGGGCGGTGAGGCGGCCGACGTAGTCGACGCTGCACCGGGCGATGACGAGACGCACGGCGGACACGTTACCGCCTTCCGTGGAGCCCACGGGCCGGAAATCGGGTGACACCGTCCACGCCGGTGCCGCCCGCATGGTTACTGGAGAGTAACCTTGGGCTGGCGGCCCCGCCCCGAACCCCGACCGCGTGTCGCGGTCGTCGGACCACTGGCGGGGCGGGGCCGCGGGCCAGAAAATGCGTGGTCCCGCCCCCGTGCCGGACCACGCGTCCGTCTAAGGTGGGGCGCATGGTGCAGGAATTTGAGAAGGTCGGTGTCGTCGGACTCGGCACGATGGGTGCGGGTATCGCTGAGGTGTTCGCCCGTGCGGGGTTCAACGTCACCGGGGTCGAGATCGACCAGGCCGCCCTCGACCGCGGCCGCGGCCACGTCGACAAGTCCCTGTCCCGGGCCGTGAGCCGGGGCAAGCTCACCGAGGAGGAACGCGCGGCGATCGACGACCGCCTGACGTTCACCACCTCCCGTGAGGACCTCTCGGACGCCGACTTCGTCGTCGAGGCGGTGCCCGAGAAGATGGCGATCAAGCGCGACGTCTTCGGCGACCTGGACCGGATCTGCCCCCCGGGGACGATCCTGGCCACCAACACCTCCTCCCTGTCGGTCACCGAGATCGCCGCGCTCACCGGCCGCCCCGAGCGGGTCGTCGGTCTGCACTTCTTCAACCCGGCCCCCGTCATGAAGCTGGCGGAGGTGGTCACCACGGTCTCCACCAGTGAGGAGACCGTCGACATCGTCACCGAGGTCGCCAAGCGCATCGGCAAGACCCCCGTCACGGTCGGCGACCGGGCCGGGTTCGTGGCCAACGCGCTCCTGGTGCCCTACATCAACGACGCGATCCGCCTGTACGAGCGGCGCGTGGCCACCCGTGAGGAGATCGACGCCTCCGTCCAGAAGGCCGCCGGACTCCCGATGGGACCGCTCACCCTCGCCGACCTCGTCGGTCTGGACGTGTGCCTGGCCGTCATGGACGTGCTGTGGGAGGAGTACCGCGAGCCGCGCTACGTCGCCGCCCCGCTGCTGCGCCGGATGGTGGCCGCCGGGCGACTCGGCCGCAAGTCCGGCCGGGGCTTCTACACCGGGCAGGACGACCCCGACGAGCCCCAGACCACCGGTCGCTTCGCGGAGATGGTCCGCGAGGAGGAGAACCTGGACCTGGGCGAGATGCTCATCGCCCCCCAGATCGACGACGCCCTGCGGATGATCGGCGACGGCTACGCCTCCGCCCGCGACGTCGACACCGCCATGCGGTTCGGCTGCGGCTACCCCAAGGGCCCCACCGAGCTGCTGGAGGAGCGCGGTGCCGAGTCCGTCGTCACCACGCTGGTCGCGATGAGCGAGTACAGCCTGACCAGCATCTCCGTGCCCGCGCCGCTGCTGGTGGACCAGCTGCCCGACGTCGGGCACGAGGGCCACGACCACTGACGCGCGAGCCCGTGGAGGATCACGGCACGGCCGCCGTCACCGGGTGTGGCGGCGGCCACTGATCGGTCTCTTCTACCCTGGGACACGTGAGCCCGCGCCGTAACTCCCCCCGCCGTAAGTCCTCCCGGGGTCGCCGCGGTCCCGCGGGACCGCCCGACGAGGACGCCCTGATGCTGCGTATCACCGGGGGGCAGCGCCGGGAGACCGGGCCCGACGGGGAGTGGGTCACCCGCCGGATCCCCGGCGCGTCCGCCACCAAGGTCTACCGCTGCCCCGGGTGCGTCCAGGAGATCCCCGTGGGCATGGCCCACGTCGTGGCCTGGCGCCCCTACGGCGACGGCGGCGACCGGAGGCACTGGCACTCCTCCTGTTGGGACCGGCGTGCCCGCAGGTCCCCCCGTTACTGAGGCCGACCCGGATTCGAGGAGCCATGGAGATCCGAGCCACCACGGTGCTGCCCGCCGTGCGCCGACCCATCACCCTGCACACCGCCGACGGCCTGGAGCTGGTCGGTGAACTGGCCACGCCGGAGGGCCGCGACCCCGTGGCCACCCTGGTGTGCCTGCACCCGCTGCCCACCGCCGAGGGCATGATGGACAGCCACGTCCTGCGCAAGGCGTCCTTCCGTCTGCCCGCCCTGGCCGATATCGCGGTGCTGCGGTTCAACACCCGCGGCACCACCTCGCGCCACGGCACCAGCCAGGGCAGCTTCGGTGACGGGGAGACCGAGCGGCACGACGTCCTCGCCGCCATCGAGTTCACCGAGTTCGAGGGGCTGCCCGACCCGTGGCTGCTCGGCTGGTCCTTCGGGACCGAACTGGCGCTCAAGTGGGGCTGCGACCCGCAGGTGACCGGCGCGATCCTGCTGTCCCCGCCGCTGCACCGCGCGGGAGAGGCGGACATGAGGGTGTGGGCGGACTCGGGCAAACCGGTGGTCGCGCTGGTGCCCGAGCACGACGACTACCTGCGTCCCGAGGAGGCCCGCAAGCGGTTCGCCCCGCTCACGCAGGCGGAGGTCATCGGCGTCGACGGTGCCCGGCACCTGTGGGTGGGGGAGCCGTACGTGCGCCGCGTGCTGGGCGAGATCGTCCGGTACGTCAACCCGGCCGCCCACCCGCTGCCCACCGAGTGGGACGGACCCCACGAGAAGGACGTCGTCCCCCTGGGCTGACCCCCCACACGTCACGCGAGAGGGGCCCGCCTCCGGAAGCGATCCGGAACGCGGGCCCCTCGCCGTGCGCGTGCGGCCGTCTCTGACGGGAGGGCTTGCGCCCCCCGCCGGCCCGAGAGCGGGCTTGAGGTCCCCTCGCTACTCCTGCCACCAGTCCTCGTCGTCGGACCCCTTGCCGGAGTGGGCGGGCTGCTTGCTCTCCTCGGCCGGAGCGCTCTCCTGCGGGGCGATCGCCGCAGGCGCCGGAGCGGCCGGAGCGGGGGCCGGGGCGCCGCCGCCACCGAGCAGCTGACGCAGCTGCTGGAGGTGCGACTGGATGCTGTCGCGCTGCGCGTTGAGGTCGTCGACCTCCTTCTTGGCGGCCGTCATGATGCGGTTGGCCTCGGCCTTGGCGTCGGCGAGCTGGTGCTCGGCCTTCGACTTGGCCTCCGCCTCGATCTGCGCGGCGTTCTTCTTGGCGTTGCCGACCAGCTGCTTGGCGTGGTTCTCGGCGTCGCGCCGGGTCTGCTCGGCCTGCTGGCTGGCCTTGGTGGCCCGCTGCTCGGCGCTGTTGGCGCGCTCCTCGGCCTCGCTGACCATCTTCTGGGTGGCGGCCTGGGCGGCGGCCAGCCGCTCGGCGTCCTGGCGCTCGGCCTCGGCGCGGCGGTCGGCGAGCTGGAGCTCGAACTGGTCCTCGGCCTCGGTACGGCGCGCCTCGGACTCGGCGGCGGCCCGCTCGGCGTTCTTGCGCAGCTCCTCGGCCTGGCTCTTGGCGGCCTGGATGGTCTCGTCGCGCTCACGCTTGGCGGCGGCGCGCGCCTGGGCGCACTCGCGCTCGGTGGTGGTGCGCAGCTTGGCGATCTCGCCCTCGAACGTGGCGCGCTTCTCGGCGATCTCGTGGTCGACGGCGGAGCGCTTCTTCTGCACCTCGCGCTCGGTGGTGGAGGCCAGCTCGTCGGCCTCGCGGCGGGCCGTGGTGGTGATCTCCTCGGCCTCGGCCTCGGCGGTCTGGCGCAGCTCGTCGGCCTCGCGCTGGGCCAGGGTGCGCACCTCGGTCGCCTCCGACTCGGCGGCGGCGCGCATCTCGGCGGCCTCGATCTTGGCCGCCGAACGGATGTCGTTGGCGTCGATCTGGGCGCTCTGGACGAGCTCGTTGGCCTGCTCCTCGGCCAGGCGCAGCAGCTCCTCGATCCGCGAGCCCAGACCGGCGTAGGAGGGGCGCTCGCGCTCCTGGAGCTGGCGGTTCTTGGCGCTCAGTTCGGCCTTGAACTTCTCGATCTTCTTGTGGGACTCCTCCAGCTCGCCGCGCAGGCTCGCCGCGTAGTCGTCCACCTGGGTGCGGTCGTAGCCACGCAGCACCACGTCGAATTCGGGCGGGGTGTTGTCCTCGTTGAAGATGTTGTCGAGTTGGGAGTCAATGTTGTTTGACGACATGTGGCGGAATCCTGAACGGGTGCGAGACGGCTAACTTGCGAGCGGCCGGGGGGCGGCGGACGGCGGCCGCGTCGGCCCCGGTGGACGGGTGGTATCCGGGCACGCGGCTACCGGACTGCAAGACATGAACCTCGGCCGGAAGAACACTCCGGCGGCTAGGCGACTTTATCAAGCGTGGAACGCCTGGGAAGAGGGTTTCGGGTAACTTCCGGTGGGCCTGTGGTCAACTCCTCCCCCATGGCCCAAGCCGTGATGTGTCCGGAACGTCCCCGTGACATCTCTCACCGCGGCCCTTCCCCGGCGCTCTGCACGAGCTCGGTGAGCACGCCCCCGCAGTCCTTCGGGTGCAGGAACACGATGCTCGACCCCATCGACCCGGGGCGCGGTTCGGCGTCCAGGACGCGCACGTCGCGCTCGCCGACGGTCGCGGCGCTCGCAGCCACGTCGGAGGTGCCGAAGGCGACGTGGTGCACGCCCTCGCCGTTGCGCTCCAGGAACTTCGCCACGGGGGAGTCCGGACGGGTGGGTTCGAGCAGTTGCAGATAGGTGGCGCCGCCGTCGTCCGTGCCGTTGATTCGGAGCATCGCCTCCCGTACGCCCTGCTGCTCGTTCACCTCCTCGTGCTCGACCTCGAAGCCGTAGGTACGGCGGTAGAACTCGATCGAGGCGTCGAGGTCGCGGCACGCGATGCCGACGTGGTCGACCCTGGTGATCCCGGAGAAGGGGGCGGTGGGGGCGGGTGTGTCGCTCATGAGCGTGAACCTCTCGGATGTCGCCGAACGCTGTGTGGGTATCGTTGCAGACCAGGTGCGTCCCCGATCACATGGAGGCCAGTTACGATGCCCGGTTCCGTCATCGTCGGTGGGGCGCGGACCCCCACCGGCAGACTCCTCGGCTCCCTCGCCGGGTTCTCCGCCGCCGACCTGGGCGGCTTCGCGATCAAGGCCGCGCTGGAGCGTGCCGGTATCAGCGGCGAACAGGTCGGATACGTGGTCATGGGACAGGTCCTCCAGGCCGGTGCCGGGCAGATCCCGTCCCGCCAGGCCGCCGTGAAGGCGGGCATCCCCATGAGCGTCCCCTCCGTCACCATCAACAAGGTGTGTCTGTCCGGTCTGGACGCGATCGCCCTCGCCGACCAGCTCATCGCCGCGGGCGAGTTCGACATCGTGGTCGCGGGCGGCATGGAGTCCATGACCAACGCCCCGCACCTGCTGCCCAAGTCGCGCCAGGGCTTCAAGTACGGTTCCGTCGAGGTCCTCGACGCCACCGCGCACGACGGCCTCACCGACGTCTTCGACAACGAGTCGATGGGCGCCTCGACCGAGCGGCACAACGGCAAGCTCGGCATCGGCCGGGCCGAGCAGGACGCCTTCGCCGCCCGTTCCCACCAGCGGGCCGCCGCGGCCACGGCCGAGGGCCGCTTCGCCGACGAGATCGTTCCCGTGGAGATCCCGCAGCGCAAGGGCGACCCGGTCGTCTTCGCGACCGACGAGGGCATCCGCCCCGACACCACCGCCGAGAGCCTGGGCAAGCTGCGTCCGGCCTTCGACGCCGACGGCACCATCACCGCCGGATCCTCCTCGCAGATCTCCGACGGCGCGGCCGCCGTGGTCGTGATGAGCCGGGCCAGGGCCGAGGAGCTCGGAGCGCCGATCCTCGCCGAGATCGGCGCGCACGGCAACGTCGCCGGTCCGGACAACTCCCTGCACTCCCAGCCCTCCAACGCCATTCAGCACGCGCTGACCAAGGCCGGGCGGACCGTCGAGGACCTCGACCTGATCGAGATCAACGAGGCCTTCGCCGCGGTGGGCATCCAGTCGACGAGGGACCTGGGCGTGTCCGAGGACATCGTCAACGTCAACGGCGGCGCCATCGCGATCGGTCACCCGATCGGCGCCTCCGGTGCCCGTATCGCCCTGCACCTGGTCAACGAGCTGCGCCGGCGCGGCGGCGGGTTCGGCGCCGCGGCCCTGTGCGGCGGCGGCGGCCAGGGCGACGCCCTGCTGTTCACGGTGCCCGGGCAGTAGGCACGACCCATCGGGCCCCGGCCGGGGCCGAAGCGACGAGGAGACGCATGGACGCGGCCCGTTTGGTGGAACGCCTTCGGGAGGGTGACCGCAGGGCGTTGGCCCGCGCGGTCACCCTGGTCGAGAACGGGGCGCCGGAGCTGCGCGGGATCATGGCGGCTCTGGCCCCGCACACCGGCCGGGCGCGCGTGGTCGGCTTCACCGGGGCCCCCGGGGTGGGCAAGTCCACGACGACCAACGCCGTGGTGCGTCTGGTCCGCGCCCGGGGGCTGTCGGTCGCGGTGCTCGCCGTGGACCCCTCCTCACCGTTCACCGGGGGTGCCCTGCTCGGGGACCGGGTCCGGATGCAGGAGCACGCCACCGACCCCGGCGTCTACATCCGCTCCATGGCCAACCGGGGGCACCTGGGCGGACTGTCCTGGGCGGCGCCGCACGCCCTGCGCGTCCTGGACGCGGCGGGGTTCGACGTGATCCTGGTGGAGACGGTCGGGGTCGGCCAGGCCGAGGTCGAGATCGCCGGGCTGGCGGACACCACCGTGGTGCTGTGCGCCCCGGGGATGGGCGACTCGGTCCAGGCGGCCAAGGCGGGCGTGCTGGAGGTGGCCGACGTCTTCGCCGTGAACAAGGCCGACCGGGACGGGGCCCGGGTCACCCTGCGCGAGCTGCGGCAGATGGTCGCGATGGTGGACCGGACCGACGAGGAGTGGAAGCCGCCGATCGTCATGACGGTGGCCGCCGAGGGCGAGGGCACCGAGGAGCTGTGGGAGAAGGTGGAGCGGCACCGCGCCCACCTGGAGTCCACGGGTGAGCTCACCTCGCGGCGGCGCGCCCGCGCCCGCGAGGAGGTGCAGGGGATCGCGCTCGACCTGCTGCGCTCGCGCATGGTCGGGGTGGGTGAGGACGGCGGCCTGGACGCTTTGGCCAGGGAGGTCGCGGAGGGGGAGCGCGATCCCTACTCGGCGGCCGACCTCCTGCTCAAGGAGCTGGGCGCCGACCCCCGGGAGTGAGGTCCG
Organism: Nocardiopsis sp. FIRDI 009; assembly: GCF_003386285.1. Lineage (GTDB taxonomy): Bacteria > Actinomycetota > Actinomycetes > Streptosporangiales > Streptosporangiaceae > Nocardiopsis. The sequence goes on from NZ_QPNC01000001.1 coordinate 308,683, forward strand.
GCCCTCGAAGACGCCGGGGTCGAGGGCCGTGCGCGTGCGCCGCCCCCGGAGACGAGAGGGGCCGACGCGGACCGTCGCACATCGGTCCGCGTCGGCCGGGGCGGCGGTGCTCCCCGGATCAGAGCACCGACGCCCGTCCCGGAACGGAGGGGTCCGTCCGGGAGCCTGGGGCGGTCAGCCGTCGACCAGCGCCGTGTCGATGGCGGCCATGAGGCTGCCGTCGGCGTCGTCGCCGTCGATCGACCAGACCATGACTCCGCCGAGGCCGTTGTCGACGGCCCACTCGGTCTTCTGGGCCATGGCGGTCTCGTCGTCGTAGGTCCAGAAGGTGTTCCCGTCGTAGAGCCAGGCCGTGCCCAACTCGTCGTTCCGGTACAGGTCGAAGCCCTCCAGCTCCTTGAGGGCCGACCAGCGCGGGTCGCCCCCGGCCGGGCCGGTCGCGTTCTGGAGGAGGCCGTCGCCGTTCGGTCCGGGTTCGACCCCGGTCCATCCCTGCCCGTAGAAGGGCACGCCCAGGACGATGTCGGCGGGGTCGACGCCGCGGTCGACGTAGGCCCGGACCGTGTTCCGCGTGGAGATGACCGGCCCCTCGTCGAGGGGGTCGGCGACCAGGTTGGACTGGTGGTTGGTGGTGGACTCCCACGTGCCGTGGTAGTCGTAGCCCTGGACGGTGACGAAGTCGAGGTCGGTCATCAGCTCGTCCAGCTCGTAGCCGAGGTCGATCCGCCAGGTGCCCGCGGGCAGGAAGGCGGTCAGCTCGTACTCGCGGTCGGTCTCGGCCTCCAGGGCGTCGAGCTGGTCGCGGAACTCCTGGACGAGGGCGGTGAAGTTCTCGCGGTCCTCGGGGCGCACGGTGTTGTGCGGGTGGCCGCCGCTGCCGGGCCACTCCCAGTCGAGGTCGATGCCGTTGAAGACACCGTAGGCCGCGCCCGGGCCGCCCGCGCCGTCGAGTTCGGGCAGGTCGCCGCGGAGGTACAGGTCGATGCAGGAGCTGACCATGCGCTCGCGGGACTCGGGGGTCAGCGCGGCGTCGGAGAAGTGCTCGGACCAGGTCCAGCCGCCGAGGGAGATGTTGACCTTCAGGTCGGGGTACATCTCCTTGAGCTTGCGCAGCTGCTCGAAGTTGCCGCGCAGCGCCTGGTCGGGGTCGTCGGCGACGCCGTCGACGCTGTTCGCCGCGCTGGTGGGAGTTTCGTAGTCGGCGCGGGCCTCGCCCAGGCCCTCCTCGTCGCTCATGAAGCACTCGCCGTCGGCGCCCACGTTGCCGAAGGCGTAGTTGATGTGCGTGAGTCGCGCGGCGGTGCCGGAGGTGACGAGGTCGCGGACGCGGTAGCCGTTGTCCTCCGCGCCCCACTGGGGGAGGTAGGCGACGCTGAGGCGGTCGTGGTCGGGTCCGGTGTCGCCGTCGCAGGGGGCGCCGTTGACGAGGCACAGGGTGGGGGCGGTGGCGCCGTCCTCGTGCAGTCCGTTGAACCCGAAGCCGTAGCTGCCCCCGGCTGGGATCGTGGCGCCCCAGCGCGGCGGGGTGACCGTGTACCAGCCCTCCGACTCCGTCAGGTCCGCGTTCCACATCTGGTGGACGCTGCTGCCGTCGGGGAGGTCGAAGCGGATCGTCCAGTCGCTGACGGGGGCGTCGGAGGTGTTGGTGACCGTGACCCGGCCGCTGTACCCGGTGTTCCAGCGCGCGGACTCCTCGAAGACGACGGTCAGGTCGCCCGGCTCGGCGGTGGAGGTGTCGTCGGCGGACGCGGTCGTGGCCGCCAGGGCGAGGGGCGCCGCCAGGGCGGCGGCGGACAGCGCTGCCAGCGGGCGGCCGGGGCGTCGTGTTCTCACGGGCTGGATCTCCTGTGGTGCCGGGGGGTGATCACATGCGGCCCCGCGGGGCGGACGTGTGATCTGAGCCACGGGTGGATCAACTATTAGGAAACTTAACTAACAATTCTCTGCGTCGTCAAGGGGCCCTCTGTAACGAACGGTGACACAGGGTGCGGATGGTGTCTGTGGGGTGGACCTGGCCAGCGTGACGGCCGGACCGGTGGCCGGAAGGGGGTGTGTCCCCTTCCGGCCACCGTCATCCCTTGACATCAACCGCCCGGACGGGCGTCCCGCGGAGGGCGGGTCAGGACGCCAGCGCCGCGTCGACCGCCTTCATCAGCGTGCCGTTGGCGTCGTCACCGTCGATGGACCAGATCATGACGCCGCCCAGTCCCTGGGCCTGCGCCCAGTCGGTCTTCTGGGTCAGCGCGATCTCGTCGTCGTAGGTCCAGAAGGTGTTCCCGTCGTAGAGCCAGGCCGTGCCCAGGGCGTCGTCCCGGTGCAGGGTGAAGCCCGGCAGGTCCTTGACCACCTTCCAGTCGTCGATGCCCTGCTCGTAGGTGCCCGGGGCGGGACCGGTCGAGCTCTGGAAGAGGCCGTCCCCGTTCGGACCGGGGTCGACGCCCGTCCAGCCGCGGCTGTAGAAGGGCAGGCCGAGCACCATGTCGGCGGGGTCGACGCCCCGGCTGACGTACTCCTGGATCGCGATCTCACCGGAGAAGAGGCGCGGGCCGGGGTCGTCGGGGTGCAGCACCAGGTTGGACTGGTGGGCCGTGGTGCTCTCCCAGGCGCCGTGGTAGTCGTAGCCCTGGACCGTGACGAAGTCGAAGTTCGGCATCAGCTGGCCCATCTGGAAACCGGCCTCGACCTTCTCCGGGTCGGCGGGCAGGAAGGCGGTCAGCTCGAAGGTCCGACCGGTCTCGGCCTCCAGGGCGTCCAGCTGGGTGCGGAACTCCTGGACGAGGGCGGTGAAGTTCTCGCGGTCCTCGGGGCGCACGGTGTTGTGCTCGTGACCGGCGCTGCCGGGCCACTCCCAGTCGAGGTCGATGCCGTCGAAGACGCCGTAGGCCGCGCCCGGGCCGCCCGCGCCGTCGAACATGGGCAGGTTGCCGCGGAGGAACTGGTCGATGCAGGAGCTGACCATGCGCTGGCGGGACTCGGGGGTGAGCGCGGCGTCGGAGAAGTGCTCGGACCAGGTCCAGCCGCCGAGGGAGATGTTGACCTTCAGCTCGGGGTACATCTCCTTGAGCTTGCGCAGCTGGTTGAAGTTGCCGCGCAGGTCCTGGTTCCAGGTGTCGGCGACGCCGTCGACGCTCTCGTCGGCGCGGAACGAGCGGCCGTAGTCGGCCCAGGCGTCACCCTGGCCGAGCTGGTTGGCCATGAAGCACTCGCCGTTGGCGTTGATGTTGCCGAAGGCGTAGTTGATGTGGGTGAGGTTCTCGGCGGTGCCGGAGGTCTCCAGGTTGCGGACCAGGTAGCCGCGGTCGTAGATGCCCCACTGGGTGAAGTAGGCGACGCGGCGCTCGCCGGTCGGGGTGGTGCCGCCGCCCTCCAGGGTGGTGGCGGTGACCGCCGGGCTCTCCGCGCTCCGGTTGTTGGAGGTGTCGTAGGCGCGCACCGTGAAGCTGTACTCGGTCAGCGGCTCCAGACCGCCGACGGTTGCGGTCAGGGTGTCCCCGTCGACGGAGCGCACGACCTGGCCGCCGGAGACGATCTCGTAGCCCGCGACCGCGACGTTGTCGGTGGCCGCGTCCCAGGACAGGGCGACGGTGTTGGAGGTGACCTCGCCGACGGTCAGACCGCCGGGGGTGGACGGCGCCTCGGTGTCGGGCTCGCCGGGCTCGCCGGAGCAGGGGGCGCCGTTGACAGTGCAGTTGACCGGGGTGGTGTCACCGCCGTTGTGGGTGCCGTTGAAGCCGATCTGGTACGACCCGTTCGCGGGAACGGTGGCGCCCCAGGACGGCGGTGTGAGGGTGTGGGTGTCGCCGCTCACGGTGTGGGTGGCGTTCCACAGGCTGGTGATGCTCACCCCGGCGGGGGTGTCGAAGCTGACCGTCCAGTCGGTGAGGTCGCTGGTGGTCTCGTTCTGGATGGTGATCTGTCCGCCGAAACCGCTGTCCCATCGGGACGTCTCGACGTAGGTGACGGTCACCTCGCCGGGTGCCGCGGCGGCCGGTGTCGGGGCCAGGGCGAGGGGGGCGACCAGCAGTGCCGCCGCCAACGCGGCGAGCCGGTTTCTCAGATGGCGTGCTCTCACGGAGGGGTCTCCAGGGTGGGGGGAGGGACTGTGGGCTGACCGCAGGGGAGCGGGCGCTCCGGGCAGCGGAGGGAGTCCTTGCGGAGTGGTGATGCGTCGGATCCGAGTGAGGTCAAGGACGGTGGTGAGCGGGCCATAACGTCTCTGACGTGGGGGAACTAATTTTTAGGAAACTTAACTAATAGTTTCCTCACGAGTCAATGAGAGCGCGTGGCCTTTCTTCGTCTTCCTCGGGAGCCGGATCGTGTTGACTCCGGGGTCAAGCCGTGTTTTCCGAGTTGGGGGACCGGACCGGTACCGGGCGCCCCAACTGTCCCCTTGTGGCCAGGGAAGATCCTTGTGGTCCTTCTCCGAGTGTGGTACTCAGGCGGCCCTGAGAGCGGAACCGTTGGTGGCGCCTGGTACACAGCCCCCATGCGCCACGAGATCGTGCCCGGGTACTTCCCCCGGAACCACGTCGTCGAGTTCGGGGGACTGCCCGTGGCGGTGTTCGCGCCGGGTGACCACGAGTACGAGGGATCGCACCACGAGGAGGTGCACGAGTTCGTGGTGCGGTGGCTGGAGGACAGGGGCCTGCCGGTGCCGCGGCACCTGCTCCCGGAGGGCGCGGCGGCCCTGCGTGCGGCGGGCCTGGCCGATCCGGGGTCGGTGGCCTGGTGGGTGGCGGTCTCCGAGGTGGACGACATCCCGGCGTGGCTGGAGTACTTCACCGAGACGGTGGACACCACCGCCGTCACCGCGCTGGTGGTCGGTGGCGCGGTGGAGGGCGACGAAGCCGAGGACATCGTGCTCGCGCTGATCCACCACAGCGAGCGCTTTCCCGAACTGCGGTCCCTCTTCGTGGGGGAGATCGACGACGGCCGGACCACCACCCACGAAGCCGAGATCGCACCGCTGTTCGCCGCCCTCCCCGGCCTCACCGACCTCCGGTGCTGTGTGAGCGACGACCTGGAGTTCGGCCGCGTCGAGCACGCCGCCCTGCGCCGACTCGTGATCCACAGCACCGCACTCTCTCCCCGTGTGGTCGAGGACGTCGCCGCCAGTGATCTGCCCGCCCTGGAACACCTGGAGATGTGGAGCGGCGAACGGTTCGCCGACGCGCAGCACGAGTGGGAGGCCGAGGCGTTCGAGCGGCTCGCGCACAGTACGACCCTGCCCGCGCTGCGGCACCTCGGCCTGCGGGACTTCACGTTCATGGACGAGATCGTCGCCCTGCTCGCCCGGGGGCCGTTGGTGCGCGGCCTCGACAGCCTGGACCTGTCCCGGAGCTTCCTCACCGACACCGGCGCACGGCTCCTCCTGGGCGACCCGGCGTTCCACGGCCTGCGGCGGCTGGACCTGCGGCGGCCGGACAGGGCGCGCGCCCTCCTGTCGTCGGACACGGCCTCGCGGCTGGTGGCGGGTCTGGCCGCCGTCGACACCGACGTCCTCCTCTGAGACGCAGGCCCGGCCGAGGAGCGGGCGGGGGGCCGAGGGGGCGCGGTTAGAGTGGCGACGTGGGAAACCCGTTGAATCTACCGTTCGACCCGATCGAGCGCGCGCACGACAACTGGACCCGGCGGTGGGGCGCCTCGCCCGCCATGGCCGCCGTCACCTCCGTCATGCGCGCCCAGCAGATCCTGATCGGGGAGCTGGACGGCGCCCTCAAGCCGTTCGGCCTGACCTTCGCCCGCTACGAGGCGCTGGTCCTGCTCACCTTCAGCAACTCCGGCGCGCTGCCGCTCGGCAAGATCGGTGAGCGCCTCATGGTGCACCCGACCAGCGTCACCAACACCATCGACCGGCTGGAGGGGCAGGGGCTCGTGCGCCGCCGCCCCAACCCGAGCGACGGTCGCGGTGTCCTGGCCGAGATCACCGACGCCGGGCGCGAGGTCACCGAGGAGGCCACCAGCGCGCTCATGAGTATGGACTTCGCGCTGGGCTGCTACTCCGACGAGGAGCTCTGGCGGATGCACGAGATGTTCACCAAACTCCGGATCGACTTCGGGGACTTCCCCGAGCCGGTCGCCGCCGAGGGCCGCTGACGCCCGTCCGGCACCGTGGGGGCGCCGCGGGTGCGCCTTCTGTACAGGCTTATTTGGACGTCCTACTATTTCGGTATGACGGACACCACACCGGGACCCACTCCCAGCGGCGGATCCGAGGAGATCGAGTCGGGCCGTGAGCGCTGGCAACGCCGTTACGACTCCGCCCGCGTGCGCGACGCGGACTTCAGCTCCCTGTCCGGACGTCCCCTCCAGCCCGTGTACGGGCCGCCCCCCGGGTCCGAGGTCCCCGGGTTCGAGCGGATCGGCTGGCCGGGCGAGTACCCGTACACCCGCGGTCTGTACGCCACCGGGTACCGGGGCCGCACCTGGACCATCCGCCAGTTCGCCGGGTTCGGCAACGCCCGCCAGACCAACGAGCGCTACCGGATGATCCTCGCCTCCGGCGGCGGCGGGCTCTCCGTGGCCTTCGACATGCCCACCCTCATGGGGCACGACTCCGACTCGCCGCACGCGCTGGGCGAGGTCGGGCACTGCGGGGTGGCGATCGACTCGGTCGCCGACATGGACCTGCTCTTCGACGGCATCCCGCTCGACGGGACGACCACGTCGATGACGATCAGCGGCCCGGCCGTCCCCGTGTTCTGCATGTACCTCGTCGCCGCCGAGCGCCAGGGCGTGGACATCGGCACGCTCAACGGCACGCTCCAGACCGACATCTTCAAGGAGTACATCGCCCAGAAGGAGTGGCTGTACCCGCCGGGTCCGCACCTGCGCCTCATCGGCGACCTCATGGAGTACTGCGCCGAGCACATCCCGGCGTACAAGCCGCTGTCGGTGTCCGGGTACCACATCCGCGAGGCGGGGGCCACGGCCGCGCAGGAGCTCGCCTACACCCTCGCCGACGGGTTCGGCTACGTGGAACTCGGGCTGTCGCGCGGCCTGGACGTCGACCGGTTCGCGCCGGGGCTGTCGTTCTTCTTCGACGCCCACATCGACTTCTTCGAGGAGATCGCCAAGTTCCGCGCCGCCCGCCGGATCTGGGCGCGGTGGATGCGCGACACCTACGGGGCCACCACGGAGAGGGCGCGGTGGCTGCGGTTCCACACCCAGACCGCGGGGGTGTCGCTGACCGCCCAGCAGCCGTACAACAACGTGGTCCGCACCACCGTCGAGGCGCTCGCCGCCGTGCTCGGCGGGACCAACTCGCTGCACACCAACGCGCTCGACGAGACCCTGGCGCTGCCGACCGAGCAGTCCGCCGAGATCGCGCTGCGCACCCAGCAGGTGCTCATGGAGGAGACCGGGGTGGCCAACGTCGCCGACCCGCTCGGCGGCTCCTGGTACCTGGAGTCGCTCACCGACGAGCTGGAGGCGGAGGCGGAGCGGATCTTCGCGCAGATCCTGCGCATGGGCGGCGGACGCGACGCCGAACACCAGATCGGGCCGATGACCTCGGGCATCCTCGCCGGGATCGAGAACGGGTACTTCAACTCCGAGATCGCCGAGGCCGCGTTCCAGTACCAGCAGGCGCTGGAGAAGGGCGACAAGCGGATCGTCGGGGTGAACTGCCACACCAGCACCGTCTCCGGTGAGCTGGACATCCTGCGGATCAGCCACGAGGTGGAGCGGGAGCAGAAGAGGGTGCTGGCCGAGCGCCGGGAGCGGCGCGACGGGGCCGCCGTCGACCGCGCCCTCGCCCGCCTGCTGGAGGGCGTGCGCGCCGACCACGGCAACCTGGTGCCGCTCATCATGGACGCCGCCCGCGCCGAGGCCACGCTGGGCGAGATCTGCGCCACGATGGGGGAGGAGTTCGGGACCTACACCGAGGACCCGCGCTTTTGAGCCCCGCGCACCAGGGACAGCCACTCGGAGGCGGGGAAGAGCCAGGGCCCCGGGCCGTGGCGGTTCGGGGCCCCGATCGCCTCGTGACTAGTCGGACGCGACGGTGACGAACGCGGACCACTCGGAGGGGGAGAAGGACAGGTGCCCCAGCTCCCGGTTCTGGGTGTCGCGCACGTCCGCTCCGTTCTTGGTCTCGCGTGCCTCGACGCAGTGAGATCCGTTCTCGGAGTAGGTGGACTTGTGCCAGGTGTTCACAGCATCTCCCGGAGCAACTTGACCGTGTGGTCCACGGGAAGCGACATGCTCAGCGCCTCACGGTCCTTCCTCTCCATTCTGGCAGTAGAGGAGGGCGTTTGGTGCACTATGTTGCCATCTCCGTGATCTGAGGATGCAACTGATGCGCCGTCCCGCAGCCGGTACAGCTGCACTGGTGCGACCGATGCAAGATAGAGGGACTTGTTCGGAAATACCTGGATCTTCGTTCGGTCCCGCTCAAGGAACCTGAGGAGGGACGATACTTGTTCCTTACGCACGGTTTCGGGCATCCAATCAAGTGCGAACTGCGGAAACACCGCTGTGACCAGAGGGTTGTTGCGGCCGATCAGGCTCTCGTACCGGTTCACTCGGAGATGTGCCAACCGCTCGATCTCCTCGTCGGGCGCGGTCGGTCGCCCGGCGCGGAACACCGCGCGAGCGTACGACAGGCTCTGAACCAGTCCCGGAACGATGGAAACGGTCACCGTATCGATGGATACGGCCTCGTCTTCCAGATCTCCGATGGATCGCATGAACGGTGGTATGACGGACCCGGAGGTCTCAAGGCGCCACTCGCGCATCAGGAGGCCGTTGCCTCCCAAAACGTCACTCAACTGCCGTACCCGGTCTTGCCTCGGGCGGGTTTTTCCGCTTTCCCACCTGGACAGTGTGGAGGCTGCGACCCCAGGTCCGAGACGTTGTGCCAGTTGTCGCTGAGTGTATCCGTTCAGTTCGCGTGCTTTGCGTAGAGCTGTCCCGAATCCGTTTGCACCCATGATGCATATTGAAGCATCCAAGTGCACACGTGACCATAGCAATACGGAGAGATTCGACTGTCTGGCGCAACAGAGGTTAGTAATTGGACGCTGGCGTCATGGACAAGGCAGAACTGCGGTACCTCCAGGAAACGCACCCCGACAACTACTTCTCCAACGGCGAGGCCGCTGTGGTGCTCGGCGTCGATCCCTCCACCCTCCGGGAGTGGGCGCGGACCGGAAAGCTCGACGGGGTCGACCACTTCCCCCACCCCTTCAACGGGTGGCGCTATTTCCGGGCAGGCGATATCTACGAACTCCGCGATGCCCGTAACGCCGCCGAGGCCGAGGTCGAGGAGTGAACCTCCCAGCGGCCACCGGCCGGTCCGGGAGGGGTCCCGACCCCACCCGGGCCGGCCGTGCCGGACGCCGGGGAGCTGGGCCGTCCGGCGCGCCCTCCACAGCTTCCTCCGGGCGTCACCCACTCTTCCGCTCATGGGGCAGGATGGAGGTATGCAGCCTTCGGACTTTTCACCGAACAGTGCGGTTGACCTCGGGGCGCGCAAGGCAGCCTTGGAGCGCGAGGCCAAGCAGCGCGCCGAGGAGTCGGCCGGTCGAGCCAACCCGTACGCCGTCAACGTCGACGAGGCCAACTTCCAGGCCGAGGTCCTGGAACGGTCGATGTCCGCTCCGGTCGTCCTCGCCGTGCTCGCCGGGTGGTCGGAGCAGTCCAAGCAGGTCGAGAGCGCCCTCGACCGCCTCTCCTCGGCCTCCGGCGGCAACTGGTTCCTCGCCAAGCTCGACAGCGAGGCCAGCCCGCAGCTCGTGCAGGCCCTGCGGGTGCCCACCACACCGATGATCATCGTCGCCGTCCAGGGCCAGGTCATGCCCGGCCCCGCCGGTCCGGCCACCGAGGAGCAGCTGCGCGACTGGCTGGGCCAGGTGTTCTCCGCCCTCGCCGAGCAGGGCATGCTGCCCCCCGGCCACCCCGGAACCGTCGAGGGCGAGCCCTCCGCCGAGGCGGGGCAGGGCCAGCAGGCCGAACAGCCCGAGGTCAACCCGGTCGACGCCGAGGCCCAGGCCGCTCTGGAGCGCGGTGACCTCGCCGCCGCCGAGGCGGCCTACGCCAAGGCCGTGGAGGCCTCCCCGGACGACGTCGAGGCCAAGCTCAAGCTCGCCCAGGTCCGCCTGGTCGGCCGCCTCCAGGATGTCGACGCCAACGCCGCGCGCAAGGCCGCGGCCGACGACCCCCAGGACGTCGCCGCCCAGTGCACCGTCGCCGACATCGACATGTACGGCGGCAAGTTCGAGGACGCGTTCGACCGGCTGATCGCCACGGTGAAGCGCACCAGCGACGACGACCGCGACAAGGCGCGCACCCACCTGCTCACACTCTTCGAGCTGCTGCCGCCCGGCGACCCGCGCGTGGGCGCGGCCCGGCGCAAGCTCACCTCGGCACTGTTCTGACCGGCGTCCCGGGGGTGTCGGCGTCGGACGAGACATTCCGTCGTCGACACCCGTCGGCACCCGGGGCGTCACATACATGGACAAAACGGTAAATCGTCGCGTTCTTCTGCTCCTGTGGACACCGGGGTAGCCGACCGGGCAGCGGGTACGAACCCGGTGACGGTGGGTCGCGCGGCCCGATGGCGATCCGGCAGGTATCCATGAACGACGACACTCCCCGCGGCGGTGGCCCGGTGGTCACGATCTCGGCGACCTTCGGGTCCGGAGGCGGCGTGATCGGCCCCGCCGTCGCCACCCGACTCCGGGTCCCCTTCCTCGACCGGGCCGTTCCGACCGCGGTGGCGGCCCACATCGGCTGCTCACTGGAGGAGGCCCTGCGCCACGACGGCCGCAGCCCGGGCGGGCTCGAACGCCTTCTCGCCAGCGCCGCGCGGCTGCCGACGATCACCCTCGGCAGCGTGGACACCGCCCTGAGCGGACCCACCGACACCCAGGGCCGCCTGCTGTACGACCACGAGTTCGTGGAGGAGACCGAACGCGTCATCGGTGAGGTCGCCCACAGTGGGGGAGTGGTGCTCGGCCGCGCCGCCGCCGTGGTCCTGGCCGACCACCCCACCGCCCTGCACGTGCGCATCGACGGAGACCGGCGGGCCCGCCTGCGCCGGGCCCGCGAGCTGTGGGAGAGCGGGAACCGCGACGAGGTCGGAGGTTACGACTGGTGCGACACCCCGCCCACCCTCCGCCTGCTCGACGACAACGACCGTGCCCGAGCCGCCTACGTCCGCCGCTTCTACCGCGTCGATCCCGCCTCTTTGGACCTCTACCACCTGTTCCTGGACGGGACGGCGCTGACCATCCCGGCGTGCGTGGACGTCGTGGTCCACGCCGCCCGGGGGCGAAGATCGGCCGAGGGCGGCACCGGCGACTCCGGCCGGGGTACCGGACCAACCCCGTGAGTCGCCTCATCGCCGCACCCCAGTCATGGAAAATTATGCAGTTTTTTACCAAGGGTCGAATTGTCCCCTCCTGCTGACGATCTGACCTTGACTCGGGTAGGGTGAGGCGACCCGGTCGTGAGTCCGAGCCAGCCCCCTGCCGTGACTGCGGTCCATCGTGCGGTGCACCATTGAGGAGACAACGCACGCAGCGGACACACAGGAAACCCCACGCTCCGACCGTGCGGACACGCGTGTCGAAACCGCGCCCGGCGCGGGGACGGCGCGACGCCTCGGACGGACGGATCGCGGGGTTCGGGGCACCGCCCCGACCCCGGGGGCTCCTGTGCCGTAGGTCTCCGTCGAGGGCGTCCCACCCCGCCACGAAACGTTCGGGCGTGGTGGGTGACGGAGGAGGGGGTGGCGCGCGGCGGGCGTCCGGAGGCCCACGCCTCCGCGAAACGGCGCCGGGCGACGGGGACGGGCGGGCCGCCCGGGCGTCGAGGTCGACGCCTCAGGACACCCGTCCGGACACCCCGCGGACGCACGACACCAAGCGAGAGCCAAGGAGCAACACGTGGCCAGCCTTCCCAGCGTTTCCTACTCCCTCACCGTCCGGCTCGAACTGGACGCGGGAGGCAGCGCCGTCGGCAGTCTCACCAACGCCGTCGAGCACGTGGGCGGCATGATCACCGCGCTGGACGTGGCGGCCGCCGGGCACGAGCGCATCCGGATCGACGTCACCTGCGCGGCGCGTGACACCGACCACGCCCAGGCGATCGTCGACGCCCTGGGCTCGGTCGAGGGCGTCACCGTCCACAAGGTCAGTGACCGCACCTTCCTGATGCACCTCGGCGGCAAGATCGAGATGTCCTCCAAGGTGCCGCTGCGCAACCGCGACGAACTGTCCATGGCCTACACCCCCGGCGTCGCCCGCGTCTCCCAGGCCATCGCAGCCAACAAGGACGACGCCCGCCGCCTGACCATCAAGCGCAACAGCGTCGCCGTGGTCACCGACGGCTCGGCCGTCCTCGGCCTGGGCAACATCGGCCCCGAGGCCGCCATGCCGGTCATGGAGGGCAAAGCCGCCCTGTTCAAACGTTTCGCCGACATCGACGCCTGGCCGATCGCCCTGGACACCCAGGACGTCGACGAGATCGTCCGCACCGTCCAGGTCCTGGCCCCCGGCTTCGGCGGCATCAACCTGGAGGACATCTCCGCCCCCCGCTGCTTCGAGGTCGAGGCCCGCCTGCGCGAGCTGCTCGACATCCCCGTCTTCCACGACGACCAGCACGGCACCGCCATCGTCGTGCTCGCCGCCCTGCGCAACGCGCTGCGCGTGGTCGGCAAGGAGCTGGGCCAGGTCCGCATCGCCATGTCGGGGGCGGGCGCGGCCGGTACCGCCATCCTCAAGCTGCTCATGCACGCCGGGGCCAAGGACGTCATCGTCTGCGACGTGCACGGCGCCGTGCACGCGGGACGCGAACAGCTCGACGACAACCTGCGCTGGATCGCCGAGCACACCAACCCCGAGGGCTACTCCGGCGACCTCCGGGGCGCCGTGGCCGGCGCCGACGTCTTCATCGGCGTCTCCGCGCCCAACCTCCTCAGCGGCGACGACATCGCCGAGATGAACGACGGATCGATCATCTTCGCGCTGGCCAACCCCGACCCCGAGGTCGACCCCGAGGTCGCCCACCTGCACGCGGACGTCGTCGCCACCGGCCGGAGCGACTACCCGAACCAGATCAACAACGTTCTGGTCTTCCCGGGCTTCTTCCGCGGCCTGCTCGACGCCCAGAGCCACGAGGTCACCTCGGACATGATGGTCGCCGCCGCCGAGGCCCTGGCCGACGTGGTGACCGAGGACGAGCTCGGCCCGAACTACATCATCCCCAGCGTCTTCCACTCCGAGCTGTCCACCCACGTGGCCACCGCCGTGCGCGAGGTCGCCCAGCGCGGCCGGGGGAACTGACCCCGGGACGCGTGTGTCCGAGGGGAGTGGGCGGGTGACCGCCCACCGGACCCCGGACAGGGCCGTGAACCTGGGTAGGGGTGCAGCATGGACCAGCCAAGACTGACCGGGCGACTTCTGGTGGCCGCCCCTCTCCTCCAGGAGGACTCCTTCCGCCGCTCGGTGGTGTTCGTCGTGGACGACACCGCCGACGGCACCCTCGGGGTGATCCTCAACCGCCCGCTGGACACCGCCGTCGAGGAGGTCGTCACCCACTGGGGCGCCTACGCGAGCGAGCCCGCGGTGATGTTCTCGGGCGGACCCGTCGGCGCGGGCTCGGGGATCGCCCTGGGGGTGGTGGGAAGCCACGACCCGCCCCCGGGCTGGTCCCCACTGGAGGGGCTCGACCCGAACCTCGGTCTGGAGGGCGTGGGCGTGGTGGACCTGGACGGGTCGCCGGCCCTGCTGGGCGCGTCCCTGGGCGCGTTCCGGGTCTTCGCCGGTTACGCGGGCTGGAGCGCGGGTCAGTTGGCGGGCGAGATCGACGAGGGCGCCTGGTACGTCGTCCCCGCGATCGCCGACGACGTCTTCACCACCGCTCCCGGACGGCTGTGGTCGCGCGTGCTGCGGCGACAGGGCGGCGATCTGGCGCTGTTGTCGACCTACCCTGAGGACCCGACGCTGAACTGAGCGGGGCCGAGCGACCGCCTCCGGGTGCGCGGCACCCTATACCGTGGAACGCAGACGTGGAAAGGGTGAGGAACGATGCCGATGGATGTCGTGAACAAGGTCCTGCCGGAGAGCGAGACCAGGCCGGAGATCTCGCACGACGACGGTGATCGCGAGCGCTTCGCGCACTACGTGCAGAAGGACAAGATCACCGAGAGCGCCGTCACGGGCAACCCGGTGATCGCCCTGTGCGGCAAGGTGTGGGTCCCCAACCGGGATCCCAAGAAGTTCCCCGTGTGCCCCGAGTGCAAGAAGGCCTATGAGGAGCTGATGAAGTAGGCGCCTCACCGCGCCCGTCTCGTGCTTCGACGGGCGGGCCCCGGCAGGGGACGTGTGCCGGGGCCCGCTTCGCTGTCGGGGGGATCACTCCTCGTCCTCGACGGCCGCCTCGGCGGGGGCGCGTCCGCGGGAGGCCGCCACCACCCCACCCGGCACGGCCGTGGTCCGGGCGAAGGGGATCACCGTCGTCCGGCGGACTCGGCTGCTCATGCTCGACGAGCCGACCGTCGCACTCGACATCCGGCACCAGGAACTCGTCCTTTCCGTGGCGCGTGAGCTCGCGGAGGACGGTCGGACCGTTATCGTGGTCCTGCACGATTTGGGGCTTGCGGCCGCCTACGCCCATCGTGTGGCGGTGCTGTCCGAAGGACGGATCGCCGCACGGGGCACATCCGCGGACGTGTTCACCGCGTCGCTCCTCAGCGACGTGTACCAGCACCAAGTCGACGTCCTGCCGCATCCGCGTACCGGGACCCCGCTGGTCGTTCCCCGCAGGTAGGTGTCGGAGCGCCCGAAAGCGTCCACAGGAGTAGGTCCTATTGGTCTCCACAACTGAACGGCACAAGCACGACGACCCCGAGCCCCGCCGCGGGCGGGGCCGTCGAGGTTCGGGAGGCAGGCGCCGCAGGCCCCGCACCCCCCGGCACACCCCCGGTGACGTCGTGCGCGCCGTGGTCCGGACCATCGGCGAGATCCTGCTGACCGCCGGTCTGCTCATGCTCTTCTACGCCGCCTACGAGGTCTACGGCGGACAGTGGG
Source organism: Nocardiopsis sp. FIRDI 009 (assembly GCF_003386285.1). Lineage (GTDB taxonomy): Bacteria > Actinomycetota > Actinomycetes > Streptosporangiales > Streptosporangiaceae > Nocardiopsis. The sequence goes on from NZ_QPNC01000001.1 coordinate 323,718, forward strand.
AGACCCAGCGTGAGCAGGAGGAGTTGGCGCAGGGGCTGGAGGAGGTCTGGGCCGCGCAGGAGGAAGAGGCCGCCGAGCCCGGACCGGAGTCCGAACCTCTGCCCGGCAGCGCGGACAGCCGCCTGTACCTGCCCAGCCTCGACCTGGAGTGGGTCGTGGTCAACGGGACGACGCCGCAGGACATCCTCAACAGCCCCGGCCACTACACCGAGTACGACAGCGAGCCCGGCGAGGCCGGCAACTACGCCGTCGCCGCCCACCGCACCCCCGGCCTGTTCTGGGACATCGACCAGCTCGAGGACGGCGACGTCATGGTCCTGGAGGACGCGGACAACTTCTACACCTACGAGGTGTTCGAGGAGGAGACGGTGCTGCCCACCGACGTGTGGGTGATCGAGCCGGACCCGTTCGACGACGCCACCGACGAGGCGCCCGAGCGTTCCCTGATCACGCTCACCACGTGCGCCCCCAAGCTCAACAACACCCATCGGCTGATCGTCTGGGCCGAGCTCACCGAGACCACCCCCAAGTCCGAGGGCATGCCGGACTCGATCGCCCACATGGCGCCGGACGCCGACGAGGACGAGGAGTAGGAGCCCGATGTACGGACTGATCTGGCGTGTACTGCCCGGCCCCTGGCCGTCCAAGCTGATCCTGTCGGTGGGCCTGCTGGTGGGCGCCGCAGCCCTGCTGTGGTTCTTCGCCTTCCCGAAGCTCTCGCCGCACATGCCGTTCAACGACGGCGCGGTCGAGGTCCAGGGCGCCGACGCCGTTTCCGGGGGGTCGGGCGCGCTCCCCGGCGGGGAGGCGTCGCCGTCGGCCCCGGAGTCCCCGTCCGACGAGGACTCCGCCTCCCCGGCGGAGTGACGGCCTCCACGCCGGAGTGACGGTGCCGCGCGCCCGCGTGTGCGCGGCACCACTGGAGCGGCTCCCGGACCGGTCCCCGGGGGCCGCTAACCTCTACCAGGTGACTAACGGGGGACCAGACGCATGACGGTGACGCAGACCACGACGGAGGACCGCCTGAGCGGTCTCCGCGCCTGGCAGCGGGAGGCGTTCGAGGAGTACTTCCGCCGGGAACCACGCGACTTCCTGGCCGTGGCCACGCCCGGCGCCGGGAAGACCACCTTCGCCCTCACCCTGGCCAGCGAACTCCTGCGGCGGCACGCGGTCCGCTCGATCACGATCGTGTGCCCGACCGAGCACCTGAAGAAGCAGTGGGCCGAGTCGGCCGCCCGCTTCGGCATCGCCATCGACCCCGAGTTCCGCAACGGCCAGGGTGCCCTGGGCCGTCAGTACATCGGCGCGGCGGTCACCTACGCGCAGGTCGCCGCGCACCCGATGCTGCACCGCAACCGCACCGAGGCGCGCAAGACACTCGTCATCTTCGACGAGGTCCACCACGCCGGTGACGCGCTGTCCTGGGGCGACGCGGTTCGGGAGGCCTTCGACCCCGCCGCCCGCCGCCTCTGCCTGACCGGAACCCCCTTTCGCTCCGACATCAACCCCATCCCGTTCGTGGACTACGTCCAGGACGGGAACGGGGTGCGCCGCTGCTCGTGGGACTACAGCTACGGGTACGCCCCGGCCCTGGAGGACGGGGTCGTGCGCCCGGTCATCTTCATGGCCTACTCCGGGGAGATGCGCTGGCGCACCCGGGCGGGCGACGAACTCGCCGCGCGCCTGGGCGAGCCGCTCACCCAGGACGCGCTCTCCCAGGCATGGCGCGCCGCCCTCGACCCCAAGGGCGACTGGATCAAGAAGGTGCTCCAGGCCGCCGACCGCCGACTGACCGAGGTGCGTAAGACCCACCCGGACGCGGGCGGTCTGGTCATCGCCAGCGACCACGAGAACGCCCGGGCCTACTCGCGCATCCTGCGCCAGATCACCGGCAAGGGCGCGACCGTGGTCCTGTCCGACGACCCGACGGCCTCCAGGAAGATCTCCCGCTTCGCCGAGGGCGACGACCGGTGGATGGTCGCGGTGCGCATGGTCTCGGAGGGCGTGGACGTGCCGCGCCTCATGGTGGGCGTGTACGCGACCTCCACCAGCACCGCCCTGTTCTTCGCCCAGGCCATCGGCCGCTTCGTGCGCGTGCGCAAGCGCGGCGAGGTCGCCTCGGTGTTCCTGCCCTCGGTGCCCACGCTGCTGGAGTACGCGGGGGAGATGGAGCGTGAGCGCGACCACGTCCTGGACCGGAAGCCCTCGGACGAGGAGTACCCGGAACAGGACCTGATGAAGGAGGCCAACAAGAAGCGCGACACCCCCGAGGCGGGTGAGGAGCTGCCGTTCGAGACGATGGAGTCGGCGGCGGAGTTCGACCGCGCGCTCTTCGACGGCACCGAGTACGGCGGCGTGCCCGGTTCCACCGAGGAGGAGGACTTCCTCGGCCTGCCCGGTCTGCTGGAGCCCGACCAGGTCTCCCAGCTGCTGCGCAAGCGCAAGGCCGAGCTGAAGGCCAGCGAGCTCAAGGCCGGGCGGAAGGTCGAGAAGGAGCCCGACGAGGGGCCCACCCACGAGGTGGTCGCCAACCTGCGGCGTGAGCTCAGCGGACTGGTCGGGGCCTGGCACCACCGCACGGGCAAGCCCCACGGGGTCATCCACAACGAGTTGCGCCGGGCCTGCGGCGGTCCGCCCGTGGCCCAGGCGTCCCCCGCCCAGATCCGTGAGCGGATCGCCAAGATCCGCAGCTGGGCGGTGGGTCGCAAGTAGCGGGGGTGGGCAAACACTTCGCAAGCTCGCGCACGTCTTATCAACACAGAGTGACTGTTTCGCTACAGTCCGTGTGGTGATTGGACGAAGCCCCAGCGGTGGCGCAACCGCACTGTGGTCAGGACTGGTGTTGTGCGGGGTCGCCCTCGCCGGGATCATGGCGGGCACGGCGCACCAACCCGCCGACGCCGGGGTGGACAACGCCGAAACGACGACGGTGGCGGCGGGGCATCGGCCCGACGCGTGCGTGCCGGCCATCGACGCCCGACTGGCCGACCCGAGCCGGTCCGCCCTCCTGCCCGAGGGCGGCGACGTCTCCCCGGGGCAGGCGGCCGAGTACGAGCGGCAGTTGCGCGAGGCGCTACGGCCGCTGCGCGGCCAGGAGGTCGAGCCGACCCGGGTCGTCCCGGTGGTGGTGCACGTCATCTCCGCCTCCGACGGACGCGGCAACGTCGGCGACTGGCAGATCCGACGGCAGATCGACGTGCTCAACCGGGCCTACCGCGGCGGGTACGCCTTCGGCGACGAGGGCGCCGACACGGGCTTCCGCTTCCGGCTGCGCGAGATCAACCGCACCGTGAACGACGGGTGGTTCCGCGACTTCAACAGCCAGCGCGACCGGATCCGCGAACGCCTCCACCGGGGCGGCGCCGACACGCTCAACCTCTACACGACCAGACTGGACAGCGGACTGCTCGGATACTCCACCTTCCCGCAGGACCAGAAATCCAAGCCCAAGCGGGACGGCGTGGTGATCTCCTACGACACGCTGCCCGGCGGCGACCGGCACCGCTTCAACGAGGGCCACACCGCCACCCACGAGGTCGGCCACTGGCTGGGGCTCTTCCACACCTTCCAGAACGGCTGCGACGAACCCGGCGACTACGTGGACGACACCCCCTACGAGCGCGAGGCCGCCTCCGGCTGCCCCCGCGGCCGCGACACCTGCCGCAAGGCCCCGGGCGAGGACCCCATCACGAACTTCATGAACTACTCCGAGGACGCCTGCATGACCCACTTCACGCGGGACCAGGGCAAGCGCATGGTCGACCACTGGCGGGCCTTCCGCTCCGGCGCGAACGAGGAGGCGGAGCAGGAGGGGCCCGACCCCCGGCTGGCGGCCGTCGCCGGGGGCGGGCCGTCCGTGGACGTGCGGACCACCGTGACCCCCGACGGCACGGTCGAGGTCAGGGCGAGCGTCGAGTAGGGGCGTGCGCCGGAGCGGCCCGGACCGCGGGAAGGCCCCCGCCGGACCGGGCCGCCCGCGGGTGACCGACCCCGACGCGCCCCGGGCACGGCCGCCCCCGCCGCCCGGACGGCCGTCCGCGGGGTCGTGCAGCCAGCCCGGCCGACACACGCCGATAGGCTGGGGCCATGGCAGCGAACACCTACCTGACCGGGATCAAGCCCACCGGCGACTTCCACCTGGGCAACTACGTCGGCGCGATCAAGCCCGCACTCGCGGCGGCCCACGAGTACGACACGTACTACTTCATCGCGGACTACCACGCGCTCAACACCATCAAGGACGCCGAGGAACTGCGGCACAGCATCCGGTCGGGCGCTGCCACCTGGCTCGCGTGCGGACTCGACCCCGAGCGGACCATCGTCTACCAGCAGTCGCACGTCCCCGAGACCTTCGAACTCACCACCATCCTCAGCGCCCTGACCCCCAAGGGCCTGATGAACCGCGCCCACGCCTACAAGGCCGCGCGCGACCGCAACGTCGCGGCCGGGGTCACCGACCTGGACGCCGGGATCAACATGGGGTTGTTCAACTACCCCATCCTCATGGCCGCGGACATCCTCATCATGGAGGGCACCCACGTGCCCGTCGGCCGCGACCAGACACAGCACATCGAGTACACCGCCGACATCGCCGGATACTTCAACCACCGGTTCGGCGAGTCCTACTCCTTCCCCACCCCCAAGGGCGTCATCGACGACAGCGACGCGAGCATCCTGCCCGGCGTCGACGGCCGCAAGATGAGCAAGTCCTACGACAACCACATCCCGCTGTTCCTGCCGGAGAACAAGCTCAAGAAGGCCATCCGGCGCATCCCCACCGACTCCACGCCGGTCGAGGAGCCCAAGGACCCGGACGGCTCCGTGCCCTTCCAGCTCCTCCAGCACTTCGCCGACGCCGACACGGTCGCCGACGTGCGCAAGCGCCTCCAGGCGGGCGGCATGGGCTGGGGCGAGCTCAAGAACGAGCTGTTCGAGGCGGTCAACGCCGAGATCGGCCCCAAGCGGGAGCGCTACGAGGAGCTCATGGCCAACCCGGAGGAGATCGACGCGATCCTCCGGAAGGGCTCCGAGCGCGCCCGGGTGCGCGCCCGCGCCACACTCGACCGGGTGCGCGCGGCCATCGGCGTCGGCTGACCGCCGCCCTTCCTCCGCGCGCGTCCGCCGGGGACGGAACCGTCCCCGGCGGACGCGCGCGCCTCAGGCGGCCACGACGGGCTCGCCCTCCAGCTCCACCCCGGCCGCGCGCAACCGCTCCAGCGCCTCGTCCACCGTCGGGCGCGACACACCGGCGGTCAGTCCGAGCCGGACCCGCGTGCGGAACCCCTCGGCCGCGGCGTCCAACGCCGTGGCGCGGACGCAGTGGTCCGTGGCGATGCCCACCACGTCCACCTCGTCCACCCCGCGCTCGCGCAGCCAGTCGGCCAGGGGCGTGCCGTCGTCGCTCTTGGCGCCCTCGAAACCGCTGTAGCCGTCGGAGTACTGCCCCTTGCTGAAGACCGCGTCCACCCGGGCGGTGTCGAACGCCGGATGGAAATCGGCCCCCGGCGTCCGGGCGACGCAGTGTCTGGGCCAGCTGCGCACGTAGTCCGGCTCGTCGGAGAAGTGCGTTCCCGGGTCGATGTGCCAGTCCCGGGTGGCCACCACGAAGTCGTACCCGTCGGCGTGCGCGCGGACGTACTCGGTGACCGCGGCGGCGGTGGCGGCCCCACCGGCCACGGCCAGGCTGCCGCCCTCGCAGAAGTCGTTCTGCACGTCCACCACGATGAGTGCCTTCATCGCCAGTCCCTCGTTTCCCTCGTGGTTTCCCGTCTCAGTGGAAGACCGTGGGCAGCGCGACGTCGCCGCGCGACATCCGCAGCGCCTCCTCGGGGAGTTCGGCCAGGGTCTCCCGATGCCGCTGCCGCGCCTCGTGCACGCTCTCGTGCCCGACCACCTCGCCGCCGAGGACCAGGGGGCGCAGCAGGGGGCGCGTACCCCTCTCCCGCGACGGCTCGTGCGGGTAGACCTCCTCACCCACGGCCGTACCCCGGTCGTCCAGCCGGCGCACCGCCCATTTGCGGCCACCCCGGCTCGGCTTGCCCACCGAACGCTTGGCCACCGGCTCCAGGGGGGCCTCGGGAGCGGTGTCGCGGGCCCGGGCCACGAGCTTGTAGACGAGCGACACCGTGGGCGCGCCCGACCCGGTGACCAGGGCGGTTCCCACGCCGTAGCCGTTGACCGGAGCCACCGCCAACGCCTGGACGGAGTGTTCGTCCAGATCACCGGTGACCACGATCCGCGTCTCGTGCGCGCCCAGCGAGTCCAGCTGCGCGCGTACCCGTCCGGCGGTCGCGGCCAGGTCTCCGGAGTCGATGCGCACCGCGCCCAGTTTCGGCCCGGCCAACTCCACGGCGGTGCGCACGGCCCGCTCGACGTCGAAGGTGTCGACGAGCAGTGTGGTCTCGGGTCCCATCGAGTCCAGCTGGGCCTGGAAGGCGTGCCGCTCACTGTCGTGCAGGAGGGTGAACGCGTGCGCGGCGGTGCCCCCGGTCGGAACCCCGTAGGCGCGTCCGGCCTCCAGGTTGGAGGAGGTGGCGAACCCGGCGATGTAGGCCGCCCGGGCCGCCGCGACCGCCGATCGCTCGTGGGTGCGGCGCGAGCCCATCTCGATCAGCGGTCGGCCGCCCGCGGCGACCACCATGCGGGAGGCGGCGGAGGCGATCGCGCTGTCGTGGTTGAAGACCGAGAGCGCCAGGGTCTCCAGGATGACGGCCTCGCCGAAGGGCGCCTCCACGACGAGGATGGGGGAGCCGGGGAAGTAGGCCTCGCCCTCGCCGTAGCCCCACACGTTCCCGGAGAAGCGGTATCCGGCCAGCCAGTCCAGCGTCCGCTCGTCCACGACGCCGCGGTCGGACAGGAAGTCCAGTTCGGCCGTGTCGAACCGGAACCGTTCCAACAGGTCCAGGAACCGCCCGGTCCCGGCCACGACCCCGTACCGGCGCCCCTCCGGGAGTCGGCGTCCGAACATCTCGAACACCGATCGGCGCCCGGCGGCGCCGCTGCGCAGGGCACCCTGCACCATGGTCAGTTCGTAGTGGTCGGTGAGCAGCCCGCTGCTGCTGTCCTCGCTCATGCGCATGAGCCTAGTTCTTGCGCGGCGGCGGACGGAGGCCGCCCCACCAGCGGCGAGTCCGCCTGGAGAGTGGGCGGAATCATCAATACCCATCTGGTTGGTAGGGAACGGTGTTTGGGTACCCTGGGACGCATGCTGAGGATTGATCGCTCGATCTACGACCAGATCGTCGCCCACGCCCGCCGCGACCACCCGGACGAGGCGTGCGGTGTCGTGGCCGGTCCCGAGGGCTCCGACCGCCCCGAGCGGTTCATTGAGATGATCAACGCCGAGCGGTCCCCGACCTTCTACCGGTTCGACTCCCTCGAACAGCTGAAGGTCTGGCGTGAGATGGACGACAACGACGAGGAACCCGTCGTGATCTACCACTCCCACACCGCCACCGAGGCCTACCCCTCGCGCACCGACATCTCCTACGCATCCGAGCCCGGCGCCCACTACGTGCTCGTGTCCACACGCGAGCCCGACACCGTCGAGTTCCGCTCCTACCGGATCATCGACGGCCAGGTCACCGAGGAGCCGGTGGAGGTCACCGGCGCCGACGCGGACCAGTAGACCCGCAGGGCCCGTACCAGCGGGGACGCCGGTCGGAATGGGAGCGGCCGGGCCCCTGTTGGGAATGAACGCACAACAACGACCGCTAACGGAGACACCTTCATGGCCATCGAGGTCCGTATCCCCACCATCCTCCGCAACCTGACCAACGACGCCAAGGTCGTCGAGGGCTCCGGCGACACCCTCGGAGCGCTCGTCAAGGACCTGGACAGCCGTTACCCCGGCATCGGTGAGAAGCTGGTGGACAACGGCAAACTCCGCCGCTTCATCAACGTCTACCTCAACGACGAGGACGTCCGTTTCGTCGGCGGCCTGGAGGCCGAGCTGTCCGACGGCGACAACGTGACCGTCCTGCCGGCCGTGGCCGGCGGCAGCCGCTAGGCCGGGCATGCGCTACGACTCCCTGCTCGACTCCCTCGGCGGCACGCCGCTCGTCGGCCTGCCCCGCCTGTCGCCCTCACCGGACGTCCGGCTGTGGGCGAAGCTGGAGGACCGCAATCCCACCGGCTCGATCAAGGACCGCGCCGCGTTCTTCATGATCGAGCAGGCCGAGAAGGACGGGCTGCTCTCCCCGGGCTGCACCATCCTGGAGCCGACGTCGGGGAACACCGGCATCTCCCTGGCCATGGTCGCCAAGCTGCGCGGCTACCGCATGGTCTGTGTGATGCCGGAGAACACCTCCGCCGAGCGCAAGCAGCTGCTGGGCATGTGGGGCGCCGAGGTGCACTTCTCCGACGCGGCGGGCGGGTCCAACGAGGCCGTGCGCGTCGCCAAGGAGATGGCCGCGGCCAACCCGGACTGGGTGATGCTCTACCAGTACGGGAACCCGGCCAACGCCCGGGCCCACTACGAGACCACCGGCCCCGAGATCCTCGCGGACCTGCCGGAGATCACCCACTTCGTGGCGGGGCTGGGCACCACCGGCACCCTCATGGGCGTGGGCCGGTACCTGCGTGAGAACAAACCGGACGTGCGGATCGTCGCGGCCGAGCCGCGCTACGGCGAGCTGGTCTACGGCCTGCGCAACCTGGACGAGGGGTTCGTCCCCGAACTGTACGACGAGGACGTGCTGACCACGCGCTTCTCCGTGCCCTCGGACGCGGCGCTCCGGCGGACCCGGGAGCTCCTCGACCAGGAGGGGATCTTCGCGGGCATCTCCACCGGCGGCGCCCTGCACGCCGCCCTGGGGATGGCGCGCAAGGCCGAGCAGGCGGGGGAGCGCGCCGACATCGTGTTCGTCATCGCCGACGCCGGATGGAAGTACCTGTCCACCGGAGCCTACGAGGGGACGCTCGACGAGGCCGAGGAGCGGCTGGAGGGCCAGCTCTGGGCCTGAGGCCCGGCGACCGCGCGGGCGTCCGCCGCGGTTCGGACCGGCCGGACGGGCCGGCATCCCGTGCGGGGTGCCGGCCCTCGGTGCGTCCTGAGCGGCGGCTCCGGACGCACCGAGGGCCGGGATGTGACCGAACCGGACAGAATTGGTCAGGACGTGTGAAAAATTCACACGTGACGCACGTCGCCTGAGATGCGGGCCACATTTTGTACCACCCGGGCGGCCATTGGGGTACACCCGTAACAACGGGACATCCGCAGAACCAGCCGCCATCCGCGCTCAGCGTCGGCAGAGACGACGAGGGTGCCACGGACGCCGCGCGGCCCATCGAGAAGGCGACGACGACGTGCGACTCACGATTATCGGGTCCTCCGGCAGCTTCCCCGGGCCGGACAGCCCGGCCTCCTGCTACCTGGTCGAGGCGGATGGTTTCCGCCTGCTCCTCGACATGGGCAACGGAGCGCTGGGGGCGCTCCAGCGGCATGTCGACATCTACTCCGTGGACGCGGTGTACCTGAGCCATCTGCACGCCGACCACTGCTTCGACCTGTGCTCGTACTGGGTCGCGCGGATGTTCCCGCCCGGCGGTCTCAGGCCGCGCATCCCCGTGTACGGGCCCAAGGGGGTGGCGCTGCGCATGGCCGAGGCCTACGGGCTCGACCCCGAACCCGGCATGACCGAGGCCTTCGAGTTCCACGAGCTCACCGTCGGCACGTTCGGGATCGGCCCGTTCACCGTCCGGGTCGAGGAGGTCAACCATCCCGTGGAGGCGTACGGGATCCGGTTGGAGCACGGCGGCCGGACCCTGACCTACTCCGGGGACACCGGGGCCTGCGACTCCCTGATCGAACTCGCGACCGACGCCGACCTGTTCCTGTGCGAGGCGGCCTTCCAGGACCACCGGGAACACCCCAAGGACATGCACCTCACCGGCAGCGAGGCGGGGGAGCACGCCAGTCGGGCCCGTGCGCGCAAACTGCTCCTCACCCACCTGGTGCCGTGGAACGACGACGAGGTCACGCTCACCGAGGCGCGGTCCACCTACGACGGCCCGATCGGGTTGGCGCGCAGCGGTGAGACCCACATCGTCGGGGCCTGACCGCGGCCCGGGGTTGGGCCGGGGAGCCGGACCCGTCCGACCGTCCCGGGCACGGTCGCCGGGCCATCACCGTGAGGAGTGGTGAAGGGCACGTCCCACACCGAGGCGGACACTTCGCGACTCCCGCACCGATGGACACTCCACGGATATACGCTCTTTGCATGGCTCGACCTGACGGACGCGTTCCGACCCAACTCCGACCCGTGACCATCACCCGCAACTGGCTCCGCCACGCGGAGGGCTCCGCACTCATCGAGTTCGGTGACACCAGAGTCCTGTGCGCGGCCACCGTCGAGGACGGTGTCCCCCGGTGGCGTCGGGGAACCGGCGAGGGCTGGGTCACCGCGGAGTACGCGATGCTCCCCCGCTCCACCGACACCCGGGGCGCCCGTGAGTCCGTCCGGGGCAAGATCGGTGGCCGCACGCACGAGATCTCCCGGCTCATCGGCCGTTCCCTGCGTGCCGTCGTGGACTTCAAGGCGATGGGCGAGCACACCATCACCCTGGACTGCGACGTCCTCCAGGCGGACGGGGGAACCCGGACGGCGGCGATCACCGGTGCCTACGTGGCCCTGGCCGACGCGATGAAGTGGCTGCGCAAGCGCCGCAAGCTGAAGAACAATCCGCTCACCGGCTCACTGGCCGCCGTGAGCGTCGGCGTGGTGCAGGGTCAGCCCCGGCTGGACCTGAACTACCTGGAGGACTCGGTCGCCCAGACCGACATGAACGTCGTCGTCACGGGTGAGGGCAAGTTCGTCGAGGTCCAGGGCACCGCGGAGGGCGCCCCCTTCGACCGGGAACTCCTGGACTCCCTGCTCGACCTCGCGGTCAGCGGCTGCGAGGAGCTGACCGCGATCCAGAAGAAGGCGTTGGCGGAGTGACCACGGCGAACACGGCCGACCCCACCGGCCCGGTCCGGGGCGGTGTCGGCAGGCGGATCGGGAGCGTCCCCGAAGGAGGCGGCAGCGTGCGGATCGTACTGGCCACCCGCAACGCCAAGAAGGTCCCGGAGATGCGGGCCATCCTGGCCGAGGCGGGGGTCCAGGCCCGGGTACTGGCGCTCGACTCCTTCCCCGACGCGCCGGAGGTTCCCGAGACCGAACCGACCTTCATGGGCAACGCCCTGCTCAAGGCCCGCGCCATCGCCGCGCACACGGGTCTTCCCGCCGTGGCGGACGACTCGGGTCTGAGCGTCGACGAACTCAAGGGCATGCCCGGGGTGCTGTCGGCGCGGTGGTCGGGGCGGTTCGGGGACCAGGACCGGGATCGCGCCAATCTGGACCTGGTGCTCGACCAGCTCGCCGACACCCCGGCCGAGCGCAGGGGGGCGCGGTTCGTGTGCGCCGCCGCGCTGGTGATGCCGGACGGGGTCGAGGTGGTGGCCGAGGGGGTGCTGCGCGGTCGGCTCCTGCGGGAGCGGCGCGGGACGAACGGGTTCGGCTACGACCCGGTGTTCGTCCCCGAGGGGGAGACGAGGACCACCGCCGAGATGTCCGCGGAGGAGAAGAACGCGATCAGCCACCGGGGGATCGCGTTCCGGAAGCTGGCGCGTGAGTTGGCCGAGATGATCTGAGGCGCGCCTTTCCCGCACGGCGGCACGCCGGTGCGGGGAGCACGCGACACACGGACGAACCCGGGACGGTACAGGGGCTGGAGGCTCCCCGCGCCGTCCCGGGTTCGTGTCTGTCACGGGGGTGGAGGACTCCCCTGAGGAATCTGGGGTCCGGGGGTTTGAACCGGGGGGAGCCGGGCAGGATGAATCTTGCCTGGACGTGCTCCAGATCACAGACAGCCGGTCCTCGGAAGAGGATCGACTCGCCCGGAGGCGCCGCTAGTCCGCGAACCGGTCGCCAGGATGGCGATCGACGCGGGACATCCGATGAAGTGGGGGCCACCCTCCACCGAAGGGATGGAGTTGACGCTTCCGGGCCCATTGTCTAGACTCGGCAAGTCTTCGCGGGACGGCGAGCGGCGATCCGTCGACTCGGACCCGGGCCGCGACTCACAGACCTCCTCCCGATCAGACCGGTCCGAGCACACGCTCGGCGCGGGTAGGATCGGGGAGCCGCTTCGGAAACCCGAATGGACGAATCCGTCCAAGAGGGTGGATGGAGCACAACGGGTGCTTTACCCCGTTCGGTTGATCCGAAACCGCCGGTTTGGCGGGACACGGAACACCTG
>NZ_QPNC01000010.1 GCF_003386285.1 Nocardiopsis sp. FIRDI 009
ACCAGCCGTTCCACCATCGACACAGGAGCAGGCTACCGAGAACCCAAATGAGATGAGCTCTAAACCACATCGACTCCAGCACATCCGACGTTGGTGGAGCGATGAACGGTCCCACGCACAGTGTGCCCCAGTCGGCTGAGCCTCCAGGTAACGATCGGCGTGGAGGAGCAGCGATGCATGAAGCCGACATCCCGCGACCGAGGCGCGGACAGCAGCACGAGGACCGGCGGGTGGCGGGCGGGTTGCCGGTGCGCGTGCGGGGTCGGCGGCTGGGGGAGTCCACCGCCTACTTCGACGGGACGCCCGACCAGGTCGGCCGTATCCGCGACTGGAGCCAGAACGCCACCGGGCTCGATCCGGTCGAGGCCGCGCCGGTGGGACTGGTCGTCAGCGAGTTCGTGACCAACGCCGTCCGCCACACCGCTTCCGGCGGCCGGTGCGGCCGAGTGAGGGTCTGCGTCGAGGTCCTCCCCGGAACCGTCGTGCTCGTCTCCGTGACCGACGACGGCCCCCGCCCCGGCCGGCGGATCACCCTTCCCCGTGTTCCCGAACGGACGAAGGACCCGTACCCGGGCGGGCGCGGACTCCTCCTCGTGGCCGCCGTCGCCGAGAAGTGGTGGTGGACCGGCCGCTACGGCGGCCCCCTCACCCTCTGGGCACTGATCGACCCCCACCGCGACCTGGTCCGATGACCGGCCGGGAGCCAGCCGCGCACAAGAAGATGCCCCGGCCGGTGCTCCACCACCGGTCCGGGGCGCGATCAACCACCTGAGCAAGCAGGAGAATGACCATGCACCACCCTAACGGGCGGCACCGCAGGCCCGCCGCGTCCCTCGCCGCGCGGCTGTGGCAGCTCGCCGCCGCCGCGCTCGCGACGGCCCTGGCCTACGTGTGCACCCCCGAAACTCCCGGTCCTGGAACCCGAGCGATCACCCCGGCCCCCGAGCGCCCCTCGCTGGCCCCGACACCCCTGGCAGAACCCGACGCCCAGGAACCCGGACCCGACGAGATCGGCGGTGCCCTCGTCCGCCCCTACGTGCTCCCCCGCATCCCCCGGCCGCGGCTCCCCGAGGGTGACCTCCTGGCGGGACCGGCACCGGGTGAGTTCGACGGACTCGCCTCCCTCGTCCGCACCTACCTCCACCGGTCGGACTGACCGGACACGCCTGTGGCGGGGCGGCGGTACCGCCGCCCCGCCACGGCACCCCTCGGAGGGCGCGATGATCACGGGCGCCTGGTCAGCCGACGGAGCCCTCCGTGGTGCGGAACCACTCCTTGGCGCTCTGGCTCTCGATGAGGATCGCCACGGCCACCATGAGGACGAACCCCAGAACCGCGTTCTCCCCCATCAGGAGGTTCAGGACGGCGGACACGAAGGCGAGCACGACGACCGCGCGCAGGAGCGTCTGTGTCCTGGCACCTCCCCGACCCATGGTCACGAGCACGTAGCCCTCGAAGGCGACGATCACGACCCCGACGACCATGAGCAGTAGGGCGGTTTCGTAGGACATCCCGGTCTGGGCCTCCGTCTGGGCTCGGAGGGAGGGGTCTCCCGACGCCATGACGAACCCCAGTGTCGCGACACCGTAGATGATGACGGCCAGAACCAGTCTGATAGCGAGGACGACCCGGACCGCCTTGAGGTTGCCGGGCATGGGGAGCACAGGGGGGTTCATGGAACTCTCTCGTGTGGGGAACGATGCCACTGGCTTGGACACGATCCGTGTCGGCACGGTTCCATGAAGTTCGCGATTCATCGGAAACGCACCGAACCACCCCTCTCCGCAACCGACGAGGCGCCCCCGAACGGCGAACGCCTCCGCGCGCCACGCACGCGGAGGCGTTCGCCGTGTCCCGTGGGTCAGGAGCCGCCGCCTGATCGGCCGCCTGACTCGACGCCCGGTTCGATCTCCGACGCGCCGACCGATCCGGCCGCCTCCAGCCCGCCGTCCGCTCCGCCGTCGTCCGGCTTCCCGGACCGCTCACGGATGGCGTTGACGATCGCGGAGAAGTCCCGCTCGGTCTCCAGCCCCTCGGCGAAGGCCGCGTAGATCCGGGCCGCGTGCAGCCCGATCTCGGCCTCCACCCCGGTGTCGCGCAGCGCGTTGGCCGCCAGCCCCAGGTCCTTGGCCATCAGCGAGGCGGCGAACCCGGGCTGGTAATCCCGGTTGGCCGGGCTGGTCGGGACCGGCCCCGGCACCGGGCAGTTCGTGGTCAGCGACCAGCACTGGCCGGACGCGGTCGAGACCACGTCGAACAGCGCCTGGTGGGTCAGCCCCAGCCGCTCGCCGAGCACGAACGCCTCGCTGACCGCGATCATCGACGCGCCCAGCACCATGTTGTTGCAGATCTTCGCGGCCTGCCCGCCGCCGGGCCCGCCGCAGTGCACCACCTTGCGGCCCATCGCCGACAGCAGCGGTTCCACGTCGGCGAAGTCGGCGCCCTCGGCCCCCACCATGAAGGTGAGCGTCGCGGCGGTCGCGCCCACGACACCGCCCGAGACCGGGGCGTCCACCGCCCGGTGGCCCGCGGCGACGGCCGCCGCGTTGGCGGCGCGGGCGTCGGCCACGTCCACGGTCGAGCAGTCGACGAAGAGCGTCCCGGGGCGGGCGGCGGCCAGCAGCCCCGTCTCCCCGTCGGCGCCCCGGTAGGCGGAGAGCAGGTGCCGTCCGCTCGGCAGCATCGTGACGACCACCTCGGCACCGGCGACCGCGTCGGCCGGGCTGTCCGCAGCGCGCACACCCGTCTCGGCGGCCTTGGCCAGGGCCTCGGGCACCAGGTCGAACCCGGTGACCGTGTGCCCGGCGGTCACGAGGTTGGCGGCCATCGGCCCACCCATGTTGCCCAGTCCGACGAACGCGACGGCGGTCATGCACGGCTCCCCTCGTCGATGAGTCCCAGCGGCCCGTCCGGCGCGGCGGCGAAGAACCGCGCCACGTGGCTGTCGGACACCTCCGCCAGCCGGTCCGGCGCCCACCTCGGGTTCCGGTCCTTGTCGATCACCTGCGCCCGCACGCCCTCGACCAGGTCGGGGGAGGACAGGGTGGCGCACGAGACCCGGTACTCCTGCTCCAGGACCGCCTCCAGCGTGGGCAGCTCCCGGGCCCGGCACAGCGCCGCCAGGGCGACCTTCACCGAGGTGGGCGACTTGCTCTCGATGACGTCGGCGGCGCGCGCGGCGTCCTTGTCTCCGTGGGAGCGCAACCGGTCGACGATCTCCTCGGCGGTGTCGGCGGAGTAGCAGGCGTCGATCCAGTGCCGGGAACCGGCCAGGTCACCGGCCGGGACGGTCTCGGCGAACCGGCCGACGGCGTCGGCGACGTGCTCGGCGGAGGCGGCCTTGGTGAGCGCGTCGGCCAGGTCGGCCAGCCGCTCGGACGGGACGAAGTGGTCGGCGAGGCCGGTGTACACGGCGTCGCCGGGGCCGACCGAACCGGCGGTCAGGGCCATGTGCGTGCCGGTCTCCCCGGGCGCCCGGGACAGCAGGAAGGTGCCGCCGACGTCGGGCACGAACCCGATCGTGGCCTCGGGCATGCCGACGGTGGAGCGTTCGGTGACGACACGGACGCTCCCGTGCGCGGACACGCCCACCCCGCCGCCCATGACGACGCCGTCCATGAAGGCGACGTACGGCTTGGTGAATCGGGCGATGTGCGCGTTGAGCAGGTACTCGTCGCGCCAGAAGGCGGCCGCCTCGCGGCCGTCCCCCCTGGCGCTGGCCTGGATGGAGCGGATGTCGCCGCCCGCGCACAGGCCGCGCTCCCCGGCCCCGTCGATGAGCACGGCGGCCACCGTGTCGTCGCCCTCCCACGCGGTGAGGACGGCCTCGATGTCCCGCACCATGGCGTGGTTGAGGGCGTTGATCGCGCGGGGCCGGTTCAGGGTGATCCGGCCGAGCGCGCCCTCGACGCGCGACACGACCTCGGCGTCGGAGGGGGTGGGCGGGGCGGTTCCGGTGGACGCGGGGGCGGCTCCGGGTGTCTCGGACATCAGGCGGCCCCGGTGAGTCCGCGAGCGATGATCAGGCTCATGATCTCGTTGGTTCCTTCCAGGATTCGGTGCACCCGCAGGTCGCGGACGATCTTCTCAATCCCGTACTCGGTGAGGTATCCGTACCCCCCGTGCAGTTGGAGGGCCTCGTCGGCGACGGTGTACCCGGCTTCGGTGGCGAACCGCTTGGCCATCGCGCACAGCTGCTGCGCCTCGGGTTCGCCCGCGTCCAGGGCGGCGGCGGCCCGCCACAGCAGGGACCGGGCGGCCTCCAGCTCCGTGGCCATCTCGGCGAGCCGGAACCGCAGCGCCTGGGCGTTGATCAGCGGCGCCCCGAACGCCTCGCGGTCGGCCAGGTAGGCGGTGCTGGCCTCCAGTGCGGCGCGGCCCCCGCCGAGCGAGCAGGCGGCGATCCCGAGTCGGCCGCCGTTGAGGCCGTGCATCGCGATCCGGAAGCCGTCGCCCTCCTCCCCCAGACGGCGGTCGGCGGGGACGCGGACGCCGTCCAGGATCACCTGGCGGGTGGGCTGGGCGTTCCAGCCCATCTTGGCCTCGTTGGCGCCGAAGGACAGCCCCGGGTCGTCGCGGTGGACGACGAAGGCGGACACCCCGGAGGCCCCGGCGTCCCCGGTCCGGGCCATGACCAGGTACACCTCCGAGGCGCCCGCGCCGGAGATGAACTGCTTGGTGCCGGTGATGACGTAGTGGTCGCCGTCGCGTTCGGCGCGCGTGCCGAGCGCGGCGGCGTCGGAGCCCGCGCCGGGTTCGGTGAGGCAGTAGCTGCCCAGGGTGTCGGCGGCGCAGAGGCCGGGCAGCCAGCGGGCGCGCTGTTCGGCGGAGCCGTAGCGGTCGACCATCCAGGCGACCATGTTGTGGATGGACAGGTATCCGGCGATGGACGGGCAGCCGGTGGCCAGGGCCTCGAAGACGATGGCCCCGTCGAGGCGGCTGAGTCCGGAGCCCCCGGACTCCTCGCCGACGTACACGCCGCCCAGGCCGAGGTCGGCGGCCTTGCGGAGCACGTCCACGGGGAAGTGCTTGGCCTGGTCCCACTCGACGGCGTGCGGCGCGAGGTGCTCGCGGGCGAAGTCGCGGGCGGTCTCGGCCAGGATGATCTGGTCCTCGGTGAGTGTGTTCACTGCGGCCGCCTAGCGCATGACCGGGATCGTGAAGCTGGCGCCCTCCTTGGCCCCGGACGGCCAGCGGGAGGTGACGGTCTTGGTGCGCGTGTGGAACCGGATCGAGTCGGGGCCGTGCTGGTTGAGGTCGCCGAACCCGGACCGCTTCCAGCCGCCGAAGGTGTGGTAGGCGACGGGGACCGGGATCGGCACGTTGACGCCGACCATGCCGGTGTTGACGCGCTGGGAGAAGTCGCGGGCGGTGTCGCCGTCGCGGGTGAAGATCGCGACGCCGTTGCCGTACTCGTGCTCGCTGGGCAGGCGGAGGGCCTCCTCGTAGGTGTCCGCGCGCACGACGCAGAGCACGGGGCCGAAGATCTCCTCGCGGTAGATCCGCATGTCGGGGGTGACCCGGTCGAAGAGGCTGGGGCCGGTGAAGAACCCGTCCTCGTGGCCGGGGACGGTGTGCCCGCGCCCGTCGACGACCAGCTCCGCGCCCTCCTCGACGCCGAGGGCCACGTAGCGCTCGACCCGTTCCAGGGCCTCGCGGGTGACGAGCGGGCCGAAGTCGGCGTCGGGGTCGTGGGAGGGGCCGACCCGCAGGGCGCCGATGCGCTCGGTGAGACGGGCGACCAGCGCGTCGGCGGTCTCCCGACCGACCGGGACGGCCACGGACACGGCCATGCAGCGCTCGCCCGCGGAGCCGTAACCGGCGCCGAGCAGCGCGTCCACGGCCTGGTCGAGGTCGGCGTCGGGCATGACGATCATGTGGTTCTTGGCCCCGCCGAAGCACTGGGCCCGCTTACCGTGCGCGGTCGCGGTCGTGTAGACGTACTCGGCGATGGGGGTGGAGCCGACGAACCCGACGGCGGCCACGCGGGGGTCGGTGAGCAGGGTGTCGACGCTCTCCTTGCCGCCGTTGACGACGTTGAGCACGCCCGGGGGCAGTCCCGCCTCCAGGAAGAGTTCGGCGATGCGGAGCGGGACGGAGGGGTCGCGCTCGGACGGTTTGAGGACGAACGCGTTGCCGCAGGCGAGGGAGGGCGCTGCCTTCCAGAGCGGGATCATCGCCGGGAAGTTGAACGGGGTGATGCCCGCGACGACGCCCAGCGGCTGGCGGAGGGAGTGGACGTCGATCCCGGTCCCGGCGTTGTCGGTGAACTCGCCCTTGAGCAGGTGCGGGATCCCGGCGGCGAACTCGACCACCTCCAGGCCGCGCTGGATGTCGCCGTGGGCGTCGGCGACGGTCTTGCCGTGTTCGGCGGACAGCAGGCGGGCGAGGGTCTCGCGTTCGTCGTCGACGAGCTGGAGGAAGCGGAGGAGGACGCGGGCCCGGCGCTGGGGGTTCCAGGCGGCCCACTCGGGCTGGGCGCGTTCGGCGTCGGCGATGGCGGCCTCGGTCTCGGCCCGGTCGGCGAGGGGGACGCGGGCCTGGACGGTGCCGTTGTTGGGGTCGAAGACGTCGCCGAAGGAGCCGGACCGCCCGGGGACGTGCTTTCCATGTACGAAGTGCGTGAGTTCGCGGGGCTCGTCGGGTTCGTGGTTCTCACTGACCATTGGCGCACCAGCTCTCGTCTGGAGGGGGAGGGGCACGGGGGCATGGGGAACGGGGCCGCGATGGTGCGCGGCCGTCCGGGTGGCCCGTGGTGTCGGGTCGCCGGGTTCAGCGGTCGTGCCCGATCGCGTGGCCGGGCGGTGTCGCGTGCCCGGACCGGGTCGCGTGGGCGCGTACCGGTGCCATGCGTGCTCGCTCCGTCCTCGTGGATCACACGGTTGTGGACAGCCGCGGCCGGTCTCCTGACTCCCGGATCGGCGCGCTCTCCCCGCCTTCCCGGCTGACGCCGGTGGCATCGCCTGGAAGAGCACTCCCCGGACACAGTGGCGGGACCGTGCCGGATTCGCACCGGCTTCCCTGCACCGCGGCTCTGTGACGCCCACCATATAGTTGGACGTCCAAGTAAATCCAGAGCCTCCGGACTGTGACCCGGACCACACGGACTGAGAGGTGGTCCGGGACACCGGACGCCGGCGGTCCGGGACGGGGAGACGGGCGGACACGCGCCCGTGCGCCCCGCGGCCGGGGACCGGAGGTCGGGTGCTACCGCTCCAGGGCGGCGAGGAGCCCGTGGGCCTCGTCCAGGCGGACGGGAACGGCCTCCGGACCCTCCGACAGGCGCATCGCGGTCAGCTCGCAGGCCATCGCGACGTGGGCGGCCAGGACGGCCACGGCCTCCGCCGCGCCGACCTCCATGAGCGCGTTCGCCAGCTTGTCGGCCCGGCACTGCCGCATCAGGAGATAGCGGGACCTGAGGTCGTCGCTCTCCCTCAGCAGTCGCATCAGCACCGCCGCGTGGTCGGGCGACAGGGCGACGTGCGCCTGGGCGCCCGCCTCGCGCAGGAGCGCGACCGCGGCACCGAGATCGTCCGCCACGGGAGCGGACGCCTTCTCGCGCACGTGGGCGCAGACGCGGTCGGCCTCATCCGCGTCGTCCGCGAACAGCACCTGTTGTTTGTCCCCGAAGTACCGAAAGAAGGTGGTACGCCCCACCTCGGCACGTTCGGCGATCTCCGCGACGGTGACGTTGTCGAATCCGTGCTCGGCGAAGAGCTGGAAGGCGGCCGACACGATCAGCGCGCGGGCCTTGCGCCGTTTACGGGCGTGGAGCGTGTCCGGGGGGTGGTGCATGAGGCGACCCTATCGAGTGGGAACCCGGTTCTCCCTGAGACTTGGAACCATAAGGACTCTGGTCCCAAAACGCTCCGTGAGACCGGGGTAGCGGGAATCGTACGGCCGATCTGGTTGCGGACACGGGCGTCGGGCTCGACCAGGGACCCCACGCGCATGTTCCGGTTGGGCCGGAATTTTATTGCAGAACCGACACCGGATGACAACCGCATCAGGGATCGACCGGCACCGAGATGGAATGTGGTTCCTCACCCAGAGGGTTATGCCTACGGCGCGGGCCTCCATTTCGCCGGGTGACCGAAATTCCACATCCGGCGAAACAGTCAAGTTTCCTAACCATAGGTGGCGCCACCGTTCGCGCGACCTCCCCCAGAATGACGTCCCCCTGTGCCACAGTGGGAGACCCGCATCACATCCTGGGAGTTGGTTATGACGTATCTCCTGGTCATAGGCACGCGCAAGGGACTCTTCACCGCCAGCAGCGAGGACCGGCGCGCGTGGGAGGTGACCGGACCCCACCGGCTCGACACGGCCGACTACGCGAGTATGAGCTCGGTGTACGCCGTCGGGGTCGACCCGCGCTCCGGCCGCATCCTCGCCGGAGCCGAGAGCTCGCACTTCGGCCCGAGCGTCTGGTACAGCGACGACAACGGCGCTTCGTGGCACGAACCGGACACCGCCCCCATCGCCTTCCCCGAGGACACCAACGCCTCGTTCACCCGCGTCTGGCAGTTCGCCTTCGGGCCTGAACCCGACACGGTGTACGCGGGTGTGGAACCGCACGCCCTCTTCCGGTCGACGGACGGGGGGCTGAGCTTCCGGCTGGTGCGCCCCCTCTGGGACCATCCCCACCGGGCGGACTGGTTCCCCGGCGCGGGCGGCGGCGCGATCCACACCATCCTGCCGGGGCTGCTGGGGTCGAACGGGCGCTCGCCGGAGGCCATGACCGTCGCCATGTCCACCGGCGGCGTCTACCAGACCCGCGACGCCGGGGCGACCTGGACGCCCGCCAACAAGGGCGTCTCGGCCGTGTTCCTCCCGGACGAGGAGCCCGAGTACGGCCAGTGCGTCCACAAGGTCGCGGCGGCGCCGAACGGGGTCCTCTACCTCCAGAACCACCACGGGGTCTACCGCAGCGCCGACCCCGCCGGGGAGGGGTGGACGTCCATCGAGAAGGGACTGCCCTCCAACTTCGGGTTCGCCGTGGTCGCGCACCCGGGACGCCCGGAGACCGCGTTCACCTTCCCCGTGCTCAGCCAGGAGGTGCACCTGCCGCCCGACAACCGCCTGGGCGTGTACCGCACGGACGACGGCGGCGACAGCTGGCGCCCGGTCACCGAGGGCCTGCCGCAGGGCCCCTACTTCGGGATCGTCCTGCGCGACGCGGCCTGCACCGACGGGGCGGACGTGCCGGGGTTCTACTTCGGGACCCGGACCGGTGACGTCTACGCCGCCACGGACGACGGGAAGCGCTGGCACCAGGTGGCCGCCCACCTGCCCGACGTCCTGTGCGTGCGCGCCGTGGAGGTGTGAGGTGCGCGTGACGGTCCACCTGCCGGGGCTGCTGCGGGCGGACGCCGGGGGCGCCGCCCACGTTCCGGTCGAGGTCGACGACGGCGCCGGGCTGCGGGGCGTGCTGGACGCGCTGACCGCCCGGCACCCGGGCCTGGACCGGCGGATCCGCGACGAGCGGGGCGCGCTCCGCCGGTACGTGAACGTGTTCGTCGACGGAGACGAGTGCCGGGGCATCGGCGGACTGGACGCTCCGGTCCCCGACGGGGCCGAGGTCCGGCTGCTGCCCTCGGTGGCCGGCGGTTAGGGCCGTGCGTGTCGCGGGTTCCCGGCGCGCCTCCCCCGCCCGTCGCCCGCCACCGCCCGCAGAGGCGCTTCGCGCACCGGGTGGGCCACCGCCCTCCGACCCCTGTCGGCGTCCGAACGCACCCCCGGGGCGACCGCTCCGGGGCGGCCTCCGGTCAGGCGTCCGCGGGCACCCGGCGCATCGGCATCGGGCGGAGGTGGGTGAGGGAGCGCCACACCCACTCCAGGGGTCCCAGCCGGAACCGGCGCATCCACCACCGGGCGCCCAGCGCCGTCACCGCGAAGTAGGCGGCGGCGACACCGTACTGACCCAGCAACGGGATCTCGCCCTCGAAGGGGGACATGGTCAGGAGGAACACGGCCGTGCTGCCCAGGTACACGGTCAGCGTCATCCGGCCGAGCGGGGCGAAGGCGCCCAGCACCCGCGAGGCGCCGCGCCCCCGGCCGACCAGCCACCAGACCAGACCCAGGTAGAACAGGGCGCCGCCGATCCCCGAGAGGGAGCCGCCCAGGGAGACGAGCGCGTCCGACACCGGGTGCGTGACCGGCACGCCGTCGGCCCCGAGGTGGACGGGGACGCCGTCGGCGTCCACCCGCACCGGGAACAGCAGGTCGGCGGAGAACATGGCGACCAGGCCGACCGCCTGGCCCGCGAGCCCCGACCAGATCATCCGGACCGGCAGGCGGGAGGGCTCGCCCCGGCGCTCCGGGTCGAGTTCGGGGCGGCGGGCCAGCCACACGCCGACACAGAAGAACGCCAGGGTCTGCGGGACGAGGGAGACCAGGATCCACACGCCACCCGTCGGCATCAGGAGCTCGAAACCCGGCGCGAGCGCGAAGAGCAGGACGGCCGCGACCAGCGGACGGCGCCGCGCCCCGGCCAGCAGCACCGGCATCAGCGGAGCCAGGACGATCGCGGTGATCGCGTAGTGGGTGAGGATGTCGCCGTCGAACACGAGCAGGTGCGGCACCCCGAAGAGCAGCCCGAGCACGGCGTAGCGGCGGGCCATCACCGTCATGGGGCGCTGACCGCGCCGGACCGCGCCCCGCCACGCGAGCACGGCGCCCACGCCGAGCAGGACCATGAGCATGGCCCGGGCCTTGCCGGACATCAGCAGCGAGGCGGTGCCGTCGACGACGCTCGTCAGCGTGGACACGGGCACGGCGCCGACGCGCTCGGCGGCGAACACGACGACGGTCACGTTCATCATGACCACACCGATCATCGCGAGCGCCCGCGCGACGTCGAGGAAGGCCACCCGGGGAGCGGGCGGCGCCTGGGGTTCGGGGCGGGTATGGATGTCGGTCACGGGTTCCCCTCCTTGGTAGGCACCCGTCAACCCTCGCCCGCGGACCCCCCGTCGCACATCGACCGATCCGCCGACCCCCGGGACGCGCCGTCTCGTCCTTTCGGTCGAGGCCGCGCACCGGGTTCCTGCCTAACCTGATCATCATGGCGCTGAACAGGGCGTTCGCCCGCATCACCGGACACCTCTCGCACACCGACGGCGGACTGCCCCGACTCGTCGCGTGGGGAGCGGCCGCCCTGCTGCTCCTCGCCTGGTCCCTCGACCTCGCCGACACCGCGCGGTCCCTCCACGCGCCCCAGGACTGGCTCGGCCCGCCGGTCACGTCGCTCTACGCCCTGGCCCTGGGGTCCGGCTCCCTGCTCGTCCTCCTCTGCCTGGTCGCGCTCCGGCCGCGCACCCGGGCGACCGCGACCGCGCTCCTCGGGCTCGGCGGCGCCCTCACCGTCACGGCGGTCTCCGCGGCCCTGTGGTTCCCGCCCAAGGGCGAGTTCGGGTACGCCTTCGCCCTGTCCGAGGTCCTCGCTCTGTTGTTCCTGCTGTCGCTCACGGCCCTGCGCTGCCGAGCCTGGCAGATCGGCGCCGTCTCCGCGGCCGCGTACGCGGCCTTCCTCTCCGAGTACCTGCGGGAGCCGCACTGGACGGGCCAGCTCTCCCTCTCCCTGGTGCTCCTCGGACTGGGCCTGGCCCCGGGGCTGTACCTGCGGTGGCGGGCGGCCCGGCACGCCGCCCAGGTGGCGGCGGTTCGGGCGCACGAACGGCTGGCCCTCGCCCGCGACCTGCACGACGTGGTCGCGCACGAGGTCACCGGGATCGTGGTCCAGGTGCAGGCGCTGCGGCACGTCGCCGAACGCGACCCGGAGACGGTGCGGACGGCGCTGCCGGAGATCGAGGCCGCGGGCGCACGCGCTCTGGAGTCCATGCGCGGTATGGTCTCCCGGCTGCGGGAACACGAGGACGCCCCCCTGAACCCGAACCCCGCCGAGGGGCTCAGCCGGTTGGCCGCGCCCGCCCGCCCCGGCCGTCCCGAGGTGTGCGTGCACACCAGCGGCGGGGTGGCGGACCTGCCGCCCTCCGTCGGCACGGCGGTCCTGCGGATCGTCCAGGAGTCGGTGACCAACGCGCTGCGGTACGCGCGCGGCGCCGAGCGGGTGAGCGTGGCCGTGGAGGTCCTCGACGACGGTGTGCGGCTGCGCGTGTACGACGACGGACGCGGCGCCGGGGTCCAGACGGGCGGCGGTTACGGCCTGGTCGGCATGGCCGAGCGGGCCAGGCTGCTCGGCGGGGAGCTGACCGCCGGACCGCTGGGCCGGAGCCGGGGGTGGGTGGTACGGGCGTGGCTGCCGCTGCCCGACGGGGCGCCGAACGGCCGGAACGGAGACGACGCGTGACGATTCGGGTACTGATCGCCGACGACCAGCGGATGGTGCGGACCGGCTTCCGCTACATGCTGGACGCCGAGGACGACATCGAGGTCGTCGGCGAGGCGGATGACGGGGTGGAGGCGGTGCGGCTGGCGCGGGAACTGCGCCCGGACGTGACGCTCATGGACATCCGCATGCCGGGAGTGGACGGCCTGGAGGCCACCCGGCGGCTGGCCGGACCGGGGGTGGCCGACCCGCTGCGCGTGGTCGTGGTGACCACGTTCGACCTGGACGAGTACGTCCACGCCGCGCTGACCGGCGGGGCCGTGGGGTTCCTGCTCAAGGACGCGGGCCCGGCGCTGCTGATCGAGGCGGTGCGCGCGGCGGCCCGGGGCGACGCCCTGGTCTCCCCGAGGATCACCGTCCGGTTGCTGCGGCACTTCGCCGAGACGGGGCCGCGTCCGAGGGGGGACAGGGCCGGGCTCACCGACCGGGAACTGGACATCGTGCGCGCGGTGGCGCGCGGGCTGACCAACACCGAGGTGGCCGCGGAGCTGTACGTCACGGTGAGCACGGTCAAGACCCACCTGGCGAGCATCCAGAACAAGCTGGGGGCACGCAACCGGGTCGAGATCGCCGCCTGGGCCTATCGGGGCGGCCACGTGGACTAGAGCGTGTCCCGCGGGCACACACCCTGCGGCGCGGCGGGCAGCACCCACGGAACACGCCCTGGTGCGGGCTTCTCGGAGCATTCGCCCGGACACGGGCCGAAGCGAAGCGGAGTCCCGCGGCGGACACCTCTACCAGGCGGCGGGAGCGTAGTCCTTCAGAAAGCAGCCGTACAGGTCCTCGCCGAGCTCGCCGCGGACGATGGGGTCGTACACCCGCGCCGCCCCGTCCTCCAGATCCAGGGGGGCGTGGAACCCGGCCTCGGCGATCCGCTCCTTGTCCGGGTGCGGCCGTTCGTCGGTGATCCAGCCCGTGTCGACGCTGGTCATGAGGATGCCGTCGGTCTCCAGCAGCTCCTGGGCGCTGGTCCGCGTGAGCATGTTGAGCGCGGCCTTGGCGACTTGAGGGGTTTGTGAGACCGCAGCCCCCTCGCACACCCCCACACGCCCCCAAGCCAAGGGCACCATGTGCGGACCACCCCCACGGACGACCGGCAAGCGCGTTTTCGCCCCAGCCGACAGCCGCCTCACCGGTACGCCCTGCGTCCCGTGGCCATGAAGGGGGCATCGCTGTTCGCCGAAGACACACTCCTGCGTGTGCACATTGTGCGTACAATCTGGGGTATGACTACCCCCATGAAGTCAGAAAGAATCCATCTGAGAGTCGACGACCGGCAGAAGGCCCTGCTTGAGGCCGCAAGCACCGTCTCGGGGGACACGATCTCAGCCTTCGTCCTCGGCGCGGCCACCGAAGCGGCGGCGAACATACTGGCAGACCGGCGGGTCTTCACGTTGGACGAACAGGAGTGGGCCGCCTTCGACTCGGCCCTGGAGCGTCCCGCACGCGACATCCCCGGGTTGCGAGAGCTACTGGCCGGACCCACTGTGCTCGACGAGAACAACTCGCAGCGCCATGAGGACGACACGTGAAGCCAAGGTTCGGATCGGTCGAGCCGCTCACCGCACATCACAGGACAACCGACTTCGACTGCGGATCACACGCCCAATCCGACTGGTTGACCGACCATGCGCTCCAAGCACACCGCTCAGGTGGATCACGCGTCTACGTCGTGTGTGACGAAGACCCGAACATGGATCGTCCAGTAGTCGGCTACTACGCTCTGGCCGCTGGAAGCATCGCTCCCTCCTCGGCTCCCAGCCGACTCCTGCGCGGCGCTGGCAAGTACCATCAGCCCGTTGTCATCCTGACCCGGCTGGGAGTCGACATCCGTGTCCAGGGGACGGGGCTCGGCAAAGCCCTCGTAGTCGATGCGCTGCGCCGGGTCGCAGTAGCTTCCGAAACGATCGGTGTCCGTGCTCTCCTCATCCACTGCGAGAGCGAATCAGCACGACAGTTCTACCTCAGCCTCGCTCAGTTCGAGCGGAGCCCAAGCGATCCGATGCACCTCGTACTGCTGATGAAGGATCTCCGCCGCGCACTCGCTTGATCCGTAGACCCGCCCCGAACTCGGACACTCCTACCAGGCGGCGGGAGCGTAGTCCTTCAGAAAGCAGCCGTACAGGTCCTCCCCGAGCTCGCCGCGGACGATGGGGTCGTACACCCGCGCCGCCCCGTCCTCCAGGTCCAGGGGGGCGTGGAACCCGGCCTCGGCGATCCGCTCCTTGTCCGGGTGCGGCCGTTCGTCGGTGATCCAGCCCGTGTCGACGCTGGTCATGAGGATGCCGTCGGTCTCCAGCAGCTCCTGGGCGCTGGTCCGCGTGAGCATGTTGAGCGCGGCCTTGGCCATGTTGGTGTGCGGGTGGCCCGCGCCCTTGTAACCGCGCCCGAAGACGCCCTCCATGGCGGACACGTTGACGATGTAGGCGCGCCGGGCGGAGGAGGCCGCCAGGGCGGGGCGCAGGCGGTCGACGAGCAGGAACGGGGCGCTCACGTTGCACAGCTGCACTTCGAGCATCTCGACGGGGTCGACCTCGCCGACCTTCCGCGTCCAGCTGTTGACCGGGGCCAGGTCCGGCACCAGGCCCCCGGCGTCGATGGCGTCGCCCGCGCGCACCCGCTCCATCGAGGCCGACCCGGTGGTCAGGGCCAGCGAGGTGAGCATCTGCGGGGTGAGCGCGTGCGGGGCGACCCGGAACTCCTCCGCCCCCCGTTCCTCCGCCCCCTCCAGGGCGCGGGGCCGCACTTCCCCGAGGACCAGCGGCTCGGGCAGTCCCTCCCCGGTGAGCGGTTCGGCCTCGGCGGCGATGAGCGGACCGTAGGACCCGGGTGAGCGCCGCACCGTCTGCGCCGCGTTGTTGATGAGGATGTCCAGCGGCCCCTGTCCGGCCACGGTGTCGGCCAGCCGCAGGACCTGGGCGGGGTCGCGCAGGTCGACGCCGACCACGCGGAGCCGGTGCAGCCATCGGTCGCTGTCCGGCATGGCGGCGAAGCGGCGGACCGCGTCCTTGGGGAACCGCGTGGTGATGGTGGTGTGCGCGCCGTCGCGCAGCAGCCGCAGCGCGATGTACATGCCGATCTTGGCCCGGCCGCCGGTGAGCAGGGCGCGCCGACCGGTCAGATCGGTGCGCGCGTTGCGGCGCTCCCGGTTCAGGGCCGCGCACGCGGGGCACAGCTGGTGGTAGAAGGCGTCGACCTCCGTGTACTTCTCCTTGCACACGTAGCAGGGCCGGGCCCTCCTGAGCACCCCGGCCAGGGCCCCGGTGACTCCGCTGGTCAGCGCGCGGCCGTTGGTCTCGTCGTCGATCCGGTCCGGAGCGGCGGTGGCGGTGGCGGAGAGCACGGCGTCGTCGTGCGCCTTCGCGGCGGCCCTGCGGGCGCGCCGCCGCTTCTCCTTCACGATCTTGAAGAGCTTGGCGGAGGCCCGTTGCAGGGCGAGCGAGTCCGGGTGGTCGGTGGGAAGCTCCTCCACCCGTGCGATCACGTCCAGGCACACACGCAGGTGCTCCGGGTCGACTCCGATCTCCGTCGTCTCCGTCACGTCTTCCGTCACCGCTGACTCCACCACTGTCCTCCACGGCCCCCGGGGCGGGGCCAAAAGGAACCATATGCGCATCCGGGGACCGGACCGGGAACGATCCGGTGCGGGGCGGGACCGGTTCCGGACGCGTGGGGGCGGCGGCGACCGGTCTGGGTAGGACGCTGTCAGCGACCCCTCCCCCCGGTAGGAGCAGAGCAGATGCCACCTCGCCCCGTCGCCCTCGCCTTCGACGTCCTCGACACCCTGTTCCCGCTGGGACCGCTGGAGTGGCGGTTCCGCGAGGCGGGGATCCCCCGCGTCCTCATGACCCGCTGGATCGACCACGTGCTCCGCGACACCTTCGCGCTGGCCCTGCTGGGCGGCGACCGCTCGTTCGAGGACGTGGCCCGGGGGTCGCTCAGGGACATCACGGGACACCAGATCGCCCCGGCGGCGGAGGACTCCATCATCGAGGGGATGTCGCGGCTCGAACCCCGGCGCGAGGCCGCCGCGGCCGTGACCGCCGCGCGCGAGGCGGGCCTGCGGGTGGTGACCCTCGCCAACGGCGACGAGCTCCCGACCCGGGAGCTGCTGGAGCGGGCGGGCCTGCTCGACCTGGTCGAGGGGGTGTTCGGCGGCGCGTCGGCGGGGGCCTGGAAACCGGCCGCGGCGCCCTACCTCGCGGCGGCGCGGGTGCTGGGGGTCGAGCCGCGCGAACTCGGCCTGGTCACCGCGCACGGGTGGGACGTGGGCGGCGCGAGGCGGGCCGGGCTGGTGACCGGGTGGTCAGCCCACCTGGAGGGCCGCTTCCCGGCGGTGTTCCCGGAGCCGGACGTGTCCGGCAGGGACCTCGACCAGGTGGTGAAGGCCCTGCTGGCGCTGTGAGCCGCGGCCCGGCCCCGGGAGGTCGACGTTCCAGCGTCCGACCAGGGCGGGTACCGCGCCGAAGGCGTCCGGTGGGGGCGCCCGCCCCGCCGCGAAGCGCAGGAGCGCGGCAGGGACGGCTCACTCCTCCCAGGACCGGTCGTACTGGGGATGGTTCCGGTACACCGTGGCCAGGTACTTCACCGCCCGCCGCCAGGCGAGGAGTTCCGACCACGGGTCGCCGCCGCCCTCGGCGGGCGGGGAGGGCGTGGGTTCGAGGGTGCGCATGCTCGCGGAGTGGGCCTCGGCGTAGCCCGCCACGATCATGCGCTTGGCCGCCACCTCGGCCAGCGCCCGGTCCCGGCCGCGAGTTCCCGCGGGGACGGCCCTCGACGCGCGCTCGTCCTCGTCCAGCCGCGCGTTCAGGAACTCGACGATGGTCACGGAACGACCCTCCTCCGGTCACCGCACAGCCCTACACCCCGCTCAGTATCCGTGATCCGCCGACGGCGATCCACCCACCGTCAGGGGCAGCCCTCGAACTGCGGAACGCTCGTGACCAGGTCCAGGCCGGTGTCCCCGAACCACCTCTCCAACAGTCGCCCGGCGGTCCCGTCCTGGTACATCTCGGTGATCGCCTTGTTGACCGTCTCGCACGCGCGCACGTCGCCGTGCGGCAGTCCCACCCCGTACTTCTCCTCGGTGAACGGGTTGTTGACCAGCCGGAAGGAGTCCGGTTCCCGGGCCAGGAAGCCCGCCAGGATCAGGTTGTCCGTGGACATCGCGTCCACCTCGCCCTCGCGCAGGGCGTCGACGCACGCGCCGTAGCTGGGGGCGTCCGTCTGCTCGACCCGGATACCGAGGCCCTCGGTGATCCGACGCGCCGAGTTCGACCCCCTGCCCTGGCACAGGCGGAGCCCCTCCAGGTCGCGCACGTCGTCGATGTCGGTGTCCTCCGCCCGGACGAGCAGGTCCTGCTGGGCCACGTAGTACGGCCCGCCGAAGGTCACCTCGGTCTTGCGGGCCTGGGTGATGGAGTAGGTCGCCACGACCATGTCCACCTCGCCGCTGACGAGCAGGTCCTCGCGTTCGGCGGAGGTGACCCCCACCAGCTCCACGCGGTCGGCGGAGAAACCCATCCGCTCGGTGAGGTAGTGGGCGACGTCCACGTCGAAGCCGGTCAACTCGCCGTCGGGGCCCAGCAGACCGGTGCCGGGCTGGTCGTACTTGACGCCCACGGTGATCGACTCCGCGTCGAGCACCGAGGTCTCCTCCCCGAGCGCCTCGGAGCACCCGGACAGGCCCAGCGCCAAGGCGGTCGCCACGGCGGCGGAGCGGTGTCGCAACCTCATCGTCCCGTTCCTCTCTCGGGTGTCAGCGGTACTCGGCCAGCCGGGGGCGGACCCCGAGCGCGACCAGGGCGAGCACGGTCAGGGTGAGCACGGGCAGCCCCAGCCGCCAGGGGGTCAGCGCCGCGTCCCCCCGCGCGATGCCGTCGACGAAGGCCCTGCGGTGCAGGTCGGTCAGTTCGTCCAGCGCCGTGACGTAGGCGGGGAAGGCGCCGTCGCGCGAGTCGGCGACGGACATGCGGGTCTCGACCGCGGCGGCCAGATCGCCGTCCCGGGCGGCGGCGCGCAGGTCGCGGTCGGCCGCGTGCAGTCGCTCGTAGGTCTCCAGCACCTCGGCGAGCGCGTCCTCCTGACCGGGCAGCAGCGATCCCTGCGCCCGCTCGCCGAGGTACCCCAGGGTGCCCGGGTCATCGTCGTCGGGGCCGTCCGCCCCCGGCAGGTCGGGGTAGGCGTCGGCGACCTCGTCGACCGCCGCGTAGTACTGTTCCAGGTTCTCGGCCGGACGGAACAGCACCTGCTGGGCGCGTTCCAGGTAGACCTGCTGGTAGTTGTCGGCCAGTTCGGGGTCGCCGAGGTAGCGGCTCTGGTCGGCCTGCATGTCGGTGGCGATCGCCCCCGCCCGCGCGAGCGCCATCGCCGCGTCCAGCCCCTCCTCCTTGGCGGCGCGCTGGTGGTCGTTGCTGAGTTCGAGCGTGACCACGACGCCGACGGTCAGGGCGAGGACCCCGGCGGTCGCGCCCAGGAGGGGGACGTTGAAGCGGCGGCGGAAGCGCAGGCGCAGGTAGAGCTGGAGCGCGACCAGTGCCGCGAGCGCGGCCGCGCCGACCCCGCCGACCGTCAGCATCCCCCACGCGACCGAGCGCTGCCCCTCCTCGTGGTTCTGCCGCACGATCGCGGAGGAGTCCAGCCCCAGGTTGAACGCCTTGGGCAGCAGCTCCGTGTGCATCAGCTGGGTGGCCTTCCGGTACTCCTCCAGCGCCTCCTCGTCCACCCTTCCCGGCGGGGCCTCGGCCTCGTCGTTGAGCAGGAGTGCGCGGGAGGCGTGCCGCTCGTAGGCGCCCATCCCGTCCAGGACCGCCTGGACGGTGCGCTCCTCCACGCTGTCGCCCTCGGTGAGCGAGGCGGCGTGGAGCAGCGCCTCGTCGGCCTGGCGGCGGCTGGCCTCGAAGCGGTCCAGCGCGTCGGCGCGCCCGGACCCCAGGTCGTGGTCGGTCCCCATGAGCAGGACGTCGGCCATGCGCGCGTCCATGTCGGCCAGGGCCAGGTACAGGTCGGTGGTGGCCATGGCGCGCGGACCGGCGTCGCGACCGAGCACGTCGAGGCCGGACCGGGCCTGGCCGAGGGCGGTGTTCGCGGACGCGAACAGCCCCGTGACGGCGACGACGCACACCACCGTCAGCGCCCACACGCGGGCGGGGGTGGAGTTCAGCCGGAACCGGCGGCGCCCGGTCCGGGGCGGCGACCCCGCGGCGTCGCCGGTCACCGGGCCTCACCCCTTGCGCAGGGTGATGGCCGTCCACGCGCCGACGTAGATCCGATCGCTGTCATTCAGGGGAACCTCCACGTTGCGGGGGATGGGGTCGGCGGCCCCGTTGATCGTCGTCCCGTTGACCGACCCCGGATCGAGGACCGCCCAGGTCCCACCGGACGCGGGAAGCAGGATCGCGTGGACGCGGGAGACGGCGGGGTCCCCGTCGGGGCCGCCGAGGTCGATCTCGGGGGTGAACCCCCGTCTGGCGCTGTGCCGGCCGATGTGCACGCGTGACCCCCGGAGCCTGACGCGACGCTGCCGGTGGTGTGCGGGGAAGGGGATCTGGGAGGTGTCGAGCCTGCCCTGGTCGGCCATGTACTGGTAGTAGGCGGGGTCGGCGGTCACGATCGCGAGCCAGGAGACTCCGTGTCCGGGGTCCGCGGAGGGGCTCCGGCGACCGCCGGAGCGCGAGACGAAGTCGAAACCGCACTCCTCGCAGAAGCGGCCGGTGCGGGGCGTGGCGCAGACGGGGCACGGGCCGCCGCGGGGTTCGACCGCGGCCCGGGGGGACGGCGGTTCCGCCGGGCCGTGGGGGATCGCCGGTGGCGACTGGCCGGGCGGGGTCGGGCGCAGCCGCAGACCACACACGTCGCAGACGTCGGCCGTGGTGGACCTGTGACCGGAGGGGCAGCTCGACATGGGTCCCTCCTACCCGGGTCCTGGGGCGTCACGGGGCGGGGTCCGGGGGTGGCGGGAGGGTCTGGCGGGGTGGTCAGACCTGTCCGGCACGGGGTCCCCCTCCTCGGCCGGGCACCGGTATGACCACCACGGTGACGTTGTCCTTGCCGCCGGCCTCAAGGGCGAGTTCGACGTACCGGCGGGCGGCCTCCCGGGGCGCGGTTCCGGCACCGGGGACGGCCGCGGTGAGGTCGGCGGCCTCGGGGTAGTAGTTCCACAGACCGTCGGTGCACAGCACGACGGCCCCGGGGCCGGTGGGGGTGACGGTGGAGACGTGCGCGTCGACCTCCCCGGAGTCGGCGCCCATCCACGCGACCAGGGCGTGCGCGTTCGCCGAGCGCATCGCCTCCTCGCGGGACAGCATGCCCATCTGCACCATTGCCTCGCTCCAGGAGTCGTCCCTGGTGAGAAGGGCGGACGCACTGGCGGCGGGGCCGCCGGAGAGCCAGTAGGCGCGGCTGTCGCCGACCCACCCGACTGTGACGGTGCCGGTGTCGGGGCGCACGACGGCGGAGACGAACGTGCAGGCGGGCGCGGATCGGGGGGAGTCGGCGATCGCGGCCACGGCACGGGCGGCGTGGGTCATCGCCGCGCCGGTGGCCGCCCGGGGGTCGACTCCCTGGCGCAGGTGCTCGGCCAGGACGGCGACACCGGCCTCGGCGGTCACCCGGGACGCCTCGTCGGGGCGGGGCGAGGTGGACACCCCGTCACAGACCACGGCGACGACGGCGCCGGGCGCGTGGGGGTCGTCGGCGGGCAGGGCGCGGA
This sequence comes from Nocardiopsis sp. FIRDI 009, assembly GCF_003386285.1. GTDB lineage: Bacteria > Actinomycetota > Actinomycetes > Streptosporangiales > Streptosporangiaceae > Nocardiopsis. Next base: position 21,060 of record NZ_QPNC01000010.1, read on the forward strand.
CCGTCATGGCGTCCTCGTTGCGCTTGTGTCGGTGCCCGCGGTCGCTGACGCCCGCGGCGTCGCCGGTGGACACCTCGACGTGGTCGCGTCCGGTGGGTTGGAGCAGGCCGCAGGTCGTGCAGTACCCGTCCCGCACCCGTCCCGGACACCAGGTGCACAGGGCGGGGTTGGTGGGGGTGATCGGAACGCTGCCGCTGGCTGGCGGCGGCCACTCCGGCACGGAAGGCTCGGACGGCATGGACGGTTCGCCGGCTCTGTCCGGTCTGGGTGCTTCGCCGAGTCTGGAGGTCTCGGCGGGGCCGCGGCGCCCACCGTCCGGGGTGGAGAGGACGTCGTCGCGCCGCAGGGGTTGGGTGGCCAGGGAGTCGGCGCCGTCGTCGGGCGCCGGGCGCGTGGCGCCGGACAGGCTCACCTGGGGGGCGGTGGGAGCGCCGTCCTCGGGGACGAGCCCGGGGCGTCCCCCGTCCTCGGGCCCGGGGGTCGCCCCCGACATGCTCACCTGGGGCGCGGTGGGCACCCTGTCGGGGTTCTCGGCGGGAGCGTCCCTGATGTCGTTCGGAAGGGTGCGGCCGCACCCCTCGCAGAAGCTGTCACCAGCGGTCACTCTGTCGGCGCAGGCAGGACAGGTCCGCACCTTGGACATCGACGTACCTTCGATTCTCACAGCAGCGTCACGGGGCGTAGGGAGTTGGCCTTGTCCACGAGTTCGTGGCGTTCACGCACCGAGCCGGCGCGATGAGCCAGGGTACGGTAGCGCCGTTCCAGATTGGCACGCACACCGTTCTCCGAGAACGGAGCCCCCAGGAGCACGCGGTCCGTCGGCGCGTGACCGCCCTCGTCGAGCCAGGTCAGGACGTTTTCCAGGACCCGGACGGCGAGCCGGTCGGTGGCGGCGCCCAGGCCGAGGCGTTCCAGGCGCTGGCCCGCCTCCAGGAACTCCGCCGCGCCGGTGGAGCGGTGCCGGTCGGACAGGACGGACACGAGCGCGGTCTGGGCGTGCACGTAGCGGCTGGACAGTTGGGGGACGGTGTCCAGGACCGAGATCGCCGCCGCCCGGTCGTCCTGGGCGAGGCGGATCCGCGCCAGACCGAAGGCGGCGCTGACGAAGGAGTGGTCGGTGTTCCACACCGTCTGGTACTGGCGGGCGGCGGTCACGTGGTCGCCGACCCGTTCGCTGGCGATGGCCAGGCCGAGTTTGGGGGCGCTCTCCCCCGGCAGGAGGGCGTAGATGCGGTCGAAGTGGACGACGGCCTCCTCGAATCGGCCGTCGCCCAACGCGGCGACGGCGAGGTACCACCCGGTGCGCCAGTCGCCCGGGACCGCCTCGCTGAACCGGTGCAGGGCGTCCACGGCCTCATCGCGGCGGCCCGTCGTGATCAGGGCGCGGCACAGCATGAGCAGGGTCTCGGGCGAGGGCGCGGTCATGCCCCGCAGGATGGGGATCAGTTCCTCGTCGGCCAGGGCGGAGAAGCCCCGGAGGCGTTGGGCGTCCAGATCGTCGTCGCCGATGTGGGGCGTGGGCAGGAGCGCCGCCGCCTCGGTGGGCGGGGGCGGGGCGAGCAGGCGGTCGGCGTCGAGCGCTCCGAGCCCGGTGCCGCCGACCGGGTTCTCCTCACCGAACAGGGTGGAGGGCGCCGGGTGCGGCGAACCCTTGATGTCGGACAGCACCTCGCGCAGGACGCCGATGAGCTGGTCGGCCATCTCGTCGGCGCTCTGGAAGCGCATCCGCGGTTCGGCGTGGGTACTGCGGCGCAGGAGGCGGTCGAAGGACTCGTGGTGCCTGAGCAGCGGCACCGTGTCGGCGGGCGGGAGCGTGTGCGCGTACTCTCCCCTGGCGTCGAACCGGAAGCTGAGGACGGCCAGGGTCCGCCCCACGGAGTAGAGGTCGGAGCTGATCGAGGGGCCGGGGAAGCGCAGCTCCTCCTCCGGTACCCGGTAGCCGGGCGTGGTGTAGACGGAGCTGGAGCCGTCGTCCATGCGCCGGACGCCGCCCAGGTCGATGAGCTTGATCTGCTCCTCGCTCTGCATGACGTTGTCCGGTTTGAAGTCGCAGTAGAGCAGGCCCTTGCTGTGCAGGTAACCCACGGCCCGCAGGCTCTCCAGAGCGTAGGCGAGGGCCTGGTCGACCGGCAGGACCTCGTGTCCGGCGCCCTGTCCGCCGTGTTCGGTCAGCAGCTCCCGCAGCGACCTGCCGCCGACGTACTCCATGACGATGTGGCCGGAGGGGATGCCGGTGTCGGGGTCGGGGTGCTGCGAGAAGTTGATGATCTTGACGATGTTGGGGTGCTCGACCTCCGACAGGAACGAGCGCTCGGCGGCGGCCGCCTTGTGCGCCTCCGCGTCTCCGGCGTTGAGCAGGCCCTTGAGCACGACCCAGCGGTCGTTGACGTTGCGGTCCTTGGCCAGGTAGATCCAGCCCAGTCCGCCGTGGGCGATGCAGCCGAGCACCTCGTACTGCCCGCCGACCAGGTCGCCGGGGGCGAGCTTGGGTGTGAAGGAGAAGGGGGTGCCGCACCTGGGGCAGTACCCCTCGGTCCGGCCGGGGCGACCGTCGCGGGAGCGGCCGACGCGTTCGTTGCAGGCGCCGCAGAACCGGTTCTTCTCCGCGACGACGGGCTCGCTCATGACCGCCTCGGCGGGGTCCCGGTAGGGGACCGGGGGCACCTGGACCATGCCCAGTCCGAGCGTGCCACGCGCGTAGCGGCGGCTGGTCCGGCCCGATCCCGTGCCCGGGCCGCTCACGCTTCCCGCCCTCGGGGCGGGGGCGGAGGGGTGCCCGTCGCCCGGGGCCGGGTGGGGATGCGCGGGACCGTCGCCGGAGGGGGCCGCGGAGCCGGAACCCGGCGCCGGGGGCGGCACCGGAGGGGCCAGGGGGACCCGCTCGGTCCTGGCGTGGAGGGCGTCGGCCGGCGCCCGACCGCAGGAGGGGCAGGAACCGTCCTCGATCCGGCCGTCGCAGCCGGGTCCCGTGCACGTGGTCGTCATGTGTTCACACCTCCTCGTGCCCGCCGTCCGGAAGGCCGTCGCCGGAGGGGGTTCCGTCCTCGGGGAAGTCGTCGCCGGAGACCTCCTTGAGCGCGCCGAGGTAGGCGGCCAGCGCGACGGTGGCGGCGCGCAGGTCGCAGGGGACCGACCACAGTTCCCAGTGCGCCGCGCCGTGCAGCGCGGCGAGCCGCGCGTCACCGGCCAGGCCGAGCCGGACGGAGAGCGCGCGGAAGGCGTCCAGTCGGCCGCGCAGCTCGGCCCGGCGTTCCAGCAGGCGGGTGAGTCCGTTCTCGCGCTCGCGGGCGTCGTCGGCGGCGAGGTGGATGGCGCGTTGGAGCTCGCCCAGGCGGGTGCCGAGTTCGCGCCAGCGCCCTTCGTCACGGAGGACGTCCAGTGCGGCGATGGCCGAGCGCAGGCCGGGGACCGGGTCCGGGACCTCGGGCGCCTCGGGTGCCAGGACCTTGGCGACGACCTGGGCGCGCAGGCGGTGGGCCCGCCGGACGACCATCTCGACGTCGTCGACGGCGAAGCGGAGGCGGTCGACGGTCTCGTGGTAGGAGTCGCGCATGCGCAGGGCGTCGCGGAGTTCGCCGCGGGTGCGGTCCAGCAGTTCCCGCAGGCGCTCGATCTCGGTGGTGACCACGCGCCCGTCGACGACGAGTGACAGCGGGTCGCGGCGGATCACCTCACCGATCCGGAAGAGGGCGGCGCGCAGGTCCTCGTACTCGTCCTCGTCGAGGCCGACCATGTCGGCGTACGTGCCGATCTCGTGCCACATGGACTCGAGTTCGCCGAGCCGGGGATGGAGGGCGTCCCAGGCGGTCTCGACCGCGGAGATGGCCTCGGTGACCTCCTCGTAGTCGGCCGTCACCCGGGCGACGGCCTCGGCGAGGGTGATCCGTTCGTCGGAACCGCCTGGAGAGGCGTCGGTGCGCGGAAGCACCACCGAGGGGCCGTCGAGGAGGCGGGTGAGTTCGCTCTGGGCGTCGGGGTCTCCCGAGACGCGCAGCTTGGTGGCGCGCTCGACCACGTCCCGCACGGCGGGGTGCACCGCCCGCAGGCTGTGCACACGCGCGTCCGCCCGCTCCCAGCGCTGCCTGGTGCGCCCGACCAGGTCCGTCTCCCTGAGCAGGCGGTGGCAGACGTGGCCGTCCAGATCGGTGCGGTAGAGGGTGATCCGGTCGGCCTCACCGCGCACACGGTTGAGCGCGTGGTCGATGCCCTCCCAGCTCATCGGAGGCATCCGTGCCCCTGGCGCGCTCCCCACCTTGCCGTACCACTCCCGTCTCACCCGCCCACGCCCGATCCGCGTGAACGGCCCAGTGCTCCCGGTTTCCAGATACGAGTCTGGCCGCCGCCCTCCCGAACCACAAGGGCGCCCCGGCGTTCGGCCGTGACCGGCCACGGCGGGGGCCGCCCCCGGAGCACCGCGCCGGAGCGGAGGAGCACGAGGGCGCCGCCTAGGTGGCGACGGGGCCCGGCGGCTCGTCTCCCTCGTCCGGACCGGTGTCCTCCGGCTCCTCACGCACGCGGTTCCCGGGCAGGGCGTAGGTCTCGGCGACGCCGCGCAGCCGGAACCCGGCCACCGCGAGCACGATGCCGAAGATGATCGCGTAGACGCCGACGACGAGCACGATGGCCTGCGCGCCCTCCAGGGGCCAGAACCACAGCAGCAGACCGAACACGATCGACAGGGCGCCGACGAAGATGAGCAGCCACTCGGAGCTGATGCGTGCTCGCAGGCGGATGGCGGTGACGATCTCGGCCACACCCGTCACGATCGCCCAGGCACCGATCACGAACACCAGCGCCATGACCGCCACGAGGGGCCAGATCAGCGCGATGAGACCCATGATGACGCTGAGCACCGCCTGCACGATCATCGACGCCCGGCTGCCCGGCGTCGCGCGGAAGGCCGCCGCCCCCAACGCGCATCCGTCGACGAGCGCGAACACACCGAAGACGACGGCCAGGCTGACCAGGGTGAGCCCGGGCCAGAACAGGGCGAGCAGACCGAAGAGCACGGCGGCGACGCCGCGCAGGACCACCACCCACCAGTTCCGGCTCATCTCCCCGAGCATGTCGCCGGCCAACGCGTACCGGACCATCCCAGCCTCCCGAGTCCCTCGCGGTCGCCCGTGGTCACGGGACCTTACGGGTGCAGCTTCCCCCGGGGGGCGCGCCCCGACGACAGTCGACGGGCAAAATGCCTGGCAAGGGAGGGTAGCGGCGGGCTACGGGGACCGGATACGCCAACGCCCGCCCCCGGTGGCGGGGGCGGGCGGTACGGGTCTGGGGATCAGCCCTGACCGGGGTAGCGGCGCTCGCCGGAACCGATGTAGTGCTGGCGCGGGCGCGCGATCCGGAAGGCCGGGTCGTGCAGCTGCTCACGGTAGTGGGCGATCCACCCGGGCAGACGGCCCAGGGCGAACAGCACGGTGAACATGTTGGTCGGGAAGCCCATGGCCCGGTAGATGACGCCGGTGTAGAAGTCGACGTTCGGGTAGAGCTTGCGCTCGGTGAAGTAGGAGTCCGCGAGCGCGGCGGCCTCCAGCTTGAGGGCCAGCGAGAAGAGCTCGTCCGGGTTCTCGTGGTTGTCGAGGATCTGGCTGGCCAGACCCTTGATCTCCTTGCTCCGCGGGTCGAAGTTCTTGTACACGCGGTGGCCGAAGCCCATCAGGCGGACCTCGCGGGCCTTCACGCGCGCCAGGAAGTCCTCGATGCTGGTGCCCGAGTCGCGGATCTCCTCCAGCATCTCCAGCACGGCCTGGTTGGCGCCACCGTGGGACGGCCCGGACAGGGCGTTGATGCCCGCGGCGATGCTGGCGAAGATGTCGGCCTGCGCGGAGCCGACCACGCGGACGGTGGCGGTGGAGCAGTTGAGCTCGTGGTCCGCGTGCAGGATGAGCAGCAGGTCCACGGCTTTGCCGAACAGGTCGCCCAGCTCGCCGTCGGCGGCGTTGTCGCCGAACGTCATCCGGATGAAGTTCTCGACGTAGTCCAGGGAGGCGTCCGGGGCGATCGGCTTCTCGCCGATGGAGTTGCGGTAGATGCGGGCCGCGATCGTCGGCAGCTTGGCCAACAGCCGGATCGTGGCGAGCTCCACCTGGTTCTCGTCGGAGGGGTCGACGCTGTCGGCGTAGTACGCCGCGAGGGTGTTGACGGCGCTGGCCATCAGCGACATCGGGTGACCGTTGCGGGGCATCGCGTCGATGAAGGTGCCCATCTCGGCCGGGATGTCGGCGTTCTCGCGCAGCTTGTCGGAGAACTCCTTGAGCTGACCGGGCTCCGGCAGCTCCCCGTAGATCACCAGGTAGGCAACCTCAAGGAAGCTGCTTCCCACGGCGAGGTCCTGGATCGGGTACCCGCGGTAGCGCAGGATGCCCGCGGCCCCGTCGATGTAGGTGATCTTCGAGCTACACGAAGCGGTGTTGCCGAACCCCGGATCCAGGGTGGTCATACCGGTCGCGCCCAGCAGGGTCTTCAGCTCGATGGTGCGCTCACCCTCGGTGCCGGTGAACACCGGCAGCTTCAGTACGCCGCCCTCGTAGTGCAGCTCCACCGTGCGCTCTTTGTCGTCTTCGCTCATGCCCGAGGTCAACCTTTCCAGGCGGGGGATACGTGAGGTGCTCAGCCGCGGGGCGGTCAGCCGCCGCGTTCTTGATTCACTCGTTATTGTTCTGTTTTGTTAAACGACGGTTAAGCAAAATCATATAAGTTTCACCGATTCACGAACAGGTGACATGCAACACATACCCCGACGAGGGCAGAATTACCGCACGGTGAAGATTTACAAACTTTGCCGACCGTCGATTACTCCGTGATCGCCCTGAGGCGTCGCGGGCGACACCGGGGGTCCCCCGATGGCGCCCAGCCTCCTGTGCCGGTCCCCTGAGCACTCCGCCACCCGTCGAACCCGATGACCCCCGGACACCCTTCACAGATGTGGACAGGTACCGCGGAGCCCGGTGCGACGAGGTGTCCGTACGCGCCCTAGTGGCCTCCCCACAGGGTACCTTCGCCCTGATCACGGGCGTTGAGGAGGGGTACCGACAGAGCGGTGATCTTGGCCTCTGCGGAGCGCCCCGCGACCCCGTCCGTCACTCTGGTCACACGTCGACGCGCCCACCGTGTTCGAGGGTGGTACGGAGGGCTCGTGAGTTCACACACGCATCGGGCGGCACGTGAGAACTCCGGTAAACGGCACGCACACGGTCATCGGACCGATGGTCCCGATTCCGCCCGGCCGTCGACCGTGTCCGCGCAGTCATTGACCCGGCGGAAGGGATGCTGCTGCCCCGAAAACACTGAAGTGAAACCCCCGAGTGACAGCTTTTTCGTCACAGTCGGGGCTACTCCTCCTCGACGCCTCCGGCCAGCAGCGGTTCCATGAACAGGTCGGGGTGGTCACGCTCGATCACCCGCAACCGCCACTTGTTGTGCACCAACACCAACAGCTCCCCGTCACCCCGCCGACGCAGCACCTCCGCCCCGGACAGGGCGTGCAGCGCCGGCGCGGACTCGGCATCCGTGCGCCGGGCCACCGAGTACTCCAACGGCGAGGTCTCGATCGGGGAACGGAACTCCTGCTCCATACGGTGCCTGACCACGTCGAACTGGAGCGGACCCACCGCCGCCAGCACCGGGGCCTGCTCCCCGCGCACGTCCGAGGTCAGCACCTGCACCACGCCCTCGGCGTCCAGCTGCGCGATCCCGCGCTGGAACTGCTTGTACTTGCCCGCGTCCTGTGCCCGCGCCACCACGAAGTGTTCGGGGGCAAAGCTCGGGATCGCCGGGAAGCTCACCTTGGGCCCGTCGTAGAGGGTGTCGCCCACCGCCAGCGCCTGGGCGTTGACCAGAGCGATCACGTCCCCCGGGTAGGCCACGTCGATCGTGGACCGGTCCGAGCCGAACACCGCCTGGGTGTACTTGGTGGCGAACGGACGCCCCGTCGCCGCGTGGGTGAGCACCATCCCGCGCTCGAACCGGCCCGAGGAGATGCGCACGAACGCCATCCGGTCCCGGTGGTTGCGGTCCATGTTGGCCTGCATCTTGAACACCTGGCCGGAGAACGGCGCCGCCACCGGACGCGGCTCGCCCCTGTCGTCCGACTTGGCCGCCGGTGCGGGCGCCAGGTCCACGACCGCCTCCAGCAGCTGGCCCACACCGAAGTTGGGCAGCGCGGCGCCGAACAGCACCGGGGAGGACTCCCCCGCCAGGAAGGACTCCTCGTCGTAGTCGGCGCCCAAAGCCTCCAGCAGCTCGATCTCCTCCTGGGCCTGTTCCCACGCGGCGCCCTCGATCCGGGCCGCCTCGTCGGGGTCCAGGGTCTCCTCGATCGCCTTGCGCGCGCCGCCGGGGGTGCGGGTCATCTTGGTGTAGGTGCCGCTGGCGCGGTCGATCAGGCCCCGGAAGTCACCGGCGATGCCCACCGGCCAGTTCAGCGGGGTCGGCCGCAACCCGATGCGCTGCTCGATCTCGTCCAGCAGCTCCAGCGGCTCGCGGCCGGGCCGGTCCCACTTGTTGACGAAGGTGATGACGGGCATCTTCCGGGCCCGACACACGTCGAAGAGCTTGAGTGTCTGCGGCTCCAGGCCCTTGGCCGAGTCCAGCAGCATGATCGCGCAGTCCACCGCTGAGAGCACCCGGTAGGTGTCCTCGGAGAAGTCGGCGTGGCCGGGGGTGTCCAGCAGGTTCAGCACCCGGTCGGAGTAGTCGATGCGCAGCGCGGCCGAGGTGATGGAGATCCCCCGGTCCTGCTCCATCTGCATCCAGTCCGAGGTCACCCCCTTGCGGTCGCCCTTGCCGTGGACCGCACCGGCCGAGGAGATCGCCGCCGCGTGCAGGGCCAGAGCCTCGGTCAGCGTCGACTTACCGGCGTCGGGGTGGGAGATCACCGCGAAGGTGCGCCGCCGACCCGCCTCCCGCGCGACCTCGGCCTCCTGCCGTGTCGTGCCCGCCTGATCCACGCTCATTCCCGTGCCCGTCCCGCGTCGCTGCCACTTCCCGACCCCGTCCAGAGTACGCCCGGTGGCGGACTCCCCGGAGCGCCCTGTGGACGACCCGGTCACGACGTCGCTCGCGGCCCCCGCACCGCCGCGGTGATCCGGCGCAGCAGCTCGTCCCGACCGGTGTCGCTGGGGTAGACCGCGACCAGCACGCTCTCGCCCGCGGGCGGCTCCGGCTCCGCCGGCTCCTCCCCGGCCGGGGTCCTCCCCCGCCCCTCGCCCTCCAGCACCGTCGCGGCCGTCCGGCGCACCAGGTCCGTCGCGGTGTCGAACCGCTCCCACACCCGCCCGGGGTCCTGGTCGGGGGCGCGCAGCCACGACCTCAGGACGTGGTTGTGCGCGGCGATCAGGGACGCGGCCACCACACCGGCCACCAGGGAGTGCCCCTCCCCGCGGTCGGCGGCCAGGTACCGGGTGAACGCCGCCTGGTAGCGGGCGGTCATGGCCACCTCGCGGTCGCGCAGCCGGGGGTGGGCGCGCACGAGCCGGTACCGGGGGACGGTGATCTCGGGGTCGCGCAGGTACCCCTGGAGGACCAGGCGCGCGGCCGCGCACACCGAGTCCAGCGGATCGTCGGGGGATGCCTCCAGGTAGCGGACCACGGTGGAGAAGAGTTCGTCGTGCTCGGCGAAGAGGATGTCCTCCTTCGACCCGAACCTGCGGAAGAGGCTGCGGCGGCTGACCCCCGTGGCCGCGGCGATGCCCTCCATCGTGGTGGCCTCGAACCCGTCGTCGGTGAAGAGCCGGACCGCCGCGAGCACCACGTCGCGCGTGTCCACGCGCGCCGCGCCGCCCCGGCCCTCGGCGCGTTCCCGCGCACCCGTCCCGGCCACGGGTCCACCCCCTCCACCTCGACATCGTGGTCCGTCCGTCTCGGACGACATCCAGCAAGGTATCCGACCTCGTCTGTGTACTTCGTCCCGTTCACCCCCTACCCTGGCACTGAATGCCATACACCGGCACGCGGTGCCACAAGCCGGGACACGCCACCGGAGAGGGAGCGGACATGAGCGACTTCGACCTGTTCAAGACCAGCGAGGAGCACGAGGAGCTGCGCGAGGCCGTGCGCTCCGTCGCCGAGGACAAGATCGCCCCGCACGCGGCGGAGGTCGACGAGACCAGCTCCTTCCCCCAGGCGGCGCACGACGCCCTGGTCGCCACGGACTTCCACGCCGCGCACATCGAGGAGAAGTACGACGGCGTGGGCGCCGACGCCCTCGCGACCTGCATCATCATCGAGGAGGTCGCCCGCGCGTGCGCCTCGTCCTCGCTGATCCCGGCGGTCAACAAGCTCGGCACCATGCCGCTCATCCTCGGCGCGTCCGAGGAGGTCAAGCAGCGCTACCTGCCCGAGGTCGCCCGCGGCGAGGCGATGTTCTCCTACGGCCTGTCCGAGCGCGAGGCCGGTTCCGACACCGCGAGCATGCGCACCCAGGCCGTGGCCGACGGCGACGACTGGATCCTCAACGGCCAGAAGTCGTGGATCACCAACGCCGGGGTCAGCAAGTACTACACGGTCCTGGCCGTGACCGACCCCGAGGGCGCCCGCGGCCGCAACATCTCGGCGTTCGTCCTGCACGCCGACGACGAGGGCTTCACCCTGGGCGAGCCCGAGCGCAAGCTCGGCATCAAGGGCTCCCCCACCCGTGAGCTGTTCTTCGACAACGTGCGCGTCCCCGGCGACCGCATGGTCGGCGCCCCCGGGGAGGGCCTCAAGATCGCTCTGCGCACCCTCGACCACACCCGCGTCACCATCGGCGCGCAGGCCGTCGGCATCGCCCAGGGCGCCCTGGACCACGCCGTGGCCTACGTCAAGGAGCGCAAGCAGTTCGGCAAGGCCGTCGCCGACTTCCAGGGCGTGCAGTTCATGCTCGCCGACATGGCGATGAAGCTGGAGACCGCCCGCCAGATGGTCTACGTCGCGGCGGCCAAGTCCGAGCGCGGCGACGACGACCTGCCCTTCTACGGCGCCGCCGCCAAGTGCTGCGCCTCCGACGCGGCCATGGAGATCACCACCGACGCCGTGCAGCTGCTGGGCGGCGCGGGCTACGTGAAGGACTTCCCGCTGGAGCGCATGATGCGCGACGCCAAGATCACCCAGATCTACGAGGGCACCAACCAGATCCAGCGCCTGGTGATGGCCCGCCAGCTGCTCAAGTAGGCCGCAGGAACGCCGAGGCCCCGGCCGTCCCGCCCCTCCACCGGAGCGGAGCGGAACGGCCGGGGCCTCGGCGTGCGCGGGCGAGGCTCAGCGGAGGGCTCGAAGGTCCTCCAGGCTCAGCCCCGCCTGGGTCAGGATCGATCGGAGTGTGCCTCGCTTGAGTTCCTTGTGCATCGGCACGATCACGATCCTGAACTCCTTGCGGAGCCTGACGTGGTCACCGCGTGTGGTGACGTGCTCGAATCCGGCCTTCTCCAGGGCACGCTCGACCTCGCGACCGGAGAGCACGGGACAGTGCGGCCCCATCAGGCGGGGACTCGGACGTCGACCGGGGCGATCATGGTCAACGTCGGCAGCTCGGGCGTCTCCCCGTCCTCGAAGTACGGTTCGAGTGCCTCGCGAAGGTTGGCGACGGCCTCCTCGACCGTCTCGCCCTGGGAGGCGACCTCGACCTCGACGCCTCTGGCGACGTATCCACCGAGTTCGGTGTCCGGAGTGACCGTGGCGTTGAGGTGCAGCGTGCGCTCCATGCCCCTCAGCGCAGCCGAGCCGGGCCGGGGAGTCCCGGGACCGGCTCAGACCGTGGACTCGCGGACGAAGCGCGCGAAGGGGATCGGGTCGCGGCCCAGTGCCGTGCGCACGTCCCCGGTGACCCGCGCGGCGGCACCGGCGACGGCGGCGGCGAACCGCTCGTTGAGCGTGTCCACGTACCGTTCGCCCCACCCCCGGTCGGTGGCCCGGAAGTAGAACCGCGACTCGTCCACCGACTTGAACCGCCACACCGGGCTGTCGGTGCCCTTCGTCATCCGCACCGCCTCCCGGAACGGGAGCGCCTGGGGCCCGGTCAGCGTGTACTCCCGTCGGTGGTGGTCCTCCAGCAGGGCCGCGACCGCCGTATCGGCCACGTCCCGGGCGTCCACGAAGCTCACCGCCGTGTTCTTCCGGACCGGGAGTTCGAGCCTGCCGTTGCGGGCGCGCGCCAGACCGGCGAAGGTGCCCTCGGTGAAGTCCTGGTCGAGCCAGTTCGGGCGCAGCACCGTCCACCGCGCGAACAGCTCCTTCGCCCGGAGTTCGGCGGCGCGCTGGTCGGAGTCCGAGGGGGCGTGCTCGGTGCCCATCGCCGACATGACCACGGCGTGCTCCACCCCGGCCTCCGCCGCCCGGGTCAGGAAGCCCGCCACCCGTCCGCCCAGGCCGAGGCCGACGGGCGTCACCACGAAGACGCGCTCGACGCCCTTGAGGACGTCGTCCCACCCGGTGGTGTCCGTCCAGTCCAGACGGGTCTCCGACGTCCGCGACGCCCCCGTCGCGGCCACCCCGCGCCGACGCAGCCCGGCCAGGACGCGCCGGCCCACCATCCCGGTGGCTCCGGTGACGAGTGTGCTCATCGGACAGACCCCCCACGATCGGTTCGCTCCGGGGGGCGTGTCCCCCCGCTCCGCGCGCCCCGTTCGGGCCCCACGGTACCGACCGGCGCGCACCGCGCGTGACGTTCCGGTTTCGGGGCCGCCCGGCGCCGGCGGCCGCCACCGCGAGGTCGGCGGACAGGGCGCGGTCGCCGACGCCCCGCAGGACCCCGCGCACGGGACCGCGCCGGGGCGCGGGGGCATGCATCGAACGCCGGTGTCCGGCCGGGCGAGCCGTAGACTCCGGGCGATGAACGCTGCCACGCCCCCCGAACCGCGACGACGGCGCAGTGCGCGCGACTGGGCCGTGGACCTGGCGATGTTCCTGCTCGCCGTGGGGTTCGGTCTCATGGTCATCGCGGACCCCGGCCAGTCCCCGCACGGCCCGATCGGCCCGGACGCGCGTCGCGACCTCCCCCTCTGGCTGGCCGTCACCGAGCAGCTGGTCGCCTTCGCGGGCTGCGCGGCGCTGTGGTGGCGGCGGAGCCGCCCGGTCGGGATCGCCGTGGTCCTGGTCGTGCTGTCGGGTGTGTCCGCGCTCATCGCCGGGGCGATGCTCATCGCCCTGTTCTCCCTGGCGGTGCACCGCCCTCCGAAGGTCAGCCTCTCGGTGTTCGGGCTCGCCGTGGGGGCGTCCTTCCTCCACTCGGCCCTGTGGCCCGACCCCTTCGTCCCGCTCTTCGTCGACTTCCTGCTGGGGGTGGCGATCCTGGGCACCGTCACCGGCTGGGGCCTGACCGTCCACCACCGCAGGAAGCTCGTGGAGTCGCTGCGCGACCGCGCCGTGCACGCGGAGGCCGAGGCCCGGCTCCGGGCGGAGCAGGCCCAGCACCAGGTCCGCGAGGCCATCGCCCGGGAGATCCACGACGTGCTCGGCCACCGGCTGTCCATGCTCAGCGTGCACGCGGGCGCCCTGGAGTACCGGCCCGACGCCTCCTCCGAGGAGGTCGCCCGCTCGGCGTCGGTGATCCGCGAGAGCGCGCACCAGGCGCTCCAGGACCTGCGGGAGGTGATCGGCGTGCTGCGCGCCCCCGTGGGCGAGCTGCCCCAGCCCACGCTGGCCGACCTGGAGCAGCTCGTGGAGGAGGCGGACCACGTCGGCGCCCGGGTGGAGCTGGTGCGCGACCACGAGGGCACGGTGCCCGAACGGGTGGGGCGCACCGTCTACCGGGTCGTCCAGGAGGCCCTGACCAACGTCCGCAAGCACGCGGCCGGAGCCGACACCCTCGTCCGCGTGGCGGGCGCACCCGGCGAGGGGCTGACCGTGGAGGTGCGCAACGGCCCCGCCTCCGCGCCCCGGCCGCCCGGTCCGGTCGACGGCGCGGGACAGGGGCTCGTCGGGTTGGCCGAACGCCTGTCGCTGGCGTCGGGCCGCCTGGAGTACGGGCCGACCGACGGTGGTGGCTGGCGTCTGTCCGCGTGGCTACCGTGGCCGGCATGAGCGAGACCGAACGGGACACCCGCGAGATCGGTGTGGTGATCGTCGACGACGACGCGCTGGTGCGGGTCGGCCTGGTGATGATGATGGGCGGCGCGCCCGACATCCGGGTCCTGGCCGAGGCGGGGGACGGCGGCGCCGTCCCCGACCTGGTCGACGAGCACGCGCCGGACGTGGTGCTGATGGACATCCGGATGCCGACGGTGGACGGTCTGACCGCCACCGAGCGCCTGCGGTCCCGGCCCGACGCCCCCGAGGTGCTCGTCCTCACCACCTTCGACGCCGACGAGCACGTTCTGCGCGCCCTGCGCGCGGGGGCGGCGGGCTTCCTGCTCAAGGACACCCCGCCCGCGCAGATCGTGGAGTCCGTCCGCCAGGTGGCCCGCGGCCTGCCCGTCCTGTCGCCCGGCGTGACGCGCCGCCTCATCGACCGGGTGACCGCGGGCGACCACGGCGGGCGCGCGGAGCGGGCACGGGAGCGGCTCGCGGCGCTCAACGCGCGCGAGCTCGACGTGGCGGTGGCCGTGGGGCAGGGGCGGTCCAACGCCGACATCGCCTCGCGGCTGTTCCTGAGCGTGCCGACGGTCAAGACGCACGTGTCCAGCGTCCTCACCAAGCTCGGGCTCAACAACCGGGTGCAGATCGCCCTGCTGGTGCACGACGCCCGGCTCCTCGACGGAACGGACTGATCCCGCCCCTCGATCCGGCGGAGCCGGTCGCGCGACGGGCCGGACACGCCGGGCCGCGCGGGGACGGCCGGGGCGCTTCCCCCGTTCCACGGACACCGGCACGCATACTGTGTGTGACCACAGCGTGACCAGTGGTGCGAGAGGGGTGAGGGGCCGTGACCGGCCGCGTCGACCTGCCCGGGGTGCTCGACGCCGTCATGGAACGGGTCGAGCCGCACATCGGCGAGGGCCGGGACGCCGACTACATCCCGGAGCTCAGCAAGGTCGACCCGCACCAGTTCGGGTTCGCGGTGGCCACCGTCGACGGCGAGGTGCACGCGGTCGGGGACTCGGCGGTGCCGTTCTCCATCCAGAGCGTCTCCAAGCTGTTCACGCTCGCGCTGGTGGTGAGCCGGTCCGGCCACGGGATCTGGCGGCGCGTGCACCGGGAACCGTCCGGCAACGCGTTCAACTCGCTGTACCAGCTGGAGTTCGAGAGCGGTGTCCCGCGCAACCCGTTCATCAACCCCGGCGCGATCGTCGTCACCGACCAGCTGCTCAGCGACACGGGCGACGCGCTGGGCGCGCTGCGGGAGCTGTTGCGCGAGGAGACGGGCAACACGGGGCTGGACGTGGACACGGTGACCGCGCGCTCCGAGACCGAGACCGGTCACCGCAACCGGGCGCTGGCCTACCTCATGGCGAGCTTCGGCAACATGCGCAACCCGGTCCCCCAGGCGCTCGACCACTACTTCCGCCAGTGCTCGATCACCATCAGCGCGGAGGACCTGGCCCGGGCCGGGCTCGTGCTGGCCAGGCACGGGGTGCGGGCGGACGGCACCCGGCTGATGAGCCGCGAGGACGCCCGCCGGATCATGGCGGTGATGCTCACCTGCGGCACCTACGACGCCGCGGGCGAGTTCGCCTACCGTGTCGGCCTGCCGTGCAAGAGCGGGGTGGGCGGCGGCATCCTTTCGGTCGTGCCCGGCAGGTACGCGGTGGTGGCCTGGGCGCCGGGGCTGGACCCCAAGGGCAACTCGGTCGCGGGGGCGCTGGCGCTGGAGGCCTTCACCGACGTCACGCGGTGCTCGGTGTTCTGAGGGGCCGGGGCGCGGCACGCCCCGGCGGCGGGGACGTCGCCTCTCAGGAGGCGGGCTCGAAGCTCTCGGCCATGCGGTCCAGGAGTTCGTGGTTGGCCTCGGGGTCGTCGCCGCTGGCGACGAGGAACAGCGCGTAGCCCTTGGTCTCGGTGTGGAAGCCCCGGTTGATGGCGTGCATCCGCCCGTTGTCTCCGTCGAAGGTGAACTCCCAGTCGGCGGCGCTGACGTAGGCGTCGGCCCAGTCGGCCTCGACGTCCCTGATGCCGATGCGGGAGTAGCCGGGGAAGTTCCGGCTGCCGACCGGTTCGAAGGCCCGCCAGTCGTCACCGGCGTCGGGGTTGGGGGAGTCGGTCTGGTCCACCTGGAGGTACCCGCCGTCGGGGTTGCGGAAGAAGACGCTGGAGCCCCGACGGTCGGCGCTCCACCCCTCGGGGACGTCGACGGAGAAGCCGGTGGGGTCCTCGTGGCGGGTGAGGAAGTCCCACCGGTCGTCCTCTCCGTCCGTCTCCTCCTCCCCGTCCCCCGGTTCGGCGTCCGGTGCACCGGCCTCCGGTGTGGCGTCGGCGCCCCGGGGGTCCTCCTCCCCCGTCCCGTCGACGGACCCGCTCGCGGTTCCGGCCGCGTTCTGGGCGCGGTCCATGCTGACCAGGGCGCTGGTGACCGCGCCCGCGACCAGCAGCACGACCGCGGCGGCGACGACCAACGCGACCCTGATCCGCCGCGGTCCCCCGCCGCGCCCGGGGGCGCTCCCGGACGGGGTCGACGGGGCGGACGGGGGCGTGGCCCAGGCGACATCGGCCGTGCCGCCGGAGTCCGTGGCGCGGGAGACGCCGGCGGCGTCGGCGTCCCCGGACGCGGCGGCCTGGTCGGGGACCCGCTCCGGACCGGCGTCCGCCGCGCCCGCCGGCCCGGGTTCCCCGGTCGGGCGGGTGGTCGCGAGCGTGGTCGCGGCGCCGGAGGAGGCGGCCTCCTCGGCCTCCCGGATCCCGCGCAGGAGGGAGCGCGCCTCGGCGATGGAGAGCCGGTCCTGCGGCTCCTTCGCGCACAGCCCCTCCAGGACGGGGCGGAGCGGACCGGCCCTGACCGGCTCGGGCAGGTCCTGGGTGCAGATCGCGGTGAGCGTCGCCATCGGTGTGGGCCGGTCGAACGGCAGCGTCCCCTCCACCGCCTGGTAGAGGGTGACGCCCAGCGCCCACGCGTCCGAGGCGGGGCTGGCCTGGAACCCCTGCGCGACCTCCGGCGCCAGGTAGCTGGGGGAACCGATGAGCAGCCCGGTGCTGGTCAGGTGGGTGGAACCGTCCAGGTGGGCGATGCCGAAGTCGGTGAGGACGGCGCGGTTCTCCCCCGCGATGAGCACGTTTCCGGGCTTGATGTCGCGGTGCACGATGCCCCGGCCGTGCGCCTCGGCCAGTCCGGCGCCCATCTGTTCGCCGATGTCGGCGACCCGGCGCACGGACAGCGGTTCCCCGGAGCGGATCAGGTCGCCCAGGGAGGGCCCCTGGACCAGCTCCATCACGATCCAGGGGCGGCCGTCCTCCTCGGCCACGTCGAACACGGTGATGATGGACGGGTGGCTCAGCTGCGCGGCACTGCGCGCCTCACGCAGCATCCGGGTGCGCAGGACCTCCACCTCCTGGGCCGGGAGGCCGGGCGGCGTGGTCAGTTCCTTGACGGCGACCGGGCGGTCGAGGAGGGTGTCGGTTCCCCGCCAGACCCGGCCCATGCCGCCCTCGCCGATGACCTCGTCCAGGCGGTACCTGTCGACCAGGGAGCGACCGGGTTCGGCTGCCGAACTGTTCATGTGGCGCGATTCCTCTGAAGGGGAGGGGAGAAAGGGCAGGGGTGACCGCGGAAGCGGGGCGCGGCGGGGGACGGGGGACATCCCAGAGTTTAGGCACCCGGGGCGGGGTCGGCACCGGCGGTGACGGCGTCGCGGGAGCCCGTCCGCCGCCCCGATACCGGGAACATGCCCCCTGAAATGCGACGATCCCACCAGAAGAGCGGCGAACCCCCTCCGGTGGGACCGTGGTCACCGGGCGTGTCCCACCCGGCGTCACTCTCAGCGCAGGCGCACCGGCAGCTCCTCGACCCCGGAGATGACGATCGACGGCAGCGGCGTCAGCTGCTCTGGCGGCACGGCCAGGTCGAGCTTGGGGAACCGCTCGAACAGGCGGGGCAGGGCCTCCCCCGCCTCCATCCGGGCCAGGCTCGCGCCCAGGCAGTAGTGGCGCCCGTGGGAGAAGGCCAGGTGGGAGGTGTCCTCACGGGTGATGTCGAACTCCCCCGCCGTGGGCCCGTACCGTTCCTCGTCCCGTCCCGCGCCGCCGTAGCCGAGCAGCAGGGGCTCCCCCGCGGGGACGCGCACCCCGGCCAGGTCGAGGTCGCGCGTGGTGTAGCGCATCGGCAGGTACTCGGCCGGGCCGTCCCAGCGCAGGACCTCCTCGACCGCCGCGGACCAGGGCACGCGGCCGGCCATGAGCATGTCGAGCTGGTCGCGGTGGGTGACCAGGGCGCGCACGGCGTTGGCGATGAGGTTCATCGTGGTCTCGTAGCCCGCGCTGATGATCAGGAGCAGGCTCCACATGAGCTCCGCCTCGCTGAGCCGGTCGTCCTCGTCGCGGGCCGCGATCAGGGCGGTGGTCAGGTCGTCGCCCGGCTCCTCGCGCCTGGTCGCGATCAGACCGGTGAGGACCCCGGTGATCTCGGTGAACGCCGCCATCGCCGCCTCGGGCGTGACGCTCTGGTCGAAGAACTGGCCGACCAGGCGGTTCAGCTTCGGCCGGATCGCCTCGTCGAGCCCGAACAGGTCGCTGGTCACGATCATCGGCAGCGGTTGGGCGACCAGGGCCCGCAGGTCCACGACGCCGTCCTCGCTCGCCGCGGCCGCCTCCTCCAGACCGTCCAGGAGGCCGTCGATGATCGCGACGACCCCGCCGCGCAGCAGTTCGATGCGGCGGGGGGTGAACGCCTTGGAGACGAGTTTGCGCAGCCGGGTGTGCTCCTCGCCGTCGCTGGTCAGCATGTTCTCGGCGATGATCCACGAGATGAGCGGCCAGTCCGGCGGGATCTCACCCGCGTTGAACGCCCGCCAGTGCCGCTTGTCCTTCTGCACGTGCGGGCTGGCGAGCGCCTCGGTGACCGCCGCGTGGCTGGTCACGACCCACGCAGCAACCTCACCAGGAAGTTCGACAGGGACGACAGGCCCGAGCGCGCGGAGCTGGGCGGCCTGGGACCGGAGGTTTCCGGGGGCGAGTCGGACGGGCTCCATGAGGGTCCTTCCACATCGGTGGGGGGCAGGGGGGACTGCGGGGTGAACCGGACGGGGAGCTGGAGGGGAAGGCAGGACAGGGCGGTGATCTGCCAGCGCAGGTCCTCGCGCGGCACCGCCACGCGAAGCCCGGGGAGCCGGGCGAGCAGGGTGCGCAGCGCGATGGTGGTGATGGTGGTGGCCTCGTCGCGTCCGGGGCACCGGTGCGGCCCGGCTCCCCAGGCGACGTGGGCCCGGTTGGGAGACTCCTCCAGGCGTTCGGCGTTCTCCCGCCGGTAGAAGTGGTTGGCGGCGGCGAAACTCAGCGTGACCGGCTCGCCCGCCCGGATCGTCCGGCCGTCGCCGAGGGGCACGTCCACCCGCGGGTAGATCACCGGGTAGTTGATGATCGGCGGCTCCAGCCACAGGACGCGGTCGACGACGTCGGCCAGGGCCGCGTCGGAGGGGACCCGGTCCGGGGTGGTCACCGGCTCGGCCAGGGCGGAGCGGACGGCGGCGCCGATGAGGTTGGCCGTGGGCTCGTTGGCGGCCCCGACGATGAGGAGCATCTGCATGATGACCTCCTCGTCGGTGAGCCGGGCGCGGTGCTGGATGAGGCGGGTGGTCACGTCGTCCCCGGGCGCGCGGTGCCTGGCGCCGACCACCTCGGACAGGACGCGCTCGGCCTCGGCGTTGGAGCGCTCGGCGTCCACGCCCATCCACATGTTGCGCATGGCGGCGGCGAAGCGCAGGCCCTGGTCCTCGTCGAAGCCGAACAGGTCGTTGAAGACCAGCAGCGGGAGCATGCGCGCGTACTCGTCGAGCAGGTCCGCCTCGCCCCGCGCGCAGAACTGGTCGATGAGGCCGTCGGCGTAGCGGCGGGTGATCCCGCGCAGGTCCGCGTCGTCGACGGCGCCGAGGCTGTCGGTGATCGCGCGGCGGTAGCGCTGGTGCTCGGATCCGTCGACGAACAGGGCGTTCGTCCGGGGCGCCATCATCGGCAGGAGCGGGGAGTCGGGGGCGACCCTCCCCTCGCGGAAGTCCCGCCAGACCCGTGAGTCGTGGGTGAACGTGGTGGTGTCCCTGGACCAGGAGATGAGGGTCTCGTAGTCGGTGACCAACCACCCGTGGACACCCGGCTCGAGTTCGACCGGGACCACCGGGCCGTGCTCGGCGCGCAGTTCGGCGTACACGGCGTAGGGGTCGGGGTGCGGTTCACTCCGCTGGAACGTGGCGTAGGGGCATCCAGATGTCACGGGGGCCTCGTGTGAGGGGGAGGGGGGCGGGGCTGGCGTCGGTCCGGGGGTCTGCGTCCTTCGGGTCACGGCGGTACCGTGCGGATCGGTACCGACGAGCCCTCGTGGGGCTCCGCGCAAACCCTAGCGGGCGGCTTCGCGGAACGCGAGACCCGATTCACACCGAGTCATCCGCGCTTCCCCGGAGATCAGGGGTTTCGGGCGGAGATCCGCCCCGTCCGCGGACACGCGACCGCCCCGGGACGCGGGGTCCCGGGGCGGTGGTCGATCGGGTGCGGGCGACCGGATCAGGCGGCGGTGGCGTGGTCGCTGAGCGGCCGGAACCGGCGCAGCCGCTGGCTGTTGGTCACCACGAACACGCTCGACAGCGCCATCGCGGCCCCCGCCAGCATCGGGTTGAGCAGGCCGAGCGCGGCCAGGGGCAGGGCCGCCGAGTTGTAGGCGAAGGCCCAGAACAGGTTGCCCCGGATGGTGGCCAGGGTCCGCCGCGACAGCCGGACGGCGTCCGCCGCCGCGCGCAGGTCCCCGCGGACCAGCGTCAGGTCACTGGCCTCGATCGCCACGTCCGTCCCCGTTCCCATGGACAGCCCCAGGTCGGCCTGGGCGAGCGCGGCGGCGTCGTTGACCCCGTCGCCGACCATCGCCACGGTGCGGCCCTCGTCCTGGAGCCGCCGGACGACGTCGACCTTGTCCTCGGGCAGGACCTCGGCGACCACCTCGTCGATGCCGACCTCGGCGGCCACGGCACGGGCCACGGCCTCGTTGTCGCCGGTGAGCAGGATCGGGGTGAGCCCCAGGTCACGGAACTGGCGGACCGCCTCGGCGCTGGTGGGCTTGACGGTGTCGGCCACGACCAGGACCCCCCGGGCCCGGCCGTCCCAGCCGACCGCGACGGCGGTGCGGCCCTCGGCCTCGGCGTCGGCGACCGCGGCGGCCAACTCCTCGGGCAGGGTCTGCGACCACTCCTCCAGCAGGGCCGTCCGGCCGACCAGGACGGCGTGCCCCTCGACGATCCCCTGGACTCCGCGTCCCTCGATGTTGGCGAAGTCCTCCGGGGTCGGCAGGGTTCCGACCCGTACGGTCGCACCCTTGGCGATGGCGCGGGCGATGGGGTGCTCGGAGGCGTTCTCCAGGGCCCCGGCCAGGCGCAGGAGCTCGTCCTCGTCCTGGCCGTCGGCGGTGGTGACCCCAAAGAGCGCCATCTGGCCGGTGGTGACGGTGCCGGTCTTGTCGAGGACGACGGTGTCGACGCGGCGGGTGCTCTCCAGGACCTCCGGGCCCTTGATGAGGATGCCGAGCTGGGCGCCACGGCCGGTGCCGACCATCAGGGCCATCGGGGTGGCCAGGCCGAGCGCGCACGGGCAGGCGATGATCAGCACCGCGACGGCGGCGGTGAAGGCGGCCGACACCGACCCGCCGGTGCCGATCCAGAACCCGAGCGTGCCCACGGCGATCATGATCGCGATCGGGACGAAGACGCCGGAGACCCGGTCGGCGAGCCGCTGGACCTGCGCCTTGCCGTTCTGGGCGTCCTCCACCAGGCGCGCCATCTGGGCGAGCTGGGTGTCGGAGCCGACCCGCGAGGCGCGGACCACGAGGCGGCCGCCCGCGTTGACGGTGGCGCCGACCACGGCCGTTCCGGGCGCGACCTCCACCGGGACGGACTCGCCGGTGAGCATGCTCATGTCGACGGCGGAGGTGCCCTCCTCGACGGTGCCGTCGGTGGCGATCTTCTCGCCGGGGCGGACCACGAAGCGGTCGCCGACGGCGAGCCGCTCGACGGGGACGGGCTCCTCGCGGGCGTCCGGCCCCTCGCCCCGCAGAACGGTGACCTCCTTGGCGCCCAGTTCGAGCAGGGCGCGCAGGGCGGCCCCGGCGCGGCGCTTGGAGCGGGCCTCGAAGAACTTGCCGAGGAGGATGAAGGAGGTGACCCCCGCCGCGACCTCCAGGTAGATGTTGGCGGAGCCGTCCGCGCGGGTGATGGTGAACTCGAAGGGGTGCACCATGCCGGGGGTTCCGGCGGTGCCGAGGAAGAGGGCGTACAGGGACCACAGGAACGCGGCGGTCACCCCGAGGGAGACCAGCGTGTCCATGGTCGCCGTGCCGAGCCTGAGGTTCTTCCACGCCGCGACGTGGAAGGGCAGCGCGCCCCAGACGACGACGGGCGCCGCGAGGGCGAGGGACGCCCACTGCCAGTAGGTGAACTGGAGGGCCGGGACCATCGCCATCGCGATGACCGGGACGGAGAGCAGGAGCGAGACCAGCGCCCGGTCGCGCAGGGCGCGAGCGGGGTCGTCCGGCTCGGCGGTCGTCTCCTCCGGTCCGGTCTCGGGCTGGGGGACGGTGGCGGTGTAGCCCGCCTTCTCGACCTGGGCGACGAGCTCGTCGACGGCGACGGGTTCACCCTCGAAGGACACGCGCGCCTTCTCGGTCGCGAAGTTGACGCTGGCGGTGACGCCCTCCATCCGGTTGAGCCGCCTCTCGATGCGGTTGGCGCACGCGGCGCAGGTCATCCCGCCGATGGCGAGTTCGACCGGGGCCGTCTCGGGGCTCGGCGCCCGGGTGTCGCTGGTACTCAATTCAACGCTCCAACCGCTGTCAGTGTCCGTGTCTGGGGTCCTCCGCCTCGCTTCGGACCGTGTTCGGGCGCCCCGGAGGCGGGGCGCCGACCGCCCGTCGCCCTCCACCACCCGTGAAGGGCGCCTCCGGCGCGGCCCTGTCCACAGGCACCCTGTCGGCGCCCGAACGGCGAACCCCGTGGGGGGAATCGCTCCGGGAGATCAAGCCCTACTCGCGACCGTGAACCGCTCCGCCGCCCGGATCCTCCGCCGCGCTCTCGGTCTGGCCGATGACGCTGTCGGGGAGGAGGGGGCCGACCAGGGAGCCGACCCCGAGCATCGCGGCGAACACGGCCACGAGTCCGAGGGCGAAGAGCCCGAGCCTCGTGGTCACGTTCATGTCAGTTCCGCACCTCGTATCCGGCCTCGTCGATGGCGGCGCGGACCGCGGCGTCCTCGACCGGGCCCTCGCCGGTGACGGTCACCTTCCGGCTCTCCAGGTCGACCTTGACGTCGGAGACGTTCGCGACGCCGGTGACCTCCTTGGTGATGGCGTTGACGCAGTGGCCGCAGCTCATGCCGTCGACCTCGTAAACAGCGGTGGTAGTGGTGGCCATGTCGCCTCCTGAGTACGTGGGTACCTCGGCGACCCGGGGTCGGGTCGCTCCATCTGGGAACAACTATACCCCCCAGGGGTATTGATCCGTCAAGCGCGTCGGAACGATCATCGCGACCCTGTGCCCGAGATTACCCCAGGGGGGTACAAAGGCACGGCAAAGACGCCCCCTTCACGGCGGCTGCGGCCAACCGGCCGCCGTCGAGGTCCGCGGGGAGGCGGCCGGCCCGCGCGGCGGCCCGTTGGACGGCGAGAACCCCGCGGTCAGCGCATGGGCGACGCGGACTCCGGGGATCCGAGGATCGACTGCGCGGCCCAACCCCCGCGCCGCGCCTTTCCGTCCCGCCCCGAGCGCGGCCCCGGCCCACGTCACGGCGGTCGCCGACGATCTCGCCGACCGCGGACGGGCGGTCCTCCGCTCCCGGCTCCGGAGGGGGAGGGGACGTTCTCGTCACCACCGGGTGGATCGACCGCGCCGACCCGCGCCCCTGATCCTCCGGGATACCCTCCCCCGGTTCCCGGGCGCCTTCCTCAGCGGTGTTTCGGACGGCTCCACCCGCCCGATTCGGCGCCTTCCGCGCCGCCCGACCTCAGTCCGCCTTCAGCTCCAGCCGGGCCACCGTCCGCTCGCTGGCGTGGTGCGGGAAGAGCGAGAACCCCGCCCGCCGGAACATCTCGACGGTCCCCGTGTACACCTCCGCGCTGGGCGCCCGGCCGCCCGCCGTGTCCACGGGGTAGGCCTCCAGCACCCGCGCGCCGCCCGCCCTGGCGTACTCGACGGCGCCGTCGAGCAGGCGGCTGCCGAGCCCCCGGCGCCGCCGCCTCGGCGGCAGCCAGAAGCAGACCAGGGCCCACACCCCCGGTTCGTGCGGGTCCGCGGGCCGCAGGGACCGCGACCGCGACAACCGGATGTAGTCCTCCCGGGGCGCCACCGACACCCACCCGCACGGCCCGTCGTCGTCGTAGGCGATCAGACCGGGGACACGGCCCTCCAGGGTCAGCCGACGCAGCTCCCGCTTGTTGTCCACGCCCCGCTGGGAGCGCTCACACGAGGTGCTCGCCGTGTGGTCTTTCGCGCGTCTGCGAAAGAACGTGCACCAACAGTGCCCGTAGGCCCCGGTCGGTCCGAACAGGTTCTCCAGGTCCGTCCACCGCTCGGCGGTGGCGGGCTCGATTGAGACGATGGACATCCGACTCCCTCGGCGAGACACACGGGCGCCACAACTGTGATGCAGAACACTAGCGCCTCGGCTTCGTGACCGAAAGAACACGGATGCCGGTAAACAAGAGGCTTTCCGGACTTCTACACGATTCGTACGGTTCGCCGTCTCCGTGTGCCCCCACGCGCGGGGGGCGGTGACCCGGTCGTCGGCCCGGTCACCGCCCCCGCCGCACGGGGCCGTCACCCCGCCGGCCCCGGTGCGGACGGCTCAGGACGACCCCTGCTTCCGGACGCCGGAGAGGACCTCCTCCTCCGACTCCCAGCACTCGACCCCGCGCAGGTCGGGCATCCGGTCCCGGGTGAACACCGGGTCCCGCCCCTCCCGACGCTGCTGGTTGTAGTCCTTGAGCAGGCGGAACGCGATCAGTGCCAGCGGCGTGATCGCCAGTAGGTTGATCAGCGCCATGGAGCCCATGGTCGTGTCGGCCAGCGTCCAGACCAGGTCGATCGACCCCAGCGAGCCCAGGAAGGTCGCCAGCAGGAACACGACCTTGTACCCGATCAGCACGCCCCGGTGACCGGTGAGGTACTCGATGTTGGACTCACCGTAGTAGTAGTTGCCGAGCACCGACGTGAACGCGACCAGCAGGATGATCACGGTCATCAGGTGCAGCGCCCACGGGCCCAGCGACGCCATGACGGCGTGCTGCGCCAGGTCGCCCTCCAGTTCCCCGCCGACCTGGTCCCCCGCGGCGAGCAGGATGATGAAGGCGGTGACCGTGCACAGCACCAGGGTGTCGAAGTACACGCCCAGCGTCTGCACGAGGCCCTGCTTGGCCGGGTGCGTCACGGAGGCGCTGGCCGCCGCGACCGGCGCCGATCCCAGACCGGCCTCGTTGGAGAACATCCCCCGGCGCACACCCTGGATGATCACCGTGCCGAGCGTGGCCGCGCCGAACTCGCGCAGGCCGAAGGCGTGCTCGAAGATCGTGGCGAACACGGCCGGGATCGCCTCGTAGTTCATGGCCATGATGACCAGACCGATGACGACGTACAGGGCCGCGAACGACGGGATGAGCGCCTGGGCGGTGTGCGCGATCCGGCGGACGCCGCCGAAGATGACCAGAGCGGTGACCACGACGAGCACGGCGCCGACCGCGGCCGACAGCCACATCCCGGAACCGGTCCCCAGGGTCTCGGAGGAGTTGGCCACCGCGCCGGCGATGGTGTTGCTCTGCACCGCGTTGAACACCATCGGGAAGGTCAGGATGAGGATGACCGCGAACAGGACCCCCATCCACCGCTGGCCGAGCCCGCGCTCCATGTAGTAGGCGGGGCCGCCCCGGTAGCCGGACCGGTCGCGGACCTTGTAGAGCTGCGCGAGCGTGGCCTCGACGAAGCTGGCGCCGCCGACCACCGTCGCCATCAGCCACATCCAGAACACCGCGCCGGGACCGCCGAGCGCGATGGCGACGGACACGCCGACGATGTTGCCGGTGCCGACGCGCGCCGCGGCCGAGATCATGAACGCCTGGAGCGAGGAGACGGCCTTCTTGCCGTCGGGCGCCGTCTCGGGTTTGCTTCTCAGGACCCGGAACATCTCGGGCAGCATCCGGAGCTGGACCACGCCGGACCCGAAGGTGAAGTACAGGCTGACGACGACCAGGAGCGGGATCACGCCCCAGGACCAGAGGATGTCGTTGTTGAAGTCCCCGATGGCGCCGGTGACGCGTTCGTCGAGGGTGGGGGTTGCGTCTGCGACTAACACGACGGGTGAGCTCCTTCGCTCCGGGATACAACGGGCAACCGCAGCCGTATACCCCCGAACACGGGTCACTCACCCGTGGGTGCGCACCGTCACGGGAAGGTGATTTTTCCGTTACGCGAAAGTTCGATCTCTCCGTGGACGCGGTGACCCCCGGCGGGGGGCATCGCGGGGACCGCCCCCGACCGGGACGGACGCCTGCGCCCGGAGCACCCGACCGGACCGGCTCAGGCCCCCTGGACCAGGTCCCCGTAGCCCGGGTGCCGCTCCAGGAACGCCTGGACGAACGGGCAGATCGGCACGACCTTCAGGTCGCGGGCGCGGATGTCGTCGAGGGACTCCCGCAGGAGCGTGCTGGCCACGCCCCGACCCTCGAAGGAGGATTCCACCTCCACGTGGGGCAGGGCGAGCACCCCCTCCTCGATGAGGTGGTAGGCGGAGAAACCCACCACCCGTCCGTCGGCGCTCACCTCGTATCTCGACCGCTCCGGCGCGTCGACGACGGTCAGGTCCATGCCACTCCCCCGCTCCGGGTGCCCTCCGCGGGCCCTGCAGGCGCGTTCCGCTTCCGGGGCCCCATTCCCCCGGAAACTCCGCGCACACCAAAGAACGGGGCAAAACTGCCAGGTGTTCCCGAACCGGAGCGCCCGGCGACCTCCTCCGGCGGCGGCGACCGCCCTCAGTGGCCGGCCCGGTACGGATCGGTGATCCCTCCGGGACAGGCCAGCGCGTCGATGTCCCACCCGGCCAGCTCCGCCCCCGCCCGGTAGGCGCTCTCCAGGAACTCCAGGACGGTGGCCCGCGGGTCCGGCGCCTTGCGCGCGTCGGCGTACCGCAGCAGCGCCAGGTGCCCGTGGCCGCTCTCCACCCACTCCGCCGCCGTGGGCGCGAGCCGCCGCTCGGTCAGCCCCCGGGGTTCGGGGGCGGTGTAGGAGTAGAAGCACGGTTCGGGGATGTTGTCGTCGCCGAACCAGAACCCGAAGCTCACGACCTCCCGCGAGTAGGCCTCGCGGATCAGTTCGCCCGCCTCCTTCGGTTGCGGCACCGGGTGCGGGGAGAAACGGGTGACCGCGATGTCGAAGGTGTGCCAGAAGTGGTGCACGGGGCTGGTCTTGCCGGAGAACCCCGCCGAGAACTCCTCCAGGACGAGGTTGACCTGGCTGAGGATCTGCCAGTACCGCGTGGCGTGCTCGGGCACGTAGGTGGCGTGCTCGTGGTCCTCCACGAACGGCCGCTCGGTGTCGGGCAGGTCGAACGGGTGCGCCTCCGGGATGCTCCCGTCCACGCCCAGGCTGTCCAGGGCGGACTGGAACCGCAGGTAGAAGGAGGCGACGCTGTTGCCCTGGAGCGGGAAGGACACCCGTGCCCCGTCGATGTTCGACGCGACCAGTTGGTGGCGGACGAAGTCGAAGTCGACGGTGAACACGGGGTTGCCGTCCACCATCCCCATCGGACGCGTCGTGATCCCCGTGCCGGTCAGGTGGAAGGGCACGTGCCACCAGTGGTTGCGGCGCGGGCTGTGGCGCAGGCGCGTCTTGCCGACGATCTGCTCGAAGCGGTGCAGCGTCTGCTTGGTGTCGTACCACGTGTCGAGCGGGAAGGACGGGAACAGCTCCATGATGCCGGGTCTCCTGGGTGGTGCCTTCTGGGCTGGGCGGCGGTGCGGGCTCGGGCCCCGGGAAACGCGGTCACCTGGGCCGGTGCGGGTAACCGTGCCGGTCGAGCGCGGGGCGGTCCGGCACGACCGCCGGATAGTCGTCCACCCGGGTGAGGGCGGTCCCGTCCTCGGCGGACACCTCCCGGGAGCACGGCCCGACCTGGTTCACTCCGCGGGCCGGACGTACCGGACGCCCCCACGGGACTCCGCGCTCGCCTCGTGACGTCATGAGGACAACCCCCGTTCACCGCTGCCTGACCCGGCGGGCCCCGACCCGGATCCCGCCACGTTCCGTAACTGAATATGCCTGATCCGGCACGGATGTCACGTTTCCCACTCCGTGAGGGGTGACAATCGGCCCCGGACGGAGGAGGACGGGGGGCCTCAGCCGGAGGAGGGGGCCACGTCGCGGGCGCGGACGAGGACCGCCGAGCGGTTGCCGACCCGCACGCGTTCGAGGGCCCGCACCCCCTCGGGCAGCGCGATCCGCCGGGTGCGCGCCGTGACGACCACGACGGCCCGATCGGGCAGGACACGGCCGAGCGAGGCCAGCAGGGCGCCCACCGGGTCCCGACCCGGCACGGCCCCGGACCACCGGGTCATCTCCCCGTAGGGCACGTCCGTCACCACCAGGTCGGCGTCGACCGGTTTCTCCAGGGTGAACACGTCGGCCACCGCCGAGTCGTGCGGCAGGTCTCCGCCCATCGCGGCCAGACCGGCGGCGAGGTCGGCCGCCGCCTCGGCCCGCTCCACGAACGCCACCCGTCCGAAGTCCCGCGCCGACCGGCGCAGCTCCGCCTCACGCGCCGCGAGGCCGGAGGCCGTCAGCAGCTCCAGGTTGCGTGCCGCCAGCTCGACCGCGTCGGCGTCCACGTCCGAGGCGCGCACGTGGGAGATCCGGTCGCGGTGGAGCAGCCCCAGCACCGTGACCAGGTACCCGCCGCCGCAGCAGGGGTCCCACAGGCGCACCGGGGTGTCGTGGACGTGGGCCAGCGCGCGCTGGAAGAGTTCGCTCGCCAGTCGCACGGGGAAGCCCGGGTACCCGGGCGCCGAACGCAGTACCTGCCCGCTCGCCAACGCCGAGTGGTCCGCCCGCTCGGTGGCGTACCGGTAGCCCAACGTGCCGTCATCCTTCCGTGACCGGTGCCGTCGCCTCCGAAGGGGACCTTCCCCCTCGCGCGGGTTCCACCCCACAACGACAGGAGCCCGGCACCTCGCGGTGCCGGGCTCCGGCTGCGGTCCTGACGGGATTTGAACCCGCGGCCTCCACCTTGACAGGGTGGCGAGCACTCCTAACTGCTCCACAGGACCTCGTTGCAGGAACAACTCTAGCGCGACTTTGGAGTACTTCGTACCGCCGCCCGCCTAAAGTGGCTCACAACGCCCGACGAGACCGAGAGGAGAGGGTGTGAGCGACCCGTCGGCGCCCCTGCCGTCCGGCCCCGAATCCACCCGGGTCGACCGCTGGCTGTGGGCCGTCCGCCTCACCAAGACGAGGTCGGACGCCGCCCAGGCGTGCCGCGGCGGCCACGTCCGCGTCAACGGCCGCCCCGCCAAGGCGGCCACCGCGGTGAGGGTCGGGGACGAGGTCCGCGTCCGCCTGCACGGCACGACGCGGCTGGTCGACGTGAGCCATGTCATCGTCAAGAGGGTCGGGGCGCCCATCGCGACGCGGTGCTACGTCGACCGGACACCCGCCCCTCCGCCCCAGGCGACCGGACCCGTGATCCGGCGGGACCGGGGCGCGGGCCGCCCGACCAAGCGCGACCGGCGCCAGCTCGACCGGCTGCGCGCCGAGCGGTGGCCCCCGGCCTGAGCCGGACCGGAACCGGCCGGATCGCCCGGTGTCAGCCGGACAGCGGGTGCTCCGCCAGGAAGTCGAGAACCTCCCGGGTGGCCCCGGGCGCCGCCTCGTGCGGGTACCCGTGGCGGACCCCGGGCAGGAGCGACAGGCGTGCGCCCGGGATGCGCTCGGCCAGCAGTTTGGCGTTGGCGGCGGGGGTGAGTTCGTCGTCCTCGCCGTGCAGGACCAGCGTCGGCGCGGTGATGGCGGGGAGCAGGTCCCACCCGTCGTGGCGGAGGCTGGCCTCGTAGTGCCGCCGCTGGGCGCGCAGGGGGTTGCGCGGCACGATCGTGGCGACGGTGTCCGGGTGCGCGTCGGCCCAGGCCGGTGTGTAGAACAGGTGCGCGATGAGCCCGCGCCCCTCCTCGGTGTTGGCCTTGCGCAGGGCCAGCGACGCCTCGCGGGGGCGCTCGACCTCGTGCGTCCCGCCCGGTGCGGTCGAGCCCAGGATGAGGGCGCCGATCCTCCCGGGGGACGTGGCCGCGAGCGTCTGCGCGACCTTGCCGCCCATGGAGAAGCCGTAGACGTGGGCGCGCCCGACGCCGAGGTCGTCCAGGACCGCGAGGGCGTCGCGGGCGAGGAGGTCCATCGTGTAGGGCTCGTCGACCGGGGCGTCGCTGTCGCCCGTGCCGCGCAGGTCCATCCGGACGACCCGGTGGCGGCGGGCCAGCCCCTCGGCGACCCCGTTCCACATCGTGTGGTCGAGGGACTGCCCGTGGACGAGCAGCAGGGGCTCGCCCTCACCGAGGGTGTCGTACCAGATCCGGGTGCCGTCTGCGGCGGTCGCGTGGCTCACGTGGCCGGACACTACCCGAGCGGCCCCGAACGCGCCGCGGTCCGGGTCACAGTCGCCCGCGGAGCCGCCCGGTTCAGCTCGGCAGGTGCTCGGGGTTGCGCACCAGCGGCGACAGGCTCGGGGTACCGGAGACGGGGTCCGGGTACACCTTCGCCGACAGCCCGAAGACGTCGCGGACCAGGTCCTCGGTGACCACGTCCCTCGGGCGGCCGGAGGCGTGGACCCGCCCCTCCCGCATCGCCACCAGGTGGTCGGAGTAGCGCGCGGCCAGGTTGAGGTCGTGCAGCACCATGACGACCGTGGTGCCCCGGGTCCGGTTCAGCTCCAGCAGCAGGTCCAGGACCTCGACCTGGTGGGCGATGTCGAGGAAGGTCGTCGGTTCGTCCAACAGCAGCAGGTCGGTGCGCTGGGCGAGGGTCATCGCGATCCACACCCGCTGCCGCTGCCCGCCGGAGAGCTCGTCCACCGGCCGCTCCGCCAGGTCCAGCGTGTCCGTCGCCGTCAACGCCTCCTGGACCGCCCGGTCGTCCTCCGCCGTCCAGCGGCGGAACCAGCCCTGGTGCGGGTAGCGGCCCCGGCCGACGAGGTCGGCGACCGTGATCCCCTCGGGCGCGACCGGGTTCTGCGGCAGCAGTCCGACGATCCGGGCGACGTCGCGGGTGGCGAGGGCGTGGATGTCCGAGCCGTTGAGCAGCACCCGCCCCGAACGCGGGGTCAGCAACCGGGCCATGCCGCGCAGCAGCGTGGACTTGCCGCACCCGTTGGCTCCGACGATCGAGGTGACCACGCCCGGTGGCACGCTGACCGTGAGGTCGTGGACGACCGGCTCCTCCCCGTAGCCGAGCGTCAACCCCTCGGTCTCCAGGGAGGTGAAGGCGTCGACGGAGCCCGCCGCGCCGCCGCTGTCGGTCAGAGTCATGTCAACCACCCGCCCCGGACCGGTTGGTCCGCATGAGGAGCCAGAGAAGGTACGGAGCGCCCACGACACCGGTCACCACGCCCACCGGGAGGGTGGTCTCGGGGATCGTGAACTGCGCGATGAGGTCGGACGCGAGCATGATCACGGCGCCGACCAGCGCCGCCGGGACCGGGGCAGGTCGGCCCGAACCCACGGTACGCCGGGCGATGGGCGCGCTGACCAGTGCGACGAACGCGACCGGACCGGTCACCGCCACCGCCGAGGAGGCCAGCGCCACCGAGGCCAGCAGCAGCCAGAACCGGGTGCGCTCCACGGAGACGCCCAGGGCGTCCGCCGGGTCGTCGCCGAGCTCCAGCGAACGCAGTCGCGGGCCCACCACGGCCAACAGCACCGCCAGGATCCCGGCGCAGACCAGCAGCGGGTTCAGGGTGGGCCAGTCGGCGCGGGCCAGACTACCCGTGATCCAGGTCAGCGCCACCGTCGCGTCGCGCACGTCCGTCTGGGTGAGGACCCAGGAGACGACGCTCGTGGCCAGGGCGGCCACGCCGATGCCCGTGAGCAGGAGCCGGTACCCGACCACACCGCGCCGCCAGGCGAGCAGGTAGATCGCGACCGCCGCGCCGACGCCGCCCAGGCAGACGAACCCGGCCAGGGCCAGTCCGCTGATCCCCAGGTAGACCACGCCGACGACCCCGGCCGCGCTTGCGCCGTGGGTGATGCCGACGATGTCCGGACTGGCCAGCGGGTTGCGGACGATGCTCTGGAGCAGGGCGCCCGACAGCCCCAGGCACGCCCCCGCGACCACGGCGGTGAGCAGTCGGGGCAGGCGCAGCTCCACGACGACGAAGCGGGTGACCTGGTCGGCGCGCCCGGTGAGGAGGTCGAGGAGTTCGGGCAGGGACACCGACGCCCGACCCATACTCACCCCGAGCGCCATGAGGGCCAGGAGCACCAGCAGGAAGACGAGCGTGACCCCGAGCTCGCGCCGGTTCCCGCGCAGGCGGACGGCGCGGACGGAGGAGGCGGATCGGTCGGGGGCCGGTCGAGGCGTGGGCGGGCCGCTCGGGGTTCCGGGGTCGCGGATCACAGCCGCACCGCCCTTCCCCGCCGTACCAGGGCGATGAACAGTGGCGCGCCGATCGCCGCGGTGACGATCCCCACCTGGAGCTCCCCGGGCCGCGCGACCACACGCGCGACGACGTCGCAGGCCAGGAGGAGGGTGGGTGCGGCGAGCGCGCTGAACGGCAGGATCAGGCGGTAGTCGAGGCCGACCGCGAACCGCGCCGCGTGCGGCACGAGCAGTCCGACGAAGCCGATCGGCCCGACGGCCGCCGTGGCGGCGCCGCACAGCGCGATGACCGCGAGGGCGGCCAGGCCGCGGGTCCGGGCGAGGTTCTGGCCCAGTCCGCGCGCCACGTCCTCGCCGAGAGCGAGACCGTTGAGGGTCCGGCCCAGTCCCAGGGCGACGACCGCCCCGGCCAGGACGAACGGCCCGGTGCGCAGGAACACGGACAGGTCGCGTGAGGCCAGTGCGCCCACCTGCCAGAACCGCATCTGGTCCAGGGTGGACCGGTCGACGAGGAGGACGGCCGTGACGATCGAGGTCAGCGCCGCCGTGACCGCCGCCCCCGCCAGGGCCAGCTTGACCGGGGTGGCGCCCTCGCGGCCCAGGCTCGACACCCCGTACACGACCGTCGACGCCAGGGCGGCGCCCACGAAGGCGAACCAGACGTACCCGCCCGGGGAGGTGACGCCGAGGAGGCTGATCGCGGCCACCACGGACAGCGAGGCCCCCGCGTTGATCCCGAGCAGCCCGGGGTCGGCGAGGGGGTTGCGGGTCAGGCCCTGCATGACCGCGCCCGCCATGCCCAGGGCCGCGCCCGCCGCGAGTCCGACGAGGGTGCGCGGCACCCGACGGTCGACGATGATCAGGTGTTCCGGGTCGGACAGGTCGGTGTCGAGCAGGGCGTCGGCGACGACGCGGAGCGGCAGGGGGTTGGCTCCCACCGCGAGGCTGCACGCCACGGCGACCGCGAGCCCCGAGCCCAGCAGGACGAAGCCCAGGGGGACGCGGAGCCGCCCGCGGGTCCGGACGGCGGGGGCGGCGCCCGTGCCGCCCCCGGTCGTTGTGGTCATGCCGGCGTCCGCGCTACTCGACGTTCTCGGCCGCGGCGGCCAGCTCCGGCACGTACCGGTCGAGCATCCACGGGACGGACAGGACGGTGGGGGCGCTGCTGGCCATCACGAAGTCCTCGCCGACGATCGGGGCGAAGCGGTCCTCCCGGACGGCGGGCATGGCGGCGACGAGCGGGTCGGAGGTGAACTCCTCCAGGGCCTGCTCGTTCGCGAAGTACATGACCAGGACGTCGGTCTCGATCTCCTGGAGGTTCTCGCGGGAGACCTGGAAGAAGAACGAGTCGTCGGGGTCGGTGTCCAGTTCGGTCGCACTGGCGCCGGGCGCCATGCCCAGGTCGGTGAGCATCTCGACGCGGGGGTCGTACTCCCGGTAGACGTTGAGCACGTCCGCCTCGTTCGCGGCGGCGTAGAAGAAGGTGGTGCCCTCCAGGACGGGGTGCTCGGCGGCGAACTCCTCGACCTGTTCCCGGGTCCGCGCCAGCAGGGCGTCGGCCTCCTCCTCCATGCCGAGGGCGCGGCCGACGATGTCGACCTGCTCCTGCCACGTGGTGGCCCAGGGCTGGTCAGGGTAGGCGACGGTGGGGGCGATGCCGGAGAGGCGGTCGAAGTCCTCCTGGGTGATCCCGGAGTTGGGGGCGAGGATCACGTCCGGGCGGGCCTCGACGATCTCCTCCAGGGGCGGGGCGTCGGAGTGCGCGCCGGTGAGGATGGTGGGGGCCTCGTCGCCGAGTTCCTCGATCCTCTCGGCGTCCCACGGCAGGACGCCG
Organism: Nocardiopsis sp. FIRDI 009; assembly: GCF_003386285.1. Taxonomy (GTDB): domain Bacteria; phylum Actinomycetota; class Actinomycetes; order Streptosporangiales; family Streptosporangiaceae; genus Nocardiopsis. Next base: position 55,548 of record NZ_QPNC01000010.1, read on the forward strand.
TCCTCGTCGCCCCCGTAGTCGTTGCGGGGCATGGCGACCGGCATCACGTCGAGGGCGAGGACGACGTCCTGGGCGGACCAGCCCCAGGTGACCACGCGTTCGGGCCGCTCGGGGATGACCGTCTCGCCGAGGGCGCTGTCGATGGTGACGGGGAAGGCGCCGTCACCGCCGCCGTCACCGCCCGTGGCGGCGTCCTCGGTGTCACCGCCGGAGCAGGCGGTCAGGAGAGCGGTCAGGGCGAGCCCTGCGGCGGCGTACCGTGCGGGTCCGGGCAGGCGTACTGCGGGCATGCGAAAAGGGCTCCTCAACACGGGGTGGCCGAACCTCCGCCGACCGTCGACGGCATGGCGAGGTCTGGTTAGGTAAGGCTAACAAAACATTGACCCCGGCCTGCCTCCACCCCCGCTTTCGCGACCACGTCCCCGCAGGTGAGAACGGGGTCACCGACGGTAGCAGGGACGGAGCCCGGCGGCGGCCGTCGGGACCGTCTGGCGATGACCCCCTCAGACGGGGTCGTCGGGGTCGGGGACGACCCGCTCGACCGCCGCGTCCACCAGTGCGCGGGCGCGCTCCCGGGGGATGACGTCGGGCAGGGTGAGCCGCTCCAGGATGAGCCAGTTCAACGCCAGGTGGAGCAGGGTGACGGAGGTGCCGCCCCCGGGGAAGCCGGAGCGGACGTGGAAGTCGATGTTGGCGTCCAGGTCCGCGCGGACCCGCTCGGTGAGCAGACGGCGCAGCTCCGGACGGCGCGTGGCCTCCAGGCGCAGCTCGATCTGGGCGAGGAAGCCGGAGCGGAAGTCGCTGACGCGGTCCACGACGTCGTGCATGAGTTCGGCGACCCGGGCGCGGTCGCGCGGCCCCTCCTGGGCGGCGGCGAGGAGGTCGGCCCCGGGCTCCAGACGTTGGTAGAAACGGTGGCCGACCTGGGTGAACAGGTCGTCACGGCTGTCGAAGTAGTTGGAGGACGTGCCGACCGGGACGCCCGCCTCCTGGTCCACGGCTCGGAAGGTCAGACCGCGCGCGCCCTCGCGGGCGAGCACCTCGATGGCGGCGTCGAGCAGGGTGGCCCGGCGCTCGGGGTTCTTGCGCATGGGTGGTTCCCCTTCGTTCGGATTGACATCACTTCAAGCGTAGTACTACATTCAAATCACTTCACTTGAAGTACTTTGCATGGAGTGAAAAGAGGACAGTATGCGCAGACTCGTCTACTACGTCGGCATGTCCCTCGACGGCTACATCGCGGGCCCCGAGGGCCAGGTCGACGACTTCCCGGTGACCCCGGACGTGGTCGACCTCATCGTCGAGGAGTTCCCGGACACCCTGCCGACCCACGTCCGCGAACAGTTGGGCGTGGACGTCCCGAACCCGAACTTCGCCGTCGTCGTCCAGGGCCGGGCCACCTACGAACCCGCCCTGGAGATCGGGATCACCAGCCCGTACGCCCACCTGCGGCAGTACGTGGTGTCGGAGAGCCTCGGGAGGAGCGAGGACCCCGCGGTGGAGGTCATCGCCTCGGACGCGGTGGAGCGGATCCGGGAGCTGAAGGCCGAGGAGTCGGGGGACGGAGGGGACGTCTACCTGGCGGGAGGAGGACGCCTGGCGGGCGCCCTGCTCGCGGAGATCGACGCGCTGGTCGTCAAGCTCTACCCGGTCGTCCTGGGCGCCGGCGTCCCCCTGTTCCGGGCCGACTTCTCGCCGACCCACTTCGCTCTCCAGGGCGCCCGCCCCCTGGAGAGCGGCACGGTCGTGCTGACCTACGACAGGCGGTGAGCGACGCCCGCACGAGACCGGCGGAGACTCGGCGCGGTCCGTACGGTGGGGCCGCCGGTTCCTCAGTCGAGCTCGGCGAGGTGGTCGGCGGAGCCCCCGCGCCACTCGATCATGAAAAGGGTGGCGTCATCGGTGGTGCGCCCGCCCCGTTCCCCCTTCAGCGTGTGGGAGAGTCGGCGCAGATCCGCCCGCGCCCCCTCTGACGGCTCCTTCCCGAGGCGGTTGACGCAGCGGATGAGGCGCTCCTCGCCGAACAGCACCCCGTCTGCGAGGTGCTCCTCGGTGATGCCGTCGGTGTAGCACAGCACCCGGTCACCCGGCCGGAGCGTGTGCTCCTTGAGCCGGGGTCTCTCACCGTTGAGGCCGACGGGCAGCGTCGTCGCGCTCTCCAGCTGCCCCGCGACCCGGCCGTCGCGGATCAGCAGCGGCGCGGGGTGGCCCGCGTTGACCAGTTCCAGCTCACCGGTGGCGATGTTGACGTGCATCAGCTGTGCCGTGACGAAGTGGTCGGGGCCGAACTGCCGGGAGATGGCGTCGTCCATGAACGCGTACTTCTCGGTCAGGCTGATGAACACCCGCCGGGCATGCCGGTAGGCGCCGATGGCGACGGCCGCCATCGTGGCGGCCTCCAGGCCGTGGCCCATCGCGTCGATCACGGCCACGTGCAGGATGTCGCCGTTGAGCGCGTAGTCGAAACTGTCGCCGGCCGCGCGGTAGGCGGGCTCCAGCATGCCGGCCACCTCGACCTGCGGCACGGTCATCGTCAACGGCGGCAGCAGCCCCCACTGGATCTCCGCGGACACGGTCATCGGCTCCCGGCGCCGGACCAGGAAGAACTGGTCGGTGTAGGCGTTCTTGGTGACCAGGATGTCGGCGACCAGGCTGGCGAGCCTGCCCAGCAGGCGCCGGTCGTCGTCGCCGACCGCGTCCAGGGTGAGGGCCATCACCCCCACCTCGTCGCTTCCGTCCAGCAGGGGCAGGTACACGCGGACGCCGCCACGGGGCTGCGGTACCTCGACGACCTCCACACGGAGGAAGGCCCGGCCGGCGGGGGAACCGCCCATCGGCTCGGGTCGGCCCACGTGCAGCCCCTTGCCCGGCAGCGGCACCAACAGCTCCTGCGCGTAGTCCTGGAGCAGGATGGAGACGTCACGGCCGCCGACCTTGGTCACTTCCTCCGCGATCAGCGGGGCGATCAGCCGGGGCGGCATCAACCGGGCCCGATCCAGCAGCAGCCCCAGCAGCCGCTCACCGAAGCCCTCCGGGCGTTCCACCTCATCCTCCGCCATGTTCCGCCCTCTTCCGCTCTCTCCTCGCCCACATCCGGCTCACCGCGCTGATCGACGCGCCCCCGGCCCACCGACGGGGCCCAAGGGACCGGGCGACCCGCGGGACCCTCCCGTCCACCCCTCACATCCTGCCTGTTCGACCACTTTCCGGCCGGTCGCGGCACACCGCTGGCAGCGGTCGGCGCTCTCCGGCCCACGCCGACCCCCGCTCCACCGCGAGGCGTTGGACCCGGCCGTCTCGGGTCCGGACGAGGAGATCACCGCCTACGAGCCCCTGGACCGGACGCCCCGTCCGGGATCCTCCCCGTCGAAAGGGCGTCGGGGCCGCTCGGCCAAGCGCCGTCAGGACGCGTCCGAATCTCCTGGAGCGACCCATACGGCGGAGGACGGTCGGGCGGCGGGCGCTCGGGAGGCTGGGGGCGCGCCCGGCTGAACCGGTTGCTGTCACGTTGACGTCAAAAAACGCCCGGAGCCTGTGGCCTCCGGGCGTCGTCCCTGTTCAGGGTGGGTGGCTAGGGGCGGGGTCGAACCGCCGACCTTCCGCTTTTCAGTAGGCCACGCTGAGCACGCATGCAACCACGTTGACCTGCGCGAACACCGGAACCGGCTTGGTCGCGACGAAACACGGCCGCGCATTGGCCGCTGCATGCCGCTCCGCCCCCACCAAGATGCAACTCAGTCTGAATGCGCCCGCCGATTTTTATCCAGATATTTTTAGAATCTCCACCCCTAAACGCCTCTTTATCCGGAAACTATTCTTTCTATCCCTCTAGCCAGGATCTCACATTCGGCCTTGTTTTCTGAATTACTGTGCCATATTTCGAACGCAACTCGCAAACAATATCCGCGATCTTGTCCAGTTCTCCGAGATAATCTCTCAAGCCACTGGTGATGGTCAAGGCCAAGAAGTTCGCTCAAATAAACTCTCGTGGAAGCTTCTGAGAGCCCGAGCTTCGCTGCAAACTCCGAAGTGAAAAGCAGTGCATTTTCAAAGAGGACTTTCTCAGGAGGTCCACTACCAGGGAGCGCGAGCACACAATCCTCGGGAGATACCTTATCGGATTGGTCTCCATCGATAATTGCCACTGCGGCAACCCTAGAAGAACTGGACAAAATTTTCACAGTTCTCACTACATCGACCCAGGAGCCTGCCTCGATGATCTCCACATTACTAGACAAGGGAAATCCGTGGGCACCGAGAATCAATTGAAGAGTGAGATTGGCAATCTCATCCTCTACCACAACTAATGCCCGAAGCGGGTTCTCTATCCCTAGCGTGTCTCGAAGGTCAGAAATGCGGGAGGGCTCGACTATAACAGGGTTCAGCTCCGAACGCACACACATCAGAACCCAACTCAAGGGAACACGCTCGAGAAAGGATAGGGAGTGAGTTGCTAGGATAACTTGTGTCTTCGACGAACGCGCCAATCGAGCAATTTCGTCGAGAAGCGCTGCATGTCCACGATGAGCTATGTTCGCCTCGGGCTCATCAAGCACGACTGGCCCACCCCAAGGGTTCTTAAGGACCCATCTTATGAAGTGAACACACAACTCTCCATAGCTCATTTGGTGGGAATCGATCCACTCTCCCTTAAGCTTGGCTTTGACATAAGGCCATTCAACGGAGTACTCAGGATCTACTACAACGGGAAAATATATTACCTCCTCGTACGACACACCAAGAATATCCCGGAGCGCTTCCAGGTCTCTCCGGTCCTGAACTTGGGGATCTTCAGAGATCAGGTCAAAATATCGCAGATCGAAATCCTGGAAGAAAATCCCGATCTCTGACGCCAACTCACTTGGATCAAGAAACCTCGGGTGGATTTCTCCAATAGAGTCCGTCAAAGCTGCCGGCGAACCGTAGTCCTCCCCTTCTCGGCCAGGACCGGTCGAATAGCTTATTTCAGATTCATCTCGCCGAACCCTAACATGGCACGTCCCTCGAATAACTGGCCTGTCCCCGCGACTGATCCGATTTTCGTAGAAGGGTGGCCTGTCTGGGTGAAGAATGCCCTTATACAGACAGCTGGCAACGTAGCCAAGCAGTGCACTCTTCCCCGAGCCATGCATTCCGCATACAATAGTGAAAGGTCTAAACCTGACATTTTGCCCCGAGAAAACAGAGTCCTTCGAAAATTCGATGCTCTCTATTTGCTCCGCAGGCTTGAACCTCGCCATCGACTTCCACAGTTCTATTTTCTTACGAGAGATCCCCAAGCCCTACCTCCACCATCTAAGGGCAAAGCTCATCCAGGATAACTGAAACCACAGGGAACTGCAATTTATTTTAGAGCACCCAGGAGCCACCTGCTTCTGAAGGCATTCGACCCGCGATAAAGCCCGGGCCATCAGCCCGGGCTTTCTTCCTCTATAGCCTCCTTTAGGAATTGCGATTCCGATTTCTAGTTCGTTCCTCGTCTGCTTCTTCCCAGGTGCGGTTCATCGCACCCTTGAGGGCTTCCACGTGGTCGACGACGGGCTCCACTCCGAAGGAACGCAGAAGCAGCATCGCGGCGTGCTCCGGCTTCGGGTCGTCCTGCGCCACCGGCTGAAGGCCCTCACGCTCCAGGAGTTCCCGCACCTGCCGCACAAGCTTGTTGCGGTCGTAGCTCTGATACATGCTCACGCCTCCCAGCGCTTGCCGGTGATCCGCTCGTAGACCTCGATGTACCGGGCTCGGGTCGCTTCCACGATCTCATCAGGGATCTCGGGGCCGGGCGGGGTGCGGTCCCAGTCGGTGATGGTGCTGGACCAGTCCCGCACGAACTGCTTGTCGAACGCATGCTGGGGCCTACCCGGCTGCCAGTCGTCCGCAGGCCAGAACCGCGACGAGTCCGAGGTCAGCACCTCATCCGCGAGCACGAGCGTACCGTCCGCCGCGCGGCCGAACTCCAGCTTGGTGTCAGCGATGATGATGCCGCGCTCAGCGGCGATCTCAGCGCCGCGCTTGTACACGTCCAGGGTTACCGTGCGCAGGCGGTCAGCGGTCTCCTGGCCGATCTCCTCGACGACGTCCGCGAAGGTGATGAACTCGTCGTGGCCCTCGGTCGCCTTGGTCGTGGGGGTGAAGATCGGTTCGGGGAGCTTGGAGGCTTCCACCAGGCCCTCGGGGAGCTTGATCCCCGAGACCGTGCCCTGCTTCTCGTACTCCTTGAGCCCGAGGCCCGCGAGGTAGCCGCGAGCGATCCACTCCACGGGGAGCATGGTGAGCTTCTGGCAGCGCACCGCGCGCCCGGCCCACTCCTCCGGGACGTCCGTCGCGGAGATGATGTGGTTGGGCACCACGTCGGCCAACTGCTCGAACCACCACAGCGAGAGCTGTGTGAGGATCTTGCCCTTGTCGGGGATGGGGGTGGGCAACACGACGTCGTAGACGCTCACGCGGTCCGAGGCCACCAGGATGAGGTCGTCACCATCGGCGTAGACGTCGCGCACCTTGCCCGAGTGCAGCAGTTCCATGTCGCTCCTACCTGGAGATCTCGTAGTTGTACGTGGCCCAGCGACGGGCCACGGAGACGGACTGGCCGAACTCGATCACGTCGCCCTCGGCGTTCAAGACCCAGTTCTGCTTGCGCAGGACCGGGGAACCGAGCGGGATGCCCAGCGCCGCGGAGTCCTCCTCCGAGGCGATGTCCGCGCGGAGCTGGTCCTTACCCGCCGCGGCCGTGAGCCCCGTTTGCTCCTCGATGTACTTCGGGGTGCCCTGCGGCAACCGCTTCGCTTCCAGAAGCAGGGGGGCGCTCTCGGCCAGCTCACCCTTGAACCAGGACGTGCTGGCCGAGGAGGGCACGTCATCCCGAAGGGTGACCCGCTGGCGCCGGATGACGTGCGTACCGGCGGGCAGGCCGAGGGCGTCCGCGACTTCCTCGGGTGCCGGCACCAGTTCGGCTGAGCGGATCTCGGCACGCTCGTTCGCCGCGTAGATCCGGCCCTCCAGGCTGCGGAGCACACGGTCCTTGGCGCTGGCCGCCGCCTGGTCGCGGGTGACGATGCTGCCCTTGCCGGGTTCGCTGCGCACCAGGCCCTCAGCCTTGAGCACCCCGACGACCTTGGTCGCGGTCGCCAGCGAGATCTTCCACTTCGCGCTGAGAGCGCGCACGGAATCGATCTTCTGCCCGTCCTGGAGGGCACCGGACTCGATCTCAGCCTTGATGTGCTTGACGACCTGCATGTAGGGCGGGTCGGTTCGTTGGACCTGAGGGGACACGTGTGGCTCCTTCGTGGTGAACATGATCAGTGTACTAGTACGCATAGATGTTCAGCCATGTGAGCTGGGACTCTACGAGCCACAACGCTTCCGAGCCAAGGAATATGCCTACTGTACTAGTACACCTGACGATCGCGTGCTATAACAGTTTCACGGCCACAGGCCGCAGCCCGGAAGAGGACTCCGGTGACCAGGGCAGAGCCCTGTCCACCGCGTGGAATCCCGGAGCGCACGAGCTTTCACAAGCCCTTGAGGCACACAGCGCGCAAGCCCTGACCCCACCCCGAGCAGACAAGGGGCGGCGAAGGGAAGACGTGGCCACGGCACCCCGACAAGGGTGCGCCGACCGGCGGAGAGCGGCGGCACGGAATGGCCGCGCCGCACCCCAGGGGTGCCTGTCCGACCCCGCTTCTCGGCACAACACGGGACGCGGGGCCGGGCCGGGACCACCCGGGTCCATCAGGGCCGTCACCGGCTCGAACAACCGACCAAGCAGAGACGAGTCCCGCCGGGATGCCGCCCGGCGGGACTCCTACGCACTCGCTCACCTGCAAGGAGCAGCACATGCGCACCACCATGATGCCGTCCCCGACGGCTCCCGAGAACAGCACCACTCCCCCCGCGCCGTTCGAGGTCGCCCCCGCAGCGTTGGACGTCCTCGGCATCACCGACACCGACGACCTGTTCGCCGTCGAACTGGCCGACGAGAGCGACCAGGAGCGCGCCGCCCGCTTGGCCGCCGCAGCGGACATCCTCGACGACCGCCTTACCGAGATCACCTATGCCGCCCTGGCGGCCGAGGACGTCCGGGGGTGGGCGCTGTGACCCCCGACCTGCTGCCCCCCGTACTCGCGACCGCCGTCCTCGTTCTCCTGCTCGTGCTGGGAGCACTCCGCGTGGCGGCCGCCTGCCGCAAGGTCCGCTCGAAGCTGCGTCGCCTGTCCCGCACTCGCCTGGTCGTCACCCAGACCACCCGCCGCCGGAAGGGAGGTCGGCGCTGATGCTGCTCGCGATCCTGACCGTCCTGGCCTACCTCGCGCTGGCCGCCCTGATGCTCACTCCCCCGTTCTGGAGGTCGCGCTAATGGCCTCGCTGATTTCGCTGTTCGCCCTGCTCATTCTGTGCGCGCTGGTCTACCTGCTCGTCGGCATCCCGATCGTGAACATCCGTGCTGACCTGCGCACCATCCGTCGCCTCTCCAAGCTGGGAGACCGCCGTGACTGACTCCCGCGTCCCACTGACCGACTACATCGACGAGACCCGCGCCGAGCTTGCCCGCGCAGACGCCAAGGCGTCCGCGCTGACCGCTCTGGGAGGTGCCTCGCTGGCGGTGCTGGCGGCCGGACCTCTGCTGACCGGCGGCACCGCGGCGCACTGGGTGCTGCGGGGCGGAGCCCTGCTTCTGGTCCTGGCGCTCGTCGTGCTCCTGACGGTCGTCCGCCCCCGCACCATCGGCGCTCCGTTCGCTCAAGTCACCGCCGACCCGGAGGGCTGGGAACCCGAGCGCACCCGCGAGCGGCTGGTCAACCTGGCGGCCGTCGCCTCCATCAAGTTCGTCCGCATCCGCATCGCCGTCGACCTGCTGATCGCTGCCGCTCTCGTCATCGGAGCTGGCCTGGTCTGGATGGGAGCCACTTCATGAACCTCCGCCGCAGGCACACGAACAAGACCACCGACGTGGTGACCGACCTCCAAGAGCGCATCCGTCAGGCTCAGGCCCTGGCGGCCGTGCCCGAACAGAAGCTGCTCGCGGACCCGCGCCTGAACCCGCAGACCAGGGCGAGGGCTGACCGCCTCCAAGCGGAGCGGCTGGCGACCGGCCTGGAGATGGAGCACCGCCGGGAGCTGCGGGCGGTGCGCGAGGCCGACCGGCGCGCCGAAGAGGCCATCCGGGCGTCCGCCGCCGTGGACGCCGCCCGCGCCGCGACTGATGAGTCCTACACCGTCCTTGACCTCGTGCGCAGCCGTACGCGGTTCTCCCGGCTGTGCCTGGGAGCCTCGATCGTGCTGTCAGTCGGGTCCGCGATGGGGCTGGAGGCGGCCGTGATCGCCCACCACCCGACCGCCCCGGACGGCATCGGCTACCTCGCCGAAGTCGCCCTGACCGGGATGTCGACCACCGCGATCCTGTGGGCCGGGAAGCTGGCCCGCGCCGAAGCCCTTCCCTCCAAGGGGCGGGCTCGAACCGCGCTGATCGCGCTGATCGCGGTGCCACTGCTGGTGAGCATCATCGGGTCCACGATCGGCTCCGGCCCGGTCGGGGCCGTCGCGTCTGTGGGAGCGGCGGCGTTCTCCGCGATGGCGTACCTGGTGGCCACCACCTCCGCCGCCGCGATCACCGCCCTGGTGGGCCGCATCGACGGCCGCACCCGGACCACGGTGACCGAGGTGCCCGCCGACAACGGGGACCAGGAGCACGGGGAGCCGACGACTCCGCTGCCGCATCACACCGCCGGGCAGGCCCTGGAGGTCGTCGGGGAGGAGATCGCGGAACAGGCCGCCGACTACCTCCGTGACCACACCCGCTCACACGGCGGTCCGTCTGAGCGCTCGCACGACACCACCCGCTCACACGGGCAGTCCCCAGACCGCTCGCACGGCGACGAATCCCCCGACGACAACGGGGCCAACGCCGCATCTGACGAGGTCATCCCGTCTGAGCACCCGTCCGAGCGGGACCGCTCGCACGGCAATGACGAGTCGTCCGAGCGTGTGCTGACCGCGCAGGAGCGGCGCCGCCTGGAGGGCGTCGAGAACCGTCGCCGGGTGGCGGACTTCCTGTCCGATCGCCCCGGCGCTCCCACGGGTGAGATCGCCCAAGCGCTCGGTCTGGCCCCCTCGACCGTCCGCCGGATCCGGCGCGAGATCGAGGACGGGGGCGACGCGTCATGACCGTCCGCCACCGCCCCAAGGTGCGCCGCTGGCGCGAGGAGACCTCGCAAGGCGAAGCGTGGTGCTACACGGTCCGCTGCTCCTGCGAAGCCGAGTTCGATGAGCACTACACCAAGCGCCTGGCCGAGAACGACAAGGCCAAGCACCTGATCGAGGTCGCCCCACCGTACTCCGAGCGGTGCCGCGAGCCCCAGAGGCACCGCTGCCAGCCGCACGACCGCTGCCCGGTATGCGCCGACCAGCTGACCCTGCCCGGATTCGAGGGCCTGGAGGTGCCCGGATGAGCCGTCGTCCGACCTGGCGCACCCGCCTCTCGGCGGCCGCCTCGTTCGTCGATCACCTGCTGTGTCAGGCCGACTCGCTCATCAGCGCGTGGCTGGACGTCCGCCCGCTCCGCAACACCGCCGCCGACGCCGCCGCCTGGCTGGGGCGGACCTGGCGTGCCCACCTACACCACGCCCACGTGCGCCGCTACGGCCCCGGCCGGGGCCTGATCGCCGTCGTCATCAACCGCCGTCCGACCAAGGAGAACACCCGTGGCTGAGGCCAACACCGAGCGCTCGGAACTCAAGCGCATCATGGCGGACCTGGAGTCGATCGAGTTCGAGACCGGCTCGGACATCCGCCGCTACGTCGAGACCACCCGCAAGCTGAGCCGCGCCCTGTCGATGGAACTGGAGTTCTCCGCCCAGGAGCTGGAAGCGGCCTTGAGGGAGCTGCCGCCCGGCGACGGGGAATCGCGTCTGGCGATGCGCCGCAAGGCCAAGAGCGTGACCCGCCACCTGCGCCGGTGCGCTGAGGCCCAGCGCACCGTGGGAGTGGAGGCCGTGCGCACCTGGGCAAGCCTGCACAAGCACTTCGAGTACCTGGTCAAGCGCAAGAAGCGCAAGAAGGCCCTGGACTTGTCCGCCTGACCCGAACCCACCCTGCGGGGGCCACCCGGTGCGGCCCCCGCCCACCACACGAGAATGGAGAGACGCTGATGGCTCGCAACGAGCTGGTGGTGCGCGGCGATCGGGACTCAGAGACCGCGCGACGCGGAAACACCCTCATCGACTACGCCCGCCCTTGGCTGGCCGCCCCGGCGCTGATCCCGGCCGGATACCTGACCCACTGGCTGTGGGGCGACCTGGGGTGGGGCACCGGCCTGGCGGCCGCCGCCATCGCGGCAGCGGGCGCGGTGGTCACCTACGCCACCCACCACCTGACCCACGCACGCACCTGGTACGCCCACCACATCTCCACCGCCATGACCGGCGGGTCCGCCGCGTGGCTGGCACTGGCCACCGGCTTCGGCCCCGGGCGCCCGCTCATGGACGCACTGCTCATCGGCGGGTGGGCCGCCGCAGCCATCTCCAACGTCCACCTGTGGGCGCGTTCGCAGGGCACCGCCGAGGCCGCACCGAAGAAGGGCGTCGGCCGCATCCTGCCGACCTTCGCGGAAGTCGCGGCCAAACTGCACCTCAAGGACGTCAGGGCCAAGCTCACCTCGGACACCGAGATGCAGCAGCGCCACACCCTGACCCTGGACAACGGCACCACGGCCGAGGAACTCCAGAGCCGGGGCAAGGAACTGGCCAGCGCCTACGGGGTCGCTCCCGGCGCGATCCGCGTGATCGAGGACCAGGGCCGCGCCGACCGCGCGGAACTGGTCATCACCAAGAAGGACGTCATGGGCAAGCTCATCCCCTGGGAGGGGCTCAACCCCCAGCACGTGGGCGCCAGCATCGCGGACCACCCGTTGCACCTGGGGACCTACGAGGACGGCGAACCGTTCTTCAACCAGATCACCAACCGGCACAGCCTGACCGTGGGCATGGCCGGGGCCGGGAAGAGCGTCTACGGCAAGGTCAAAATGGTGCAGGTCGCCGCCCGCCGGGACACCTTCACCCTCGCGATCGACCTGGCCAAGGGAAGGCAGACCCTCGGTCCGATCGAGGGTGCGATCGGCTGGCCCGCCTACACCAAGGCCAACGCGCGCGGCCAGCTCGCGGCGGTCAAGCGCGCGATCAAGGATCGCGCCAACTACCTGGCCGACCAGGGGCACTCCCAGTGGGTGCCCGGGTGCGGGTTGACCTTCCTGCACATCCTCGTGGAGGAGGCCGCCGAAGTCGTGGACTTCGACGAGATCGTGGAGGTCGCGCGGGTGGCCCGGTCCACTGGCATCCACCTGGAGCTGTCGTTGCAGCGCGCCACGTGGGGCAACCTCGACACCGACACCCGCGCGAACCTGGGTGATGGCATCTGCTTCGGCGTGCGGGACTTCGCCGACGCCTCGTTCGTGCTACCGGACTACGTGACCGAGGCCGGGTGCGACCCCTCCCGGTGGCGCAAGTCCAAGCCGGGTGCGGCCTACGCCGCGATCGAGCACGTCGACCCGGACCGGCATGTGGTGGCGGTCAAGATGTTCGGCCCACCCACCACCGACCCCAAGGACGAGAACCGCGTCCTGAAGGCCGCCGCCGACTCGTTGCCGGACCAGGACCAGAAGTTGGACCCCATCACCCGCAAGGCATTCGGCGACGAGTACACCGCCTTCCTGGAGAGCCGCGGCCGCACCGCCGCCGCCCCGGCCTCGTCGGCACCCCCCGTGGCGGTGCCCGAAGTCGACGACGAGGAGTTGATCGTGGACGAGGCCATCGAGCCGATCGTGCTGACCACCCCCGACGACGATCCCGAGATCGTCGGTGACATCGACAGCGAGATCCCGCCCCTGGCCCCCGAGGACGACTTCGTGATCGCTCCGAAGAAGGGCACCAAGGGATCGGCGGAGGAAGCCCGCGCCGCCGTGGACGCCCTCATGGAGGAGTGGGGTCCCGGCCACGAGTTCAAGGCATTCGACCTGAAGACGGAGCTGCGGGAGATGGGCGTGGAGCGCAGCAAGAGCTGGCTCTACGGCCAACTGTCCCGCCTGGAGGAGGCCGGTCGCCTGCGCCACGAGGACACCGGGGCGTGGACCGTCCTGGAGGCCCGCCAACTGGTCGACGCCTGACCCCGGGCGCTGCCTGTGGGGCGCCCCCGTCCACCGCCCGGGGTGCCCTCGCAGGGACCGCCCGCACCGATTTCAGGGTTGTCCAACCCGGTTCCAGACCGGTGTCCAGACCCCGTCCAAACCGGGTGTCCAGACCGGTTTGGACACCCGCTGACCTGTAACACCGCGCCGGGGCGTCCACACCGGCTCCCGCACCCCAACGAAAGCGAGACACGCATGGCTCAGGCCACCCCCCACAAGCCCGTCAAGGTCCGTCTCGAAGGGTTCCCGGACGACATCGCCGCGTTCGCCGAACACCTCCAGGCCACCCCGTGGGCGGACGTCCTGGACTACTCCCGCCCCTACCCCAACCGGCGCGGCAACCCGAACCGGTGCCGGGTCTACATGGAGATCCTCATCGGCCCCCAGACCACGGAGGCGGACACCTCCACGACCGTCACCGAGGTCGGCCCGACCGCGATCGCTCCGCCCCCGCCCCGGCAGATCGACACCGACCACTGAACCCAGCGAGCACCCAAGGAGATCACCGTGTTCAACCCCAACGACTGCGAAGCCGAGTTCATCGACGGCAACTACAGCGACTGCGGATGCCCTGTGTGCGGTGACGCCACCGCACACGAGATCGAGTCGCAGTTCGAGGCAGGACTGATCACCCACGAGGAGGCGCTGGAAGCCCACGACGAGAACGACCAGTCCCACATGAGCTGGGACGACTAGCCCTCACACGAAAGCGGTCCCGGTGCCTGGCTGCCAGACAAACCACCGAGACCGTGCCAGTGCGCCCGCACCGCGACGACGGCCCCACCCTCCGCTGGCAGGCACCGGGTGGGGCCGTCTCTCCCGAAACACGAGAGGACCCCAGTATGACCATCAACCAAGACCTCCAGCGCACGGCCGCGCGCGTTCTCGTTGATCTGCTCGCCACCCCTGGTCTGCCGGAGGTGAACTGGAGCCTGTACGCGCTGGGCGGCTTCACCCGGTGCTACACGCCACCGCGCCTGGACACCGACCTGTTGGCGGGACAGGCCGACTCCCACCAGGCGGTCCGGGAGTGGGCCGCGCGTCTGGGCACGAACGTGGAACTGCGCCACGGCACGACCCCGGACGCACGCGCGATCGTGGACGGGGTCGTCGTGAGGGTCTGGTGCGCCCCCGAGTTCCGAGACGACGTGAACGCCTCGGAGGAGTAGTGGCACCGGCTGACCCGAGCACGGTGCGCGGGCGGTGGCTGCGCTACGTCTACGCCACCGCCCGCGTCCCTGACAGCGTGCGCGTGCTGCTGTTGGTGCTGGCGGAGCACATGGACGACGACGGCTGTGTCGAGATCAGCCGAGACGACCTCGCGGCCCTACTCTCCCGCGCTCCGCAACGCGTCTCCGGTCGCTACTCGAAGGCGATCGAAGCGGGACTTCTCCAGCAGGTTCGCCGGGGCACCCGTGGTGCCACATCCGTCTTCCAGGCGGCCCTTCCCGAGGGGGAGTCCATCACCCCCGTGGGTGACACGTTTCCGGGGAAACGGGTGCCGGACCCAAGTCCCGTTTCCGGGGAAACCGATCACCCCCGGGGAGGACATGCTTCCCAGGAAACAGGTCACCCCCGGGGGAGACCAAGCGTCCCCGCTTCGTCACCCCCGGGGGTGACGAAGAGCGACGCCCCTATAAGGGAAGGCGTGCGGGAACAGCCGTCACAGGCCACCCCCACCGCCGCTCCGGAACGACCGGACACGCCCGCCCCGGCCGACCACAAGCGCGTCAACGCACTCGCCACCGTCTACCACCGGGCCACCCACGGCATGGGCGACTGGAACAAGATCCGCGCCGTCGTCAAGAAGGCCCTGAACAGCGGCTACTCGGATGAGGAGATCTCCCGAGGGCTCGAACACGTCGCGGCGGACGGTCGCTTCGCCCTGACCGCCGACACCCTGCGCATCGCGATCAACCGCACCCGCCCACGCCCTCAACTGCGCGTCGTGGGTGGCCACACCCCGTACCGGAACCCCAGCGACTACGGCGACAACCCGGACCCCTGGTCATGAGAGGCACAGCGTGAACACGACCACCGAAACCCAGTTCTTCGCCCGGCTCGCACGCATCACCCGCGAGAAGGGCCTGGACACCACACCCGGCCCGGTAGAGGACGTGCCCCGGCCGGAACTCCCGGGCCACCCCGCCTACCACCACAGGCAGCGGGTCAACGCGGCCCTGACCAAGTTCGAGCGCATGACGCCGCCCCGGTACCTGACCGCCTCGACGGAGCACCCCCGGGTCTGCGACTGGGCCGACCAGGTCGCCGCCGACGTCACGCAGGCGCCGTCCCTCATGCTCTGGGGCGGCACCGGAACCGGCAAGACCCACGCGGCGTTCGGAGCCGTGCGCAGGATCGCCCTGACCGGCCCCACCCGGTTCGGCTTCCTGGCGACCACCTTCCCGGACCTGTACGCCGCGCTCCGCCCCGGAGCATCCGGCGACGAGGAACGCGAACGGCTCATGCGCCGCATGCTGAGCGTGCCCGTGCTGCTCCTGGACGACCTCGGGACCACGAAGTCCTCGCCGTGGACCGAGGAGACGACGTACCGGATCGTCAACCACCGCTACAACCGCATGCTCCCGGTGATCCTCACCAGCAACGAACCGCCCGCCGCCTTGCCCGAGCTGATGGGCGACCGGATCGCGTCCCGGCTGATCGAGATGACGACCCGAGTCGAGATGACCGGCGCGGACCGGCGGCTCACCCGATGAGCGCAGCCGCCCGCAACGCACAAGACGGCCCCGGCCTGTACCGCCAAGCACCGCCGGAGCCGCACCCCGAACCCCGTGAGAGGCAAGGAGTACCTCCCATGATGACCGACCGCGCCAAGCCGCGCCGGGTGCGTCCGGCCAAGGCTCCCACCGTCCCCGCGCAGCGCTCCCGGGGGTGGCTGACCGTGGACGAGTTCTGCGGGGAGCTGATGATCAGCCGCGACACCTTCTACGACTGGCGCAAGAAGGGCCGCGCCCCCAAGTGCGCGAAGCTCCCCAACGGGAGCCTGCGCATCCGCCGCTCGGAGTTCGAGAAGTTCATGACCACCGCTGAGGACAACGCCTGATGATCGAGTCCGACGACCTGAGCTACAGGGTCGCCGTCTGGAAGGTCACGACCTACAAGGGCACCCGGGGCACGACCTACCGGGTGCGCTGGAAGGTCGGCACCGAGGAGTTCAAGGAGCCGTTCAAGAAGAGCGCCCAGGCGGACGCCTTCCGTTCTCAGCTGGTGCAGGCGCAGAGCCGGGGTGAGGCGTTCAGCCTGTCCAAGGGGCTGCCCGTGAGCATGCTCCGGGAGGAACGGCCGGAGAAGTCCTGGTACGACTTCGCGATCTCCTACGTCGACCACAAGTGGCCGGACATCTCCGCCAAGCACCGGGGCAACATCGCGTTCGCCCTGATGATGGCCACGACCGCGCTACTCACCACCGAGCGGGGCATGCCCGATCCGGCGCTGCTCCGGGCCGCGCTGAGGCGGTGGGCCTACAGCAAGACCTACCGTGCGGCGGATCGACCGCCCGAGGTGGAGGAGGCGCTGCGCTGGGTCTCCCAGCACAGCCGCGCGGTCGGGGAGCTGGCGAACCCGAAGGTCGCCGAGGCCGCCGTGCGCGCGGTCACCCGGGACCTGGAGGGCAGGAAGCTGGTGATCGGCTCCCAGCGGCGCAACCACGGCATCCTCAAGGCCGCGCTGGCCCACGCCGTGAGCGAGGGTCTCCTGGAGCGGAACCCGATCGGGGACCTGGAGGCCACCACGTCCCGTTCGGTCCACCAGGTCGACCGGCGGTGTGTGGTCAACCCCGAACAGGCCCGGAACCTGCTCGACAAGGTGAGGGAGTACGGCTACGAGGAGACTGAGCGGCGTCAGGGCATGAAGTCCGGTCCGCGGCTGGTCGCGTTCTTCGGGTCGATGTACTACGCGGCGCTCCGGCCTGAGGAGGCGGTGAACCTGCGCAAGCACAACCTGTCCCTGCCCGCTCCCCGCACCGACACGACCGGTGCCAAGGTCTACGACTGGGGCGAGATCTACGTGGAGGAGGTCACCCCCGACGCCCGGCCCGAGTTCACCAACGACGGCACCAGCCGCGACACCCGGCGCGGACCGAAGCAGCGCGAGGCCGGGGAGGTCCGGCCGGTCCCCTGTCCGCCGGAGCTGACCCGGCTGTTCTGGGAGCACCTGGAGGTGTTCGGCACCGACCCCGAGGGGCGGCTGTTCACCGGAGTGCGCGGCGGACCGCTGGCGACGATCACCTACCGGCGCGCGTGGGCGTGGACCCGCGAGGAGGTGCTGAGCGAGGCTGAGACGCGTTCTCCGCTCGCGAGGCGTCCGTACGACCTCCGGCACACCTGCGTGTCCACGTGGCTCAACGCGGGCGTCTCCGAGACGCTCGTGGCCCAGTGGGCGGGGCACAGCGTGGCCGTGCTCAAGAAGATCTACGCGAAGTGTCTCGTCGGGGAGGAGGACCGGGCCAAGCGCCAGATCGAGGAGGCCCTGCGCCGCTCCTGAACGTGGCCGCGCATTGGCCGCAGGCACCCACCAAGAGCCGCCACGGACCACCGACAACCACCGACACAACAAAGCGCCCCGCTGCCTGTCTTCCCAGGTGGCGGGGCGTTTTCGCATGTCTGCGCCAGGTGGCTAGGGGCGGGGTCGAACCGCCGACCTTCCGCTTTTCAGGCGGACGCTCGTACCAACTGAGCTACCTAGCCATGCGCGTCGATCACTCGACGGCATCTGCGGTCCTGACGGGATTTGAACCCGCGGCCTCCACCTTGACAGGGTGGCGAGCACTCCTAACTGCTCCACAGGACCTTGTTCGGTTGTCACGCCGGGTCGAAAACCCCCGGCGCGTTGCTGCGGTACTCATTCTGCCAGATGTCCGGCAGTGCTCCGACCGCGTCGTACCCCCAACGGGATTCGAACCCGCGCTACCGCCTTGAAAGGGCGGCGTCCTAGGCCGCTAGACGATGGGGGCCCGTGTGACAGGTCAAGCATAGGGGAGATTCCCACCAACTCCAAAGCGATTCACCCGTCCTTCGCGGACGCCCTCCACCTGCGGGAACGTCACCCCCCGGACGGAACCGCCGACGCGTCGACCTCCTCCTCCGGCTCCCGGCCCGCGTCCCCCACCGGACGGTCGGGGTCGGGCTCGATGTGCCGTTCGACCTGCGCGGACGTCAGCCCGATCCCCCCGAGGTCGATGTCGTCGCGCGCCTGGAGGCGCCCGGTCTCCGCGTCCAGGTACAGCACGGACGCCTGGTACGGGATCGGCCGACCGGCGGAGTGATCAAGGCCACCCAACCCGGCGCCGCCCGTGGAGCCCTGCACCAGGAACCGCGTGCCCTCGACGCCGAGCCGCGTGGACCGCTGGTGCTCGTCCCCGGTGAGGACGAGGGGCACCACCCCGTCGAACGCCCGCGCCTGCGTGCGTGTGTGCAGAACGGCCACGTCCACCTCCACACCGGAGTCGGCCACCGACGCCGCCTGCTCCTCGCCCAGTTCGGCGACCTCCGAGGCGGTCGGGTTGAGCCGGGTCGCGTCCGGGGTGAACCGCGGGTCACCCGCACCGTAGAAGGTCAGGCCCGCCACCTCCCGGACCTCCCCGTCGAGCACCACGGCGTTCGGCTGCGCCGCCACCGCCCGCTGGGTACCCATGGAGTCGTGCCGCCCGCGCACCCACACGTAGGGCACCTCCAGATCGGCGATCTCGTCCGCGAAGGCGTCCTCCGCCGCGCTCCCCCGGTCGGTCAGATCCCCGGAGTCCACGATCACGTCGACCCCGTACTGGTCCGCGAGGGTGCCGATGATGGTCCACGACGCCGGGTTGAGGTGGATGTCGGACACGTGCAGCACGCGGATGACCGACTCGTCCTCCTCGTACACGGGCAGCGTCGAGGTCGCCTCGTAGAGCATCGACACGTTGCCCACCAGCCCGGCGAGCTGCTCCTGGTACTGCGTGAACCGGCTCACGACGTCCTCGGCGCTGCCCACCACCTGCGGCGCCCCCGCGATGAGCCCCGTGTACCGGGGTTCAGCGATCGCGCTCGGGTTGAACGTGGCCGCGGCGAGCGCCCCGGACGCCGCGAGCACCGTCAGCGACGTGGCCGCGCTGCCCACCGCCCGCCACACGTTCCGGAACAGCACCAGCCCCGTCACCAGCGAGCCCAGGCCCGCGGCCAGCACACCCCGGACCAGCAGCGCGGTCACCCCGGCGCGCAGGTCCTCACCGATGCCCGCGGCCATGCGGTTGATGGACTCGGGATCGGCGAACATCTCCTCGGCCGCGGACAGCCGGATGTCGGAGATCGTCGCCTCCAGCCGCAGCGGGGCCCGGTGGGTGTCGAAGGCGAGCTGCCCGAAGGGGGCGACGTCGACGACCGTCTCACCGTGCCACTGGGGCACCAGACTGAACGTGACGTCGGCCGGGCCGATCGGGGTGACGACCTGCCCGCCGAGGGCCAGCCCCAGCCACCCGCCGACGAGCCCCGCCACGACGACGCACGTCCAACGCCACGCGCGTCCGGCTCGCACGCGGTCCAAGGCTTCGCGGTAGTCGTACGCGCGGATCGCTCCCCAAGACAACACTCCCCCATGATGCCGCCACCGGTGACCGTTCCCCATCTTTCCTCCCGTCCAGAGTGTTATGTCTCCTCCGGTTCCCTTCCGACCCCCCGCACCCAGGCAGCACAATGACTGGTGTGGTGGAACTGACGCGCGCGCAATTCGAGGAACTGGTCGCGGACGCCCTGGACGAGATCCCCCCTCACCTGGCGCGACTCATGGACAACGTGGTGATCACGGTCGAGGACGAGTCGCCGGACGGCCTGCTCGGGCTGTACGAGGGCGTTCCGCTGACCGAGCGGGGCGACACCTACTTCGGGGTGCTGCCGGACCGGATCCTCATCTACCGGCGCGACATCTGCGCGATCTGCGAGACTCCGGAGGAGGTCGTGGAGGAGGTCCGTGTCACCGTCGTCCACGAGATCGCCCACCATTTCGGCATCGACGACGAGCGGCTCGGCGAGCTCGGGTGGGGCTGAACGTTTCCGGAGCGACAAAGGGGACGAAGGTCCTTTTCACTGCCGGAGGCACCCAATTCGGACCTCACGGGCGGCCCGGAATTCCGGCTCGCCTCCGACACTCCCGCGCACCCGCCCCCGAGCTGCGACGACGATGCGCCTCGGACGCGCCGGGGCACGATCGAACACGTGGGAAAACCTTAACCCAGCGCAACGAATCAGACACGAAATCCCCAAAACGGCTTGCGGGGAGACCCCCATGTCAGGAACGGTTGGTCATCGGGACGCGACACAGCGTGAATTCAACCCTGTAAAAAACGAGGGAGTGCCGGGTGTCGAATCCGAGCCTCGACAAATCGCCTGACGACGGGGACCACGAACCCCCCAGCCACCCGACCGAGACCTGGCGGAACAGCTATCGCGAGGTTATGAGCATCGGCGAGTTCCGCTCCATCTGGCTCGCCCACGCCCTCTCGATGGTCGGCGCCAACGTGCTGAACATCGCCACCAGCATCCTCGTCTACCAGCTCACCGGATCCGCGTTCGCGACCGGCGTCACGCTCGCGGTCACCTTCCTGCCCCCGTTCATCGCCGGACCCCTGCTGTCCGGGCTCGCCGACCTCTTCCCCCGCCGCCAGGTCATGGTGGTGTGCGACCTGCTCCGCGCCCTGGTCGTCCTCCTCATCGCCGTTCCGGGCATGCCGGTCTGGGCGATCTGGGCGCTACTGTTCTGCTCGGTCCTGCCGTCGATCCCGTTCGCCGCCGCCCGCGCGGCGCTCATGACCGAGATCGTCCAGGGCGAGCGCTACGTGGCCAGCACGGCCATCATCCAGCTCACCTCACAGGTCGGGATGCTGACCGGCCTCGTCGCGGGCGGCGTCGTCGTCGGGTTCATCGGTCCGCACATCGCCGTGGCCGCCAACGGCGCCGTCTTCGTGCTGTCCGCGCTCATCGTGCTGGCCGGTGTCCGCGCCCGGCCCGCGGCCCGTTCCGCCGAGGAGGACCGCCCGGGCTTCCTCGCGATGACCCGGGACGGCGCCAAGCTCGTCTTCGGCGACTCCCGTCTGCGCACCCTCGCGCTGCTCGCATGGCTCGCCGGCCTGTACTCGATCCCGTACGGCCTCGCCAAACCGATGGCCGCCGAGATCGGCGCGGGGGACGCCGCGACCGGTTTCATCATGGCGGGCTCCTCGGTCGGGGCGCTGATCGGCGGCCTCGTCCTCACCCGGCTGATCCCGCCGCCCACCCGGATGCGGCTGCTCGGCCCCCTGGCGGTGCTCACCTCGGTGCCGCTGCTGCTGTGGCTGTTCCACCCGCCGCTGTGGCTGATGGTCGCCGCGCTCGCCCTGGTGGGGGTCGCCGGTTCCTACCAGTTCGTCGCCAACGCGGCGTTCGTCCTGTGCGTGCCCAAGGAGGGGCGGGCCCTGGCCTTCGGCCTGGTCGCGGCCGGGCTCCAGGTCGCCCAGGGCGTGGGCATCCTCGTCGCCGGGTTCTTCGCGGAGTTCGTCAGCACCGGCAGCGTCATCGTGGTGGCCGGTGTGCTGGGAATCGTGGCCGCCGCCTTCCTCTCCGTCCCGTGGGCCCGGGCGGTCGGTCCCACGATCGAGCGGATGAACGAGACCGAGCAGGCCCACTGACCCCGTCCCCGCCCTCGGCGGGGTGGCGGCACAGGGCCGCCCGGTCGGCCGCGCCGACAGCCCGGCGCCCGCGCCGAGGGCGCGGCGGCGCTCCCCGGGTCGACTGACCCGCGGGTGACGTCGCCCTTGACAACCGGGGCCCGCACGCAGGAGGGTCGGTGCGCCGGTGACGAGACCCACGGGACAGGGGTGCGGTGTGAGCGGTGATCTTGACCTGACGGTGGCGCGGAAGGTACTGGAGGCCCAGCCCTTCAGCGTCCTGCTCGGCGCCCGGCTGACCGCCTTCGACGGCGAGGGTGCGACGCTGGAGCTGGACATCCGGGACGACCTCCGCCAGCAGCACGGGTTCGTGCACGGCGGGGTGCTGAGCTACGCGGCGGACAACGCGATCACGTTCGCGGCGGGCGCCGCGGTCGGCGCGCAGGTCGTGACCGCCGGATTCACCATCGACTACCTGCGGCCCGCCCAGGGCGACCTGCTGCGGGCCCGCGCGCGGATCGTCCGGGCCGGTCGCACCCGCGTGGTGTGCCGCTGCGACCTGTCCACCGTGGACGCCGAGGGGGCGGAGACCCCGTGCGCCGTGGCGCAGGGGACGGTCTCGGTGCTGGAGGATCAGAACAGCGCCTGAGCCGCGGCGCCCGCCTCACACCCCGGTGGCGCGGACCGGTTCCAGCCGGGGCCGCTTGGCGGTGCGGCCGTCACCCGACGAGCGTCCGCGCAGCCGACGCAGCAGCCAGGGGCCGAGGAACGCGGCGACCCAGGCCAGTTCGGTTCCGGCGCGCCGCCAGGGCGGCAGGGGGGCGAGCGGGGGCAGCGGATCGGCCCAGGAGGCGTCGCACCCCGGGACGCCGAGCGCGTGCGCGACCGCCGCCGCGATCCGGGCGTGTCCCAGCGGTGCGGCGTGGAGGCGGTCTGCGCTCCACAGCCGGGGGTCGGTGGTCACCGGGTGCGGGAAGGTGTCGACCAGCACGGCGCCGTGGCGGCGGGCCATGACACGAATCCGGTCGTTGAGGTCCAGCACGCGCGGCCGCAGCCGCCGCGCCAGCGGGGCGATCCGGGCGATGTCGGGGAAGGTGAAGGTCACCGTGGTCGCGCCGGAGGCGGTGAACGCGGCCAGCATCGCGTCCAGGTCGGCGGACACGGCGTCCGCGTCGTAGCCCGGGCGGACCAGGTCGTTCATGCCGGCCATGACGGTCACCAGGTCGGGTTCGAGGGCGAGCGCCGGGGCCAGCTGCTCGGCGCGGACCTGCCCGGCCAGGCGCCCGCGCACGGCGAGGTTGGCGTAGACCAACCCGTGTTCGTGGGCGGCGAGCGTCTCGGCGAGGCGGTCGGCCCACCCCCGGTAGCCCGACTCCTCGTCGCCGTCGCCCAGCCCCTCGCTCTGACTGTCGCCGACCGCGACGTAGCGCGCGTACCCCACCCGGTCTCACCCCCGGTCGGCGCCGGGCTCGGCACCGGTGTCGGCGCGGGCGGACGCACGGCGGTCGAGGACGGCCAGGACCCGCTCGCCCCAGCGCAGGTTCTCCCTCTCGAACTCCAGACCGCGCATGAGCGTCAGGTAGGGGCCGACCCGCTCGGCGCGGGCCAGGTGCTCCTCCTCGCTCCGCCCGTCCAGGAGCCGGTCGCGCAGCCGCTCGTAGCGGGCGATCTTCGCGCGCGCCCACGCGGTCCGCTCCTCGACCGAGCCCCGGACCGCGTCGGCGTCGCCGACGTCGGCCGCCTGCACCTGGACCAGGAGTTCCTCGCGCACCGCGCCCGGTTTCGGGGGCGTGGCGGTGAACTCGCGCAGCGCCCGGCGTCCGGCGTCGGTGAGGGAGAACAGCCGCTTGTTCGGGCGCTTCTCCTGGTGCACGACACGGGCCCGGACCAGGCCCTCGGCCTCCATGCGGTCCAGTTCCCGGTAGAGCTGCTGGGGCGTGGCCGTCCAGAAGTTGGCCACCGAGGCGTCGAAGCCCTTGGCCAGGTCGTATCCGGACGCCTCCCCCTCCAGGAGCGCGGCCATCACCGCGTTGCGCAACGCCATGAACCGGAGTCAACCAAGTTGATTAGTCAATTTCAAGACTGGACAACTATGTGAATACACCCGCGTGTCCAACGCACCCACCCAACAAGTTGCCGAGGAGGGGCACGTGCGTGCGTTCCGCGCGGCGGTCGACGCCGGGGACATGGCCGCGGTCGAGGCGCTGCCCGCCGAGGCCGGGGAGCGCGCGGTTCGAGCGGATCCGGCGGGAGGCCGCGGAGACCCGGGCCCCACGGACGCTGAGGAGCCGGACCGCGCGCTCTAGCAGCGACCGAACCACCCGGCCAGCCCGGAGCCGAGCAGGGCCACGGCCGCCACGCCGAAGGCCAGCCCCACACCCATCCTGAACACCGCGGGAGGACGGCCGTCCGCGTTCCGTGCCGCGAGGAGTTGGACGATCCCCGCGAAGACGACCAGGAACCAGCCGACGACGGACGACAGGTCGCAGATCACGGCGCTCCCAGGGGGTCGGCGGCGCGACCGGTCGCGCCGGGGACCACGAGCTCGGGTACGGGCGCTCCCACCGTAGTCCTCCGCGACGTCGGCGCGCGGGGGGGCGGGCGCCGGTCCGTCCGGGGACGAGCCCCGGGACGCGGGAGGCCCTCGGCGGGCCGGCCACCGTGGTCGGTGGGCGGCCCGCCGAGGGCCGTACGGGCGCCCGTGACGGGCATCCGCTAGTGCCGTGGCCGGAAACGTTCACCCGTCTGCTTTCACGCCGCGATGAGTAGCGGTCGGCCTCCCCAACGCAGGCCTTTCTCGCTGCGCACCCGGGCACGCTCGCGGCGCTGGGCCGTGAGCACGTCCGGATCGCGGCCATTGGCGTTGCGCCACCGCAGGTAGGCGTGCAGCGCCCGGGTCTGCACCACATGGTTGGGATGGTGGGAGTTGGCGATGGTGAACTGGCGCAGCGGCCCGAAGTGCGCCTCGATCGGATTGGCCCAGGAGGCGTAGGTCGGGGTGAAGCACAACTCGACCTTGTTGCGCCGGGCCCAGGAGCGGATCGCGGGACCCTTGTGCGCGGACAGGTTGTCCATGATCACGTAGATGGGAGCGCCGTCCGGGCGCTGGGCCCGGATCGACTTGAGCGCCCTGAGCGTGTTCGCGCCGCCTTTGCGCCGGTGGTTGATGCCCCACAGGGTGTCGGAGCCCACCGAGTAGCAGCCGTGGAAGTAGGTGATGCCGTGGGTGCGCCGGTAGGTGGCCGGGATCCGGTCCGGGCGGCCCTTGAGGGCCCAGCCCGAGCCCGCGGTGGGGCGGATGCCCAGGGGGCCGAACTCGTCGAAGGCGAAGACCCGGTCGGCGAAGTGCTCCATGACGTGCTCGATGCGATCGAGTTTGGCATCGCGGTCGGGGTCGGGCGAGTCCTTCCAGGTCCGGGTGCGTTGGAAGGTGATGCCGTGCCGGTGGAGCAGAGCGCGCAGGGTCTCGCGACCGATGCGCGGGCCCGTTTTGGGCCTGTGGGCCAGGTAGGCGGCGAGCTTGCGCAGCGACCAGCGGGTGAAGGGCTGGCCGAGCTTGGCTGGGCGGGTCGTGGCCGTCTGGATGACGAGATCTTCCTCGTCTGCGGTGAGCAGGCGGGGACGGCCTCCCGCCCACTTAGGGTCCAGGCACCTCAGCCCTTGGTCGTTGAAGGCGTGGATGACCTCGCGGACGGTTTTCTCATCAGCGGCGACCAGCTTGGCGATGACCGGGACGGTGTTGCCACTGGACGAGGCCAGGATGATCATCGCTCGCCGGTAGCGCACGGTGTTGGTGCTGCCTCGGCGGACGATGCGTTGCAGTTTTTGGCCTTCGGGGTCGGTGAGTCTGCGGGCTCGGACGGGTTCGGCCACCGGGCGCCTTCCAGGGTTGACCGCTGTTGCGGTCAACCCTGGCACCGATCACTCAACCCGGTGAACGTTTCCGGCCACGGCACTAGCTCTGGTGCGCCTCCAGGGCCGCGATGACGCGCGGGCGCAGCTCGGCTGCGCTGATGACGGCGTCCACGGAGCCGACCTCGACCGCGCGGTGGATGTCGTGCACGCGGTCGAACTCCGCGGCCACCTCGCCGAGCTTCTCCGAACGGACCGACACGCGCAGCTCGTCGAGTTCGGCGGTCAGCGCGGCGCGGTCGGCGCCGGAGGCGGCCGCGACCCTGGCCTCCAGGTCCCGCACCCGCGGGTCGGCCGCGGTACGGGCGTTGACCTCACCGGAGAACACCACCGCGGCGGCGGGGGCGCCGCCGAGCACCGAGGCGTAGGAGCCCTCCAGCGCGAGCACGGTCATGTTCGGGTTCAGTGCCTTGGAGAACACCACGAACGCGCCGCCGTGGTACCGCGAGATCACGCAGAACACGATGGGCCCGCGGAAGTTCACGATCGCGCGGCCGATCTCCGCGCCGTACTCCAGCTGGAGCTCGCGCATCGACTCCGGCGAGCCGTCGAAGCCCGACAGGTTCGCCAGCACCACGAGCGGCCGGTTGCCGCTGGCGGCGTTGATCGCCCGGGCGGCCTTCTTCGACGACCTCGGGAACAGCGTGCCAGCGGTGTAGGCGTCCGGGCCGTCGGTGGGCGGGAAGCCGCGCCGCTGGACCGACCGCGACTCGATACCGAGCAGGCACACCGGCATGCCGCCGAGGTGCACGTCCTGCACCACCGCGGTGTCCGCGTCGGCCATGCCCGCCCAGCGCTCCAGCACCGCGTGGTCCTGGTCGGAGAGCGCCCGCATCACCGTCCGGATGTCGAACGGCTTCTTGCGGTCCGGGTTGGCCTCGACGGAGAAGATCTCGCCGACGGTGGTGAAGTCGCTGCCCTCCACCGTGTGCGGGAAGTCGGAGACGTCGCGGTCGACCGGGTCGGTGGTGGTCGCCCGCCGCGGCCGCTCCTCGCCGGGCACGACGTAGGAGTGGTCATAGTGCGCCATCAGCACGTCCCGCGCGGCGGTCAGGTTCGGCGCCCAGTACTGCGCCTGGCCGTTCGGGCCCATGACCCGGTCGTAGCCGCCGATGCCGAAGTTGTCCTCGGCCGACACACCGCCGGAGAAGTCGAGCGACTGCTTGCCGGTGAGCACCATCGCCGAGTCCGGCGTCATGACCAGGATGCCCTTGGTGTGCATGAGCATCGTCGCCTCGGCGTTCCAGTACGGCTGGGCGCCGACGTTGATGCCCGCGACGACGACGTTGATCTCCCCGCCGTCCTGGGTGAACTCCACGATCCGCTTGAGCGCCGCGGCCACCCAGTCCATGTTCTCCGTGCCGGATTCCATGGAGATCCGCGCACCGGCCGAGAGCGCGTACCACTCCAGCGGGACCCGCATCCGCTCGGCCAGGTCCAGCGCGGCGATCACCCGGCGGCACTCCGGCTCCGACAGCGCCCCGAGCGACTTCGTCGGGTCGCCGAGCAGGACCACCCGGCGGACGCCCTCCGGGTGCCCCTCGGTCGGCGTGGTCACCACACCGGCGACGATCGCGGCGGTGTTGCGCCCCTTGGGCCGGTCGACCGGCACGAGCGCGTGGTTCTCGTCGAGGTCGTGCTCCACGAACTCGCCGAGCAGACCGGTCAGCTCGTAGGGGTAGACCGTGTTGCGGCTGCTCGCGCGCAGGACCTTCTGGCGGTAGTCGTCGATCGGCTCGACCGGCTCGTCCGACGGGTCACCGATGGTCAGCTCGGTGCCCCCGGTGGCGTCGAAGGAGATACGGATGGCGACCTTGGCCAGCTCCCCGGTCTCCGGGTCGCGCTGGCGCGCGATGAACAGGATCTCCTCCAGCCCGGCGCCCTCGGTCGTCGGCCGCACCCGCTCGGCGATCATCTCCATCTCCTCGCGGGTGATACCGCTCGGCGGCCAGACGTAGATGACGATCCGGTTGGTGTTGAACCGCTTGCGCGACGGCCGCCGCGACCGCTCCCGGCGGATCGAGTCCAGGCAGGCGGCGAGGGTGTCCTCGGCCGTCGGCAGCGCGACGAGCCTGCCGTCCCGATCACGCAGCTCGGTCAGGTCGCGCACCTGCGCGAACGCCACGAGGCGGTCGTCCGACGGGTTCTCCTTGGCCACGCACTGGAAGAGGTAGACCTCCTCGTCCGACGACGGCAGCCGGGTGAGGTCGAACTTGCTCAGGCGCTCCATCTGCATCCGCTGCGCGATGTACGGGTGCAGGCCGCGGATCAGCCGGTCCTCGGCCATCCCGGTCGGCGACGGACGGAAGGTGAAGTGGTGGTGCATCACCGCGCCGTCGCGCCCGGCGACGGTCGTGGTCAGCCTGCGGACCCGGTCCGGCAGCGGATGCACGCTGAGGACCTCCTGCAACGCGGCGGACATCGCGTCGAAGTCCTCCGGCTGCTTCTCCCAGGCGAGGTAGATGTCGGCGTCGATGTCGTCCTCGCCGTTCGCCAGCTCCGCGAGCCCGCTCAGCGCGCCGCCCAGCGCCTCGAAGCCCACCGCGGCGGAGACCAGGCGCGAACCGGCGCGTTCGGCGACCACGAACGCGCAGCCGCCGACCTCGGCGGTGCGGACACCGGTCAGGCCCTTGTTGCCGTAGTACCGCCGGGTCAGGACCTCCAGCATGACGGAGTTGTCCAGGTCGGCGCGGACGAGCCGCTGGCCGAGCAGCCGCACCAGGGGCTCGGTGCTGCGCACCATCTCGGCGATGCGCTCGGCGCGGTCCGGCGCGTCCGGGTTCGCGTCCAGGTGGCGCAGGTGCCTGCGGACGTTGGCGTAGACGCGGGCGCGGTTGCGGCGCAGGAGCGGCTGGCCGAACCAGGAGTACACGACGCCGCGCGCCAGGTCGGCGACCACGGGGAAGCGGACCTGGGTGGCGGCCACCAGGCGCTCCAGCGCACGACCCGCGGTGTCGCGCAGGGTCGCGTCCGGCTGGGGTTCGCGCAGCCACGCGCGCAGCAGCTCCGTCACCACGGAGACGTCGGCGGACACGCGCTGTTGGGCGAGGAAGATCCGGAACACCGCGGATTCGAGTTCGGGGGAGCGTTCCAGGTCGGTGACCCCGTAGTGCCCGAGCGCCTTGGCGAGCTTGTCCTGGAAGGCGGCGGGCAGTCCGGCCCGTTCGACGTCGAGGCTCTGGAGGTAGGTGTGGAAGTACTCGCGCGCGCTGTGGACGCGGTCGTCGGCGCCGGTCTCCTCGCCCGCCGGACGGTTGCGGCTCAGCTCGGCGAGGTCGGCGAACACGTCGATGAGGCCGAGCTCCTCGGCCAGCGGCCGGTGCCCCTCCGCGACGGCCTCGGCGCGCGCGGCGAGGTAGTCGTCGAACACCCGGCGTTCGTCGCGCGGGTCGCCGTCGAAGCCCAGCAGCAGGCTCCGCACGTCCTCCAGTCCGCGCGCGACGCGGGTGCGGGCCGGGACCCCCTCGGCCGGGGCGGGCAGGTCCAGTTCCACGGACTCGGTGGCGGAGGCGTCCTCGGCCTCGTCGTCGGCGAGCGGTTCCAGACGCAGCAGCGCGGCGCCGGTCTCCACCTGGCTGCCCACGGACACGGCGCACTCCTTGAGCCGGGCCCGGAACGGCGCCCGCAGCACCGTCTCCATCTTCATGCTCTCCAGCACCAGAACCGGAGCGCCCGCCTCGACCTCGGCGCCGACCTCCAGCGGTGTGGCGACGACCAGTGCGGGCGCGGGCGAGCGGAGGACACCGCCCTCGTCGCGGCTGACGCGGTGGGCCACGCCCTCCACCTCGACCAGGTGGATCGGCCCGTGCGTGCCGGTGAGCAGGCGGTAGGAGGTGCCGTTGACGATGATCCGCCCGGTGTGCTCGTCGAAGCGGTCGAGTTCGACGTCGGCGGTGTGGATCTCCTCGCCCGCCTCGATCCCGACCCGGAAGCGGTGCGCGCCCAGGCGTGCGACGCGCACGCGGTAGCCTGCGCCGCGCAGCTTCAGGTCCAGCGGACGGCCGCTCTCGTGCTGCACCTGCGGACGGCCGCCGAACGCCGTCGACAGCAGGCGGTGCTGTTCGACGCGTTCCTCCTCCTCGTAGGCCTCGATGGCCGCGGCGGCCAGGGCGACGGCGGAGTGCCGGTGGGAGACGAGCCCGCCCTCGCTCCGGACGCGGTCGATCCAACCGGTGTCGGCGCTGGCGTCGATGACCTCGGGCCGGTCGAGCAGGTCGAGCACGAAGCTCTTGTTGGTCGCGCCGCCCTCGATGATCACGGTGGTCTGCGCCATCGCCCGGCGGAGGCGGCCCAGCGCCTCGTCGCGGTCGGCCCCGTAGGCGATGATCTTGGCGATCATCGAGTCGAAGTCGGCGGGGATGGTGTCGCCCTCGCTGACCCCGGTGTCCACGCGGATACCCGGCCCGGCGGGCAGGTCCAGCCGCGCGATGCGGCCCGGGGAGGGTGCGAAGTCGCGGTCCGGGTCCTCGGCGTTGAGCCGGGCCTCGATGGCGTGTCCGCGCTCCGCCGGGGGCTCGCCCTCCAGCTTCCCGCCGGAGGCCACGTGCAGCTGCGCCCTGACCAGGTCGAATCCGGTGGTGGACTCGGTGATCGGGTGCTCGACCTGGAGTCGGGTGTTGACCTCCAGGAAGGCGAAGAGCTCGTCGCCGGGGTGGTAGAGGAACTCGACGGTGGCCGCGCCGCGGTAGCCGACCGCGACGGCCAGCCGCTCGGCCGACGTCTTGAGTTCGGCGGTCTGCGCGGGGCTCAGGACCGGCGAGGACGACTCCTCGATGATCTTCTGGTTGCGCCGCTGCACCGAGCAGTCGCGAACGCCGAGCGCCCAGGCGGTCTCACCGTCGGAGATCACCTGCACCTCGACGTGCCGGGCGTGGGTGACCAGGCGCTCCAGGAACACGACGCCGCTGCCGAACGCCCGGGCGGCCTCCTGGCTGGTCCGCTCGTAGGCATCGGCCAGTTCGGCCTCGTGGTTGATGACGCGGATACCGCGCCCGCCACCGCCCGCGGTCGCCTTCAGCATCAGCGGGTAGCCGATCCGCGACGCCGACTCCAGGGCAGCGTCCAGGGTCTCGACCGCGCCCCGGCTCCAGGGGGCGACCGGCACGCCGACCTCCTCGGCGATCAGCTTCGCGCCGATCTTGTCGCCGAGCTTGCGCATGGCCTCGGCGCTCGGGCCGACGAAGGTGACCCCCACCTTCTCGCACAGCTCCGCGAACGCCGGGTCCTCAGCGACGAAGCCCCAGCCGACCCACGCGGCGTCGGCGCCGGTCTCCACCAGCGCGCGCTCCAGCACCTTCAGGTCGAGGTACGGGCGCGCGGACGCGGGACCGAGGTCGTAGGACAGGTCCGCCTCCCGGACGAAGGCGGCCGTGCGGTCGACGTCGGTGTAGAGGGCGACGGTCTCGATCCGTGCCCCTGTCTCCGCGGCGAGGTCTCGTACGGCGTGGATGAGCCGCATGGCGGCCTCACCACGGTTGACGATGGCGACACGAGTGAACACCCGATTGAGTCCTTCTGTAGATCGACGATGTGCGCGCCGCC
This sequence comes from Nocardiopsis sp. FIRDI 009, assembly GCF_003386285.1. Taxonomy (GTDB): domain Bacteria; phylum Actinomycetota; class Actinomycetes; order Streptosporangiales; family Streptosporangiaceae; genus Nocardiopsis. Next base: position 86,807 of record NZ_QPNC01000010.1, read on the forward strand.
CCCAAGGCGACACTCCGCAGGGTTCATCCTCCCGGCTGTCGGCCGACGGCGCCATGCCGTCCGTGGAGGAGTCTGGGCGGCATCCGTTGTGGGAAACGTCCAAAAGCCGTCGGTCGCGGCCGGCGGTACCCCGGGGAGGGGTCCGCGCGAGAGGCGCCCGGCGCAGTGTACGACCTCCGAACAGCGAAAACACCCAGATCGCGCAGGTCACCCCGGGTGGCCCCGGCGCCGGGGGGAACCGCGGTTCCGCGCGGAGTCCCAGCGCACGCGCGTGCGGGCGCCGACCGGCCCCGCCGGTGCGGCGGACGGCGGCGGCGATCGGTGTCCGGCATGTCACACGGGGAGCGCCAAGGGGCATGGCGCTCGTTTTCCCCGGTGATGGCGCTACCGCGAAGCCCATCTGGAAACACTGTGAGTGGTCATTGCGTCACCTGGAGACGATCGCGGGGAACGGATGGCGCACCTCGTCGTACTCGGCGTGGCCGACGCCAGGACGGCCGAAGAGGCGTTGGACATCGCGTCGGAGCTGGGCAAGCAGGAGCTGTTGAAACTGGAGGACGCGGCCTACGTCTACAAGGACGCCAAGGGGCGGCCCCGCATCCACCAGACCGTCAACCTCACCGGGGCTGGGGCGCTGGGCGGCGCCCTCTGGGGCACGCTCATCGGGCTGCTGTTCCTCAACCCACTGCTCGGCATGGCCGTCGGCGCCGCCTCGGGCGCGGTCGCGGGCAAGCTCAGCGACGTCGGGATCGACGACGACATGATCAAGCGGATCGGTTCCGAGCTCGACCAGGGCCGGGCCGCGGTCTTCCTGCTCGCGCAGTCGGCCACGCGCGACCGGGTGGTCAGCGCGTTCAAGCCGCTGCACCCGACCGTCATCCAGACCAACCTCGCCCACGACGACGAGGAGGCGCTCGTGCGGGCCCTGAGCGACTGAGCCGCCGTCCACGGGGAGGGCGGGGCTCCTCCCGTGCCCGTCCCGTGCGGCGTGGGAGCCGGACCGGGGAGGGGTCTCAACGCGCGGCCCGGTCCCTGCCCGGGGCTACGCCGCGTGCGGCGTGAAGTACGGACGTCCCACCAGGTCGGCGATGGTGAACTCCTCGAAGGTGACGTCGGTCAGAACGCGGAGGAGGCACTCCGAGGCGGACATCGGCAAGCGCTGCCAAGGGCTGACCTCGGTCCGCGCCACCACCGGCCAGTCCTCCGGCGGCACCTCGGCGTCGGCGGCCCAGGAGAACTCGACAGCCGTCACCGACATGGCCCACGGGATCAGGCCCCGTCCACCCGGACGGTAGAGACCGTACGGATCGAAGACGTTCTACGTGATCGGATGTGTCTCCAATGTCCGCCACAGCGACGCCAGCCGGTCCGCCACCTGCGAGTCGGCACCTCCCGGCGCACCGTACACATGCACATATCCGCTGAACTCCCCCGCGCCGAAACACTGGCAGAGCTCCTTGTCGTCGGCGGGAAGCGCCGTGCCGAGGCGCGCCTCGATCACGTCCCACTCGATACCGATGTCCCTCGGCCGCCACTCGACGGCGTCGGCGATCCGGCCGACCCACGACACGGCGCCCCCCTTTTCGCAGGCATCACGGCACGTTGTCGAGCCGAACCCGGCCCACCCCGGACGTTACCCGCCCACAATGAAACCGAAGTCCGTGCGGACGTAATGCACAAATCGAACGTCCGTTCCACCTTGGTTTCGCTCGATGTTCGCCCTTCGAACTCGCCCGTGCCTCGATGTCTGGAAGATTTTCGTCGAGGTAAACTCGTATGTCGTTCGCAAGCCTACCGTTCACTGAGTTTTTCTCAATGAAACGCGGACGTGGAAGTCGAACGAACTTCGCGGGAGCACCGAAAATGAACATCACGGAACCATCGCTCACAGGCGTGAAGCCCCTGGTAGGACTGTTCTCACCACAAGAAAGTCCGTTGAACCAGAGGCCTCACGTTGGTCACCTATTCTGCCACGCTTGACGTCCCCCGACACGTCGTGGAGTTCCTCTCCCGACTGCTCGCCGCTCACCGACGCACGATCGGCACCCCGAAGAGGTCCCGAGCCCTGGGGCCGTTCCGCCAAGCGATCTTCGTCCTGCGCTGGTTCCGCGAGGCCGGATGCGTCCACCGCCTGGCCCAGGACGCGGGCATCTGTCAGGCCACCGGCTACCGCTACCCGCACGAGGCCCTCGACGTCCTGGCCGCCCAGGCCCCCGACCTGCACCAGGTCCTGAAACGGTGTCGTGACCAGGGCATGAACCACCTGATCCTGGACGGCACCCTCATCGGCTGCGACCGCGTCGCCGGGACCAACGACAAGGGCAACGATGAGTGGTACTCCGGCAAAGCCAAGCACTTCGCCGGCAACGTGCAGTTCCTGGCCGCCCCGGACGGTACCCCGCTGTGGGTGTCCGACGTCGAGTCCGGCTCGCGCCACGACCTGACCTGCGCCCGCACCCGGACATCCCCAGCCCGCTGAGCAGGGATAACCGCGCCCACAACCGCCTCCTGCGCGGTACTCGTGCCCTCGGGGAGCGTGCGGCGGCCGAATTGAAACAGCGCTGGCGTGCCCTGAAACACGTCACGTTCAGCCCGGGCCGGATCATAGCCATCATCCAAGCGGCCCTGGTCCTCAACAGCACATGAAAGTAGAACTCACTGAGAAAACCTCATTAAATTATTATACTGCACGAATCTCGGGCACTCCCCCTCGATCCCCAGCAGAAGTAAGGTAGTTATCACCCAGCCCTCCAGACAGGATTCCGTAGATAAATTCAGATGAACTGATCTGATACTCCTGCCAATAATTTGAGCTTACTACAAATATATTCCAATCGTCCGCTTTTCCAAGTGCGTGCCAGAAAAATTCAACTCCAGTGTCTGTTTCTCCGAATTTTACAAGATTTCTCACTGAGATTTTTCGGGCTTGGTGCGATGGGGAAATTCTAACCTCCTCCCCGCCGGGTTCGATAAATGCGAACTCCCCTCTGTGCACGTACTCCATGTCATCGTGAAATTCAACGAGGCATTCATAGATCGCCCAAGGATCCAAGAGGATGATCCAAGAATACAGGGCAATGCATCCACCATACCGATCCATCAAATATGCGCAATCTGATGTAATTTTCTTACCCCGCCAATGATCAGGAACTGAGTCTACCGCCTCGACGTCGGACCGGCCAGGAATCCCATAACGGGCAACGATTGAATCAACTATCTCGGCCACCAGTTTTCTCCTCTCGCTTGGTTGATGCAGTACTCTCCATTCCTAATTCCCGAACTAGGGCTATTTTCGATACAGATATCAAAACTCCATCCGGAACTTCCGGCTGCCGTCACCGACATGGCCCAGGGGATCAGGCCTCGTCCACCCGGACGGTGGAGGCCGTACGGGTCGAAGGCGTCCCGCGGGAACGGATGTGTCTCCAGCGTCCGCCATCTGAGAGTCGGTGCCTCCCGGCGCACCGTACACATGCAGATATCCGCTGAACTCCCCCACACCGAAACACCGGCAGAGCTCCTTGTCGTCGGCGGGAAGCGCCGTGCCCAGGCGCGCCTCGATCACGTCCCACTCGATACCGATGACCCTCGGCCGCCACTCGACGGCGTCGGCGACCCGGCCGACCCACGACACGACGCCCCCCTTTTCGCAGCCATCACGGCACGTTGTCGACCCGAACCCGGCCTCGACTCTCCTGGCTGATCGTGGTGGACGAGGACCACGGGAGCCTCCAGGCGAAGCCCGTTCCGGGGAAACACGCTTCCAGGTACGGCTGCCCGTGAGCACCCCAGTACTCCAGTTGGACTTCTGGTTTGAACCGTGTTGATCACGTTCGCGGGAGTTCGGTGCCGTT
>NZ_QPNC01000011.1 GCF_003386285.1 Nocardiopsis sp. FIRDI 009
CCTTCGCTGGCATCGCCTGCATACGGATCTGTTACCGCAGACTCACCAAATGAGATGAGCTCTTAGAGAGGCTAAACCTCGCCTGTCGACGACGGCAGCCCCAACTCCCCGTCACTGCAATAGGGGGGCTAAAGTTTGATGGAGTAGTCGACCGGAGGATTCGCTTTGGATGCCAGGACATTGCACGACATCGCTGCCATCTCGGACCCGGTGGAGAGGGCTCGTGCGGCGTCGTCCGCCATGACCACCTTGCAGGGACAGAGCGTCGAGCTTTCCAGGATTCGGCGCGGGGCGATCGTGGAGGCCCAGGCATCGGGAATGCGGCAGGACGAGATCGCACGGCATCTCGGGGTCACTCCGGGCAGAGTGAGTCAGATGAAGAAGGCGGGCGGCGATTCGTCCCATAAAGCGCCCGTAGGTCCCGTCGAACCTCGGCCTCGTGTGTTGGTGCAGCGCGCGCTGCCGACTCCGCCGAGTACACGGGGCTCCAAGAGCCTCTACCTCACCGAGGCCGAACAGCAGGGCCTCGAACCGAAGCGGAAGATGCTCTTCGTCGGACAGGAACCGGCTTCGGAACATGTCGCGGCCGGTCTGCGCACCGAGCCCGGTGGCGACGTCGTCGCGCGGCGCAAGATGTTCTGGGCGAACGACGTTCCGGTGCGGATCTCCACCTCCTACTTCCGCCTCGACGTGGCGGAGGGGACCCGGCTGGCGGGGGAAGGGTTCGTCCTTCCCACGCTCCAGGCCGCCATCGAGGATCTGGGGCACGTTTTCGGGTACGCCACGGAGACGCTGACCGTCCGACCGCCGACACCCTACGAGGCGGATCTGCTCGACGTGCCCGGCGAGTGGGTTGTGCAGGTGCTCCGGGTCAGCTACTCGACCGAGGACGTTCCGGTCCATGCCCTGGAGACGATCTGTGCCGCGTCGCGGCACGTCTTCCCGATCGGCCAGGCTGTGGGTTCCGATCAGTTCTGAGGGCAGTTCCCGGTAGCTTTTGGGGTCGGACTTGGCCAGAGGAAGGGCTCGTGGATGGACATGACCACCGCCCAATGGCACAGGAGCAGCTACAGCACCAACGGTGGCGAGTGTCTAGAGGTCGCTGAGGGGCTGGAGCGTGCTGGTTCGGGACACACAGAACCGGGAGCTGAGGAACTTGGCGTACCTGGGTGCTGAGTGGGCGGGTCTGCTTGCTGTTCTCAAGCTGTAGGTGTTCTACATGTTTGTGGGTTATTTGAGTCGTATGTGTTTTATGTCTGTTTCTCGACAAGTTGCAGATGCGGTGATGCTGGCCGGGTAGATGCCCAGGTCAGGGAGACTGCTCCCCGCGCACGCGGGGATCGGCGAGTCGTTCAGGTGCGGATCGCGTCCTGCTGGGACCGAAGCACCAGGTCTCGATAGGGAAACGACACGACTGGGCACGATGCTACGCCGATCTGGTCCTCAACCTCGTCCAGAAGTGTCGTTGCCCCCTGCCCATCGTCAGAGATGATCTCCGTCTCCAGGAACACGCCCACACCCGTCACCACGTCGAGCGCGACGGTCAGACCTGGGTACGCGGGGTTCCGAAACGACGTCCTGAACTTCTCCACCTGTGCCAGGAACACCATCCCCACGGCCTCCAGGAGCTGTTCCGCCTGACGGGCCTGGTCGGTATCGCTGAGCACGACGTTCGTCTCCCGCTTCGCGATGACGCCGTCAGGACTGTGCGTACTGGCGGAGGAGGCGGGTTTGTACGTGATCTCGGCGAACCCGTCCCGACTTCGTACCCGCAGACACTCCACGGTCTCCATGAAGTCGACGTCGGGCCTGCTGTAGTACGTGTCCACCTCGGTCACCGCAGAGCACTCCCGATAGCCGAGCTCGACCAGACGTCGCCGCACCTTGTCGACAGGGCCGGTCAGTGCGCGCTTTCGTTCGACTTCGACGAGACCCATGGGTCGCTCACTCTCCACGATTGACGGCCGAGTACACGCGGGCGAGGTTCCGCTTCCCACACGAGCCTCGTATGGCGCTCATGGCCTCGCCCGGGGATTTCGCATCCGATATCGGCATGTTGCGGAAGCAGACCAGCCGCTTCGCGCCCTCCAGCCGGAAACCGGGTTGATCGGACCCCGGACGGCTGGGAACACTGGTCGGATGCTCCCTCTCCCGCGCTTTCGCGACCTCGCTTGGAGCGAGGTCGACCCGAGCCGCTACCCCTTCGACAGCGGCAGCGCACCGGACGTGGTTCGTGGACTCGAACCCGCCTCCCGCGTTCCGGTCCACCCCACCGACTTTCCCGACCACGGGGCCCGCTCCGACTGGATCCATGGGGAAGCCGGGCCGTGGATCGACGCGATGACCCGGGCCCTCGTCCGCCGGTACGGCCCCTGGGCCCTGGGCTGGTGCTGGGCGTGGGGAGAGAACGGAGGAGGCGGGCCCGTGCAGAGCTGGTGCTGTCCCGACCACTCGGTCACCACACGCGACGAGACCCTGGCCCTGGTCGCGGAGGCACTGTGCGAGTGGCGCTCCTGGCTGGAGGACCTCACTGAGCGGTTCGACCGCTACCCGCTGGACGTGCCGGACGCCGAGGACCGCCTCCACGCCTGGGAACGCGCCACCGTCCACCTGATCACCCACGTGGTGGACCGCACTGACTCCACGGACGCCTGGTACGCCCACTGCGAACTGGTCCTCGTCTGGTTCCTGACGCGTTGGGGGATCGGGGAGGAGACGGCCCGGGCCCAGGTCGAGCAGGCGATAGGCGGGCGGTTCGAGAGCTGGACCGAGCCAAAGCGCGTGGTCGTGGACGACGTGGCCGAGCGTCTGGCCACCTCACTCGAAGACGTCCCGCGCTGGTGACCGTCCCACCCGACCACCTGCGGCGCTGGCTCACGGTTCGCGAGGGGGTGGATTGGCATGCCGTGCGGCCCGTCGAGATCCCGACGGCCGGTCCGATCGTTCCCGCCCGCGACGGCGCGGTGCACGACATCCGCACCCGCGACCACGCCCGGTCACCCGATCGGGCCGCCGGTCTGCTCGACGCCCTCGACCTGGCCCGCGCGGACGCCACCGCCGGGCGCGTCCTGACCTTCGACCTGCTCAGCGCGTGGCAGTGCCGTGTGCTTGGGGTGGCACACGCCCCGTTCCGCCGGGGTCCGGCGTACGCCAAGGGCGGTCGAGAACGCTACGGCATCGGCCCGGATCTGCGCGACCGTTTCGACACCTGCCTGGCCCAGAACGGGGACACCTCCCTTCCGCTCTCCTCCCGGGCCGCGCGCGCCTACCTGGACGTCTGCTTCTTCCACCCGTTCGACGACGGCAATGGTCGGTCCGCGTTCCTGGCTCTCGACTTCGTCCTGGCCCGTTCCGGAATCGTCCTCGACCAGGTCGCCCCCGTCCGCGCGCTGCGGCGCTGGGCAGACGACCCCGAGGGCGCTCTCGCGCTGGCGGATCTGGTATCCGTGCTCACGGCTCACACCCTCCGCAGGTGTGCGCACGGCTGAGCCGTCAGCGCAGCGACATGCCCCTCGCGGCGAGCGCCTCCTTGAGGATCCGCACGGCCTTCGGGCCGACACCGTGCAGCGCGAGCAGCTCCTTCTCGCTCCAGGCGGCGACCGCCGCGAGCGTGCCCAGCCCGGCCCCGAGCAGGGCGCGGGTGGCGGGCCTGCCGATGGCGGTCGGCAGATCGCCGTCCGCCGGTCCGGTCCCCGCGTCGGCCGCCGCCAGTTCGGCGGCCAGCCACTTGGGAGCACGGTGGTACCAGGCCGCGCGGACCAGGGCGTTGAGATCCTTGCCGCCCACGTCCGCCAGCGGGGCGCGGAACCCGATCACCGTGCCCCCACGGACGATCCGCTCCCCGCCGGGATGCGCGACCTCGGCGGACTCGACCTCGGCGACCGGCAGGCGCAGCTGCACCTGATCATCCCTGGTCACCGAGACGAACCCCGTGCCGCGCACCGAGAACGCGACCATACCGAAGTGGGCGCCCTCCTCGACCTCCGGAAGGGCGAGCGCGGCCCGGCGCAGTTGGGTCAGGGTGGTCATGGGGCCGATGCTAGAGCTCGGGGGAGACATCCCGACGAACGTGTGCCCGAGGCGCGTGTCAGTCCCGCAGCCGCAGGTCGCCGTCCCAGCCGTCGACGTGGACGGTGCCGCCGGGGAACTCGATCGCCAGCCCCGTGAGCCCGTGGTCCGGGTCCCAGTCCTGGTGGACGGCTTCCACCACCTGACCGACGTGGCGGGCGAACGGCGTGCCCTCGGCGGTCGGCAGCACCTCGACCCGGCCCAGGCCGCCCATGTCGTAGTCCCCGTACGGCTGCGCCTCCTCCGCGACCAGACGCCAGTCCGCGGCCGTCGTCAGGTGGGCGGGCACCCCCTGTTCACCCACCAGCCACACGTCGATCGGGCCCTGCGGTTCCTGGCCGTCCGTCACCCACCACGCGGCGAACAGCCCGTCCAGGCGTCGTCCGACCAGGGACGAGGGGTCGAAGGCCGTCATTCGGCCGGCAGGTGGGACTGGCGTACGGCGTTGACGCCCGCCTGGAACCGGCTCCTCGCGGACAGGCGCACCATGATCTCCGACGCGAACCGCCGGGCCGTGCGCGGCGAGACGCCCAGGCGCCGGGCGATCACCTCGTCGGTGTGCCCCTGCGCGAGCAGTCTCAGCGCCTCGCTCTGCTGCGGCGTCATCTCGTCACCGGTCTCCTTGCTCGGAGTGGGCGCGAGCTCCCGGGCCTGGCGCCACACCGCCTCGAACAGCGTGCACAGGGCGGTCAGCACGCCGGGCGCCCGGATCACCGCCGCTCCCTTGGCCGTGTCCTGGTCGTCGATCGCGACCATCGCGACGGACCGGTCGCAGATGATCATGCGAGTCGGCAACGACGGCGCCGTGCGGACCCTGGCCCCCAGGTCCACGAGGGCCCTGGCGTGGGCGACGCTGTCCGGGTCGTTGGTGAGGCTGTCCAGGTACACGGTCCGCATCCCCACACCGCGCTCCAGCAGTCTGCGGTTGAGCGGCTGGGAGGCCCTCATGTTCTCGGCGGTCTGGGACCCGCCGGGGGCGAAGGTCAGGAACTCCTCGCATACCTGCTCGTTGATCAGGTGCAGGTTGTCCCGGATCTGGTCCAGCCCCCGGATGACGGATAACTCCGCGTCCTCGGGGGCGACGCCGAAGTTCTCGCTGAAGTCGCCGATCAGCTGGGCCGCCGCCGCCCGGCTCTCCTCCAACCGCTGCTGTCGGCGGGCCAGGTCGGCCTGCTGGTGGGCGAGGAGGATCTGCGTCCCCAACTGCGGGTCGATCGCGTGCAGCCGTCCGCCGGAGCTGGTGGAGGAACGCACCATCGCCAGTTCGCTGAGGACGTCCAGGGCCTCCCGGACCTGTTTCTCGGAAATGTCCAGTCCGCTGGCCAGTTCCGACACTCCGTCCTCGGGATGGAACAGCATGCGCCGGTAGACCGATTCGACCACGGGATCGACACCCAGACCATCCAACGCCGTTCTCACCCTCGTGTGGGACGCCGTACGATTTCTTCGACTTTCGGGACCATGTACTTATATCACGAGGCTCCGGTCCTGGTCGGTGGCTGGGTCGACCATTCACGAAACTCCTGGTGGGATCGGTCAAGGCGCGGTAGGAAAGGTTATTACCTGCGATTTCTACGGTGGGTGACGAGCGTCGTCCGCGAGCCGGGAAAACGAACACGCGGTGAATCCGCCGTCATTACCCGACGTCCGTCGCGGAACGGCGCAGGTGGCGCGTCCACGTCACCGCGATCCCCCCGGCGACGGCCAGCGGAACCAGGACGAGGAACGCGGACAGGATCCACTCCCGGGAGCCGTCGGGGCCGTAGACCCGGTTGTCCGCGCCCACGTCCACGGCCCCGATCCGGGCCCCCTCCACACAGGTCTCCCGACCGGCGGCGTGCAGGTACACCCCGCGCGTCTCCCCGCCGTCCCCGGGCGTGAAGTGGCCGTTGCAGGTGCACGACTCGTGCCCAGGGTGCTGGATACAGGAGAGGCTGACCGCGGTGAACGTCCCGGGGGCGCCCTCGCCCCGCGCCGCCCGGAGGTTCTGGTCGAACCCGGCGAACCCGATGTAGGCCACGGCCGAGGCCAGGAGCAGGAGGACGAGGGAGAAGGGAAGGGAGGGCGCCCGGCGGGGCCTGCGCTTCGGGGCCGCTTCGGCGGTGGTCTCGGTGAGGTTCTCGCTCATGGTGCTCACACCTTCTCGGGCTCGCCGGAGGGGGTGGTTCGGGCGGTGGGGCCGTCGACGGCGCTCTCATCGGCGCGGGCGAAGCTGAACACGGCCACGGCGGCGACACCGCACAGGGCGGCGGCCAGCATCCACACCGGGCCGTAGCCGCCGGTGACGTCCCGGGTGAAGCCGCCGAAGACCGCCATCGCCCCGGCCCCGACCTGGTGGACGGCGTTGACCCAGCCGAAGACGATGGCGCCGTCCGCGCCGAAGGCCCGGCGGCACAGCAGGATGGTCGGCGGCACGGTCGCGACGTCGAGCAGGCCGAACATGACGACCCAGGACACGATCACCACCCCGGCGTCCGGCCCGAGCAGGGCGGGCAGCGCGGCCAGTAGCAGCGCCCGGCCCCCGTAGTAGCCGACCAGGAGCAGGCGCGGGTCGAACCGGTCGGTGAGCCACCCGGACAGGACCGTCCCCACCAGGGCGAACACCCCGATCATCGACACCAGGGAGGCGGCGACCGTGACGGACATCCCCTGGTCCTGCGCGGCGGGGACGAAGTGGGTCCACATGATTCCGTTGGTGGTCGCGCCGCACACCGCGAACGCCCCGGCCAGGAGCCAGAACCGGCGGCTGCGCACGGAGGAGTGCAGAACCCGGAGCGTGCGCCGCGCCGCGCCCTGGTCAGCCTTCGGCCTCTCCACGAACTCCGTCGCGCCGTAGGGGCGCTGTCCCAGGTCGGCCGGGTGGTCGCGCAGGATCAGCGCGATGAGGACCATCATCGTGCCCGCTGTCAGGGCGAGGGTCACGATGGCCGGGCGCCACCCCTGGTTGTCGACGATCCACGCCAGGGCGGGCAGGAAGACCAACTGGCCGAAGGCGCTGGACCCGGTCAGCGCGCCGATGACCAGTCCCCGCCGCTCCACGAACCAGTTGCCCGCGACGGTCGCGGCGAAGGTCATCGACAGCGACCCGGTGCCAGCGCCGATGAGCAGCCCCCAGTACAGGGTCAGCTGCCACACGTCGGTCATCACCGTGGTCAGTCCGGCGCCGACGACGATGACGAGCATGGCCACCAGGGCGACCCGGCGGATGCCGAACCGGTCCATCAGTGCCGCCGCGAACGGGGCGATGAGGCCGTAGACGATCATGTTGACCGACGCGGCGATGCCGATCGAGCCGCGCGACCACTGGTACTCGGTGTGCAGGGGGTCGATGAGGATGCCGGGCATCGCGGCGAAGGCCGCCGCGGCCACGATGGTCAGGCAGGCGATGACGGCGATCGCCCACGCGCGGTGGAACAGGACGGGTGCGGGCCCCCGCTGGGAGGCGGTGTCGTTTGGCATGCCACCAGAGTCCTTCGGAACCCCCCACCGCTGACAGTGTCCTGAAAGCCAACATGTGAAAGAATCGGGCCATGTCCCACCCGTCGCCCTCCACCACCCTCAACGGAGAGCCTCCGGCTCCGGCGTTCCCCTCTTCGTCGCCCTCCACCACCCTCAACGGAGAGCCTCCGGCTCCGGCGTTCCCCTCTTCGTCGCCCTCCACCACCCTCAACGGAGAGCCTCCGGCTCCGTCCTCCCGGCCCCACCACGTGGCCGTCCTGGTCCGCGACGGCCTGCTGCCCATCGAGGTCGGCATCGTCCACCGGTTGTTCGGGCGGGCTCGCGACGCGGACGGCAGGCCGATCTACGAGGTCGTCACCTTCGCGCTGGAGCCCGGTGAGATCAGGACCGACACCGACTTCACCATGAACGTCGCGCACGGCCCCGAGGTGCTCGCCGAGGCCGACACGGTGATCGTCCCCGCGGCCGAGGAGGACTACGAGGAACGCCCGCACGACCCGCTCGCCCCGGAGCTGGCCGCCGCCATCGCGCGCGTGCGGCCGCAGACGCGGGTGGCCTCCATCTGCACCGGGGCGTTCGTACTCGCCGCCGCGGGCCTGCTCGACGGGTGCCGGGTGACCACGCACTGGAAGTCCGCCGGGTACTTCCGCGCCATGTACCCGCACATCGACCTGGACCCCGACGTGCTCTACACCGACAACGGGCGCGTGCTGACCGCCGCCGGGGTCGCCTCCGGCATCGACCTGAGCCTGCACATGATCCGCACCGACCACGGCGCGGCCGTCGCCAACGAGGTGGCCCGCAACACCGTCGTCCCGCCCCACCGGGACGGCGGCCAGGCCCAGTACATCCGGCACCCGGTCCCGGCCCCGGAGCGTTCGGCGACCGCCCGCGCCCGCGCCTGGGCCCTGGACAACCTCCACCTCCAGCCGAGCCTGCGGGAGATGGCCGAGCAGGAGTCGATGAGCGTACGCACGTTCACCCGCCGCTTCCGCGAGGAGGTGGGCCAGTCGCCGGGGAAGTGGATCACCCAGCAGCGTCTGGACCGGGCCCGCCAGCTCCTGGAGGAGTCCGACCTGTCCGTGGACCGGATCGCCGCCGAGGCCGGGTTCGGGACGGCCGCGTCGCTGCGCCAGCACATGCACGTCGAACTGGGGGTGTCCCCCAGCGCCTACCGGCGCACCTTCCGGGGGACGGCGTCCGCGCCCTGAGCGCCCCTCCCGGGCCCCGACCGCCCGCGAGGTCCTCGCGCACGCGAACGCCGGGACGGTGTCGGACACCGTCCCGGCGCTGCGCTCACCCCGCTCCCGCTCAGGGCACGACCGGACCGATCCGGTAGAGGGTCTCCTCGTGGTGGCCCCCGCCGAAGTCCGCGCTGGAGAAGAGCACACTCCTGTCCACCGGGGCCGCCCACCGCTTGGCGAAGCGCTTGAGCACCATCACGATCGGGGTGTTCTCCTCCGACACGGTCGCCTCCACGTACCTGGCGCCGTCGAGGATCTGCTCCTGCACGGCGTGGTCGAAGAGCTTCACCCCGAGGAAGGGGATGCCGTGCCGGGGCTTGACCGCCTCCTGCCAGACGAAGTACGTGTCGGGCCGCTCCGGGCGGCGGTAGCCGCTGAGGAAGCCGATGACCTCACCGTCGAGCTCGGCCACCACCGAGGTCCGCGCGAAGTCGCGGAACCAGATCATGTAGTAGTACTCGCTGTTGTTGTCGAGCTGGTCGGACTGGTCCACCAGGTGCCAGACGGCGCGGGCGTCGGCGGGCTCGGGGCGCCGGAAGACGATCCTGTCGCGGGCGGCGGTGCGGGCGGGGGCGTCGATCGTGACGGTCATGGGGGCTCCCTGTTCTGGGTGGGGGTGGTCGTCGTCGCGCTGCGGCCGGATCAGGAACCGGTCGCCTCGGTCAGGAGGGGGTAGGCGCCGTTCTCGTCGTGGTCCTCGCGGCCGGTGACGGGCGGGTTGAACACGCAGATGAAGCGCGAGTCCTTGGTGGGGCGCAGGGTGTGCCGCTCGTGTCCGTCGAGCAGGTACATGACGCCGGGGGTGATCCAGTGCTTCTCACCGGTCTCGTCGTTGGTGAGCTCCATCTCGCCCTCGACGCACAGGACCGCCTCGTAGTGGTTGGCGTACCACAGGGACGTCTCGGTGCCCGCGTACACGGTGGTCTCGTGCAGGGAGAACCCGACGCCCTCCCGGGCGAGCACGATCCGCCTGCTCTCCCAGGTGCCCTTGGCTCCCTTGATGTGGCGTTCGGTGTCCTCGATCTCGGCGAAGGAACGGACCAGCATGGTGACCTCTCGGATTGGGGGGTGGTGGACGGCGCGGCCTCGGCCGAGGCCGCCGCCGGGAGTGTGGTGTCAGACCGCCGCCGGTCGGGTGGACAGGACGAAGTCGGTGAGGGAGTCGACGGACTCGAACGCCTCGATCTCCAGGTCCTCGGGCTCGACCTGCAGGCCGATGGACTCCTCCAGGGACATCAGGACCTCCAGCATCGAGGTGGAGTCCAGGTGCAGGTCGTCGAAGAGGCGGACGTTGCCGTCCAGGTCGGCGACCTCGCGCTCCAGGGCCTCGGACAGGGCGGCTTCGAGGGCGGTGACGACGTCGTTGCGCTGCATGGGGTGTCTCCCTACGTGGTGTTCGGTGTTCGTGCTGTTCGTGTTGTTCACGGTGTTCGGGGGCGGAGCGCTCAGGCGCGCCCCGGGGCGGAGATCAGGTCGGCGAGCCTGGCCCGGTCGACCTTGCCGTTGCTGTTGGTGGGCAGGTCGTCGAGGCGGACGCAGACCCGGGGGACCTTGAACTCCTCGATCTCCCCGCGCATCCGCTCCAGGACCTCCTCCTTGGGGATGCTGGAGATGACGGCCAGCTGGGCCGGGCGTCCGTTCGCGGGGGGCAGGACGATCGCGGAGTCGACCCCCTCGACGCGGTGTGCGGCGGCCTCCACCTCGGTGGCGCTGACGCGGAAGCCGCGCTCCTTGTAGATGTCGTCCCGGCGGCCGTCGAAGTACAGGTAGCCGTCCTCGTCCACCCACCCGTAGTCGCCGGTGCGCAGCTCGGGGAAGAGTCCGTCGCGGCGGTGGAAGCGCTCGGCGGTCAGCTCCTCGCGCCGCCAGTACCCCGCCATGACGTTGGGTCCCCGGACCACGATCTGGCCGGTCTCCCCGGCGGGGAGGCGCTCGCCGTCGGGGCCGACCACGAAGATCTCGGTCCCGTCCAGGGGCAGTCCGCACGACCCGGGCCGGTCCAGGTCGCCGTCGGGCGGCATGATGGCCGCGCGCTTGCACTCGGTGAGCCCGTACATCACCTGCACGCGCAGACCGGGCAGGGACTCGCGCAGCGAGGCCACGGTCTTCTCCGACAGGGCCGCGCCGGTGTTGGTGAGCAGCCGCAGCGACGTGGGGCGGCGCCTGCTGCGGGCGGCCAGCCAGGCCAGGCGGTCCGACACCGCCGGGACGCCCGCCAGGACGGTGGCCCCGCTCTCGACGAGGCTGCGCAGCAGGGGCGGTCCGGACTCGGTCGGAGAGCCGAAGCGCAGCCGGGCCCCGGCGAGCATCACCAGGTAGACCTGGTAGAGGCCGTAGTCGAAGGAGACCGGCAGGGGGCAGTAGACGGTGTCGTCCGCTCGGTACCCCAGCCGTTCGCGGATCGCCCGGGCCGCGAACAGGATCTGCTGGTGGGTGCTGACCACGGCCTTGGGCCGGGAGGTGGTGCCCGAGGTGTAGATCATGCAGACCGGGTCGACCTCCAGCACCGGGGAGGTCCGGTCCGGGACCGGGGCGGTCTCCTCGGCCCCGGTCCCGTTCGCGGTCCCGTCCGCGGCGCCGGGGGGCGGGGTCTCGGCGAGCGCGAGCAGGTCGCCGGTGGTGAGGAAGTCGGCCCCGGCGGCGGTGGCCTCGTCCCTGGCCTCGTCGCTGTCGCAGACCACGGCCGCGGGCTCGGCGTCGGTCAGGACGTGGGTGAAGGCTCCGTCGCGCACGCTCTCGTGCAGGAGGCTGAACACCGCTCCCGTCCGGGAGACCGCGAAGAGCGCGGCGACGGCGGCCAGGGGGTCGCCCGTGCGCACGGCCACGCGGTCGCCGCGCCGCAGGCCCCGGGCCCGCAGGTGGCGGGCGATCCGTGAGCTGGCCGAGGCCAGTTCCCCGAGGCTCGCCGTCCGTTCGCCGGTGCTCAGCGCGGGGGTGTGCGGGTCCCGTCGGGCCGCGTCGTCGAGCAGGTCGTGCAGGAGTCGCGGTTGGGTGGTCACGGGGTCTCCTTCCGGGGCACGGCCTCGCGGGGGACCACGGTCGTCGCCGTGGCCGAGCACACCAGCTGCGGTTCGGGCAGCAGCCGGGCCGCGCTGGGACGCGTGGCGGGGTCGGCGCTGATCACCTTGAAGGCGCTCAGCTCCACGACCCGGCGCAGGCGGGTCCGGCGGACCAGCCGCCCGTGGATCTCCAGGTAGTCGCCGGGGGCGACGGGGGCGGTGAAGCGGACGTCGGAGTAGCCGGAGAGCAGGCCCTCGTCGCCGTCCTCGCGGACGGTGATCTCGGTGACCAGGTCGCCGAACAGGCGCAGCACCCGGGCCCCCTCCACCACGCCTCCTCCGTAGTAGGCGTCGCTCTCGCTGAGCCGCACGCGCAGGGAGGCGGTCGTGGGCCGGTCCCGGTCCGTCGGCGGTGCGGCGGCCGTCGGGTCGCCGGTGGTGGTCGGATCGCCGGTGGCGGTCGTCATGTGCTCCTATCTCCTTCTGGTGTCGGTGTGGTCCGTGCACAGCGCCACGGCGACCACGACGTCGTTCTTGTGTGAGATCGACAGGCTCACGCGGGGCAGTCCCAGCGCGGCGGCGGCGCCGAGGAAGACCACGCGCGGCGCGCCCCGCCCGGTCCGCTCCACCCGGATGTCGCTCATGGCCACGCCCTGGAGCATCCCCCTGCCCAGTGCCTTGAGGACGGCCTCCTTGGCGGCGAACCGGCCGGAGAGGAACTCCGTCCGGCGGCGCGCCCCCATGCCCTCGGCCTCCGCCCGCTCCTCGGGCGCGTAGCAGAACCGGAGGAACCAGGGGCGGCGCAGCAGACGGTCGAGTTCGCGGCGGTCGAGGACGTCCACGCCGACGCGGAGGGCGGCGGGGGCGAGTGGGGCGGGGGGAGAGGGGGCCGTCGCCCCGGTCATCGGAGCCGGACGAGGCGCTGCCTGCCGAGCAGGTCCTCGGTCGTGTCCGGAACCCGGACCAGGTGGGCTCGGCCCCGGTGGACGAGGACCTCGGCCGGGTAACCGTGGCTGAGGAACAGGCCGGGTGAGGCGGTGGGCCCGTAGGCGCCCGACCGGCCGATGCCGAGCAGGTCGCCGGGGCGGACCTCGGGCAGGGCGGCCTTCTTGACGATGAGGTCGTTGGGGGTGCACAGCGGCCCGGTGACGGAGTACCGGTGCGTGGCGGGGGCGTCGGGCGCGTCGAGGTGGCGCACCGGGAAGTCGCGTTTGACGAAGCTGCCCACGCCCACGGCCGCCATGTGGTGGTTGGTGCCGCCGTCGGCCACCGCGAAGAGTTCGCCCATGGACTCCTTGACCTCGCGGATCCGGACCACGTAGGTCCCGGCCCGGGCGGTGAGGAAGCGGCCGGACTCCATCATCAGTCGACAGCGGGGGTTGCGGGAGCGGAAGTCGGCGACGACCTCGTGCATCCCCCGGCCCAGTCCGGCCATGTCGGGGTCGTCCTCGCCCGCGAAGTAGGCCACGCCGAGCCCGCCCCCGAAGTCGACCGCCTCCAGGTCGATGCCCAGGTCGGCCGCGAGGGACTCGGCCAGGCCGAGGATGCGTTCGGTGTTGCCCACGACGCTGGTGTGGTCGAGGAACCGCGTCCCCATGTAGGCGTGGACACCGGTGACGCGTACCCCGGTGAGGTCGGCCAGACGGCGTTTGGCGTCGCGGACCACCGCCTCGTCGATGCCGAACTGCCGGGGTTTGCCGCCCATCGCCAGGCCCTGGCCTTTGGCGGTGAAGGACGGGTTCACCCGCAGCATCACGGGGAAGGGCGCCGATCCGCGCCGGGTGACCAGCGCGTCGAGCCGCTCGACCTCCTCCAGTGACTCGCAGACCAGCGCCGCGATCCCGGCGTCGACGCACTCCCGCAGTTCCCGGTCGGACTTGCCGGGGCCGAGGAAGATGATGTCCGAGGGCGCCACCCCGGCGCGGAGCGCGGTCACGAGCTCGGTGTGCGAGCTGACCTCGGCGCCGGCGCCGAGCGAACCGAGCAGCGCGCAGACGCTGATGTTCGGGTTGGCCTTGAGCGAGTACATGATGTCGACGCCGTCGGGGAGCGCCTGCCTGAGCTGGGTGTGGGACCGTTCGAGGACGTCGGCCTCGTAGACGAAGAGCGGGGTCGTGAACTCCTCCGCCAGTCCGGCGTAGTCGGGAGCGGGGGGTTGCGTGGTGTGCACCGTTGACCTTCCGTCGGGGTGGGGGTGTACGCGCGACGCCGGCCGGGTCTACTGCCAGCCGGAGTCGTCGGACTGCCAGCCCGAGTCGTCGGCCGCGGCGGTGTACACGTCCGGGGTCTGTGCCAGCGGGGCGGAGAAGAAGGCCGTGAAGGCCAGCGAGAGAATGGCGAAACCCGCGGCGGAAAAAGCGGAGATTCTGGCGTCCATTGTGTTTACCTTCATTTCTTCGGTGTGTCTTGCGATGTGTTCATTATGAGCACGGGATTCGGTCGAAGTGAAGGATTCGGTGCTGTCCTAAACGGTCCATGTCCTTTTTCGTCCACGCTCCGGCGGGGTCGTGGACGCACGTCCGGGCTCAGGGGAGGATGTCGTCGATGAGTGGCGCCTCGCACCTGAAGAGCTGGTATTCGAGCAGTTCAGGGTAGGTTTCAACGGTTCTGTGCCAGATCCGGGCGGCGGTGTGCTCAGCGTCGCGGAGGCTGCGGGAGCGCAGGAAGAGTCCGATGGTCGGATCCGTGTCCGACCTTCGGTGCACGCTGACGTGCTCCAGCCCCTCTCCCGATTCCGCTGTGCGTTCGACCATTTCCCTGAGGCCGTCGGGAAGGTATTTTCGGTGAGGGTGGAGAAAAGTCAGGTGAACCAGGTACATGTGTGACCTCGGATTTATCGACATCCCTGCGGGCTGGCGCGGCCTCGGGCGGCGGGCGCGGGTTCCGGTGGGGAGGTGTCCGCCGGGGCGGGCGGAGTGCCATCGAATCGCGGCCACCAGTCTCCGGTGCCGTCCCCGGCCCTGACAGTGGCTTGAGAGTCAACATGCGCAAGGTTCCGGCCAAGGATGTCGTACCCGACCGTCGTCCTCGACCGGTGCGCGGTCGACACGCGGCCGGGGTCCGCGTTCGAACCGGCGGCGGGCCCCTGTCGGGGGAGGGCGCGCGGGATGGGGGCCGCCGAAGCCCCGATGCCGCGTGCGCTCTCGTGCCACCTCGGCGCCGGCGCGGGCTGACCCGTCCTTTCCACCCGGCGTACGCTGGGAAGATGCGCACCGAACCGGTGACGATGTTCCTCTGCGGTGACGTGATGCTCGGGCGCGGCGTGGACCAGATCCTGCCGCACCCCGGCGACCCGGCGCTGGAGGAGTACTACGTCCGGGACGCACGCGGCTACGTCGAACTGGCCGAGCGGGCCAACGGCCCGATCCCGCGCCCCGTCGACTTCGCCTGGCCGTGGGGCGAGGCGCTCGACGTTCTGGCGGACGCCTCCCCCGACGCCCGGGTGCTGAACCTGGAGACCAGCGTGACCCGCGACGGGGAGTTCGCGCCGGGCAAGGGCATCCACTACCGCATGCACCCCGACAACCTCCCGTGCCTGGCGGCGGTGCGTCCGGACGTGTGCTCCCTCGCCAACAACCACGTCATGGACTTCGGACCGCGCGGGCTGGAGGACACGCTCGACTCCCTGGCCGCCGCGGGACTGCGCTTCGCGGGGGCGGGACGCGGCGCCGCGGCGGCCCGCGCCCCGGCGGCGGTGGATCTGGACGGGGGCGGTCGGATCCTGGTCACCGCCTTCGGGACGGCGTCGACCGGCATCCCGCCCGCCTGGGCGGCGCGCGAGGACCGGCCGGGCGTCCACCTCGTGCCCGAGAACGCGGAACTGGCCGTACCGGGGATCGCCGAACGGGTGCGGCGGGAGCGCGGCCCGCGCGACGTGGTCGTCGCCTCGGTGCACTGGGGCACCAACTGGGGCTACGACGTCACGGAGCAGACGGACCTGGCCCACGCGCTGGTCGACGGCGGAGTGGACGTGGTGCACGGCCACTCCTCGCACCACCCCCGGCCGATCGAGGTCTACCGCGACCGGCTCGTCCTGTACGGCTGCGGCGACTTCGTCAACGACTACGAGGGCATCCAGGGCTACGAGCGCTACCGGGACGACCTCCGGCTGATGTACCTGGTGTCCGTCGCCCCGGGCAGCGGGCGGCTGCTCTCCCTGCGGATGGTGCCCCTGCGGTCGCGGCGGATGCGCCTGGAACCGGCCTCCCCCCAGGACGCGCGGTGGCTCCAGGAGACCCTCGACGACGTCTCCCGCGACCTCGGCTCCCGGGTCGTCCCCGAGGCCGACGGACTCGCCCTGCGGTGGACCTGACCCGTCACACGGCCCCGGGCCGGGGAGCCGCGGCCCGGCCCCAGCGCTCGCGGATGAGCCGTGCGCGGTGGTCGGAGCGCCGCACAGCGGTGACGATGACGATCACCAGGCCCGCGACGAATCCCAGGAGACCGATGCCGGGGAACGGCCCGAAGGCGAGGCGGACTTTCCGGCGAACGACGTGCCGTGTTCCAGGTCGGCGACGGCGTAGCGGTCCTCGGAGTGGGAGGTGCTGGAGCACTCGATGACGTACTCGCCCGGCCCGCTCGTGTCGATCGCGCCGTGAAGACTCCAGCCGCCGTCCCCGGAGGAGATCCGGTACTCGTTGTCCACCGGGGTGATGAGCCGGTCCCGCGCCTCGAACCCGTAGGGCGCGGAGGTCACCTCGCGGGCGTCGCCGGTCGTGGAGTGCGAGACGTACGGGCCCCAGGCGTTCTCCTCACCCTCGGCCACCTCGAAGGACATGCTTCCCTCGTGCTGGGTCTGGGCCACGAACTCCGGGAGCCGAACCGCCGGGGAGAAGGCCGCGACGAACACGCCGATCGCGAGCGCGACGCCGACCGGGATGGTGAGCCCGCCGCTCCGGAATCAGCGTGCCCCGGGCCGCGGTTCCCTCCTGTCGACGGTGGGCGTGGGAGCGCGGTGGGGGGCGAGGTGAGAACGGGGACGCACGCGGACGAGTCCGTCACCTCGTGGTGGCCGTCGGTGGCCCCGTCACGCCGTCCGGGTGGGCACGCGGTCCCGCCACAGCACGGTGGCGGCCCCCGCCGCGCCGAGCGCCAGCAGCGCGAACACCCCCAGCGTGAGCGGCTGCCCCGCGCGCGCTCCCAGCCACCCCGCCAGGGGGTAGGTGAGCAGGAAGCAGGCGTGGGAGAGGGCGAACTGGGCGGCGAACAGCGACGGGAGGGGGTGGGAGCCGCCCGTGCGGCGCAGCAGGCGGCCGGTGGGGGTGAGCACGAGCGACGTGCCCGCGCCGAGGAGACACCAGCAGGCGAGCAGCCCCGGCCACGCCGCGGTCCCGGTCGCCTCCGACAGTGTGAGGGCGGCGCCGGCCAGGCCGAGGGCGAGGACGAACCCGGCGGGCAGCATCACCGGGCGGTCCCCGGTCCGCTCCAGGACCCGGGGCAGCAGCAGGGCCACCGCCATCGACCCGGCGCCGAACGCGCCCAGCGCCAGAGCCACCGCCGACTGCTCCCGGCCCAGGCCGTCCCGCACGATGACCACCGTGTTGACGAGGACGACGGCGGTCGCGGAGGCCACCGCGAGGTTCATGGCCAGCAGGGCGCGGAGCCGGGGGACGCGCAGGAACGGGCCGACGCCCAGCAGCGAGCCGTTCCGGGCGGGCGCCTCCTCGGCGCGGCCGCCCGGCAGGGGCGCCGCGAGGACCAGGACGGACGCGGCGAGGAACCCGGCCCCGGTGCCGAGGAACAGGGTGTCGTATCCGACCACGGTGAGCAGGGCGGCCGCGATGAGGGGGCTGGCGAGGCTCTCCAGGTCGTAGGCGAGCCGGGACAGGGAGAGGGCCCGGGTGTAGTCGCGCTCGTCGGTCAGGACGTCGGGGATCGTGGCCTGGAAGACGGGGGTGAACGCGGCCGAGGCCGTCTGGAGCAGCAGGATCAGCAGGTAGACCTGCCACACCTGGTCGACCAGGGGGAGCCCCAGGGCGCAGACCGCGCGCAGGGCGCTGGCGGCGGCCAGGAAGGCGCGGCGGGGGAGCCGGGCGGCCACGGCGCCGACCAGTGGCGACACGCTGACGTAGGCCACCATCTTGATGGTCAGCGCGGTGCCCAGGACGGTGCCGGCGTCGGCGCCCGCGAGGTCGTAGGCGAGCAGGCCGAGGGCGACGGTGGCCAGACCGGTGCCGAGCAGGGCGAGCACCTGGGCGGTGAACAGGCGGCGGTAGGCCGGGTGGGCGAGGACGCGGAGCATGGGCGGGGCTCCCGGGGTCGGCGGCAGATGAGAGAAGTATATGTGCGCACTTGCGCACATATAAACCCTTCGGGTTCCGTCCGGTGTCCGAGGGGACGGCCCCCGCCCCGGTCCTGCCGGGCACACCGTCGTCCGGTGCGGCGGCGCTCCGCCGACGTGTCCGGGGCGCTCGGCGGACGCCGTCCGGCGCGCGGCGGAGCACGGGTCCGCCGAGCACGCCCTAGACTGCGCGCATGTCCGACCGTGAGCCGCCGTCCGCCCCGAGCCTGTTCCACCCGGAACCCCCGGGACCCGAGCGGCTCGCCGTGGCCGCCGACGTCTTCCGCATGCTCTCCGACCCCACGCGCCTGGGCCTGCTGTGGACCCTGGCCCAGGGCGAGGCCGACGTCGGCCGGCTCACCGAGGCGAGCGGGGCCTCGCGCACGGCCGTGTCACAGCACCTGGCCAAGCTCCGGCTCGCGGGCCTGGTGGAGGCGCGCCGCGAGTCCCGACACTCGATCTACCGCATGCGCGACGGCCACCTGCGCCGACTGGTCCTGGAGGCGCTCAACCACGCCGACCACGTCGTCACCGGCGAGCCGCCGCACGAGTGACCCCGGCGCTCCGCCGCCGGGCCGGAACCGGCGGCGGCGCACGGCTACCCCCGGTGCGGCGGCCGGGCGCGTTCGCCGATCAGGCGCCGCTTGTGCCGTCCCCGGCGCACCCCCGTGACGACGAGGATCGGTCCGCCCACCGCGAGGGCCACGAGCACCCCGCCGCCGATCGCGGCGAACGCGCCGAGCACGTTGGTGACGAAGGTCCGGCCGCCGTCGCCGATGTCGGCGACCGCGTGGACGGTGTCCTGCCCGCCGTCGCACGCGAGCGTGTACTCACCGCCGCCGGCGGTCTCGGCGGCGCCCACCAGCGACCAGCTCTCCGAGCCGGTCTCGACGTCGTGGCCGTAGGGCGGGAAGGAGAACGCGCGCTCCCCGCCGTCGGGGAGGACCAGGACGCAGGCGTCGGCGTCGGCGCCCGCCGGGCTGGTGTACAGGCCCAGCTGCCGGACCCCGTCGCCGACGGTGAACACGACCTCCCCGGGGTCGCGCAGTTCCGCCTCGAACTCGGGCAGCCGCAGCGTCTGGAACACCGCCCAGACGAACCCGGCGAAGCCCCCGAGGAGTCCGGTCGCGACCACCGCCGCGCCGACCGCGTACCACAGGCGGCGCGGACGCAGCTCGCGGGGGTCGATCACGGGGCCCGTCGGGTGACCGGGCGGATGCGGGTACGGAACGGACACCGTCGCCTCCTCGTCTGCGGATGGGTTCGACCGGTGTGACGGGACGGAGGCCGCGTCGGTTCGCTCCGGCGCGTGCCCGTCGGGGCGCGGGGAACGGCTGGGTGTTCGTCCACCTCGGGCGTTTCGACGCCCGGACGGCGCGGGGTTCCGGGCGCGGATCCCCCACACCCCTTGCCAAGCCGCGCGGGCGCGGTTTCACTCGGGGTGACGGATCGGGCCGACATCGTGGCCCGCCACCGTGCGGGCGAGGGGAGACACCGGATGGCCGACGGGTGGAACGCGTGGCCGCGGGGCGCCGACCCCGACACCCTGCGCCGCGACGTGGCGGCGGCGCACGAGCGCTTCACCGACTCCGGGCGGGTCGGCGAGCGGGTCCGCGCCGTCGTCGGGGACTCCTGGCGGCGCAGCGCCCGGCACGGCGTCGACCCCGACCGGACGACCCCCCGCGTGGAACTCACCGGCCACGCCCTGCGCGACCACCGCGCCGCCCACCCGCTCGCCCCCGTCATGCCCCTGCTCCGCCGGCTCCTCGTGGACGCCGCCCCCGACCCCCAGATCGTCGCGGTCGGTGACGCCTCCGGCCGGATCCTGTGGGTCGAGGGCGACCACCGGCTGCGGGACAGCGCCGAGGACATGTGCTTCGTCGAGGGCGCCAACTGGCACGAGCGGTCGGCGGGGACCAACGCGCCCGGCGTCGCCCTCGCCCTCGACCACGAGGTCCAGGTCTTCGCCAGCGAGCACTTCGCCCGGGGCGTGCACCGCTGGAGCTGCTCGGCGGCGCCCCTGCACGACCCCGACACCGGCGCCCTGCTCGGCTTCCTCGACCTCACCGGGGAGGACCACGTCGCCTCGCCGTACGCGCTGGCCCTGGTCCGCACCGCCGCGGCGGCGGCCGAGGCCGAACTGCGCGCGCTCCGGCTCGGCGGTCGCCTGCCCCGGCCGAGGCCCGCGGCCGGATCCGACCTCCCGGCCCCGGACCGGGCCCGCCTGAGCGTCCTCGGGCGTGACCGCGCCGAACTCGCCCTCGACGGCCGGACCGTCGCGCTCAGCCTCCGCCACGCCGAGATCCTGCTGCTGCTCTCCCGCAGCCCCGGCGGCCTGACCGGCGCCGCCCTCGGAGCCCGACTGCACGAACGCGACGCCGCACCGGTCACCGTCCGCGCGGAGCTGGCGCGCCTGCGGCGGCTGCTCGGCCCGGGGCTGCTGGACTCGCGCCCCTACCGCCTGTGCCGCCCGGTGCGGACCGACGTCGACGACGTGCGCCGCCACCTCGCGGCCGGAGACCACCGGCGCGCCCTGGACGCCTGCCCCGGCCCCGTCCTGCCGAGCTCCGAGGCGCCGGGCGTGGTGGAGGTCCGCGACGCCCTCCAGGCCGAGGTGTGCGCGGTCCTGACCGACCACGCCTCCCCCGACGTGCTGCTGGCCTGGGCCGAGCGGCCCGGTTGGCGCGACGACCCCCGGGCCGTGGCGGCGGCGCTCGGCGCGGCCCGCCCCGACACTCCCAGGCACGCCGCCCTGCGCGGTCGGCTTCGCTGGCTCGGCGGCTGACCCGCCGCGCCGCCCCGTCCAGCTCCCGGCCGCGCCGGCGCAACGTGCCCGCAACGTCGTGGTGACTAGCGTCACGTCCCGCAAGCTGCGGCGCCGGGCCCGGACTCCGGCGCCGACGGAGACGAGGAGTCAGTCATGACGATCTACACGCCCCCCGGCGAGCCCGGCAGCGTCGTGGAGTACGCCCCGCGCTACGAGAACTGGATCGGCGGTGAGTGGGTCCGCCCCGTGCGGGGCCGCTACTTCGCAAACCCCACGCCCGTCACCGGCCGGACCTTCACCGAGGTCGCCCGCAGCGGAGCGGAGGACGTGGAACTCGCCCTCGACGCCGCCCACGGCGCCGCGCCCGCCTGGGGGCGGACCTCGCCCGCCGAGCGCGCGCTCGTGCTCAACCGCGTCGCCGACCGGATCGAGGAGAACCTGGAGCGGCTCGCCGTCGCCGAGTCCTGGGAGAACGGCAAGCCGGTCCGCGAGTGTCTGGCCGCCGACCTGCCGCTGGCCGTGGACCACTTCCGCTACTTCGCGGGGGCGATCCGCGCGCAGGAGGGGCACACCTCCCAGATCGACGAGGACACCGTCGCCTACCACTTCCAGGAGCCGCTGGGCGTGGTCGGCCAGATCATCCCCTGGAACTTCCCCCTGCTCATGGCGGTCTGGAAGCTGGCTCCCGCCCTGGCCGCCGGGAACGCGGTCGTCCTCAAACCCGCCGAGCAGACCCCGGCCTCGATCCTCCTGCTCATGGAGCTCATCGCCGACCTGCTGCCGCCCGGCGTGGTCAACGTCGTCAACGGTTTCGGGGTGGAGGCGGGCAAGCCGCTCGCCGCCAGCCCCCGCGTGCGCAAGGTCGCCTTCACCGGGGAGACCACCACCGGGCGCCTGATCATGCAGTACGCGTCGGAGAACCTCATCCCGGTCACCCTGGAGCTGGGCGGCAAGAGTCCGAACCTCTTCTTCGCCGACGTCGCCGACCGCGCGGACGCCTTCTACGACAAGGCGCTGGAGGGCTTCGCGCTCTTCGCGCTCAACCAGGGCGAGGTGTGCACCTGCCCGTCCCGGGCGCTCGTCCAGGAGTCCGTCTACGACCGCTTCCTCGGCGACGCGCTGGAGCGGGTCGGGGCCATCGTCCAGGGCGACCCGCTCGACACCGCGACCATGGTCGGCGCCCAGGCCAGCAACGACCAGCTGGAGAAGATCCTGTCCTACATCGACATCGGGGTCCGGGAGGGCGCCAAGGTGCTCGCCGGGGGCGGGCGCGCCGACCTCGGCGGTGACCTGTCCGGCGGCTACTACGTCGAGCCGACGGTCTTCGAGGGGCGCAACGACATGCGGATCTTCCAGGAGGAGATCTTCGGGCCGGTGGTGTCGGTGACCCGGTTCGCCGACTACGCCGACGCGATCAAGATCGCCAACGACACTTTGTACGGGCTGGGGGCGGGCGTGTGGTCGCGCGACGGCAACACCGCCTACCGGGCGGGCCGGGACATCCAGGCCGGTCGGGTGTGGGTGAACAACTACCACGCCTACCCCGCGCACGCGGCCTTCGGCGGGTACAAGCAGTCGGGGATCGGCCGGGAGAACCACCGGATGATGCTCGACCACTACCAGCAGACCAAGAACCTGCTGGTGAGCTACTCCGACTCGGCGCTGGGGCTGTTCTGATGCCCGTCCCCGCGGACGGCGCGGGGGCGGAACGGGTGGCGGTCACCGACGAGGCCGCCGCCCTGCTCCGCGACCTGCGCGCCGAGCACGGACCGCTCATGTTCCACCAGTCCGGCGGCTGCTGCGACGGCAGCTCCCCGATGTGCTATCCGGCGGGGGAGTTCCGCACCGGCGCCTCGGACGTCCATCTGGGCGACCTTGAGGTCGGCGGACCCGAACCGGTGCCGGTGTGGATGTCCCGGTCCCAGTTCGAGCTGTGGCGGCACACCCACCTGACCATCGACGTCGTCCCGGGGCGCGGGGCGGGGTTCTCCCTGGAGGCGCCGACGGGGCGGCGCTTCCTCATCCGCTCCCGCCTGATGACCGACGAGGAGGCCGAACGGCTGGCGTGAGCCGATCCGTTCCCAGGACAGGTCACCCGGGGGGTTACCGTTCGGGCGTCGGCAGGGTGCTCATGGATGGGGCCGCGCCGCGGGCGTCCGTTGAGGGTGGTGGCGGGTGACGGGCGGGCCAGAGCGAAGCGGAGGCCCCGAAAATACCGCCCGCCCGCGGTCTCACGCCTGGCGGTCCCCCGACTCCCCCGGGGGGGCGCCGCCCCGCCGCTCGGCGATCCGCTCGGCCAGCTCGTCGCTCACCAGCAGGTCGTCGCGGATCCGCCCGGTCCGGTAGGCCACCCGGGAGGCGATGTGCCCCGCCACCGGCACCGTCAGCACCTGGAAGAGCCCCACCAGGACCAGCGTGCCCGTGTTGAACACCCCGGTCTCCTGCGGGGCGATGCGCAGACCGATCCCGACCAGGACGAGGAGCAGCCCCAGCACCTGGGGCTTGGCCGCCGTGTGCATCCGGGACAGCAGGTCCGGGAAGCGCACCAGGCCGACCCCGGCCACCAGGGACAGCGCCGCCCCGACCAGCAGGCACAGCACCGCGATCCAGTCCAGGACCGCGACCAGTTGCTCGCTCACGCGTTCCTCCCCCTCCCGTCGGCGCCCGCCGCGCCCCCGGGGCCCTCCCGCCCTCCGGCGGCGGACCCCCGCAGGTGTTCGCCCAGGTGGCGGCGGGCCACGAACTTGGACACGCTGACCGAGCTCACGAACCCGATCAACGACAGCACCAGCAGGATGGGCAGCACCGACGGGTCGCGGTTGACCGCGGCGTAGGCGCCGATGCCGGTGAGCGCCGAGGCCACGAGCACGTCGACGGACAGCGCCCGGTCCAGGATGCTGGGCCCCAGCATCAGGCGGGCCGTGCTGAGCAGGGCGGCCAGCCCGAGCAGCACGGCGATGGCGATCCACAGGACGGTCACGCGCCCCCCTTCCCGACCACCGGAGCGGCCTCCAGATCGGCGATGTCCTGACGGGTCCCGACGGCGCGCACGATCCGCTCCTCCAACCGAAGCGCCCCCCTGCGGGCCCGCTCGGTCCCCGCCTCGTCGATCGCGCCGAGGACGTGCACGTACAGCACCCGGTTCGGCTGTTCGACCTCCACGACCACGCTCCCGGGGATCACGGACAGGGCGATCGACGTGAACACGAGCATGAGGTCGGAGTCGGTGCGCAGCCGCACCGCGATCACGGAGCTGCGCACCGGCGGGCCGGGCGCGAACACGTACCGGGTGACCTGGAAGCTGGCCACGACCATGTCCACGGCGACGAACCCCAGCAGCCGCAGCGCGCTCAGCGGGCGCAGCCGCAGCCCCGGACCGAGCGGTGGCAACGGGAACACCACCATGATCAGTACCGACACCCCGAACCCCAGCACTGCCAGCCCCAGTGACTCCTCCCGCCACTGGAACCCGTTGAACAGCACCACCCACACCAGGGTCATGCCGAGCGCGACCGGCAGCTGCACCTTGCCCAGTCGGCGGCGTACCGCCCGCAGGCCCCGGCCGCCGCCGGTCACGGGCCCCTCCGGCCGACGCGGTTCCTCCACGGTCATCGGCTGCCTCCCAGTACGGCGTGGATGTACGGAGTGCGCTCGATCAGCTCCATCGCGGTCTCCGACGCGTAGGCGATGAGCGGACCCGCGAACACGGTCAGGGCCAGCCCCATGACGACCAGCGCCATCGTGGCGCCGACCATGCTCCGGGGCAGGACCACCGATGTCACCACCCGTGTCGCGGCCCGGGTGGCGGTGTCCTCCAGCCGGGAGGAGGGGCCGACCGCCTCCTCCGGGCCCAGGGCCGCGGTGGACGTGTCACCGCCCTCCTCGCTCTCCTCCAGGACCGTGCCCGGTTCGGCGACCATGCCCTCGGCGGGAGAGCGCCAGAACGCGTAGCTCCACACCCGCGCCATGACGTACAGCGTGAGCAGGCTGGTCACCACCGACGCCACGACCAGCGCGTAGGCCATCGGCGTCCCGGACTGCACACCGGCCTGGAGCAGGCCGAGCTTGCCGAGGAACCCGGACAGCGGGGGGATGCCGCCCAGGTTCATCGCCGGGATGAAGAACAGCACCGCCAGCACCGGCGCGATCCGCCCCAGCCCGCCCAGGTCGTCCAGCGACGTGGAGCCGCCGCGCCGTTCGATCAGCCCCGTGATGAGGAACAGCGTCGTCTGC
Organism: Nocardiopsis sp. FIRDI 009; assembly: GCF_003386285.1. Lineage (GTDB taxonomy): Bacteria > Actinomycetota > Actinomycetes > Streptosporangiales > Streptosporangiaceae > Nocardiopsis. The sequence continues at coordinate 25,051 of NZ_QPNC01000011.1, forward strand.
ACGGTGATGTGGTGGGCGACGTAGAACACCGCGCCGGACAGTCCCAGCTCGTTGCCGATCGCCACCCCGAACAGCATGTACCCGATGTGGCTGACCAGGGTGAAGGACAGCAGACGCTTGATGTCGTTCTGGGCGACCGCGCCCAGCGCGCCCATGATCATGGTGGCCAGGGCGACCCACAGCAGGAGCGTGTCGATCTGCGTGCCGGGGAACATCAGGGTCTGCGCGCGGATGATCGCGTACACGCCCACCTTGGTCAGCAGGCCCGCGAACACCGCGGTGACCGGCACCGGAGCGGTCGGGTAGGAGTCGGGCAGCCACGCCGACAGCGGGAACACGGCGGCCTTGATGCCGAAGGCGACGACCAGGATGACCTCCAGCACGAGCCGCAGCTCGGTGGAGACGTCCCACAGCCGCTCGGCCAGCAGCGCCATGTTCACGGTTCCGGTCGCGGCGAAGACGAGCCCGATCGCGATGAGGAACAGCACCGAGGACAGCAGCGACACCACCACGTAGATGGCGCCCGCGCGCATGCGCGGCTGGGTGCCGCCCAGGGTCAGCAGGACGTAGCTGGCGGTCAGCAGGATCTCGAACCCGACGTAGAGGTTGAACAGGTCACCGGCCAGGAAGGCGTTGGAGACCCCGGCGACCAGGATCAGGTAGGTCGGCTGGTACACCGACAGCGGCGCCACCTCGGCCTTGCCCGCCATGCCCTGGCCGATGGAGTACACCAGCACCGCCAGGGTGATGGCCGCGGACACGGTCACGAACAGGGCCGACAGCCGGTCGGCCACCATGGTGATCCCGAGCGGCGCCTCCCAGCCGCCGAGCTGGACCGCGAGCGGCCCGACGGCGTCGGCGCCGACCATGAGCGCGAACCCGATCAGGAGCACGGCCGTGAGCGTGGCGACGCTGACCCACTGCTGGAGCCGGGGCCAGCGGCTGCCGAGCGCGAGCTTGACCCCGGCGGCGAACAGCGGCAGGACCACCGGCAGCGGGACGAGGTGGTGCACGTCCGCGGCGAAGAGGGATCCGTCGTTCATCAGTCGTTCCCCTGCAACTCGCTGTCCTCGGCGCGGGCCAGGCGTTCGCGCTCGGCCCGCATGGTCTGGCGCATCTGCCGCCGCTGGGCGCGGACCCGGCGCCGCAGTTCCCGCCACAGCTCGCGTTCGGCCGCCCGGTCGGCACGGCGGTGCTCCCGCAGCTTCCTGCGGCCCCGGCGGACGCGTCCGCGCAGCTCGGCCACCTGCTCGACCATCGTCTGCGTGCGGTCGGTCAGCCGCCGCACGGTCTCCTGGGAGTGCTGGTCGGCGCCGCTCTCCTCGGCGTCCGCCTCGAACCGGGCGAGTTCGGCCTGGGCAGCGGCGATCTCCGCCTTGATCCGCGCCTGCTCGGCCAGCTCCTGGGCGTCGGCGGCGGCGATGGTCGCCTGGAGCTCGGCCCGCTGGGCGCGGATGTCGGCGCGCAGCCGGCGGCGTTCGCGGCGGAACCGCCTGCGGACGGCGCGGATACCCTCGCCCCGGACGATCCGGAGGTCCTCGACGTCGTCCTGGACCTCGTCGTTGCCCTCCAGCTGCCAGCTCCGGTAGGCCATGGCCAGCAGGAAGGCGGTGATGCCGAGGGTGATGACGATGGCGGTCAGGATCATCGCCTGCGGGAGGGGGTCGTTCATCTCCCCCGGTTCGGTCAGCCAGAGGATCGGCGGCCCCCCGGCCGCGCCGCCCGAGGCGAGGATCATCAGGTTGACGCCGTTGCTGAGCACGACGAACCCGAGGAGGACGCGGGTCAGGCTGCGTTCCAGGAGGAGGACGACGCCCACCGCGACCAGGACGCCGACGACGAGGACGAGGACGAGACTGGGGGTGTCGTTCATGACGTGACCTCCTCGGCCGGGGACTCGTCCCCGTGTCGGGCGGCCTCCGCGGTGTGCGCGGCGTCCCGTTCGATCTGTTCGTCGATCCGGGCGCCGAGGCTGCGGAGGATGTCCAGGATCAGGCCGATGACCAGCAGGTACACGCCGGTGTCGAACACCAGGCTGGTGGTCAGGTGCAGGTGGCCCAGGAACGGGACGTGCAGGTCCAGGGAACCGCCGGACAGGACGTCGCCGCCGATGAACGGACCGGCCAGGGCCGTCCCGGTCGCCAGGGCCAGACCCGCGCCGATGAGGGCGCCGGGCTGCACCCAGGCGGTGGCGTACAGCTCGAACCGGCCGCCCGCCAGGTAGCGGACGATGAGCGCGAGTCCGGCCACGATGCCCCCGGCGAAACCGCCGCCGACCGCGGAGTGGCCGGTGAGCAGCAGGTACACGGAGATCACCATGATCACCGGGAAGAGGAAGCGTGAGACCACCTCGAAGATGACCGACCTGCGCTCCGTGGGCAGCGCCTCGGCGCCGGTCAGCCACGTCCACGTGGCGGCGGGCCGTATGTGCGCCTCGCGCGGCGCGGTGCGCAGCCCGCCCAGGTCGATGGCCTCACCCCCGACCGGAGGGGCGTGCGGCGCGGTGTGCGACACGGGGCGGAGCCCGTGGGGGCCGCCGCGCGGCTGGGCGCGTCGGCGCACGAACATCAGGCTGGCCACGCCCGCCGCGGCCGCGCCGAGGACGGAGATCTCCCCCATCGTGTCCCAGGCGCGCACGTCGACGAGGAGGACGGAGATGATGTTCTCCCCGCCGACCTCGTGGGCGGCGTCGACGAAGCCGGGTGAGACGGACTCGTCCTGGCGTCCGGCGAGGGCGAAGTAGGTCATGCTCGCCACGAGCGCCCCGGTGGCCGCACCGATCACCAGGTTCCACATGCGGCGGCCGCGCAGGGCCGGTGTGGAGAACCGGGCGGGCAGGCGGCGCAGGACCAGGACGAAGACGACCAGGCTCACGGTCTCCACGAGGAACTGCGTGAGCGCGAGGTCGGGGGCGCCCTGGAGGAAGAACAGCACCGCGCACCCGTAGCCGGTCATCCCGACGAGGACGACCGCGAACAGCCGGCGCCGCACGAACAGGACGAACAGGCAGGTGAGGATGATGATCACGGTCGGGATCAGCTGCACGGGGGTGTCCCAGACCCGCACGGGCGGGGTGGGCAGCTCCCACAGGCGGCCGGTGAGGATCGGCCAGCCCGCCACGGTCACCACGGTGACCAGGATCGTGCCGAGGTAGACGGGCAGCGAACCGCGCTGCGTCCCCCCGGTGAGCTGGAGTGCGGCGTTCTCCAGGGCGGCGAGCATCCGCCGGTAGATCCGGTCGGGGTCGACGAACGCCGTGCGCACGCCCAGCCACACCACCCGGTGGCGCAGGAGGAAGAGCACGTAGCCCAGGGCCACGCAGAGGGCGGACAGCAGGAGCGGGAGCTCGAACCCGTGCCACAGGATCAGGTGGGTGGTCTCGGAGCCGGGGGCCGAGGGGACGGTGTCGGCGTAGGCGGCCAGGAGCGGGTCGAGCCGGTCGGCGAGCGGACCGCCGATCAGTCCGAGCACGGCGAGGAGCGCGGCGGGGGCCAGGAACAGCGGTCCGGGCGCGTGCACCGGGGTGTCGGGGACGTTCTCCTTCGTCGCGAAGGCGCCCCACAGGAAGCGCAGGCTGTAGGCGACGGTGAGGGCGGACCCGGCGACCAGTCCGACGAGCACGGCGGTGTCGACGGCGCCGCCCCCGGTGAAGGCGCCGAAGGCCAGCTCCTTGGCGGCGAACCCGAGGGCGGGCGGCAGGCCCGCCATCGAGACGAGGGCGAGCAGGGCGGTCCAGAACGCGCCGGGCATCGCCGTGCGCAGGCCGGACAGCTCCCGCAGGTCCCGGGTGCCGGTGGAGTGGTCGACGATCCCGACCACGAGGAACAGCGCCGCCTTGAACAGGGAGTGCGCGACGAGCATCGAGACGCCGGCGAGCGCGGCGGCGCGCGTCCCGGCCCCGAGGAGGGCGACGAGGAAGCCGAGCTGGCTGATGGTGCCGTAGGCCAGGACCAGCTTCAGATCGAACTGGCGCAGCGCCTTCCAGCCGCCGAGCAGCATGGTGAGCACGCCGAAGGCCAGCGCCATCGACTGCCAGACGGCGGCGTCGTGGAAGGCGGGGGTGAGGCGGGCGGTGAGGTAGACCCCGGCCTTGACCATCGCCGCGGCGTGCAGGTAGCCGGAGACCGGTGTGGGGGCGCGCATGGCGGCGGGCAGCCACAGGCTGAAGGGGGTCAGGGCCGACTTGGACATGGCGCCGATCATGACCAGCGCCAGGGCGATGTTGAGCGTGGTGCCGCCGGGCGGGGGGTCGGCGACGATCTCGGAGATGACGAAGGTGCCCGCGGCCTCGCCCAGCATGATCAGGCCGACGAACATGGTCAGCCCGCCCGCGGTGGTGACCGTCAGGGCGGTCATGGCGGCGCGGCGGCTCTCCTTCTGCTCGGTGCTGTGCCCGATGAGCAGGTAGGAGAAGACCGTGGTCAGCTCCCAGTACACGAAGAGCTGGATGAGGTCGTCGGCCAGGACCAGGCCGAGCATGGCGGCGGCGAAGGCGGTGAACACGCCCGCGAACCGGCCGAGGCCGGGTTCGGAGTCATCGAAGTAGCGGGCGCAGTAGACGAGGATGAGCGCGCCGACCCCGGCGGCGATGAGCGTCATCACCAGGCCGAGCGCGTCCATGTACAGGCCCAGTCGCAGGGAGAACTGCGGTGCCCACTCGACCGACGTCGAGAGCGCGTCGCCGCGCGTGATCACGGGGGTCTGGAGGAGGGTCCAGACGGTGGCGGCGCCGGGGACCGCGGCGAGCGCGACGAACGCGTTGCGGCCCCATCGGCGTACGAGCAGGGGGGCGAGCGCCGCGGCGATGAAGTGCGCGACGAGCACGGTGGTCAATGCGTCGTCCCTCCCGGATGGGTCCGGGCCCGCTTGCACCTGGAGCGGACACCTGCCGCCCCGAGGCCGGGGCGGCGGTTCCGCGGGCGGAGGTGTCGGTTCGGCCTCGGCGGGGCATGAATCATCGTGAAATTACGTACCTTTGCTATCTAATAGCTAGACTACACAATAATCAAACCGCCGCGCGCGTCCAGGTGTGTGGCGTACGCCCAGTCAGCGAGGATCGTTTCGTGTCTGACGAGACAGCCGAACCCGGGGTCGAGCCGCCCGACGCCGAAGCACGCGACACCGAACCGCCCGACGTCGGCCTCGACGAGTTCCAGCGCGCCTGGACCGAACTGATCAACGCCGCGATCCACGCCCGATCCCGCGGTGGCCAGGGGCACGAGGAGCTCACACTGACGCAGACGCTCCTGATGGAGGCCGTGCGCGGCATGGACGAGCCGAGCGTGGGCGCGGTCGCCCGGGTCGTCGGTGTGTCGTCCCCCTCCGCCACTCGCATGATCCAACAGCTCGAACGCAAGGGGATGATGGCGCGCCGCCGCTCCGAGCGGGACGAGCGCAGCACGGTGGTGCACATCACCGAGGAGGGCGACCGGGTCCTCGCCGCCCGCCGGGCGGTGCTGGAGAGCAAACAGCGCAGGATGTACGACGCGATCCGGCCGTCGCTGCGGCCCTACGTGGTCACCGTCCTGCGCGACCTGCGCGAGGCCCTCGACGACGTGTGAGCCCGTCGGGGCCTCCCCGCGACCCGGCCCGACCAGGGCGCCCGGCCACGCGCGGCCCGGGCTCTGCCGTGGGCAGATCTGCCCCGGGCCGAAACGGTGGCGGTCGCCGGGCGCGTCGCCGCAGGGTGGAACCACCGGCCGGGCGGACGACCGCTCCGCCGACCGGTGGAGGAGAGTTCCATGCTGACCCACGAACGGCCCGTCGCCGGACACGAGGCGGCGGGCGGCGCCTTCGACGACCAGCTGGCGGCCCGCCTGCTGCGCAGCCGCATCGTGCTGCTGGGCACGCAGGTGGACGAGACCAGCGCCAACCGGGTGTGCGCCCAGATGATGCTGCTGGCCGACGAGGACCCCCGGCGCGACATCACCCTCGCGATCAACAGCCCCGGAGGCTCCGTCTACGCGGGGATGGCCGTCTACGACACCATGCGCTTCATCCCCAACGACGTGTCCACGCTGGTCATGGGGTTCGCCGCCAGCATGGGCCAGTTCCTGGCCTGTGCCGGGACCGCGGGCAAGCGGTACAGCCTGCCGCACGCGCGGATCATGATGCACCAGCCCTCGGGCGGGCTCGGCGGGACCGCCGCCGACATCGCCATCCAGGCGGAGAACCTCGCGCACACGAAGCGGACCATGATCCGGCTCATCGCCGAGCACACCGGCCAGAGTGAGGAGACCGTCGCCAGGGACCAGCACCGCGACGCGTGGTTCACCGCCCAGGAGGCCAGGGACTACGGCTTCGTGGACCACGTGGTGACGTCGGTGCGCGAGTTGGCGGGCAGCGGATTCCGGCTCGGAGCCTCGACGCCCGGGTTCGCGCACCGGATCGGAGGAGAGGACGCATGAGCGGACGCTACACCGTGCCGGTGGTCGTGGAGCGCACCCCCAGGGGCGAGCGGTCCTTTGACGTGTTCAGCCGACTGCTGTCGGAGCGGATCATCTTCCTGGGAACGGCGATCGACGACGATGTCGCCAACGTGGTCATGGCGCAGATGCTGCACCTGGACCACGAGTCGAGCGAGTCCGACATCCAGCTCTACATCAACTCGCCGGGCGGATCGTTCACGGCGCTGACCGCCATCTACGACACCATGCGGTTCGTGCGGGCCGACGTCGCCACGGTGTGCATGGGCCAGGCGGCCTCGGCAGCGGCCGTGCTGCTCGCGGCGGGGGCGCCGGGCAAGCGGATGGCGCTGGAGCACGCCCGGGTACTGCTGCACCAGCCGTCGACCGAGGGGCAGGGGGTCGCCGCCGACCTGGAGATCCAGGCGGAGGAGATCCTGCGCGTGCGCTCCCAGGTCGAGGCGATCCTGTCCCGGCACACCGGCCAGACGGTGGAGCGGCTGCGGGCCGACACCGACCGGGACCGGATCCTCACCGCCGAACAGGCCAGGGAGTACGGGCTGGTGGACGGGATCGTCACCACCCGCGACCCGGCGGACGACAGGAGCCGGGCCGCCTAGGCGGCGCCGGTCGTGGTCCCCCGCTCCGCTTCGGTCCGCCCGGCGCCCGCCACCGCCCTCAGACGGACCACGGCGGGGTCGGGGGAGACGCCGCTCAGGCGGCCAGGGACATGATCCGGGCCCCGCGCGCGGGGGCGGGGGCCGGGACGGAGCCCGCCCGCCGGAAGTCGCCCGGGCCGGCGCCGGCCCGGAGCGGGGCCGCCAGCGCGGTGCGCCGGTACAGCTCGGCGAGGACGTCGGGGAGGGTCAACCCCAGGGAGCGGTACACCGCCGCGAGCACCTCGGAGGAGGCCTCCTTGCGGCCGCGCTCGATCTCCGACAGGTAGGGGAGCGAGACCTGGGCCTCCTCGGCGACCTCCCGGAGCGTCCGCCCCTGCTCGGTCCGGGTGCGCCGCAGCAGGTCGCCGACGATGTCGCGCATGAGCGGCTCCTCGCGCGCCACGGGTTCCTCCCGCACCTCCCGGCGCGGGCCCCGGCGGGCCTCGTCCAGGGAGCGAAGGACGGTGTCGGTCATCGGTGCCTCCCAGGGCGTGCGGCGCTGCTCCGACTCCGAGCGTACGCCGCGCGCGGGGGAGGGGGGAGGGGGCGGACCCGCTTCTGCCGACGGCAGAAGGGGACGGCCGGGGGGCGGGGCCCGCTCCGACCACGCGCGTCCCACGCCCCGGCCAAGGTCCCCCCAAGGGTTGCCCCGACTGGCGTGTGCCCGGTGTCCATCCACTGACCAGGGGGAACGAGGGTAAGGGCGTCGACCAGGGAGGAAACCGTGGAGATCACCGGAATCATCAGCGCGATCGTCGTCGGTCTGATCATCGGTGCGCTGGGCCGACTCGTCGTCCCCGGCAAACAGCACCTGCCGATCTGGCTGACCCTGCTTCTGGGCATCGTCGCCGCCTTCGTCGGCGGCTTCCTCGCCCACCTCGTCTCGTCCATGTGGTGGTGGGTGCTGATCGTCCAGGTTCTGGTCGCGGCCGTCATCGTCTACCTGGCCGACGGCATGTACGCCAGGAAACCCGGGGGAGCCGCCTGAGCGGCGACCCGGCACGGCGCCCGCGCCTCAGGCCGGATGGACCCGGTGCGCTCCGGCGGCCGGGGCGGCCTCGAAGACGGCCGGTGCGGTGAAACCCCGCTCCCGGTAGGCCGTACGGACCGCCGCCGAGCATGTCTCCCGGCCGTCCGCCTCCACCAGGGCGATCACGCACCCGCCGAATCCGCCGCCGGTGATCCTGGCTCCCAGAGCCCCGGCGGCCAGGGCGGCGTCGACGGCCGCGTCCACCTCGGGGACGCTCACCTCGTAGTCGTCGCGGAGGGACGCGTGGGACGCGGTGAGCAGCGGTCCCACACTCCGCACGTCACCGGCGCGCAGCAGGTCCGCGGCGGCCAGGACCCGGGCGTTCTCGGTCACCACGTGTCGTACGCGGTGGCGGACCGCCCCTTCGGGCAGGGCCGCCAGCGCGGAGCCGAGCCCGCTCTCGGTGACGTCGCGCAGCGCGGCGACCCCGAGGGCGCGCGCGGCCTCCTCGCAGGAGCGGCGACGGTCGGCGTAGGCGCTCTCCACCAGCCGGTGCGGGGCGCGCGTGTCGATGACCAGCAGGGCGAGACCGTGCTCGCGCGGGGCGAACGGCACCGGTTCGGCCACCAGGGTCCGTGTGTCGAGGAACAGGGCGTGGCCCTCCACGGACAGCAGGGACGCGGCCTGGTCCATGATCCCGCACGGCATCCCCACGAACGTGTTCTCCGCGCGCTGGGCCAGGCGCGCCACCTTCTCCAAAGGGGTGGCGCTCCCGTGAAGGCCGGTGGCCGCCAGGAGGGTGGCGCAGACCAGCGCAGCCGACGAGGACAGCCCCGCCCCGGCCGGGATCGTGCTGTCCACCAGCAGGTCCAACCCGTCGACCCGCGTACCCGCCTCGGCCGCGGCCCACAGCGCACCGGCCGGGTAGGCGACCCACGCCGGAGTCGAACCGGGAGCCAGGTCCGCGAGGCGGCCGTCGAACCCCTCGGGGGACTGGAGGGAGCGGAACCGGACCCTGCCGTCCGTCCGGCGGGCGGCCGCGGCGGTCAGCGCCTGGGAGAGGGCGATCGGCAGGACGTACCCGTCGTTGTAGTCGGTGTGCTCGCCGATGAGGTTGATCCGCCCGGGCGCCGTCCACACCCCCTCCGGTGGGTACCCGAAGGCGGTGTGGAAGGCCGCCGCCGTGTCGTTCACGCCAGCGCCTCCCGGAGCCGTCGGGCCGTGGTCTCCGGCGCGACGTCGTTGACGAACACGCCCATCCCGGACTCGGCCCCGGCCAGGTACTTGAGCTTGCCCGGGGCACGGCGCACGGAGAACAGCTCCAGCCGCAGGTGGGCCAGATCGCGCCGCTCACGCACCGGGGCCTGGTGCCAGGCGGCCACGTAGGGCAGGGGGGCGTCGAACAGGGCGTCCAGGCGGCGCAGGACGTCCAGGTAGAGGACGGCGAAGTCGTCCCGCTCCGCCTCCGTCAGCTCGGGCAGGTCGGGGACGCGGCGGTTCGGGTACACGTGGACCTCCACGGGCCACCGGGCCGCCGCCGGGACGAACGCCGTCCAGTGCTCCGACTCGGCGACCACCCGGACCCCGACCTCCCGTTCGGCGCGGAGGACGTCCGCGAACAGATCGCCTCCCGTGCGCTCCCGGTACCGCTCGGCGGAGTCCAGCGTGCGCAGGGTGCGGGGGGTGAGGAAGGGGAAGGCGTAGATCTGTCCGTGCGGGTGGTGCAGCGTCACACCGATCTCCGGCCCCCGGTTCTCGAAGCAGAACACCTGCTCGACCTCCGGCAGCGCGGACAGCACGACCGTCCGGTCCACCCACGCGGCCATGATCGTGCGCACCCGCTCGGGGGAGAGGTCGACGAAGGACGCGTCGTGGTCGGGGCCGAAGACGAGCACCTCGCAGCGCCCGCCGCTGGCTCGCCGGGACGGTTCCAGTTCCCCGACCGGTCCGAGTTCGGCCCCGTCCCCGGCCGTCAGCGACGGGAAGCGGTTCTCGAAGGCCACCACGTCGTAGTCGGGCGCGGGGATCTCCGTGCTCCGGCCGTCCGCCGACGGGCACAGCGGGCAGTCGTCGCCGGACGGCAGGTGGGTGCGGTCCTGGCGGTGGGAGGCGACGACCACCCACTCGCGCAGCAGCGGGTCGAAGCGCATCTCCGATCCCGTCGACACCGGGGGCAGGTCACGGGTGTCGGGGACGTGGGGGCGCGGCGCGTCGCCCTCGTCGAAGTAGATGATCTCGCGGCCGTCGGCCAGCCGGGACGAGGTCCGCCTCACGCCTTCTCCCCGGGCACGTCGGCGACCACGAGGCGGCCCACCCGCTCGGCGAGGATCTCGCGCGCCCGGGCGTCCAGTCCCGCGTCGGTGACCAGGACGTCGCACCGGTCCAGCGGGGCGATGGTGCTGATCCCGACCGTGCCCCACTTGGTGTGGTCGGCGACCACCACGAGGGTGGCGGCGGAGTCCACCAGCGCCCGGTCGGTCTCGGACTCCATGAGGTTGGGCGTGGTGAACCCGGCCCGCTCCTGCATGCCGTGCACGCCGAGGACGAGCACGTCCAGGTTGATCCCGCGCACCGACGCGAGCGCGAGCGGGCCCACGAGCGCGTCGGAGGGGGTGCGGAAACCACCGGTGAGCGCGACGGTGCGGTCCGACCGCGGGGAGCGGTGGAGGACGTCGGCGACGCGCGGGGAGTTGGTGACGACGGTCAGACCGGGGGTGTCGACCAGGCACTCGGCGACGGCGGCGGTGGTCGTGCCGGCTGACAGGCCGACGGCGCTGTGCGGTTCGACCAGGTCGGCGGCGGCGCGGGCGATCGCCCGCTTCTCCGCCTCCTGGCGGGTGGCCTTGGCCTCGAACCCGGGTTCCTCGGTTCGGGCGGGACCGGTGGAGACGGCCCCGCCGTGCACCTTGCGGACCTCGCCCCGGCTCTCCAACGCGTCCAGGTCGCGCCGGATGGTCATGTCCGACACGGCGAAGCCCTCGACCAGTTCGTTGACGCGGACCGCGCCGGTCCTGCGGATCCGTTCTAGGATCAACTCCTGTCGTCGCGCCGCCAGCATCCGCCCTCCTGCCCGAGGCCCCGCCGCACGACGCGGGGCATCATGTTTGATTGTGTTTGATTCAGTCTCCCAGGGAATGGTGCGGTGTCAATGCCTGCGGGGAGCCGGGACGGAGGGTTCTGGAGTGCCGATCCTGGGTGGTGAAGGGTGTTGGAAAGCGTTCGGGTGTGTTGTCTTCCGTCGCTTCAACGTCTGGCCCCGACAGGCGCTCCCTCCCGGGGGGTGTCGTTCCGGCGGCCGGTTCTGCGAGCCGGGTCGTTCCGGGCCGCGGCGACCTGGACGACGGCCACCGCCGCCACCGTGATCAGGGCCCCGGCCGCCTGGGTGGGGGAGAGCGCCTGGCCCAGGACCGCCCATCCAAGGGCCGTGGCGGCCAGCGGACTGCCGAAACCCAGGAAGGACACGGCCAGCGCGGGCAGGCGTTCGACCCCCCGGAACCACAGGGCGTAGGCGAGCAGGGCGCCGATCAGCCCGAGGTAGCCGTACCCGGCGAGGTTGGCTCCGGTGAGCCGGTCGGGCAGTCCCTCGACGGCGAGGGCGGCCGGGGCCAGCAGGAGTCCGGCGGCGGTGAGCTGCCATCCGGTCATCGCCAGGACGCCCGCCCCCTCCGGGCGGCCCCACCGCTTGGTGAGCACGATCCCGGTCGCCATGCAGCCCGCCGCGGCGAGTCCGGCCAGGATCCCCACCGGGTCCAGGGCGGCCTCCGGTCCGACGACGAGCAGGCCCACGCCCACGACGCCCAGCACGCAGGCCAGCGCGTGGACCGGCCGGACGCGGTCGCCGAGCAGGAGCGCGGCCAGGACCAGCACCAGCATCGGCTGGACCGACATGACCAGGGCCGCGATCCCGCCGGGCAGCAGGTAGGCGGCGACGAAGAGCAGGTAGAAGAAGGCGCCCATGTTGAGGGTGCCCAGGACGAGCGCGCGCCACCACCAGACTCCGCGCGGCAGGACGCGGCAGGCGGCGAGGAGGATCAGCCCGGCGGGCAGGGAGCGCATGGCGGCGGCCAGCAGCGGGCGGTCGGGCGGCAGGAGTTCGGTGGTGACGACGTAGGTGCTGCCCCACACCACCGGGGCGGTCAGGGTGAGCAGGGAGTCGAGGGCGAGGCGGCCGCGGCTCATCGCGGGGCTCCCGCGTCGTGGAGGTCGCCGGACGGTCCCCCGGCGGTGGGGAGCCCCATGGACCAGGGCCGTCCGTAGCGCCCGTGGAACACGTGGCGGTCGCGCGGACGGCGGCCCGGGTGGCGGCGCTCCTCGACGGGGAGTCCGATCGACAGCAGGAGCGCGACGGCCAGGTCGTCCCGGTCGTCGACGCCGACGACCTTCTTGACCTCGGCCTCGTCCCAGCCGTTCATGGGCGAGCTGGCCAGTCCCGCACCGGTGGCGGCGAGCATGGCGAAGCCGGCGGCGATCATCGCGTCCTTGACCGCGTACTCGCGCAGGAGGCCGCGTTCGGCCAGGTCGCGCTGGAAGTCGACGCCGTGGGTGGCCACGGATCGGGCGAACTCCTCGCTCCAGGCGCCGCTGGCGCGGGCGGTGGTGAGGACGTCGGAGAGGTCGCCGCGCCAGGCGTCGCACTCGGCGAGGAAGACCAGGGTCACGGGTGCCAGACGGGGCTGGTCTTGGTCGTTGGCCGCGCGGGCGAGGGCCTCGCGGTCTTCGGGGGCGGTGACGGCGACGACGGACCGGGACTGGAAGTTCCAGCTGGAGGGGGCCTCCACGGTCAGGGCGAGGAGTTCGGTGAGGAGGCCGTCGGGCAGGGGGTCCGGACGGAAGCGGCGGGCGCTGCGCCGGGTTCGGATGGCCTCGGCGACGGAGACGGGGGGTCGTATGTTCATTTCCACGTCGAACCTTTCGATGATGAATCATTCGATGTCGAAATATTAGATCGTGGATATCCGCCGGGTCAAGGGAGCGGGGGCTATCATCGCCGGATGAACGACGCCGTCGACGTTTTCCTCAGCCAGTGGGCGCGCGAGCGCCCCGACCTGGACGTGTCCTCGATGGGGGTGGTCGGTCGGATGGGCCGTGCCACGCCGCTGCTCTGGCGCGGCGTCGAGAGGTTCCTCGCCGAGGAGGGCCTGGAGAGGTGGGAGTTCGACGTCCTGGCCACCCTCCGCCGGTCGGGGGAGCCCTACTCCCTGACGCCCAAGGAGCTGGTGGCCATGACGATGGTGGGCGGCGCGGCGATGACCAACCGCGTGGACCGACTGGTCGCCCGGGGGCTGGTGACGCGGGAGGTCGACCCGACGAACCGGCGGAGGACGCTGGTGACGCTCGCCCCCGAGGGGCGGGAGCTCGTCGACCGGGTGGTGGACGGACACGTGGCCAACCAGGAGCGGCTCCTGGAGGCCCTGGACGAGGAGGAGCGCGACCAGCTCGCCGGGCTGCTGCGCAAACTCCTGGTGTCCCTGGGCGACACCCTCGAATAGCCGGGGCGGGGGGCCGTCGTCCCCACCCGCCCCGGCGGCGGCCGGACCTACGGGGCCAGCGGGACCACGGAGGCGAAGGGGGCGTGCGTGGTCAGGCGCCGGGCGATCCCCTCCCGGACCATCCGCTTGGCGGTGGCCACGGCGGCGCCCACCTCGGCGCCCTTGGCCAGCTCGGCGGTGATGGCCGCGGCGAACGTGCAGCCCGCGCCGCTCACCCGCTCGTCGCCGATCTTCGGCGCGCGCAGGACCTCGACCTCCTGGCCGTCGAAGTACACGTCCACCGCGTCCGGGCCGGGCAGCTCCACCCCGCCCTTGGCGACGACGTGCGCCGGGCCGAGCGCGTGGATGCGCCGCGCCGCCTCGACCAGGTCGTCCACCGTGTCGATCCGGTCCATGCCCGCCAGGGTGCGCGCCTCGAAGTGGTTCGGCGTGATGACCGTGGCCAGGGGCAGGACCCGCTCGGTGAGCGCCTTGTCGGTGTCCAGGGCCGCTCCGGGCTCCTGGCCCTTGCAGATCAGGACCGGGTCGAGCACCACGTGGCGCCACGGGCGGGCGGCCAGGGCGCGGGAGACCACGTCGATGGTGTCGGGGGTGCCGAGCATCCCGACCTTCACCACGTCCGGGTCGTGACAGGAGGTCGCCGCCTCGATCTGGTCGGCGATGACACCCGGCTCGACGGGGACGAAGCGGTGCCCCCACCCGTTCCCGGGATCGAAGGAGACGATGCAGGTGATCGTCCCCACCCCGTAGACGCCCAGCTCCTGGAAGGCTTTGAGGTCGGCCTGGATCCCAGCGCCGCCGGTGGCCTCCGACCCTGCGATCACATACGCGCGGTCGGTCATCAGCGCGCACCCTCCTGTCTCGATGTGCCGTTGGCTGTGTCGGGGCGTGTGGCTCCCGAACCGCGCATATTGCATCACAGGCGCACGGGTCGGGCGGACCGGCGCGGCCACCGCGGGCCAGGCGTGCTCGGGCACGCCCACCCGCGGCCCGTGGCCGGCGAGGTCGTACGCCGCCGCGTGCCGACCGCCGACCGGTCGGGAGCCCCGGGGGCACGCGCCTCAGACCACCAGGAGCGTCTTGCCGACGGAGGTGCGCTCCTCCAGGCCGGCGTGCGCCTCGGCCGCGCGCCCCAGGGGGAGCGCGGCCCCGATCCTCGGCGTGACGCGCCCCTCCGCGGCCAGCTCCAGCACGTCCCGGGTCAGCTCGCGCTTGTGCGAGGGGGTGTTGCCCTCCAGGTCGAGGAGCCCGGTCACCGTCACCTTCCGGAGTTCGGCCGCCTCCGCGTCGATCTCGGCGAACGCCCCGGAGGCCGTCCCGTAGCTGATGAAGCGGCCTCCGTCGGCGACGGCGCCGAAGGCCGCCGCTCCCAGGTCGCCGCCGGCCCCGTCCAGGACCACGCGCGCCCCCTCACCGCCGGTGAGCGCGCGCACCTCCTCGACCCAGCCCGGCTTCGAGTAGTCGACGGCGGCGTCGGCGCCCAGGGAGCGCACGAGGTCGAGCTTGCGCTCGCCCCGGGCCGCGCCGACGACGTGCGCCCCCGCGGCGCGCGCCAGCTGGACGGCCAGGCTGCCCGCGCCGCCCGCGGCCGCCGCGACCAGGATCCAGGTGCCGGGCTCGAACCGGGCGGCCCCCTCCAGCAGCTTGGCCATGACCCCGTCGTGCAGCAGGGCTGCGGCGTGGGCCGGGTCGAGACCGTCGGGCACCCGGACGAGCCGCTCGGCGGGCGTGGCCGCCCGCTCGGCGTAGCCGCCCGTCGGGATGATCCGGTCGGTCTCGGGGGTGCCCCGGCCGGTCTCGGCGACCACCCGGGCCCCGACCCACGCCGGGTCGACGCCCTCGCCGACGGAGGAGACCGTCCCGGCCACCCCGGAACCGGGTGTGTAGGGGAGGGACACCGGGAAGAAGTCCTGCCCCCATCCCCGGCGCAGGAGGGTGTCGAGGAACAGGATGTCGGCGGCGGTGACGTCGATCACGACCTCTCCGGGGCCCGCGACGGGGTCGGGTATCTCCTCTGTCACCAGTGTTCCGGGGCCGCCGAACTCCCTGACTCGGACCGCACGCATCGTCATCGCTCCTCAGATCGGTTCGCGCCGCTTCCCGCGTCGCGGAACCCACCCTCTTTCCTCAAGTTAAGTTGAGGTCAAGCGGTCGGAGTCCTGGGTTTCCCCGGGGCCGCGTCGTCGGCGCGTTCTCCTCGCTGGGGCGGACGGCGATGTCCGGCTACGTGACGCAGAACGTCGTCTGCGCGCTGCTGTGCTACGGGTTCGGCCTGGGACTCGCGGCCCGTTTCGAGGCGTACGGCCCGTGGTGGGTGATGGGTCTCTGGGCGGCGGTGTCCGTGCTGCTCCTGACGGGGTCGACGCTGTGGCTGCGGCGGTTCCCGGCGGGACCCCTGGAGGCCCTGCAGAAGGCGGTGCTGTCCCGGGCGCCCGGTCGGCGCGCCGTGGGGAGGGCGGACCGGGACCGGGCGGCGGACCGCTCTCGGTCGGCCTAGATGACGCCGCCGTTGGCGCGGACGTTCTGACCGTTGACCCAGCGGCCCTCGGGGCCGGTGAGGAAGGCGACGACGTTCGCGATGTCCTGGGGGTCGCCCAGCCGTTCCATCGGCGACTGGTGGGCCAGGCGCTCGACGGTGGCCTCGTCCTTGCCGTCGAGGAAGAGCGCGGTCGCGGTCGGGCCGGGGGCGACGGAGTTGACCGTCACGTCGCGCCCGCGCAGTTCGCGGGCGAGGATCAGCGTCAGCGCCTCGACCGCCCCCTTGCTGGCGGCGTAGGCGCCGTAGGTGGGGAACTGCAGGCCGACGACGGAGGTGGAGAAGTTCACGATCGCGCCGCCGGAGCGCACGCGGCGGGCGGCCTGCTGGGCGACGGCGAAGGTGCCGCGGATGTTGGTGCGGTGGAGGGCGTCGAGTTCGGCGAGGTCGAGGTCGACGATCGTGGACAGCCGCATCCGCGCCGCGGCGTGCACGACCGCGTCGACGCCGCCGAAGGCGTGCTCGGCCTCGTCGAACAGCGCGGCGACCGCGTGCTCGTCCGCGACGTCGGCCCGGACGGCGATCGCCCGGCCGCCGGTCTCGGTGATCTCGGTGACGGCGGCGTCGGCCTGGGCCGTGTCGTTCGCGTAGCCGATGACGACGGTGTCCCCGCGGGCGGCGAGTGCGATGGCGGTGGCCCGGCCGATGCCGCGGGAACCGCCGGTGACGACGGTGACGCGGGTGTTCTCTGCGCTCATGGGCGTTCCCCTCGGTGATCCACCGCGCCGGTCCGGGGCCGTCCCCGGGACGACACGGGTGATATCGATGATTTCACCTTCCGGAGAACAATGATAGCAACGCTGCCTATCGTCGATACCGTTTTTCTGATTTCAGTGATGTCGACGCTCTCGGACCCGCGCCTCCGGGGACTCCCCGGAGTGGCTGTCGAACACACCCACGGGGAGGATCTCCTCGGTCACGCCACCTCAGGCCGCCCCTTCACCGCGCGCCGCCGGTACCGGCCGGAAACGGTCGATCGCCGTCGCGTGGCGCGCCCGCGTCTCGTGGTCGGTGACCCCGAGCCCCTCCTCCGGGGCCAGGCACAGCACCCCCACCTTGCCGTGGTGGAGGTTGTGGTGGACGTCGTAGGTGGCCTGACCGGCCTCCGCCAGACGGTAGGTCCTGGACAGGGTGGGGTGGATCCTGCCCTTCATGATGAGCCGGTTGGCCTCCCACGCCTCCCGGTAGTTGGCGAAGTGGGTGCCGATGATGTTCTTCAGCGACATCCACAGGTAGCGGTTGTCGTACTGGTGCTGGTATCCGGAGGTCGAAGCGCAGGTCACCACCGTGCCGCCCTTGCGGGCGACGTAGACGCTGGCGCCGAAGGTCTCCCTCCCGGGGTGCTCGAAGACGATGTCGGGGTCCTCCCCGCCGGTCAGTTCGCGGATGCGCTTGCCGAACCGCTTCCACTCGCGCGGATCCTGGTTGTGCTCGTCCTTCCAGAACCGGTACCCCTCGGCCCGGCGGTCGATGATCGCCTCGGCGCCCATGGCGCGGCAGATCTCGGCCTTCTCCGGGCTGGAGACCACGCAGACGGGGTTGGCCCCGCCCGACAGCACGAGCTGGGTCGCGTAGGAGCCCAGCCCGCCGCCCGCACCCCAGATGAGGACGTTGTCGCCCTGCTTCATCGCGGCCCCGTTGCGCGAGACGAGCTGCCGGTAGGCGGTGGAGTTGACCAGACCGGGGGAGGCGGCCTCCTCCCAGGTCAGGTGCCGGGGCTTGGGCATCAGCTGGTTGGACTTGACCAGGGAGACCTCCGCGAGGCCGCCGAAGTTGGTCTCGAAGCCCCAGATGCGCTGCTCGGGGTCGAGCATCGTGTCGCCGTGCCCCTCGGCCGATTCCAGCTCCACGGACAGGCAGTGCGCGACCACCTCGTCGCCCGGCTTCCAGGCGTTGACCCCGGGTCCCGTGCGCAGGACGACGCCGGACAGGTCCGAACCGATGACGTGGTAGGGCAGGTCGTGGCGGGCTGCCGGGGCGGAACGGCGGCCGTACCGTTCGAGGAAGGTGAAGGTCGGCAGCGGTTCGAAGATCGACGACCACACGGTGTTGTAGTTCACCGAGCTGGCCATGACCGCGATCAGCGCCTCGCCGGGGCCGAGCTCGGGCACCGGGACCTCGTCCAGGTGCATCGAGGCGCGTGGGTCCTTGTCCTTGGTGTCCAGGCCCTCGAACATGCCGACGTCCTCCCGGCGCAGCGTGACGGCGCGGTGGGACTCGGGCAGCTCCAGCGCGGCGAACGCCTCCGCCGGAGGACGGTCGTCGGCGGTGATCGCCTCAAGGATGTGCTTCACGTGTGGCTCCTCACGTTGGGTGGACGGCCACGAACAGGCCCCGACCCGAGGGGTCGCCCGGGGTGAACGGGGTGGACGCCGCGGAGGGCCCGGCCCCGGCGAAGGCGTGTTCGTGCTGCTCTCGGGGGAAGAGCGTGGTCCGATGGGTTTCCTCGTGGCGGCTGGTCTCCCGCCCGGACGGGTTCGCGCCGGTCGGTCATGCGTCCGATCGAGCTGAACACGCGGGTGGGGGAGAGAGCGCATGTCGTCGAGGTGCGGGATGGTGCCCGGAGCGCGTCGGCGGGCTATGGCGAGAACCTCCGAGCATGGATACCGGGTACTCTCCTCCGGGTCCTGATCCCGCCTCAGGAACCGCTCGGTCTCCCCAGCCGGGGTCGCGACGCCTCCGTCCGCTTCTCGGTCGGCGTGGCCGGGGGTTTCTCAGGGGGTGTGGTCATGGTCTGCTTCTTCCCTGGAACACCGGCTCGCGAACGGGTACGCGCGGACGCGCCACCCGCATCCGGAACCGAGGCCGGTCACCCGCCCGTTCCCGATCCCCGAGGCGAGGGCCACGAACCGGTTCCGGTCGCGCGCCGAGGGTGCCGCGGGAGGAGCGGGGACACCCCGGGAAACAGAAAAGACCCCAGATCGACTGGGGTCTTCACCGAAGTGTCCGAGGGGGGACTTCGACCATTCCCCCCACAGAGTCCGAGCCCGCTGGTCCTGAGCACCGACCTGTCGCTGGACGGGCGGTGACCCGAGATGGATTCCTCCCGCTGGTCCCGCTGGACCACCGTCGCCGCCGTGCCTGATGTTGACCGTGATCGCGGCGGTGGTGTCCTACTCGCACATGTACGAGCTCGGGCTGAGGAACGGTGAGCCCGAGTGGCGCGCGGCCCTGTTCCCGCTCTCGGTCGACGGGATGATCGTTGGCGCCTCCATGACGTTGCTGAGCGACGCGCGCCACGGCCGCAAGGGCGGGGTGCTGCCCTGGACGCTGCTGATCGTCGGTTCCGGTGCCTCGTTGGCGGCCAACGTCGCGGTGGCCGACCCCTCGATGTGGTCGAGGATCATCCATGCCTGGCCGTCGTTCGCGCTGATCGGTGCGTACGAACTGCTGATGCGCGAGTTCCGCGCCGTCGCGAAGAGCGTACGCAGTGCGTTCGCAGCCGATGAGCAGCCGACCTCCGATGCGCTGGAGGGCGAGACGGTGGAGTCACCGTCCGATTCCGACGCCGTTCCCAGCGAGGACGCGGTGTCCGGTGCTCAGTCGCGAACGTACCTGCGGGTGGTCGAACCGTCGGACAAGTCCCAGGGTGTGACCGTGCCACCGGTCCAGATCGAGGCGTGGCGGTGGGCTTTGGACAACCGCAGCGATAGCGGTGAGCTGCCCAGCGGTCGGGAGATCGCGGAGCGGTTCGGGCGCAAGGACCGCTGGGGCAGGTTGATCAAGCAGAAGGGGCAACGAGGCGACCTTGGCGGTGGGGCTCCGGCTTTGGTCGAAAGGAGTCCCGTCGTGGTGGGGTGAGCGTTACTCTCAGCGTGCGTTGCGGCAAGCCGGGAGGGGGAGGTTGGGAACCAGGAGTGATCATGAGATCCCGGGGAGGTTCCCAGCTCGTTTTCGTCAGCGGTGGGGAGTAGTGTCCGATCTCGAATGAGCGCGTGGCTCTGGTCCGCAGGGTGTTTGGGCAGGTCGCGCGCTGTGGCGGTCGCCCTCCGGGGCGACCGAGGGTCGCAACCCCCACCCACACAACCACCCCCCAGGAACAGACCACCGTGGCGGTCGCCCTCCGGGGCGACCGAGGGTCGCAACCTCCCTTCCCTGGGGCGTGGGACCGGCCCGTGGCCGTGGCGGTCGCCCTCCGGGGCGACCGAGGGTCGCAACGGCGTGTGGACACGGTCGGCCACGTCCAGGGCCACCGGGTGGCGGACGCACCCCCCCGCCGCGAACGCCGCGTCATCAAGCTCCGCCACCTCAACCGGTGGGGACCGGCCCGCATCACCGGGCACCGGGGCATGCACGCCTCCACCGTGCACCGGATCCTGACCCGCTACCGCTGCGCCCGCCTGGCCCATACCGACCGGGCCACCGGCCGTACCGTGCGCCGCTACGAGCGCGCCCGCCCCGGCGAGCTGGTGCACGTGGACATCAAGAAACTCGGCAACATCCCCGACGGCGGAGGGCACAAAGTCCTGGGGCGCCCCCAGGGCTGCAAACACCGCACCAAGGCCGGGTACGCCTACCTGCACAACGCCGTGGACGACCACTCCCGCCTGGCCTACTCCGAGATCCTGGCCGACGAGGCCAAGGAGACCGCGACCGGGTTCTGGGAACGCGCGCACGCCTACTTCGCCTCGCTCGGCATCACGGTGGAGCGGGTGCTGACCGACAATGGGTCCTGCTACAAGTCCCATACCTGGCGGGATCTACTGCGGGGCCAGGGCGTCAAGCACAAGCGCACCCGCCCCTACCGGCCCCCGACCAACGGCAAGGTCGAGCGGTTCAACCGGATCCTGGTCGAGGAGTGGGCCTACGCCCGCCCCTACACCTCAGAGGCCGAGCGGCGGGAGGCGTTCGGGCAGTGGTTGCATCACTACAAGCACCACAGGTTCCACACCGCACTCAGCGGTCCTCACGCCACCCGTGTACCTAACCTCTCGGTTCAATACAACTGATATGTAGGGAGTTCGTGTCAAGAGGGCAGCGCTGACCAGCGGTGATGGATGATGCCCCGTCACTGCTGCCCCTGCTGCTCGGCCACTCCTTCTTCGACAGACGCCGATTCACGCCGCGTCTGAGCCGGTTGTCAGGGTGGAGCGCCCCGAGAGCTCGAGACGGGTTTTTGGGGCGTTCCCATGGGATTCGACGGACTCGATCCCGCAGTGGTGGAGCCGTGCATCGGTGCGGCACGGACACCGGCGGGCGGGGTCCGTGCCGCGTCCTTGGAACCGGGAGAGGGAACTATTGGAGGCCGATGACGCCGCTCCGCCCGGCGGGATCGATGAAGGAGACAGCGACGGCACCCGGCACGGCGCGTACCTCGTCGACCTCCAGGGGCGATTCCTCATCCCACGTGAACGTGACCGGAACGGTTTCCTCGAACCCCTCGAACACCGCCAACTCAGTTTCGCCCGCACCGCCCGGGATCGACTCCGCCATGTGAAGCACCCCGCCCTCCAGACCAACGGTCTCGATGTCACCCCGGAGCGCGTTGATGATCGACTCCGTGGCACCAGCGTCACTGTCTCCCAAGCGCTCCCGCACACTGCCCCCGGGTTCCTCGGTCCAGTAGCTGCGTGTGCGCTCATCCCACACACCGACGAGGGACCCGTCCTCGTTCGACCACAGGACACCCCCCTCGTCGAGGGTTCGCACCTCGCCCGTGGAGGGGTCGACGATCTGGCCGATCTGGCTATAGGGGTAGTAGGCGGTGACCAGGCCACTGTCGTGGAGGGTCAGCTCACGTTCGTGCGCGTCACCGGGGAACATTCCCACCGACACCTCCGTGCGCCACAGTTCGTCACCCGTGGACGGGGCGAATCCCACGAACCCTGAGACGAACTCCTGACCCTCGGTCATCTCCACGGGGGACTCGCCCTCCGGCTGCTCATAACAGGTGAAGGCCGTCACCAGGACATCATCCGTCATCACGGTCCCATCCACGGATCCGACGTCGTCGCAGTCCGCGACGTCAGGGACCGACCAAGCCTCCTCGTCGTCCCCTAACCGATGAGCGAGAAGCTCCTCACCTTCCGCCACCGTGACCCAGTACTCGTCCGTGACGTTACCCAGCCAGCCCCGGACCACTCCGGACGCGCTGTCCCCGCTCCCCAACTGGTAGTCCCAGACAGGCTCACCTGTGGACAGATCAAGCACGACCATCCTCGGTGGCGCCTCATCGTCATCGGGGTCCAGGATCTGGAGCACGAAGTACCGGCCCTGACCGGCCACCGCGCCGAAGACCTCGCTACCCGCAACCCGGTGCTCCCACATCACACCGCCGTTCTCTCCAGAGAGGCCGACGACCCCGTCGTCCACAAGGGCCGCCACACCCCCGGGCACCGGGAAGAGACCGTCCAGGTCGGCGACCCCCTCGGGAGCATCCCACGTCCACGCGCTCGCGTTCACCGACGCCGGCTGGTCAAGGTCCCTCACCGGCTCGCGTTCCTCTGAGGAGCCCTCGAACTCTCCGGGTGCCTCACTCAACGAGCAGGAGGTGAGAAGGAAGGCGGTCGCCATGGCGGCGGCTACCGCGTGTCTCATGAAGGGATCCCCTTGCCGAGTCGTGCCATGTATGTCTGAGGATCAGCCGATCGAGACATCGTCCCACTTCGAGCTGTTGTTTCCGAACGCGGTCAGGAAGTTGTACACGGCGTTCGCCGTGGATCCCTCGTCGTCCGCCCAGTCATATTCGTCTACACGGTCGAACTCCGTCGCCAGGACACCTGCGGATGTCTCTACGTCCCACTCCTCGTGATCTACTGGGACGTAGAGGTCTCCGTTCGCGTCCTCCTGAGCGACCCCGGCCTCCTCCAAGCTGGCCATCAGCTCAGGATCCCCGTGGGCAAGGGCTGAGAGCGCGAAGCCCTGCATCCGCTCGTTGGTGGCCCACTCACCCGGGGTGGCGACATTCTGGCCCGCCTCGTGCATGGGAATCGCCAAGGCCTCCTTCGCTGCGAACTTCGCCATCTCGACCACGAAGCCCGGCACTTGGAGATCACTCGCGGCCCCAGCGAGGACGTCGACGGTGGCGTTGTTTACGCTGTTCTGGTAGGTGGCGGCGTCCCCGTGCTGAAGGCCCCGTGTGGTGCTCTCATTGGCCAGGGCCTCCTCCACGAGTCCTTGGAGGCTGCCAGCGAGGACCGTGGGAATGTGGTCCCTCTCACCGGTGTTGGAGGCGTACTCTGCCATGGTCTCACCCGTGTTGAGGAGGACCTCTTCATAGATTCGTGCGGCGGCGTCAGGGTCGGCCACGATGAGCTGGGTGAAGGTCAAGCGGCTCTCGGGAGAGAGCTCGACGGTCCCGAGGTCCGGATTCCAGCGTGTCTCGAACTCCCCTTCCTCGCCCAAGCCGTCGGTTTCGGCGAACTCGTCCATGTAGGCGAGGAAGATGTCACCGAAGCCGTCGGCGAGTTCGCCGTTCAGGTGCCCCGCGGAGACGTCCAGCCATTCGAGTCCGTCCTCGTCTTCGACAGCGTGGTCCGTGCCGAAGAGGCCGTCCCGGAAGTCCTCGTTCTCGAGCATCTCCATCAGGCTCACCAGGGCGGTGCCCCGGAGCTCATCCGTGACCTCACCGACGTCCATCCCCCTGTTTCTGGCGATCCAGTCGGTGATACCGCTGACCGCAGCACCATCATCCTCCCAGTCATACGAGTAGAACGTGGTAAGGATCGATTCCGGGGTGAGGCCCGCGTGGTTCTCGTGATGCTGGTAGGTGTTTCCGTCGAAGTCCTCACCCGTCAGGATGATGTAGTTCGCCTCTTCGTTCCTCGACGCGACGTCGATGATGTCCTGGAACACCTCGCCAGTGGGCTCACCGCCGTACAATTGCGTGTACATGAGGTTGGTCGCGCTCGTTCCCAGAAGTGTGGTCGAGAACTCCGTTCCTCCCTGGACTCCTGGCCCCGAACTGCCGAGGAAGTCGCTGAGTGTGGCGAAGTCTCTGCCCCACTCCCGGTAGGCGTCCACGTACTCTTCCGCCTCGACACTGGTGGCGTCGGGGAACTCAGGGCCGTTTGCCGCCTCTTGGACGTCAACCGGAAGTTTGTCGGCGCCGCCGCCGATGTTCTCATCCGACAGGACGAGCATGGAGTTCGCCAGATTTCGTTTGATGTCCTCCCGGAGCGAGTCGCTGATGTGCTCGCTGGAGTCCACCAACCCCATGAAGTTGAGGAACCCGGGATCGCTGCCTTCGACATTGCTGAGGTCTCCGAAAAGTGTCTCCAGGAACTCGATCTCCCCGTCCAGCAGCTTGTCCCCGTTCTGCTGTGCGGTCAACGCGCGCCCGACAACGTTGGCGACCAGAGCGAGGTACTCCGGATGGTCCTCAAGAATCTCGATGCTTCCGCCGTACCCGTGCACGACAGCGTTCTCGATGTGGATCGCGATGGTCTCGGCCTGGGCCTCGTCCACATGGAAATAGTTCAGGTCATCGGTGGTGTAGAACCCGATCAGGCCGTACTCTCCCAGATGGCCGCCATCCGCGAGGGCACGGATGTTCTCTGGAGTCGGACCTCCGCGCAGAAACTCCTCAGACTCGTCGCATCGTCTCTCCAGGGCCTGCCAAGCATCCCTGGCATCAGCGTTGTATGACTCGACAATCTGATTGTAGATGGTGAGATTGTCGGGCTCACTACTGTTGGCCAGGGCCGTAGCGAGATTCTCCTTGATCTCCTCAATCTTGTTCTCGTACCACTGAACGTCCTTGCTGATCTTGTCAAGGACTCCGTAGGCGTGAGTGCACGCCATCATCGAACTACTCCAGGAGAAGTGGTTCTCCTCCGCCGCGCTTCTCAGCTCCTCGCCTATCAGGTCCGAGAACTGGAAACCCACGGGTCGGGTGATGGTGTTGTACGTACCAGTCCGACCGCTGATCATCGCGTGGAGCTCTTCGAACATGGCTCTGGCTGACGCGACTGTACTCCGATCGATGTCACATTCGGTGTAACTGAGGGCGGACAAGACAAGGATCCAGGTGGATCTCGCGGAGGGTGAGGGGACTAGTAGAGCTGCGCGCCGTTGATTGGAATGGAGTATTCCTCCGACGCCTCCAAATCTGTTACAGCGGCCTCGTAGGCGCCAGCTTGGATGTTGTCCGCGAGAGTCCTCGCGTGCTCCTTGACGTCCATCATGTGATGTTCGTGGTCGGCCCCGAAGGAACTCCAGCCCGTGATGCCAGGGGCCGGACTCACAGCGCTCTTGGCGGCCTGAATCGCCTCGTCGAAGTCGGTCGGCAAGTCCCTGAGACGTGCCGCTGCCTCAGCCGATGCCGATCCGCCCGCGTGGGCATCCTCTGGGTTCGCAGCTACGGAGTCACCGGACACGAGCCCACCTACCTTCCCACTGTGACCTGCATGTTTAGTCTGATGAAACGGAAAGATAGCTCATATCTATCCGATTGCCGAAAACCAAGATATACGGGCTGTGAGGCGCGTGGTGACGGAGCCCTTTTCATCGTGCCTCGCGGAGTTGAAGCACGAGCACGGCTCGGGTGATCTGACCGGCCCGGTGCGGGCAGCACCGTAGGCGGCGCAGGACATCCCAGTTTTTGAGCTGGGCGATCGCGCGCTCAGCCGGGCTGCGGAGCTTGGCGTGTTCGGAGTTGGCGTCCCTCTTCCACTGCGGCTTGCCGCGGCCCTTGAACGGGCAGAACACCACCTCGGCCAGCCCGGTGTAGCCCTTGTCGCCCAGCCCGATGAGCCCCGTGGCCCCGATGCGCTCGGCGATCTTCCAGATCCGGGCGGCCTTGGTGTCGTGCACCGCACAGGGCAGCGACCACGAGGTCCACAGGGGCTCGCCGTCGTCGGGTGCGGACACGACCTGGATGTTCATGCCGTGCTGTGTGTGCTTGCCGGGGTAGAAGGGGCGGTCGGCGGCGGGGCGGTCGCAGGCGATGAGGGTGGGCGTCCACGATCACGTATCCGTGGCCGCTTCTGTGGGCGCGGCGTAGGCCTTGTTCGAGGGTGGGCGCCTGGGCGGCGAGCAGGCCGGTGGTTTCGCGCACGCAGCACCAGGCGGTGGTGGTGTCGACCTGGAAGCCGGCCGCGACCTGGGTGAGCGGCTCCCCTTTTTGTGCAGGTGGACCAGTACGAGCAGGGCCTGTTGTTCGGGGTCCGGGAGTCGCCGTCGAGAGCCGGTGGCGGCCCGGTGAGCGCGGATGGCGCGGGCGGCCAGGTTCAGGGTGCGGCGTGACAACGGCAAGGCGGCGCGGTAGAACAGCATCAGAGCCCTTGGGATTCAGGTCTTCGTGGTTGTTGACCCGTCTACCAGGGGCTTCTTGCTGTCATGGGTGGTTCCCAGGGGTCGGTACGCGGCTGTGACCTGCACCTTCAGGTTGGAAAAGGCTTGCTGTAGACGGTTCGCTTGGGGATGTTCAGGTGGTTCGCCAGGTCCTCCACGCTCAGGAGTGCGTTGCGGGTCTTGGTCTGCATGGGCCTCCGTCTCGATGTCCCACCGTGGTACACGGCGTTGTCCATGTCCCGTGTGCCATGACTCTAGGGCTGACACCTGGCATACGTCAAGTGCTGTGTGCTACTGTGCTCCGCATGAACCGGGAAGAACTTGATCCAAGTGCGTACGGCTGGAAGCTTCCGGAGGGTTGGCGGCTCTATGCCTACGAACAGGGTGGGGAGCCTGCGATCCTCGTTGGTCGCTTCGATGTGGGGGAGGGGTGCTACGCCCTGGTGGAGGCGCACGTACACGCGCCGTACAACGGCCCTACCCGCGTAAGCGTCATCGCTGAGACCACTGAAGCCGCCAACCAGAGTGACGGCGTCACGGTCGAGATGATGCGGGCTGTCCCGCTGGGGGAGGCAAGGCGGGTGATCACGGAATGGGTGCATCGCATCCGTGCTGAGGTCTCTCCCGAAGCCTCTCCCGCCCCTCTTCCCGCAAGGGTCGAGTCCCCCACGGACTACGCCTTGGTGGCCAGGGAGTACGTCCGCCTCATGGAGATGGGAGAGCGTCGCCCTATTGAGGTCATGGCCCAAGCGTGGGGGGTCTCCCGGAACACGGCCAGCGCACGTGTCCGACGTGCGCGGAACAGAGGACTGCTCATGCAGACGGGCCACACCACGGGGCGGCTCAGCGCAAGGCTCACGGAAGCGGCTGAGGAGTTGCTGAGGGAAGTCGAGTAACCCCGCCCCCGGCACGCTGAACAGTCACAAGAGAAGAAGGAGTGTTGTGCCTCGCAAGAGATCGAACGGTGACGGAAGCGTCTCCCCTCGGACCCTCAAGAGCGGCAAGACCGTCTATGACGTGTGGGTCTCCTACACCAACCCCGTCACGGGGTTGAAGGAGCGCTACATCAGGAAGGGGTTCAAGACCAAGACGGAGGCTGAGAAGCACCGCCGGGAGAAGGTGGCCGAAGCTCAGCGTCAGGCTCTGGTCAACCCCTCAGACCAGCCGCTGAGCGCCTACCTGGATGCCTGGTTGGAAGGTCACCGCATCGAGCAGCAGACCAGAGCGGGTTACGAGCGCAAGATTCGACTCCACGTGAAGCCCCACATCGGGAAGGTGAAGCTCGGGAAGCTCACGGGGGTCGTGCTGACAAAGCTCTATAGGACTCTGGAGGAGAAGGGGAGTCCCTACCCGGCCAAGGGTCCGCTGAGTGCTCGGAGCATCCGAGAGGTTCACACGATCCTCTCAGCGGCTCTCAACCAGGCCGTGAAGGATGGCCTCCTGGTGGTGAACCCCGCCGTTCAGGCCAAGCCCCCGCCGACGAAGGAGGCGGCTCCCCCGGAGTTCTCCGTCTGGTCGGGGGAGGAGTTGAGGGCCTTCCTCCACGCGGAGAGGGACACGGCGCACTATCCGGTGTGGCACTTCATCGCGTCCACAGGGGTACGGCGTGGCGAAGCTCTCGGGCTTCGCTGGCAGGACATCGACCTTGAGGCCAAGACGGCGGTGATCCGTCAGACGGTCGGTGTGATCAAGGGCAAGGTCATCCGGGAACCGCTTCCCAAGAGCAGCAAGCCCCGTGTGATCGACCTGGATGAGAAGACGGTCAAGGTCCTCAGGCGGCACAGGGTCACTCAGGCCAAGGAGCGTTTGGAACTCGGGTCACGGTGGCTGGATGAGGGCCTGGTCTTCGCCAAGGGGGCCTACCGTCTGAGGAAGGGCACGTTCGCGGGTGGACCCATGCACCCCGACAGGGTGTCGAGAGTGTTCGACGCCCGTATCCACAAGCACGGGCTCACGGACATCCGGCTTCACGACCTGAGGCACACGTGGGCGACGCTGGCGCTCAAGGCCGGGGTTCCCGTGAAGGTGGTTCAGGAGAGGTTGGGCCACGCCAACCCGTCCATCACGATGAACATCTACGCTCACGCGCTCCCGGGGATGCAGGCCCGTGCCGCTGAGCAGGTGGCATCCCTCTTCGGGTGATCCACCCCGGTTGCACTCTCCGTTGCAACCCGGGCATGAAAAAAGGCCCTGTGACCAGGACCTTTAGTTGTGTCCGAGGGGGGACTTGAACCCCCATGTCCTTAACGGACACTAGCACCTCAAGCTAGCGCGTCTACCTATTCCGCCACCCGGACTGGGCTGTGCTCGGCGCTTCTCGCGCCGGACAGGTCAACCATAGCAAAGGTCTGGAGCACCGCGAACCAGTTTCCGGGCGGGGGGCGGGCGTGACATGGTCGGTGGGACACGCACAAGCCCATGCGGCGGGACGGGAGTTGTGAGATGGCAGAGCCGGACAACGCGTTGAGCGCGGCCGAGGTCGAGGTCGTCGACCTGTGCAGGGAGCTCATCGAGATCGACACCTCCAACTACGGCGATCACTCGGGGCCCGGTGAGCGCAAGGCCGCCGAGTACGTCGCGGGCAGGCTCGACGAGGTCGGCGTCGAGTCCCGGATCTACGAGAAGCACCCCGGTCGGAGCAACGTGGTGGCGCGGATCACGGGTGAGGACTCCACCCGTCCTCCGCTGCTCATCCACGGCCACCTGGACGTCGTCCCCGCGGCGCCCGACGACTGGACCCACCACCCCTTCGCGGGCGAGGTCGCCGACGGCTGCGTCTGGGGCCGCGGCGCCGTCGACATGAAGAACATGAACGCCATGGTCCTGGCCATGCTCCGGCAGCGCCTGCGCGAGGGGCGCCGTCCTCCGCGCGACATCGTGCTGGCCTTCCTCGCCGACGAGGAGGCGGGGGGCACGTGGGGCGCCCAGTACCTGGTCGCCGAGCACCCCGAGCTGTTCGCCGACTGCGACGCCGCGATCAGCGAGGTCGGCGGCTTCTCGTTCACGGTCCGGGACAACCGCCGCCTCTACCTGGTGGAGACCGCGGAGAAGGGCATCGCCTGGATGAAGCTGACCGCGCGCGGCACCGCCGGGCACGGGTCGATGGTCAACACCGACAACGCGGTCACCGAACTGGCGGCGGCCGTCGCCCGCCTCGGCGAGCACGAGTTCCCCGTGCAGCTCACCCCCACCGTGCGGACCTTCCTGGAGGAGATCTGCGAGGAGTTCGGGATCGCGTTCGACGAGCGCGACGTGGACGCCACCGTCGCCCGGCTCGGTCCGATCGCCCGGATGATCGGCGCCACGCTGCGCAACACCCTCAACCCCACGGTGCTCGGCGGCGGCTACAAGGCCAACGTCATCCCCGGTGAGGCGACGGCGCAGGTGGACGGCCGCTTCCTGCCGGGGACGGAGGATGAGTACTTCGCGACGATCGACCGCCTCCTCGGGCCGAAGGTCAGCCGCGAGTTCATCCACCACCTCCCGGCGGTGGAGACCTCCTTCGACGGCGGTCTGGTCACCGCCATGCAGGAGTCCCTGCTGGCCGAGGATCCGGGGGCCAGGGCCGTGCCCTACTGCCTGTCCGGCGGGACCGACGCCAAGAGCTTCTCCCGTCTGGGTGTGCGCAACTACGGGTTCTCCCCGTTGCGGCTGCCTCCGGAGCTGGACTTCGCGGGGATGTTCCACGGTGTCGACGAGCGCGTCCCGATCGACGGCCTTCGGTTCGGCGTGCGCGTTCTGGACAGGTTCGTCGGAATGAGCTGACTCCGTCCGGGTTCGCGGTGCCCTTCCGGGGCGGGAGCGCCGAGAACTTCTCGGCGCGATCCGCGATCACACCCACGTTCACCCAACGTGATGATACGGTTGCTTTCAGTTCGACGGTGCTGAGGTTCCGTGCTCGCGTCAGCGCGCGCCACGAACCCCGCACCGCCGTGCGACCGGTGGAACCGCCGCACGGGACCGTCCAGTGACAGTGAGATGAGGGGGCATCCGATGGTGCTCGCGGGACGAGGGTGGCTGGTGTCGTCCAGCCGCGCTGCCCGTGACGCCCAGGGCCCCTACGTCCGACTGTTGCTCCTGTCCGGCATCGCCGCCGTCGCGTGGCTGGCCGGGGGATTCGGTGTCGCGCAGGCCGACACCGCCCCCGAGACCGGCGGACTGGTCGACCTCGTCATCGGAGCGCAGGACGCGACCGAGGACCCCGGCCGGGCCGACACCCCGCGTGAGCAGGCGCTCGCCGACGCCGAGTCCAAGGCCGCGTCGACCGCCTCGTCGCTCACCGGCACCGTCGTCCCCCAGGCCGCCGCGCTGCCCGCGCGCGCCCTGGACGGGACCGGTGTCACCGCGGCGCTGGAGGAGACCGCCGCCGGTGCGGCCGCCGCCCGCGTGGTCGGCGACACCACCAGGACCGTCGACGGCACCGCCCGCGGTGCCGGAGAGCTCGTCACCGGCGTCGCCCGAGCGGGCCGGGGCGTGGTGGAGACCACCGACGACTCCCTGCGCGGCACCAGCCTGGTCGACACGGTCACCGACGGCCTGACCGACGCGGGGGAGGACGTCGGCGACACCGTGCGCCGCACGGTCCCCGTCGACCTGCCGTCCCTCGACGCCGACACCGACCACGTCCCGTCGCACGAGACGGGCGGGGCCAGCGCCCCGGACGCCGTCCGGGACCGGGACCGGGAGGAAGCCCCGGAGGCCGACACCGACGCCGACGCGCCCGCGGTCGCGCCCGCGACCGTCTGGAACACGGCCCCGTCCGAGACGGTCGTCGAGTCGGCCGACGACGACGGCCAGACCGCCGACCGCGTCCACCTCATCGCCGGTGGCGCGCCGCACTCGTCCGGGACCGACGCCACCGGTGCGTCCGCGCCGTCGTTCCCCACGCCCGGCGCGGCCGGGTTCCTCATGGCCAGGGACGTGCACACCGCTCCCCAGGCCCAGCGGGTCGCCCTGCCCGGCGACCCCACCCTGGTCGTCCGCGACGCCGCCGACGACCCCTCCTACTCCCCTGACTAGTCGCGCCTGACGACCGCGGCCGGTCAGTAGTGCGCCCAGCGCGCTCTCCCCGCCTCTCCGGTGGGTGTCCGCTCCTTCGCTGATCCAGCCTGGAGCCGCCGTCCGTGGTCACACGAGCCGCAAGCAGACTTCCTCGTTGACCCAAGGACATGAGATGACCCACGCAACAGCTTCCCGCGTCGCCGCCCTCGTCGCGGCCGGATTCCTCACCGCCACCGGTGGCGCGGCCCACGCCGACACCACCACCAGCGGCAACGGTTCGATCGGCGGCGGCAACCAGGTCGGGGCCGACATCGACGTCCCCGTCAACGTCTGCGGCAACGCCGTCGCCGTGGTCGGTGTGGCCGGGGCCGGGTGCGTGGACGGCGACGCCGTCGTCCACGACGGGTACGGCGGGGAGTCCGGCTCCCCGGCGACGCCGGGTGACCGCCGTCCCGACGACAGCCACGACGGCTACTACGACGACGGCGAGACCCCCGACGACAACCCCAGGGAGGACTCTCCCGACGAGAGCCCGAGCCCGGCGGAGACCGCCTCCCCCAGCCCGGAGGAGTCCCCCGCCCCCACCGAGGAGAACCGCGGTGAGTCCTCGGAGGGAGAGGAGGGCGCGCCTCCGCAGGAGCGGCCGGGGACCCCCGTCTCCGAGGGGTCCGCCCCGCCCGGAGACGACACCGAACTGGCGGTCACCGGTGCCGACGCGACCGGGGTGCTCTGGATGGTCGTCGCCGCCCTCGCCACCGCCGCGGCCGGGGCCGGACTGATCCTCATGGGTCTCCGCCGGCGCGCCCGCGCCTGATCGGCCACCCGGGCCGCCGAGCGGTCCGGGGGTTGACGCGAGTCCCGCAGCACCGGCCGCAGCCGAGATCGCGGGGTTCACGTCAGCCGCCGCTCACCCAGAGCGGAGCTGATCGACGGAGCGCGCGCGTTCGCCCGCACCCAGCGGAGACGGACCGCGGCGCGCTCACCAGCCCGGCAGACACGCACCGCCCAGGTGCGCGGCCGACCGGATGATCCCCGGGCTCGGTCGAGGGCCCGCGTCCCATCCAGGGGCGCGGAACGGCCTGTGGCCCCAAGCACGACACCTTCTCAACTCGTTTTCCGAAAGGACTTCCCACATGAGTAAGTGGGCTGGCACATCAGCGAAGGCCATGCTCCTGGCAGCCGGCTTCGTCGCCCTGGGGACGGGAGTGGCGTTCGCCGACGGCGACATCGCCACCTCCGGCAACGGTTCGATCGGCGGCGGCAACCAGCTGGTCGTCGACGGCGACGTGCCGATCAACGTCTGCGGCAACTCGATCGGAGCCGTGCTGGGCGTCTCCGGCGCCTCCTGCACCGGTTCGACGGCGGCCGTGATCGAGGACGACCGCGACATCGCCACCTCGGGCAACGGCTCGATCCTGGGCGGCAACCAGGCCGTCGTCGACGGCGACATCCCGGTCAACGTGGCGGGCAACGCCATCGGCGCGGTGGGCGGCATGGCCGGTGCCCAGGCCACCGACGCCAACGCCCTGGTCGTGCACGACGCCGCGGACGGCGACGGCGGTGGCGACATCGCCTCGTCGGGCAACGGCTCGGTCCTGGGCGGCAACCAGATCGTGGGCGACCTGGACGTGCCGGTGAACATCTCCGGCAACGCGGTCGGCGCCCTGGGCGGCGTCGCGGGCGCCGCGGCCACCGACACCAACGCGATCGTGCACGACGTCGCGGACGGCGACGGCGGCGGCAACGGCGGCGGCTACCGCGCCCACCAGTCGGCCCCCGCCGAGTTCGGCACGATGGACCTGGTCGGCGAGGCCGCCGAGAACGTCCAGGTGCTGCCCGACACCTCCGGCGTGGACGCGGGCGTGCTCCGCCAGTCGGCCCCCGCCGAGCGCGAGCACATGGCGCACTCGGACATCGCCACCTCCGGCAACGGCTCCCTGGTCGGCGGCAACCAGCTGGTGGCCGACCTGGCGGTCCCGATCAACTTCTCCGGTAACGCGATCGGCGCCGTGGGCGGTGTCGCGGGCGCGGCGGCCACCGACACCGGGGCGGTCGTGCACGACGGCCACGACGTGGCCACCTCCGGCAACGGCTCGGTGCTCGGCGGCAACCAGGCCGTCATCGACGGCGACGTGCCGGTGAACATCACGGGCAACGCCGTCGGCGCCGTGCTCGGCACCGCCGGAGCGAGCTCCACCGGCGACACCGCCGAGGTCGACCACATGAGCGCCCCCGTCGAGCACCAGTCGGGTGCCCTGGACGCCGCCCCCGTCCTGCACGAACTGCCCGAGGTGCCCGTCTCGGAGATGGTGCCCGTCCAGTACGACCTGAGCGAGACCACGACCCAGGCCGTCCAGGAGCACGCGCCCGAGCGGGCCGACGAACTGCCCGAGGCCTCGTCGGCCATGCAGGCCGCCGACCCGGTCGGCCAGCTGCTCGGGGTCGCCGGCGTGGGCCTGTAACGGCCCGGCGGGATCTCCGCCCAGGGGTGGTGGGCCGGACGGCCGGAGGAGTGCGGTGTCTCGTTCCGTAATGGATCGCGGTGGACTGCGAGACGCCGAACACCACCGGACGGCGGTGCACACCCTGGAGGAGGTTCCGTGACCGGCGCTCCGGCGCCGCGGACGTCGTCCGTGTCCGGTGAGTCGCCTCCGCACTCCCGTTCCGTAATGGATCGCGGTGGACTGCGGGAGCGTGGGGGTGACAGCCACCGGTCCAGGACGTGAGCCGAGTCCTCCCGGGAATATCCGGGAGGACTCGCCGCATTCTGGTGGTCGTGGAGCACCGACCCTCCGAGTGTGACTGATGTCACTGTGGAAGTGAGTTCCGGGTGCTCCTCGGAGGCGGTGGGCGACCGTGGGAGACGGTCGCCACGGCCACGCGCGGACACCGTGGAGCGGTACCGGGTCGGATAACGCTTATTCTGCGGGTGCCGATGGTTGTGAGACCGGCGCCCGCGGACCGGGGGAGTCCCGGACCCGAGCAGCCGCTCACCCATCGACGGGGGAGGGCCTGGCATTCGGTTACTGTCGGTTCCCAGGGAACCGCAGGACCACGGTCGGACAGATCACGTAGGGCTAGACGTAGGGGAACAGCGTGCCACCCACGAAGGGCAGCGCCGGCAAGAACGGCTCGAAGGACAGCGGACGGCAGGGAGCGGGAACCGCTCTCGTCATCGTCGAGTCGCCCGCCAAGGCGAAGACCATCGCCGGTTATCTGGGCCGCGGCTACGTCGTGGAGTCCAGCATCGGCCACATCCGTGACCTGCCCACCAAGGCCGCCGAGATCCCCGCCAAGTACAAGGGGCAGCCGTGGGCACGGCTCGGCGTGGACGTCGACGGCGACTTCGAGCCGCTCTACGTCGTCAACGCCGACAAGAAGTCGCACGTCAAGAAGCTCAAGGAGCTCATGGCGGAGGCCGACGAACTCCTCCTCGCCACAGATGAGGACCGCGAGGGCGAGGCGATCGCCTGGCACCTGCGCGAGGAGCTCAAGCCGAAGATCCCCGTCCGCCGCATGGTGTTCAACGAGATCACCAAGGACGCCATCCAGCGCGCCGCCAACAACACGCGCGACCTGAACACGCGGCTGGTCAGCGCGCAGGAGACGCGCCGCATCCTGGACCGCCTCTACGGCTACGAGGTCTCCCCCGTGCTGTGGAAGAAGGTCATGCCCAAGCTCTCCGCCGGGCGGGTGCAGTCGGTCGCCACGCGCCTGGTGGTCGAGCGCGAACGCGAGCGGATGGCCTTCACCTCCGCCGAGTACTGGGACATCAAGGCGGTCTTCGACGCCACCGAGGCGGGCGCCTCCGAGGGGCCCGTCGCCTTCCCCGCCGCCCTGGTCAGCGTGGACGGCACGCGGGTGGCCCTCGGCCGCGACTTCACCTCCCAGGGCACGCTGCGCTCCGACCGCTCCGTCCGGCACCTGGACGAGGCGGCCGCGCGCGGGCTCGCCGAGCGGCTGAACGGCGCCGGCTTCACGGTCAAGTCCGTGGAGCGCAAGCCCTACCGCCGTTCCCCGTACGCGCCGTTCCGCACCACGACCCTCCAGCAGGAGGCGTCCCGCAAGCTCGGCCTGTCCGCGAAGCAGACCATGCAGGTCGCCCAGCGGCTGTACGAGAACGGTCACATCACCTACATGCGTACCGACAGCACCACGCTGTCGGAGAGCGCGGTGAACGCCGCGCGTTCGCAGGCCCAGCGCCTGTACGGCGCCGACCACGTGCCCGACAAGCCGCGCGTGTACGCCAGCAAGGTCAAGAACGCGCAGGAGGCGCACGAGGCCATCCGCCCGGCGGGTGACGAGTTCCGCATCCCCTCCCAGACCGGCCTGTCCGGTCCCGAGCTCCGCCTCTACGAGCTGATCTGGAAGCGCACGGTCGCCTCCCAGATGAAGGACGCGGTCGGCGAGTCCGTCACCGTGCGGATCGAGGGCACCTCCGCCAGCGGCGAGGTCGCCGAGTTCAGCGCGACCGGCAAGATCATCACCTTCCACGGGTTCCTCAAGGCCTACGTCGAGGGCTCCGACGACCCGGCCGCCGACCTGGACGACCGCGAGCGGCGCCTCCCGCCGATGGCCGAGGGCGACCCGCTCAAGGCCCAGACGCTGGAGGCCGAGGGACACAGCACCCGTCCGCCCGCCCGCTACACCGAGGCCACCCTGGTCAAGGAGTTGGAGGAGCGGGAGATCGGGCGCCCGTCCACCTACGCCTCGATCATCGGCACCATCCTGGACCGCGGCTACGTGTTCAAGAAGGGCACGGCGCTCGTGCCGTCCTTCCTGGCCTTCGCGGTGGTCCAGCTCCTGGAGCGGCACTTCGGGAACCTGGTGGACTACGAGTTCACCGCCCGCATGGAGGAGGTGCTCGACGACATCGCCCGCGGCGAGACGGAGAGCCTGCCGTGGCTGCGCCGGTTCTACTTCGGCGGTGAGGACCCCCAGGGCCAGCAGGAGACCGGTCTCAAGGAGCTGGTGGGCGACCACCTGGCCGAGATCGACCCCAAGGAGGTCTCCTCCCTGCCGCTGCCCGGTACGGACATCGTCCTGCGGGTGGGGCGGTTCGGCCCGTACCTGGACCGGAACGGGGAGCGCGCCAACGTTCCCGAGGACCTGGCCCCGGACGAGCTGACCAAGGAGAAGGCCGAGGAACTGCTCGCCCAGCCCAGCGGCGACCGCGAACTCGGCACCGACCCCGAGACCGGCCGCGCGATCGTGGCCAAGACCGGGCGGTTCGGCCCCTACGTCACCGAGGTCATCGAGGAGCCCGCCGAGGACGGCGGCAAGGGCAAGGCGAAGGCCAAGGTCAAGCCGCGCACGAGCTCCCTGTTCAAGTCGATGGACCTGGACACCGTCACCCTTGAGGACGCGCTGCGGCTGCTGTCGCTGCCCCGCGTCGTCGGTGAGCTCGACGGTGAGGAGGTCACCGCGCAGAACGGCCGGTACGGCCCCTACCTGAAGAAGGGCACCGACAGCCGCTCGCTGGAGACCGAGGAGCAGATCTTCACGGTCACCCTGGAGGAGGCCAAGGCGCTCTTCGCCCAGCCCAAGCAGCGCGGCCGCCGCGCCGCGGCCCCGCCCCTGCGCGAACTGGGGGAGGACCCGGCCTCCGGCGCCAAGATGGTCATCAAGGACGGACGTTTCGGCCCCTACGTCACGGACGGGGAGGTGAACGCCTCCCTGCGCAAGGGGGACGAGGTCGGGTCGATCACCGACGAGCGCGCCGCCGAGCTGCTCGCCGAGCGGCGCGCCAAGGCGCCGGCCAAGAAGAAGCCCTCCGCGAAGAAGACCACGGCCAAGAAGTCGACGACCGCGAAGAAGTCGACGACCGCCAAGTCCGGCGCCACGACGACGAAGAAGGCGTCGACCACGCGCAAGGCCGCGGGCGCCAAGGGCGCCGCCGCGAAGAAGGACGGCACGCCGAGGACGACGGCGAGGAAGTCCGCCACCGAGGAGTCCTGACACGCGCCGCCCGCCCGGGCCTCCCCCAGGGAGGCGCCCGGGCGGGCCGTGTGCGGGGGCGGGACGGTGACCCACCAGGAACACCCCCTGTCCGGGAGTGATGTTCCGTACTAGTCTGTGTGTGGCGGAGGGGAACACGTGAGACGTGTGTGACCTCCAGCTCCATCTCTCGAATCACGACGCGGCGGGTCGTCGACCAGCCGGTCCCTATCCCCCTCACCGATAATCTTGAGCGCTATGAGCAGATCTGCACCCCTGGGAGCGCCGTCCGAGGCGCGCCACGTCCTCGCGATCTCACCCTTCAGAAGGTTGTGGATCTCGCTTTCCCTCTCCAGCCTGGGTGACTGGCTCAGTCTGCTGGCCCTGATGTCGTTGGCGGCGATCTTCACCGCCGACAGCTCCCAGCTCGTCCAGTACCTGGCGGTCAGCGGCGTGGTGGTGATCAAGCTCGCCCCGTCGATCCTGTTCAGTCCCCTGGCCGGGGTGGTCGCCGACCGGCTCGACCGGCGCTGGACGATGGTCGTCGGCGACGTGCTGCGCGGCCTGCTGTACGTCTCCATCCCCCTGGTGGGCCTGTTCCTGCCCGGTTTCGCCCTGGAGTGGCTGCTCATCGCCAACCTCCTGGCCGAGATCGTCGCCCTGTTCTGGACCCCGGCCAAGGACGCCACCGTCCCCAACCTGGTGCCCAAGAAGTTCCTGGAGCAGGCCAACCAGCTCAGTCTGCTCACCACCTACGGCACCGCGCCCGTGGCGGCCCTGGTGTTCGCCGCGCTCGCCTCGGTCAGCAACGTGCTCGGCGCGCTGCTGCCCTCGATGGCCAGCCCCGAGGCGGACATCGCCCTGTACCTCAACGGCGTCACGTTCTTCGTCGCCGCGATCGTGGTCGTCGGCCTGCCGATCCCCAAGCACAGGGCGGCGGCCGACGCCGAGGGCGGCACCGCCGACAGCGGCATCCTGCGCGCCGTGTGGACGGGGTGGCGCTACGTCGGCGGAACCCCGCTCGTGCGCGGTCTGGTGCTGGGCATGCTCGGCGCCTTCGCCGCCGGGGGCGCCGTCGTCGGCGTCGGCCGGATCCACGTCGAGTCCCTGGGCGCGGGCAACGCCGGTTTCGGCATGGTCTTCGCGGCCGTCTTCGCCGGGATGGCGCTGGGCATGCTCGCCGGGCCGCGCGTGCTCAAGCGGTTCAGCCGCCGACGCCTCTTCGGACTGAGCATCGTCGTCGCGGGTGCGGCCCTGCTGTTGGCCGGCGCCGTCGCGGACATGGTGCTCACCGCCGTGCTCACCGCGTTCCTCGGTATGGGGGCGGGGATCGCGTGGGTGATCGGTCTGACGATGCTCGGCCACGAGGTCGAGGACGCCTACCGGGGGCGGACCTTCGCCTTCCTGCACGGCGCGGCGCGGATCGTGCTGGTCGGCTCCACCGCCCTCGCGCCGGTGGCCGCCGGCCTCATCGGAGACTACGCCCTGCCGGTCGGCCCGCTCACCTACGACCTGCGCGGCAGCGGCGTGGTCCTCATGGTCTCCGGCCTGTTCGCCGTGGTCGTGGCGCTCGTGTGCTACCGCCAGATGAACCGGGACGCGCCCGACGCCGGTCCCGGCCTGGTCCCCGAACTCGTCGCCGCCCTGCGCGGCGTCGACCCCGAGGGCGACGAGGACGAGGAGGAGGGCGGCCACGGCGGCGCGTTCATCGTCGTCGAGGGCGGCGAGGGCGCCGGCAAGTCCACCCAGGTCCGCGAACTCACCGTGTGGCTGCGCGACCAGGGCTTCGAGGTCGTCGGCACGCGACAGCCGGGGGCGACCAAGCTGGGCATGCGCCTGCGCGGACTGCTCCTGGACAAGGAGAACTCGCACATCACCCCCCGGGCGGAGGTGCTGCTGTACGCGGCCGACAAGGCCGACCACGTCGAACGCGAGATCCTGCCCGCCCTGGAACGCGGCGCCGTGGTGATCAGCGACCGCTACGTGGACTCGCTGCTCGCCTACCAGGGGGCCGGGCGCGACCTGTCGTCGGAGGAGATCCGCGACATCAGCGACTGGGCGACCCAGGGCCTGGTCCCGGACCTGACCGTGCTGCTCGACGTCCCCCCCGAGGACGGGCTGTCCCGCCTCGGCGGCCCCGCCGACCGGATCGAGTCCGAGTCGGCCGAGTTCCACGAGCGGGTCCGCCAGGGTTTCCTGGCGTTGGCCAGGGCGAACCCGGACCGCTACCTGGTGCTGGACGCCCGGGAGCCGCAGGAGAGGATCAGCCGGGAGATCCGCCGCCGGGTCCGCACCCTCCTGCCCGACCCGGTGCCGAGCGGTTCGGAGGCCGTGACCGGGATGATCCCGGTCATCAAGGACGAGTAGCGTCCACCGTCAGGGCCCGCCCCCGCCGCCCGGGAGCGGACACCGCCTCGTGGAAGCGCGGAGCGTCCGCGCGGGTCGCGGGGACCGGGGCCATGGACGGAACCTGGACGACAGCGCCGCGCGTCGGTGGCGGCTCCTATCCTTGAACCAGACATCAGCGAGGGGCCCGGGGGGAAGCGTGACGGTCTTCGACGACCTCGTCGGCCAGGGAGCGGCGGTCGGCCAGCTGGAACGCGCCGTCGCCGCGGCCGGGGACCTGGTCGCGGGCGGCTCCGGCGGGGGGATGACCCACGCCTGGCTGTTCACGGGGCCGCCCGGTTCGGGGCGCTCGGAGGCGGCGCGCGCCTTCGCCGCCGCCCTCCAGTGCCGGGACGGCGGCTGCGGCCGCTGCGGCTCCTGCCACCAGGTGCTCGCCGGGACCCACCCCGACGTGCTGTACGTGCGGCCGAGCGGGCTGAGCTACGGCGTCGCCGACACCCGCGACCTGGTCCTGCGGGCCGGGTCCAAACCCTCCGGGGGGCGGTTCCGCATCGTCCTGTTCGAGGACGCCGACCGCGCCACCGAGGCCGCCTCCAACGCCCTGCTCAAGGCGGTCGAGGAGCCCTCGCCCCGGACCGTGTGGCTGCTGTGCACGCCCACACCGGACGACCTGCTCGTCACCATCCGGTCCCGGTGCCGACTGGTCACCCTGACCACGCCGAACACGGGGGAGGTGGTCGACGCGCTCGTCCGACGCGAGGGCGTCGACCCGCAGACCGCCCAGGCCGCCGCCCGGGCCGCCGCGGGACGGCTCGACCGGGCCCGGCAGCTGGCCACCGACCCCGAGGCGCGCAGGCGCCGGGAGGAGGTGCTGGCCATCCCCGCCCGGCTCGACGGGCTCGGCGCGTGCGTCACGGCCGCCGCCCGGCTCTACGAGATCGCGGAGGAGGAGTCCAAGGCCCTCACCACCGCCCTCGACGAGCGGGAGAGGGGCGAGCTGAAGGCGGCCTTCGGTGAGGGGTCCACCGGCAAGGGCGTGGCCAAGGCGGTCCGGGGCGCCGCCGGCGCGCTCAAGGAGCTGGAGGACCGGCAGAAGCGGCGCGCCACCCGGATCAAGCGCGACTCCTACGACCGCGCGCTGCTCGACCTGGCGGCGTTCTACCGCGACGTGCTCACCCTCCAGCTGGGTGCGCGGGTGGAGCTGTCCACGGGGGACCGCTCCGGCGACCTGGAGCGCGTGGCGCGGTCCAGCACGCCCGAGGCCACCCTCCGCAGGATCGACGCCATCATGGGCTGCCGCGAGCGGATCGCCGCCAACGTGCATCCGCAGATCGCCATGGAGGCCATGACCTCGGCGCTGCTCGCCGGGTGACCGTTCCCGGGCCGCGGGAGTATCGCGCCGCGCGAGTCCGTTGGGGGTGAGGGGTGGGCGGTGGAGAGCACGGCGTGCGGGTCCGGCACAATGGTGCGGCGCCGACGGCGCACCGACCACGGTCGGCCGACACGGAGAGGGCGGACAACGGGTGGGCACGATCAATCGGGGGCCGCTGGCGGCCACGCTCGCGGGAGCGGTGCTGCTGGCGACCGGCTGCGCGTTCGGCGGCGCCGACGGCGGAGGGAGCCCCGCGGAAGCCGGGGGACGCCCGGGGGAGGCCGCCGACGCCGCCGCCGACCTGGCGGACTTCACCGATCAGGAGCTCGACTGGGAGGACTGCGAGTCCGGCCTGGAGGGCGCCGAGTGCGCGGTCTTCGAGGTGCCCCTCGACTACGACGCACCCGACGGCGAGCGGATCGAGATCGCGGTCAAGCGTCTGCCCGCCGAGGGCGACGACGTCATCGGCTCGCTGGTGATCAACCCCGGCGGCCCCGGGGGTTCGGGGTTCGACTACGTCGACCAGGCCGCCTACGCGGTCAGCGACGACGTGCGCGAACGCTTCGACGTGGTCGGGTTCGACCCGCGCGGCGTGGGGCGCAGCACCCCGCTCACCTGTCTGGACGCCGTCGAACTCGACGAGTTCCTCGGCACGGACGCCGAGTCCGAGGACGGGGACGCGGACCTGACCGAGCTCACCGACGAGGGCGTCGCGCAGATGGTGGAGAGCAGCCGCGAGTTCGTCGAGGCGTGCGAGGCCAACGCGCCGGACCTCATGCTGCACATGGGCACCGTCAACGTCGCGCGTGACATGGACCTCCTGCGCGCACTACTGGGTGACGACCGGCTGACCTACCTCGGCGCCTCCTACGGCACGCACATCGGCGCCGAGTACGCCGACCAGTTCCCCGACCGGGTCCGCGCCCTGGTCCTGGACGGAGCGGTCGACCCGAGCCAGGACCAGCTCGATCTCAGCGTGGACCAGGCGACCGGTTTCGAGACCGCGCTGCGGGCGTTCGTCGAGGACTGCCTGGGGCGCGCCGACTGTCCGTTGGGCGGCCCCGGCGACAGCGTGGACGACGGCATCGCGGTACTGAACGACTTCCTGGAGGGCGCGGCCGAGGCCCCGCTCCCCAACTCCCTCGACGACCGCGAGGTCAACCGCACGCGCGCGGAGCTCGGCGTGCTCGCGGCGCTGTACACCGAAGCCTGGTGGCAGCGGGTGCGCGGGGCGCTCACCGAGGCCATGGAAGACGGTGACGGCACGGCTCTGATGCTGCTCGCGGACCAGCTGTACAGCCGGTCCGACCCCGAGGACTACGAGAACTCCACGGCGGCGCTCATCGCGGTCAACTGTTCGGACTCGCCGAGCCCGCGCGACGTCGAGTCCTACGTCGAGGCCGCGGCCGAGGCGGAGGAGGAGTCGCCGAACTTCGGGCCGGGGCTCGCCTGGGGCGCGCTGCCGTGCGCCTACTGGCCGGAGGAGGCCGTGGACGCGGGCGGCCCGATCGACGCCGAGGGCGCCGACCCGATCATGGTGGTGGGGACCACGCGCGACTCGGCCACGCCGTACGCCTGGGCGGAGGCGCTCGCCGAGCAGCTGGACTCCGGTTTCCTGGTCACCCGGGACGGCGACGGCCACACCGGTTACCGGATGGGTGACCGGTGCGTGGACGCGATGGTGGACGAGTACCTCATCGAGCTGACCGTCCCCGAGGACGGGATGGCGTGCGCGTGAGGGAGCCGACACGGTGAACGTGTACGAATCACCCCGGTGGAGGCGCTAGACTGGTGACCGCTTCGCCGCGTTGAACGCGCGGCGCGGTGCCGCCTTAGCTCAGTCGGCAGAGCGATTCACTCGTAATGAATAGGTCGTCGGTTCGATTCCGAC
Organism: Nocardiopsis sp. FIRDI 009; assembly: GCF_003386285.1. Lineage (GTDB taxonomy): Bacteria > Actinomycetota > Actinomycetes > Streptosporangiales > Streptosporangiaceae > Nocardiopsis. The sequence goes on from NZ_QPNC01000011.1 coordinate 67,889, forward strand.
AGGCGGCTCCACCCCTTCGGGCCCGTCCGGTTCTCCGGGCGGGCCCGAGGTGTTTCCGGGCCGGTCGCTGGTGGCGCACGGCCGGGTTCGAGAACCGCACGCCCGGGCAGCCCACCGCCGTCCTCGCCTCCGCGGTGGGAACCGGGGTACACGCTCGGCGAGGGGGTGCGCGACCTGGTCACCGCGCACTTCCAGGCGCAGAGGCACGACGGGACCTTCGGCGACGGTGCGAGGCGCGCGAGCCGCCCGAGGACGTCGCCTGACCCGGGTCCGCTGACGACGGGGGTGGGTGTCGCCTCCGGTCAATGGATGCTTACCGTACGTTGTGTCAGTTCATGGCTGTTATGACCGGAATGCGGGTAGATGCGCACTATGAGTCTGTTGTTCATGGTGCTCCTGCTCGTGGGGGTCGTCCTCGTCCTCGGCGGGGGGTCCTACGCGGTGCGGCGGATCATCGCCTCGCTGGAGGAGCGCCTCGCGGCCGGACGGGTTCCGGACATCGACCCGTCCGAGCGCCCCGAGCCGCAGGTCGGCGGGTACGTGCCCGGTCCTCGGAACCCTGAGGACCTGCCGCCGTCGCTGCGCGCCCGCGTACGCAACCTCGTGTCGCTGGACCGGACCGAGGAGGCGGTGCGGATCGTGAGCGAGCGGGTCGACGTCGACGAGGAGCGCGCCCGGGGGATCGTCGCGGACCTGGGGGGCGGTTCCGGCCCCGGACGCGCGCTGGACGCCTAGCCTCCCGTTCCCACAGCGCTCCTCCGAGGGGGTTTGACGTTCGGGCGTCGGCAGGGCGCCGCAGGACGAGCTGGGCCGCGAGCGCGGTACGAGCGGTGGGCGAAGGCGAGGGTGAAGCATCCCCGCCTCTGGGACGCCCCGAACGCGGTCCGAAGCGGAGCGGAGGACCCAGCGACGCACCCTAGGGCCAGGTGCCGTCCACGACCGTCCCGTGGCCGGGCTTGGTCCGGTCCAACCACTCCTGGCGGCTGCGCGCGAACCCGAGCGCCCAGCGCACCTGCCGCTCGTGCAGCTCCACGAGGCTGAGCCCGGCCACGTCCGGGTGCCGCGCCCCGATCTCCTCCGCCACGGCCAACGCCGCCAGGGCGTCCGCGGCGGCGGTGTGCGCCTCGGTCAGGTCGACCCCGTAGTACGCGCTCATCGCGCTCAGGTTGCGGGTGCCGCGCCGGTACGGCTCCACCCCCCGGTCGATCACCAACGGGTCCACGATCGGGGCCACGGTGCCGCCGAGGCGCTCCGAGAGCGGGGTCAGCCCGTGCCGCTCCAGCTCCCGGGTGAGCACCCTCAGGTCGTAGGGGGCGTTGAACACCACCACCCCTTGCTCGGCCGACAGCTGCGCGGTGAGGGCGTCGGCGATCTCCTCCAGGCACTCGGGGGCGGGCCGACCCTCGTCACGGGCCCGTTCGGTGCTGATCCCGTGGATGGCGACCGCGTCCTCGGGGATCTCGCGGGGGCCGGGGTCCACCAGCCACGTCGTCGTCCCGCCGTTCCTGTCGACGAGCGCGGCCGAGACCACGAACGCGTCCTCGGGGTCGCGTGAGGAGGTCTCGGAGTCGAAGCCGAGCAGGGGGGTGGTGTGCCACCCGGGGTGGTCGCCGCGCGCGGGCGGCGCGGGGCGGGGCTCGTGCTCGGCGCAGTAGGTGCGCCAGCGGCCGCCGTCCTTGACGACGACGCCGTCACCAGCGGCGACGGGGACCGAACAGGTCGTGCAGGTCCCGGGGTAGCGGTTGCGCATGGGATCCCTCTCCGGCCGGATGAACGGCACCGCCGTGAACAGCGGTGACTGCGCACATCGTAGAACGCGCCGGGGACAGGGCGGATGGGAACGGGGTGGGGAGGAGGGGGCGGTGGTGTGCGCCGGTCGACTTCTGGGGAAGGGAGGGACATGAGTCTGGAAGAGGCGTCACGCCAGTTGGAAGCCGCGATCCACGACGCACGTGTGTCCTTCGACTGCATCCTCCTGGAGGAGCTGGAACGGGCGCACACGAACGCGATCACCGCCCGCGCAGCGGTGGATGCCGCCGAACTCGCCATCCGGGTGGAGCTGGAGAAACGCGCGAAGGAGAAGGAGGAGTCCGCCGACTGACAACGTCGCGCACCGGCGCCGGGTCAATCGAACGCATTTTCGAACAACGGGTATGCTGTGGGCATGCCCGATCAGTCGCTGACGCCGGACTGGCCCGCGAGTGTGCACCCACCCGGGTCGGACTCCTTCGAGCAGACGGCCCTGGTGTGGCTGTTCGACCACGTACCGGCCGACTACCGGCTGCACGGAGTGCTGCGCCGGCATCCGGTCGCCCTCTCCCGCCTGGCCCACCAGTACGTGTCCGCCGCGCTGGAGGCCGCCCGCGAGGGGTACCGCACCGCCCGGGTGGACCTGCGCGAGCACCTGCCTCCCCACGCGCTGGACCAGGTGATGAACGCCTACCTGGAGGAGGGACGGCGCACCGCGGCCGTCCTCCGCTCGATCGAGGCGGTGGACGCCGAACTCCGCGCCGCCGCCGCGGGGCGCGGCGCCGATGCGTGACCCCGCGGCCCGCTCCGGCTCAGGCGGTCACCCGGACCACCACGGCGACCTCGTCACCGGTGTTCACCAGGTGCTGGGTCGCCGGGCGCGCCCCGGTCGCGTGCTGGGCCGACCCCACGACCCGGGCGCGCCCGGCGACCAGCTCGGCGGCCGACAGCATCTCCCCTCCCGGGCCCGACGCGATCAGGTGCGCCCGCCCGCTGACCGGGAACAGGACCTCCAGGGAGTGCCGTCGTCCCGGGTGGACGGCCGGTTCGGGCACGAAGGTGTTCGGGTCGAGCGCCACCACGGTCACCCGGAGCCGCCCGTTGACGTGGCGGCGGGCCGCGCGGGGCGCCACCTGCCAGCGGCCCCGTCGGGACGGCCAGAGCGTCGGCCGGCGCATCGCGTCGGCGGCCCCGCGCGCCGCCGCGACCAGGCGGCCGATCGTCGGCAGGCGGCGTTCGCTCAGGTGGGCGTAGCCGGAGCGTCGGCCGGCGTCGACCACGTCGCCGATCCCCTCCGGGGAGATCCGGGCGGGGCGGGCAGCGGTCGCGGGCGCGGAGTCGGGGCGAAGAGCGGTGGAAGCCTGCTGGAGCATCGTGGGAAGATCCTTCACGTGTGCGCGCCTCGGCGGCGGGAGCGCGCTGATGTCGTCGACGGGCCCCGGAGAGCCGGGGCGGCGGGGGTGACCGCTCGACGCGCGGACGCGGAGACGGGACACCCCGGGCGGGTGCGGGCCGCCGTCAGTTCACACGGGAACGCGGACGGGGCGGGCGCGCACCGGGTCGGTCGGGCACGGGCGTGCGGACACGCCCGGCGGAGCGACTCAGCGACGACAACACGGACACGCCTCGACGGCCAGGTGGCAGGAGGCCCCGGGGGCCGTGCGAGCCATGGCGTCGGCGGGCGTGTACGGATGCATGGTTCCAAGGAGACCAGCAAAGCCCGGGAGGAGTCAAGCGATCGTGGGCGAACGCGCGTGTCGATCGTCTCACCCGCTCGCCGTCCCGGGCGTGTTGCGGGTGGCGGCGCGTGGTGGTGACATGTGGAACCCGTGGACGGCGTGCGAGCGACGCCGGCACGGGACGCTCCCCCTCCCCCAGCCGCAGTGTCAGGAGTGGCCGTGATGGCATCCGTCCCCCGGGAACCCAGGTGAGTCCCGGCGCACCGGGCCTGTGGGCGCGTGTCCTCGTGCGCGCGCTGGTCGTCGTAACCGCCGCGGTGATGGCCCTCGGGTTCCTCGGCGCCGGGGCGGCGCTGCTGGTCGCGGGGCTCACCGTGCTCACCTACGTGCTCCTGTGGCTGCGCGAGCACGCGCTGGCCCGCGCCACCCGGCAGCCCGCGACCGTGTCGCACCGGGGGGCGGCTCCCGACGGTGCGGCCGACACGGTCGAGGGTGACGACTGAGCTGGAAGGCGCGCGACGGGGGTCTTTCCGCAAAGGGGAGAAGGGCGTGTCGTGCGCGGCGTAGATTCTAGGTCTATGACGGACCGGGATCTTCTCCGCGCCCTGCGCTCCACCGACACCTCGGAGGCGGACGCCTACGCGTATCTGCTCGACGCCTACGGGGACGAGCTGTACCGGAGCTGCATCCTGGTCCTGCGTGACCGCGACACCGCGCACGTCGTGCTCCGGGACACGCTCATCGTCGCGCACGCGCACATCGGCCACCTCCGGGACGCCGACCGCCTGCGGGAGTGGCTGCACGCCCTGGCCGAGGTCGAGTGCGCCCGGCACACGAACGGGAGCGCCCGGGCCGAGTCCGCCGAGTCGTGGCGGATGCCCGAGCACACCGAACTCGTGCGGGCGCGGGTGCTCAACGGCATGACGGGGCCCGCCCTCGACGGTTACCGCGCGCACGTCACCGCCCGCGCCGACCACTTCGGCCGGGACGGGTTCCCCCTCCCCCCGGCCACCCGTTTCCTGGCGCGGGGGATGGTCTCCCAGCTGCCGCTCCTGGCGGTCCTCCTGGCCGCGCTGCTGGTGGTCGTGTTCGTGGGCTGCCTCATCGCCGGGGGATGGGAGCCGGCGCACCCCCTGCTGCCCCGCTGACGGAGCCCGCCGGGGACGGTCGCCCGACCGGCCCCGGGAGGCCGGGAACGGCCCCGGGCACGACGACGGCCCGGCGGGGGAGCCGCCTCCCCTGTCGGGCCGTCGTCGGAACGCCGAGTGGAACCGGCGGCTACTTCTCGTCCCCGCCGGTGGAGATGTGCGAGCGGTCGCCGTGCGCACCGGCCTCCTCGGCGCGCTTGACCGAGGCGATGATCTCCTGCTCGGCCTCGTGGCGGCCGACCCAGGTGGCGCCCTCGACGGACTTGCCCGGCTCCAGGTCCTTGTAGACCTCGAAGAAGTGCTGGATCTCCAGGCGCTCGAACTCGTTCACGTGGTGAATGTCACGCAGGTGCTCCTGGCGCGGGTCCGTCGCCGGGACGCAGAGCAGCTTGTCGTCGCCGCCCGCCTCGTCGCGCATCCGGAACATGCCGATCGCGCGCGCACGGATGAGGCAGCCCGGGAACGTCGGGGCCTTGAGCAGGACCAGGGCGTCCAGGGGGTCGCCGTCCTCGCCGAGTGTCCCCTCGACGAAGCCGTAGTCGGCGGGGTAGGTGGTGGAGGTGAACAGCATGCGGTCGAGACGGATACGACCGGTCTCGTGGTCCACCTCGTACTTGTTGCGCTCCCCCTTGGGGATCTCGATCGTAACGTCGAATTCCATGCTGATCTCGGCTCCCATTGCGACTAATGTCGCCATATAACTACAACGTCTGGCCGCGACACCGAAGGAGGGCAGGTGCCCAGGGTGCGACGGGTACGAGGCGAGGCCCTCCTCGCACTGGCCCTGCTCAACATATTCGTGCTGGTCGCCGGACTGGTCACCCTCGACGTCATCGAGGCGCGGCCCGTTCCGGCGGAGCCCGCCCCGGTCACGGACGCGGAGGGCGTGGCGGCGGTTGAACCCGTGACCTCGGCTCCGGCCGACCCGGGCAGGATCGCGGACATTCTCGATGATCCCATGTCCGACTCCGGGCTGGAGGAGGGCCTCTCCGGTTACGTGGTCGACGCCGCCACCGGGGAGACGCTCTTCGAGCTGGCCCCGGACACCCCGGTCACCCCGGCCTCGACCACGAAGATCGTCACGGCGGTCACGGTCCTCACCGCCGTGGGCCCCGACCACGTGCTCCACACCGAGGTGTACCTCGACCCCGACCGGAACCGCGTGGTGCTGCGGGGCGCGGGTGACGTGACCCTGACCGAACGCGCCGACTCCGCAGCTTACCCGCAGGTAGCGACCCTGGAGGAGCTCGCCGGGAGCACCGCGGCCGCCCTCGCCGAGCTGGGCCTCGACACGGTCTCCGTCGGCTACGACGACTCCTACTTCACGGGCTCCGTCCTCGGGCCCGGGTGGAAGCCCAACTACGTCACCGAGCAGAGCACGTCCCCCGCCCACGCCCTGATGCTCGACAGCGGCTGGGTCGACGAGAACGCCAACGGCGTGATCGACGACACCGAGCACCGGGCCTACGACCCGCCCCTGTACGCCGCCGAGTCCTTCGTCCGCCAGCTGGAGCGCGCCGGGGTGTCCGTCGAGGGCGACCCGACCGAGACCGAGGCGACCGGCGCCGTCGTGGCCAGCGTCGCGTCGGCGCCCGTGTCGGCCCTGGTCGAACACATGCTGCTGGCGAGCGACAACAACATGGCCGAGGCGCTCGGCCGGGTCGCGGCCGAGGCGATGGGGGAGGAGACCTCCTTCGCGGGCGCGGCCGCCGCCACCCACCGGGTGATGGCGGACCTGGGTGTGGAGGGCGTGGAGCTGTCCGACAACAGCGGCCTGAGCACACAGAACCGCATCTCCCCGCGCGCCCTGGTCGAGCTGCTCCGGATCGCCTCCGACCCGGCCAACCCCGAGCTGAACGCGACCCTGACCGGCCTGCCCACCGCGAACTCCACCGGCACGCTGGGCAGCCACGGGCGCTACGGCGAGTACGCGCCCACCCACGACGCCGCCGGTCTGGTCCGGGGCAAGACCGGCACGCTCAACGGGGTGAGCACCCTGGCCGGAACCGTCCGCGACCAGGACGGACACACCTTCTACTTCGCGTTCATGGCGAACGACCCGGGCGCGCGGGGGGCGCTCCTGGACACCTTCGCCGCCGCCCTGGCCCGCTGCGGCTGCTCCTGAGCGGTGTCCGCACCGGTCCTGCCCGGCTTCGCCCGCCCTCGCCCGAGGGGTCGCGCCGCGGCGGGCGGGTGCCCTCGACCGACGCCCACGGCGCGGTACCCGCTCTGTCCGTGCTTCCGAAAGCCGGGTGGCGGTCGCCGGGTCCGGAGGCCGTCCCCGAGGCGCGTTCGGGGGATCACCCCGGCCCCTCCCGGAATTCCTCCCCCGATCCCCGTGCCGCGAGGCGACGCGTGGGTAGGCTGGCGATGTGACTGTGATCGACTGGGACGTAGCCGTCAACACCGGTGTCCGCCTCGTCCGCCCGGGGCCGCAGGTGGACCTCTCCGACGCGCGGCAGGCCGTGGCGCAGTTGCGCGAGCTCTCCAACGTGGCCGCCGGCCACGTGCGCGACTTCACCGGGATGAACCCCCTCGAACCCACCGGACCCGCGGTCGTCGTCGACCGCCCCGGCTGGATCAGGGCCAACGTCGACGGGTTCCGGGTGGTGCTCGAACCCGTCCTGGAACAGATGAGCTCCGAACGGCTGAACAACGGCACCGCCGCGGCCCTGACCTCGGCGGTCGGGTCCCGGATCACCGGAGTCCAGCTCGGCGCGGTGCTCGCCTACCTGGCCGGGAAGGTGCTCGGCCAGTACGAACTCTTCCTGCCGCCGGACCCGGCCGGCCACGCGCCGACCGGGCGCCTGACCCTGGTGGCGCCCAACATCGTCAACACCGAACGCGAGATGGACGTCGACTCCCACGACTTCCGCCTGTGGGTGTGCCTGCACGAGGAGACCCACCGGATGCAGTTCACGGCCACGCCGTGGCTGCGCTCGCACGTGCAGGACCTGATGCGCGAGCTCCTGCTGTCATCGGAGATGGACGCCGCCGACCTCATCGGGCGGCTCCGCGCCGCCGGCGAGGCCGTCGCCGACGCCGTGCGCGGCGGCGACGCCAACCTCATCACCGCCTTCCAGACCCCCGAGCAGAGCGAGATCATGGACCGCGTCACCGCGGTCATGAGCCTGGCCGAGGGGCACGGCGACTACGTCATGGACGCCGTCGGCCCGGAGGTCGTGCCGAGCGTGGAGCGGATCCGCGCCCGGTTCCAGAAGCGCCGCGAGGCCGCCAACCCCCTCGACCGGATCATGCGCCAGCTGCTGGGCATGGACCTCAAGATGCGCCAGTACGAGGAGGGCGCCGCGTTCGTCGGCGCGGTGGTCGCCGAGGTCGGCATGGCCGAGTTCAACAAGGTGTGGACCTCGCGCGAGACCCTGCCCACGCTGGCCGAGATCCGCGACCCGAACGCCTGGATCGACCGGGTCGTGCGCCCCGCAGCCGTCACGGAGTGAGCGGACCGCCCCCCGCCGTGGCCACCGTCCGTTCGGCGGTCCGGCGGGTCCTGGCCGACCTCCCGTCCGACACCACCGCCCTGGTGGCGTGCAGCGGAGGCGCCGACTCCCTCGCCCTGGCCGGGGCCGTGGCCTTCGAGGCCCCGCGGGTGGGCAGGGCCGCGGGGGCGGTCACCGTCGACCACGGGCTCCAGGAGGGGTCCGCCGAGCGCGCCGAGTCCGTCGCCGGTGTCCTGCGCGGTCTGGGCCTGTCCCCCGTCTCCGTGCGGACCGTGGCGGTCACGGGTCCGGGCGGCCCCGAGGCGGCCGCCAGGCGCGCCCGCTACGAGGCCCTGGACGCCGCGGTCGCCGAGCACGCGCCCGCGGTGGTGCTGCTCGCCCACACGATGGACGACCAGGCCGAGACCGTCCTGCTCGGGCTCGCCCGCGGGTCCGGCGCCCGTTCCCTGTCCGGGATGGCGCCCCGCAACGGTCACTACCTGCGTCCCCTCCTCGACCTGGACCGCGCCACCGTCCGCGCGGCCTGCGACCGGATGGGCCTGGTCGCCTGGGAGGACCCGCACAACGCCGACCACCGCTACGCCCGCTCACGGGTGCGGCACGAGGCGCTGCCCGCCCTGGAGCGGACGCTCGGGCCGGGGATCGCGGCCGCGCTGGCGCGCACGGCCGCGATGCTGCGCGCGGACGCCGACACGCTCGACGGGCTGGCCGGTGAGCTGTACACCGCCGCCCTCGGCGGCGCGGACGGCGCGGACGCGGCGGATACGCCCGCCCCGGACGCCTCGTGCGCCCCGGACACCGCCGGGACGGCGTCGGGGCCGGAGCTGTCGGTCGCACCGTTGTCGGAGGCGCCGGCGGCGCTGCGGACCCGGGTACTGCGCCGTGCCGCCCTCGCGGCGGGCTGCCCCGCCGGTGCGCTGACCGCCCGCCACGTGCGCGAGATCGAACGGCTGGTCACCCAGTGGCGTGGGCAGGCCCACATCGACCTTCCGGGCGGGGTGCGGGTGCGCCGCGTCGCGGGGAACCTGCGGTTCGTGCGCTGACCGGCCGGGCCGTCCGCCTCCCGGTTCCCGGGCCGGTGGCGCGGTCGCCCCGTTGACCACGTTTATCCTGGTTGCCGCAAGCGGGGAACCCAGCAGCGAGGACAGTGAGCGTGGACGCCAAAGACATGGGCCGCGATCTGGAGAAGATCCTGGTCACCGAGGAAGAGATCAATACGCGCCTTGCGGAGCTGGGTGAGCGGATCGACGCGGACTACGCGGGCAAGGACCTCCTGATCGTCGGTGTCCTCAAGGGCGCCGTCATGGTCATGGCCGACCTGGCGCGGACGCTGCACACGCCCGTCTCCATGGACTGGATGGCGGTCTCCTCCTACGGGGCCGGGACCACCTCCTCCGGTGTGGTGCGCATCCTCAAGGACCTGGAGACCGACATCAAGGACCGCGACGTCCTCATCGTCGAGGACGTCATCGACTCCGGGCTGACCCTGTCCTGGCTGGTGGGCAACCTCAGGTCGCGCGGCCCCCGTTCGGTCGAGGTCTGCACGATGGTCCGCAAGCCGCTGGCCTTCGAGGTCGACCTGGAGGTCAAGTACATCGGTTTCGACCTGCCCAACGAGTTCATCGTCGGCTACGGGCTGGACTACGCGGAGAAGTACCGCAACCTGCCGTTCATCGGCACCCTCGCCCCGCACGTCTACGAGGAGTAGGGACCCGGGGAGGCCGCGGCGGATGCCCGGGGCGAACACAGCCCGGGAACAACGGAACGGGGCTTCGTCGTTGCTTCGGTGACGGCCCCGCTCCGGGTGCCCGAGCGGTGTGCCCGCTCGGCAGGGCGAGGTGTACCGTCGAAGATCCCGGCGTCATCGCAGGGAGAACATGTCCGATTGGTCCTGCTTCGGAAAGTCCTCTGGGGCGGGGCGGCCTGGTCAGGAGGGACGGACCCGACAGGGGTTCCGCTCACATGAATCTGAAGCGTTTTTTCCGCGGCCCGTGGATATGGATCCTGGCCGTCGCCGTCATGCTCGTCATCGGCTTCCGCGTGTTCGACATCGGGGGCGGTCCGCAACCGGAACAGGCCGACATCTCCCGCGTCTACCAGCTCATCGAGCGGGATCAGGTCGAGAGCGCGGAGATCATCGACCGTGACCAGCGGATCCTGCTGACCACCACGGACGACGAGATCCTGGAGTCCTACTGGGTCGAGGGGCAGGGCGCCGAGCTCGGCGCGATGCTCCAGGAGAACGCCGACTCCGAGGACGGCAACCTGGAGTCGTACCAGGTCTCGGTGGCCACGACCCCGATCTGGACCACGGCCCTGTTCAGCCTGCTCCCGCTGATCATCATCATCGCCATCTTCTGGTTCATCTTCAGCCAGATGCAGGGCGGCGGGTCGCGCGTGATGAACTTCGGCAAGTCCAAGGCCAAGCTCATCACCAAGGACACCCCGAAGAACACCTTCTCCGACGTCGCCGGGGCCGACGAGGCCATCGAGGAGCTCCAGGAGATCAAGGAGTTCCTCCAGAACCCGGCCAAGTTCCAGGCCATGGGCGCCAAGATCCCCAAGGGCGTGCTCCTGATGGGCCCGCCCGGGACCGGTAAGACCCTGCTGGCCCGCGCCGTCGCCGGTGAGGCCGGGGTGCCGTTCTACTCCATCTCCGGTTCGGACTTCGTCGAGATGTTCGTCGGTGTCGGCGCCTCCCGGGTGCGCGACCTGTTCGAACAGGCCAAGGCGAACGCCCCCGCGATCATCTTCATCGACGAGATCGACGCCGTCGGCCGCCACCGCGGCGCCGGTATGGGCGGCGGCCACGACGAGCGCGAGCAGACCCTCAACCAGATGCTGGTCGAGATGGACGGCTTCGACGTCAAGGGCGGCGTCATCCTCATCGCCGCCACCAACCGCCCGGACATCCTCGACCCGGCGCTGCTGCGCCCGGGCCGCTTCGACCGGCAGGTCGTCGTCGACCGCCCGGACATGGACGGCCGCCGCGACATCCTCAAGGTCCACTCCAAGGGCAAGCCGCTGGCCGAGGACGTCGACCTCAACGTCATCGCCCGCCAGACCGCCGGGATGACCGGCGCCGACCTGGCCAACGTCATCAACGAGGGCGCGCTGCTGTCGGCCCGCGCGGACGCCTCCGTGATCACCCACGCCGTCCTGGAGGAGGCGATCGAGCGGGTCATGGCCGGTCCCGAGCGCAAGACCCGGGTCATGTCCGACCAGGAGAAGAAGGTCATCGCCTACCACGAGGGCGGCCACGCCCTGGTGGGCCACGCGCTGCCCAACGCCGACCCCGTGCACAAGATCACGATCCTGCCGCGCGGCCGGGCGCTCGGTTACACCATGTCGGTGCCGACCGAGGACAAGTTCCTCACCTCCCGCTCGCAGATGATGGACCAGCTCGCCATGATGCTCGGCGGCCGGGCCGCCGAGGAGCTGGTCTTCCACGAGCCCACGACCGGCGCGGGCAACGACATCGACAAGGCGACCACGCTCGCCCGCAACATGGTCACCGAGTACGGCATGAGCGAGCGCCTGGGCGCCCGCAAGTTCGGCTCCGCCAGCACCGAGCCCTTCCTGGGGCGGGAGATGGCGCACGCCCGCGAGTACTCCGAGGAGATCGCCTCCATCATCGACGAGGAGGTGCGCCGCCTCATCGAGTCCGCGCACGACGAGGCCTACGAGGTCCTCGTCGAGTACCGGGACGTCCTGGACAACCTGGTGGTGGCCCTGCTGGAGAAGGAGACGCTCAGCAAGGAGCAGGTGCTGGAGATCTTCGCCCCGGTGCGCAAGCGGCCGTCGCGCGGCTCCTACACCGGTTACGGCAAGCGCCAGCCCTCCGAGCGGCCCCCCGTGCTGTCCAAGAAGGAGCTGGCCGAGCTGAACGGCGCCGAGGTGCGGGGCTCGGAGACCAACGGCCAGCTGCCCAGCGCCGCGGCCAACAGGATCGAGGGGGATGAGGCGTGACCGACATCTTCGACGAGGAGCGCCCGCCCAGATCGGTCGACCGGTTGCGCATCGAGCGCGCCGTGCGCGAGATCCTCATCGCGATCGGCGAGGACCCTGACCGCGACGGCCTGGTCAAGACGCCCGAGCGGGTCGCCCGCGCCTACGAGGAGCAGTTCTCCGGCCTCGGCCAGAAGCCCGGTGACGTGCTCACCACGGTCTTCGAGGCCGACCACGAGGAACTGGTGCTGGTCAAGGACATCGAGCTGTACTCCACGTGCGAGCACCACCTGGTGCCGTTCTACGGCGTCGCGCACGTGGGCTACATCCCGGGCGCGGACGGCCGGATCACCGGACTGAGCAAGCTCGCCAGGCTCGTGGACGTCTACGCGCGCCGCCCGCAGGTGCAGGAGCGCCTCACCGGGCAGGTGTCGGACGCCATCATGGACCACCTCCAGCCGCGCGGGGTGATCGTCGTGGTCGAGGCCGAGCACCTGTGCATGACCATGCGCGGGGTGCGCAAGCCCGGCGCCAAGACGGTCACCTCGGCGGTGCGCGGGATCTTCCGCAGCAGCGACCGCACGCGGTCGGAGGCGATGAGCCTCATCCTGGACCGCCGCTGATCCGGCGCCGCGCGTGATCCGCGGCCCCGACCACCGGAGCCCCGGCATCCGGCCGACACGGCCGGGCCGGGGCTCCCGCGCGCGGCAGGGCCTGTGTTCGGAGAGTGTCCCCTGAGCGTAGGGTGATGGTTATGGGGCCGAAACAGACAGTTCCGGGCCTGCCCGACCTCGGGCGGTGTCTGGTCATGGGGGTCGTGAACGTCACACCCGACTCCTTCTCCGACGGCGGCGAGTGGTTCGACCCCGATCGGGCGATCGAGCACGGTCTGCGCCTGGTCGAGGAGGGCGCGGACATCGTCGACGTCGGCGGTGAGTCCACCCGTCCGGGAGCGCAGCGCGTCGCCGCGGCCGAGGAGCTGCGCCGCGTCGACCCGGTCGTGCGGGAGCTGGCGTCGCGCGGTGTCTCCGTCAGCGTGGACACCATGCGCGCCGAGGTGGCCGAGCGCGCCGTCGAGGCGGGCGCGGTCCTGGTCAACGACGTCAGCGGGGGACTCGCCGACCCGGCCATGGCCCGACTCGTGGCCTCTTCCGGCGTTGCGTACGTGTTGATGCACTGGCGTGGGCATAGTCATGACATGCAGAGCCGTGCCGTGTACACGGATGTCGTCCAGGAGGTCCTCGATGAGCTCCGCGACCGTATGGAGGCCATGATCAGTGCAGGTGTCGACCCGGGCCAGATCGTCCTGGACCCGGGGTTGGGATTCTCCAAACGCCCCGAGCAGGCGCACAACTGGGCGCTGCTCCAGCACCTCGAACGGTTCCACGAACTGGGCCGACCGGTACTCGTGGCGGGATCCCGCAAGCGTTTCCTGAGCCGGTTGCTCGGCGACGCCAAGGGCGCGGACCGCCCCTTCGTCGACTGTGACGCCGCGACCGCCGCGGTCACCACGCTGGCGGCCGACCGGGGGGCCTGGGCCGTGCGCGTACACGACGTGCGACCCAACGCCGACGCGGTGCGCGTGGCCGCCGCCTGGTCCGACGGGGGAGCCCGCCTGAACGAGGGACGCGCCGAGGCGCTGGACCGGGGCGGCCTGTGAAGTCCCGTCAGGAGGTCATGGAGCGCGTGGCCGAGGCCAACGCGCAGTTCTACAGCGCCATCGAGAACGGCGACATCGACCTAATGCGCAGCGTGTGGGCCGAGGAGCACGAGGCCCCCGACCTGGTGTGCGTGAACCCGGGCTGGCCGCTGCTGCGCGGGCGCGCCGAGATCATGCGGGCCTGGTCGCTGATCATGGCCAACGTCACCTACATCCAGTACGTGCTGACCGAGACGCACATCGGCGTCGGCGGGGACATCGCCATGGTCACCTGCGAGGAGAACGTGCTGACCGCCGAGGACGACAGTCCCGGTTTCGTCGCCGGGGGCAAGGTGGTGACCACCAACCTCTTCGTCGACACCGAGCAGGGGTGGCGTTTGTGGTCGCACCACGCCTCGCCCGTCCTGATGGACGACGAGGGGGAGGACGAGACCTGATGGCGGACCGCATCGCGCTGCGCGGGCTCCGGGCGCGCGGGTACCACGGCGTGTTCGACTTCGAACGCCGCGAGGGGCAGGACTTCGTGGTCGACGCGGTGCTCCACCTGGACGTCGCACCGGCCGCGGCCAGCGACGACGTCGGCGACACCGTGCACTACGGGCTGCTCGCCGAGCGGCTGGTGGAGATCGTCCGGGGCGAGCCGGTCAACCTGATCGAGACGCTCGCCGAGCGGTTGGCCGCCGAGTGCCTGGCCGAGTCCCCGGTACGGGAGGTGGAGCTGACGGTGCACAAGCCCTCCGCGCCCATCCCGCACGAGTTCGCCGACGTGGCGGTGACCGTCACACGGAGTCGGGAGGGGCGGTCGTGACGCGCGCGGTGCTCTCCCTGGGATCGAACATGGGCGACCGGATGGCGACCCTCCAGGGGGCGGTGGAGCGGCTCCTGGCCGGGGACGGAGCGCCGCGGCCGGTCGCGGTGTCGCCCGTGTACGAGACCGCGCCGGTGGGCGGCCCCGAACAGGGCGCCTTCCTCAACGCGGTCCTGGTGGTGGACGCCGACGGCGAGCCGATCGACCTGCTGCGGCGGGCCCAGGCCGCCGAACGGGCCTTCGACCGGGTGCGCGAGGTCCGCTGGGGGCCCCGCACGCTCGACGTGGACGTCATCGCCTTCGGGGAGGTGCGCGACGACGACCCGGAGCTGACCCTGCCGCACCCGCGCGCCCACCTGCGGGCGTTCGTGCTGCGGCCGTGGCTGGACGCGGCGCCCGGGGCGGTGCTGCCCGGACACGGCCCGGTGGCGGACGTGCTGGCGCGGGTGGCGGCGGCCGACACGGCGGGGGAGCAGGAACTGCACCGCCGCGACGACCTCCGGCTGCGGCTCCCCGAGGGAGCGGACGGCTGATGGCCGAGGAGCACGAGGGGAGGCTCCAGCCGACGGGGTGGCGCGTCCCCGTGCTGTTGGCGGTGGTCGGCGCGCTCCTGGGGTGGCTGATCACCGGGGCGATCGACGTCCTTCCGCCGTTGCCGTGGTCGGCGATCCCGACCCTGCTCCTGCTGGCGTTCGCCGAGGCGTTCACCGCGCGCCGGACGCGGCGGCGGATCCGCAGGGACCCGGGTACCGAGCCGATCCAGCCGCTCAGCGCCGCCCGGTTGGTCGCGTTGGCCAAGGCCAGCGCGTTGTTCGCGGCACTGGCGGCGGGCTTCTTCCTGGGCGTGGCGCTCGCGGTGGTCGGGACGTTGGTGCTGCCCAGCCACCGCGAGGTGTTCTTCACGGCGCTGGGGACCGCGGCGTCCAGCGGTCTGCTGCTGGGCGCCGCGCTGTGGCTGGAGTCGGCGTGCCGGGTGCCCGAGGACGGCGACGGCGACGACGACCCGTCCGCGCGTGCCTGAGGACCGGGTGTTCCGCGTGGGGCGGTTCCCTCTCCGCCCCACCCGGTGTCGTCCGGTCAGTCCGTGAACACGAAGGGGCGGAGCCCGCTCGGCGCCGTGGCGGGGTCGACGTCGAAGGTCGCCCACACGCACGTGCCGAGGTCGCCCCAGGGGGCGAGGCGGAGGTGGCCCCACTCCCGGGCGAGGTTCTCCACGAGCAGGAGGCCGCGCTGGCCCTCGGCCCAGCTCCATTCGTCGTCGGTGCGCTCGATCGGGACGCGGGGGATGCCGCCTCCGCCGCCCGAGTCGCTGAACGACAGTCGTACCGTGTGTCGGTCCGGCATGGACAGGCCCCGGATGACCTCGCCGTACAGCCGTTCCTGGTCGGTGTACTTGGCGCAGTTCGCGTGCAGTTCGCTGGCGCACAGTTTCACGGTCTCGACCAGGTCGGGATCGAACCCGGTCAGGTCACGGGCGAGGTCGTTGCGGACCTGGGCGAGTTCGGCCAGTTCCCCCTGGTAGACGCGGGGCTCCCAGAACACCACCGGGCGGGGTTCGCCCGTCATCGCGGCGGTCATGCGACCACCTCCCGCTGCTGGCCGCCGCGCTGGGCGTGCCAGGTGCGCACGAGGTTCGCGAGTTCGTCGAACTCGCCGGGCACGCGCGTCACCGGGGCCGCGAGCAGGTCGCCTTCCGGGGCCGGGCGCGGGGCGGGAACCCGTGGAGCGGCGTGTTTGGGCGTGTAGGCGCTCGTGCGCCTGGTGGCGGGCGCGACGGCGATGCCCGGCCGGGTGGTGCGGGCGCGCAGGCGGCGGGCGGGGTGTGCCTGGGTGTGGGCGAGTTCCCGTTCGAAGGCCACGTAGTAGGGGCGCACGAGGGGGAGTTCGTCGGCGCGCACGCGCTCGGTGGGCGGGGAGAGCCGGGGGACCGGGCGGGGGGTGGGAACGGGCGGTTCCTGGGCCTCGGACGGAGCGCTGACCTGTTCGGGAACGGGAAGCGGGGTGTAGGGGCGGACCCGGGTGGAGCGGCGACGCCGGGCCGAGTGGCGGCCGTGCGCGGGGGCGAGGAGGGACTTGAGGGTCTCCAGGGCAGACCTGAGGACCGCACGGCTAAACTGAGCCATGTCGGCAATCCTTCTTTAAAGGTTCGAGTTGCTGACCACGACCCCGGGCGCCTAACTAGCGTCGCGGGGTCTTCGGCGTATGGAGTTGTGGGTTTGGCAAGAAGAGTAGAGCACGCGTGGGGCGGAGGAGAACTTTTCCGCGAACTCGTCGGGGAAAACTTCATGGTCTCGACGTTTCCCCAGTTCAGGGCGCCTTGCGAAAAGTGTTGACCCCATTTCCCCACCTCGCCAGAACTATCCCCTTGGTCAGAATGAGGATGAATTCTCCGGCTTGTATGAAGCGCGCCAAGCTGAGCCGTTGAACGGACACCCGATCGGTGAGCTTCCTCTCCCGCGTCCAGGAGACATGCCCGGGGTGCGAAACGCGAGGCCTCGCCCGTCTCGCCGACCGAGGTCCTGCGGTGTGTGACTACTGCGGTGTCAGTACCTCGGTAGCGAAGCGGCGAGCGTAGGGGGCAAGACGCGCATGGAGCGAATCCCGCTCGGCTGCCTGAATGATCTCGGCGCAGATCACCAGGTGAGCCAGTCGCCCGGCGTCGGTGTCCAGTACGTCAGCGAACACTGCGCGCACCTCGGCCGCTGTTTCGGGTTCGGGCAGGGCGTAGGCGTGGAGAACAGCGGCGTCGTAGCCCAACGGGGCCAGCCCCCACCCCTCCCAGTCCAGGATCATCAGGGGATCACGGGTCAGATTGGCCCAATGCAGGTCTCCATGCGAGGCCACCCACGTCCCTACGTTCAGATCCACCCCGGCTTCGGCGATCTCAGGGAGATGATTGGGTATGCGGTGGACGAACGCCTGGGAGAACACCTGTCGATCGGCCGGAGCGGGAACAGTTTCCAGAGTGGCCAGGGCATGGCGCAGGTCGGTCCACCATTGGGCGTCGTTCTTCGCAGGGGCGCTGAGGTCAGGGGTCGCCGACACCACCGTTCCCTTCATTCGCTCCCACATCAGGGCTTGGAACGCGGGGGCGTCGCCCCAGGTGTGCTCGGCGAGCAGACGCGGTCGGGGGACGTTGTCGCTCACCAGTGCATCGGCGAGTGCCGCCCCGTTCCAAGCTTTCCCGCCGGGTCGGGGCGCGGACATGACCCGAAGCCAGACGGGCGAGCCGTCGGCGGTGGTGGCCGGTCCGCTGAGGGTCCGGCCACCCACCCCGTGATGCAGTGCGACACGGTCGGATGCGGTAAGGCTCAGGGCCACGATCGCGTGATGCCACGCCTGTTGCAGGTCAGGCGTGTTCTCGGAGGAGGAGGTCACTGATGTCCTTGATTCGAGTCTCGGGCAGGAGCGGCCCGCCCACCACCGAGGCCGCGTTCGCCCAGTGCTCTGTACTCGACGTGCTGATCAGCATCCCGGTCAGGCCAGGCACTGAAGCTGTCACGAGCAGAGCCGCCTCCACGGGCGACGCGCCCTCACTGATGTAGCGCGCGAGACGTTCATTCACCAGTCGGATGAGTTTGCCGCCGTGCAGTGGGGCGGAAGCCCAGACCTCCAATCCTGCCTCGCTGGCCCGACCGATGGGACCGTTTCCCAACAGGGCATCTCGGATGGGGGTGATCTTGACCAAGGAGACGGGGAGCTGGATCGCGCGAAGGCCGGTCTCTGGCCGTCCTGCGGCTTCTTGCGCAAGCCGGACGAGATCGCGCACGGTGAAGGCTCCCGTGTCGAACCCGCTCCACGTCGCCACCCCGTATCCACGGATCGTTCCGGCCGCGGTCGCCTCTTCGAGCGCACCGAACGCATCACGTATCCGTTTGTGGAGGTCGCCGCGCTTCTGGTGATCGTGTTCGGGGTTGTGCAGGTACACCACATCGAGGACGGGGCGGCGCAGTTCGGTCCGGGACATGGCGATCTGGTGACGCACGTACTCCGGGGCGATGCTGTGCCGGAATCGGACGTCCTCCCCGGTAAGGTCCCCGGCGCTGAGCGCGACCCGTGCTTGCCCCTCGGTCATGTAGCCGACTTTGCTGGTCACGCGGATGCTGGGGTGTTCTCGTAGAACAGGTGCGATGGCCGATTGGTGCTTCCCGTTCCCGTACACGGGAGCGGTGTCGATAAGGGGGCATCCGGCCGAAGCCGCGACGCTGGCCGATGCGGCTGCGTCGTGGCTTCGGTAGGTCCCCAGGCCGAGGAGGGTCACGCGGTGCCCTCCCACACGAGAGCGCCGTCGTTCATCAGACGCCGGAGCAAGGACACGAGAGCGTCCTCGGCGACGTTGGGGGCGAGCTGGCACAGCTCCTTGACCGTGATCGCTTCGCCCTCCGCAAGCCGGTGCAGCACTGGAGCGGCGGGAGGTGCCAGGTGCCAGCGGCGCCCTTGCGCCGACAGGACCACCGTCGTCTTCTCCTCGTGCACAGTGCCTCGGTGGGAGGCCAGCCGTACTCGTGAGGACGACGCCAGGTCCCCGGTCACGGCGACCGGGAGGCTGAACGCCATCCGGGCCGGAGCGGTCTGGTTCAGATGGTTCCAGTACTCATCGACCACGCCGGGGGTCTGAAGGCGTTGCGTGATCAGCTCGGCCAGGCGAGCGGCCCATGCCGCCTGGTCAGCATCACTTCGGGGGACGTCGCGCCGAACTTCGACGTGTTCCAGCAACAGGCCGTTGAACCAGTCGAGGAAGTCCGCGCCGGTGGTGGTGTTCAGCCCGCAGGTCAGGTGCAGGCTGGGCTCGCCCTCCGAGGCCGCCGCCGCGTGCCAGCACCCCCGAGGAACATGGAGCACGTCGCCGGGCTCCATGGTGAACTCATCGATGGGCTCGGTGGGTGCGTCGTTGTCCACCTCCACATCGGAGTACAACGGGGCCTCGCGTGTGGTGCCGTAGATGCGCCACCGCTTGCGTCCCGAGACTTGCACAACGATCACGTCGTGGTCGTCCCAGTGAACTCCGAAGCCCTCCTTAGCGGTCCAGGAGGCATAGGCGTTGATCTGGACCCGTGTCCCCAACCAGGCCTCGATCTCGGCAGCCAGGTTGTTGATGGGTGGATGCATCTCATCGATGGCATCCACGACCAGCGTCGCGCCCTCGCGAAGCTGAGCGTGGAACAGATGCGGTACGGGCGCGTTCCAGTCGGGCATGCGGCGGTAGGTCTGGAGGCGGGTGTAGGCGTTCACGTCCACCGTCTGTCCGGCCGAGAGCCGCATACGCGGCACGTCCAGGCGGCGGGTCGCGAGCAGTTGGTTGAAGTCGGGCCAGGTGAGCAGATCAGCGAAGTCAGCGGCCTGGTCAGCGTTGGCGGGGTAGCGGCGGTGGGTGCGGCCGAGCACCTGGGCGGGGAACTGCTCCCCGCCCAGACGGCCGCTGATCACATCAGCGGGCACGGTTACTCCTAGCGGATGCCGTCGTTGGTGTCGCTGCGGCCAGTGCCGCCGCCGTCGGAGGGCTGGTCGCCTCGGCTGCGCTCGGTGGTGATCTCCTCGACAGCGACCATCAAGTCACCGTCGAACTGCTGCTCCTGCATCTGCGTACTTCCTTTCGTGCGTTCCTACGGGTGCGCGGGTCCGGCTCGGAGACCTTCACCGCACGTGACCACATGATCGACTTTTCGTCATGTGGAGTCTTTGGTGTCTCTCGTACGGGCCGGCTTCACCACGGACACCAGCAACGGCCCACCGGACGGGTGCCGGAGCGTCGGCACGAGGTCGAGAGCCACTCGTGTGGCGAGCCGGGCGGCTGGCTCAGCTCTGTTGCGCTGGTTGGATCACGTCGGCCATCTCGGCGGGATTCCACGAAGGGCTGGAAGGGCCGTTGCGCGAGCACGTCAACGCCCTCCTCGCGGGTCGTTGAGCAGCTCGTGGAGCTGGTCGGCGGCCCATTGCCGGTGTCCGTGGACGAGGGCGGTGTTGGCCTCGGAGTGCCGCATCCCGTGCTGGCGGGTGAGGTGGGTGTGGCAGGCGTGCCAGCTTCCGACCACGTCGTCCACGCGCCAGACGCCGTGTCCCAGATAGGAGACCACGGGGTCACCGGCGAGCACCGTCCACCACCACCAACTGACCGGCTGGGTAGCGGTACCACGCGGTCCCGAGGCGGAGGTTCACGAAGCCGGGTTCGGGGTCGGGCTCCACGGCGGTGACCACTCGGAGGTGTCCGGCCCCGACGAGCACGATGTCGTTGCGGCGGAGTTGGCGCGCGGCCTTACGAGTCCAGGTCTGCATGGGACCCAGGTCACACCTTCACTACGGTGTGCACACCCCCGATAGCACTGCTGTGCACGCTCGCGCCATCCTGTGCGATATGGGTCGCACATTCGGCAGGATCCTGACTGAAGCCATGGCCACCGCCGGAATCAGCAACAAGGAACTCGCGTCACGCTTCCACGTGGACCGGTCCACGGTGTCCCGCTGGCGTCATGACCGCAACCTGCCCGATCGTGCTCTGGTCGAGCAGATCGACACGGCCCTGGGGATCGGGGGTCACCTCGTCCGCGCGTGGCAGGTCCAGACAACGGGGTCGGTGCTCGCGGACTGGCGCAAGTCCGAACCCGAACTCGACAGGGCGGCCCGCGCGATCGAGATGTTGTCCCCCAACTACGTGCCCGGACTATTGCAGTGCCGTGCCTACGTCGAGCACGTACTTCGTGAGTGCGTCTACCCGGGTGGTGACGACGCCATCCGGCGGGAGGTGGCGCGCAAGAGCCGCCGTTACCCGACTTTGCGGGCGACGTCCGATCCCTTGGTCGTGGCGGTGTTCCCCGTCGTGGGCCTGCTCGGTGTCCCGGTCCCTGTGCGTGTCGCGCAGGTGAACCACCTGGTGAAGGCAATCGACTGCGGGCGATTGATCGTTCACCTGTTGCCCGAGAACACCATGGCGACCACCGTCGCTCCGTTGACGATCTACCACCTGACGGACGGCGGTACGGCCGCGATCGGCGATGGTGTGAGCGGCATGTTGGACTACAGCACGCCGGGCAAACTTCCGCTCATGGTCGAGCGGATGAAACGGGCTTTGGGGTGGGCACTGCCGCCCGACCAGTCCCGCACCCTCATGGAAGGAATGATCCATTGAACGAGTGGCACAAGTCGAGCTACAGCTCGACCGGACCCGAGTGCGTTGAGGTCCGAGAGCACCAACAGGGCGCGGACGTGCGCGACACCCAGAACCGGGAGCTGGGGCATCTGTCCCTCCCCGCGGGTGAGTGGGCGGCGCTGCTGGCGTCCGTGACGCGGTAGGACCCCGTACACCACGGGACCCCGGGCAGGGTCGTTGCCCGGGGTTCCGTGGTGTGTACCCGTCGAGGACGCCCACCAGCCCCTTGGTGGCCTCCGTGATCACCGCGGGCCTTGCGGCACCCCCGCTCCGCGCGGGGGTCCGCTCCCTGTTTGCCCGCTGATGGTTGACTGGCCTCGTGGACACCAGTGACCCGGCCCCGACGCCGAATCCGCCCGGCCCGTCCCGGCCCGAACGCCCGCTCGCGGCGGCGTTCGCCCCGCCCGAGGGCACGTCCTGGACGCGCGTGTCACCCGCCCTGGCCCTGTACCGCAGGCTGGTGGTGGCCGCCCTGTGCCTGGTCGGGGGAGCGGCCGCGGCGACGCTGGCGTACGCCTGGGCCGGGCCGGGATGGGCAGCCGCGACGGGAGGCGCGGCCCTGGCCGTCCTCGCCGTCGCGTGGTTCCTGGCGGGGCGGTTCCAGCGGTCGTGGGGCTACGTCGAGGGAACGGGGGAGCTCTACCTCACCTACGGCGTGTTCCTCCGCCAGCTGGTCGTGGTGCCCTACGGTCGGATGCAGGTCGTGGACGTGACCGCCGACCTGCTGGAGCAGGCGCTGGGGATCGCCACCGTGCGGTTGCGCACGGCGGCGAGTACGGCCGACACCCGTGTGGTCGGTCTCCCACTGGCCGAGGCGGTGGAACTGCGCGCCCGCCTGGCGGCGCGCAGCGAGAGCTTCTCGACGGGGTTGTAGTGGACGGATCGAGCCAGTCCCCCCAGCACGCCCGGTGGACGCCGTCGTGGCCGCGGGGGGCGTACCCGCCGCCCGGGGGTCCCCATCCGCCTCAGGGCGGTCCCGTTCCCGGTGGCCCTCCGCCGCCCGGAGCGCCCGTGCCGCCTCCCCCTCCGCCTCCGCCGCCCGCCGGTCCCGTGCCGGGCGCGTTCCCTCCGGGCCCCGCTCTGATGCCGCCGTCCGTGGCCCACCGCCCGCCGCCGATGCGGCGCCCCCGCCCGGAGGACGACGTCACCAGGGGGGAGTTCCGGTCGCACTGGTCGATCATCCCGCTGCGGGTCGCCGCCGTCACCCTGGTGTTCGTGGCGCTCGTGGGGCCGATCCTGGTCACCTTCGGCTTCGCGTGGGTGTTCCTGCTGGCGCTCGCGGTCGTCTTCGGCTCCCTGGCCTACGCGCTGCCCACGTGGTGGTACGGGACCTTCGGGCTGCGTGAGGACCACCTGGTGGTGCACAGCGGGCTGGTGCTGCGCGGGTCGAGGGAGATCCCGCTGAGCCGCCTCCAGGCGGTGGACGTCGTCCAGCCGCTGCTGATGCAGGTCTTCGGGCTGGCCGAACTGCGGATCGAACTGGCGGGCGGGGACCGGACCGCGATCCGGCTGCCGTGTCTGCGCAGGACCCTGGCCGAGCGCCTCAGGGCGGCCGTGCTCGCCCACGCCGCCGGACTGCCGGGGCGCTCCCCGGAGGCGCCCGAGTGGCCGTTCTACCGTCTGCCGTTCCCCCTGCTGCTGGGCGCGCTGACCTTCCGGGCGCCGATCCTGTTCTCCTTCGTCGGGCTGCTCCTGCTGGCCGTGGCGGGCGTGAAGCTGCTCGAACCGGGGGTGGCGGGGGCGCTCGTCCCGTTGGTCCTCGGTCTGATCCGCTACTTCTGGGGGCCGCTGACGCGGTACACGGACTACTACGCGTCGCTGTCCTCCGACGGCCTGCGGCTGCGCTACGGGATGTTCCAGCGCCGGATGCAGACCGTCCCCCCGGGGCGGGTCCAGGCGGTGCGCGTCGTGGAGCCGCTGCTGTGGCGGGTCCTGGGTGTGGCCCGCGTGGAGGCCAACGTGGCCGGGTACGCGGGCGCCCGGCAGGGGGAGTCGGCGACGCTGCTGCCGGTGGCGCCGCGGCGCCTGGCCTTCTCCCTGGTCAACGAGGTGTTCGACGGAACCGATCCGGCACGGGTGCCGCTCGTGCCGAACCGGAGGCGGGCGCCGCACCTGGCGGGGGCGGACGAGCACCTGTTCGTGACCGTTCGGGGCCTGTTCTGCCGGGTGACGGACGTCGTGCCCGTGGAGCGGGTGCAGACCCTGCGGCTGACGGCGGGCCCGCTGGCCCGGTTCACCGGCCGGGTGTCGCTGGACGTCGACACGCCGCCGGGTCCCGCGGACGGGCGGGCCACCGGCAGGACGGCGGCCGAGGGCCGCGGTCTGTTGGACGCGCTGGTGGCGTCCACCCGCCGCGCGCTGGTCCGGGAGGCGGGCACCGAGCGGTGGGCGACCAGATCGACGGAGGGCCCGTCGGAACGGGCCGGTGACACTCCCGAGACGTGAGTGTGTGATGTGTCACAAGGGGCGGCGGATAGGGCTGAAATTGCGGGCAGCATGTCCGACATGTCTTCTCACTCGGTGTGATAACTCCAGGTGGCAGTCGCTTCTCATCTCGTCCTTTCGGTCGTGCGCGGCGGTTGAGTATGGCTAAATGGTGACCGAACACGGGGAGTGTTCGTAGTCATACACATCGTCAATGATTTGGCCCGGTTGGCGC
The DNA here is from genome assembly GCF_003386285.1 of Nocardiopsis sp. FIRDI 009. Lineage (GTDB taxonomy): Bacteria > Actinomycetota > Actinomycetes > Streptosporangiales > Streptosporangiaceae > Nocardiopsis. Next base: position 92,142 of record NZ_QPNC01000011.1, read on the forward strand.
CCCCCGCCAACCGGTCTATGGGAGAAACCATGCTGAAGAAGGCTCTCGCCGCCAGTGCCGTCACCGCCGCCGCTGCCGGCGTCCTGTTCACCGGTGCTCCGGCCATGGCCGACGACAACATCTTCACCTCGGGTAACGGGAGCATCCTCGGCGGCAACCAGCTCGTGGCGGACCTGAACGTCCCCATCAACGTCTGCGGCAACGCGATCGGCATCCTCGGCGTGGCGGGCGCCAGCTGCGTCGGGTCCGACGCCAAGGTCATCGAGTAGTCGCGTAGGCGACCGGATCGCCGACGAAGCGACCTGACCGGGTCGGGGGTGTCCACCCGGGAGACGTCCCGGGTGATCCGATCCGGTCAGGTTCCAGAGCGGCACGCTCGGGGCGCCATCCCGTGAGAACGGGGTGGCGCCCTTTTCGTGTGTCCGGACCCTCGCGGCCCGCGCGGTGCGGCCGAACCGCAACCCGGATTGACGCATGGCTGCAATTCGGGAGATTCGTGACCCTGTGCGCACACGGGTCACGACGATGCGCGACCTTTGCCCCGATCGACCCCGAAGTGGGATGCTACCCAGTGTGAACAATGGCGTGTATCTCGTGATAACTCCAGCTCAAGGCGGGTGAATCGGGGTTCGCCAGGGGTAACTTCCTCACCAGCGCCCCCAAGGTGCTCAGGAAGAACACCGAGCGTCCGGCCGGTCCCCCCGCCGGACACAGAAGGAGACACGTAGTGCTCAAGAAGACGTTCGTCACCGCCGCCGTGGCCCTCGCCTCCGCCGGGGTCCTCCTCACCGCGGCGCCGGCGGCGGCCCACGCCGGCGCCTGGACCTCCGGCGCCGGAGGCAACGTCAGCGGGAACATCTCCTACATCAACGGCATCGAGAACCTCAACACGGGCTGCGGCAACTCCAACGCCGTCCTCGGCCAGTCCCTGGCGTCCTGCTACAACTCCGGAGTGATCATCCAGGGGTAGCGGTGCCCGTTCCGGGCCCGCGGGTCCGGAACACCCGCGTCGTCCGCCACCGCCCGGGGCCGCTCCGCGGCGGTGGCGGACACCCACGCCGCCGGGGATCCCTCAGCCCCGGCGGCGCCGGAACGCCATCCCCGGGTGGCCGTTCCGGGAAACAGGACACAGCCTGGGGAACCGCCGTACCGTGGCCCCGACGGCGGTCCCCGGGAACCCGCTCCCCGGGCCACCGGGAGGGCTCACCCCGCCGGGGCGGGCACGCCACGCCCGCTCCGCTCGCGTTGCCCGGGTCCGGCCCTGCTCGGCGGGGCACCGGGCCAGGAGAGTTATCGTGTGCTCAGGCGTCACGGTGCTGGAAGGACCGGACGCACCGGACCACGAGGGAGCACGACCATGGAGACGACGCGGGGTCGCCCGGCACGGTTGCGAGTCGGTGTCATCGGGCCCGGCCGGGTCGGCTCCGTCCTCGGCCAGGCCCTGGGCAGGGCCGGACACAAGGTCGTCGCCGCCACCGCGGTCTCCGAGACGTCCAAGGACAACGTCGCCTCCCGCCTGCCGACCGCGCGGATCCTCGACGCCCCCGAGGTCGTCGGGGCCAGTGACCTCGTCCTGCTCACGGTGCCCGACGACGCCCTGCCCGACCTCGTCGAGGGGCTCGCCGCCACCGGCGCCGACCTGCGGGGCAAGATCCTCGTCCACGCCAGCGGCGCGCACGGTTACGGCATCCTCGCCCCCGCCACCATCGCCGGGGCCCTGCCCCTCGCCCTCCACCCCGCCATGACCTTCACCGGGCGCGACGAGGACGTCGAGCGCCTCGCCCACTGCGCCTTCGGCGTCACCGCCCCCGACCAGCTGCGCCCGATCGCCGAGGCGCTGGTGGTCGAGATGGGCGCGGAACCCGTGTGGATCACCGAGGACAGGCGCACGCTCTACCACGCCGCCCTCGCCGGAGGCGCCAACCACCTGGTCACGCTGGTGGCCGACAGCGCCTCCCTCCTCGCCGCCGCCGGGGTGCCCGAACCCGGCCGGATGCTCGCGCCCATGCTCAGCGCCGCCCTCGACAACGCCCTGCGCCTCGGTATCCACGGCCTGAGCGGTCCCGTCCTGCGCGGTGACGCGGGCACCGTCGCCGGCCACATCGAACAACTGCGCGAGAACGCCCCGGAGAGCGTCGCCAGCTACGTCGAACTCGCCCGGCTCACCGCGGACCGCGCCATCAACGCCGGGATGCTCGACCCCGCCGACGCCGCTCGCCTGCTCGACGTCCTCCGCCGCTGAGACCCACCGCGTCGCACGGCGGGCGTGGCCGCGCCGTGCGCGCACGACACACCACCACCGGGAAGCACGATGACCGAACCCACGTCACAGCCCGCGTCGACCGTCGGGCCCCTCGTCGTCCACACGGCCGAGGAGCTGCGCCGCGCCCTCGCCGACGCCGGACGCGTCGCCCTCGTCCCCACGATGGGCGCGTTGCACGAGGGCCACCGCAGCCTCATGCGCCTCGCCCGCGCCCAGGCCGACACCGTCGTCGTGAGCATCTTCGTCAACCCGCTCCAGTTCGGCCCGAACGAGGACTTCGACCGCTATCCGCGCACGCTGGACACGGACACCGGGGTCTGCGCTCAGGAGGGCGTCGACGTCGTCTTCGCCCCGACCGTGAACACGATGTACCCCACCGAGCAGATGGTCACCGTCCAGGCGGGCGCGATGGGGGACCGCCTGGAGGGCGCCTCCCGCCCCGGGTTCTTCACCGGGGTGCTCACCGTGGTCAGCAAGCTCCTGCACCTGGTCGGCCCCGACCTGGCCGTCTTCGGGCAGAAGGACGCCCAGCAGCTCGCCGTCGTCCGCCGGATGGTCGCCGACCTCAACCTGCCCGTGGAGATCGTCGGCGCCCCCACCCTGCGCGACCCCGACGGGTTGGCCACGTCGAGCCGGAACGTCTACCTGGACGCGGACGAACGCGCCAGCGCCCTCGCCCTGTCCCGGGCCCTGAACGCCGGGCGCGACGCCGCCGCCGACGGGCCCGAGGCCGTCCGCGCCGCCGCCCAGGGCGTCCTGGACGAGGCGGCCAAGGCCGCGCCGCCCGTCGAACTCGACTACCTCGCGCTGGTCGACCCCGCCACCTTCACCGACGTCCCCGCCGACTTCACGGGCGAGGCCGTCCTGGCCGTCGCGGCCCGGGTGGGCACCACACGGCTCATCGACAACGTGCCGGTGCGGCTGACCCGCTCCTAGCGGTGTTCGTTCCGGGCCTCCGCTTCGCCTCGGCCCGCCCGTCGCCCTCGACCGCCCGCACAGGACGCCCCCGGCGAGGTTCCCCTCCGGCCGCGCCCGAACGGAAACCTCAGTCGGCACTCGCGAAAGAGACCCACATGTCCTCATCCAGACAGACCCGGATCGACGCCCCCGCCCCGTCGTGGAGCGTCAGCGCCGACGTCGCCGTCATCGGCTCGGGCGTCGCCGGGCTGAGCACCGCGCTGCGCTACGTCCAGCGCACCGAGCGCGGCCGCGTCGTCCTCGTCACCAAGGACCGCCTCTCCACGGGCTCCACCTCCTACGCCCAGGGCGGCATCGCCGCGGCCGTGGCCCCCGGGGACGACCCGGTCGCGCACATGGTCGACACCCACCTGGCCGGGGCCGGTCTGTGCGACCCCCTCGCCGTGCACGTGCTGGCGGAGGAGGGACCCGCCGCCCTGCGCTGGCTCATCGGGGCGGGCGCCGAGTTCGACCGCGCCGACGGCGGGGGACTGGCCCTCACCCGCGAGGGCGGACACCGCGCGGACCGGGTCGCCCACGCCGGAGGAGACGCCACCGGAGCCGAGATCCAGCGCGCGCTCCAGGCCGCGGTCCTGGCCGAGGAGCGGATCGAGGTCATCGAGCACGCGCTCGCCCTCGACGTCCTGCGCGACCCCGCCGGCACGGCCGTCGTCGGCGCCTCCCTCCACGTCATCGGTGAGGGCGCCCGCGACGGCGTCGGCGCGGTCCTGGCCCCGGCCGTCGTCCTGGCCACCGGGGGGATGGGCCAGATCTTCGCCGCCACCACCAACCCGCCGGTGTCGACCGGCGACGGACTCGCGCTCGCGGCCCGTGCCGGGGCACGCCTGCGCGACCTGGAGTTCATCCAGTTCCACCCCACCGTGCTCTGGTTGGGGCCCGAGGCCCGGGGCAGGCAGCCCCTGGTCTCCGAGGCCGTGCGCGGAGAGGGCGCCCACCTCGTGGACGGCGACGGCGAACGGATCATGGCGGGCGTCCACGAGCTCGGTGACCTCGCCCCCCGCGACGTCGTGGCCAGGACGATCGCGCGCACCATGGCCGAGGCCGGTACCGACCACGTTTACCTGGACGGCCGCCACTTCGGCGCCGCCACCTGGGAACGCCGCTTCCCCACCATCCTGGCGTCCTGCCGCGAACACGGCATCGACCCGGTCACCCAGCCGATCCCCGTCGCCCCCGCCGCCCACTACGCCTCCGGCGGGGCCGAGGTCGACATCGACGGGGCCACCAGCGTCCCCGGCCTCTGGGCGGTCGGCGAGGTGGCGCGCACCGGCGTGCACGGCGCGAACCGCCTGGCCTCCAACTCCCTCCTGGAGGGGCTGGTGTACGCGGACCGGATCGCCGCCCGTCTCGCGCAGGAGGCCCGCCCGATCCCGGAGCGGGGCGTCCCCGTCGGCGACGTCACCCGCCTCGTCCGGCCCGCCACCGCGACCCGCGTCCGCGCGCTGATGTCCCGCCACGCCGGGGTCCTGCGCACCGGCGAGGGGCTGGCCGAACTGGTCACCGAACTCGACGCGCTCACCGCCCCGGCCGAGCACGTCGCCCCGGACACGGCCACCTGGGAGGCGACCAACCTGCTGACGGTGGCCCGACTCGTGGCCGCCGCCGCGCTGCACCGCACCGAGAGCCGGGGCTCGCACCAGCGCGCCGACGCGCCCGAGCCCGACCCCGGGTTCCGGACGCGGCCGACCGTCGTCCGACTGGAGGGGAACACACCCGTGGCCACCGACGAGGACTGGACCCCGTCCCTGCCGCCCGAACTCGTCGCCGAGCTGGACGGCATCGCCTTCCCGCTCGCCGAGGGGACGCCCGACCCCGACGCGCGCGCCGAGTTCACCCTCCCCTACACGGCGCCCCACCAGTCCCACGTGGACGTGGTCCGGCGCGCCCTGGCCGAGGACCTCACCGCCGGTCCGCGCATCGACGTCACCACCGTGGCCACCATCCCCGCCGACCAGGTGCGGACCGCGCACGTCGTGGCGCGCGCCGACGGTACGGTGAGCGGCCTGCCCCTGGCCGAACTGGTCTTCTGGCTCGTGTCCGAGGGCGCCGTGCAGGTCGCCCGCTCCGCCCGCGACGGCGACGCGGTCAAGCGCGGGGACGTGCTGATGTCCGTCACCGCCCGCACGCGCGACCTGCTCACCGCCGAGCGCACCGCGCTCAACCTCCTCACCCACATGTCGGGGATCGCCACGGCCACCCGCACCTGGGTGGACGCGGTGGCCGGTACCGGCGCCCGGATCCGGGACAGCCGTAAGACCCGCCCCGGCCTCCGGGCGCTGGAGAAGTACGCCGTGCGCTGCGGGGGCGGCGTCAACCACCGGTACTGCCTCAGCGACGCCGGACTGGTCAAGGACAACCACGTGGTCGCGGCGGGCGGGGTCGGCGCGGCCGTGCGCGCCATCCGCGAGCGCTTCCCCGACCTGCCGCTGGAGGTCGAGGTGGACCGGATCGACCAGATCGAGGACGCGATCGCCGCCGGGGCCGAGGAAATCCTCCTCGACAACTTCACCGTCGAGGGCCTGCGCTCCGCCGTCGCCCTGGTCGCAGGGCGCGCGCGGCTGGAGTCCTCCGGCGGGCTGACCCTCGACGTGGCCGCCGACGTGGCCGCCACCGGGGTCGACTACCTGGCGGTCGGCGCCCTGACCCACTCCAGCCCGGCACTGGATATCGCTCTCGACCTGTTGTGAGCGGCCCGGTTGGTGGAAGATTCCTTGGGAACACACCACTTCGACCACGGATGAGGGTCCCCAGCATGCTGCTCGCGATCGACGTCGGCAACTCCGAGACGGTGTTCGGCCTGTTCCAGGGCGACGACCTTCTCGAACACTGGAGAGTGGGGACCGAGACGCGCCGCACCGCCGACGAGTGGGCGGTGGTGCTGCGCGGGCTCATCGACGGGAGCGCGCTGGGGGCCCAGACCGACATCGAGGGGATCGCCCTGTGCTGCTCGGTCCCCTCGGTGCAGCACGAGATGCGCGACATGTTCCGCCGCCACTTCGGGGACGTGCCCGCCGTGGTCGTCGAACCCGGCGTCAAGACGGGCGTGCCGATCCGGATGGACAACCCCAAGGAGGTGGGCAGCGACCGGATCATCAACGCGCTGGCCGCCAGTCACCTGTACGGCGGCCCGGCGGTGGTGGTCGACTTCGGCACGGCGACCACGTTCGACGCGGTGAGCGCCAAGGGGGAGTACGTCGGAGGGGCGATCGCGCCGGGCATCGACATCTCCGTGGACGCGCTGTCCCGGAGGGGCGCGCAGCTGCACATGGTGGAGATCGTCAAGCCGCGCGCGGCGATCGCGAAGAACACCACGGAGGCGCTGCGGTCGGGGATCGTGTTCGGGTTCGCGGGGCAGGTCGACGGGATCGTGGACCGGATGGTCGCCGAGCTCACCGACGCCCCCGACGACGTGACCGTGGTCGCCACCGGCGGTCTGGCCTCCGTGGTCGTCGGCGAGTGCGAGACGGTGGACGTGCACGACCCGTGGCTGACCCTCATCGGTCTGCGCCTGGTCTTCGAGCGCAACGTCGGCTGAGCCGGTCGGGTGGGGCGAGGCACCTCGCCCCACGCATCACACCTGATTGTGCCTCTGGACGCGTAGGCGGGGGAAGACCTCGGCCAGGTGGTCGAAGTCCCGGTCACAGTGGACGAGGACCGCGTCCGTGCGCAGCGCGACGGCCGCGATGAGGCAGTCGTGGAGTTCGCGGATCGTCTTGCCCTTGGCGCGAGCCTCCCGGTACAGGGCCGCCGAATGGATGAAGTCGACGTGGTTCTCCAGGGCCAACTGGATGAGCCCGTTGGTCAGGCGCTCGATGACCTGGTGTTCAGCCGCGTTCCGGACACCGCTCAGGAGATTCGGCGGCGATGGGTTCGGTCGTCGCCAGCTGCGCTTCCGTCTCGATGAGTTCCCGGACGAAGTCGTTGGTCTCGGAGTCCGTCTTACGGAGGTACTCCACCCACGCGGAGCTGTCGACCAGGTAGACCGTGGTCATACGTCGGTGTCCTCGAATCCGGAACGGCGCATCTCGTTCAGGTCGCCCTCCCAGCCCATCCCCTCAAGGCTAAGGAGGAAGTCCTTGGAGAGTGGCGTCCCGGCCGTGCGTCGCAGAGCGATGTCCACGGCCTCACGCTTCGTCCGGACCTGGAAGCGTTCCATCACGGACGCGATCAGTTCGTCGTCGATGTCAATGTTTGTGCGACTCATACACCTAGGATGCACCTGTAGCTGAGTGTCATTGGTCGATCACGGAATATCCGCGTCTCGCGGGATCGGCTCTTCTGGGCGTTCGGGGGTGACGAACGGCCTGTGGACAGCGACATTCCGGTGCGGGGAAGCGAGTAGGATCGGGGCCGTGAATGACGCGCACGACTCCTACGACGACCTGCCCGAACAGATGCGGGTCCGGCGCCAGAAGCTGGACCGTCTCCGGGAGGAGGGCATCGACCCCTTCCCCGTGACCTTCCCGCGGACCACGTCGATCGGTGCCGTGCGCGACAAACACACCGGGCTGGAGCCCGACACCCAGACCGGGGAGAAGGTGGCCATCGCCGGGCGGGTGATGCTGTACCGCACCGGCGGCAAGCTGTGCTTCGCCACCCTGCGCGACGAGACCGGCGACCTCCAGATCATGCTGTCCCTGGACCGGGTCGGCAAGGAGCGGCTGGACGCCTGGAAGGCCGACGTCGACCTCGGCGACCACGTGGGTGTCGAGGGCGAGGTCATCACCTCCCGGCGGGGTGAGCTGTCCGTCCTGGTCAGCTCCTGGACGCTGACCGCCAAGTGCCTGCGCCCCCTGCCGGAGAAGCACAAGGGACTCACCGACCCCGAGGCCCGCGTGCGCCAGCGCTACGTCGACCTCATCGTCAACCCCGAGTCGCAGCAGATGGTGCGCCGCCGCTCGGCCGCCATCCGGGCGATCCGGGAGGGGCTCAGCAACCGGGACTTCATCGAGGTCGAGACCCCGATGCTCATGCGTGTGCACGGCGGCGCCACCGCGCGGCCGTTCATCACGCACATCAACGCCTACGACATGGACCTGTACCTGCGCATCGCGCCTGAGCTGGCGCTCAAGCGGCTGGTCGTGGGCGGCTTGGAGAAGGTCTTCGAGATCAACCGGAACTTCCGGAACGAGGGCGCGGACGCCACGCACAACCCCGAGTTCACGATGCTGGAGTTCTACCAGGCCTACGCCGACTACAACGTCATGGCGGAGGTCACCCGGCAGATCATCCAGGACGCAGCGCGAGCGGTCTTCGGCACCACGGTGATCGAGCGGCCGGACGGTGAGTTCGACCTGGGTGGCGAGTGGCCGAGGATCAGCCTGTACGGCTCGGTGTCTGAGGCGCTTGGCGAGGAGGTCACGGTCCACACGCCACTGGATCGGGTGCGGAGCCTGGCCGAGGCCAGGCACATCGAGTACAGCCAGGAGTGGGGGCCGGGCAAGCTGGTCGAGCACCTCTTCGAGGAGCTGGTGGAGCACACGCTCGTCCACCCCACGTTCGTGCGCGACTTTCCGCTGGAGACCAGTCCGCTCACCCGCCAGCACCGTGACGAGCCCCTTCTCACCGAGAAGTGGGACCTGATCGGGTTCGGGATGGAGCTGGGAACAGGGTTCTCCGAGCTGGTGGACCCGGTCGAGCAGCGCCGCCGCCTCACCGAGCAGTCGCTCATGGCCGCCGAGGGCGACCCCGAGGCGATGCAGCTGGACGAGGACTTCCTCCGCGCCCTGGAGTACGGCATGCCGCCGAGCGGCGGTGTCGGCGTCGGTATCGACCGGCTCCTGATGGCGTTCACCGGAAAGAACATCCGGGAGACCGTCCTCTTCCCGATCGTCAAGCCCTCCGGCGACTGACGGGCCGAATACGAGACCGGGTCGAAGTCGGGCAACCGCAGGACCGAAAAGGCCAACGGGGCCGTCGCGCGAGTCGCGGCGGCCCCGCTCTCAGTCCGGGAATGTGGCGTGTGCCACCGGACAGACCTCACCGTTGGGACATATCGCACAGAATCGCAGTGAGAGTGGGGTGTCCCAACCGACAGGGCCGAAGTTTTCCTTGGAACTCCGTTCGCATGGTCGGCGACGGAGGGTGAGGATGATTGCGCAGGTCAGTGAAGTGGCGACAACGCCCCTCCCGCCACTCCATCACCCAGTGGCCCCAAGGTGGCACGCATGGTGATTTACCGGCCCTTGACGGTATCATCGCGGCGGCCTAGCGTGCTGAGGGCGGACCTTGGTCCGCGAGATCGCCGAAGTGGATCGAGTACGACAGTGAGCGAGGTGTGAGGGTCGTCCCGCGACCCGTTCATCCCGCACGCGCGTGTGCCCTCGGCGCGGTCTGACCGTCCCAGACCGCGGTGACACGGCCCGTGCGGCCCAGGTTCCCCACCGCCCTCCCCACCCCTGTGCCAGAGGGGTCCCCGGAAAGGCGGTCGGACGCGTGGGTCCCTGTCGCGTCCCGACGCGCTCGACCCGCCCGGTGACGAGTTGATGTTCCGCACTCACATGGATGAGGGAGGACGGAGTGGAACAGGCCACACTCGTACGGCGCAACGCTGAGGACCAGAACGCTCTCCAGCCGCGGGAGCACCGGGACAACGTGGTCCCCCTGCAGTCCCGTTCAGCTGACACGGCGCTGAACGGCGCCTACACCCCGGTCGAGCTGAGCCACGAGGACCTGGAGCTGCTCGCTGAGATCGCCACCGGTGTGACCACCGAGGTGGCCGCGCGGCGGCTCGAACTCAGCGCTCGCACCCTGCGCCGCCGCATCCGCAACATCTGCGACATGCTCGGCGTGAACACCCCCATCGAAGCGGTCGTCTGGGCCGCACGGCGCCAGCTCATCTGAGTCTGGCCGTCCCGGCGCCCCGGCCGGGAGGAAACACGGGCATATCCGGCCCGGCGCGCACACGAGTGAGACGCGGCACCCGCTGGAGGAAGAGCGATCCGGTGGGTGCGGGCGCGTACGTGGGCGTAGTCTGGTCCGGCTATGTCCGTTCGTCATATCCGGGTCCGTCGCGCCAAGACGCGCGACGTGGTCCACATCCGCCGCCTGGTCGACACCTACACCGTCGACCGCCGTGTGCTCTCCAAGAGCACCGTCAACCTCTACGAGGACATCCAGGAGTTCTGGGTCGCCGAGGCGGAGGTGGTCCCGGATGACGCGTCCGCCGAATCCCGGTCCACCGCGCCCGCATCCCCCGCCTCCGACCCCGTCCCCGCCCAGGAGGGGGTCGAACACCGCGTCGTCGGTTGCGGCGCCCTCCACGTCCTCTGGGAGGACCTCGCGGAGGTGCGGACCGTCGCGGTCGATCCCTCTCTGCGTGGTTTCGGGGTGGGACACCGAATCGTGACCGAACTGCTGGACGCGGCGCGTGAGTTGGGCGTGCAGCGTGTGTTCTGTCTGACATTCGAGACCGGTTTCTTCGCCAAACACGGCTTTGCCCCGATCCAGGGCACACCGGTCTCCGCCCGCGTGTACGAGGAACTCCTGCGTTCCTATGACGAGGGCGTCGCGGAATTCCTCGACCTTGAGCGGGTCAAACCCAACACACTCGGGAACACGCGCATGCTTGTGCACCTGGGGACCGGGTCCCGAAGCCCCCACGCCTAAAGGCTTTCAGGCGCTCTTGGGACGGAGTTCCCGATACGATCCGGTGAGATGCGGGCCGGTACGGCGACCGGACGACTCGCTTAACCAGACCGGGTGGTATGAGAGCGGAAGAGGGCGGGTAATGTGTACCTGCGCTCGCGAGACCCCTCCGCGCCGATCGAGTTCGACGGAGACGGTTACGAAGGGTCGCGAATCGAGTTCGCTCGGGGGGTGGTCGGGTGTTCGCGGCCAACGGGACACCGAACACGCTGTCGGACATTGGTCACCATCGGGTTTGGCCGGGCAGGCTCCGGTACGTCCGGGACCAAACCGGGGGCAAGCGATGTCTATGATGTCGGGTATGCGATTGCCCGGGTGCCCGGTGCGTCATCCCCCAGGACTGGCCCGACGCTGAGTCGGGTATTTGCTGCGATAAGTAACAACCAGGAAGGGTGGACCGCTTCGATGGGTGATCTTTCGTCGGTGCTTCCCGCCGGGCTGCTCGACGTAATCTCCGCGCTGATCCCGCCGGTGGTTGTCGCGACCGTCTTCTGCGCCTTCGTCATCACGCTGCTGCGCAGGGAGATGGCCCCTCGCCGGATGGACGGCAGCCTGGTCAGCGGTGACACGACCGTGGGCGCCCCGGAGGCGGAGTCGGCGGAGCCGGCCATCACCGCCGTGAACCACGAGACACCGATTGTCGAGGGCGAGGATCGGACCGAATCCGACGGTCGTTGATACGCTGCTGGACCGTATCGTGCCCTGAGCGGCCCTCATCCGGGCCCATGTCCGCGCGTGTGCGCCGCCTGGGCCCCGCGCGGCTCAGTCGCGCCCGAAACCCAGGGTCAAGTCCAGGTGATTCTGGCACGTCGGGAATTGTCTTCTGCCTGCACTCGGGATAGCTTTATATTCAGGTGCGAAGGCACTGCTCTTCTGAAAGGTTTGAATCCATGGCACAGAAGGTCCAGGTTTTCCTGGTCGACGACCTCGACGGCGGCGAGGCCGAGGAGACGGTGACGTTCGGTCTGGACGGCTCCGTGTACGAAATCGACCTCAGCGCGGGTAATGCCGCCAAGCTTCGCGAGGCCCTTACGCCCTTCGTCGAAGCCGCTCGCAAGGCTCCGGCCAAGTCCGGCCGCGGCACCGCCCGCCGTGGCGGCTCCCGGAATGCGCCCAGCCGTGAGCGCAGCGCCGAGATTCGCGCGTGGGCGAAGGCCGCCGGGAAGCCGGTCAATGAGCGTGGCCGTATCCCCGCGAAGATCGTCGCCGAATATGAGGCCATCAAGGGCTAGGTTTGCCGACGGCACCCAGGTTCGCCGAAATGTTGTCAGGTCTTGATGGACCGGTGCTCCGGGACACGCGCCCGAACCCGACCATCCCCGGGCCCGCGAGGCCCTCGTGACACGGGATGCAGGGGATAGCACGGGCTCGTCGGAGCTCGGAGCGGTCGCCGGTACCCGCCGCCGTGTCGGCGGGGTGACGCCCCCAGGCGCCCGCGGGGCGACGAACGGGATGGAACCGCGCCGGAGACGTCCGCTCAGGACGGCGGATGACCGGGGTCCCGGGCGCACGACGCCCGGATCGCGGCGGACCGCACGACCCGCCGGGTCGGCCTGAGCCGCGTCGGCGGGAGGGTGTCCTGCGGCCGGAGAACGACCGCACGGCCCCGTGCCCGACGGAGGACCCACGTATCCGCCCCGCGGCCGCTCGGCCGCGGGGCCAGTACGAAGACGTTCCCCCGAGCGGGGGAAGAACCCGGCCCGCCACGCTGTTGCAGGGAGCGGGGCCGGACGCCCGCGACGGTCCGCCCAGCGGTGGACCTCCCCGGTCACGGAGAGCGCCCGCACGGAGAATTCCGACGCGGCTTTCCGATCCGCGGTGACCGATGCGGAACAACGAGGCGATCGGCGTGTTCGCTAAGAGCCGATAATCAGGCTTACCCGCGTGCGGCCCGGGACTCCCGTGATGGATGGGAGCTCCGGGCCGTTCGCCTTCGGCGTACACCGAAATCTGGCGCCCCAATTGGTAGTTGGATGTTGGGTGAACGCCCTATCGTCGGGGAAAGTCTCTGGCACGGACGGCTACGGTCGGCCGTGCGGAGACGTCCGACCGGTCGGCAGCCAGTCGGTCGGGACGGACGGGTGCGGCAGTGCTCCCCGGGGCGGTTATCCCTGTGGGGCCGATATGCGGAAGAGTTGGGTCGGCGAGTACCGTCCCTGCCTGACCGCTCTGTAGAGGAGCGACGAGACATGTTCGAGAGGTTTACCGACCGCGCGCGGCGAGTGGTGGTTCTGGCCCAGGAAGAGGCCAGGATGCTCAACCACAACTACATCGGTACGGAGCACATCCTGCTCGGCCTCATCCACGAGGGTGAGGGTGTCGCCGCCAAGGCCCTGGAGAGTCTTGGCATCAGCCTCGAAGCGGTTCGGCAGCAGGTTGAGGAGATCATCGGCCAGGGCCAGCAGGCTCCGTCGGGGCACATCCCCTTCACGCCGCGGGCGAAGAAGGTCCTGGAGCTGTCCCTGCGCGAGGCCCTCCAGCTCGGCCACAACTACATCGGCACCGAGCACATCCTGCTCGGCCTGATCCGTGAGGGCGAGGGCGTGGCCGCCCAGGTGCTGGTCAAGCTCGGCGCCGACCTGAACCGGGTCCGCCAGCAGGTCATCCAGCTGCTGCACGGCTACCAGACCGGCAAGGAGGCGCAGACGACGGGCGCGTCCTCGGAGTCCGCGCCGTCCACGTCGCTGGTGCTGGACCAGTTCGGTCGCAACCTGACCCAGGCCGCCCGGGAGAGCAAGCTCGACCCGGTCATCGGTCGGGACAAGGAGATCGAGCGCGTGATGCAGGTGCTCTCGCGCCGTACCAAGAACAACCCGGTCCTCATCGGTGAGCCCGGCGTCGGTAAGACGGCGGTCGTCGAGGGGCTGGCGCAGAAGATCGTCAAGGGGGAGATCCCCGAGACGCTCAAGGACAAGCAGCTGTACACGCTGGACCTGGGCGCCCTGGTCGCGGGCAGCCGCTACCGCGGTGACTTCGAGGAACGCCTGAAGAAGGTGCTCAAGGAGATCCGCACCCGCGGTGACATCATCCTGTTCATCGACGAGCTGCACACGCTGGTCGGCGCGGGGGCGGCGGAAGGTGCCATAGACGCCGCCTCGATCCTCAAGCCGATGCTGGCCCGGGGCGAGCTCCAGACCATCGGCGCCACCACGCTGGACGAGTACCGCAAGTACCTGGAGAAGGACGCCGCTCTGGAGCGCCGGTTCCAGCCCATCCAGGTGGACGAGCCGTCCATCACGCACGCGATCGAGATCCTCAAGGGTCTGCGCGACCGCTACGAGGCCCACCACCGGGTGTCGATCACCGACAGCGCACTGGTGGCCGCCGCGACCATGGCCGACCGCTACATCAGCGACCGGTTCCTGCCGGACAAGGCGATCGACCTCATCGACGAGGCGGGCTCGCGGATGCGCATCCGCCGGATGACCGCCCCGCCGGACCTGCGTGAGTTCGACGAGAAGATCGCCTCGGTCCGCCGCGACAAGGAGTCGGCGATCGACGCGCAGGACTTCGAGAAGGCGGCGTCGCTGCGCGACGACGAGAAGCAGCTGCTGAACAAGAAGGCGCAGCGGGAGAAGGAGTGGAAGGCCGGCGACATGGACGTCGTGGCCGAGGTCGACGAGGAGCTCATCGCCGAGGTCCTGGCCGCCTCCACCGGTATCCCGGTCTTCAAGCTGACCGAGGAGGAGTCCTCGCGTCTGCTCCGCATGGAGGACGAGCTGCACAAGCGGGTCATCGGCCAGGAGGACGCCATCAAGGCGCTCTCGCAGGCGATCCGCCGTACGCGTGCCGGGCTGAAGGACCCCAAGCGTCCGGGTGGTTCGTTCATCTTCGCCGGTCCGTCCGGTGTCGGTAAGACCGAGCTGTCCAAGACGCTGGCCGAGTTCCTGTTCGGGGACGAGGACGCGCTGATCCAGCTGGACATGTCCGAGTTCATGGAGAAGCACACGGTCTCGCGGCTGTTCGGCTCCCCGCCCGGGTACGTCGGCTACGAGGAGGGCGGCCAGCTCACCGAGAAGGTGCGCCGCAAGCCGTTCTCCGTGGTCCTCTTCGACGAGATCGAGAAGGCCCACAACGACATCTTCAACTCGCTCCTCCAGGTGCTGGAGGAGGGCCGTCTCACCGACGCCCAGGGTCGCAACGTCGACTTCAAGAACACGGTCATCATCATGACCACCAACCTGGGCACCCGGGACATCTCCAAGGGCGTGGCGATGGGCTTCGCCAAGGAGGACGACGCCCAGACCAACTACGAGCGGATGAAGGCGAAGGTCAGCGAGGAGCTCAAGCAGAACTTCCGGCCGGAGTTCCTCAACCGTGTGGACGACGTCATCGTCTTCCACCAGCTGACGGAGAAGGAGATCTTCCAGATCGTGGATCTGATGGTCTCCAGCCTGGACAGCCGCCTCAAGGAGCGGGACATGGGGATCGAGCTGCGTCCCGGCGCCAAGAAGGTGCTGGCCGAGCGCGGGTTCGACCCGGTCCTGGGCGCGCGGCCGCTGCGTCGCACGATCCAGCGCGAGATCGAGGACCAGCTGTCGGAGAAGATCCTGTTCGGCGACCTCAAGTCCGGCCAGATCGTGGTGATCGACGCCGAGGGCGAGGGCACCGACGCCAAGTTCACCTTCAAGGGTGTGCCCAAGCCCGCCGCGGTTCCGGACACGCCCGCGGTCGAGGAGTCGGCTGCCGGTAAGAGCGAGTAACGACGCCGGTCGCACCGGTTGACGCGTGTGGACGGGGGCATCCCTTCGGGGGCGCCCCCGTTCGCCTGTGCGCGGACCGGGGGTGTGGCGGTCCGGCGAGGGTGTGGTTAGGGTTTGCGCGTGACCCATCCACAGGACCCCCGACAGCCGGGCGGCCAGACGCCGCCGGGACAGTTCCCTCCGCAGGGCCAGCAGAACCCCCACACGCCCCACGGCCGGTACGACCGGCCCGGACCGGCTCCCGGACACCCTCCGCACGGCGCGCCCGGACAGTACCCGCAGCAGGGGTACCCCGGTGCCCCCGGCCAGGACCCGACTCCCCGCCGAGGAGGGCGCGGGGTGCTCGTCGGCGTGGTCGTCGGTGTCGGGCTCCTGGTGGTCGTCCTCGTCGCCGCCACGGGCGCCGTCCTGTGGGCGGTCAACGACGGGGACGGGGGAGTGCCCGGGTCGGCGGACCTGAGCGCGGTGGTCGAGTACGAGGACCTGCCCGCCGACCACGTGGACACCACGGTCACCGTCGACTACGAGATGTTCCCGCCCGCGGGCGGTGAGCACTACGGTGTGTGGCAGAACTGCGGCGTCTACCAGGCGCCGATCAGGAACGAGACGGCCGTGCACTCCCTGGAGCACGGGGCCGTGTGGGTCACCTACGACCCCGGGGCCGTGGACGACGACGGGGTGGCGACCCTGGAGGGCCACTACAGGCAGGGGGACTACCTCCTCGTCAGCCCGGTCGAGGAGGGCATGCCCGCGCCGGTCGTGGCCTCCGCGTGGGGCGCGCAGATCCTCCTCGACGGTCCCGAGGATCCGCGTCTGGCCGCGTTCGTGCGCCGGTACGAACAGTCCCCGGACGCGCCGGAGCCGGGCGCTCCGTGCAGCGGCTCCCACGACGGGGCCGCCGACGAGGCGCTCCTCTCACCGGACCCGGGGGGCGCCGACGTCGACGATCTCCTGGACATGGAGGGCTGACCGGGCCCGCCTGAGGGATCGGACATCCGGCCGGCGCCCGGGGCGGGGTCAGCCGGGCAGCGCGTAGCGGCCGTCGTCCAGGGGGTCCACGAGCCCGTCCGCGACCAGCGCGTCCAGGGCCCGCTCGCGCTGGACGCCGTCGTCCCAGACCGCGTCCAGGGCCGACTTGGGCACCGGGTCGGCGGAGTCGCGCAGCACGGCCAGCAGCCGCCCGCGCACCTGCCGGTCGGTGCCCGCGTAGGTCTGTCCCCGGCGCGGCGGGCCGTCGTGGGCGGGTTTGCCCGCCAGCCTCCAGGCGCACTGGTGGGCGATCGGGCAGTCCGCGCACGCGGGGGTCCGGGCGGTGCACACGAGGGCGCCCAGCTCCATCACGGCCACGCCCCAGCGCGCCGCGACGGACGCCACGGGCGGGAGCAGCGATTCTGCGAGGGCGGTCTCCGCCTTCGTCTGGGTTTTCGGCGGGTACTGGATCCCGGTTTCGGCCCTCGCGAGAACGCGCCGCACGTTCGTGTCCAAAATGGCGTGGCGCTGTCCGAAGGCGAAGCTGGCCACGGCCGCGGCGGTGTAGGCGCCGACGCCGGGCAGGGAGAGCAGCGTCTCGTGACTGTCCGGCACCCGCCCCCCGTGCTGTTCGGTGATCGCCACGGCGCAGGCGTGCAGGCGCAGGGCGCGACGCGGGTAGCCGAGCCGGTTCCACATCCGGACGGCCTCGCCGGGGGGCTCTTTGGCCAGGTCGGCGGGGGTGGGCCAGCGTTCCATCCAGGCCCGCCAGGCGGGCAGCACCCGGACGACGGGCGTCTGCTGGAGCATGATCTCGCTGACCAGGATCGACCAGGGCGTGGCGTCGGGGGCGCGCCAGGGAAGGTCGCGGGCGTTGGCCTCGTACCACGCCAGAACCGCTGTGCTGTAAGGGTTATCGCTCATCTTTTACGGGGTATCGGCGGGTTGGGTAGGTGGGTGGCACACGAAACCGCAATACTACGGCCCATGGCGTCAAGTACCGGACATCCAGGAGCCGTCAGCCGCGAGACCTATTGGAAGCGGCGTGCCCTCGTGTTGGCGGGGGCCCTGCTCGTCCTCACGCTGATCGCGTTCGCCTGCCGCCCCTCCTCAGAGGACGACGCCGAACCGACGCGGTCGGAGGCGGGCGCCGCTGACACCGACCCCTCTCCCAGTGTCCCACCCGAGACGCCCTCGGCGGTCGAGAGCGCCGAACCCGAGGAGGAACCGTCCGAGGGGGAGGCCGAGGACGCCGGGGGGCCGGACGGTCAGGACGCCACCGAGGGGGAGGGCGGGGAGGCCGCGGAGGGCTCCGGCGCCGAGTCCGGCGGTGCCGCCGCCCCCGAGAGTCCCGAGGACGCGTGCCGGCCGGAGGACGTGGTCGTGACCTTCGAGCTCGCCGACGAGGACCGGGAGGTCTACGGGAGCGGCGCGCGGCCGGAGTTCCGGGTCACCGTCGTCAACACCGAGGACCAGACCTGCACGGTGGACGTGGGGCCCGAGGCCCTGGAGATCCGCATCCACTCCGGGAACGACCGGATCTTCTCCACCGGTGACTGCGTCGAGGGCGATGCCGCCGAGAAACGTCAGCTCAGTCGCGGCGTGCCGCACGAGTTCACGGTCGAGTGGGACCGGCAGCGCTCCTTCACGGACTGCCGGGACGGCTCCGCCGCGCGCCCGGGGTGGTATCGCGCCAAGCTGCACGGGGAGTACGCGAGCGGCACCGGCGAGCTGGTGTTCCAGCTGACCTGACCAGGTGCGGCGGGGACCGGGTGCCCCTCGGGGCCGGTTTCCGCCGCACACACGCCACACGGGGACGAGGCGCCACGTGTCGTTATCTGGATGTTACTGTGTGTTACGTCAAGTGATTCCGCAGTCACCAGGAGCAATCGTGAAGTTTGTCGGAACCGTCCTGTCCGCTGTCGCCATGTCCGCCCTCGCGTTGTCGACGGCGGCTCCGGCGCAGGCGGCGGAGGAGAACTTCCAGCACTTTCGGCTCTCGATCACGGAGAAGGACACGGGCAAGACGAAGCGCGTGCACCTCTTCTGCGACCCGCCCGGCGGTAGCCACCCGCGGCCCCAGGACGCCTGCGACCTCATCTACGCGTTCGGCTCCATCAAGAGGATCGACGTCGCCGACAGCGCCTGTCCGCTGATCTTCGACCCGGTCGTCGCCCGGTCCACCGGCTCCGAGCACTTCAAGATGACCTTCCCGAACCTGTGTGTCCTGCTCGACGTCAAGGGCGCGGTCTTCGACTTCTGGGAGGACGGGGGCCGGGAGTCGGTCGACGGCCGGGACATGCGCGAGGCCGGTGACTCCGGGTACTACGACCGGCTGCACGGCCACCACGGTCAGACGGACCGCGGTTACCGGTAGACCCCGGCGGACATCCCGCTCGGAGGGCGGGACGGCCGTTCTGTCGGGGTAGGAGAGTCGTAAGTGAGTGATGTGACGACACGGCCCGCTCCCGTGTCCGACGCACCGCCGATGTGCTGGAGGCCATCATGAGAGCCGTCGCGACCGCCCTGGCCGTCTGCGCCGCCACCGCGACCGTCCTCGTTCCCGCCGCGCCCGCGCCCGCGGCCGCCGCGGAGGCGCCTCCCGCGTACGCCGCCTACCGGCTCCGGGTGGTCGAGGGGGTCGGGTTCGAGGACGAGTCGGTACGGGAGGTCTCGCTGGTGTGCGCGCCCAAGGGCGGCGCGGGGAGCCATCCCCGGGCGGTCGACGCCTGCGCGGCCATCGCCGAGGCCGGTTCGATCGCCGCCGTCCCGGCCGACCCGGCCGCGGCCTGCACCCTGGAGTACCGGCCGGTCATCGCGTCCGTGCGGGGCTCCGAGAACTACCATGAGCGGTTCGGCAACACCTGCCTGCTCCACGCGGCCAAGGGCGCGGTCTTCGACTTCTAGTGCCCCTCGGGGCCTCCGCCGCGCCTCGGCCCGCCGGGGCCGTCACCAGCCCCGGCGCGCTTGGACCGCCGCGCCACCCAGGCCAGTGCCTCGCTGAGCTCCTCGACCTCGTGCGTCCGGATCCCGGGCACGGGGTCGCCGGAGTGCTTGGGCACGACCGCCTCGGTGAAGCCCAGCCGTTGTGCCTCCGTGATCCTGCGCTGGACCCCGTTCACGGCGCGGATGTCCCCGGCCAGGCCGACCTCGCCGATGGCGATGAACCCGCGCGGCAGGGCGACGTCGTTGTTGGAACTGCCCGCGGCCAGAGCCAGTGCGAGGTCGACCGCGGGCTCCCCGAGGCGTACGCCGCCCACCGTGGAGGCGTACACGTCCATGTTGGCCAGCCGCATGCCCGTGCGCTTCTCCAGGACCGCCAGGATCATGTTCACCCGGGACGTGTCCAGCCCGGACGTGGCCCGGCGGGGTGCGGGCAGCGGTGTGGGCGCCACCAGCGCCTGCACCTCCGTGATGAGCGGACGCCGCCCCTCCAGGGTGACCGTGACGCACGTGCCGGGCACCGGGTCGGTGCGTTCGGTGAGGAAGAGTCCGCTGGGGTCCGGGAGGCCGACGATGCCGCTCTCGGTCAGCTCGAAGCACCCGATCTCGTCGGTGGGCCCGTACCGGTTCTTGACCGCGCGCAGCAGCCGTAGCTGCGAGTGGCGCTCCCCCTCGAAGTGCAGCACCACGTCCACCAGGTGCTCCAGCAGGCGGGGGCCGGCGATGGAGCCGTCCTTGGTGACGTGACCGACCAGGACCGTCGCGATACCGCGCTCCTTGGCGATCTGGATCAGCGCCCCCGTCACCTGCCTGACCTGGGTGACGCCGCCGGGCACCCCGGACACCTCGGGGGAGACCATGGTCTGCACCGAGTCCACGATGAGCAGCCGGGGCCCGACCGCCTCGACGTGGCTGACCAGGGAGGCGATCGAGGTCTCCGCGGCCAGGAACAGCTTGTCGGAGAGCGCGCCGAGCCGCTCGGCGCGCAGGCGCACCTGACCGGCGGACTCCTCCCCGGTCACGTACAGGACGGGGCCCTGGGCGGCCCGCATCGCGGCGACCTCCAGCAGCAGCGTCGACTTGCCGACGCCCGGTTCGCCCGCGAGCAGCACGACGCCGCCGGGGACGGCGCCCCCGCCGAGAACGCGGTCGAGTTCGTCCACCCCCGTAGGGACGGCCTCGGCGGTCTCGACACCGATCTCGGTGATGGGCCGGGCGCGGGAGGTCACCGGCGCCGCCGCGACCGCGGCCGGGGCCGGGGCGCCCGCCTCCTCGACCGTGCCCCAGGCCTGGCACTCACCGCAGCGGCCCACCCACTTGAGGGTGCTCCATCCACAGTCGGTGCACCGGAACGTCGTCTTCGCTGCTTTGGGCATGCCAGTCACGCTAACGCCTCCCTGGGACACGCCGAACGGGACAGCTCCGCGGTACATCGGGGCATATGAAAGTTACCTACGGGTTAGTCAACGCCGTCCGTAGGTTGTGTTACAGAATGCGTAGGGTCCGACACCCCTGGTCCCCCACTGGAGAGGAACCCGCGTGCCCCGCACCGACGACAGCACGATCGTGCCCGCCGCCCGCCCCCGACGCACCCCCCTCCTCGCCGTCCCGATCGCCGCGGCCCTGTGCCTGGCCTCCGCCCCCGCGGCCGCCGAGGCCCAGGAGGCGGTCGCCTACGACAGCTACGTGGCCCTCGGTGACTCGTTCACCTCGGGGCCGCTGATCCCGCCGTACGCGCCCGGCTCCGACCCCCGCTGCCTCCGGTCGTCCGGCAACTACGCCCGGTTGGCCGCCGACGCGCTGGGCGTCGCCGAGTTCACCGACGTCAGCTGCGCCGGAGCGGTCATCCGGGACCTGCGCGAACCCCAGCACACCGACCTCACCGACGTTCCGCCGCAGTTCGACGCCCTCACCCCCGACACCGATCTGGTGACGGTCGGGATCAGCGGCAACGACCTCGGCTTCACCGACATCCTCATGGAGTGCGCCCGACGGAGCCTGACCAACCCGATCGGGAGCCCGTGCGCCGACCACTACGGCGACGAACTCGACCAGCGGATCGAGGACCTGCGCGACGACGTGTCGGGCGTCTACGCCGAGATCGCCGAGCGCAGCCCCGGGGCGACCGTCGTCAGCGTCGGCTACCTCCAGATCCTCCCGGAGCGCCGGGGCTGCTGGCCGGAGGCGCCCATCGCCTGGGGCGACGTGGCCTACCTGGACGGCGTCCAGACCGCCCTGAACCGAATGATCGCGGAGGAGTCCCAGGCGGCGGGCGCCGTGTTCGTCGACGTCCTCGAACGCGGCCATGACGTGTGCCAGTCGTCGTCCCGCCGCTGGGTCGAGGGGTTGGTCCCGGAGAACACGGCCGCGCCGGTGCACCCCAACGAGGCGGGCATGGTGGCCGTCTCCGAACGGCTCGTGGCCCGTCTGGGGGCCTGAACCTCGTCACTGAACGTCGCCGGTCATGGTGGATGTCTGCTGCTGACTGACTGCTACGTCCCTTTTGTCGGCGAGATTTTACCGTGACCGCAGGGCAAATTGATTACATAGGGTGATTCATTCGCGCGCGAAAGCGACGAAGGGTGATCCGTTGGGATGGAACGCCCCGGGGCCGACCCGACACGGGGCGCCCACACATCCGAACGGGGAACACCATGAATCACTCCCGACACCACGAGCAAACCCCGGCCCGTCGCCCGGGTCGTCCCGGGCGACGGGCCGTACCCGTGCGGACCGCCGCCCGGGCGATCGCCGTCGCCAGCGCGGCCGCGTCCCTGCTCGCCGCGGCGCTCGCCCCGGCACCGGCCCTGGCCCAACCGGTCCGCGGGGCCACCGAGGCCGCCCCAGCCTCCGAGCGAGTCCACCAGGGGCTTGCCGCCCCGACGATCGAGACGGCGATCAGCGCCGCCGAGTCGAAGAAGGGCACGCCCTACGGGTGGGGCGGAACCGGGCCGCACACCTTCGACTGCTCCGGCCTCGTCCAGTGGTCCTTCCGTCAGGCGGGGGTCGAACTGCCCCGCATCGCCCACGATCAGGTGGCGGCGGGCACCCGCATCCCCTACTCCCGGGCCCGCCGCGGTGACCTCGTCTACTGGTCCGACCGCGGAGGCTACGTCTACCACGTCGGCATCTACCTCGGCCGGGGGCGCATGATCGACGCTCCCGAATCGGGCGACCACGTCCGCGAGCGCGACGTGTTCCACTACAACCTCGGCGGAGCGGTACGGCTGTGACGCCCACCGCGTCGTGCGGTTCCGCCGCCGACGTCCGCAGGTGACCGACGCGAAACCGGCACCCGTGCCCCTGGTGCCGCTTCCACCCCTCAGCGCTCCCTCGGCGAGCGGCCCCGGGGCGGCAGTCCCGTGGCGGCCGCAGTGCCGGACCCGTCCCGAGGGTGCGGCACGCCGTGGTCCCGGCGACGGGAGGCGTGCGGGGGCGGGTAGCGCATACTCTGGGGGCGTGAGCCCTATCCAGGTCCCAGACGCGCCCGTCGTGCTCTCGTCGGCGTCGGTCTACCCGGAGAAGACCCCGGCCGCCTTCGAGATCGCCGCGAAGCTGGGGTACGACGGCGTGGAGGTGCTCGTCTCCTCCGACCCCGCCAGCCAGGACATCGACCTCCTGCGGCGCCTCTCGGACTACCACCAGATGCCCGTCACCGCCGTCCACTCCCCCTGCCTGGTCCTGACCCAGCGCGTGTGGGGCCGAGACCCCTGGGGCAAGCTCGTCAGGTCCAAGGAGATGGCCGAGGCCCTGGGCGCGAAGGCGATCGTGGTCCACCCCGCCTTCCGCTGGCAGCGCGAGTACGCCAAGGAGTTCGAGACCGGCGTCGCCCGCATGCAGGACGAGACCGACGTCGTCTTCGCCGTGGAGAACATGTACCCGGTGCGCGTCCGCGACCGCGAGGTCGTGCCCTACGCGCCGAGCTGGAACCCGCTGGACCGCGACTACCCCGACGTCACCCTCGACCTGTCGCACACCGCCATGTCCGGCTCCGACGCGATGGACATGGCCAAGCGGCTCGGCGACCGCCTCTCCCACGTCCACGTCGCCGACGGCTTCGGCGGCCAGAACCTCGACGAACACCTCATCCCGGGCCGTGGCCGCCAGCCCGTCGCCGAACTCCTGGAGTACCTGGCCGCCGACGGTTACGAGGGCCAGCTGGTCCTGGAGGTGAGCACCCGCAAGGCCCCCGACCGCCAGGCCCGGATGCGCGAACTGGCCGAGGCGCTGGCCTTCACCCGGCTGCACTTCGCCCGGCCCACCGTCGAGCCCGACGGCCGCCCCCGCGACCGGCGTGAACGCATCGCCCTCCTGCGCCGTGGACCGGCGGCGCCGCCCCGGCACTTCTCCGTGGACACCCGGGGCACCGTCGACGACCAGGACGGCGACCGGGGCAGGGGCACGGACGGCGGCGACTGAGCGTCCACGGTGTGAGACGACCCGTCCGCACCGGCGCGGCCGTGCGGTTAGCGTGGAGGGGACCCGCAGAGAGGACCCCTTCATGATCGCGATCATCGGCGCCGGAAAGATGGGCGAGGCGCTCCTCGCCGGAATGCTGGCCACGGGCCACGCCCCGGAGGACGTCCTCGTCACCGAGCCGCGCGCGGAGCACGCAGACGAGCTCCGGAAGCGGTACGGGGTCGAGGTGGTTCCCGCGGCGGACGCCGCCAAGCGCGCCGACACGCTGCTGCTCGCCCTCAAGCCGCAGGACATGGTGGACCTGCTGGAGGACCTCTCCCCCCACCTGTCCACGGACCGCCTCGTCATCTCCGTCGCGGCCGGGCTCACCACCTCCGTGATGGAGAGCCACCTGCCGGTCGGGGTCCCCGTGGTGCGCGCGATGCCGAACACCCCCGCGCTCATGGGCCGGGGCATGACCGCCATCGCGGGCGGCGCCAACACCGAACCCGAGCACCTGGACCGCGCCGAGGGCCTGCTGGGCGCCGTCGGCGAGGTGATCCGCGTCGGCGAGCAGCACATGGACACCGTGACGGCGATCTCCGGGAGCGGACCGGCCTACTTCTACTTCATCGCCGAGACGATGGTCGAGGCGGGCGTGGCGATGGGGATGCCGCGCGCCACCGCGCAGAAGCTCGTCGAGCAGACGATGACCGGTGCCGCCGCCATGCTCACCGACTCCGGTGAACACCCGGTCGTCCTCCGCGAGGCCGTGACCTCGCCGGGCGGGACCACAGCGGCCGCCCTGCGCGAACTGGAGCGCCACGGCGTGCGCACCGCCTTCACCGACGCCATCGAGGCCGCCCGCGACCGCAGCCGGGCGCTGTCCGGTAGCTGACCCGGAGCCGCGATTGGCCGGGTTCGGCCGGGGGTCACGGAGCGGGACGTCCCTATACGCGGATAGTGTCGGATAGGGGACATCGATCCCCGTCTCGGTCCCGTGCGCGCGGGACGCTCCATCCCCTCCCGACCCCAGGGCCCCCATGACTTCACCACCTCCTCACGACCCGTCCCAGCAACCCCCCGGTCAGCCCCGGCCCGGCCAGCCTCCGCAGCCGCCGTACCCAGGTCAGCAGCCCCAGCCGGGGCCGCAGCAGCCTCCGTCGGGGCCGCAGCAGGGACCGCCCCCGCAGCAGGGGCCGCCGCCTGGTGGGATGCCGCCCGGCGGCGGTTTCGGTCCCCCACCCGGCGGTCCGCCGCCCGGTGGGATGCCGCCCGGTGGGATGCCGCCCGGGCAGTTCGGCGCGCCGCAGCCCCGGCCACCCCGAATGGGGTTGTTCTCCTCGCCCACGGCGTTGCGGGCCGGGTTGCTCAACCTCTCCGGGTTCGGCGCCGGTTACCTCTACCTGCGGCAGTGGATCTTCTTCGGGGTGGCGCTCGTCGTCACGGTGGGTCTGTTGGTCGGCGCCGCCCTGCACGGAGCCGCCGACCACCCGCTGGTCTGGGCGCCGGTCCTGCTGGTGTGGTTCCTCGCCGCGGGCGTCCACGGCCTGTTCGCCGGGCGTTCCCGCGACGAGCGCACCACGGCGGCGGGCGGTCAGCCCGCGAGGAGGTTGGCCCCCGTGCTGACCGCCGCGGGTCTGGTGCTCGCCGTGGTCGCGGGTCTGGCCGGTGTGTGGCAGGCGGGCGAGTGGCGGCTGCGGGTCGCCGACGCCGCCCACGCGCGGGGTGAGTGTGCCGAGGCCGTCGACATCTACGAGCGGGTGGAGGCCGGTTTCCAGCTGTCCATGTCGCCGTCCCTGATGGATCGCGCGCGTTCGGGCGCCGAGGCGTGTGACCTCCTCACCCGCGCCCAGGACGAGATGTCGGACGAGGAGTACGACCAGGCCATCGACACCTACGGCGAGTACTTCGCGCACCCGGCCTCCCGGTGGGAGGACACCGACGGCGAGGTGGCCGACGCCAACCTCTCCTACGCGGAGAGCCTGGCGACCGCCGCCGCCGAGTCCTACGACGGCCGGATCACCGACGAGATCCGTGAGGGCTTCGAGCAGGCCCACGAGATCTACGGAGCCATCCCCACCAACTACGAGGGGACCGAGGCCGCCGGGCGGGTGCCCGACGCCATGCTGGAGCTGTACGAGCTGGGCACCTCCGACTACGCCGAGGAGCGCTGGTGCGACGCGTTCGACCAGATCGAGGTGTTCGCCGACCTCGACTGGTCCCTCGCGCCCGCCGTCGCCGAGCGGATCGACGCCGAGGCCCCCGAGGCCGCGCGTCAGTGCGGTTGGGCCGAGGTCGACGGCGGGTCGGCCGACCGCGCGGAGGAGATGACCGACTTCCTCGCCGCGGAGTACCCGGACCACGAGGCCGACGACGTCGAGGACCTGGTCCGCCACGTGGGCGCCGCCCACATCGAGGAGACCATGGACACCCTGCGCGCGGGCGGCGAGAGCCGGTTCGACCCGCAGCCCTTCGGCAGCTCGGGCAGTGACAAGGTCGTCTTCGAGATCACCAACGACAGCCCCTACGACATGCGGTTCCTCTACGTCGGTCCGGACGGCGTCCACGACGAGGTCGTCACGGACGGATGCGACGACTGCGACACGTACAGCTCCCCGCCCTCCGGTAACTCGTGCTTCGAGCGAGGCGGAGAGATCATGCGCGTCGAGCTGGACCCGGGAGAGTACCGACTGATGCTCACGTCGGACGCGCCGAGGTCCGTTCCGTTGCACGGCACGCGGAACCTCAGCGGTGGTGAACGCTACGAGAGCTGCTTCTACGTGACACAGGAGTAGCGACTCCGGTCCGGGACGGACCGAGCGTCCGTCCCGGGCCGCCCTGTCCCTCCTCCCCTTCCGTCGACCCCTCCCCGAGCCCGGATCCCCCATGACATCACCATCTCCTTCCGACTCGTTCCCGCAGCCCTCGCCCGAGCCGGGACGGCCCCGGCCACCCCGGATGGGGTTGTTCTCTTCGCCCACGGCGTTGCGGGCCGGGTTGCTCAACCTCTCCGGGTTCGGCGCCGGTTACGTGTACCTGCGGCGGTGGGTCCTCTTCGGGGTGGCGCTCGTCGTCACGGTGGGTCTGTTGGTCG
The DNA here is from genome assembly GCF_003386285.1 of Nocardiopsis sp. FIRDI 009. GTDB lineage: Bacteria > Actinomycetota > Actinomycetes > Streptosporangiales > Streptosporangiaceae > Nocardiopsis. Next base: position 119,140 of record NZ_QPNC01000011.1, read on the forward strand.
GCGCCGCCCTGCACGGAGCCGCCGACCACCCGCTGGTCTGGGTGCCGGTCCTGCTGGTGTGGCCGATCGCCACGGGTGTGCACGGCCTGTTCGCCGGGCGCTCCCATGATGAACGTGCCGTGATCGAGGGTGAACAGCCGCCCGGGAAGCTGGCGCCCGTGCTGACCGCCGCGGGTCTGGTGCTCGCCGTGGTCGCGGGTCTGGCCGGTGTGTGGCAGGCGGGCGAGTGGCGGCTGCGGGTCGCCGACGCCGCCCACGCGCGGGGTGAGTGTGCCGAGGCCGTCGACATCTACGAGCGGGTGGAGGCCGGTTTCCAGCTGTCCATGTCGCCGTCCCTGATGGATCGCGCGCGTTCGGGCGCCGAGGCGTGCGGCCTCCTCACCCGCGCCCAGGACGAGGTGGCGGCGGAGGAGTACGACCGGGCGGTGGGCACCTACGGCGAGTACTTCGCGCACCCGGCCTCCCGGTGGGAGGACACCGACGTCCTGATGGAGCTGTACGAGCTGGGCACCTCCGACTACGCCGAGGAGCGCTGGTGCGACGCGTTCGACCAGATCGGGGTGTTCGCCGACCTCGACTGGTCCCTCGCGCCCGCCGTCGCCGAGCGGATCGACGCCGAGGCCCCCGAGGCCGCGCGCCGGTGCGGGTGGGCCGAGGTCGACGGCGGGGACGTCTTCCTGGCCGAGGACATGCTCGACGTCCTCACCGACGAGTACCCGGACCACGAGACCGAGGACGTCGAGGAACTCTCCGAGGCCGTCGGGGCGGGTCTGATCGGCGCCCGGATGGACATGGCGACCTCCAGCGGCGAGAACGAACTGACCATCTCCGCCACCGGTGGCGCCGACGGCGGTCGGGCGGTCCTGGAATTCACCAACGGCAGTCCGTACCGCATGGAGTTCCTCTACGTGGGAACGAACGGCGCCCACGGAGAGGTCGTCACGGACGGATGCGACCACTGCGAGGAGTACGACTCCAGTCCGGCCGCAGGCACGTGCAGCCAGCGTGGCGGCGAGGTCATGCGACTGGAGTTGGAGCCGGGTGAGTACCGCATGCTGCTCACCTTCGACACGGCGTCCACGCGGCCGCTGCACGGGACGGTGGACCTCGCCGGCGGCGCCCGGTATGACAGCTGCTTCTTCCTCGTGAGCTTGTGACCGTCACGGCCCCGCCCGTACCGGGTGTCCGTCCGGGACGGTGTCGCGGCCGTGGCTCCCGGGGCGCGGGCCCACCCCGGGGTCCCGGGGACGGACCGCGGTGCGTACTGTGTGCAGTGGAGCACGCGCACCTGGAACGGGGGTCACGGCATGGGAGGGCGCACGTCCTGTTCGCTCCGACTGGCGTGGGACGACGGACTCACCGCCTACGACTTCGGACCGCAGCATCCGATGGCGCCGGTCCGCGTCGAGCTGACCATGGCGCTCAGCCGTGAGCTGGGGGTCCTGGACGCTCCCGGCGTGCGCCTCCTGGACGTGGAGCCCGCCTCCGACGAACTCCTGTCCCTGGTGCACGACCCGGCCTACGTCCAGGCGGTGAAGCGGGCCGGGAAGACCCTGGAACCCGACGACGCCCACATGCTCGGGACCCCCGACAACCCGGTCTTCCCCGACATGCACGACGCCGCCGCGCTCATCTCCGGCGCGTCCGTCGCCGCCGCGCGGGCGGTGTGGACCGGGGAGACCGCGCACGCCGCCAACATCGCGGGCGGCCTCCACCACGCCATGCGCGGCCACGCCTGGGGTTTTTGCGTGTACAACGACCCGGCGCTGGCGATCGCCTGGATGCTGGAGCAGGGGGCGAAGCGCATCGCCTACGTCGACGTCGACGTCCACCACGGCGACGGCGTGCAGCGGGCCTTCTACGACGACCCCCGCGTCCTCACCATCAGCCTCCACGAGTCGCCGACCACGCTCTTCCCCGGCACGGGCCAGGCCGCCGAGACGGGCGGGCCGAACGCCGAGGGCTACGCGGTCAACGTCGCCCTCCCGGCGGGCACGGGCGACTCCGGCTGGCACCGCGCCTTCGACGCGGTCGTGCCCCCGCTGCTGCACGAGTTCCAGCCCGAGGTCCTCGTCACCCAGCAGGGCTGCGACACCCACGCCCTGGACCCCCTGGCCAACCTCACACTCAGCCTCGACGGACAGCGCCGCGCCTACGCCGAGCTGCACAAGCTCGCCCAGAAGACCGCCGGCGGCCGGTGGCTGCTCTTCGGCGGCGGCGGGTACGGCCTGGTGCACGTCGTGCCGCGCGCCTGGACCCACCTGCTGGCCGAGGCCGCCGGGACGCCGGTCGACCCCGACACCGAGACGCCGCTGGCCTGGCGCGATTTCGTGCGGCGGCGGACGGGGGAGCAGGCCCCGCTGTACATGACGGACGGGCGCGAGGTGGACTTCGCCCGGTTCGAGGACGGGTACGACCCCGGGGACCCGGTCGACCGGGCGATCAACGCCACGCGCACCGCCGTTTTCCCGAGCCACGGAATCGACCCCAGTCTCTGACCTCCCCGGACTCTTCGGGCGTTTCTCCGCGAGCACGTGCGGGTGTACGTACACGGTGGAAATCACCAGGTTTGGGCGTGGCGCGCGTTCAGTGGGTAGGAAGAGGTTGAATACCGGGCGAACGGGAGCAGGCGTCGTGGTGGCCGCACAGTGTGGCGCGTGCTCGCCGCGCATTCGAGGAAGGGGAACGCCGGTGACGCCGCCGACACGCGCTGAACTCATCACGTATCTGGTTCGCAAGGGAATCGCCGGACACGTCGACACCCCGCGTCAGAACAACCTTCGGCACTACCGGCGGCTCGTGGACGGCGACCCCTACCACCGGTTCGGCCTGACCTTCTCCCACGACTGGACCTACTCCGAAGTCCTCGCGCTCATGAGCAAGCGGTGCGGCGTGGTCGGCGACGAGGAGTACGCGTGGGGCATCGACACCATCGACCCGGACCTGACCGTCGACGCGCTGGAGGGGGTCGCCGACCGCCTCGCCCTGGCCGTCGAACGCCGGGAACCGGTCATGTTCGCCACCGGACACCCCCTCAAACTGCGTGAGATGTACGCCGCGTGGAAGACCGCGCTGGCCGAACGCGGGTGCCCGGTCGTGACCGCGGCGGACGGGTACACCTACGAGGTGCCGGCGGAACGCCCCCCGAGCCGCCGGATCGTGGTGTGGAAGGACGATGTCGCGATCGTCACGGACGGCCAACACCCCCGTCACAGCCACCACCCCTTCGCCATGCGCGCCATCCTCGGGGACCTGGCGAACCGGGGGGAGGCGTGGCCGCAGTTGGTCATCGCCGACCACGGTTTCGCGGGTGCGGCGGGTGAGGCGGGGGTGCCCACGATGGGCTTCGCCGACAGCAACGACCCCGCTCTGTTCCTCGCGGAGCACGAGGGAAAACTACTGGTCACCGTGCCTTTGGACGACGGATATCCGCCCGAGGACTACGCGCCTCTGCGCGATTACGTTCTCGCGCGCGCGGGACTCATGTGATCAGGGTCGACCATTTATACCCACCGCTAAACCTCTTTGGGGGAGCCGGGAAGGTATGTCGCCGAAGACAGGACAAACGCCCTTTCGCTTCGGCGAACTCCGCCCTACTCTGAAAACGGACGTGTCAGTAGTGACGGTATGACACACCGGCGTGGCGGTGGGACGGGCGCATACCGGGGTCGCCCCTCCGCGGGCCACCACGCCGGGCGAACGGTAGACAATGCTCACGTCCGGGAATGAGGGCGTCGGAAGATGAACGGGAGCAAGCCACCTCTCGACGAGGTCAGGTTTTTGACCGTGGCGGAGGTCGCCACGATCATGCGTGTGTCCAAGATGACCGTTTACCGAATGGTGCACTCGGGGGTTCTCCCCGCGATTCGCGTGGGACGTTCCTACCGGGTCCCCGAGCGCGCCGTGCACGACTATCTCCGCGAGGCCTTCGTCGAGGCCGGTTGACGGCGGAGCGGCCGACCGGGGCGGGGCCTGCGCCCGCCCCCGGTCCGCTGACCGGGTGACCGCCGGAAGGGGCGGTGCGTCCCCCGACGCCGACCCTTCCGGGTCCCTCTCCTGCGCTGGGTGAACGCCGGTTCGGCCGGGGCGCCGAGGTGGGGTGCGGGGTAGCTACTACACTTTGTCGTTGTTGTAGTCCGCCCTGCTCAGCCCCCTTCGTGAGGACCCTCGATGCCCAGTGCCAGAACCGGCGCGCGGCCGCGCGTGCCCCGCCTCGCCGTGACCGCGATCGCCGTCGCGCTCGTCCTCACCGGCTGCGCCGGGGGAACCGAGATCCAGAACACCGACGACGCGCGCTTCATCTCCGGCGACGGCAGCGCCACCGTGTTCGAGCCGGGGGAGCGGCTGGAGGCGCCCGACGTCACGGGCACCACCCTGGACGGCGCGGAGATCTCGCTGGGCGACTACGAGGGCGGCATCCTCGTCCTCAACGTGTGGGCCAGCTGGTGCGGCCCCTGCCGGGCCGAGCAACCCGTCCTCGACGAGGTGCACACCGAGTACGCCGACCTGGGCGTGGACTTCCTCGGTGTCAACATGAAGGACGACGACACCGCCGCCCAGGCCTACGCCTCCGCGCAGGAGATCCCCTACCCCAGCCTGTTCGACCCGCCCGGCGAGGTCCCGCAGGCGTTCCGGGACACCGTCCCGCCCCGGTCCATCCCCACCACCATCATCATCGACCCCGACGGCCGCATCGCCGCCCGTGTCATCGGCCCCACCACCTACGGGCAGCTGACCGAACTGCTCAACCCGGTGGTGGTCGAGTTCGACCTCGGTGACCCCGAGCAGCGTCCGCGCGTCGCCGAACAGGAGGCGGCCGAGGCCGAGGCGACGGACGGCGGGAGCGCGCCGTCGGACACCGACGCGGAGCCCTCCGAGGACGCGACCGCCGAGGCGACGGACTCCGGCGACGGGGCCGGGGACGGCTCCGACGGGGGGAGCGACTGATGGACGCGATCGGCGCCACCGTCCTCAGCGGATCCCTGCTCCTGGCCGCGCCCCTGGCCCTGGCCGCCGGGCTCGTCTCCTTCCTCTCGCCGTGCGTCCTGCCCCTGGTCCCTGGCTACCTGTCCTACGTCACGGGCATGAGCGGCGCCGCCGTGCGCGAGCGGCGGACCGCGTCCGGCGGCGGAGCGGCCACGGCCACCGACGTCGACACCGAGCTGGTCGCGCGCCGTTGGACGATGGTCACGGGCAGCGCCCTGTTCATCGCCGGGTTCACGCTGGTGTTCGTGGCGGTCGGCGGGTTCGTCGGGTGGCTGGGTGACGCCCTCCTGGAGTACACCGACACCATCACCTGGGTCCTGGGCGCGTTCACCATCGTCCTCGGTCTGGCCTTCATGGGCCTCGTCCCGGGGCTCGGCCGCGAGTTCCGGTTCCACCGCCTGCCCCGCGCGGGCCTGGCCGGGGCCCCGCTGCTCGGGGTGCTGTTCGGGCTCGGCTGGACGCCGTGCATCGGACCGACGCTGGCCGCGGTGCAGTCGCTGGCCTTCGTCGAGGGCGGCGCGGGGCGCGGCATGCTCCTCTCCCTGCTCTACTGCGTCGGGTTGGGGCTGCCGTTCATCCTGGCCGCACTGCTCTACCGCAAGGCGCTGGGCGTGTTCGCCCGGCTCACCCGCCACACCCGGGCGGTCACCGTGATCGGGGGTGTCATGCTCGTCCTGGTCGGCCTGGCGATGGTCACCGGCCTCTGGAGCGAGCTGACCACCACCATGCAGGGGTGGACCGCCGGATACCAGACGGTGATCTGATGACCGAGACCGAGACACCGCCCTCGGCGTCCGCTGCCGAGACCGCCCCCGCCCAGCCGAGGGGCATCGGCGTCGTCGGGTGGCTGCGTTGGACCTGGCGGACCCTGACCTCGATGCGCACCGCGCTGATCCTGCTGTTCCTGCTGGCGGTCGGCGCCATCCCCGGCTCGATCCTGCCGCAGAACGTGGTCAGCGTCGACGAGGTCAACACCTACTTCCGGGAACACCCCGACCTGGCCCCGTGGCTGGACCGGTTCTACCTGTTCGACGTCTTCTCCTCGCCCTGGTACGCGGCGATCTACCTGCTGCTGTTCGTCTCCCTGGCGGGCTGCGTCCTGCCGCGCGCCGTCGCGCACGCCCGGGCGCTGTGGGCCCGCCCGGTGCGCACCCCGCGCCACCTCGGCCGGATGCCGTACGCGGCGCGGTTCTCCACGGACGCGAGCCCGGACACCGTCCTGGAACAGGCGCGAAGGGTACTGCGCGGCTACCGCGTCGAGCGGTACGGCGACTCCCTCTCCAGCGAGACCGGCTACCTGCGCGAGGCCGGGAACGTGCTGTTCCACCTGGCGCTGCTGGGGCTCCTGCTGGCGCTGGCCGCGGGCGCGTTCTTCGGCTACCGGGGCAACATGCTCATGGTCGAGGGGACCGGTTTCGCCAACACGCTGCCCTCCTACGACGCCATCTATCCGGGTCACTGGACCGACACCGACAATCTCCAGCCCTTCACGCTCGAACTCGACGACTTCGAGGCGACCTTCATCGAGGAGGGCGATCTGCGTGGGCAGGCCGCCTCCTACGTGGCGGACATGACCTACCGGGAGTCGCCCGACGCCGGGGAGGGGCGGCACCGGCTGGAGGTCAACCACCCGCTGACCGTCGACGGCGTGCAGGTCTACCTGCTCGGCCACGGGTACGCGCCGGAGTTCGTGGTCCGCAACGCCGACGGCGAGGTGGTCTTCGACCAGGCGGTGCCGTTCCTGTTCCGCGAGACCGCCACCTTCACCTCCGACGGTGTGATCAAGGTTCCCGACACCGGCGGCGAACAGCTGGGCTTCGTCGGCGTCTTCCTGCCGACGGCCGCCGAGACCGAGAGCGGGGAGCTGGTCTCCACCTTCCCCGGGGCGGAGAACCCGCGGGTGACCCTGGAGGGTTACCGGGGTGACCTGGGGCTGATCGAACCGCAGTCGGTCTACCGGCTGAGCACCGAGGGGATGGAGGAGCTCGGCTCCTCACCCGTGATGGAGGTCGGCGACACCTGGGAGCTCCCGGACGGGGCCGGTTCCATCACCTTCACCGGTGTCCGCGATTACGTCAGCCTCCAGACCAACCGCGACGCCGCCCGGCCCTTCGCGTTGGGGGCGGCCGCGACGGCGGTCGCCGGACTGCTCGTCACCCTGTTCGTCCGTCCGCGCCGCGTGTGGGTGCGCGCCACGGAGGACGGAGACGGCCGCACCACCGTCGAGGTGGCCGGGCTCGGCAAGACCGAGGCGGCCGGGGACAACGCCGAGTTCCACGAACTCACCACCAGGCTCGCCGACCGGCTCCGCGACGGGCCGGCCGGGACGGTACCGCCCAACACACCATCCGATCCAGTCGACGAACGGAGTGACCGGTGACGTTTGCCGGAGTGTCGAACGAGGCGATGGCGTCAGCCAGCGACACGCTGATCATCGGGATGATCCTCGCGTACGCGGCAGCGCTGTTCCTCTTCGCGATCGAGGCCGCCTACGGGCGCCGCACCAAGTTGAGGGCCGGGCGGCTCATGCCGGTCGCCGCCGGGGCCACGGCGGACTCCGGCCGGGCCGACGACGGCATCGAGGTCAGCGTCCGCACGCGGGAGGGGGAGGCGCGGGCCTCCCAGAGCGTCCTCGGCCGGATCGCCCTGGGGGTGACGGCGCTGGGATTCGTGATGAGCGTCGCCCAGGTGGTCACGCGCGGTCTGGCCGCGGATCGGTGGCCGTGGGGCAACATGTTCGAGTTCGTCGTCGCCCTGTGCCTGGTGGCCGTCGCCGGACTGCTGTTCGCCTCCTTCCGCTACCAGGCGCGGTTCCTGGGGGCGTTCGTCCTCGTTCCGGTGCTGGTGCTGCTGGGGATCGGTGTGCGGTGGCTGTACGTGGACCCGGGGCCGCTCATCCCGGCGCTCCACTCGTACTGGGTGCCGATCCACATCACCGCGCTGATCATCGCGGGCGGTTCGTTCATGGTCTCCGGCGTCGCGGGCGTCACCTACCTGGTGTCCGACCGGGCCGAGACGCGGCGGGCGCGCGGGGAGGAGGTCACGGGCGTGGCCGGCCGGCTGCCCAGCCCGGAGCTGCTCGACCGTCTGTCGCACCGGTTCATCCTGTTCGCGTTCCCGCTGTGGACCTTCGGCATCATCGCGGGCGCGATCTGGGCGGACGAGGCGTGGGGCCGCTTCTGGGGCTGGGATCCCAAGGAGGTGTGGTCGTTCATCTCATGGGTGATCTACGCGGCCTACCTGCACGCCCGGGCCACCGGTGGCTGGCGCGGCCGGAAGGCGACCTGGATCAACGTGCTCGGCTTCGCGACCGTGCTGTTCAACTTCTTCGCGGTGAACTACGTGTTCAGCGGTCTGCACTCCTACGCCTGACCGGCCGCGGGAGCCGGGAACGACGGTGGGGCCGCACCCCTCGCGGGTGCGGCCCCACCGTCGTGTGAAGCGTGCGGTCGTTCACTCGTCCGGATCGATGCGGCGGTTGAGCCGTCGCAGGAACTCGGGGTCGTCGTCGGGCCCGAGCGGGTGCGGGCTGTCGGAGGGCTTGGCGAAGTCGGACGGGTCGAGGTCGTCGGCGGCGGACCCGGCCTGGGCCGGAGAGGGCGCGCCGCCGTGCGCCGGGGCCGACTGGCGAGGTCGCCCCAGGAAGAGCCACAGGATCGCGCCAACGGGCATGAACACCGCGATGACGACCAGCCACAGGAACTTCGGCAGGCTACGCACATCCTGGGCCGACGTGGTGAGCGCGTCGCAGAACGCGTACACCCACAGAACGATCGTCGCGAGAGTGATCAGGCCACCGAGCCACACCATGCTTCCAGCCTACTCTTGCTGTCGACTCCTCACATCTGGACACCGACACCGAATGCGGGGGTCCGTACGGGGGTGCTGCGGACCGTGGAGGTGAGCGGCGCGTCCCCGCCCTCGGAAGGCGGGCCCCTCAGCGTGTGCTCTCGCTCGGCTCGCCGAGCAGGAGCGCGCGTACCTCGGATTCCCGGAACCGGCGGTGGCCGCCCGGGGTGCGGATGCTGCTGATCCGCCCGGAGGCGGCCCAGCGGGTGACGGTCTTGGGATCAACCCGGAAGAGTGAGGCCACTTCCCCGGGGGTCAACAGGCGTTCGCTTGCTCGTTCCACCTTCACATTCCCCCAATCGTGCCCGCCTCGGACTGCGGGGGCGGCGGGCGTTTGATCCCCTAGTGTGCACGAGTTGGTCCGTTTCCTCCCTAGTTTTCGGAGAAATTGCGTTGTTGGGGGGAGGAGTACGGGATATGTGACCGGAACGTGATGTTCGGTCCTTGCTGTCGGGATTGGAAACATCCCATGACCATCCGGGCTGACGGCAGGACCGTCCCGGCCACCCCTGAGAGACGACACACGCAGCCCTGGTGCGGGCCTCCTGGTGCACGCCCTTAACCTGGAGGTCAGGGCTTCTGGGGCGTCACCCGGTCGGCACACGTGCGGGCGGTACGACCGCCCGGAACGCCCCCGGCCCGTCGGGGGCCGGGCGCAATCGCGCGCTGATGGGTGTTGCGACCAATCTAGTCCAGGTAATCGTCTGTTGTGAGGCTTTTCCATGCGTAGCTGGCTGACCTATACCGCTGCCCGCCTCGGGTTGTTCGCTGCGGCCTTCGGGATCGTCTATCTGTTCGGGGCGCGGTCGTGGATCGCGCTGGTGCTCGCCTGGCTCATCAGCGGCCTCGCCTCCTACGTCCTGCTGTCGAAGCTGCGCGACCGGATGTCCGCCGCCACGGTCGAGCGCCTGGACAGGCGTCGCTCCCCGGGGGTGGGCGAGCGGCTGTCGTCCGGCGCCGCGCGGGAGGACGGCGCCGAGGGCGAGACCGGGGCGGCCCCCGCCGAGGGGGGCGGGGAAGGCCAGGCGCGCGCGTCGGCCGGGGACGCCTGATTCCGGAGCCTCCCCGGCCGTCCGTCCGCGCGCGGCCGCCTCAGGCGGGCGGGAACAGGCCGAGGCGGGCGCGGTACTCGCCCCCCAGCCGCTCGGTGTCGCTGCCCACGTAGAGACCGTCCGGGGTGGCGTGCAGGGCCTCCACGCCGTGGCCCCGGTCACGGCCGGGGTTCCAGGGCAGCGCGCGGCCGGTCTCCGGGTCGATCGCGCCGATCCCCTCGCGCTCGACCGAACCGGGGCCGGCGTTGTGCGCGCCCTGCTCGTTGTCCATCCAGCGCTGGTGCCCGCCGACGTAGACCGCCGCGTCCGTGACCTCCACCGAGTAGAGCGCGTCGCCGCCGGTCTTGTTGAACCAGGTGGGGGTGGCGTCCGGGGTGTCGGTGACCTCGAAGCGGACGGCGGCCTTGCACAGTCCGGGCTTGATCCTGGGGCCGCCGGCGGTCACGACGGCGAAGTAGGAGCCGTCGGGGGAGAAGGACATCTGCCGCATGTACGTGTGCATGCGGGAGTAGTCGCAGTCGGGTTCGAAGGCCGAGGTGGACCACGGGGTCAGGGCGCCGCTCGCGGTGTCGATCATGGCGATCTGGTGGCGCTCCTCACCGTCGACCCTCGTGAAGGTGCCGTTGATGAGCAGCCGCCCGCCGTCGGGGCTCAGGGCGAGTTCCCCGAGGCGGATGCCGCCGCGCCGGGGTTCGGAGATCCGGGGCGCGAAGTCGGGGTCGAGCGTTCCGGTGCGGGCGTCGATCCGGGCCAGACCCACGCGCTCCGTACCGTTCAGGCCGTCGAAGTCCCCGGCGACGTAGACGTCCGTACCGTCCGTGGCGAGGCGGTTGACCGCCCCGTCGTCGAGTCGGGCGGTGAAGTCGGCGACGGTGGCGCCGTCGCCGAGCGCGATCCTGGCCAGACCCCGCCTCCACTGGCCGTTGACGGCGCTGAAGTCCCCGCCGATGATCACGGAGCCGTCGGGGCCCTCGACCACCGAGTTGACGGACCCGGGCACGTCGGGGGCGAAGGACTCGATGACGCGGCCGGTGCCGTGCTCGAAGGCGAACAGGTTGCGCCGGTCGTGGGTGGTGCCGTGGTCGCTGTCGGCGACGCGGTCGAAGTCCCCGGCCACCACGACGACGTCACCGACACGCAGGATGTCCTTGATCCGCCCGTTCAGGACGTGCGGGGTCCAGGGGGCGGGCCGCTCGCTGACGATCCCCTCGGTGGCGGCCGAGGCGGCCGGTGCCGACACGGCGGCCCCGGCGGGGAACAGGAGCAGCGCGCTCATCGCCAGCGCGGTGAATCGGGTGGGCTTCACGGAGGACTCTCCTCGGTCGTGGATGGCGGCCGGGGCCGGTGGCACGGAAATGGGCGCAACCACATTGTGGCAAATAGTAGTCCCCAAATCACACATGGTGATGTCAATGGTGTCGTGTGTGCCCGGGTTCCTCCGGATGCGATCGGTGTCCGACTCGGGCGTTCAGTCGCGGCGGGAGAAGGCCCCCGCGCGGAAGTTGCGCGGTGGGGTCGCGTCCGCGTCCTGGCCCGGCTCGGCCCGCTGCGCCGCCGTGATGGCCTGACCCAGGCGGTTGAGGGACGATTCCAGGGCGGCCAGGTCCGCCCTGACGCGTCGGTGCATCGACTCGGAGGCGCGGACGAGCCGCGGATGGACGCCGGTCCGGACCTCCGGTTCCCCGGCGGTCCGCGGGCCGGCGTGCTCGGCGGCGGCCTCCTGCTCGGACTCGGGGAGCATGGCCTGCTCCTCGCCCGGTTCCACGACGTCGAACTTCACGTCTGCTCCGTCTCCCTCCGCGCGTCGGGGTGCGGTCTCCCACGACTGGGACGGCCGGCGCGCGCGTTCGGTTCACCGTCCGCCCGACGCCTCGGGCGCGAACGCGACCGCTCCCGCCCCGGGCGCCGGGGATGGGCGGGCGAGGCGTCGGGGCGGATCCGGGGGAGGGGCCCGGTGACCGGGGCGGCCCCCTTAGGCTGGTCCCATGACCCGCGCCAAGCTCGACAAGAAGCCCCAGGACGTCGCGGCGATGTTCGACGGCATCGCCTCCAGGTACGACCTCGTCAACGACGTCATCTCCCTCGGCCAGGACCGCGTCTGGCGGCGCGCCGCGGTGAACGCCGTGGACGCCCACAGCGGTGAACTGGTCCTGGATCTGGCCGCGGGCACCGGTACCTCCTCGGAGTCCTTCGTGCGCAAGGGCGCCCGGGTCATCGCCTGCGACTTCTCCCTGGGGATGCTGCGCGCGGGGGTCGAGCGGCGCGGCGGCGCCTCGCGCGGCGGGGTCACGTTCGTGGCGGGCGACGCCCTGCGGTTGCCGTTCGCGGACGAGACCTTCGACGCGGTGACCATCTCCTTCGGACTGCGCAACGTCAACGACGTCGACCAGGCCCTGCGGGAGCTCCTGCGGGTGACCAAGGTCGGCGGGCGACTGGTGATCTGCGAGTTCAGCCACATCCCGGTCGAGGTCGTGGACCGGATCTACGCCACCTATCTCATGGCGGCGCTGCCGAGGATCGCCGGCGCCGTCTCCGGCCGCAGCGATGCCTACGACTACCTGTCGGAGTCGATCATGGCGTGGCCGACCCAGCCCGAGCTGGCGCGCACCCTACAGGCCGCGGGCTGGTCGCGGGTCGCCTGGCGCAACCTGACGCTCGGGACGGTCGCCCTGCACCGGGGCTTCCGGGAGAAGTAAAATCCGACATTAGTAACTCTTGACCACATAGGTAACACATAACTCGATAACTCTCGAACCCTGAGGAACCTCCTGTTCCTCGGGGTTTTCTCGTGTGGCTGGATGGGCTCGTGTGGTGTCGGAAACCGCACCTGAGCTGCGCATCTGTCAGAGAGTGGCGGTTTTCTGGGGCTGCTGCAACTGTCTGTCGCTGTATGTCCCTTTTGTTGCCGAGAGGTTCCCAATACCCCCTCGGGGGTCGCCTATCGGCCCCCGGAGGGTCTAGACTGCGGAAAAGTGTCCTTGTGAAGCACTTCACAAGGGCGCGAGGTGTATCCCACAAGCCACAAACCGGACATCCCGGCAGGCCGGGCCACCTCACAACAGACCCCGTGAGCGGGTCGGACCCCGCACAGGCCCGCCACGGTGCACCGCGCGAGTAGTCGAGGACCCACCGTGAGCGAGACAGCCACCTCCTCCCCCAGACGCCGGGAGCGGATCGAGTACGACGCCGACGTGATCGTCGTCGGCGCCGGACCCGCGGGCTCCACCACCGCGTACTACCTGGCCCAGTCAGGGTTGGACGTCCTCCTGCTGGAGAAGACCTCCTTCCCCCGGGAGAAGGTCTGCGGGGACGGGCTCACCCCGCGCGCGGTCAAGCAGCTCACCGCGATGGGGATCACCTTCGAGGACGAGGGCTGGATCAGGAACCACGGCCTGCGCATCATCGGCGCCGGGGTCCGCCTCGACCTCCCCTGGCCCGACCTCGCCGCCTACCCGGGTTTCGGACTCGTCCGCACCCGCTTCGACTTCGACCAGATCCTGGTCAACCGCGCGGTCGCCGCCGGGGCCAAACTCCTGGAGCGCACCACCGTCACCGGGCCGCTCACGGACGAGCGCAGCAACCGCATCGTGGGCGTGCACGCCAAGGACGCCGACCGCGAACCCGTCACGTTCCGAGCCCCGCTCGTCGTCGCCGCCGACGGCAACTCCTCCCGGCTCTCCGTGGCCATGGGCATCCGCAAACGCGACGACCGCCCCATGGGCGTGGCCGTGCGCACCTACTTCGAGAGCCCTCGCCACGACGACGACTACCTGGAGTCCTGGCTGGAGCTGTGGGACCGCACCGGGGACCGCGACGTCCTCCTGCCCGGGTACGGATGGGTCTTCGGGGTCGGCGACGGCACCTGCAACGTCGGTCTCGGCATCCTCAACTCCACCTCCTCCTTCCAGGACGTCGACTACCGCAGGCTGCTGCGCCGGTGGACCGAGAGCATGCCCGGGGACTGGGGGTTCACCGAGGACAACCAGAAGGGCGCCATCCGCGGCGCCGCGCTCCCGATGGGTTTCAACCGGGTGCCCCACTACTCCCGCGGCCTCATGCTCGTCGGCGACGCGGGCGGCATGGTCAACCCCTTCAACGGTGAGGGCATCGCCTACGCGATGGAGGCCGGGAACATCGCCGCGGACGTGATCACGCAGGCGCACGGCCGCCCCACGCAGCAGACCCGCGAACGGGCCCTCCTGCGCTACCCCGACGTGCTCGCCGACACCTACGGCGGCTACTACACGCTCGGGCGCTACTTCGTGCGGATGCTCGGCCAGCCCGAGTTCATGAAGTACGCGACCCGCTACGGCCTGCGTCAGCGCACCCTCATGAAGTTCGCGCTGAAGATGCTCGCCAACCTCACCGAACCCACCCAGGGGGACGCCATGGACCGGGTCATCAACGGTCTGTCGCGCATCGCGCCCGCCGCCTAGCGCCGGGGCCGCGAGCCGCACACGAACCAGTCCCCCCGTCCGCGCGCGGGGGGAATCCCGGGACGAAGGATGAGCCCTCGCTAGTGAAAGCAATCACAAGCATGTTCCACGACCTCCCCGACCAGCCAGAAGGAGGGTGACCGATGGAGCTCTACGCACCGATCTTCGTGCTCGGCGGGATCGGCGCCGCGTTCGTCGTGGTGTCAATGGTGGCGGGGGCGGTCTTGGGCCCCAAACGCTACAACCGAGCCAAGATGCAGGCCTACGAGTGCGGCATCGAACCCACCCCGCAGCCCGCGGGCGGCGGACGCTTCACCGTCAAGTACTACATGACGGCCATGATGTTCATCGTCTTCGACATCGAGATCATCTTCCTCATCCCGTGGGCCGTGCACTTCGACGCCCTGGGCTGGTTCGGACTGGTCGCGATCGTCCTCTTCCTGGTGAACGTCTCCATCGCCTACGCCTACGAGTGGCGCCGCGGGGGCCTCGAATGGGACTGACCCCGACGACGGCACGCCCGCCCCGCACCCGGCCAACCCATAGTCCCGAGGAGGTCCGTCACTGATGGGACTCGAGGAGAAACTGCCGAGCGGCATCGCGCTCACCACGGTCGAACAGATCGTCGGCCTGGCCCGCAAGAGCTCGATGTGGCCCGCCACGTTCGGACTCGCCTGCTGTGCCATCGAGATGATGTCCGTCGGCGGCCCCCACTACGACCTCGCCCGCTTCGGCATGGAGAAGTTCGGCGCCACACCCCGCCAGGCCGACCTGATGATCGTCGCCGGCCGGGTCAGCCAGAAGATGGCGCCCGTCCTGCGCCAGATCTACGACCAGATGCCCGAACCCAAGTGGGTCATCGCGATGGGCGTGTGCGCCTCCAGCGGCGGCATGTTCAACAACTACGCGATCGTCCAGGGTGTGGACCACATCGTCCCGGTCGACATCTACCTGCCGGGCTGTCCGCCCCGGCCGGAGATGCTCCTGGACGCCGTGCTCAAGCTGCACGACAAGGTGCAGAACACCAAGCTCGGCGCCCACCGGGAGCAGGAGATCACCGAGACCGAGGAGCGGATGCTGCGCCGTTCGCTGCCGTTGGTGAGCAAGGACTGAGGATGAGCACCGAGAACGAGGCCAACCACAACGGCGACGGAGCGGAGGCCCCGGAGAACCTCCCCGACCGCCGGGGCAGCGAGCGCCTGGCCGCGCCCGTCGTCCGCACCGGCATGTTCGGCACCACCACCACCGGGGACACCTCCGGCTACGGCGGCCTGCGGGTGCGGGGGAGCGCTCCCGCCGCCAGCTCCCGGCCGTTCACCGACCCGGAGGACCCGCGCACCGCCGACTTCGACCGGGTCGCCGACGACCTGGAGGCGGCCCTGGGCGAGGGGGCGGGGGCCGTGGAGCGGATCGTCGTCGACCGCGGCGAGATCACCTTCCACGTGCGCCGCGACGCCCTGGTCGAGGTCGCCCGGGCCCTGCGCGACGACCCCGCACTGCGCTACGAGCTCTGCACCGGCGTGTCCGGTGTGCACTTCCCCGACGACACGGACCGGGAGCTGCACGCCGTCTACCACTTCCGGTCGATCACCCACAACAGCCAGATCCGCGTCGAGACCACCTGCCCCGACGCCGACCCCCACGTCCCCTCGATCGTGTCGGTCTACCCGACCAACGACTGGCACGAGCGCGAGACCTGGGACTTCTTCGGGATCGTCTTCGACGGGCACCCCGGGCTCACCCGGATCCAGATGCCCGACGACTGGCACGGCCACCCCCAGCGCAAGGACTACCCGTTGGGCGGCATCCCGGTCGAGTACCGGGGCGCCACCGTGCCCCCGCCGGACGAGCGGAGGTCCTACAAGTGAGCCCGCGGACCACCACACCACGGTTCGGCCAGAAGGGAGGCCCGGCATGACCGTCACCGAGGACTACATCGACGCCTCGGGCGGGGACTGGGACGAGGTCATCGAGAGGGCGCAGGCCACGAGCGCCGAGCGCCTCGTCGTCAACATGGGCCCCCAACACCCGTCCACACACGGCGTCCTGCGCCTGATCCTCACCCTCGACGGTGAGACCTGCACCGAGGCGCGCGTCGGTATCGGCTACCTGCACACCGGTATCGAGAAGAACATGGAGTACCGGACGTGGACCCAGGGGACCACGTTCGTGACCCGCATGGACTACCTGACGCCGCTGTTCAACGAGACGGCGTACTGCCTGGCGGTCGAACGGCTGCTCGACGTCTCCGACCGGATCCCCGAGCGGGCCAACGTCATCCGCGTCCTGGTCATGGAGCTCAACCGGATGGCGTCGCACTTCGTCGCGATGGCCACGTTCGGCATGGAGCTCGGCGCGACCACGGTCATGACCAACGGCTTCCGCGAGCGCGAGATGATCCTGGACATCCTGGAACTCATCACGGGCCTGCGGATGAACCACGCCTACGTGCGCCCCGGCGGCGTGGCCCAGGACCTGCCGCCCGGCGTGGTCGGCAAGATCCGCGAACTCCTCAAGGAGATGCCGAAGCGGATCGCGACCATGCGCAAGCTCCTGGACGAGAACCCCGTCTACCTCGCCCGCACCAGGGACGTGGCCTACCTCAACCTGCCGGGCTGCATGGCGCTGGGCGTGACCGGCCCGCTGCTGCGCGCCTCGGGTCTGGCCTGGGACCTGCGCAAGGCCAAGCCCTACTGCGGCTACGAGGACTACGAGTTCGACATCCCCGTCTCCGACGGCGGCGACGTCTACGCGCGCTACCGCGTCCGCATGGCCGAGATGACCGAGAGCCTCAAGATCGTCGAGCAGTGCCTGGACAAGCTCCGGCCCGGCCCGGTGATGATCGAGGACGCCAAGATCGGCTGGCCCGCCAAGCTGGCCCTCGGTCCGGACGGGATGGGCAACTCGCCCGACCACATCGCACACATCATGAGCGGCTCCATGGAGGCGCTCATCCACCACTTCAAGCTGGTCACCGAGGGCTTCCGGGTGCCCGCGGGCCAGGCGTACGCGGCCGTCGAGAGCGCCAAGGGCGAGCTCGGGTGCCACGCGGTCAGCGACGGGGGCACCCGCCCCTACCGCGTGCACTTCCGCGACCCCTCGTTCACGCACCTGCAGGCCGTGGCCGCCATGTGCGAGGGCGGCACGGTGGCGGACGTCATCGCGGCCGTGGCCAGTATCGACCCGGTGATGGGAGGCGTGGACCGGTGACCGAGCACAGTACACCCGACGACACGGGCGCCGACCGGTTCCCCGACGAGGTGGTCGCGCGGCTGGAACAGGACGCCAAGGAGCTGATCAGCCGCTACCCGAAGGAGCGGTCCGCGCTCCTGCCGCTGCTGCACCTGGTGCAGGCGGAGGAGGGCCACGTCAGCCGGGCGGGGATGCGCTTCTGCGCCGACCAGCTCGGCATCACGCTCGCCGAGGTCAACGCGGTGGCCACCTTCTACACGATGTACCGCCGCCGCCCCGGCGGGGACTACCAGGTGGGCGTGTGCACCAACACCCTGTGCGCGGTGATGGGCGGCGACGAGATCTTCGCCGCCCTCAAGGAGCACCTGGGCGTGGGCAACGCCGAGACCACCGAGGACGGCAAGGTCACCCTGGAGCACGTCGAGTGCAACGCGGCCTGCGACTTCGCGCCGGTCGTGATGGTCAACTGGGAGTTCTTCGACAACCAGACACCCGAGAGCGCCAAGCGGCTGGTCGACGACCTGCGGCTGGGCCGGGACGTCGCGCCCACCCGCGGACCCGCCAGCCTGTGCACCTGGAAGCAGGCGTCGCGCGTGCTGGCCGGGTTCGACGACGGGCGCGGGGGCGAGGGCGTCCAGGCGGCGGCCCCGTCCCTGGCCGGGCTGAAACTCGCCCGGGAGCGCGGCTGGTCGGCGCCGGACCCCGGGACCGTGCGCCCATCCACACCCGAAGAGCAGGGAGAGGAGGGGAGCAAGTGAGCACCACCCTGACCCCGATCCTGTCCGAGCACTGGGACCGGCCGGACTCCTTCACCCTCGACGGCTACCGGGCCACCGGCGGCTACGAGGCGCTGCGCCGGGCGCTGACCATGGAGCCCGACGCCATCGTCGACATGGTCAAGCAGTCCGGCCTGCGCGGGCGCGGCGGCGCCGGGTTCCCCACCGGGATGAAGTGGGGCTTCCTGCCGCCGGACAACCCCAACCCGCGCTACCTCGTCGTCAACGCCGACGAGTCCGAACCGGGCACCTGCAAGGACATCCCCCTCATGCTCGCCAACCCGCACGTGCTGGTGGAGGGCATCGCGATCGCCTCGTACGCGATCAGGTCCCACCAGGCGTTCGTCTACGTGCGCGGCGAGGTCGTCCACGTCATCCGCCGCCTGCGCCGGGCCGTCGCCGAGGCCTACGACGCCGGACTGCTGGGGAAGGACATCCTCGGCACCGGCTTCGACCTCGACGTGGTCGTCCACGCGGGCGCGGGCGCCTACATCTGCGGCGAGGAGACGGCGCTGCTCGACTCCCTGGAGGGCTACCGGGGCCAGCCCCGGCTCAAGCCGCCCTTCCCCGCCGTGGCCGGGCTCTACGCCTCGCCGACCGTGGTGAACAACGTCGAGTCCATCGCCAGCGTCCCGAGCATCGTCGCCAACGGAGCCGAGTGGTTCACCTCCATGGGCACGGAGAAGTCCGCCGGGTTCGGCTTCTTCTCCCTGTCCGGGCACGTGACCAACCCCGGACAGTACGAGGCCCCGCTCGGGATCACCCTGCGCGAGCTCCTCGACATGGCGGGCGGGATCCGCGCCGGGCACCGGCTCAAGTTCTGGACGCCCGGCGGCTCCTCCACGCCGATCTTCACCGACGAGCACCTCGACACACCGCTCGACTTCGAGTCGGTGGGCGCCGCCGGGTCCATGCTCGGCACCCGCGCCCTCCAGATCTTCGACGAGACCACGTGCGTCGTCCGCGCGGTCGGCCGGTGGATCGCCTTCTACGCCCACGAGTCCTGCGGCAAGTGCACACCCTGCCGCGAGGGCAACTTCTGGATGGTCCAGGTGCTGGACCGGCTGGAGAACGGCCGGGGCACCGAGGAGGACCTCGACAAGCTCCTGGACATCTGCGACAACCTGCTCGGCCGCTCCTTCTGCGCCCTCGGCGACGGCGCGACCAGCCCGGTCACCTCCTCCATCAAGTACTTCCGCCAGGAGTACATCGACCACGTGGAGAAGGGCGGCTGCCCCTTCGACCACTCCAGGGCCACCCTCTGGGGGGACCGGCCGACCTCGACCACCACGGAACGGGGAGGGAACCAGTGACCGTCACGTCCAACTCCTCCGGCGGGGCGGCGCCCGCACCGCCCCCGGAGGACCTGATCACCGTCACCATCGACGGGTTCCGCATCCAGGTGCCCAAGGGAACGCTGGTCATCCGGGCCGCCGAGCTGCTCGGGATCCAGATCCCCCGGTTCTGCGACCACCCGCTGCTCGACCCGGTCGGCGCCTGCCGCCAGTGCCTGGTGGAGATCCCCGACATGGGCAACGGCCGGGGCATGCCCAAACCGCAGGCATCCTGCACCATCACCGTGATGGACGGCATGGTGGTCAACACCCAGCTGACCTCCGAGGTGGCGGACAAGGCCCAGCGCGGGATCATGGAGTTCCTCCTGATCAACCACCCGCTGGACTGCCCGGTCTGCGACAAGGGCGGCGAGTGCCCCCTCCAGAACCAGGCCGTGTCCAACGGGCAGGGGGAGACGCGCTTCGTCGACGTCAAGCGCACCTTCCCCAAACCGATCGCGCTGTCCAGCCAGGTGCTGCTCGACCGGGAGCGCTGCATCCAGTGCGCCCGCTGCACCCGCTTCGCCGCGCAGATCGCCGGGGACCCGCTCATCGAACTCATGGAGCGCGGCGCCCAGGAACAGGTCGGCATCGCCGAGGGGGAGGCGTTCGACTCCTACTTCTCCGGCAACACCGTGCAGATCTGCCCGGTCGGGGCGCTCACCGGCGCCGCCTACCGGTTCCGGTCCCGCCCCTTCGACCTGGTGTCCACGCCCAGCGTGTGCGAGCACTGCGCGGGCGGCTGCGCCCAGCGCACCGACCACCGGCGCGGCAAGGTCACCCGCCGCCTGGCCGGGGACGACCCCCGGGTCAACGAGGAGTGGAACTGCGACAAGGGCCGGTGGGCGTTCACCTACGCCACCCAGCCCGACCGCCTCACCCGCCCCCTGGTCCGCGACGAGGAGTCCCGCGCCCTGGAGTTCGCCTCCTGGCCCGAGGCGGTCGACGTCGCCGCCCGGGGCCTGGCCGCCGCGCGCGGCCGGGTCGGCGTCCTGGTCGGCGGGCGCCTCACCTACGAGGACGCCTACGCCTACGCCAAGTTCGCCCGCGTCGCCCTGGGCACCAACGACGTCGACGCCCGGGCCCGCGCCCACTCCGAGGAGGAGGCCGACTTCCTGGCCGCCCACGTCGCGGGCACCCCGATCGGGGTCGACTTCACCGCCCTGGAGACGGCGCCCGCTGTGTTCCTGGCCGGGATCGAGCCCGAGGACGAGTCCCCGAGCATGTTCCTCCGGCTGCGCAAGGGCGCCCGGAAGAACAAGGTCAGGGTCTTCTCCGTCGCCTCGCACGCCAGCCTCGGCCTGACCAAGACCGGCGGGCGGCTCGTCCGTGCGGTCCCCGGCGACGAGGGACGCGTGCTCAACGCCCTGGAGACCGAGGACCCCGAGGCCGCCGAGGCGCTGCGCCAGGAGGGCGCGGTGATCGTCGCCGGGGAGCGGCTCGCCGCCGTTCCCGGCGCGCTGACCGCCGCCGCCGACCTGGCCGAACGGACCGGCGCCCGCCTGGTGTGGGTGCCCCGCCGCGCGGGCGAGCGCGGCGCCGTCGACGCCGGAGCGCTGCCGGGCCTGCTGCCCGGGGGCCGCCCCGTCGCCGACCCGGCGGCCCGCGCCGAGGTGGCCCGGGCCTGGAACGTCGGCTCCCTGCCCGAGACCCCGGGCCGCGACACCGCCCGCATCCTCGCGGCGGCCGCCGCCGGAGAGCTGGACGCCCTGCTCATCGCCGGCGTGGAGCTCGACGACCTGCCCGACCCCGACGCCGCCCGCGCCGCCCTGGCCCGGGTGCCGTTCGTGGTCAGCCTCGAACTGCGGGCCAGCGACGTCACCGACCGCGCCGACGTGGTGCTGCCGGTGGCCGCGGTCGCCGAGAAGTCCGGCACCTTCGTCAACTGGGAGGGCCGCCACCGGCCCTTCGGCGACGCGCTCAAGGTGCCCGGCGCCCTGTCCGACCTGCGGGTGCTGGCGGCGATCGCCGACCGGATGGACGTCCACCTCGGTCTGCCCGACGCCGCGACCGCCTACCGCGAACTGCTCGAACTCGGGCTGTGGACCGGCGAGCGCGCCGACGGCCCGTCGGCGCGCCCCGAACCGGTCCCCGACACCGGCCCGGGGCAGGCGGTCCTGTCGACCTGGCGCCAGCTGCTCGGCACCGGCCGGATGGAGGACGGCGAGCCGTTCCTCGCCGGGACCGCCCGCGCGCCCCGCGCCTACCTGTCCAAGGCCACGGCCGACGAGGTCGGCGTCCCCGACGGCGGAGCGCTCCGCGTCACCGGGACCCGCGGCTCCGTGACCGTTCCCGTCGTCGTCACCGACATCGCCGACCGGGTCGTCTGGCTGCCCGCCAACGCCCGCGGCTGCGACGTCCCGCGTGACCTCGCCGGCGGCGCGGGCGAGACGGTCATCCTGGCCACCGCCACCGACTCCGGGAGGCAGCAGTGACCCCCGCCGCCCTCGATCCGCACGCGGCCCAGCTGGCCTCGGAGGCCACCCTGGACGCCTTCGGTCAGGATCCGTGGTGGATCACCACGATCAAGGCCGTGGCGATCTTCGTCTTCCTCATGCTGTGCGTGCTGATGATGATCATGGCCGACCGCAAGGTCATGGGCCGGATGCAGCAGCGCCACGGCCCCAACCGGATGGGCCCCTTCGGCCTGCTCCAGTCCCTGTTCGACGGGATCAAGCTCTCCCTCAAGGAGGACCTGATCCCGCGCGGGGTGGACCGGTTCGTCTACATCGCCGCGCCGATGATCGCGGCCGTGCCCGCCTTCATCGCCTTCTCCGTCATCCCGGTCGGCCCCGAGGTGAACCTGTTCGGCGTCACCACGCCGCTCCAGCTCACCGACCTGCCGATCGCCGCGCTGGTGGTCCTGGCCACCGCCGCCCTGGGGGTGTACGGGTTCGTGCTCGGCGGCTGGGCCTCCCAGTCCCCCTACGCCCTGCTCGGCGGTCTGCGGGCCTCGGCGCAGGTGATCAGCTACGAGATCGCGATGGGCATGTCGTTCGTGGCGGTCTTCATCATGTCCGGGACGCTCACCACGTCCGGGATCGTCGAGTCCCAGCGCGGCCTGTGGTTCGCGGTGCTGCTCCTGCCGTCGTTCCTGGTCTACCTGGTGACGATGATCGGCGAGACCAACCGGCTCCCGTTCGACCTCGCCGAGGGCGAGGGGGAGATCGTCGGCGGCTTCATGACCGAGTACGGGTCCATGAAGTTCACGATGTTCTTCCTCGCGGAGTACGTGAACATGTGCACGGTCGCGGCGGTGTCCGTGACGCTCTTCCTCGGCGGCTGGCTCGCCCCGCCCGGGGTGTCCGCGGTCCTGCCCGGCGCCAACGAGGGCTGGTGGCCCGCCCTGTGGTGGCTGCTCAAGTTCGTGTGCGTGATGTTCCTGTTCATCTGGGCGCGCGGCAGCCTGCCCCGGGTCCGCTACGACCAGCTGATGAAGTTCGGCTGGAAGGTGCTCATCCCGGTCCAGCTCGTGTGGATCACCGCGGTCGCCGTCGTGCGGATGCTCGTCATCGACGGCGCCTCCCCGGTGGTCGTCGGCGCCGTCGTGGCGGCGTTCACCGCGGCCACGCTCGCCGCGTTCTGGGCCTGGGTGCGGTACGTGCGCCGGGAGCGCGCGATCGAGGCCCGCGAGCGCGCCGAGAACGCGCGCCGCGCCCACGGGGACCCGTCCTTCGGCGGGTTCCCGGTCCCCCCGAGCACCGCCGCGCACTACGGCAGCAGCGTGCTCGCCGAACCCCCGCGGACGGCCGCGGCCGTCGCCGGACGCAACGACAAGCGTGAGGAGGTCAGCGGTGCTTGAGTGGCTCAACCCGGTCAAGGGTTTCGGCGTCACCTTCCACACCATGTTCACCAGGGTGCCGACGGTCGAGTACCCCGAGGTCAAGCGCCCCACGGCGCCACGCTTCCACGGTCGGCACCAGCTCAACAGGTGGGCCGACGGTCTGGAGAAGTGCATCGGGTGCGAACTGTGCGCCTGGGCCTGCCCGGCCGACGCCATCTACGTGGAGGCCGGCGACAACAGCGAGGACGAGCGGTACTCGCCCGGCGAACGGTACGGGCGCGTCTACCAGATCAACTACCTGCGCTGCATCCTGTGCGGGCTGTGCGTGGAGGCATGTCCGACCCGCGCGCTGACCATGACCAACGAGTACGAGCTGGCCGACGACAGCAGGCAGAGCCTGATCTGGACCAAGGAACAGCTGCTCGCCCCGCTGAAGGAGGGCATGGAGCCGCCGCCGCACCCGATGCGGCTCGGCGAGACCGAGGAGGAGTACTACGCGACCGGTCGCGGCCAGCACGGGTCGCAGGAGACGACGGAGGCGGTACGTTGACCCCCGCCACCGTCGCCGCCTCGGCCCCCGCCCTCGCGGCCCCCATCGGCGGCGGGGAGGCCAGCGCCTTCTGGGTCCTGGGCACCCTGGTCGTCCTGGGCGCCCTGGGCGTGGTCTTCTCCCGCAAGGCCGTCCACTCGGCCATGTCGATGGCCCTGGCCATGGTCGGGCTGGCCGTCTTCTACGGCATCAACGAGGCGCCGTTCCTCATGGTCGTCCAGATCGTCGTCTACACCGGCGCGGTCCTGATGCTGTTCCTGTTCGTGCTCATGCTCATCGGCGTCAGCTCGGCCGACTCGCTCACCGAGACGCTCGGCGGGCAGCGCGTCCTCACCGCCGTCGTCGCGCTGTGCTTCGTCGGCGCCCTGGCCACCGGGATCACCCGCATCGTCGTGGGCGACCCGGTCGGCATCGCCGGGGGAGCGGCCGCCGCCGGGGGCAGCATCCCGTGGATCGCCAACGAGCTGCTGCTGCGCTACGTGGTCGCCTTCGAGGCCACCGGGGCACTGCTCATCACCGCGGTCCTGGGCGCGCTGGTCCTGGCGCACACCGCCCGGACGAAGAAGCGCCGCACCCAGCGGGAGATCTCCGAGGACCGGATCCGCGGCGACCACCCGACGCCGCTGCCCGGCCCCGGCACCTACGCCCGGCACAACGCGATCGACATGCCCGCGCTGCTGCCGGACGGCACGGTCTCCCAACTCTCCCTCAACCCCGTCCTCGCCGCGCGCGACCCGCAGCTCCAGTCGGGCGTGCCGAGCGACTTCCGGGCGGGACGGCCGCCGCTTCCGGGCGGGGCGTCGGACTCGGCCCGCTCCAAGGAGGGCGAGCCGACGGAGCGGCGCGTCAACGGCTCCGCCGCGGCCCCCGACGGCCCGGACGCCACCGAGGACGGGTCGGACGGCGACCACAACGGCAACGGGCAGGAGGTCGAGTCCTCGTGGACCCGATGAACTACATCGTCCTGGCTTCGCTGATCTTCACCATCGGCGCCGTCGGAGTCCTCCTCCGACGCAACGCGATCATCGTCTTCATGTGCGTGGAGCTCATGCTCAACGCCTGCAACCTGGCGTTCGTCGCGTTCGCCCGGATGCACGGGGACATCGAGGGGCAGGTCATCGCCTTCTTCGTGATGGTCGTCGCCGCCGCCGAGGTGGTCGTCGGGCTGGCGATCATCATGCAGATCTTCCGAACCCGCAGGTCGGCGTCGCTCGATGACGCGAACCTGCTCAAGCACTAGAAGGCGACGTGGCAGTGACATCTCACGCATACCTCGCCGCCGAACCCGCGGTGGCGGCCGCGGCCGACAGCCCGCTGCTGTCGTACGCCTGGCTGCTGATCGCCCTGCCCCTGGCGGGCGCGGCGATCCTCCTGCTGGGCGGGCGGCGCACCAACGCCTGGGGGCACTGGCTGGCCGTGGCCCTGCCGGTGGCGTCCTTCGCCTGGGCGGTCCTCATCCTGTTCGACCTGCTCGGCCGGGCCGCCGACGCCCGGGCCGTGTCGGTCCCGGTCTACGAGTGGTTCGCCGCGGGCGGCGTGTCGGCACGGGTCAACCTGCTGGTCGACCCCCTGTCGATCACGTTCGTCCTGCTGATCACGTTCGTCGGCTCGCTGATCCACATCTACTCGGTCGGCTACATGGCCGAGGACCCCGACCGGCGGCGGTTCTTCGCCTACCTCAACCTGTTCGTGGCCGCCATGCTCGTGCTGGTGCTCGCGGACAACTTCGTGCTGCTCTTCCTCGGCTGGGAGGGCGTGGGCCTGGCGTCCTACCTGCTCATCGGGTTCTGGCAGTACAAGCCGAGCGCGGCCACCGCCGCCAAGAAGGCGTTCCTGATCAACCGGGTCGGCGACGTCGGCCTGCTCGTGGCGATCATGATCATGTACACCGCCCTGGGCGCGGTCGGCTTCAGCGACGTGTTCGCCCAGGTGCCCGGGGTGAGCGACGGCCTGCTGCTGGCGATCGGCCTCCTGCTGCTGCTGGGCGCGTGCGGCAAGTCCGCGCAGCTTCCGCTCCAGGCGTGGTTGCTCGACGCGATGGAGGGCCCGACCCCGGTGTCGGCGCTCATCCACGCGGCGACGATGGTCACCGCCGGTGTGTACCTGGTGGTGCGCGCCGGACCGATCTACGAGGGCGCGCCCGTCGCCCAGACCGCCGTCGCGGTGGTCGGCGCCGCGACGATGATCGCGGGCGGGATCATCGCCTCGGCCAAGGACGACATCAAGAAGTCCCTGGCCGGGTCGACGATGAGCCAGATCGGGATGATGGTCCTGGCCGCCGGGCTCGGACCGGTCGGCTACGTGGCCGCCATCGCCCACCTGGTCACGCACGGCTTCTTCAAGGCCGGGCTGTTCCTGGGCGCCGGGTCGGTCATGCACGCCATGAACGACGGCGTGGACATGCGCCGGTACGGCGGACTGGGCCGGGTCATGCCGGTCACCTTCGCCACCTTCGGCCTCGGCTACCTCGCCATCATCGGCGTTCCGCTGCTGTCCGGCTGGTGGACCAAGGAGAGCATCATCTCCGCGGCCTTCGACCTCGGCGGCACGCAGGGAACGGTGCTCGGCGCCGCCGTCATCGTCGGCGCGGGCCTGACCGCCTTCTACATGTCGCGGATGGTCTTCATGACCTTCCTCGGCCAGAAGCGGTGGGACGAGGGGGTGCACCCGCACGAGTCTCCGCGCGTGATGACCGCGCCGATGGTCGTGCTGGCGATCGGCTCCACCGCGCTGGGCGCCTTCCTGATGTTCGGCGACCGGTTCGCGGGCTTCCTCGCCCCGGCCGTGGCCGCCGAGCCGCACCACTTCGACGTGGCGCACGCCCTCACCTCCCCCTACGGCCTGGCCGCCCTGGGCGCGCTCGTGCTCGGTGTGGCGGCGGCCTGGGCGGTGTACCTGCGCAGGCCGGTCGCGCGGACCGCGCCCGCCGGCAACCTCGTCACCGTCGCGGCCAGCAGGGAGCTGTACGGCAACGAGATCAACGAGGAGCTGTTCATGAAGCCCGGACAGATCCTCACCAAGGCCCTGGTCGTGGTCGAGGACAAGGTCATCGACGCGGCGGTGGACGGGCTCGGCATGGGTGTGCGCGACTCCTCCCGCGGGCTGGGCCGGGCCCAGACTGGGTTCGCCCGCACGTACGCGCTCACCATGCTCTTCGGCGCCGTGATCGTCGCCGCGACGCTGGTTGTGAGGTTGTAGACAATGATCCCCTGGCTCACCATCGCGATCGCGCTCCCCGCGGTCGGCGCGGTCGTCCTCTGGGCGACCCCGCGCGGCTCGGCCGAGGCCGCCAAACGCATCGCCCTGGGCTTCTCCCTGGGCACGCTGCTCGTCATCGCGGCGATGGCGCTGCGCTTCGACGTCTCCGCCGCGGGACGGTTCCAGTTCGAGGAGGTGTACCCGTGGATCCCCTACTTCGGGGTCCACTACGCGGTCGGCGTCGACGGCGTCGCGCTCGCGCTCATCCTGATGTCGGCGGTCCTCGTGCCGCTGGTCGTGCTGGCGGCGTGGAACGAACACGACGACCGCGAGGACGGCGGGCGCGCCTACCTCGCCCTCGTCCTGGTGCTGGAGGCGATGATGGTCGGCGTCTTCGCCGCCACCGACGTCTTCCTGTTCTACGTCTTCTTCGAGGCGATGCTCATCCCGGTCTACTTCATGATCGGGCGGTACGGGCGCGGCGACGAGCGGTCGCGCGCAGCCGTGAAGTTCCTGCTGTACAGCCTCGCGGGCGGCCTGGTCATGCTGGTCGCGGTGATCGGCGTGTACGTGTACGGCGGCACCTTCCTGTGGACCGACCTGGTCGCGGACGGCGGCCCGCTGCGGGCGGTCTCGCCCGAGGTCGCGCGGTGGCTGTTCCTCGGCTTCTTCATCGCCTTCGCGATCAAGGCGCCGATGTGGCCCGTGCACACCTGGCTGCCGTCGGCGGCCGGGGCGTCGCGGCCCGGCACGGCGGTCCTGCTGGTCGGTGTGCTGGACAAGGTCGGCACCTACGGGATGCTCCGGTACTGCATGGAGCTGTTCCCCGGGGCGATCTCGTGGTTCGTGTGGCCGGTGGTCGGCCTGAGCCTGGTGAGCATCGTCTACGGGGCGATCCTCGCCATCGGCCAGACCGACATGATGCGCCTGGTCGCCTACACGTCCGTGTCCCACTTCGGCTTCATCACCCTGGGCATCTTCGCCCTGACCCAGGAGGGGCAGGCGGGCGCCGCCCTGTACATGGTCAACCACGGGTTCGCGACGGGGGCGCTGTTCCTCATCGTGGGCTTCCTCATCGCCCGCCGCGGCTCGGCGCTCATCGCCGACTACGGCGGTGTGCAGAAGATCGCCCCCAAGCTCGCCGGGACCTTCCTGGTCGTGGGACTGGCCGGGCTCGCGCTGCCCGGCCTCGCCCCGTTCGTCAGCGAGTTCCTGGTGTTCGTCGGGGTGTACGAGTTCAACGCGGTCCCGGCGGTCCTGGCCACGGCCGGCGTCGTCCTGGCCGCGCTCTACATCCTGTGGATGTACCAGCGCACCATGACCGGCCCGGTCCCGGAGAAGCTGTCCGGACTGCGTGACCTGTCCGGGCGCGAGGCATGGGCGGTCAGCCCGCTGGTCGCCCTCATCATCGCGTTCGGCGTCTACCCGCAGCCGCTGCTGGACGTGATCAACCCCGCCGTCGAACGCACCGTCGACGAGGACACCTCCGAGGTCGGCGCGGTCGCCGACGGCGGCGCACAGGAAGGAGACGAGGAGTGATCCCCCTCATCCCCGCCGAGGCGGTGGAGCCGACGCTCCCCGGACTCACCGAGGCGGCACCGGAACTGGACTGGTGGCTGTTCGCGCCGCTGCTGACCGTGTTCGCGGCGGGTGTGCTCGCCGTGCTGTTCGAGGCGTTCGTGCCCGGCGCGCGACGCCGGGGGCTCCAGCTCGGGCTCGCCGTCGTCGCCCTGCTCACCACGTTCGTCCTGCTGCTCGTCCAGATGGGCACCGTCCCGGAGGAGGGCGCGCTGCTGGCCGCCGGGGTGCTGGCCGTGGACCGGACGGTCCTGTTCTTCCAGGGCACGATCACGGTCCTGGCACTGGTCAGCCTCATGCTCATCGCCGAGCGCCGGCACGGCCGCGACGCCTTCGCCGCCCAGGCGGCCACGGTGCCCGGCAGCGAGGAGGAGCGCGCCCACATCATGGCGGGCTCCCAGCACACCGAGGTCTACCCGCTGGTGCTGTTCGCGGTGCTGGGGATGCTCATGTTCCCGGCGTCCAACGACTTCCTCACCATGTTCATCGCCCTGGAGGTGATGAGCCTGCCGCTGTACCTGATGTGCGGACTGGCCCGCCGTCGCCGCCTCTTCTCGCAGGAGGCCGCGGTCAAGTACTTCCTGCTGGGCGCGTTCGCCTCGGCGTTCTTCCTGTTCGGCATCGCGATGGTCTACGGGTACGCGGGCTCGGTGAACTTCGCCGACGTGCGCGCCGCCGTGGAGAGCGGGGGCGCGGCGATCTTCGAGGGCGGCGACGGACGTCCGCTGCTGCTCATGGGGATCGGTCTGGTCGGGGTCGGCCTGCTGTTCAAGGTCGGCGCGGTGCCCTTCCACAACTGGAAGCCGGACGTCTACCAGGGCGCCCCGACGCCGATCACCGCGCTCATGGCCTCGTGCACCCTGGTCGCCGCGTTCGGCGCGCTGCTGCGGGTGTTCTTCGTCCCGTTCGGCGGTTCGGCGGACGTGTGGGAGCCCATGCTGTGGACGGTGGCGATTCTCACGATGGTCGCTGCCGCGGTCATCGCGGTGACCCAGCGGGACGTCAAGCGGCTGCTCGCCTACTCGTCGGTGGTGCACGCCGGGTTCGTGCTCACCGCGGTCGTCGCCAACAGCGTCGAGGGGCTCGCTGGCGCCATGTTCTACCTGGCCGCCTACGGCTTCACCACGCTGGGCGCCTTCGCCGTGGTGACGCTGGTGCGCACCCGCGACGGGAGTCAGGAACTGGGCGACCTCGACCGCTGGGCGGGGCTGGGGCGGCGCTCCCCGGCGCTGGCCGGATCACTGGGCCTGTTCCTGCTCGCCTTCGCCGGGATCCCGCTCACGAGCGGGTTCATCGGCAAGTTCGCCGTGTTCGAGGCGGCCCTGGCGGCGGGCGCCGCGCCGCTCGTGGTCGTGGGTGTCCTCAGCAGCGCCGTCACCGCGTTCTTCTACGTCCGGATCATCGTCGTGATGTTCTTCCGGGACCCGGAGGGGGAGGGCCCGAGCGTCGCTCCGGCCGGGGTGCTCACGGGCGGGGTGATCGCCCTGGGGGTGGCCGCCACGTTGCTCCTGGGTGTCCTCCCGGGGCCGCTGCTGGAGAATCTCCTGCCGGCCACGGAACCGGGTTCGCAGCCCGCCACGGTGACGGTGTACCAGGTCACGGCGGATATCGGCACCGGCTGACCGGCTACCCGGGTGTGGCTTTGGCTCTGCAATCCGGGTCGGATACCGTGGCAAGTCGGATCATGTTCATGTGCTGAGCGCGCGGTGGGTCCTCCGCCCCGGAGGACCACCCGCGCGCCCTCTCGACAGGTGGAGCTTTACGGTGAGCGGTGCTGTCCCGAGCGGGTTTCTCGCTCTGCCGAGAGTCGACCCGACACTCGCCCGGGAGATCCAGGCCGGCCTGGACGAGGTCGAGGACCTGCTCAGGTCGACGGTGGAGTCCAGCAACCCCATGCTGACGGAGGCCGCCTCCCACCTGATCACCGCCGGGGGCAAGCGGTTCCGCGCCACGCTCGTGCTGCTCGCCGCGCGCTTCGGCGACCCGTCGGTGCCCGACCTCATCCCGGCCGCCGCCGTGGTGGAGCTGACCCACATGGCGACCCTGTACCACGACGACGTCATGGACGAGGCGGAGCTGCGGCGCGGCGAGCCCAGCGCCAACCAGCGCTGGGGCAACAACATCGCCATCCTCACCGGCGACTACGTGTTCGCCAAGGCATCGGAGCTGCTCGCCGACCTGGGCGCCGAGGCGGTCCGGTTGCAGGCGGCCACGTTCGGCCGCCTCGTCCAGGGGCAGATCCTGGAGACGTCCGGGCCGCTGGAGGGCGCCGACCCGCTGGAGCACTACCTCCGGGTGATCAGCGACAAGACCGCGTCGCTCATCGCGTCCTCGGCCGAGTTCGGCGGCATGTTCGGCAAGGTCGACCCGGAGCTCGTGGGCACGCTCACCCGGGCCAGCGACGCGATCGGGATGGCCTTCCAGATCTCCGACGACCTGCTCGACGTCGCCAGCGAGACCGCCGACTCCGGTAAGACCCCCGGCACGGACCTGCGGGAGGGTGTGCTCACCCTGCCGATGTTCTACGCGCTGCGGTCGACCGCCCCGGAGGACGAACGGCTGCGGTCGCTGCTGGGCCGCCCCCTGGGCGATGAGGAGGCCGAGGAGGCCCTCGCCCTGCTGCGCCGCCACCCGGCGATGGGCGAGGCCGAGGCGACGCTGAACCGCTGGGCCGACCTGGCGCGGTCCGAGCTGGCCACGCTGCCCGAGGGCCCGGCGCGCGGCGCCTTCGAGGCCCTGTGCGACTACGTGGTGCGCCGCTCCGGCTGACCCCCCGGACGGACACGGAACCACGACGGCCCCGCCGCCCGGTCCGGGGGGCGGGGCCGTCGACCTCGTTCGGGAGGGGTCAGCTCACGACCGGCAGGGCCTCGTGGCCGGGCAGTTCGGTGAAGGTCGGGTGGTGGGTCAGGCCGTCGTCCTCGGCGGGGGCCTGGACGGGGCCGCCGCCCTCGATCGACACCAGGTCGCTGGTGTCGAGTTCCTCCAGCATGGAGGGGCCCTGGCCCAGCGCGTCGACCAGGTCCTCGGCGGTCCGGGTGTCGACGCCCTCGGCCACGCGGGGCAGGCCGCCCTCGGTCACCTCGGGCAGCGCCCTGGTCAGGTCGCCCAACCCGCCCGCGGCCGGGGCGCTCTGGGCGACGGTCATGGTCAGGGGCTCGTCCATGTTGCGCTGGCCCACCAGGCCGAGGATCTCGCCCTCACCGAGGTTGACGTAGTTGTCGTCGGTGACCGGGTTGGACTCCACGAGGTCCTGGGCCTGCTTGGGGGTCTCCAGGCCGAAGACGTAGGCCATGTCCCAGATGTTCGGGACGGTGGTGGCGGCCGAGCTCTGGCGGACGGTGCCGGTGTCCTCGGCCAGCGGCAGGTCCGCCACGTCGCTGAGGGCCAGCGAGTTGTCGCCGGTCAGCCCGGTCAGGTCCGTGGCCTCGGGCAGCCCGGAGCCCTCGGCGAGTGGCAGCTCGGCCCCCTCGGTCAGGCCGGACAGTTCGGAGGGGTGGGCCAGTCGGGTCAGCTCGGAGGGCGCGGGGACGTCCAGCTCGTCCTTGAGGTCGTGCGTGGCCTGGACGGTGTGCGGCAGCACCCGGCCGGCGGAGTCCCCGACCCGGCCGCCCGCGTCGTTGGCCGTGTCCTCGACCAGCCCGCCGAGGTCCTCCAGGGACTCCCCGGCGTCCGTGGCGGACTCGGTCACGGCGTCACCGGCCGAGTGGCCGATCGTGTGGTGCGGGTCGCCGTCGAGGCCGGTGGCGTCCTGCGTCTCGGCGACGGCGTCGCCCACGGCCGGGAGCGGGCTCTGGACGTCGGTCACGGGGGTGACCAGACGGCCGGACTCGGGCAGCGGCGCGGACAGGTCGGGGGCGGGCTTGGCCGGGTCGTGCGCGGTCCGCTGGAGCTCCTGCAGCACGGAGTCGGCGATGGGGACGGCGCCCTCGGGGGCCAGACCGCGCATCGTCGGGGCGACGCCCTCCACGAGGGCCCGTTCGACGAGGGGGGCGACCGCGTGGGTGGGGGACTCCAGCGTGTCGGCGCCGGCGACGCCCGCGCCCAGGGCGACGAAACCGGCCGTCCCGGCAGCGAGGACGAGGGTTCGGGCTGAGGTCCGCTTGACCTGCGTCATGGTTAACCTTCCAGAACTCTGTTGCGTGGATACGAGGCGGCCGGTCGCGCGACGGGTGCGCGTGGGCCGGAGCCGGAGGAGCTGTGGACCACCGGCTGACGTGAATCACGTGAGCGAGCGCACGGGACTCAGGTCAGCTCCCAGAACGTGGACGGGCGCGTGGGGCCCGGGCTGGGACCGGTCCGGGGCACGGCGGGCGTGCCCGGGGGCCGGTCCTAGTCGGGGGAGACCGTGGGGTCGTCGGCGGGGTCGACGGGCACGGAGTGGAGCCGGGCGTCGACCGGGCGGGCGGGCACGGAGGCCGGGGCCGCCAACGGTGTGGAGGTGAGGTATCCGGCGACACCGGGGGCGGCGGAGGGGTTCCCCGAGGTGGGCGCGGACCCGGTGGTCAGATGGCCGCCGAGGCGCTCGGTGTCGCGCGGGTGCGCGCGGGGGGACTCGTCGGCGCGGTGTGGGGCGTCGTCAGCGGTCGCCTCGGCCGCGGCGTGCCACCGTGTGGGTTCGGGGGCGGGCGCCGGGTCGGCGTCCGCGGCCGCGGGGGCCGGGGACACCGCGCCCTCCTCGGCGGGGGCCGACGCCTCGCGCGGGGCGCGGGTCGCGCCTTCCTCCGGACCGGCCGCGAGCTCGGGCAGCGGCTCGGCCGCGGGCGCATCCCAACGGTCGGGGCGGATCTCCTCGACGACGTGGCGGGCTCCGACGCCCACCTCGCTGACCGCCTGGGCCGGATCGGACAGGCCCTCCGCGGCCTCGGCGGTTCGCTCGGCGTGTTCCTCCAGGCCCCGGTGGACGGTGCCGAGGGTGGCGGTGACCGGGTCGGCGACCCGGACCACCTCGCCCACGGTGTCGGACAGGGGCCGGGCGCCGTCGAGGTCGAGGGTGTCGGCGTGGGCCGGGGCCGCCCCGAACAGCCACAGCGTGGCGAGGAAGGCTCCGGCGAGCAGCGGCAGCCCGAGCATCGAGGGCGCCAGCGCGCACACGGCCGAGACGACGCGCGCCGCGCGTCCGCTTCGGCTGGTGGCAGGCATGGAGGGCCCTCCGCGACGGGTGCTGTGGTCGGGACGGGGAGACCCCGCCCGCGACCCGACGTTAGCACACTGTCACTGAGGGTGGTTTTGGTTTGCCGGAACCGGGGAAACGGGGTCAGTCGGCCGGAGCGGTGGGTTCGGGGTCACGGACAGGGCCGTTCCGCCGGGTGGACCGGGCCGTGCGGATCTGGTCGTAGACGAACACCAGCACCGCCGACCACACGAACCCGAAACCGATCCACCGGCTCGGCGGCATCTCCTCGCCCTGGATGAGCCAGCCGATGAGGAAGATCATCGAGGGCGCGATGTACTGGAGCATGCCGATGACGTTCAACGGCACCCGCCGGGCGGCCACACCGAACAGCAGCAGCGGCAGGGCGGTGACGAAGCCGCCGCCGACCAGCAGCGCCGTGTGGCCCGGGGAGACGGAGAACATCGTGCCGTCCCCGGTCAGCTCCAGGTAGGCGACGTAGCCGAGCGCGGGCGCGAACATGATGAGGGTCTCGACGGTGAGACTCTGCATGCCGTCGAGGTCGACGTACTTCTTGACCGCGCCGTAGGCGGCGAAGGACGACGCCATGAGCAGGGACAGCCACGGGGCGGAGCCGTAGGCGACGGTCATGACCACGACGGCCAGGGCGCCCAGGCCGACCGCGACCCACTGGGTGGGGCGCAGGCGTTCGGAGAAGACGAGCACGCCGAGGCAGACCGCCATCATCGGGTTGACGAAGTAGGCGAGCGAGGCCTGGAGGGTCTCCTGGATGGAGACCGCGTAGATGAACCCCCACCAGTTGATCCCGATGAGGACGGCCCCCGCCGCGATGGGGAGGAAGCGGCGCGGGCTGCGCAGGACGGGGAGCAGCCAGCTCCAGCCGCGCCGGGCGAGGAGGAGGAAGACGCACATGGCCAGGAGGGACCACACCATGCGGTGGGCGAGGATCTCGCTGGGTTCGGAGGCGGAGAGGAAGGGCCAGTAGAGGGCCGCGAAGCCCCAGAAGAGGAAGGCGCTCGCGCCGATGGCGACGCCGCGGTTGGATTCGGGCACGACCCCCATCGTAGGACGAACCGACCTCCGTGTCCCGGGGGATTCTCCGCCTGTGGACGACCCGTGCGGCGCGGCTCCGCCGCGACTACCCTGGACGCATGTTCGGTTCGAAGACGACCATGATCGATCCGGCGCGCGCCCTGCCCGGCCGGGACACCCCGATGCCGGTGCCCGCCAGGCACACCGTCCTGGGGACGCCGCTCACGCCGCCCTACCCGGAGGGGCACGAGGTCGCCGACGTGGCGATGGGCTGCTTCTGGGGCGCCGAGCGGACGTTCTGGCGCCTGGGCGCGGAACGGGGGATCTTCACCACGGCCGTGGGCTACGCGGGCGGGTACACGCCCAACCCGACCTACGAGGAGGTGTGCTCGGGGCTGACCGGCCACACCGAGGCGGTGCGCGTGGTCTTCGACCCCGAGCGGATCTCCTACACCGAGGTCCTCAAGGTGTTCTGGGAGGGCCACGACCCCACCCAGGGCATGCGCCAGGGCAACGACGTGGGCACCCAGTACCGGTCGGCGATCCTCTACCACGACGACGCCCAGCGGGCCGCGGCCGAGGCCACCCGGGACGCCTTCCAGCCGGTCCTCACCCGGGCCGGGTACGGGCCGATCACCACCCAGATCGCGCCGCTGCGGGCGTTCTACTTCGCCGAGGACTACCACCAGCAGTACCTGTCCGAGGCCAAGAACCCGAACGGCTACTGCGGGATCGGCGGCACGGGCGCGTCCTGCCCGATCGGGGTGGCGGGGACGGAGGCGTGAACGGCGGTGAGCGTCGCGCGACTGCGTAACCTCGGTCCCGCCAGCGCGCGCATGCTCGCCACCGTCGGGGTGCGCACCGCGGCCGACCTGGAGGCGTTGGGCGCCGCGGAGGTCTACCGGCGGCTGCGTGAGACCGGTGCACCCGGATTGAGCCGGAACCTGCTGTGGGCTATGGAGGGTGCGCTCCTGGACGTCGACTGGCGGAACCTGCCGCCGGAGATCCGGACTCGGCTGTTGGCCGAGGCGGGCGAGGCGTGACCCGCGAGGGGCGGCGGCCGACCGGCCTGACCGAGCTGGAGCCGCTGTGGCAAAGCGCCGCTCGGCCCCCTTCCCGGACCTCGGCCCGGTCGGGCGCGTGACGGGCACCGATCTTCCGTACCTCGACGCCACGGTGGCCGGGTTCGTCCCGTCCTACCTGGCCGACGGCCGCCGCCTACTTCGGCCGAACGATGCGCATGGCAGACCTCATCCTCGGCGACGACTGACGCCCGCCGTACCGGGGGACCCGCGCGGCTACCTGGCGGCGACGGCGGCCGCGAACAGGACGGCGGCCGACACCAGCAGCGCCCCCGGAGCGCCGACCGACCCGGCCACACCCGCGGCGGCCGCGGGGATGGCGACCTGGCCGAGCCGGTTCCCCCAGATGCGCAGGGCCAGCGCCGATCCGCGCGCCCCCGGCGGCGCGGTCGTGGCGACCTCCGCCATGGTCAGGGGCTGTCCCAGACCGAGCAGGAAACCGCCGATCGTCAGGACCGCCCCGAGCAGGACCGGCCCGCCGCCGGGCACGGCCACCAGGGCCAGCGACACCCCCGCCACCGCGGTGCTCGCCACGATCAGCCTCCCGCGCGACCAGCGCGCCAGCAGCCACGGCAGGCACAGCCGCGAGACCAGGGAGGCCGCGGCGCGCAGACTCAGCAGGACGCCCACGTACGCCGGGGAGACGCCCCGGCTCTCGGCGATCAGCGGCAGGTAGGCCGTGAGGATGTCCACCGCGGAGAGCAGGGACAGGCTGGCCAGGAGCGCGGCGGTCATCCGGCGCCCGCGTAGGATCTCGCGCGCCCCGACGGTCGGGGCGGACCCCTGTTCGGCGTGCTCCGGGGAACGCAGCGACAGCAGGGGGAGGATCCCCAGCGCCCCCAGTACCGCCATGGCACAGGCGACCCACAGCGCCGTCGAGGTGGCCGGGAGGAGCTGCGGTCCGGAGGCGTCGGCGAGGACGGCCCCGGAGATCAGCGGACCGGCGAGCTGGCCGAGGGAGGCGGCGGCGGTGTACCAGCCGAAGTCGCGGTCCATGTGCTCCGGCGGCGAGAACCGGGCGACCAGCCCCTGGCCGGCGATCATGCACAGCAGGTGCCCCGCACCGACCACGGTGCTGGCGAGGGCCAGGGCGACCAGCCCGGTCGCGGCGGCCAGGAGCAGGCTCCCCGCCGCGAGGACCGCCGCGCCCAGCCCCACGATCCAGGCCGTCCGCCGCGCGCGGTCGGTCGCCCGGCCCAGCGGGACGGCCATGAGCAGGGGGAGGAGCGCGTAGGCCGCCGTGACCAGCCCGACCGCGACGGCGTCCCCGCCCACGGCGATGGTCCGGTAGGAGATCAGCGGCCGGGCCACGTTGAGGGCGGTGTGTGCGAAGACCACGCTCACCAGGAGGAACCACAGCCATCGACGTCCCGGTGGCCCCGCTTTCCCCATGACACGCTCCTCTCCGCACGGCCGCCCTCGACATCCGGGGCCGACAGAGGATCATCCCATGTCGGATCCGGGGGCGGCCGAGGCGCCCCTTCCCCACCGTGTGAGCACCGGCGGGACGCCCGAGCGGTCGGTACCACCGTGGGACGCGCCGCCCGCGGACGCTGGCCGCCTCCGGCCAACGGGGCAAAGGCTCGGCAAACGCGCCGACGGAGGGGTGTCGGACGCGGGTGCACGGCGTAGGTTTGGGCGCATGATCAGCAGGATGCATTCGACCACCGTCCTCGTCGGCGACCAGGAGGAGGCGCTCCGTTTCTACGTCGGCGTGCTCGGCTGGGAGAAACGGGAGGACAACACCATGGGGCCGATGCGGTGGCTGACCGTGGCGCCGCCCGGGGCGGAGACCGCGTTGGTCCTGGGGCAGCCGGAGGTCTACGACCAGGAGCCGCCCGGAGCCGCGACGCGGTTGTGCGGCATCTCCCTCATCACCGACGACATCGACGCCGAGTACGAGACGCTGACGGCCAAGGGCGTCAACTTCAAGCAGCCGCCCGAGACGATGCCGTGGGGTGACCGGGCGACGTGGTTCACCGACCCCTTCGGCAACGAGTTCTTCCTCGTCCAACAGGCCGACGACCGGGGGTGAGACCGTCACGGCCGGGGCGCGCGTCTGTCGAGTCCTGGTCGAGTTTTGACACTCCGATGCCCGGGAGGGGCGGGTGCGCCGGGCAGGTGCCAGAGGACGGCTCCGTGTCGGGGCCCGGGTCCCCGGCCCCGCCGCCGTCCGACGAGGGGAGGGCGTGATGGCCGCTGGAGGGCCTCCGGAACGGAGGAACGTGCTCGGACAGATCCCCGTCCGAGTCTGGGTGGCCCTGGCCATCCTGATCTGCGTCGTCGTCTTCGTGGCGCAGAACCGCCGGTCGACCGAGATCCACCTCCTCATGGTCTCGGTGGCCGCCCCCCTGTGGGCCGTCCTGACGGGCGCCGTCGTGGCCGGTCTGCTGCTCGGTCTGCTCCTGACACCGTCGATCCGCAGGAGGCGGCGCGGGTGACCCCGGGCACGGTGGTGGCGACGCCCGCGCGGTACGGCGGGCGGCCGTCGGCGGTCGGTCCCGCCTGACCGGCTCCGACGACGGCGAGACCCACACCCCCTGGTTCGCCCGCCTGGCCGAGCCCGCGCGCGTGCGCCTGCCGACCGGACGGGGAGTCGGCGGCGGCGCGCTCGTTCGCGTGTGACCGCCCCCTGACGCCTCCGAGCCGGAGCCGTGCCGAAGGGGTATCCCGGTCCGGGCACGACCGGAGGGGGTGAGAGCATGGGGGAGATGTCCGAGAGCCAGCCGTGCCGACCGCTGCGCGCCGGGGTGTTCACCCTGGTGTGCGCGAGCCTGTCCGCGCACGGGCACGCCCTGAGCTCCGGGCACGACGTCCCCCTCCCCGGCCTCCTGCTCGGCATGGCCGTGGTCATGGTCATGGCCTGGGCCACCGCCAAACGCCGCCACGGCCCCCTGGTCATGGCCGGGTGGATGCTGTGGGGCCAGTTCGCCCTGCACCTGG
The DNA here is from genome assembly GCF_003386285.1 of Nocardiopsis sp. FIRDI 009. GTDB lineage: Bacteria > Actinomycetota > Actinomycetes > Streptosporangiales > Streptosporangiaceae > Nocardiopsis. The sequence goes on from NZ_QPNC01000011.1 coordinate 158,066, forward strand.
CGTTCAGCTACACCCAGCTCTGGGGCGGCGGTCACGCCGCGCACCTGGCCTCGGCCGACAACCCCGCCCTCGCGACCGACGCGGCGGCCTACTCGGCCAGCGTCGCCGAGGCAGCCGCGTCGGGCGGGTCGCTGTCCACGTGGCAGATGCTCGTCATGCACGTCGTGGCCGCCCTGCTCAGCGCGTGGTGGCTGCACCGCGGGGAGAACGCCCTCTTCGCCTTCCTGCGCTTCATGGCGCTCACCCTCTTCCCGCTCCTGATCGCCCTCGGCCGGGTGCGGGTCCTCCCCGAGCCCGCGACCGGCCGGGGACCGTGGAACGACGAGGAACTCTCCCAGCCCCTCCTTCCCTATCTCCGGCACACCCTGATCCTGCGGGGGCCGCCTCCGGCTCCGCGCACAGCCTGAGCGTCCGAAGCCCCCGACCACGGCACGGTCCGCCGTCCGCGCCGCCACCCGGCGCCGCGCGGTCCGCCGTGCCCCGCGTCCGTCGACGCGGCGGCCCCGACGCTCCGGCCGTGCGCCGTCACGCACCGGTGGCCCACCACCGGAACGCCAGAGACATTCCCCGCGTCCGCGGTCACCGCGACGGGCGACCCCGCCGTCCGTCCGTTCGTCGACCGCGCGCGGTGACCGAAGGAGCATCCGTGACCGCGTCCGTCGAGACCCGACCCCCCGTACCCTTGGACAGGCACCCGTCCTCCCGGCCCGACCCGTCCCGGGACGGCCGCCCGGAGCGGGAGGACCTCACCCTCCTGGCGCTGCGGGCCAAGGAGGGCGGCGTGCAGGAGATGAACTCCCTCTTCTCGTTGACCCGTGACCACGTTGCGCGCTTCATCGCGGGCCGCGTGGACCCCTCCTGGGTCGACGACCTGACCCAGGAGACCTTCTCCCGGGCCATGCGCGGCCTGGCCCGCTACGAGGGCCGGGCCCCGGTGCGCTCGTGGCTGCTGTCGGTGGCCCGGCACACCGTCGCCGACCGCTACCGCTCGCACGGCCGCGCCCCGCGCCACGAGTCCGTGGACGACTGGTCGCGGGTCGGGCCCGGGGCCGCCCCCGGGCGGTTCGACGAGTACCTGGCCCTCCTCGACCTGCTGAGGGAACTGCCCGAGGACCGTCGCAGGGCCTTCGTCCTCACCCAGATCGAGGGGGTTCCCTACGCTGAGGCGGCCCGGAGCATCGGCGTGCCCATCGGCACGGTCCGGTCCCGGGTGGCACGCGGGCGCCGTGACCTGCTGCGCCTGCTGCGCGAGGCCGCCTGACCCCCGGGGGGCGCACGTCGGCGCGCCCCACACCGGACCGACGGCCCCGCGCGGGACCCGCGCGCGGCCCCCACCACCAAGGAGACAGATGACACCCCGGCCCCTCCGGTCCGCCCGCCGGTGGACCACCACCACCGCCGCCGTGGCGGCCCTCCTCGCCCTCACCACCGCCTGCTCCACGGGAGCCTCCCCGTCGGACGCCGAGTACTACCTCGACCTGTCCGACGACCCGATGCCCGCCTCCACCGCGGAGCTGACCACGGTCGACGGCGACCCCTGGACCTTCTCCGACGTCGCCGACGACCGTCTCACCCTGCTCTTCTTCGGCTACACCAGCTGCCCCGACGTGTGCCCGATGACCATGGCCGACATCAACCTGGCCCTGGACGAGGCGGGCGGGACCGCGGAGGACTTCGACGTCGTCATGGTCTCGACCGACCCCGCGCGGGACACCGACGAGCAGTTGCGCTCCTGGCTGGACCGCTTCGACCCCGACTTCCAGGGCGTGCGCGGCGACATCGCCGCCACGGTCGGGGCCGCGGCCGACTACGGCATCGCCATCGAGGCCCCCGAGGAGACCGACGGCGAGTACCTGGTCACGCACGGAGGGCGGATCGTCGTCCTGCTGCCCGACGGCCGGGCGGCGGGCATGTTCGACGAGGGCACCGAGTCCGACCAGATCGCCGAGCTGCTGCCGACGCTCCGGGACGAACTGCTGTGAGCGGGACCCGCGGCCACCGAGGAGACGCCCGGGACGGGTCCGGCCGCGTCTCCCGGCGCGGCCTGCTGTCCGCCGTGGGCGCGGCGGGGCTCACCGGGCTCGGCGCGGGCGGACTGGGCGGGTACGCCTCCGCCGTCGCGGTCGGCGCCGCCGCGGACGACGGGTCCGCGCTCGCCTCCGTGCGCGCCCGGAGCGGCCCCGAGGCGGGACGGCCTCCGGCGCTGCGCACCCCCACGCCCGCGCACGTCCAGGTGCTCGCCGTGGACGTGCGGGGAGAGGAGGCGGCAAAGGTGCGCGCCTCCGCCCGGGAGGTGCTGGACGTCTGGCACGGGGAGGCGGCCGCCCTGCACGAACGGGGGCTGGCCGCGATCGACGAGGGCGCTCCCTCCGAGGGGCTGCGCCCCGCCTCCCTGGGCGTCACCGTCGGCCTGGGCGGGTCGCTCCTGGACCGGGCGGGGCTGGCCGACCGCCGCCCGCCCCACCTGGCGGAGCTACCGGAGTTCGGTGCCGACGACCTCCGCCCGGCCTGGTGCGGCGGCGACCTGATGCTGCACGTGGGAGCCGAGGACCCGGTGGTGGTCAGCTCGGCCGTCGAGTACCTGCTGCGCCGCGCCGGGGACCGGGCCCGGGTGCGCTGGGCCCTGCCCGGGTTCCAGCGCTCGCCGGTGGCCGCCGAGGACCACACGGCCACCCCGCGCAACCTCATGGGCAGCGTCGACGGCACGGTCAACCCGGAACCGACCGAGCCCCTGTTCGACTCTCAGGTCCTGGCCTCGCATCCCGAGGGCGCGCTGTCGTGGATGGACGGCGGCTCCTACGTCGTGGTGCGGCGCATCCGCATGCTGCTGGACGACTGGTTCGCACTGGAGACCGCCGACCGGGAGGCGGTGATCGGCCGCCGCCTGTCGGACGGCGCGCCACTGGGCGGAGACCGGGAGGACGACCGGCCCGACCTGGCGGCCCGAGGCGACGACGGGGAACCGGTGATCCCGCGCCGCGCGCACATCCGGCTCGCCAGCCCGGAGAGCACCCTGGGCGCGCGGATGCTGCGCCGGGGGTTCAACTACGACCTGGGATGGGACGCGGAGGGACGCAGGCAGGCGGGCCTGCTCTTCACCGCGTGGCAGGCCGACCCGAGGTCGGGCTTCACGGCCGTGCAGACCAGTCTCGACGAGGGCGCGGACGCGCTGAACGACTTCATCCGGCACGAGGGAAGCGCGGTGTTCGCGGTTCCGCCCGTGCCCGAGGACGGATCCGGTCTGGCCGGAACACTGCTGTGAGACCGCCGGGACCGACCGGGAACCGGGGCGGGGGCTCCGACGACTCCATATCCGAGCGTCGGAGAGCATCGGCCGACACCGCACACGAGGGGGAACGAGGAAGCATGTCGAGTGCAGGGGGCGGCGTGAGACGCCGCGTACCGGGTGCCGTCGCCGTGGGGGCCGCCGCCCTCCTGGCCGTCACGGCCTGCGGGGGGACGGAGGAGCCCGCCGCGCCGGAGGCCGCCGCCGACCACGCGGCCGAGCGGGGCACCGCCGAGGCCGGGGACCTGCGGATCTCCGGCGCCTGGATGCCCGAGCCCGCCAATCCGGAGGTGGGCGCGGTCTACCTGCGCGTGGAGAACGGAGCCGAGGCCGACGACGCGATCACGGCGGTGACCGCCGACGCCTCCGACGACGCGGACCTGTACACCACCGAGACCACCGACTCCGGGGCCTCGATGATGCGCGCCGTCGAGGAGATCCCCGTCCCCGGCGGCGGCGCGACGGAGCTGATGGCGGGCGGTTACCACGTGATGGTGAACGACCTGCCCGAGCCGCTCGCCGTGGGGGACGAGGTCGTCCTCACCCTGACCTTCGCCAGCGAGCACGAGGTGGAGGTCACCGCGCCCGTCCAGCCGATGACCGCCGGGGACGGCGGGGAGGACGCGCACGAGGGTCACCACTGAGTTCACCGCGGCCCCGGTGCGGAGGGCCGCGGTGGGGGGCGATGACGGAGCTGCCCGTGGCGCGTCCGTGGCGGCCTCGGCGGTCACGGAGGCGCCACGGGGAGCGTCGCCCCGGGCGCGCGTCCGTACCGATCCCGTGATGTCAGGATTCGGGAACTCCGGGCGGTGTCCCGACGACTCCTGTCGGGAAGGAACCGTCCAGCGGAAGGCGGGTGCGGCGTGCCACCACCGGGAGCCGGGATCCGGATCGAATCGCTGACCTGCGACCACGGGCCGGTGCGGGCCGTGGACGGGGTCGACCTCGACATCCGGGCGGGGAGCCGGGTCGCCCTGGTCGGCACGAACGGCTCGGGCAAGTCCACCCTGGTCCGCGCGGTCCTCGGACTGCACCGGCCCTCCCGGGGGACCGTCGCCGTCGACGGGCACGTCGCCCGCACCGCCCGGGACTGGGCACGGCGCCGACGCGAGTGCGCGTGGATCCCGCAACGCCAGTCGGCCGGGTCCTTCCCCCTCCTGGTCCGCGAACTCCTGGACGGCGGCGGACGCGGCACGGAGTCCGCCCGCGACGCCGCCGCCGACCTGGGCGTCGGCCACCTCCTGGACCGGCCGGTCGCCACCCTCTCCGGCGGGCAGCTCCAGCGCGTGCACCTGGCGCGCGTGATCGGCCGTGTCGCGGCCGGAGCCGGTGTGGTCCTGGCCGACGAACCGACCGCCGCCCTCGACTTCGACGCCCGCCGCGACGCCGCCCGCCACCTGCTCTGCCTGGGGGTCACGACCCTGGTCGTCACCCACGACCCCGACCTGGCGGCCGACTGCGACCGGAGACTGGAGATGGCGGCGGGCCGACTCCGGGAGGTCGCGTGATCGACGCGGACACCCTCGCCGCCCTCCTGGCCATGCCCGCCGTCCAACGCGCCGCCCTGGGCCTGTTCCTGGGCGCGGTCGGCCTCCCCCTGGTCGGGGTGGTCATCGTCGGGCTGGACATCATGCCGGTCCGCTTCGCGATGATGCACGTCGCCCTGCTGGGGATCGCCGTCGGCCTGCTCACCGGGGCCGACCCCACCCTGTGCGCGCTGGTGGCCTGCGCGTGCGCCGGAGCGGCGGTCAGCCCCCTGGCCGACCGGCCGGGCGGCCTCTCCGGCGGCATGGGGCTGCTGATGAGCCTGGCCATGGCCGCGGCCCTGCTGCTCATCGCGGTCTCGGGCACCAACGCCGCCAGCGCCTTCGCTCTGCTGTGGGGCTCGATCCTGTCGGTGCGCACCGTCGACCTGGTCATCCTCGGCTGTCTGGCGGTGCTCGTGCCCGGACTCCTCGTCCGCTTCCGCCGCCAGCTCGCCCTGCTCCTGCACGACCGCGAACTCGCACTGGTCAGCGGCGTGCGCGTCCGTTGGTTCACCCTCGTCCTGCTGGTGATCGTCGCCGTCGCCGTGGCCGGGGCGATCCGGCTGACCGGCGCGCTGCTGGTCGACGCGCTCACCATCCTGCCCGCCCTGGCCGCGCGCCGGCTGGGCTCCTCCCTGACCTCGATCGCGGCCTGGGCCGTGGTGTGTGGTCTGGTCAGCACGGCCGTCGGCTTCGCCCTGGCGCTCCTCCTCGACCTGCCCCCCGGGCCGGTCCTGGTCCTGACGGCCGGGCTCCTCGCCGTGGCCGCCCACCTCCTCCCCGAAAGGACACACCGCGCATGGCACCGCACCCCGCACTCCTCCGACCCCTCGTCCTGAGCTGCGCCGCGCTGCTGCTCACCGGCTGCGCCGCGGGCACGGACACGGGCGACGACGCGGAGGGCTCCGACGGCCCCGCCGCCGAGGGGCCCGTGATCGTGGCGACCACCACCTGGCAGGGGGCGTTCGCGACCGCCGCCGGGGCCGAGGACGTCACGGTGATCGTGCCCGCCGACGTCCAGCACGCCCCCGAGTACGAGCCCGCACCCTCCGACCTGGCAGCCGTGGCCGAGGCGGACTATGTGCTCTACAGCCCCTTCGAGCCGTTCGCCCAGCAGATCACGGACGCGGCGGGCGGCGACGCGCGCACGGTCGAGGTGGAACTGGACAACTCCCCGGACACCATCGCCGCCGAGGTCGCCCGCCTGGGTGGGCTGTTCGGCACCTCCGAGGCCGCCGAGGAGTGGCTGTCCACCTTCGACGAGGAGCGCGAGCGGATCGCCGAGGACCTCGCCGGTCGGTGGCCGGACGGCGCGGCCCCGCGCGCCGTCGCGCAGGTCTACGCCGCCTGGGCCGCCGAACTCGCCGGGGCGGAACTGGTCGGGACCTACGGCCCAGAGCAGCTGGGCGCGTCCGACGTGGCCGGGCTGGCCGGGGCCGAGCCCGCGTTCGTGTTCGAGAACACGCACATGTCGACGGGCCGGGTGCTGCCCGACTCCGACGCCCTCCAGATCGGTGTGGTCAACTACCCCGGCGAGGACCTGGACCTGATCGCACTGTACGAGGCCAACGCGCACACCATCGCCGAGGCGTTCGCGGGCCGCGAGGTCGACCCCGGTTCCGGCGGCCGCGGCGGTGACCACGGTGACCACGGGGCCGGGGACTCCGAGGGGTAGGCCGCTCCCGGCCGGGCCGGTGGGGTGGGGCCGTCCACCCCGCCGGCGGCGGTCCCCGCGACGGCGCGCCCGGGCGCCGCGCGCGGTCAGTCGACGAGAGCGCGCAGGGCGTCGCGGTCCACCTTGCCCGCGGCGGTCAGGGGCAGCCGACCCACCCGCAGGACCCGCTCCGGGCACTTGAACGGGTCCAGCCCGCCCTCCTTGAGGTGGACGGCCAACGCCGCGACGTCCGGCGGTTCCGTTCCGCCGCGCGGCACCAGGGCCGCGACCAGCCGCTCACCCATGAGCGGGTCCGGGGTCCCGAAGCAGCAGGCGTCCGCCACGGCCGGGTGGGTGCGCACGGCGGACTCCACCTCGGCCGGGCTGATGTTGGCGCCGCCCCGGATCACCACGTCCTTGAGCCGTCCGACCACCCGCAGCAGACCCCGCTCGTCCAGGACGCCCAGGTCTCCGGTGCGCACCCACCCGTCGGCGGTGCGGTGGCGCTCGTCGGCCCCGTCCCCGCCGACGTGGCACAGCGGGGACATCGGGCCCAGTGCGACGATCTCGCCGGTCGCGCCCGCGGCCACGTCCCGGCCGTCGGCGTCCACCACGCGGATGGACACGACCCCGGGGTCGGGCCGTCCCGCCGGACGGCCGGGGCCGGACTCGTCGCACGGGTCGCCGTCCAGGCCGGTGTGGCAGTTGACGCCGTCCGCCGACCCGTAGAGGTTGACCACGGGACCGCCGAAGACCTTGCGCGCCCGCCGCGCCGTGTCGGGGTCCAGCGGCGCCCCGCCCAGGACCAGGACCGCGCCGTCGCCGGGGCGGGGGCAGCGGTTCAGGTCGAGCATCATGCGGATCATCGTGGGCACGCCGAGCACGTGGGTCGGGTGGTGGTCGGCGATCGTCGCCAGTGCGCGGTCCGCGTCGAAGTGGTCGTTGAGCAGCAGTGTTCCGCCGTGCCGGGCCAGGACCACCGAGGTGGCGTTGCTGCCGAAGGCCGATCCGAGCGGGACCAGGAAGTGCGCCCGGAGGGGGTCGGCGCCCCGTCGCAGGGAGGCCACGAAGTTACCGCGGCCGCCCGCGAGCGCGTCGTGGGAGTAGGCGACCATCTTGGGCTGGGCCTCCGAGCCGGAGGAGACCAGGATCCGGGCGGCGGAGGAGGCGTCCACCTCGGGCAGGTCGGACTCGTCGGCGGGGGAAACGGTCGCCGACAGGAGCCGCCCCCGGCCGTCCACGCCCACCGCCCAGCGCAGGTCGGGCAGGCGGGGACGCAGCGCCTCGGCGGTCCGCAGCGGGGAGCGGCCCCGGTGCTCGGTCGCGGCCACGAGGAGCACCGCGCCGGAGCCGCGCAGCAGGGCCTCGACCTCCGAGGAGCCGCGCCCCACCGGGAAGGGCAGCGCCACGGCGCCGACCGCCGCGATCGCCAGTTCGGTGGCCACCGCGGCCGCCTGGTTGGGCAGCTGGACGGCCACGACCTCGCCGGGGCGCACGCCCAGGCGTGTCAGCGCCCCGGCCACGCTCAGGACCTCGCGGTGCAGGGCCGCGTACGTCACCCGCCCGTGGTCGTCCACGACGGCGTCCCGGTCGGGGTGGGCCAGGGCGACGGTGCGGAACAGCTGGTAGACGCCCATGCCGAGGTAGTGGCCCTCGTCCCGCCACCGTGCGCGCAGGTGCGCCGGGACCAGGTCGGGGAAGGTACGGGGCGTCATGAGGTCCTCCACGGGGAGTCGACCGCCAGGAGCCCGTCGGCGGTGCGGGAGAGCAGCGGGCCCAGGCGCGGGTCGTGTTCGAGCCCGGGCAGGTCGGTGGCGACCGGGTGGCCGTCCAGGTGGGAGGTCCCGGTCCGGGGGCAGTCGTGCAGCAGGTCGGCCGCCGCGCGCAGGGAGCTCTCCACGGCCACCGCCGAACCCAGGCGCTCGCGGGTCAGCAGGGCGGCGGTCACGGCCTGGGCCCCGAGGAAGCCGCCCAGGACGTCGAGCACGGTCATCAGGGAGGCGACCGTCGTCCGGCCGGGCGTCCGCGTCGGGGCGGTGAGCCCCTCGTGCGCCTGGACCATGAAGTCCGTGCCCGGGGGCAGGCCGTCGGCGGGACCGCCCCAGCCGGAGGTGTAGGCGTACACCAGGCGCGGGTTGGCCGGGGCCAGGGCGGCGGCGTCCAGGCCGAGCCGCTCGGCGTTGCCGGGCGCCCAGTTGTGCAGGAAGACGTCGGCGTCGCGCACCAGGTCGCGCAGGTCGCGGCGGCCCCGGTCGCTCTTGATGTCCACCTCGAGGGCGTCCTTGCCGTGGTTGAGCGCGAGCCACCGCGCGGAGAGCCCACCGCACGTCGGCGGCATACCGCGCAGCGGGTCGCCGCCGGGCGGCTCGATCCGCACGACCGTCGCGCCGAGCGACCGGAGCAGGTGGGCGGCCAGCGGCGCCTGGATACGGCGGCCCGCCTCCAGGACGCGCAACCCGGTGAGGGGAAGCTCCCCGGGGGGCGTCGTGGGACCGGAGGGGCCGACGGTAGACGAGGTGTCGGTGGGCACGGGACGCAGCACCCAGGGCGGTCGTGCGCCGGTCTCCTCCCACGAGTGCCGGGTCGCGTCCGTGATCCGGACGAGGCCGACGCCGCCACGCTCGGCGGCGGATCGGACGTGATCCCAGGAGTGCTCGGCGGCGGCCGACCGCAGCTCGTCGGGGAGCGGGGCACGGGCGGTCGCGTAGCGGAACTGGAAGGGGGCCCAGCCCGCGCTGACCGCGCGCCGGGGGGCGGACAGGCCGTCCCAGAAGCGGCCCCAGGGCTCGGGGGCGAGGGCCTCGATCTCGAAGTCGATCCCGTCGGCGCTGGTGAAGGTGGCGGTGCCCGGCTCCGGGGGGACGGCCTCCGCGTCGTCGGCGGCCGCGGCGGCCAGGTACTGGGCGACGGTGAGCAGGGCACACGTCTCGGCGTTGGTGCGGACGGTCGTCGCGCGGCCGGAGCGCAGGCGCAGGAGTTCGGCGGCCAGGAGGCCCGTGAGGTGGGCGGTGGCGGAGACCGTGCCGGCGTAGGCGAAGGGCAGGGGTTCGGGGGCGCCGTGGCGGCGGCCGTGGACGGCCGCGAGCCCGGCGCGGGCCTGCAGGTCGGTCTCGCCGTCGTCGTGCGCGGGCCAGTCCAGGACCGCGCGGGCGCCGCGGGGGGACGCGAGCCGGGAGGAGGCGGGGGCGCCGTCGGCCGGGGTGTCCGGCAGGTCGGCGCCCAGAGCGCGGAGCTGGCGTTCGGTGTGGTGGTGCGGATCGCCGCCTCCGTCGTGGGTCAGGCCCGTTCCCGCCAGGGGCGGTGGGGTGAGGGGAACAGTGGAGGTCATGGGTGTGCCTCGCGAATTCTGTCCGAAGTGGGATGGGTTGGGGGAGGATTGGGGGAACTCGTCGATCGTCCGCTTCGACCTTTCTGTCGCACAAACAGTCGCCGTCCGGGGACGGATGGTTCCCGAGCGGCTGGGAGGAGGCGACGGTGGTGATGCGGCGGGAATCGTCGAACCTGGTCGAGCGGGTGCGCGACTTCGTGGTGCGGGAGGTCGAGCCCTGGGAGGACGTCCTGGACGCGGGCGGTGACCGGGCGCGGGCGCGACGCGCGGAGCTGAGGGAACATGCGGTGCGGGAGGGGCTGTGGGCGCTGCCGTTGCCCCGGGAACTCGGCGGAGGGGGCCTGGGGCTGGCCGAGTACGCGCCCGTCGCCGAGGCCGAGGGGCGCAGCGACCACGGACCGTCCGTCCTCGGGTCGGCGGCGCTGCTGGACGTGCGGACCCTCGACGAACACGCGACACCCGCCCTGCGCGAGCGCTACCTGGAGGGGCTGGTGTCGGGGCGGCTGCGGGCGTGCTTCGCGATGACCGAACCGGGTGCGCGCGGCTCGGACCCGGCCGTGATCGCGACCACCGCGACCCCGGCCCCCGGGGGATTCCGGCTGCGCGGGGCGAAGTGGTTCGTGACCGGGGCGCGCGAGGCGGACCTGGTCATCGTGGTGGCGCGCACGGGTCCGCCCGGTCCGGGCGGACGCGACGGGCTGACCGTCCTGGCGGTGCCCGCCGAGACACCCGGGGTACGGGTGGTGCGGGAGTTGCCGGTGTGGGGTGTCGGCGGGCAGTATGAGATCGCCTTCGACGACGCGCCGGTCGACGCCGACCACGTGCTGGGTGACGTGGGGGAGGGGCTGCGCGTGGCGGGCGCGCGGGTGGGGCTCGGGCGGACGCTGCGGAGCCTGCGGTGGCTCGGGCAGGCGGAGCGCGCCTTCGGGCTGCTGCTCGACCGGGCCCGCGACACCGGACGGGGGAGCCCCGCTCTGGGGGAGTACCAGTTGGTGCGGGGGCTGGTGTTCGAGTCGCACCTGGCCCTGGCCTCCGCGCGGTCCCTGGTGGGGGCGGCCGTGTCGGCGGTGGAGGACCCCGGCGCCGATCCGGGGCGTACGGCGGTGGCCACGGCCAAGGTGGCGGCCGCGCGGGCGCTGTCGACGGTGGCCGACGCCGCCGCGCAGGTCCACGGAGCGGAGGGGTTGGGACCGGACACGCCGCTGCCCCGGTTGCAGCGGCTGGCGCGCCAGGCGCGGGTGCTGGACGGGCCCGACGAGCTGCATGTGTCGGCGGTGGCGCGGCGTTTGTTGCGCGGGTGAGGGGTCAGACGAGGTCGGCGGGGACGGTGCCGAGGGCCATCGCCGCCGCCAGGGCGAGGAAGAAGTTCCCCCACACGGACTCGATCCCGGTGACCAGTCCGTCGGCGGTCTCGTAGGACCCCTGCTCCAGGCCGTGCGTGCCCAGGTGGTCGCGCTGCAACGTCCGCACGATCGCGTGTGCCCGCGCCCGTGCGGCCACCGCACGGGCGGCCGGGGCGCCCTCGCCCCGAGTCTGGACGGTTCCCCCGTGGCGCGCGGAGTCCGGGACCTGGGCGGAGGCGGCCGCGTCGGTGCCCCGAGCGCTCGTTCGCCCAGTCCGCGCAGCTCCTGGCCGGTCCTGTGCGGTCTGGCCGGTCGCACCGAGGAGGGGCCGGGGCGAGGCCGAGGACCGCGGCTGGGCGGCAGCGAATGAGTTCGTTCGCGAGGACTCCACGGCGCGCGCCAGCCGCAGCAGCGCGGCCGCCTCGATCGCCGCCGCCCCCGTGTCCACCGGCCCCTTCGGCTCCTCCGCGTCGGCCGGGGGCACCAGCGGCGCGTCCGCGTCCAGCGCTGACCCCAGTTCCGGGTCGTCGGACGCCACGAGCCCCAGTCGCACCGCGTCCGCGAACGCCGTCAGCAACCACGCCCGCCCCCGCGACCAGTACCGCGTCGGCGCCCCGTCACGGACCGCCGCGTCCCCGTCCAACCGCCACACCGGCGCCACGGACGACCCGTCCCAGCACAGTCGCAGGTGCCGGACCAGGTGCGCCGCCCCGGCCGCCGTGACCGCCTCCGACACCCCCGGCGCCTCCCGCATCAGCGGCGCCACGCCGGGCGCACCGTCCACCCGCACGAGGTCGCCCGCACCCTCGAAGGCGCCACCCCACGGGACCACCCCCGTCCCGGGGTCGAAGCGCCCACCCAACGACCGCGCCGCCCGGCCGGCCGCCTCCTCCAGCGGGGCGACACCACCCGGAACCGCGAACCGCGCGAGCGCGAGCGGGTACCAGAACACCAGTCCGCGCGTGGCCGTGTCCGCCTCGGCCCACACCGCCAGGCCCCCGCTCGCGCGGCGGGCGGCCGCCGCGTGCGCCGACCCGGGACGCTCCAGCGCCCGCAGCCACAGCAGCCCCGACCAGAGCCCGCCGGTCCACGACCCGCGCCGACTCGTGACCCACGCTTCGCCCGGCCGACGGAACAGGGGGTACCGGCCGTCCAGCCCCGAGTGCAGGTCGTCGACGCCGTCGAGGAGGGTGTCGAGGACCCGCCGCGCCGCCTCCGCCCTCACGACCGGGCCTCCCGCCGCAGCCACGGGGCGGCCGTCGCCCCCGCCGCGAGCAGCGCCAGCGCGGGCCACCCCCACGCGTACGTGTAACCGGCCGTCTCGGCGAGGGCGCCCAGCACACCGGGGCCGACCGCGAACCCCGCGAAGAACCCGGCCGACACCAGTGCCGTGGCCCGACCCGCCCTCGGCCCGGGCGCGGCGGTCATCACGGCGATCATCGACACCGCGTTCGCCGCCACCGCCAGCCCCCCGACCGCGACCGCGGCCGGGTACACCAACACCGGAACCCACACCGCCGTCACCAGCAGCGCGGGGCCCAGGACGGACCCGCCCGCCAGCGGCGCCAGCAGGCGGAACGCCCCGCCGTGACCGGCCCTCGCCGCCCACAGCACGCGCCCCAGCACCCCGGAGACGCCCAGGACCGCCACCGCCAGGCCCGCCGCCACCGGGGCCAGCCCCAGCTCGTCGGCGGCGAACAGGCCCACGTGCGCGTTCATCGACGACACCCCCACGCCCAGGAAGAGCGAGAACACCGCGAGCCGCCCCACCGGACCGCGCGGCAGCGGCTCGGCACCGGCCCCCCGCACGCCACCGCCCGGGGCGTCGGCGGCGAGCGCGAACAGCGCCCACACCGCGAGCAGCACGGCGACCGCGGCGGCCACCACGACCGCGACCCGCCACCCCGACCAGGCCGCGACCAGCGACAGCGGTACCCCGGCCACCAGTGCGCCGAGCTGTACCCCGGACTGTTTCCACCCGGTCACACCGCCCCGCCGGTCGGCGGGCACCGACCGCAGGATCGTCTTGTTGGTCGCCGGGTTGGCGAACGCCTGCGGCAGGCCGGACAGCGCCAGCGCCAGGCACAGCGTGACCAGGTCCCGGGCCGTCGCCAGCAGCCCCAGCCCGACCGCCGCCAGCACCAGCAGTCCGACCGTGCACCGCCGCGGCCCCCACCGGTCGGTCAGCCGCCCCGCCACGGGGGACAGCGCGGCGGCCACGGCGAACCCGGCGCCGACCGCGACGCCCAGCGCCGCCGGGCCGGTGCCCAGCTCGGGCCCGAGCCGCGGCGCCAGCGCGGCCACCGTGAACAGCGGCAGCATCGACCAGGCCATGACCAGGGTCAGCAGCACGGTCGTGCCGCCCACCCGGTCGCTCGTCCTCGCCTCCTCCAGGCGGTCAGGGGTCATCGGCGCTCCAATACGGTCAGGGGGTATATGAGGTCCCGGTCAGTGTCTCATCCCGCCCACGCGGCCGCGCCACCGCGTCCGCCTCGACCGCCGCCCGACCGCCCCGTCGCGCGAGCCACCCGAGGACGGCGTCCACGGTCAGGAACGCCAGCAGCGACACCCCCACCAGCGGCGCCGCCCAGCCGACCGCGACCAGGACGACCACGACCGCCGCCCGCAGCGGCGGCGACAGGGCGCGGAAGGCGCCACGCGGGTAGGGGCGGCCGACCCCCAGCGCCCGCGACCGCGTGGGCCGCCGCTGCCACCACATCCGGTAACCCCAGACGACGACGGCCAGCAGCGCCACGGCCAGCACGGTCAGTGCCACCTGGTTGGCCACCCCGAACAGCAGCCCCATGTGGGCGTCGATCCCCCACCGGGTGAACTTGGCCGTCAGCGGGTAGTCGGCGAACCGCACCACGTCGGTGACCTCCGCCGTGTCCGGCGCGATCGCCGCGCTGTCCGCCCGTGTCGGCCAGAGCCGGTCGAGCTGCCGGACCACGTAGGGCGAGGCGGGCGTCGGCGGATAGGCGATCTCGACGGGGCCGTCCAGTCCGGCCTCCCGCGCGCTGGCCAGCACGGCGTCCACCCCCAGATCCACGCCGGGCGAGGTGACCGGGGCCCGCGCGGACACCGACGGGGTCGCCCAGGACAGCCTCTCCCGCAGGTCGGCGATGTTGCCGCCCGCGTACTGCGACCACGTCATCCCGGTCGCCGACAGGAAGAGCAGACCCACCGTGATCCACAGGCCGGTGGCGCCGTGCAGCGAGACCGAACGCGCCCGCCCCCGGGACGTCCCCGAACCGGGCAGCAGCGCGCGCCGCGCCCCGCCCCGCGACCGCCGCGCCCGGGCGATCCACAGCGCGACGCCGCCCAGCGCGACCACCCACAGCCAGCTCGCCGCGAGTTCGCTGTACAGGCGTCCGACGTCACCCAGGTGCAGGTTGGCGTGGAACACCTCGATCCACGTGCGCACGGGCAGCGCGCCGCTGGTGCCGTAGGACTCGGTCACCCCGAGCACGTCGCCGCCGTAGGGATCGACGAACACCGCCGCCCGCTGCCCCGACTCCAACCCGGGCACGTCGAACAGCACCCGCGTGGCGTCCTCCCCAGTCGCGGGCGGGCGCACCGCGTCGAGTTCGGCGTCCGGCAGTTCCTCCCGCGCCACCCGCACCTGTTCGTGCAACGGCAGGGTCTCCCCGGCGGGTTCGACGCGCAGCAGGTCGGCGTAGGCGGCGTTCTCGATCTGCGGCGTCCACACGTACAGCAGGCCGGTGACCGCCGCGACCAGGATGAACGGGGCGACGGACACCCCGGCGTAGAAGTGCAGCCGCAGGACCAGCGGCCGGAGCGCCGTCCATGCCCCGGGTCGCGTCCGTTCCGCCGCGTCCTCGGGGGGTGCGTCCTCGTCCTGTGTCATGGCGGCGTTCTCCTCATCGTCGGCGCCGCGCGCCGATCGTGGTGCTTGTCCTCCCTGTTCAGGTCGTTCGCGCGGCCTGTCCGGTTCCCGCGCCGACGTGCTTCGACCCGGGGCGAGCGCGGCGGTGCCCGGAGCGAGCAAGCACAGGGCCGCGCACACGACGAGCACCGCCTCGGTGCCGAACGCGTCGCGGCTGACCGCCGGGAGGAGGACGTTGGTCGCGGAGTACCCGGCGGCGGTCAGCGCGCCCAGTCCGGCGAGGAACCCGGCGGTGCGGGCGGCCAGGACG
This sequence comes from Nocardiopsis sp. FIRDI 009, assembly GCF_003386285.1. GTDB lineage: Bacteria > Actinomycetota > Actinomycetes > Streptosporangiales > Streptosporangiaceae > Nocardiopsis. The sequence continues at coordinate 173,360 of NZ_QPNC01000011.1, forward strand.
GCCGGGCCGGGGATGAACGGCATCGCCCACGCGGCCAGACCGGAGGCGGCGTTGCCCGTCCACCGCCGGAGGAAGGCCGGGTCCAGCGGCACGGACGCGCGCGGTGGGGAGGGGCGTGCGATCTGGGGCTCCTGGGGGTGGGCACGGTCGTGTGACGTCCTTGCGCGTACGGTCGTCGAGGGCGTGTTCCGACACCCCCTCATGACAACGGTCATCATTGCCCCCGCCAACGACACGCCGCGCACGGACACTCGCCGTGCGCGGCCGCCGCCGGTGCCCCCGGAGCTACTCCAGGTCGATGACCTCGAAGGACATCGCGCCCCGGACGTTCACGACGTCACCGGGCAGCGCTTTGCGGCCGACGGGGTGATGGCAGTCGGGCGCGGCGTAGAAGCGGAGGAGCGCGTCGGTGCGGTTCTTGGCCCGCTCGGCGGAGGGCAGGCCGGGGAGCACCTGCGGGACGGTGTGGCAGCCCTCGGCGGGGTCGACGGCCACGGTGACGGGGTTGTTCGCCAGGTCGTGCCTGAAGAGGACGACCCCCTCGGCGGCGTGGGCGGGCGCGGCGAACAACGGCAGCGCCACCGCGGCGGTGGCGGCGGTGGCGGCGAGGCGTTTCAACACGTTCGGGTACTCCAGTCATGCTCGACGGACGGGGTGTTTCCCAACGTGCTCATTCAATGGCCCGGAGCGACGGAGGTGGGCGGGCAACGCCGACCGGCTGCCGTGTCTTTGCCGCCCGATCACGATCGCGGTCCGCACCCGACCGCCCCACACCGGACTCCGTTCCCCCCGGTCGGAGCCGGTGCCGGGGGTAGCCTGGAAGGGGACTCGACGGCCGCGCGTCCGTGTTCACACGGGTCGGCGGCCCGACGGACGAGGGGGTTCCGTGATGAGTACGGTCCGCAGTGTCATGACGTCCCAGGTCGTCGCCGTCACCGAGGACGCCGGTTACCGGGAGGTCCTCGAAGCGCTGGTCGACCACCACGTGGGCGCTCTGCCGGTGACCGACGCCGAGGGGCGCGTGGTCGGGGTGGTGTCGGAGGAGGACCTGCTCCACAAGGAGGAGTTCAAGGGCGGTGACTACATCCCGCCGCCGCGTGCCCGTCTGCGCGCCCGCCTGGGTGTCGGCGGAGCGGCGCGGGACAAGGCCCGGGCCACGAGCGCGGCCGAACTCATGACGCGCCCGGCCGTGACGGTGGGACCCGACAGCAGCGTGGTCGAGGCGGCGCGGCTGATGGAGCGGCGCGGCGTCAAGCACCTGCCGGTGGTGGACGAGGAGGGGCGCCTGGTCGGGATCGTGAGCCGGTCCGACCTGCTGCGGGTGTTCCTGCGCGGGGACGCCGAGATCGCCGACGAGGTGCGCGGTGAGATCGCCGAGGTCATGAACCGGGCGCGCGACGAGGAGCCGACCGCGACGGTCTCCGACGGCGTCGTCCACATGACCGGGACCGTGCGGTTGCGCAGCGAGGCCCAGGAGTTGGTGCGGCGCGCCCAGCGGATCGAGGGGGTGGTGTCCGTCGACTCCGACATCGACTGGCACGTCGACGACATCATCCCCGAACACGTCCGCTGGCGGTCCGTGACCCCGTGAGGCGGTGCCGCGCGGCGCGAGGCGTGGGCGTGGTCGCCCCGCACGGGGCGACCACGCCCACGACCGGGCGGGACTCGACCTCCCCAGCCGGATCCGGGAGCGCTAGGGTCGCCGGATGGACTGGATCGACCGGGTCGCGGCGATCAGACGCTGGAACCGCAACGGTTACCGCGCCCCCCACAAACCCCTCCTGCTGCTCTACGCGCTCGGGTACCACCAGCGCCACGGTGCCCGCCCGATCCCCTACAGCGAGGCGGAGCGACACCTGGCCCACCTCCTGCGGGAGTTCGGCCCACCCCGGCGGACCTCGCCCGCCTACCCGTTCCACCACCTGACCAGCGACGGCCTGTGGCGGGTCACCACCGTGGACGGGCGGGAGTGCGACGCCGCCAGCGCCACGGAGCTACGGCGTGAGGGCGCGCGCGGAAGCCTGAGCCCGGAGCTGTCCGCGGCCCTGTCGCGGGACCCCGGCCTGACCACCCGTATCGCGCGCCACCTGCTCGACGCGAACTTCGAACCCTCCCTGCACGCGGAGATCTGCACGCTCGCCGGGCTCGCCCCGGACACCGGGGCCGTCGGGACCGACGACGTCCGCCTCGTCGCGGGACGCCGTGACCCCGGCTTCCGGGACCTGGTCCTGGACTCCTACGACCACCGGTGCGCCTTCTGCGGCTACGACGGGTGGATCGACGGCGGCCCCGTGGCACTGGAGGCCGCGCACGTGCGCTGGTGGGCGCTGGGCGGCCCCGACGACCTCACCAACGGCCTGTGCCTGTGCTCGATCCACCACCGGCTGTTCGACCGGGGCGTCCTCGGGCTCTCGCGGGACCACACCGTCGCCGTCTCCACCCGGTTCAGGGGGCGCTCCCCGGCCTCGGAGCGGCTCGTGACCTCCCTGGCGGGGCGACCGCTGAACCGCCCCGGGGGCGCGGACCCCGCCGTCGAACCCGACCACGTCGACTGGCACGGCCGCGAGGTCTTCCGCGGCGATCCGGTGGCCCCGGCCGGGTGACCCGGACGCCGTCCACCGACCGTCTCCGGCCGGTGGACGGCCTCCGTTCACCTCGGGTATGACCTGCGACACCCGGCATCGCTAGGATGCGACCCGGACCGAGCCGGAAGAGCAGAGAGAAGAGCGCAGTGGCTGCTGAAGGAAGTACCAAGGCCGTCGTGGTGGCGTTGGGGGCCAATCTCGGGATCGCCGCCACCAAGTTCATGGCGTTCCTCCTCACCGGCTCCTCGGCCATGCTGGCGGAGTCCATCCACTCCGTGGCCGACTCCGGCAACCAGGGCCTGCTCCTCCTCGGCGGCAGGCGGGCCAAGCGCGACGCCACCGCCGCGCACCCCTTCGGCTACGGCCGCGAACGCTACATCTACGCCTTCCTCGTCGCGATCGTGCTCTTCAGCGTCGGCGGTCTGTTCGCGCTCTACGAGGCCTGGCACAAGATCTCCGACCCCCACCCGATCGAGGAGTGGCGCTGGGTCCCGATCGCCGTGCTGGGCGTCGCCATCGTCCTGGAGTCGATGGCCATGCGCACGGCCATCAAGGAGTCCAACGCCGTCCGCGGCAAGGCGGGCTGGGTCGAGTTCATCCGCCGTTCCAAGTCGCCCGAGCTGCCGGTCATCCTCCTGGAGGACGCGGGCGCCCTCCTCGGCCTGGTGTTCGCGCTCATCGGTGTCGGCCTGACCCTCATCACCGGCGACGGCGTCTACGACGGCCTGGGCACCGCCGCGATCGGTCTGCTGCTCGTCGCGATCGCCGTCGTCCTGGCCGTCGAGATGAAGAGCCTCCTGGTCGGCGAGTCCGCCACAGAGGAGCACGTGCGCCGGATCGAGCGCGCCATCGCCGGCACCGAGGACATCGACTCCGTCATCCACATGCGCACCATGCACCTGGGACCGGACGAGCTGCTGGTGGCCGCCAAGGTGGCGGTCGACGGAGAGGACGACGCCGTGCGGGTCACCCGCGCCATCGACGCCGCCGAGGCGCGCGTCCGCCGGGAGGTGCCGATCGCCACGCTCATCTACATCGAGCCCGACCTCATGCGCTCCCGCCAGACCGCCGACGGGACCGCCGTGCCCACGGCCGACGAGTGACCCAGCCCTCCCGACCGTGGGCCAGCCGGTGCACGGCCACGTGGACCGCCGCCCGGAGCGCACCGTGTGTACCCGGTGACGCTCCGGGGTAGACCGTGGACGGCACCCCCTGCCCTCCCTCCCGCTGACCGAGCCGCGTGACGGTTGTGAAGAGGAGAGGACCATGCTGGAGCGGATCCCGGACGCGCCCGCCGGTGTCGACGCCCTGAAGGCCGTCGGCTCCGTCACCAAGGACGACTACGAGACGGTGGTCGAACCGATCGTCGACGAGGCCCGGCGCGAGGGGCGCCGGGTCCGCGTGCTCTGCGAGTTCGGCCCGGAGTTCGACTCCTTCACCCCCGGGGCCGCCTGGGAGGACCTCAAGGTCGGGATGGGCGCCATGCGGCTCTTCGAGGGCTGCGCGGTCGTGACCGACACCGAATGGATCCGCAGGGCGACCCGTCTCGGACGGTTCCTGGCGCCGTGCCCGGTGCGCGTCTTCGACGTCGACGACCGCGACGAGGCCCTCCGCTGGCTGGCCGCCCTGCCCGAGGGGCCGGGTCTGTCCCACCGCCTCGACCCCGACTCCCAGGTCCTCGTGGCCGAGATCGAGGCGCCGCTGCGGGTCCAGGACTTCGACGCGCTGGCGCAGACGGCGGACACCTGGCTCGACACGCACGACGAACTGGCCGGAATCGTCGTCCACACCCGTGACTTCCCCGGCTGGGAGAACATCACGAGCCTCCTGCGCCACCTGCGCTTCGTCCGCGACCACCACCGACGGGTCCGCAGGGTGGCGCTGGCGGCGGACAGCAGGCTCGCCGACCTGATGCCCCACCTGGCCAACCACTTCGTCCGGGCCGAGCTGCGGCACTTCGACTACGACGACCTCGACGACGCCGTCGCCTGGGCGGCGGGAGCGTCGGGGCCGACCGACGGGGACTGAGGCACGCCCGGAAAACCCGTGACACCCGCGCCCCGCCCGCCGGTCGCCTCACCCGCCGCCGCGCAGGACCCCGTCGAGCGCGTCCACCGCCCGGTCGAGGTCGTCGTGCGAGACGAAGTAGTGCGGCGAGGCGCGGACCACCGCCTCCAGCCCCCGCCGCTCCATGTCGAACCGGGTGGACTCGCGGCGGCTCACCGTGACGGCCACACCCGCCTCCCACAGCGCCGCCGCCACCCGCCTCGGCTCCGCCCCGGCACAGGTGAACGTGACGATCCCGTTGTGGTCGGTTCCGATGTCGGCGACCTCCACGCCCTCGACCCCGGCCAGACCCCGCCGCAGCCGTCCGGCGCGGTCGGCGACGGCCTCGGCGATCGCCTCCACCCCGAGGTCCAGCGCGTAGCGGGCGGCGGCGATCAACCCCAGGCGCTCGGCCACGCCGTACTCCCACAGTTGGTGGACGCGGGCGTCGTCGCGGAGCCGGTAGGTGGTGGCGCTGTCCCACTCCGCGCCGGAGTGATCGACCAGGAGCGGCCGCAGGCGTTCGGCGGCCGAACGGCGGACCGCGAGGAAGCCGGTTCCCCGGGGACCGCGCAGCCACTTGCGCCCCGTCCCGGAGAGCATGTCGACCCCCAGGTCGTCCATGCGCACCGGCAGCTGGCCGACGGACTGGCAGGCGTCGAGCAGGACCAGGGCACCCGCCTCGTGCGCCGCCTCGGTCGCGGCGCGGACGGGGTTGGTCAGTCCGGAGTTGCTCGGTACGTGGACGAGGGAGAGCAGCCTGACGCGCTCGTCCAATGTCTCCCGCAGGGCCTCGACCGACATCGCCCCCGAGGCGTCCGAGGGGACGACGTCCACGCGCGCGCCGTGGTGTTCGGCCAGGCGCAGCAGCGCGACGGCGTTCGCGCCGTACTCGGCCTCGGTGACCAGGACGCGGTCCCCCGCCCCGAGGGGAACCGACCCGGCCAGGGTCAGCCACGACCGGGTGGCGCTGTCGGTGAAGGCGACCTCGTCGGGTGCGCAGCCGAGGAGGTCGGCGAACACGGCGTGGCCCGCCTCCACGTCCTGTTCCCGTTCGGCGTGGGCACGGTAGCCGCCGATCTCCGCCTCGCGCCGCAGGTGGGTGATCACCTCGTCGAGGACGGGCGCGGGCGGCAGGGAGGATCCGGCGCTGTCGAGGAAGATCCGCCCCCCGCAGCCGGGGGTGTCGGCCCGGACGGCGTCGATGTCGATCATGTGTATCCTTTCCCGTGGTGTGAGTGGAGTACGTGTCCGCGGAACACGCCCTAACGGGGGCGGGAACCGCGTCGGGAACGCCGCCATCCCAGCCCGCCGGCGCCCGCGACGAGGGCCGCCAGGGCGAGCGCGGTCCACGCCGGGCCGACGGATTCCAGCAGGCGGACCAGCTCCGACTGCACGCGGGTCGCCGCCCCCACGACGGGGTCCCGGGCCGCCTCTCCGGAGAGGACGCGCAGCTCGAACCACCCGTAGTAGGCCACGTACAGGCCGGCCAGGACGAGCAGTACGCCCCCGGCGCGCGTCACGTACGGCATGGCCCGGCGCAGGCGCGCGGCCACCGAGTCCCGGGCCAGCGCGACGGCCACGGTCAGGACGCCGACGACCAACCCCATCCCCAGCGCGTACGCCAGGAACACGGCCACCACCCCGACCGGGCTGGTCGACCGCAGTGCCGCCGTGGTCAGGGCGAGGAACGGGCCGACCGTGCAGGACAGCGACGCGATCGCGTACGTGATCCCGTAGACCAGGGCCCAGCGCGGGGAACGGGCGGGCCGCCCGGGGGAGGGCTTGGGCAGCAGCAGCGTGATCTCCCGGCCCGCCGCCAGCCACGCGCCCAGTCCCACCAGGGCGGCGCCGATCACCACCGTCACCCACGGCAGGTGGCGCTCCACCGACAGCGCGAGCGGGGCGACGACCAGCCCGAAGCCCGCGAAGACGAGCGTGAAGCCACCGGTCATGGCCGCCGTCGTGGCCAGGGCGCGGCCGAGCGGGCGCCACCGGGCCCCACCCGCCGCCGGGCCGCCCCCGCCGGTCCCGTCGTCCGAGGCGACCAGGAGCGCCAGGTAGCCCGGCAGCAGGGCGAAACCGCACGGGTTGAGCACCGCGAGCATGCCCGCCACCAGGGCGATCGCGAACGGAATCTGGCTCATGACCCCTCGGTGAGCGCCTCGACGCGGGCGTCGAGGTCGTCGTCGGTGAGGGTGCCCTGGACCGTCTCGACGGATCCGTCTGCGCCGAGGAAGGCGAAGGCGGGCTGGCTGGCGACGCCGAAGCCCGACCAGATCGATCCGTCCTCGTCCACCAGGTGGGTCATCTCCCCGGTTCCGGTGTCGGAGACGAAGCCGCGCATGGCGTCCACCTCGCCGAGTCCGGCGACACCGAGGAACGCCACGTCACCGGAGTGCCGGTCGGCCGCGTCGAGCACGCCCGCGGCCTCGCCCCGGCAGACCGTGCACCACGGGGCCCAGAACCACAGCACGGCGGGCTCACCCGTGAGCGAGGAGCCGGAGAAGTCGTCGCCGTCCACGGTCCGGGTGTCGAACGCCAGCGCGTCGGGGACCTCCGCAGGGGCGGCGTCCGTCCCCGAGCCGTCCGGTCCCCGGGTCGCGGGAGCCTCGGCGGAGCCGTCGGCGACCTCCCCGGGGTCGGCGGCGCAGGCGGTCAGGCCCAGGACGGCGGCCGTCACCACCGCCGCCAGGGCTGGGAGGCGGCGTTCGGAGGGGGACGTGATCGTCATGGTCACCTCGGGGTCGGTCGCGGGTGAGGGGAGGATCCCAGCGAACCAGAACGCGTCCGCGCGGTCCACGGCGGCTCCCTTCCTCCGAAGGGCCGCGTCCACCGGAAAGCGCCGTGAACGGAGCGCCCGACGTGACCAATGTGACCAATGGCCCGCGTGAGGGTACTCCACTAAGTGAGGCGTGTCACATCCCGGGTTCGTGCCACGAGCCCGGATCACCTGGGAGGTGTCGGTCATGTCCACGATCGCTCACGCTCGCTCGCACGCCATGACGCACGCCTGGAGGGGTGCGGTGGCCGGTGTGATCGGTGGTGTCGTCTTCGGGGTCCTGATGGCCATGACGGGCATGCTGCCGATGGTCGCCATGCTGGTCGGCAGTGAGAACGCGGTCGTGGGTGCGGTGGTGCACCTGGCGATCTCCGCCGTCTTCGGTGTGGTGTTCGGGGTCCTGGCGGGCGCGTACGCCGACCACGTGTGGGCCACCCTCGGGGCGGGCCTGGCCTACGGTGTCGCGCTGTGGATCATCGGTGGTCTCATCCTCATGCCCGCGATGCTCGGCATGGCGCTGTTCCCGATGGGGCAGATGTCGATGATGAGCCTGTTGGGACACGCTATCTACGGTCTGGTGGCGGCGGCCTCGCTCTACGGGCTGAGCCGGAAGCACGTGTAGACCGAACCGGGTCCGTCGACCCGGAGGCGGACGCCGACGCCCCGGCGGGCGTCGGCGCCACCGTGCCCGGGACCGGGCCGCTCCGCCACCGGCCGGAGCGGCCCGGTCCCCTACGCCACGAAGACCCGCGCCCCGGTGGCGGCGGCCTCGGCGGCGGCGATCCCGCTGGCGATGGACACCTCGCCCAGCAACCCCGGAGCCGCCACCGCGTCCCCCGCGAGGAAGACGCCGTCGCCCTGGTCGATCGCGGGCCGGTCCCGCCACGTGCGGCCCGGCAGGTCGAGGGCGCCCGTCCGCCCCCGGCACATCTGGTCGCGTCGCCAGGTGACCCGCTCGCGCCAGCCGGGCAGGGCGTCTTCCAGCAGGTGTTCCATGCGCGCCGTGACGTCCCCGCGTGACTCGTCCGCGCGCACCGGGAGCTGCGCCTGGTACAGGGTCTCGCCTTCGGGGACGATCCCCCGGTCGAGGAAGGAGTAGCACTCGACGAACCCGGACTCGTCGAGGTCGAACACGATCGTCGGATCCTTCGCCCGCCGCCGCAGCCCCAGGTCCACGAGAAGGGAGTGCCCGCTCTCCCAGGCCAGGGCGCCGTCGCCGAGCAGCGACCGGGCGGAGGGGAGCGCGGTCGCCACGATCGTCGGCGTGCCCGGGAGTTCCGTCACCCGGACGCCGGTCTCGATCCGCACCCCCATCTCCTCCGCCCGTGACGCCATCCGCCCCACCAGGGAACCCCAGCCGCCGCGCGGGTAGCGGACGGAGGGGGAGCGCAGTGCGGTCACCCGGGTGAAGCGCTCCCACACGAACTCCGCCGAGAGCCGTCCCGGGTCCGCCTCGTAGGTGGTCACCCCCAGGAACCCGCAGACCGCGCGGGTGGCGGCCACACCCAGGTTCTCCCGCCCCCACGCGGCGAAGTCCCGGTCGCGCGGGGCCCGCAGCCTCCGTCTCCGGATCGCCCCGATCAGACCGGCCGACGGCAGACGGCCCACCCGGCCCCCGTGCCGGAACCGCGTCCCGGCGAGGAAGGCCGCGGTCGGCTCAAGGAGCGGCGGGAGGAGGTCACGGTCGGCCAGCCACGCGTACGGTGCCCCGTCGCTGTACAGGGCGTGCGGGCCGTCGTTGACCACGTACGGCGGCTCGGTCGAGCGGGCCCTGCCGCCCAGCCGCTCGTGCGCCTCCCACAGGGTGACGTTCGCGCCCCTCTCGGCGCTGGCGATGGCCGCGGTCAGTCCGGCGAGGCCACCGCCCACAACGGTGATGTCCATACCGTCAGGACGAGGCGGGGGCGCGCAGACGTGACATCTTCTCCGGATTGGCGACGAGGTAGACGTGTCGGACCAGGTCGTCGGCCACGTCCAGCACGAGCAGCAGCACGACGCGGCCGTCCACCGCGGCGTAGGCCGCCGGGGCGCCGTTGACCTCCATCACCCCCGTCTCCAGGCGTGCGAGGTCGTCGACTCCGGTGGAGTCGAGGAAGCGCCGGGTGTTGCGCTCCTGGGCGATGGCGTGCAGGAAGGCGGAGACCTTCCGAACCCCCTGCAGGGCCCGCAGCGGCGCCCTGACCCTTCCACCGCCGTCGCCGATCAGCGTCGCGTCGTCGGCCAGCAGGGCGGTGAGGCCGTCGAGGTCGCCCTCCAGGCACGCTCGGAGGAAGCGTTCGGTGATCCGGCGCCGGGAATCCCGGTCGGCGTCGAACCGGGGGCGCCGTTCGCGCACGTGGTCGCGGGCGCGCCGGGCGAGTTGCCGGGCGGCGGCCTCCTCGCGGCCGATGACCTCGCCGATGCGCGCGTAGGGGAACTGGAAGGCCTCGCGGAGCACGAAGACCGCGCGTTCCAGGGGGCTGAGGGTCTCCAGGACGACGAGGAGCGCGTACTCCACCGAGTCGGCGAGTTCGGCGTGGTCGGCCCCGTCGGGCAGGTCGCTGACCGGTTCGGGGAGCCATGCGCCGACGTAGGACTCGCGTCGGTGCCGGGCGGAGCGGAGCCGGTCGAGGGCGATCCGGGAGGCGACGGTGACCAGGTAGGCGCGCGGGTCGTCGACGGTGGCGGGGTCGACGGTGTTCCAGCGCAGCCAGGTTTCCTGGGTCACGTCCTCGGCGTCGGCGGCGCTGCCGAGGATGCGGTAGGCCACCCCGGTGAGGAGGGAGCGGTGCTCTTCGAAGACATCGGTGGTCATGTCGGGTAGACGCGGCGCGGTGCCCCGGGCGTGACATCCCGGGGCGGTGGCGTGGGTCACTCGGTGCCGGTGTCCTCGGCGGGGCCGCCGATGTTCTTCCTCCAGGGTCCGTTCGCGACCAGCCAGTGCGGCACGAAGCGGACGGGGAAGGGGAGTTCGGTCTCGAAGACCTCCTCGCCGTAGGTTTGGGTGACCTCCTGGTACTGGCCGTCCTCCAGCCGGAACTCGACGATGCCGACCTTGTCGGCGAGCGGGTTGATGATCCAGTAGGACGGGACGCCGAAGGCCGCGTACTCGCGGCGCTTGGTGTGGTTGTCCCTGAAGACGCTCTCGGGGGACACGATCTCCACCGCGAGCAGCGGCGGGACCTGGAAGTAACCCTCGTCGGGGAGTTCGCAGTCGAAGACCGCCAGGTCGGGGATCCGGTGGTGGGTCCCGTCGGCGTTGAGGTTGATTCCGGGAGCCTCACCGATCTCGAACGCATCGTCGCAGGCGACGCCGAGATGGCTTCCGAGACGGTAGGCGACCCGCATGTGGATGGGCTTGGGGGCCGGTGACACGTCAAGCCGCCCGTCGACCAGTTCGTACCGCCGTCCGTCGTCCGGTGTGTGCTCCAGGTCGTCCACGGTCAGACGCCGCTCGGGTGCTTCCGTGCGCCTGATGGTCATGACAGCCATACTGCCTCCTTGCCCGCATGATGACCAGCATGGCGAAAGCACGCTCGGTTACCGGGCGGTTTCCCGGAGAATCCAGCCCGCCTCTCACGCCACGGAACCCCCTTGCCCGGCGGCGTGTCGCGCCCTACCGTGGCCCGTTCGTGGACCACGCGGGGGAGGGGCCGGGTGTACCGACTGCGGGAGTGGTGTCCGGGGGACGCCGACCGTCTGGTGGGGGCGTTCGAGGACCGTGATCTGGGGCGGCAGACCGCGCTCGTGCCGCGCACGCGGGCGCTGGCACTGGAGTGGATCGACCGGCGCCGGGACCGCGCCGCCGACGGGCGGGCGCTGGCGTTCGCGGTCGTCGAGGGTGACGGGCCGGTGCTCGGCCACGTCGAGGTGGCGGTGACCGACCCGGGCCACGACACCGGCTGGGTGTCCTACTGGACCCATCCCGCCGAGCGGGGGCGGGGCGTGGCGTCCGCGGGGGCGGCCCTCGCCGCCGAGCACGCCTTCGGCGCCCTGGGGCTGCACCGACTGGAGTTGGAGCACCGGGTCAACAACCCGGGTTCGTGCGCGGTGGCGCTGCGGGCCGGGTTCCGTCCCGAGGGGGTGCGGCGGGCCCGGCTGTGCTACGGGGTCGAGCGCTTCGACGTCGGGGCGCACGCGCGGCTGGCCACCGACCCGGCGGAGGGCGTCGCCCTCGCGCTGTGCGGCGGCCGGTGACGCCGGAGGGACGACGGGGCACGGTTCGAGCCGTGCCCCGCGTTCGCCCCTCAGCGGGATCAGTTGTGGATGTTGTTGTTGGCGCTGCTGTCGACCACGTTGCAGCCGTCCAGCTCGACCAGGGACACGTCGATGACGTCGGCGCAGATCGGCACGGTGATGTTCTGGACGTCGGCGTTGTTGTCCGCGGCGGCGGTGCCGGTCATGGCGCCGAGGGCGAGGCCGGTGGCGAGGATGAGGCCGGAGGCGGTGGAGAAGCGCTTCATGGTGTTGGTCCTTGTCGGTTGGCGATGCGATCGTTGGTTCGGTGGAGGCCGCTCGGCCCCCGGGGTGCGTGCCCGTCGTTAGCGGTTGATGCTGACGTTGCCGTTGGCGTCCTTGTCGATGACGTTGCAGCCGTCGACGCTCACACCCGCGAACTGGAGGATGTCGGCGCAGATCGGCACGGTGATGTTCTGCACGTTGGCGTTGTTGTCCGCGGCGGCGGTGCCGGTCAGGGCACCGAGGGCGAGGCCGGTGGCGAGGACGAGACCGGAGGCCTTGGCGATACGTGTCATGGAGGTCACCTTTCGGAAGATCCAAAATGGGGTGGCTGTAGCCGCCGGAAATAACTTAGCGTAGTCAGGCGCGTGCTCGGGGTGCTTTCGGGGAAGAATCCAGAGGTTCCTCGGGATTTCTCTGGCCTCGCGCACGACATGACGGACATGTCGCGCCAACACGCCCGCGCCCCGTAACCGAACTGAGAACACGGCGCGCGTGGTCCCTCGGCGAGTCCTCCGGAGGCCGGTGCGGAAGGCGCACACGAAAAAGGGCCCGCGCGGCGCGCGGGCCCTTCGGATCGGGGGAGCGGCTACCAGCCCTGCTGCTGCCCGTATCCCGGGTACTGCTGTCCGTACCCCGGCTGCTGGCCGTAGCCGGGCTGCTGGCCGTAGCCGGGGTACTGCTGCGGGTCGTAACCCGGGTACTGGTGCTGGTCATAGCCGGGTTGCTGCCCGTACCCCGGCTGCTGCTGGGCGTAGCCCGCGTACGGGTCGTACGCCTGCTGCGCTCCCGTGTGCGGGTACGCCTGCTGCTGGCCGGAGTGGTCCGGCTGCGGAGCGGGCTGCTGGGCCTCGGCCTGGGCGGTGCCCTGGGCCGCCGACGCGTCCGGACGGAAGATGAACAGGCGCGAGGCCGTCTCTTCGGACTCACTCGGCGCCGTCATCTCCAGGCGCCACCCCGCCTCCTCGATCCCCTCCAGGATGCGGGTCAGGCCGGGGCGCAGCTTGCTGTCCTTCTCGTCGTAGGCGTTGGCGTCGAGCTGGACGATGAACATCCGGCGCTTCTGCTGCGCGGCGACCTTCGCGTGCTCGACGACCGTGCTGTCCCTCACGACCTGTGTGACGCTCATGAATAACCGTACCCATCTGCTCTGATCGGAGCTGCTTCACCCGCCGGGAGGCTCCCGGTCGTCCGCGTCCGGCATGGCGGGATTCCGCCGGGCTCCGGATCCATGATGCCTCCTGTGGGCCCGTCTGGCCACAGAACGCCCGAACCGTCCCGTACCCCTAGGACGCGGCGTCGCGGACCGCCTCAGCGACGGGTGTCGCACCGTTCACCAGGTTGAGAGTCCTGCCGATCGTCCCCGGTTCCTCCAACAGGGCGAGGATCACCGCGGCCACGTCGTCCCGGGTCACCTCGGCGCGTTCGACGTCCGGGCCGAGCGCCACCAGGCCGGTCCCGGGCTCGTCGGTCAGCCGTCCCGGCCGCAGGATCGTCCAGTCCAGCTCCAGATGACGTTCCCGCAGGTCGGCGTCGGCGGCGCGCTTGGCCGCCACGTAGGCCGCCCAGACCTCGTCGGTGCCCTCGGGGACGGGCTCGTCCACCCCGATGGCCGAGATCTGGATCAGACGGCGCACACCGGCCAGCGAGGCCGCGTCCGCGGTCAGGACGGCGGCCGCGCGGTCCACGGTGTCCTTGCGGGGCACGCCGCTGCCGGGACCGGCCCCGGCAGCGAAGACCACGCCGTCGGCGTTCATGATCTTCTCGGTCAACTCGGTGACGGTGGCCTTCTCCAGGTCCACCACCACGGGCTCCGCCCCGGCGTCGCGGACGTCCTGGGCGTGGTCGGGGTTGCGGATGAGGGAGACGGGTTCGTCGCCGCGGTCGGCCAGCAGTCTGGCCAGACGCAGCGCGATCTTCCCGTGCCCTCCGGCGATGACGATACGCATGCCCGAAGCGTATTGCCTCGGCCCCGGCGGCGGACGGGGCGGGCCGGAGCCGGGACCGGCCCGCGCCCTCCCGGGCCGAGGGTTCGGTCTACTCGACCGTCCAGGTGTCCCCGCTGGCCAGCAGCGACGCCAGGTCGCCCTCGCCCCGCGCGGCGCGCGCGTCGGCGATCTGCTCGTTCAGCAGCTCGTCGTAGGTGGGGCGCCGCACGTCGCGGAACACCCCGATCGGCACGTGCTCGAACGCGGGCTGGTCCAGCCGCGACAGCGCGAACGCGTACCCTGGGTCCTCGCGGTGCGCGTCGTGCCGGATCAGCCGCTCCTCGCCGACGGAGTCGACGTCCACGACCTCCAGCCCGCCGAACTCCCCGGCGACCACGCCACGGTCCGGCCCCAGCCGCAGCGGCTCGCCGTGCTCCATGCGCAGCAGCCGCGTGTCCCGCGAGGACGGGTCCTTGAGCGGCTCGAACGCGTCGTCGTTGAAGATCGGGCAGTTCTGGTAGATCTCCACGAAGGACGCACCCGGGTGGTCCGCCGCCGCCCGCAGCACCGACGTCAGGTGCCTGCGGTCGGAGTCGACCGTGCGCGCCACGAACCCGGCCTCCGCCCCCAGCGCCAGCGACACCGGGTTGAACGGGTGGTCGAGCGAGCCGACCGGCGAGGACTTGGTGACCTTGCCGGTCTCGGAGGTCGGGGAGTACTGGCCCTTGGTCAGCCCGTAGATCCGGTTGTTGAACAGCAGGACGTTGATGTTGACGTTGCGCCGCAGCGCGTGGATGAGGTGGTTGCCGCCGATCGACAGCCCGTCCCCGTCACCGGTCACCACCCACACCGACAGGTCCGGCCGACTGCTCGCCAACCCGGTGGCGATGGCCGGGGCGCGCCCGTGGATCGAGTGCATCCCGTAGGTGCTGAGGTAGTAGGGGAACCGGGAGGAGCAGCCGATCCCCGACACGATCACGATGTTCTCACGCGGGACGCCCAGCTCCGGGAGGAAGGACTGGAAGGCCGCGAGGATCGCGTAGTCGCCGCAGCCCGGGCACCAGCGCACCTCCTGCCCGGACTTGAAGTCCTTCGCCTTGTAGGCGGTGTCGGTCGTGGGGACCAGGCTCAGTCCGCCCGGACCCTCGCCGCTCCCGTTCGCCGCGCCGCGCACCGCGCCCCCGTTCTCACTCACCACGGTCGATGACCTCCTGAAGCACGCCCGCCAGCTCCTCGGCCCGGAACGGCAGACCGCGGACCTTGTTGTAACCGATGACGTCGACCAGGTACCTGCCGCGCAGCAGCAGGGCCAGCTGGCCGAGGTTGATCTCCGGGACCACCACCCGGTCGTAGCGGCGCAGCACCTCGCCGAGGTTGGCCGGGAACGGGTTGAGGTGGCGCAGGTGGGCCTGGGCGACCCGCCCGCCCGCGCGCCTGACCCGGCGCACCGCAGCCGTGATCGACCCGTAGGTGCCGCCCCAGCCCAGGACCAGCACGTCGGCGTCGCCGGTCGGGTCGGACACCTCCACCGGAGGGATGTCGCGCGCGATGGCGTCGATCTTGCCCTGCCGGGTGCGGACCATGAGGTCGTGGTTGGCGGGGGTGTAGGAGATGTCACCCGTCTCGGCGTGCTTCTCGATACCGCCGATCCGGTGCTCCAGCCCCGCCGTCCCGGGCACCGCCCACGGGCGGGCCAGCGTCTCATCGTCCCTCAGGTAGGGGAGGAAGGAGTCGTCGGGGCCGTTGGGCCCGGTGGCGAACCCGGGATCGATCACGGGCAGCGCGTCGACCTCCGGGAGCCGCCAGGGCTCCGACCCGTTGGCCAGGTATCCGTCCGAGAGCATCACCACCGGTGTGCGGTAGGTGACAGCCAGACGGACGGCCTCGACCGCCGTGTCGAAGCAGTCCGCCGGCGAGGCCGGCGCCACCACCGGCAGCGGTGACTCGCCGTTGCGCCCGTACAGGGCCATGAGCAGGTCGGTCTGCTCGGTCTTGGTCGGCATGCCGGTGCTCGGTCCCGCGCGCTGCACGTCGACCACCACCAGCGGGAGTTCGGTCATCACGGCCAGGCCGACCGTCTCCTGCTTGAGCACCATGCCCGGGCCCGACGTGGTCGTCACACCCAGCGCGCCGCCGAACGCCGCGCCCAGCGCCGCGCCGACCCCGGCGATCTCGTCCTCGGCCTGGAAGGTGCGGACCCCGAACCGCTTGTGCCGGGACAGTTCGTGGAGGATGTCCGAGGCCGGGGTGATCGGGTAGGAGCCCAGGAAGAGCGGGAGCCCGGACCGCTGGGACCCGGCGATCAGCCCGTAGGCGGTGGCGAGGTTGCCGGTGATGTTCCGGTAGGTGCCCGAGGGCAGCCGCGCCGGTTTGATCTCGTAGGAGACCGCGAAGTCCTCGGTGGTCTCCCCGAAGTTCCACCCGGCCTGGAAGGCGGTCAGGTTGGCGGCCAGGATGTCGGGCTTGGCGGCGAACTTCGACTTGAGGAAGGACGTCGTGCCCTCGGTCGGCCGGTTGTACATCCAGGACAGGAGGCCGAGCGCGAACATGTTCTTCGCCCGCTGCGCGTCCTTCTTCGACACGTCGCTCTCCGCCAGCGCCGCCACGGTCAGGGAGGTCAACGGGACCGCGCTGACCTTGAACCCGTCGAGCGTGCCGTCGGTGAGCGGGTCGACGTCGTAGCCGACCTTGGCCAGGCTGCGCCGGGTGAACTCGTCGGTGTTGACGATCACCGTCGCCCCCCGGGGCAGGTCGCCGAGGTTGGCCTTGAGCGCGGCGGGGTTCATCGCCACCAGTACGTCCGGGGCGTCGCCCGGCGTCATGATGTCGTGGTCGGCGAAGTGCAACTGGAAACTGGACACCCCGGGCAGGGTGCCGGCGGGGGCGCGGATCTCCGCGGGAAAGTTCGGCAGTGTCGACAGGTCGTTGCCGAACGACGCGGTCTCCTGGGTGAAACGGTCACCGGTCAGCTGCATCCCGTCGCCGGAGTCGCCGGCGAAGCGGATGATGACGCGGTCGAGCTGTTCGATCTGTTTGGCCACTGAGATCGACGACCTCCTTGGTGAGCCGCCTGTCGTGTCGGGCGGCGGCGCTCGGTTGTCAGCCCCGGACGGGTCGTGTCGCGCCTGGCTGGACGGCCGGTCCGCGGGCGTGGGGACAGCGGGTGCGGCCCTCGCGGGGACCGGGCGCGCCAACCCGGCCTCGCGTGTCGCGGCGTCGCCGCGGCGGTCGGGTCGTGAAGGGCCAGCCATCGACGACACGGCCGCTCTCCCATCGGTCCGGGCCGGGCCCGGACCGATGCCTGCGGTGCGGGTCCGATGGACGCACCCCGCGCTCGCGACGGGTGGGAGCCACCGAACACGCCCTGGTGATAAGGGCCACGTTCGCACTATAGGTCGTCGCCCGCGGCCGGTTCTCTTCCGGGTGGCGATTGTCACAGCGGGTGGGTGGAGCTCGGCCCGGGGATGTGACGGACAGCTGGCCACATGGGGAACGCAAGACGCCGACCCGCACGTTTGTCACCATGTACGCATCCAAAGCGGGCGCGGATCCGGTTCAGAGGGGGTGGCGGCGTGCACGTCAACGCGGTCCGTGCGGTCGGTCTGTTCGTCGGTGCCGGAGTCCTCCTCGTGGCCGCCGGCTGGCTGTTCGGGGCCGCCGCCGGGGCCCAGTTCTGCCTGGCGCTGGTCGTGTGCGCCGGGGTGCTGGTGTACCTGTTCGGCGAGACCCTGGCGTTGCGCGCGATGCGGGCCCATCCGGTGAGCGAGATCGAGCAGCCGGAGCTGTACCGGATCGTCCGCGAACTGGCCACGGCCGCCCGGCAGCCGATGCCCCGGATGTACCTGTCACAGGTGCGCACCCCCAACGCCTTCGCCACGGGGCGCGGCCCGCGCCGGGCGGCGGTGTGCTGCACCACGGGGCTGCTGCGCACCCTCGACGAGCGCGAACTCCGCGCCGTGCTGGCGCACGAGCTGGCGCACATCCGCGCCCACGACACCGTCATCAGCTCCGTGGCGACCACTCTGACCGGGCTCATCGCCGCGCTGTCGATGGTCACCTTCCTGCTGCCCCTGGGCGAGTCGGAGGAGACCGACATGCCCAACCTCCTGGGCGGGCTGCTGCTGGCCCTGCTGGCGCCCCTGGCGGCCCTGGTGGTCCACTTCGGAGTGGGGCGCCGACGGGAGTTCCGGGCCGACGAGGAGGCCGCTCGGCTGACCGGCGACCCGGAGGCCCTGTCGAGCGCGCTGCGCAGGCTGGACGCGGGCAGCCGTGCCCATCCGCTGCCGCGGGAACGCCCCCTGCTGGCCTCGGCGCACCTGATGACCACCAACCCCTTCCCGGACGGGGTCGGTCGGCTGTTCTCCGCGCACCCGCCGGTGGCCGAGCGCGTGCGGCGGCTGCGCGAGCTGGGCCGCGACTGGGACCTGGGCTGAGACGCGCCGCGGCCGTCCGCCCCCGACAGGGGCGGGGGGACGGCCGCGGCGTCCGGTACCGGGGGCGGTTACCGGTAGTTGACGAACTGGAGGGCCAGGTCGAAGTCCTTGGCCTCGATGAGCTTCATGACGCTCTGGAGGTCGTCCTTCTTCTTGGAGCTGACGCGCAGCTCGTCACCCTGGATCTGCGCCTTGACGCCCTTGGGGCCCTCGTCGCGGATGAGCTTGGAGATCTTCTTGGCGTCCTCGGAGGAGATGCCCTCCTTGAGGTTGACGGGGAGGCGGTACTCCTTGCCGGAGGGCTTGGGCTCGTCGGCCGGGTCCAGGACCTTCAGGGAGATCTTGCGCTTGATGAGCTTCTCCTTGAAGACCTCCAGAGCCGCCGTGGCGCGCTCCTCGGAGCCGCTCCTGATCTCGATCCCGTTCTCGCCCTGCCAGGCGATGGTGGTTCCGGTGCCCTTGAAGTCGAACCGCTGGGCCAGCTCCTTGCCCGCCTGGTTCAGGGCGTTGTCGACCTCCTGACGGTCGAGTTTGGACACGACGTCGAAACTGGATTCGGCGGCCACGTACGCTCACACCCCGTTGTCTGTCATGGGTAGCGGGCGCTCGTCGGGCGCCCGCGCGGTCTCGTCCGGCCCGCACCGGCAGGTCCGGTCGGGCGGGGTCACGAGCTTAGCCGCGCACCGGCCGGGACGCCCGAAGGCCCTGCTGGAGGGGGCGCGGACAAACCGATTTCAGGTTTGGACCGATCATCCGCTAGTCTCTTACATGCGTCGCGACGAACACGTCGCCGCAGCCCAGGCAGGTTGCCCGAGTGGCCAATGGGAGCGGACTGTAAATCCGTCGGCTTTGCCTTCCAAGGTTCGAATCCTTGACCTGCCACACTGGGAAGACACCCCAGTGACCAGCGGAAACGTCGGTCGCTGGGGTGTCTTGCATTCCCGGTCATTCACGGCGGTTCACGGCTGTCCTTGGAACAGCTGTGGAACGCTTCTTGGGACACTCTCAGGCCGCGATCCCGGGCGTGTCATCCCCCGATCCGGTGTCCGGATCGTGTCCGTCGAACGCGGCCTCCAGACGGGCGTTCCAGAGCCAGTCGCGGCCTTCGAGACATCCGGCGTAGACCTTCATCAGGACGGCCGGGCTGTGTCCCGCGCGCTCCGCCAGGACGGGAACCGGAACCCCGGCGTTCAGCCCAAGGGAGATCCCCGCGGCTCGCAGGTCGTAGACCCGCTCAGCGAGCCCTGACTTGACCTGCTTCGAGGTGAGGACCTTCCGGCGGATCCCCTGCCACACACGACCGTAGGTGCTCTCGCTCAGCGGACCTCCGCGCTTGCCCCGGAACAGGTGGTCCTGCCCGGCCTCCACGAACTGGTCGAGGTGGCGACGGAGCAGCGCCACCAGTCGCGGAGGGATCGGGACGTTCCGAGTCTCTGTCTCGGCCCGGTGCTTGAGCTGCCGGTCGTCGTGGGGTTCTCCGGAGTCCGTCCACCCGCTGCCCGCTCGGGGCTTGGAGTCCTCGAAACAGAGCATCCCCCAGCCGGTCGAGGGCAACGACACGCAGGCGTCGCGGTCGAGGGCGACGATTTCCCCGGGGCGCATCATGGCGTAGTACGCACAGCCGTAGAACGCCACCAGGTCGGGTCGTTCATCCTCCACGGCGGCCAGGAGGCGGTCCATCAGATCGGGTCCTGGAAGGCGGCGCCGGTCGACCTGGTCGGTGGTCTTCGGCGCTTCCCAGGAGACCTTGCCCAAAGGGCTGGCGGGGAAGATGTCCCTCTCCACGGCGTAGTTGAGGACCCCGGAGAACGCGGCGCGCTTGCGGGCGACGGTCTTCGCCGCGGCGGGCTTGCCGTCGAGCCTCAGCGCGAGGGTGTCGAGCGCCCGCCTGATCAGCTCCGACCGCCGCGAGGAATCCAACTCGGTGACCTTGAGCGAGTTGGCCTGGATCCACGCAATCGCCTTCTCGTGCTCCGCTGGCGGCGGCCCCTCCTTGCGACGCTCCGCGTGGAACGCCCACTGGTAGAGGGCCTCCCGCAGCACCTTGGCGTCGGGCATTCCTCGGGTGGACTTGACCAGCGCCGGGGTGATGACCGCGAGCGCCTCCGCCATCCCCGCGCGGGACTTGGCGGCGGCCTTCGGCCATTTCAGGTCCACGAAGTCGCAGGCCAGCTGGTAGAAGCTCACGGCCTGGAGCTCGCGGGCGATGGACTCCGGTTGCCCGGTCTCCGTGCAGAAGGACTCCCCGTCCTTGGCCAGCTGCTTGAGCTTGGTCCGCTCGTTGTCCGCGAGGGCCTCAGTGATGAACCACTTCGAGAACTGCCTACCGGCCACCGCCCAGCGGACACCGTGGCCGCGCTTCCGCTTCCGCTTGGCCAACCGGTAGAACACGACATCGTTGGAGTACGGCATCAGGCGACCTCCCCCATGCGTTCGGCCAGCCAGTTGTCGAGGTCGCTCCGGCGGACACGCAGCTGACCGTTGGGCAGCTTGGCGTACCGGGGTGCGAGCCCCTTCTTGCGCCAGTCGTCGAAGGTGCTCCGAGGAACCTTCAGCTCCGCCAGCACCTCGGGGAGCGTCAGCAGGGGGTCAGGGGTCCGGGGACGCGGGATCGCGTTCTTCGGCATGGGTGTGCTTCTCCTTCTGGGTACTGCGGTCCCGGCGGTTGCTTGGCGGCTATGCACCGGGGCCGCTGATCTGCGGGTGAACCTGGTAGGCGGGCGAGGGCGGGCGACCTCCCTTCGGGTTGCGCGGGGGCGGGGGCTCCATCGCGATCCAGCCGTAGCCCTCCAGCAGTTCCAGGGCGGGGTGGACGTCGGCGACCTTGGGGAAGGTGCCGCGCGGCAGGCCGGAGAACGCCTCGCGGACGGTGAACCGGGTGGGCTTCTTGCGGTGGAGCCAGTCCAGGACCAGGCGGGCGCGCTCGGTCTCGGGGTCGGCGCCCATGTGGTCGAAGGCGGCTTCGGCGTGGCGGGTGAAGTACTCCCCGATCCGGATCGCGGCGGACATGGTCTCGCCCCCGATGGGGAGCCGGTAACCGTCGACCGGGTTGTCCGCCAGATGTAGCAGAGCGGCGATGCGCACGATCGCGCCGACGGACTTGCCAGCCCAGTCCGACATGTGCCCCAGGTCCCCGGTGCGCGGGTGCAGGCGCGGTTCCAACTTCCGGGCGTAGTCCAGGCGGGCCTGGTCGGCCTGCGGTGAGAGTTGGAGGCGAATGGGGTCGGTCCAGTCGAACAAGTGCACCACCATCCGCATCAGCCGCTCCTCATAAGTCGCGGCCACATCGGCGGGAACCGGAGTGGGGTCGACGTTGCGGGTGCCGATGTTGGACTCGGGCAGCGCGTACAGGAACCGCCCCAACAGTCCCTTGCCACGGAAACCGGGGCCGGTCGCGATCTCCCGGATCACGTCCGGTTGCACCGCCAGACCCAGGGTCAGAACGGCCGTCTCCACATGCTCGGTGCGGTCTCGCCGGTCGACACGCAGCATGTCCCCGGCGTGGCCTTTGAGGAACAGATCGAAGTTCGGAGCGCCGGAGTAGCGGCCCGCGAGGATCTGGAAGATCCCGCCCTCCGCAGACAGCACGGCGAGCCTGCCGCCCTGGTCGCACAGAATGGACGCGGCCCGCTCGGGGGTGACGTCGTCGGCCACCAGCTGCGGGATGACCGGGATATCGATGTCATCGATCGCGGCAGCGGCGTCCGAGGCGTCCGCGAGCGCGTCCGGGGCTCCCTTGGACGAGACGGCCTTGGCCTTGGCCTTCTCAGCGACCCCGGCGGCCACCTCCCGCGCCAACTCCGCTTCCACGATCTGCGGTTTGACCCTCTCGGTCAGCTCCGCTTCGACCTTGAGGATGGGTGAGGTGATCGCGCGGAACACCGCTGACTTCCGTGAGGCGGGCGGCAACGCGACCACGGTGAACAGGTTGACCGGTTCGGTGTAGGTGCCTCGGACTTGGACGATGGCGCGTCCCCCGGCGGCGGTGGACAGCGCGGCCAGGGCGACGCATCCGGCGGCGTCCACCGGGGTCTGGGTCTCTTCCGCGACCGCTTTGACGAAGGCGGCTACCCAGTCGGGCAGGCAGTCGGCGGGGAAGGCGGGAAGGGTGCTGTGGGCACCGAGCGGAGTGGGGGCGTCCCACCCCTGCCCGGCGTCCGGTTGGCCGTTGTTGGGGTTCACGCGGCGGCTCCCCGCGGGCGTGCGATCCCGGCCTGGAGGCCGCTATGCACGGTGGCGTCGACCTCGTTCGGGTCGAGACCGGTCTGGAGACCAGCCGTTGTCAGGACATCCTCTGCCAGGTGCTTGGGGAGCATCCCCGCACCGACCAGGGTCCCGATGGCGAACGCGGCTTTGTTGAGCGTGTGGTTGCGCTGTCCCTCCCGGGCGGACAGCACACGGTTCTCCTCACCTCGCAGGGCCTTGGTGACGTAGGTAGCGGCGCTGGGGTGCGAGGCGAGCATGGAGTGCACCTGTCCAGAGGTGGCCGGGCGACGTCGGGCGGGTTCCAGCAGCGTTGCCAGCCATCCGGGGAGCGGTGCCACGTCGGCGGGGTTGGTCACGGTGTAGGGGCCGCGCCCATCCGGGTCGGCCACGTAGGAACCGGGACCGACGACGTACCCGCCCGTGGCGCGGGTGTCGATCAGCCACCCCAACCGGCCGGAAGTGTTGCGGTAGGCCACGTTCTCCGGCGTCGCGTAGTACAGGTGGGTCCCGCCCCGGCGAGTGGTGACGGTGAACGTGTCCAGGAACGCGGTGTCGCCGTCGGCGTACTGTTCCGCGAGGGCGGTGAGCACGTCGGCCCCGTTGGTAATGCCGGGGCGCGTCCACTCCGGGGGTGGGGTCTCGCCATTCTTGGGCGTGTCCAGGTCGACCACGACCAGCCCTGAGGGGCCGCACGCGACAGCGAGGTTGTGGGCGGGGTGGACTCCCCAGTAGGCACGGATGGCGTTCTCGTCGCGGGTAGCGTGCCGCTCCCAGTCGGTGAAGGTGCGCACGGGCCGCTTGGCGCGGGTGCGCAGCGGGAACACGTGCCAGCCGCGACGGGCGGCCGCGACGGCGTGCGGCAGGACGCTGTGCGGGACGGAGGGCGTGACGCCCGGGCGGGGGTGCTGCATGATGGGTGGTGCCTCTCGATCCGTGGTCGGGTCGGGTGGTGTTCCTTCTGGGAGCTGCGGTCCCGGTGGTTGCTTGGCGGCTATGCACCGGGACCGCTTTTTCGTGTGTTGGCGGGTTCTCCTGGAGTGGCTGCTATCCGCTACACCCCTGGTCAGACAGGGGTTTGGTCGCTAGCGGGGGTGCTACGTGTAGCAGGGCGGTCTGCTACCGGTTCGCGGCTTTCTCGATGGCTTCGCGGTCCAGGCCGCGCTTGTTCTTGCCCTCCCGGTTGAGCTGCCGGGTAGCGACCTTGAACGGCTTGAGCGCGTTAGCGAGCTGGGTGGCGCGGGCCTTCTCGTCAGCGATGTCCAACCACGCCGCGTACAGGTCGGGCCGGTAGTCGGCCAGGGCGTCGATCAGGCGGACCGACCACACCGCGTCCACGTCCCCGGGCCACACGGCCAGGAGGTGATCGAGGATCGTGGTGGTGTCCTCACTCTCGGGGGTCTCCCCGATGGCGTGGCCGGACAGGGCACCGGCGGCGATGCGGATGGCGCGGGCGCGCTCGCTGATCTTCTCCGCGGCGGGGCCGTCGATGTAGGCGGAGCGGGCGATGACCGCATCGTCGTGGACACCGACCAGGTAGCCGATGCCCTTGTCCTTGGCGGTGAAGGTGGTGGCGCGCACCCCGTTCTTGTAGGAGCTGGTGCCCAGGACCATGTCGTTCTCGGTCTGGCCCATGACCCGCAGGCAGAACCGGATGCCGATGCTGCTGGCGACCCCGGTCGGGAGGGACTTGGCGTCGGGGCGCTGGGTGGCCAGCAGCAGCATGATGCCCAGGGCGGGGCCGCGCTTGATGATGGCCTCGCAGAGCTTGGCGGCCTCCTGCTTGTAGTCCTCGTGGGTGAACAGCTCCTGGCACTCGTCGATGGCCAGCACGAGCGGATGCAACTTCAACGCGGCATCGGCGGCCAGCTCGGGGGTGACCTTGTTCTCCGGGCACCGGGCCGGGTCGGCCTTGGCGATGCGGTTGATGGTCTCGGCGCGGTGGACCAGGTCCTTGTTGGCGATGCGCCGCAGGGTGTTCATGCAGGCGGCGAGGGTGTCGTCGTCGGCGCCGGAGCCGTAGGTGTGGGCGACCTTCTCCACGGACTGGCAGTCGCCGGTGCCCTTGAGCTCGAACACGTTGAGTTCGGCGGTGGGGTCCAGGGCGGCTCCCAGCAGCAGGACCCGCAAGGCGAAGGTCTTGCCCATGCGGGGCTTGGCGCCGATGAGCACAGACTCGAACATCAGGGTGATGTCGATGGGGCGGGCGCGCTGGTCGGCCCCGAACGGCAGGGGCTTGAACAGGTCCGCGCTACCCTTCTCGGCCAGCTTCCAGGCCAGCGGGCGGGCCTGGTTCATGGCCTGGTCACCGACCCACAGGACCAGGCGACCGGGGTGCTCCTCGTTGACGGGCTCAGGCCACACACACCCCAGGGGGCGGCGCAGCCCGGAGGCGAGCTTGTCGCGCTTGTCCAGGACGTCGGTGACCACGACGCCGCGAGGGAGGTTGACCTCAGCACGCCAGCCGGGGCCGTCGCGGGTGATGGGGGCGGTGAAGCCGATCTCCTCATCTCCCTTGGCGGCCAGGGCGCGGTTGATCTCGCTGATGCCCACTGCCCCCAGGGCCTTGAGCACGGTGTCCGAGGTCAGCTTCTCCACGCGGGTGGGCAGGACCGCCCGGTCGATGAGAGGGCGGTCCGGGCGGCGTCCGAGGAGCCCCAGCAGGGACAGGGCGGCCCACACACCGCCCCACACCGTCCAGGCCGGGGCGGCGGGCACGACGACGGCGGCGGTGATCAGGGTGGCGGCGGCCACGGCGGCGGAGGTGGCGACGCGGGTGCGAACCCGGGAGGTGTGCTGGCGGGAGAGCATCATGTACTCGCCGGTGCGGGCACTGGTGGCGGCGTTGCGACGCAGCTCGGTGGCCTCGGTGTCGAACGCCCACCGCCCCCACACACCCAGCAGCCGGGCGGCACCGCGGGGGGAGCGGCCTATGAGCCGGAGCATGTAGATCGGGGTGCGGGTGGCTTGGTAGGCGGCCACATGGGCGTAGTAGGAGGTCACCCAGCGGGCGACCTGTTCGGCCTCGGTGCGGTCGCGCATCCAGGCCGGGACGATCGGTTGGGCGGTGCGGGTGCCTTCCTGGATGCGGGCCAGCCATGCGGACTGGTCGGCCCATTTGTCAACCTGGGAGTCCACCCGGGCGGCGGTGCCGTCGTCGGTGTCGAGGAACTCCACGTCGGCGGGGTCGACGACCTCGATCTCGGGCGCGGCCGGGGCTGCCTCGGGGCCCGGGGCGGCGGGGGCGGAGCCGATCGTGGGGCGGGGGCCGGTCCGGTGGGGGAAGGGCAGCACCTGGCCGTCAACGTCCTCCTCACGAGGAAGGTCCCAGGGTGCGGGGTGGGGTCCGGGGCGGGTCATGCTGGAAACTCCTCACAGTTGGTGGGGTGGGGCGGCGGCCGGTGTCTTGGCGGATGTGGGTCGCCGCCCCGTTCGGGTGCGGGCTACTGGTGTTCGGCGGTGTGGTTCTCGCGCAGGTCCTGCACGAAGTCCGGCTCTTCGACGTAGAGGTCGGAGAAGTAGCCGCACTCACACCGGGCCTGGTAGGCGTAGGTGCCGTCCGCGAGGGCGTAGGGCTGGACGTAGGACTCGTAGGTCTTGGGACCAAACAGACCGAACATCACGCGGCCTCCTGGTCGTTGTCGGTGACCGCATCGACCACGCTCAGCCGACCGGGTACGGTGACGGTCTCGGTGCGCTCCTCGCGGGCGGCGAGAACACGCTTGGCGCGGTCGTAACCACAGCCGAGAGCGGTCATCGCGCGGCGCACGGAAACACCCTCGGGAACCTCTCCGGCCTCGATCAGGGCGTCCAACTTCGAGATCAGGTCGGCGTCGGACAGCTCCCGGGTGGACGGCTTCGCGGCGCTGGGAGTGGCGGTCTTGGGAAGCTTGCGACCCTTGTCGACACGCCTCTTCGGGGGCGTTTCCGAACCTTGGTGTCCTTGCTGGTCAGGGGTCGAACGGCGACCGGTGTCGGAAGCCGGTTCGGAAACGGTCTGGGGCGGGGTCGGGGTGTTCTTCCCAGGGGTAGGGCGAGAGCACCGCACGACGGCCAGCCGGGTCGACCCGGTGGGGATCACGAGAGCGTTCTCGGCAAGCCGGGAACGGTCCATCACGGCCGTGGCCGGGGTGTTCTCGTTCTTGTTCTCGGGGGTGTTGTCGTCGCGGTCGGCGGTGAGTTCAGCGAGGGTCTTGACACCGTCCCCTTCGGTGGGGCGCGCGTGGGTGATCCCCTTCTCGATGACACCGACCAGGTGCGCGGTCATCGCGGCCCCGATCGGCCCCAGCGAGTGGGCGAACAGCCCGCCCACGGCCGTGCCGGTCCACTCCGCGGGCCAGTGTCCGACGGTGTTGAGCAGAATGCTGACCGCCAAGCAGCCCCACATGATCTTGTCGGCTTCCTCGGGAAGCGACCCACCCGACGATTCGAGCCGTGCGCGGCACAGGATCACCCAGCCGACGATGCCGATCAGGGCCGGTTCCAGCAGCCAGAGCATCCACCACATGGCGGTGAACGGCTCAGCGCCGGTCATGGCGGCGGCTCCGGCGTGCACCCCGGCCGTGGACCATCCGGCGAACGCGGCCAGCACCGGCATCAACGCGGCCAGGGTCAGGGTGCGGGTGCGCTGCACCCGCAGGGCGCGGGCCTCGGCGGACTGAGCGATGTCAGCGGCCAGCTTGGCACGTTCCAGGTCGGCGCGGTGTTTGTCGCGGGTCAGGTCCTGGCGGATGGCGCGGGCGGTCATCGCACGGCGGGCCTTGTCGCGGAACCGCTCGACGCGGTCGTCCTTGCGAGCGGCGACCCGCTTCCGGCGGGCGGTGAGTTCCTCGCGGATCTGCTCGGGGGTGCGTTCGGGCTCGGTGGCGGGTGTGGTGTCGGGCTGGGAAGTCATCAGCGGGTGCCTCCTTCCGGGCGCTGGGTGGGGATCGGTGGCAGGGGGCGGGCCACCAGGGCAGCGGTGTGGTCCAGGGCCAGGGCCGCCCCGGCCAGCGGCAGGGCCGCCAGCCGGAGCACGACCACGACCAGGGCCAGCAGCAGCACCACGGCGAGGGTGAGGACACCGGCGGCCTGGATCATGTGCGTGGTGGTCACCGGCCCGCCTCCCCGCGCTGAGCAAGGACGGTGGCCTGACCCGCGACGGTGATGCCGGTGCCCTGCCAGTCGCGGTGGTAGAGCGTGGCGATACCAGTGCGGGGCGAAGGGGCCTCGACGGGCTCACCCAGGACACGGGACAGGTCGGCCAGCCAGGCGGCCCGCTCAGCGGGGGCGGTACCGGTGTCACGGATGATCAGGTCGATCAAGGGGCTGGCGGTGTCACCGCCGATGTAGCTGAGGTAGACGGTCACCCCGGTGTGGGCGGACCACCGCTCATCCATCTGGCCGATGATCACCGACGCGATCACGGCCAGTTCGGGCGTGGACAGCGGGCGCGTGGCCTGAACGGTCTGGGGCTTTGCAATCATGGGAAGTGCTTCCTTCCTTGGGAGCGGCGGCCCCGGCGGGCTTTGGCGGCTTAGCGCCGGGGCCGCGTCATGTGCGGTGTGGCTCCTGCTGGCGGCTATGAAGCAGGAGCCGCGTCACAGACGTGGTTCACAGGCGAACCTCGGTGCTGGACACGGTCGGGTCGGTGAACGGCAACGTGTCGTACTGGGCGGTGTCGTCGGGGTCCACCCCGGTGACGGTCTCGGTGGTGCCGTCGGTGCGGTAGATGATCACGGTGGCCATAAGGGCTCCTTCGTAGATGGCGGGTGCGGGCCGTCTTTGCTTCCTGCTACTTCCAGCGCCAGCCCTTCGGGGGCGGACCGTGTGGTCCCGACACCGCCCCGAAGGGCGGCACCGGCACCACACACGAAGGTCAGCGCTTGTACTTGCCGGAGCAGGTGGCCCAGTCGAGCTGGTCCTGGAGCTTCGCGCGCTTGCGGTCGTAGGCGGCCTTGTCGCGCGGCCAGATGCCGCCTACGCTCTGCTCGTCCTTGCGCTGGAAAGCGTCGAGCTTGGCCAACTCCTGGCGGACCCGTGCGGCTTCGGCGGGGTTGGTGTAGTCGGGCTCCTTGCGGCTGAACAGGCCCATGTTGATCTCCTCTACTGGTGTTCGTGCTGGTGGGTGTCGGGGCGGGGCCAGGCGGCTTTGCGGTCGCGGGGCCTCAGCCCAGCCAGTACTCATCCGGCGGGGTGCTGTAGAGCCGCTCCACAGCGGCCAGCCCGGCGGGGGTGACGGTGATGTCGCCCGTCGCCGCGAAGTGGGCCACCCACACGGCTTCCAGCGCCTGGTGGGGCAGGTCACGGGCGTGGCCTTCGGCCAGCGCGTGGGAGACGGTGACGTCGGCCAGTTCCTGGAGTTCGGCCGCGCTCACCCATCGGGCTCCGGTGGTCTCCTCGGGGTCGGGAGCCAGGTCCCCGGTGGCATGCACGTCGTAGAGCCACCAGTGGTGGCCCGGAGTGGGCTCAGCTGGCAGGGACTGGCACAGGTTGGTCAGGCGCACCTCGTGCAGGAGCGTGTAGGAGACGACCTTCAGGCCGGATTCCTCGCGCATCTCCGCGACCAGGGCGTCGATGACGTCGGTGTGCGCGTCGTAGACGTGTCCAGCGACGGGGGCCTGTCCGACGGGCCACCAGGCGCGGCCGATCAGCAGGTACTCCCAGCCGGTGGTGGTCTGGCGGCGTACCCGTGCGCCCACCGAGGTCCCGCAGCAGCGCGTGGTCTTGGTCGTGGTGGTCATGTCAGGCCACCTCTCGCAGGTAGTGGCCCATGTCGGTCAGTTCGTCGGCGGTGTATCCGGCCCACACCCCGGCGGTGGGGGACTCGCGCAGGGCCAGTTCCAGGCAGAGCGCCCGGGCGGGGCAGGACTCGCACAGCATCCGAGCGGCGTTCTCCCGCAGCTCCTTGGCCGCGGGCTTCTCACCGAACAGGTCGGTGGTGTCGGGCTCGAAGAACAGCTCCGGCCGTGCGGCGCACGGCAGCATGTGGTCGGCCAGACCAGCACGGAGACGCGCCGTGGTCTGGGACTTCAGGTCGGGGCTCACAGAACCTCCTCGGATCGGAAGCGAAGCCCGGTTCCTGCTGGCGGCTATGAAGCAGGGCCTCGGGCTGCTGTGTCTTCGACGGTACGGACTTATGTCATAAGCGTCAAGACATATGCAATAAGTTCTTGCGGGTGTCGTCCCGGGAGAGGACCAGAGCAAGCCGTGCGGCTACCGTGGAGGAACCACACATATGTCAGAAGACGGAGGTCCGATGAGCAGCCTCGAACCCCCGAAGGCGCGATACAAGCAGGTCGCGGACCTATTGCGCGACGCGATCAAGCGTGGGGAGTACCCGGCGGGTTCATCGCTGCCCAGCCAGCCGGACCTGGCACGCGAGTACAACCTGAACCAGAGTTCGATCAGCCGGGCCATGGCCATGCTCCGTGCCGAAGGGTTGATCCGCACGGAGCACGGCAAGGGCTCCGTTGTCCTGGAGGTGCCCACGGTCAAGCGGGTTCGGCGCATCGACCGGGACTACCGCACCCGGCCCACCGGCAGCAGCTTCGCGGAGGAACTGAACAAGGCCGGACGCTCCTCGCGCACGGAGTTGGTCATCTGCGACGCCGTGGACGCGCCCTCCGACATCGCGGAGGTTCTCCGTCTGGAGGAATCCGAACAGGCGCTGCTGCGCAAGCGCCACATGTACGCGGAGGACAAGCCGGTACAGATCGCGGCCTCCTACATCCCGATGAGCGTGGCCGGAAGCGTCGACATCGCCATGCCGGACACCGGCCCCAGCGGCATGTACGCCCGGATCGCGGAGCGGGGGTTCGGACCGGTGCGGTTCACCGAGGACATCGAGGTTCGCGGCGCCCAGGAGGATGAGGCGAGCTTCCTGAACATCTCACCTGGACAGCCGGTGTTCGCCATCCTCCGCACGGCCTTCGACAAGGACGACCGGCCGGTGGAGACCTGCCTGAACGTCCTCGCGGCTCTCCAATGGAAGCTCACCTACGCATGGGAACAGGACGTGAGGTCATGACCGGCGAACTGCCCCGTCACAGCGTCAGCGTCACCGGCGTGGTCGTCCGACCCGCGGACGGCAAGGTGCTGGTGATCAAGCGCGCCGACGACGGCCGCTGGGTCCCGCCCGGCGGTGTCTTGGAGTTGGATGAGACACCGGAACAGTGCGTGGTGCGGGAAGTCCGCGAGGAGACCGGCATCGAGGCCAAACCGGTTCGGCTGGTCGGGGTGTACAAGAACATGAACCTCGCCGTGGTCTCGCTGGCCTTCCGCTGTGAACCCGTAGGCGGTGAGCTGCGCATGAGTGATGAGTCGAGCGTGGCCACGTGGTTGTCTCCGGAAGAAGCCGTTGAACGCTGCCCAGAGGCACGGGGGGTGCGCATCAGGGATGCCCTGTCCGAGGACGGCCCCCACGTTCGGGCCCACGACGGCACTTCTCTGCTCCCGGGGAGCTGACTCCCGCCCTCTGGGGAGCGCCGCAGAACCCACAGAACTCACACAACCCTCGTTCTGGCAGCTCAGGGTGTGTGAAGCTCGGAACCGCGGAACACCGCGATACCTCCGCAGAACCGCAGAACCCCCGTAGTCGGAGGGTTCTGCGGTTCTGTGAGAGTTCTGCGAGATAGTGCGGTTCAGCTTCCCGGTACTCCAGTTGGACTTCTGGTTTGAACCGTGTTGATCACGTTCGCGGGAGTTCGGTGC
>NZ_QPNC01000012.1 GCF_003386285.1 Nocardiopsis sp. FIRDI 009
CCCTGCTTGTGTCGGTTAGTGAAGGTTATCCCCGTGTGTCCCGCTTGAGCCTGACACTGAGGGCTTCGCTGTACATGGTGGCGGTGCGCTCGCTGCGACCGGCGGCGCGCAGGGTCAGGACGAAGGAGTCGACGCGGGGCTTCAGGGGTCCCGCGGCCATGTTCCGCGGTCCCCGGCGTACGCGCTTGGCGCCCGCAGGCGATTGCTCTCCAGGCGGCGAGGCTGTCAGCGGAGCGGTTCCGCCTAAAGACGTCCCAGGTCAGACATAGAAAGAGCCAGCGAGGGGACTTGAACCCCTAACCTATCGCTTACAAGGCGATTGCTCTGCCAATTGAGCTACGCTGGCGGGCGTCCGAGGCCGTCCGGCCTCGGAGCGTCCATCCGAATGGTACCGGTTCCTGAGCCGGGTGGCCTACTCGGCTTCGAGCCCGCGCCTGCGGGTGACCTCGTACAGCGACACTCCCGCCGCCACCGAGGCGTTGAGCGACTCCGCGCCGCCGATCGGGATGCTGGCCACCACGTCGCACGACTCGCGCACGAGCCGGGACAGGCCCTTGCCCTCGGACCCCACGACGACCACCAGCGGCCCCGTCGCCAGTTCCAGGTCCGGCAGCGGCGTGTCGCCCCCGGCGTCCAGGCCGACGACGAACAGCCCGGCCTTCTTGAAGCCCTCCAGCGCCCGGGTCAGGTTGGTGGCCTGCGCGACCGGGAGCCGGGCGAGGGTTCCCGCCGAGGTCTTCCACGCGGTCATGTTCACACCCGCCGACCGGCGCTCCGGAATCATCAGGCCGTGCGCGTCGAAGGCGGCCGCCGAACGCGCCACCGCCCCGAGGTTGTGCGGGTCGGTCACCCCGTCCAGCGCGACGATCAGCGGCGGCGTCTCCGACTCCAGCGCCCGCTCCAGCAGGTCCTCCGGCGCCCAGTAGCGGTATGGGCGCACCTGGAGCGCCATGCCCTGGTGGGCGGCGCCCGGCTGACCGTTGCTCTCACACCGCCGGTCCAGCTCGGCGCGGGTCACCTCGACGATCTCGACGCCCCGGTCTCCCGCGACGCGCGCGGCCTCGTTCACCCGCTCGTCCGGGTCCAGGCTGTTGACCAGGAAGAGGCGGCTGGCGGGCATGCCCGCGCGCAGCGCCTCCACGACCGGGTTGCGCCCCACCAGCAGATCGGAGTCGGCTGAGCGGCGCTGCGACCGGCCCCCCGCCTTCTGGTCACCGGTCGGCCGGGACCGCTTGGCCGCACGGGCCCGCTGCTTGCCCTCGTACCAGTGCCGCTGTTCGGCGGGCAGGGTGCCGCTCTTGCCCTCCAGCGCGCGCCGCCCCTTGCCGCCGCTGCCCTTGGTCGGGCCCTTCTTGCTCTTCTTCGCCGGCATGTCCGCCGCCTCCCCGTACGTTTCGCGAGCATGCCGGAAGCGCGTCGGCGTCCGGCGGATCGGCCACCAGCGGTGGCAAACCTCCAGACTAGCGCCGACGCGCCACCGTCCGGGTCATCCCCGCCTGAGGTCCCAGCGGGGCCCCTGCGGCGTGTCCTCCACCACGACGCCCGCCTCGGCGAGCCGGTCGCGGATCGCGTCGGCCGCCGCGTAGTCCTTCCGGCCCCGTGCCGCCTGCCGCTGTTCCAGTGCCACCGCCACCAGGGCGTCGACCACCTCGCGCAGCCCGCTGTCCCCGCCGGACCACTGCTCGCTGAGCGGGTCCACCCCGAGGACCTCCAGCATCGTGCGCAGCTCACCGGCGAGTTCGGCGACCTTGTCCGTGCCCCCGGCGGCCAGTGCCGTGTTGCCCTCGCGCACGTGCCCGTGCACGACGGCCAGCGCCTGGGGCACGCCGAGATCGTCGTCGAGCGCGGACGCGAACTCGGCGGGGACGGTGGCGGCGGGGACGATCTCGCCGACCACCTCGGCCGCGCGCGTCAGGAAGCCCTCGATCCGCTGGTAGGCGGCGGCCGCCTCCCGCAGCGCCTCCTCGGAGTAGTCGATCGCGGAGCGGTAGTGCGCCTGGCCGAGGTAGTAGCGCAGCTCCACCGGACGGACCTTCTGGACCATCTGCGGGATGAGGAGCGAGTTGCCGAGCGACTTGCTCATCTTCTCGCCACCGACCCGCAGCATCCCGTTGTGCAGCCAGTAGCGCGCGAACCCGTCGCCCGCGGCGCGGGACTGGGCGACCTCGTTCTCGTGGTGCGGGAAGATGAGGTCCAGCCCGCCGCCGTGGATGTCGAAGCTCGGGCCGAGGTACTTGGTGGCCATCGCCGAGCACTCCAGGTGCCAGCCCGGACGCCCGCGTCCCCACGGGGTCTCCCAGCTGGGCTCGCCCGGTTTGGCGCCCTTCCACAGCGCGAAGTCGCGCGGGTCGCGCTTGCCGCGGCCCTCCTCCGCGGAGTCCTCCATCTGGTCCGGCCGCTGGTTGGACAGCTCGCCGTAGGCGCCGTAGGAGGCCACGTCGAAGTACACGTCGCCGGAGCCGTCGTCGGCCGCGTAGGCGTGACCGGCGTCGATGAGGCGGCGCATGAGCTCGATCATCTCCGGCACATGGCCGGTCGCCCGCGGCTCGACGGTGGGCGGCAGGCAGCCGAGGATGTCGTAGGCATCGGTGAACGCCCGCTGGTTGCGCTCGCTCACCTTCCACCAGGGCACGCCCTCGGCGGCGGCGACGTTGATGATCTTGTCGTCGATGTCGGTGACGTTGCGGCAGAACGTGACGTCGTAGCCGAGGTAGGTCAGCCAGCGACGCAGGATGTCGAAGTTGAGGCCGGAGCGGATGTGGCCGATGTGCGGTGGTGCCTGCACCGTGGCACCACACAGGTACAGCGAGGCACACCCCTCGCGGAGGGGGACGAAGTCTCGGACCTGCCGGGCACTGGTGTCATAGAAGCGCAGACTCACGTTGTCAAGCGTAACCGCTTTCCCTTGGAGCGCGGATCACAAACCACCAACCACACCCCCGCTGGCTCTCCTCCCGGACAGACCCCAGAGCACATATGTGATGAGCCGTATTACGACCGCCCCGGTGTGAGATTTCCGGGCGCGGAAGCCCGTACCACACGGCGAACAGGGCGCCCGGGCGGCGTGTCCCCCACGCCACTCCGTCGGAGGGCGGCCGTGATCGGCCGGAATCTCGTGTTCGCGCCGGTTCCTCGACTACGCTGCGGTTGCGATGGCCCCTTACGACAAAGCCCCCGAGACAGGGACACGGAACGCCCGACCCGCGGGCCGCGGCGCGGGAGCCGGTGCTCTCGTCGGTGGCGCGCTGTTCGTCGGCCTCATCGCCGTCTGCGCCCTCGTCATCTCCTACCACGGTGTCTTCCGCTTCGCGGAGTACGGCGGACACCGGGGCAGCCTTCTGGCGCACGTGTTCCCGGTGACCTACACCCTGCTGCTGCTCATGGCGTTCTGGGTGAGCTACGTGCTGCGCGAGGCGCACCCCCGTGACCGGGTGTGGGTCGACCTCGTCCTCATCCCCCTGCTCATCCTCGTGGCGGCGACCGCCATGGTGCTGAGCAACCTCGGGCTGGTCGAGACCGTCCATCAGGGGGTCGCCAACGTCATCGTGGCGATCGCCCCGCTGGCGGCGCTGCTCATCGCCTTCCTGCTGTGGATGACCGTCCGCGCGCACATCCGCCGGCGCCGTCGCGCGACGCCCCCGCGCCCCCGGCCCTCGGCCGACCGGGCCACCGTGCTGCACGGTCGCGCGGTGTCACCGTCCGAGCTGGACGACACCGCAGCGGACGACGACCACCTCACGACCCGGCTGCTCGACTTCGGCCCCGCACCCGCCCGGAACAGCCGTGACGGAAGTGACGGCGCGCCGGGGCGCGACCGCACACCTCCGCCGCCGGAACCGGACGGTTCCGGGGACGAGGACCCCGAGTTCTCCGAGGTGCTCTCCGTCTCCCCCGCGGCGCCCGAGCCGGAACCGGAGGAGCCCTCCGCCGCCGACCGCCCCGGACCCGCCCCCGACCCGTTGCCCAGACGCACCCGGACCGGGACCAACCCGATCAAACGGGCGAGCGCCGAGGTCCCGGTCGTTCCGGGCGCCGCCGCGCCGCCGGTCGACCCCCGGGAGTCCGACGCCCCGGACGACGGGTTCGAGGACGACATCCCGACCGGGGACCCCGTCAGCGACGAGGCCGAGCCCCCGTCCACCACCGTGCGGGCGGCCGAACCGGGCATCCACGCGACGGGCGTCGTCCCGGACGTCCGGGACGACGCCCGGGACCGGGAAGCGACCGCTCCGGAGGCCGACTCCCCCCGACCGGAACCGGAACCCCTCCGCGCGGAACCCGAGGCCGGACCCCACGAACCCGAGGACTCCCCGATCCCGGACACCGCCCTGTGGGAACCGCCCGCCGACGACCCCGGCGGCGACGCGCTCACCGACTACGTCCCGCCGGTGTGGACCCCCCCGGAAGATGCCGGGCCGTCCCCGCTGGCCGAGGAGGTCGCGGAGGCGGACCCCGAACCCACCCCCGTGCTCGACCACGACACCGGCCCCGACGTCCGCGCGGCCTTCCGGGTCGGCTCCGTGCCCCCGGGCGCCGCCGCCCCCGAACCGGACGAGCCGGATCCGGAGTTCGCCCCGGACCCCGACCCGGAGTTCCCGCCGGAGCCCGCCCCGGACCCGGTTGCGGAACCCGAATCGGAGCCCGAGCCGGAGCCCGGCGCGGCGGAGCCGCCCGCCGATCCGGCCCCGACCGACGACGGACGCCGCCCGCCCCTGGCCAAGCGCCCGATGGTCCTCAAGCCGCGCCGACCGCCGATGCCCGATCTCACCGCCGGGCCGCCGTCGGGACGGGTGCGCAGCGAGCCGCTGCCTCCGGGGGACTGAGGGGCCGCCCGGAGGTCACACCCGCAGCCGTGCCGCGATCGGCAGGTGGTCGCTGTCCGTCCTGGGCAGCGCCCACGTCTCGGTCGGCGTCACCCCGCGGACCAGGACGTGGTCGATCCGCACCAGGGGGAACCCGGCGGGCCAGGTCGGACCCACCCCGTCGCCCCCGGCCCCCCGCACGGCGGCCAACCGTGAGGTGAGCGGCGTCATGGCCCGGTCGTCGGTGCTGCCGTTGAGGTCGCCCATCACCACGACCCGATCCAGCGGCTCCCGCGCGACCTCGTCCGCGAGTTCCACGATCCCCCGGTCCCGCAGTTCGGTGTCGAACCCGGTGCCGCCCATCCGGACCGACGCCAGGTGCACGACGTACACGGCGATCCCCCCGCCGGGCCCGTCCACCTCGGCGCGTATCGCCCGGTTCCACCCCAGCCCCAGGTCGAGCGAGCGCGCGTCCGTGATCGGGTACCGGCTCCACAGCCCGACGGTGCCCCACCGCTCGGAGTGCTCCAGTTCGGAGCCGAGGGCCCGGTCGTAGGACGCGCTCTTCTCCCAGGTGACCTCCTGGAGCGCGACCAGGTCGGGGTCGGCCGCGAGCACCCGCCGAACCGTCGCCCCCGGGTCGCCGTCGGCCGCGCCGATGTTGTGCGTGACGACCGTCAGGTTCGGTTCGACGTCCGAACCCGACGGCAGGTACAGGCGCCCGAACGACCCCGCCCACACGGCGGCGAGGAGCAGGACCGCCAGTCCGGCCGACGCCGAGCGCCGGAGCGCGGCGGCCACCGCGGTCACCGGGACCGCCAGTCCGAGCCACGGCAGGCCGGTCTCGAACAGGCTGCCCGCGTGACC
The DNA here is from genome assembly GCF_003386285.1 of Nocardiopsis sp. FIRDI 009. GTDB lineage: Bacteria > Actinomycetota > Actinomycetes > Streptosporangiales > Streptosporangiaceae > Nocardiopsis. The sequence goes on from NZ_QPNC01000012.1 coordinate 5,670, forward strand.
GAGGGCGTTGGGCACCAGGGCGGGGACGGCCAGGAGGAGGGCGAGCAGTCCGGTGGCCCCGGCGAGGACCCGGCCGCGCCGCCAGGCCCCGGAGGCCCCGCGCGGCACCCCGATCCACCGGGGTCCGCCCGTCTCCCGTCCGGACCGTTCCGGTCGCGGTTCGGTCGGTCTCCGGTCGTCGACGTCCGTCATGGCCCTCCCCTGATCATGCCGCGGGTCGGTCCGCGCGGCGCTGGTCGTGGGGGATGGCCGCCGTGGCGGCGGGCGTGCCGGAGACTACCCGAGCCGGGGACGCTCCGTTCCGTGGGCCCGGTCCACCGGACACAGCACAGGGCCCGCGCCTCGGATCGGAGGCGCGGGCCCTGGGGCGGGCGTGGTTCAGTCCCGGGGCGCGCAGAGGGCCGTGGCCACGGCGGCGATGCCCTCGCCGCGCCCGGTCAGGCCCAGGCCGTCGGTCGTGGTGGCCGAGATGCTCACCGGCGCCCCGACGACCTCGGACAGCGTCTTCTCCGCCTCCTCGCGCCGCGGCGCGAACTTGGGGCGGTTGCTGATGATCTGGACGGACACGTTGCCGATCTCGAACCCGGCCGCGCGCACCCGCGCCACGGTCTCGGTGAGCAGGGCCGCGCCGGAGGCGCCGTGCCATCGGGGGTCGGAGGTGCCGAAGTTGGACCCGAGGTCCCCCAGGCCGCAGGCCGACAGCAGGGCGTCGCAGGCCGCGTGAGCGGCGACGTCACCGTCCGAATGACCGCTGACCCCGTCTTCTCCCGGCCATTCCAAACCGGCCAGGAAAAGTGTTCTTCCAGGAGAAAACGGATGGACGTCCGTTCCGACGCCCACCCGAGGCATATTCATCATGAATAAGGCGCTTCTTCGACCGGTGTCAGTTCGTCAGAACCTCGTCGAGGAGCGCTTCGGCCTTGTCCTCGTTGGTCTTTTCGGCCAGCGCGAGTTCACTGACGAGAATCTGTCGGGCCTTGGCGAGCATCCGCTTCTCACCGGCGGACAGCCCACGCTCCTTGTCCCGACGCCACAGGTCCCGGACCACCTCGGCGACCTTGTTGACGTCGCCGGACGCCAACTTCTCGAGGTTCGCCTTGTAACGCCTGGACCAGTTGGTGGGCTCCTCGGTGTGCGGCGCGCGCAGCACCTCGAAGACCTTGTCCAAGCCCTCCTGCCCCACCACGTCGCGAACGCCGACGTCCTCGGCGTTCTCAGCCGGCACACGCACCGTCAGATCGCCCTTGTCGACCCTCAGAACGAGGTAGGTTCTGTCCTCGCCCTTAATGGTGCGAGTCTCGATCGCTTCAATACGAGCAGCCCCATGATGGGGGTAGACAACAGTGTCGCCGACCTTGAAAGCCATGTGACAGGTACCCCTTCCGCTACCACAAGGATACCACGAATCTGTGACTTAACGTACCTATTAGGTTTGCGAACACGCAGGTCAAGCCACACTTTTCAGGGCTTGACAAAGTGTACCCGAGCCCTCTCGGGGGCCTGGTCAGGGCGTTCGCGAGGGCTCCCGAACCCCCACTGGCCAGGTGAACCACCGCCTCGCGCGCGGGGGGAGCGGGGAGGGACCGGAGGCCCCTCCCCGGGCCGTCCCGACGGCGCCGGAGCGACGGATGTCACGTTCCCGACACCGGTCGGCGCTCCCGGTCACCGCCGTCACCCGGGGTCACGACTCGGGGTCGTAGTCCTCGCGCTTCTCGCCGGTCACCATGTAGACGAGGTTGTCGGCGACGTGCACCGCGTGGTCACCGAACCGTTCGTAGAACCGCCCCACCAAGGTGACGTCCATGGTGGCCTCCACGCCGTACTCCCATCCCGGCGCGAGGATGCGCTGGAGGAGCTTGCGGCGCAGCCGGTCCATCCGGTCGTCGTCCTTGTCCAGCTCCAGCGCGGTGTCCGGGTCGCGCTCGGTGATGACCTCGCCCGCCTTGGTGACGAGCATCTCGGCCTGGTGACCCATCTCCAGCACGATCGACCGGACCGGCTTGGGGATGGCCGAGTCCGGGTGCCTGCGCCGCGCGATCTTGGCCAGGTGAACGGCGTGGTCGCCCATCCGCTCCAGGTCACCGCGCATGTACAGCGAGGTGATGATCGTCCGCAGGTCCGAGGCGACCGGCTGCTGCCGCGCCATCAGGCTGAAGGCGGTGTCCTCGATCTCCTGGTCCAGCCGGTTGATCTCCTCGTCACCGGAGATCACCTCCTGCGCGGCCGCGAGGTCGCTGTCCAGAAGGGCCGTCGTGGCGCGCGCGACCGCGTGTCTGGCCAGCCGCGTCATCTCGACGAGGCGTTCGCCCAGGCTGTCGAGGTCCTCGTGGTAGGTATCCCGCATATCGTCAATGCTCCCAGTGGTTTGTTGAAGAATCGGCCAAGTTTCGGTGAACGCTACGAGAAGCTCGGTTGTGTCTCCCACCCTGACCGGGTAAAGATCCGGTCCGCCCGTTTACGATCGAATCGTGCAAGGGGAACTTCTCGCCGCCGTGACCGGCATCGTCGGACTCGTGACGGGCGTCGTGGTCGGCGTCGTCGCCGGTCTCTACCTCCGTACCAGCTCATCCGAACGACGGGCTCCCGCGCCCGAGCGCCGCGACGGAGGCGCCCTCCCGCCCGGCATCGCCGAGGTCCTGGCGGCGCTCCCCTCGTCCGCGGTCATCCTGGACCCCGCCGACCGGGTCCTGCGCGCCTCGTCGGCCGCCCGGGCCTTCGGCATCGTCCGGGGCGAGGAGCTGGTGATAGGGGAACTCCTGGCCCTCGCCCGGCAGGTGCGCAGGGACGGGGTCATCCGGGAGACCGACATCGAGGTGGCCGTCCGCAAGTTCGGCCCCGACGCCACCTCCTTCGCCGTACGGGTGGCGCCACTGGGCGGTACCGGCCTCGTCCTGGTCCTGGCCGAGGACCAGACCGAACACCGCCGCGTCGAGGCGGTGCGCCGGGACTTCGTCGCGAACATCTCGCACGAGTTGAAGACCCCGGTGGGCGCTCTGTCCTTGTTGGCGGAAACCGTACAGGACGCCAGTGACGACCCCGATGCCGTCCGTCGCTTCACCGAGCGCATGCAGCAGGAGGCCGCCCGGTTGACGGCGGTCATCCAGGACCTGATCACGCTCTCCCGCATCCAGGGCGCCGAACCCATATCCGAACCCACCCAGGTGGACCTGGGCAACGTCGTGGAGGAGGCGCTCGACGCGGTGCGCATGCCCGCCGACGCCAAGGGGATCGAGCTGGTCGGCAGCGGCGCCGAGGGCGTCACCGTTCTGGGCGACGAGGGGCTGCTCGGCACCGCGCTGCGCAACCTGATCGCCAACGCCGTCGCCTACAGCCCGAAGAACACGCGGGTGGCGGTCTCGGTGGGGGTGTCCAGGTCGAGCGTGGACATCAGCGTCGCCGACCAGGGGATCGGCATCCCCCAGCAGGACCTGGAGAGGATCTTCGAGCGGTTCTACCGTGTGGACGCCGCTCGGAGCCGGGCCACCGGAGGTACCGGTCTGGGCCTGGCCATCGTCAAGCACATCATGACCCACCACCGTGGAGAAGTGACCGTGTGGAGCAAGGAGGGGTCGGGGTCGACGTTCACGCTGCGTCTGCCCAGACCCGAGAGCCGGGGGACCGAAGCCACCGGTAACACCGACCGTCAGGAGGCGGCACAGTGACGCGCGTACTCGTTGTCGAGGACGAGGAATCCTACAGCGACGCCCTCTCGTACATGCTGCGTAAGGAGGGTTTCGAGGTCGCGGTGGCCCCCACGGGCACCATCGCGCTGGAGACCTTCGACCGCACCGGAGCCGATCTGGTACTGCTCGACCTGATGCTGCCCGGTCTGTCGGGCACCGAGGTCTGCCGGACCCTGCGGCAGAAGTCGAGCGTTCCCGTGATCATGCTGACCGCCAAGGACTCCGAGATCGACAAGGTCGTCGGCCTGGAACTCGGCGCCGACGACTACGTGACCAAGCCCTTCTCCTCCCGGGAGCTGGTCGCGCGCATCCGGGCCGTCATCCGTCGTCACGAGACGAGCGACGGGACCGAGCCGCTGCCCGCGGCGCTGGAGGCCGGACCGGTCCGGATGGACGTCGAGCGCCACGTGGTGACCGTGCGCGGAGAGAACGTGCAGCTTCCGCTCAAGGAGTTCGAGCTGCTGGAGGTGCTCCTGCGCAACGCGGGTCGGGTCCTCACCCGGATGCAGCTCATCGACCGCGTCTGGGGCGCTGACTACGTCGGCGACACCAAGACCCTCGACGTGCACGTCAAGCGGCTGCGCGCCAAGATCGAGGAGGACCCCAGCAGCCCGCAGTACATCGTGACCGTGCGCGGTCTCGGGTACAAGTTCGAGCCGGTGACCGCGGGCGTCGAGTAGGGGCGCCCCGGGAGGGGCCGGCCGCGGGCGGGACCGTCACACGGACCGAAGCGCAGCGACGCCCCCGGGGGGCGTTCGGGCGCCGGCGGGGCTCTGCGGGACGAGTCGAGCCGCGGGCGAGGAACGAGCGGGGGCGCAGACGAAGAATCCCTGCCTTCGGGGCGCCCGAACACGGTCCGAACCGAAGCGGAGGACCGAAGGAAACACGGTCACCGGTCCCGGACCACGGTCGCCCCGCGGTCCGGGACCGCCTCGTGTTCGGTGCAGCCCACCCGGCAGCCGAGCAGCACCGAGGCGCCGCCCATCATCCCCAGTCCCACCAGGTGGCCGACGGTGTTGGCGCACAGGTCGGTCAGGCTCGCGCCGTGGCCCGCCGCGAGCGTGCACTGGAGCCCCTCGACGGTGGCGGAGACGATCGGCCCGAGGGCGACGCGGCCCCACGCCGAGATGAGGGTCGGGAAGGCCACCAGTCCGAGCGGGACGAAGAGCACGGCCTGGGCGAGGAGCCCGTCGGTGAGCGGGGTCGGCCGCTGCACGTGGCCGGGGTCGACGACCGCCACGTTGGCCGCGACCCCGTTCGAGGGCAGCGGGGCCTTGTCGAGGTGCTCCACCGCGGCCCACTCCCAGCCCGGTCCCAGGACGAGGACGGTGTAGGCGGACAGCACGGCGGCGACACCGAGGACACCCAGGGCCCGGGCGGCCCGGGGACGTACCAGCCAGAGCCAGGCGAGCGGCAGGGCGGGTATGGCGAGCGCCCCGAGGAGAAGAAGTGGGGCGGCACCCGTGTCGATATGCAGGACGGCATGCCAAACAGACGAGCCGTGCACTGTTCCCATCACCTTTCCGTGGCCTGTCGGCCCGTTTTCCGTCGACTTTCCCACCACCTCGGCGGGCGGTGCGGAACGGCCTTATCCGACACCGGGGGCCGTGCTGGCCGCCGTGCCGTTCAAACGTGTTCTCCGGGTATTGTCGGCGGAAAAGGAGAAGGTGACCACGACCGACCCTCCAGCCAGTCCCGAACGACCGTTCGTACTGCGGACACCCGTTCCGCGGTCACTCCCGGAGCGCCCGGGGGAACCGCCCCGACCAGGACGGAAATCGTCAACCACGGCACCATGCGAAGAGGAAACCGAAAACCGTGTAACAAATGACGACTCCCGCCATCAGAGGGCGATTCACAACGCAACTGTACGGACACCCTCTGCGATCGTCAATGTCCCACGGAAGTACTTTCTTCACTTCCCTGAAAAACGCACGTGAGCTGTGCTGAAAAACCCGGAGGAGAATCTTCCGGACGAACCCTCAGACCTCGACGATGACGGTGAAGGGCCCCTCGTTGGTCAGCGCCACCGACATCATGGCGCCGAACTGGCCCGTGGCCACCTCGGCGCCCAGGTCGCGCAGCTCCTTGACCACCGCGTCGACCAGCGGCTCGGCGACCGGCCCGGGGGCGGCCGCCTGCCACGTGGGGCGGCGGCCCTTGCGGGCGTCGCCGTAGAGCGTGAACTGGCTGACCACCAGGAGCGGGGCACCCACGTCCGAGCAGGACCGCTCCTGAGACAGGATCCGCAGCGTCCACAGCTTCTTCGCGAGCTTGCGCGCCTCCGCCTCGGTGTCGGTGTGGGTGACCCCCACCAGCGCCATCAGCCCGGGACGCGTGATCTCCCCGACCACCTCGCCGTCCACCGTCACCGACGCGTGCGACACCCGCTGCACGACCGCGCGCATGTTCCCTCCTCCTGACTCCTCGCCGCGGAGCCGCTCCCCCGCCGACGGACAGCCCCGACGATACGGCAGGCGCGGACCGGAACCGGCCCCGAGCGCTCCCCGCCCGGGGCCTCAGCGCCTGCGCTGGAACTGGTTGACCAGCCGCATCCGGCGGGCGTTGGTGATGATGCCGGTGAGGGTGACGGCGAACGTCCTGATGGAGTCGGAGAAGTCCTCGATCCGCCACTCGCGCGGCCCCGTGTACCACGCCAGACCGTCCCCGGTGAGCTCCTCGTCCGTCAGGTCGGTCAGCGCGGCCGAGGCCAGGATGTTGGCCCAGCGGTCGACGTCGTCGAAGATGACCGCGTACGGCAGGTAGCGCGAGTAGATCTCCACCCGCTCCCCCGGCCGCTCCGTCGCCGACCGCTGGCTGAGCAGGTAGTCCCGGAAGCCGATGGTGTGCGCGAGCACCGAACTGCCCAGTCGGGTCTTGGCGGGCATGTACTGCGCGGCGACCGTGACCGCGGCTCCGGCGATCACCACCGCCAGACCGGTGAACGCCGCCGTGGTGAACATGGCCAACAGCACGGTCAGCAGCACGCCGAGGGCGGTGATCACCATCCCCATGGTGCTCCAGCGTCCGCGCACCTGGTTCGGTGAGCGCGCGAACCACTTCAACCGCACCATGTCCCGGTACAGCTCCTCCCGGACCCGGTCCATGCGCGCGGGGAAGTCCGAGCACACGCGCGCCGTGCCCACCTGGGACAGGCGGACGGTGCGGCGCTCGGCGAACAGGGCGTCCAGCAGGAGCCACTCGTAGGGTCGGAGGCTGTCCTCGGGCGGCCCGTCCAGGCGCACCAGCCGCCAGTCGACCGACGTGAAGTGTTCGTGCGGCAGCTCCTCCAGCCGGATGTAGCCGCGTACGGCCAGATCGACGACCGCGCCCGTGAGGTCGGTGATGTCGACGGTCTCGTTGAAGAGGGTCCCGATCTGGCCGGGGTGGACGCCGTCCGGCGGCTCGAACCGCGCCCGCCCGTGCTCCCCCGTGGTCACCGGGGCCTGGTCGCCCCGGGCCGCCTCCTCGCGCAGGGCGCGCTCGTCCCGGCCGCGCACGCGGATCAGCACCACCAGTCCGCCCACCAGGACCAGCAGCAGGAGGCCGAAGACCCCGGCCGTCCAGGGGGTGACCTCGAAGGCCGAGGCCAGCGACCAGCGGCGTTCGAGGATCGGCTCCCCCGCGGCCGTGCCGGGCGGATAGGTGACGGCGATGTCCAGGCGGTCGCTGGGCCGCATGTCGGCCTGGAGGAAGTGCGCGAAGGCCAGGTCGTTCCCCATGTCCGAGGCGGTGCAGTACAGGGCGCTGCGCGGCTCCCCGGCCAGGCACGACAGCCCCTCCGGGGGCATCGGCGCGGTGACGGTCACGTCGGTGGACTGGACGGTGTGGCTGTAGGCTCCCACCGCCCGCCACTCCAGCTGGACCCCATGGGCGACCTGGCTGACCGCCCCGGTGACCCGGTAGCCGAGCACCACGGTCTCGGCTCCCCCGGTGTCGATGTGCACGTAGAGGGTGCCGTTGACCTTCTCCCTCTCGACCGCCAGCTCGGCGCCCGAACCGTCGACGGCGGTGATCCCGTGCACCTCGTAGACGCGGTCGTGGTCGGTGGTGTAGAGCATCGTCTCGGTGAGCGCCCGGGTGAAGGTCTCCGGCGCCCCTCCCTCGAAGGAGAGGGTCTCCTCGCCGTGCAGGACGCCGTCCTCGTCCAGGTCGAGGCGGATGTCGTTGGTGATCACCGTCTCGGCGGCCGAACTCCGGTCCGCGGGCGGGTCGGGGGTGCCTTGTACTGTTGGTGCCGGTGCCGCCGCCGTCACGGCTTGGGCCGCCTCCACGGACCCGACGACGGTGACCACCGTGAACAGCGAGGAGAACACGAGAGCGGCCGCCGCGAAAGCGACGGCCGGGCACCTGGAGCCGACCCACCACATGACGCGAGAGCCTATCCGGTCCCCCCGTTCCCCCCGTGCACTGACGTCCCTCCCCCCGGGTGACGACCGCCATCGCCGACGGGCGGTTCGGTGGTGAGCCCCGCCCCGACCGCCGGCCCCGGGTTCTGGTCCGAGCGGCCGGGATTCCTCCAGCGGCTGAGCGTGGGGGTGTCGTTCACGCTGTGCGTCGGGCTGGCCGCGGTCGGATTCACCGGTTTCCTCGCGATCTCGGAGATGCTCCCCTCCGCCGAGGCCGCCTGGTCGGTTCCGCACCCGCTCGGGGCGGGAGGCCAGGGCACCGGACCGGCGACGGCCGAGGTACCGCTGACCGACACCGGCTCCGACGTCCTCCGGGACAACCCGCTCTACGAGGTCGGCGAGCTGGGCGAGGTGACGTGCCACGCCCCCGGGCTGGACCCGGACGACCCCGAGTCCATGGAGGCGTTCGTCCACGCGATCGCCGACTGCCTGGACGAGGCGTGGAGCGGCTACTTCGCGGAGGCCGGGATGGAGTTCACCTCCCCCAACCGCGTCTACTGGTACGCGGAGGGGCACAGCCCGTGCGGCCCCTTCCCGAAGCGGGACACGGCGGCCTTCTACTGTCAGGCCAACCAGGGTCTGTACCTGGGGGTGGAGGACATCGTCACGGCCTCGGCCGGCACCGAGCGGCCGGAAGCCTACACCTTCCTGCTCAGCCACGAGTACGGCCACCACGTCCAGGGGCAGTCCCGCATGCTCGCGGAGTACCGGGCCGAGCGCGCCGGGACCGACCAGGAGACCGCCGACGAGCTGACCCGCCGCAACGAGCTCCAGGCCAACTGCCTCGGCGGGGTGTTCCTCGGCGCCTCGGGCTCCTCCCTGGGCTTCGGGGAGGAGGAGCGGGAGAACATCCTCGACGACGCCGCCCGGCGCAGCGACCACGGCGACGAGCACACGCACGGGCAGGAGTTCAACGGACGCCTGTGGACCGAGCACGGCATGGACCGGAAGGATCCGGCCGCGTGCAACACGTGGAAGGCCGACGAGGACCTGGTGCGGTGAACGGCGTGCCCGGCCCCGCCGAACAGCAGGCCAACCGCCGTGTGCTCGGCACGGTGGCAGCCCTGCTGGCCCTGCTCCTGGCACTGGCCGCGCTGTCCTGGTCCACCGCCGAGGACGGATCCGTGGCCGCGCCCGGACCGGGGGCGGAGGGCACCGACGCCGACGCGGCCGGGGCGCCCGACCGGTCCGGCGGCGACGGTTCCGCCACCGCGGACTCGGTCTCCCGGAACGCGGACCAGCGGCAGCGGCCGTCCGGGCACGCCGCCCTGGTCGCCAACCCCCTCTACGACACCGGTCGGCTCAGCCCGCTGCCGTGCCCGGTGCCCGAGCCGGAGGTGGACGCCCCGGAGTCGATGGAGACCTTCCTCCACCGGGTCGCGGACTGCCTGGACGACGCGTGGAGCACCCAGTTCGCGCGGGCCGGGATCCCCTTCGAACCGCCCTCGCGCGTGTTCTGGGAGGAGCCCGGGGTGAGCCCGTGCCGCGCCTACCCCTCCGCCGCGGGCGCCTTCTACTGCCGGGCCAGCCGGAGCATCTACATCGGCACCGCGGACGTGGTCGAGAAGTGGAACGGAGCGACGGAGAGCGTCGTGTACGCCTCCCTGCTCGCGCACGAGTACGCGCACCACGTCCAGGGCGAGTCCGGCCTGCTGGAGTACTACCACGAGCGGCGCCGCCAGGAGGAGGACCCCCTGGAGCGGAACTCCTGGACGCGGCGGAGCGAACTCCAGGCCAACTGTCTGGCGGGCGCCTTCCTCGGCTCGATCCGGGTGAGCTACCCGCTGGACGACGACGACCTCCGCGCGCTCCTGGACGACGCGGCGGCCACCGCCGACCGCGCGGACGGTGACGCGGAGGAACGGACCCACGGTTCGGCCGACAACGGCGTGTGGTGGACGCGCAGGGGATGGGAGGAGCAGACCGCGGGCGCGTGCAACACCTGGGGCACGGCGGACGAGTCACTCCTCCAGTAACGCTGTCACGTGAACACTCAGCGTGGCACGATGCTGATATGTCGGACGCAGCCGTACCCCCCGTCCCCCACCCCGTCCCGCCCGCGCCGCCGCCCGTACCGGGGCGGGGGACCGTTCCCCGCCCCGGACCCGCCGGCGCCGACGACGACGCCGGAGCGGAACGCGACCGCGTGGAGCTGCGCGTGCACGGCGTGGCCGGGGGACAGGCCGAGGAGCTCCTCGACGTCGAACCGGCCATGCGGGTGGCGGGCGACGGCCTCGCGGGGTTCTTCCGCTGGCGCGGCCCGCACGACACCGAGACCGTCCCGGGCGTACGTCGGGAGATCTTCGCCTGGGGGAACCTGACCTCGGGCAGCTCCTCCCGGGCCCTGTGGCTGCTGCTGCTCCCGTTCATGCTGCTCAACCTGGCGTACTGGACGCGTCCGGGGCGTGTGGACCGGAACCCGGGCGGCGTGCGCCAGATGGCCAACCACGTCTACGACGGCTCCGTCCGGCTGCTGGCGCTGTCCCTGACCGTGCTCATCACCCTGGCCGCCGCCGGGATCGGGATGGACCTCGTCGCGTGGCAGTGCACGGCCCAGGCCGAGACCTGCGTCCGCGCGCGCCCGTGGCTGGCCTTCCTGGCCGCCCCCGCCTCCCCGCTGTCGGCCCCGGGCACCGCCCTGCTGCTGGGCGCGCTGCTGCCGGTGGCCGTGGTCGTGGTGCTGTGGGTCCTGTCCCGGCGCACGGAGAGCGAGTACGAGGTGATCCGCGGGCCGGTCCCGCCGGTGACGAGCGACGCGGCACCGCTCAGCCGGCCCGGGTTCTGGCACAACGGGGAGATCCTGGCGCGGCTGCGGTCGGCGCACATCGCGATGGCCCTGGGCGCCGTGGCCCTCCTGCTGCTGGTTCCGACGCTGCGCCACGACCTGGCCGCGCGCGCCGTCGCGACCGGCCCCGGACCGGCGGCGTGGCTGGTCGGTGCGGTGCTGGCGGTGGTGTTGGGAGCGGTGATGACCGCGAGCACGGCGAGCGTCGCGGTCCCGGAGGGCGACACGAAGTGGAACGCGCGCGTCGACCGCGTCTGCCGGATGCTGCGGGACGCGGTGGTCGCCGTCGGCGCGGGTGTGGCGGTCTACACCGTCTGGCCGCGCCCGGGCTGGTCGGCCTCGGGCCGACTGCCGGGTGACGGGGCGATGCTCAACGCCCTGTTCACCGCCCAGGGGCTGCTGGTGCTGGTGCTGCTGGCGGCGTCGGTGGTGCTGTACGCGGCCGACCGGGCGCACGACCGGACGGCCATGCGGGGTGTGGCCGGGCCGGCGACCGCGGCCCTCGGCGCGCTGCTGGGCGGCGGCTTCTCCGCCGCCCTCGTCTACCAGGGGTCGCTGTGGCTCAGCGGGTGCGACCCGCTGGCGCCGAACGGATCGTCCTGTCTGGAGGTGGAGCCGCCGACGGCCTACTCGTGGCTCCAGCTCGCGTTCGCGCTGGAGGCGGTGATCGCGCTGGTCGTGGTGGCCGTGATCGCCCTGGAACTGCGGCGCGCCACCCGCGCCCACCTGCCGCAGGTCACCGAACAGTACGCCCGCAGCGTACGCGACCGCCGTACGTGGGAGATCGCCCGCGCGAGGGCGATCGGCCGGATGACCGAGGCCCTGCCGACCGTCATGGCGGCCCTCCTGGCCCCCGTGGCGCCGTTGGTGGTCCTGGCGCTGTACTCGGCCTTCTCCGGCGACGTCGTGGCGGGTCCGCGGTCTGCCGACGCCGCCGTGTCCGGCGGGATCGAGGGCCTCGCGCGGGAGACGGTGGCGGTGCTGGTCAGTCTGGGCGCCGTCCTGGGCGGCGCGGCCCTGCTGGGGGTCGCCTGGATCGGCCGCAGCGCCTACCGGGACCGGCCGACGCGCCAGGCGGTGGGCGCGCTGTGGGACGTGGGCACGTTCTGGCCGCGCGTGGCGCACCCCCTGGCCCCGCCCTCCTACGCGGAGCGGGCGGTGCCCCAGCTGACCGCGCGGGTGGCGAGGATGGCGCGGGACGGCACCGACGTGGTGCTGTCGGGGCACTCGCAGGGGTCGGTGCTGGCGGCGGCCACGGTCTGGCAGCTACCGGAGGACTGCGTGGGGCGGGTCGCGCTGCTCACGCACGGGTCGCCGCTCGACCGGCTCTACGCGCGCTACTTCCCCGCGTACTTCGGGCCGTACGCCTTCGCCGACCTGCGGCGCCGGGTGTCGGGCTGGCGGAACCTGTGGCGGGTCACCGACGCCATCGCCGATCCCGTGCGCACGATGGAGCGGTCCGTCGACGGGCCGGACGTGCCCGGGGTGATCGCCCCGGCCGAGCCGCTGCCGGACCCCCGGAGCTACGATCCGCCGCCGGGGGAGGCCCTGCGCCCGGAGATCCTGGGGCACAGCCGGTACACGGAGGACCCCGCCTACGCGGAGTCGGTGTGGAAGGTCCTCAACGACACCGACGACCGCCATCCGTGAGTCCGTGGGCGGGGGCGCGGGCGGTCCACCCGGCGCGAGCGGCCTACCAGGGGCCGTAGGGGCCGTTGCTGCGTCCGCCGCCCACGCCCTTGACCGCCGGGCGCACGTCCAGCAGGAAGACGAGGGTCGCGACCAGGCCGAGGATGACGAACATCCCGGTTCCGGAGAACACGGCCAGGAGGGAGAGGCCGGTGGCGGCGCCCGTGAGGATCAGCCAGAGCTTCTTGGTCTGCTTGTCCATCAACTCGAACGCCTGGGCGGGCGTGCGGATCGCCTCGATCAGCGCGTACAGACTGGCCACGAAGGTGACCAGGTAGATGGCCTGCCAGATCAGTCCGAACAAAACGCACACTCCCACGACGTGTCCCGGCGGGTGTTCCGCCCGCTCTCCACGGTAAACGCACCGACCGCGCCGATCGTGCCCGGCGCGGGTGTGGTGTTCGTCAGGCGGTGGTCGCGCGGATCTTCGGACTCCTCAGACCGGGATGTGCCACAGGCAGGTGACCACCGCGAGGAGGAAGGCCGAACCGCCCATGATGACCGCCCCCGCGTGGTACGGGAGCTCGTCGTCGGGGCGCAGGAGGCGGTTGACCCGGCGGAGTACCCCGGCCTGGGCGCTCTCGTCCAGGGCGGCCATCGCCCCAGCGGGGACCGGCGCGGGACCGGCGGCGCCGAAGCGCAGCAGCGCCATGGCGAGTTCACGGGCGGAGCTGGTCCGGCGGGCCTGGTCGTCGGCGCACATCTCGATGAGCAGGGCGACGCTCTCGTAGTACGTCCGGATCAGGGGGGCGCGCGGGAAGGCGCGCTTGAGCGAGGAGAACGGCAGCAGCACCAGGTCGTGGCGCTGGCGCAGGTGGGCGTGCTCGTGGGCGAGGACGGCGGCCAGCTCCCTGTTGTCGAGGACCGCCAGGGCTCCGGCGCTGATGACGACCTGGGAGCGCAGCACTCCGGGCAGGCAGTACGCGGCGGCGGCCGGGTGGTCGACCACGCGGGCGCCGGGCACGTCGGGGTGCTCGCTGGCCACGAGTTCGAGGAGGTCGTGGTGGCGGCGGCGCACGCGCACGACGTGCACGAAGGAGGAGACCAGTCCGTAGAAGAGGACGAGGGTGAGCGCGACGGCCAGGGTCACGGCCACGATGTGGCTGACGCCCTCCAGGCCGCGGGAGAGTTCGGTGAGCAGGAGCTGCCCGGTGACGATGTCGGTGGCCAGCGCGAGCAGACCCGCGGCGGCGCCGAGCTCGTAGGTGGACAGCCCGTAGGCGAGCAGCGCGCCGATGGTGGACACACCCCACGCCAGGCCCAGTGCCTGCCAGGTGATCACGGCGGTGTAGGGACCGCGCGAGGGCCACTTCGCCCGGTGGAGGGCCTCCATGCCGAGAACGCAGCCGACCGCGACGAGTGAGAGGAGGGCGGCACTGACCATTCGGACTAGTTCCTTGGCTGCTCGATTTCCGCGAGTGCGCGCCGGAGCGCTTCAGCCTCCTGGCCGTCCATGGACTGGACGAAGGCGGCCAGGGCGGCGTCACGGTCTCCCGTCTGCCCGAGAGCGTCGAACATCAGCTCGGACACGTACGCCTCACGGCTGGCTGCCGGACGGTACCGCCACGCGCGACCCTCACGTGCCCGGGTGACGACCTTCTTCTTGGCCAGCCGGTCGAGCACGGTCATGACGGTCGTGTGTGCGAGATCGCGCTCGGCGAGTGCCTTGCCGACCTCGCGAACCGTCATGGGTTCGTTCTGCGCCCACAGTACATCCATCACCGCGCGTTCGAGTTCGCCAAGCCGAGTCATACCGTCGAGTCTACCGGCGCTAGTACTACACAGTGTCGTACCCCCTGGTTAAATCCCGGTTACCCCTGGGCGCGGGGGTTCCGGCCCCCGCGTGCCGGCCCACGAGGATGGGGGCGGCCCCGGGAGGAGCCCCCAGGACCGGGAAGGAAACGAACATGGGTAACACAAGTCGCGTTCGCCTCAGTGTCATCAGGGGCGACATCACCGAGCAGCGGGTCGACGCGATCGTCAACGCGGCCAACAGCTCGCTCCTGGGCGGCGGCGGGGTCGACGGGGCCATCCACAGAAGGGGTGGCGAGGCCATCCTGGAGGAGTGCCGTCGGCTGCGCGCCTCGCACTACGGCGGCGGACTGCCGACCGGCCAGGCGGTGGCGACCACCGCCGGGCTGCTGCCGGCGCGCTGGGTGATCCACACGGTCGGCCCGGTGTACAGCGCGTCAGAGGACCGCAGCGCGCTGCTCGCGTCGTGCTTCACGGAGTCGCTGCGCGTGGCGCACGGGCTCGGCGCGGAGTCGGTGGCCTTCCCCGCGATCTCCACCGGGGTGTACCGCTGGCCGCTGGACGACGCGGCGCGGATCGCGGCGGAGGCGATCCACGGGGCACGGGCACGGGTGCCGGAGATCAGGCTCGTGCTCTTCGACGACCGCGCCCTGGCCGCCTTCCGCAGGGCCTTCGACACGACCTGACGCGTCCGCCGCCGGGTGGCCGGCGGCGGTCTCGACGCTCACCGCCCCGGGTCGGCGACCGGCGGCGGGTAGCCGTCCGGCGGTTCGGGCTCCCGCCAGGGCGTGAGCGCCCGTCCCCCCGGCAGGTCGCGCAGTTCGGGAACGTGGCGGCGGACGTAGTCGCCCTCCGGGTCGAACCGGCGGGCCTGGCGCAGCGGGTTGAAGGGGCGGTTCGGCCTGGTGTCGTTCCCGGTCCCGGCGACCCACTGCCAGTTCCCGTAGTCGTCGGCGACGTCCCCGTCCACGAGGTGGGCGTCGAAGTGGTCGGCGCCCGCCCGCCAGTGCACGCGCAGGGTCCGGGTGAGGAAGGCGGCGGCGATCATGCGGGCCCGGTTGTGCACGAACCCCTCCCGCAGGAGCTGGCGCATCCCCGCGTCCACGATCGGCACCCCGGTCCTGCCCCTCCGCCAGGCGTCGAGGGCGTCCGGGTCGGTGCGCCACTGCCGGCCCCGCGACCGGTAGTCGCGCTCGGGAAGTTCGGGAAAGGCGCGGACGACCTGGTGGTGGAAGTCCCGCCAGGCGAGCTGGCGGACGAACTCCTCGGCCCCCGGCCCCGCGTCCGCGGCCTCGGCTGCCTCGGCCACCTCCAGCGGTGACAGGCAGCCGAACCGCAGGTCGGCGGAGAGGCGCGAGGTGGCGGCGGCGGGCAGGTCGTCGCGGCGTTCCGCGTACCGGGTCAGCCCCCGGTCCAGCCAGGCGCGCAGCCGCTCGCGTGCCGCCGCCTCGCCTCCGGTCAGGCGGTCGGGCGCCGGGGCGCCCGTTCCCGCCTCGGCCAGGCCGGCGGGGATCGATCCGGGTTCGACGCCGCCGGGGAGGCGCATCCCGTCCGGGGCGGGCAGGACGGGCCTGCGCTCGTGCGCGGCCCAGGCGCGCCAGTAGGGGGTGAACACCCTGTAGTGGTCGCCGCCCGCGGGGGTGACCCCGCCCGGGGGGACCACCGTCAGTCCGGGGAGGGCGCGCACAGTCAGCCCCGATCCGCGCAACCGGTCCTCCCGGCGGGTCGCGCACCGGCTGACCCCCGCGGTCAGGAACACCGTGTCGGACCCGGTCAGCGCCGCCAGTTCCCGGACGCGCACAACCGTGTCCCCCTCACGGACGACCAGGTCACCGCCGCGCGCGCGAAGCCCGGCGCGCAGGTCGGCGAGCGCCTCGGCCAGGTAACCGCACCGGTTGCGGGCGGAGCGCGCCACGATCCGGGGGTCGACGACGAACACGGGCAGCACGGTGTCCGCGGCTCCGACGGCGGCCGTGAGCGCGGGATGGTCGTGGACGCGCAGGTCCTGGGTGAACAACACGATGACCGACGACACCCATCCTCCTCACCCGAGGCGACGAACCCCACACCGACAGTACTGTGATCTCGGTGGGGATCCGGTCGGATCCCGGGTAGGAAGACCGTATGCGACCAGCGCACGAGCCGACGACCGCCGCACGACCCCTGGTGGGGGTGTCGAGCTGCCTGCTCGGCGCGCCCGTCCGTTACAACGGGGGGCACTCCCGGTCGCGGTTCCTCACCGACGAACTCGACCGCCACGTGGACTGGCTCCCGGTGTGCCCGGAGGCGGAGATCGGCCTGGGCGTCCCGCGCCCGACCCTGCGGCTCCAGCGGCGCGACGGCGCCGACCGGGTGGTCTCCAGCAAGGACGGCGCCGACCACACCGACGACCTCGCCGCCGTGGCCGACCACCACGTCCTCCGGTTGTGCCGGGCGGACGGCTACATCCTCAAGAACAAGTCGCCCAGCTGCGGCCTGCTCGCCCTGCCGGTGTTCTCCCCCGAGGGGAACCGCGTCGGCGGCCGGGGGCGGGGCGCCTTCGCCGAACGGCTGACGCGGCTGCTGCCGGACCTGCCGGTCGAGGAGCAGGGCCGCCTGTCGGACGCCGCGCTGCGGGAGCACTTCGTCCAACGCGTCTTCGCGCACGCCCGGCTGCGGGCGTTGCTGGAGTCGGACTGGCGGCCGCGGGACCTCGTGGCCTTCCACACCCGACACAAGCTCCAGCTGATGTCGCACTCCACCGAGGGGTACCGGAGGACGGGGCGGATCGTCGCGCGGGCGGGGTCGGCCGACCGGGAGGAGACCGCCGCCGCCTACGCCTCGGCGTTCCACCGCGCGATGTCGGTCCGGACCACCCGGGGCAAGCACGCCAACACGCTCCAACACGCGTTCGGCCTGCTCAGTCCGCTCCTGGACGACGCACGCCGACACGATCTGCTGGCGGCGATCGAGGACTACCGCGCGGAACTGGCGCCGCTCAGCCTCCCCGTGACGCTCATCCGACACCACTGCGCGGCGGAGGACGTGGCCTGGGCGCGCGACCAGACCTACCTGTGCCCCTACCCGGACGATCTCCGGCTCCGGCACGCCCTGGCGGTCTGACGCCCGGGGCGCCCGTGTCCGGTGTGGGACCGCGGCCCCACGGGCACGACACTCGGCGCGGGACCCCAGGAACGGGGATCGTGGGGCTCAAGCGGCAATCTCCACACACAAAGCCCTCGGTCGACTACAGTGAGTCACATTCCGTATCGCTCCGCCCCGCTGGGAGCGGATATCGGTTGCCCCGACCCTGAGGTTTCGGTGTGTTCGCGTCTTTCTCCCGACGAGCCGTCGTGTTCGTCTCCTCGTGCACGGTCGTCGTCTCCGCCGCGGTCCTGGCCACCGCCCCGCCCGGAGGACTCCCCGAACGGATCGGCCAACACCTGTTCGGGGCCGACCCCGAGGCCGGTGTCGGTGAGGTCCGCTTCCCACCCGTCGAGGGGGTGACCACCCCGGCGCCGATCCCCGAACCCGGCCAGGTCGCCGTCTGCGACGAACCGGGCCGGGACGAGGTGGTCACCCTCCCCGACGCCGACGCCCTCGGGGGCGGGCGGCCGGTGTGGATCCGCCGCCCGCCCGGCCCGGACAGCGCCGACCGGCCCGTCCTGTACCTGCTGCACGGTTCCGCCTCCACCCACCGGACGCTGATGGACGAGGGCGTCGGCGACCTCCTGGACGAGCAGATGTGCCGCACGGGGGTCGAGTTCGTCATCGCGGCGCCCCACGGGCAGGTGGCGTCGGGGGTCACCACCGAGTGGGGCGACGCCGCGGACGGCTCCTTCGCCCTGGAGTCCTTCGTCACCGGCGCGGTGATCCGCGCGGTGGAGGGTGACCACATCCGGCCACGGGGGTTGCGCGCCCTCGGCGGTTTCTCCATGGGCGGCTACGGCGCCGCGGCCACCGCGCTGCGCAACCCCGACCTGTACGGCCAGGTGGCCAGTTGGGGCGGGTACTTCCGGGTGGACGACCCGGACGGGGTCTTCGGGGAGGACACGGCGGCCCACTCCCCCGACCGGCTGCTGGACTCCACGGAGGTGCGCGACCTCAGGTTCGTGCTCGTGGAGGGAGAGGAGGACCACACCCCGCTCCAGGAGGGGAGCATCCAGGGGGAGGCGGCACGCTTCGCCGACCTGCTCGCCGAACGCGGTATGACGGTCGCCACCCTCCACCCGCGCGGCGGCCACGACTTCCGGACCTGGACCCGCGCGTTCCCCGACACCGTCGACTTCCTGGTGTCGGGCTGGTCCGCGACCCCCTGAGCGGGGACTGCTCCATAGCAGGCCCCTCGGACATTCCGGTTGGGAACAGTGTGTACCTTCGTCGCTGTTGACGACAGCGGCTGTATACACGATCGGAGGGGACCACCGGTGTCCGGAAACGCTCCCGAGGGCGAACAGACGGCGGCCCCGTCCCGCGTCGCGACCGTCAGTCTGCACACCTCGCCGCTGGACCAACCGGGCACGGGCGACGCCGGCGGACTGAACGTGTACGTGGTCGAGGTGGCCCGGCGCATGGCCGAGCGGGGCGTGGCCGTGGACGTGTTCACCCGGGCCACCGGGCCGGACCTACCGCCGGTCGTCGAACTCGCCCCGGGGGTGAACGTCCGGCACGTGCCCGCCGGTCCCTACGGCCACCTGGACAAGAACGCGCTCGCCGACCACCTGTGTCCGTTCATCTTCGGGATGCTCCGCGCCGAGGCCCAGGGGGAACCGGGCCACTACGACCTCGTGCACGGCCACTACTGGCTCTCCGGCCGGGCGGGCGTCGTGGCCGCCCGCCGCTGGGGGGTGCCGTTCGTGCAGTCGATGCACACCATGGCCCGGGTCAAGAACGCGTTCCTGGCCGAGGGAGACACCCCGGAACCGGAGGCCCGGGTACGCGGTGAGGACCAGCTCGTGCGCCAGGCCGACCGGCTCATCGCCAACACCGACGACGAGGCGCACCAGCTCCGCGAGTACTACGGCGCCCGCGAGTCCCAGCTCAACGTCATCCCGCCCGGTGTCGACCTGGAGGTCTTCACGCCGGGGTCGCGGCACGACGCGCTGCGCCGGATCGGTCTGGCCCCCGAGACCGAACTCCTGCTCTTCGTGGGGCGCGTGCAGCGCCTCAAGGCCCCCGACGTGCTCATCCGCGCCGCCGCCCGGCTCCTGGACCGCGATCCCTCCCTGCGCTCGCGCCTGGTGGTCGGCGTGGTCGGCGGCCTCTCCGGCGCCGGAACGCGCGAACCCGGGCTGCTGACCGACCTGGCGCACTCCCTGGGCGTGGCCGACGTGGTCCGGCTCGAACCGCCGCAGGACCGCACGCGGTTGGCCGACTACTACCGTGCGGCCACGGCGACGGTCGTACCGTCCTACTCCGAGTCCTTCGGTCTGGTCGCGGTGGAGTCGCAGGCCTGCGGCACTCCGGTGGTGGCCGCGCGGGTGGGCGGCCTGACCACGGCGGTGGCGGACGGGTCCTCCGGCGTCCTGGTGGAGGGCCACGACCCCGACGACTACGCCGCGGAGCTGCACCGGCTGATCACCCAGCCCGCGTGGCGTGCCAAGCTGGCCCTGGCGGCCCCCCTGCACGCCGCCACACTGGGCTGGTCGCGGACGGTGGACGAACTGCTCGACGTGTACCGGTCGAGCATCGCCCCGAGCCCGTTGCCGCTGGCCGCCTGCCGGTGACGGACCGAAGGAGAGGATGGGACGTGGGAACGGATTCGACGCGCGAGGCCGCGGCCGGGGCGATCGCGGAGGCGGTGGCGGAGGCCGGGCTGGAGGTGGAGCGCCCGCGCGAGGGCTCCTTCCTCGTCACCCTGCCGGGAACGGCCAAGCTCAAGACACTGGTGTGGTTGGAGGTCGGACCGCACAGCCTGACCCTGACGTCGTTCTTCTGCCGCCAACCGGACGAGAACCACGCGGAGTTCTACCAGTGGCTGATGCGCCGGAACTGCGACATGTACGGGATGGCGTTCGCAGCCGACGAGGTCGGTGACGTGTACCTGCGCGGGCGGCTGCCGTTGGCGGGGATCACGCCGGACGAGGTCGACCGGCTGCTGGGGTGCGTGCTCACGTACACGGACGAGAACTTCAACGCGGCGCTGGAGCGCGGCTTCGCCTCGGCGATCCGCAAGGAGTGGCGCTGGCGGGCCGAGCGCGGCCACGACATGCGCAACCTCAAGGCGTTCGCACACCTGGCGGAGCCCGGCCACCACGGGTGAGGGCCGGGGTGGATACGCTTGGTGCCATGGGAACTCTGGTACTGCTGCGACACGGTGAGAGTGTCTGGAACGCGAAGGGCCTGTTCACCGGGTGGGTGGACGTGGACCTGTCCGCCACGGGCGAGGACGAGGCCCGCCGCGGCGGGGAGCTGCTGAAGGCGGCCGGGATCACCCCGGACATCCTGCACACCTCCCTCCTCAAGCGCGCCATCCGCACCGCGAACCTCGCGTTGGAGACCGCCGACCTGCACTGGCTGCCGGTCCGGCGTACCTGGCGCCTCAACGAGCGCCACTACGGCGCCCTCCAGGGCAAGGACAAGGCGCAGACGCGCGACGAGTACGGCGACGAGCAGTTCATGACCTGGCGCCGCTCCTACGACACCCCGCCGCCGCCGATCGCCGACGACGACCCCTACTCCCAGGCGGGTGACCCGCGCTACGCCGACCTCCCGCAGGAGTTGCTGCCGCGTACCGAGTGCCTCAAGGACGTCCTGGACCGGGCGCTGCCGTACTGGTACGACTCCATCGTTCCCGACCTGGCCGCGGGCAGGACGGTGCTGGTCGCCGCACACGGCAACTCGCTGCGCGCGCTGGTCAAGCACCTGGACGGGATCAGCGACGCAGACATCGCGGGGCTGAACATCCCCACCGGCATCCCGCTGCGCTACGACCTCGACGAGCACTTCAAGCCCACCAACCCGGGCGGTACCTACCTGGACCCGAAGGCCGCCGAGGCCGCCATCCAGGCCGTCGCCAACCAGGGCAAGAAGTAGGGCGTGCGGACGGACGCGCACGCCCGCTCGCCACGGGTGGCGTCCACCGCGCACGCCCCGGCCCACGCCTTCGGCGCCCGTGCCACCGGCGGTGGCGCGGGCGCCGTCGTGCGTGGTGGATCCGGGGCCGCCGGGGTGCGGGGCCGGGCGCCGGTTCAGTAGACGAGCGCCTGGACGCCGTCGCGCAGGGTCTCCTCGACGAACGTGGGCGCCCCGGCGATGCGCACCCCCTCGATCAGGTCCTCCTGCGCCAGGTTCCGCCGCGCGGCGCACTGCGTGCACACCGTGACCCGCCCCGCCGCGAGCACGGCGGACAGGAGTTCGGCGAGGGGGGCGGCGTGCGGGAGTTCGAAGTCGTCCGCGCGGCCGGGGACGGCGAACCACGCCGACTCCCCCGTCAGCCACAGCGAGACCTCCACACCGCTGGCCAGGGCCGCGGCGGCGACCGTGAACGCCTGGTTGCACCGCTCGGGGGCGTCCTCCCCCGCGGTGACCTTGATCACCATCGATCGAGTCATGGGGGCCAGCCTACTCAGATCCCGAGGACGACCAGCACCACGCCCGCCACGGCGCAGGCGGCGAGGGCGGTCGAGAAGGCGATCGCCTCCCGGCGCCGGGGGGAGAGGCGCACCGGCTGGTCGTCCACACCGAGTTCGACGGTGAGTCGGCCTCCCTCGGGGGCCGCGACCACCACCCGCCCCTCACGCACCTGGACCTCGCCGGTGACGCGGACGCGGGCACCGGCGCGGATCACCCACTCGCGGTACTCGAACTCGATGGTCTCGCCGCGGAAGACGCCCGAGATCCGTCCGCGCACCCGCGGCAGGAGGTCGTCGGCGGCGGCCGCCACACCGGGCTGGGGACGCCCCACCACGCGTTGCAGGCACAGCTCGGCGTCCCGGGGATCACTGCCGGCGGGATCGACGAAGACCCGCTCGGCGTCCCCGGACACGCCTTCGGCGACCAGGCCGAACAGCTCCTCGGAGCCGTACTCGGCGATGGGGTCGCAGGCCCGCTCCCGCACCGCGCTGTCGCCCCGGTCACGGGTGAGCGGCCAGTAGTGACGCAGCACCTCGTGGCCGTGCCACACGCACTCCGCCCCGGCCAGTCCGGAGGCGATGGGCCCGGCGGGGCCGGGGGCCGCGACGCCGGTCAGGGTGACCCGACGCCCGGTCCGCGCGGCCAGGGCGCTCGGGCGCAGACGGGCCAGGCCGCGCTGACGCAGCCAACGCCGCACGGCGATGACGGTCAGCGGGAGGAGGACCACCGCGGCGATGAGCAGCACCGAACCGATCACCAGTAACACGGGCCACCCTTTCGGAGAATGCGTCGGAGGTCGAGGGGCGCGGCGGGCGTGACACCCCGTGGCCACACCGCGTCGGTGACAATCTTTACCAGTTCTTCGGGAAACCGGGGCCAATTGGTCGTGACCGGACCGATGCGCGGGGGTGGCCGGGGCGGGCTGTCACCGCCACCCTCCGGACGCGGCTACGCTCGGGAGGCATGGACGCTGATGTACACCCCGATCTGGCGAAACTGTCCTTCCTGATCGGCCGTTGGGAAGGCGTCGGCGTCGCCGGGTACGCCGACGAGCCGGAGTTCCAGTTCGGCCAGGAGATCGAGTTCGCCCACACGGCGGGTCTGCCGTACCTGACCTTCTCCAGCAGGGCGTGGCGGATGAACCCCGACGGGACGCTGGGCGATCTGGTCACGGAGGAGCATGCCTACTGGCGTGCGCGCCCGGAACCCGCCAAGGACGACGAGGGCCCGGCCGAGGGCGAGCAGGTCATCCACCTGGAGGCGTTGTTCACGCACCCGGAGGGCTTCACCGAGGTGTACGTGGGCAACGTGTTCGCCAACCGGGTGGAGATGTCGACCGACGCGGTGGTGCACACCGAGACCGGGATCGACGCGACGGCCTCGCACCGGCTGTACGGCCTGTTCGGCGACGACCGGGAGACGCTGGGATACGCCTGGGACCTGGCCGCGCGCGGCCACAAGCTGCGTCCGTACATGTCGGCGCAGTTGAAGCGGGCCGACAAGAAGAAGTAGCAGATCCCGGGCCGTCTCCCGCCGGGGGGCGGGGCCGGGTGGACAAGCTCCGGCGGCCCGGGATCCGGGTGTCCGTCTGGTATTCGCTGCGAACGACGTCGCGCGATCACGCGGCGTCGTCCTAGCGGACGGCCACCTCGCCAGTCCTGGAATCAATCATTCTTCGGACCACCTCCTTTCTTGCGTGCCTCGACGGTACGTCGCCCGCGACGTGTGGGGCAAATGTTTTTTCTGCGAGCGTCATCGCAGGTCAAAGGCGTGTTTTCGGCGGGCTTCGCGGGACGGATAGTCTCGGCGGTATGACATCGCCGCTGTTGACCACACCGGGCGCCGTGACCGCCGAGTCGATCGACGCGGGCGTCGCCGCGCACTACGGCGACCCCGCCCACGAGGGCCGTGCCATCGAGCGCTCCGGCGCGTGGGTGGACCGGAGCAACCGGGGCGTGGTCCGGGTGAGCGGACCGGACCGCCTGGGGTGGCTGAATGACCTGACGAGCCAGCTCACCCGCGACCTGCCGCCCGGCTCCGCCACCGAGGCGCTGATCCTGGACACCCGGGGCCACCTGCGACACCACCTGTCTCTGCTGGACGACGGGGAGGCCACGTGGATCCACACCGAACCGGGGGACGGCCCGGGACTGGCCGCCTTCCTGGACTCGATGCGGTTCATGATGCGCGTCGAGGTGGCGGACCTGAGCGAGTCCCGCGCCGTGCTCACCGTGCTCGGCCCGGGCCGGGAGAAGGCGCTGGACGCGGTCAAAGAGAAGCTCGGTGACGTCCCCGTGCGCTCCACCGAGGGGGAGAGCGACCTGTTTCTGCCCGCCGAGCGCCTGGTCGAGACCGCCGAGGCGCTGACGGAGGCGGGTGTCCGCCCGGCGGGCATGTGGGCCTATGAGGCGCATCGGATCGCCGAGCACCGGGTCCGGCCGGGACTGGACACCGACGACCGCACGATCCCGCACGAGGTGGACTGGGTGGGCCGCGCGGTGCACCTGGAGAAGGGCTGCTACCCGGGCCAGGAGACGGTCGCCCGGGTGCACAACCTGGGCCGTCCGCCGCGCCGTCTGGTGCTGCTGCACCTGGACGGTACCGCTGAGCGGCTGCCGGAGGTGGGTGCGGCGATCGAGCTGGAGGGACGTGCCGTGGGCCGGGTGGGTTCGTCGGCCCGCCACCACGAGCTGGGGCCGATCGCCCTGGGTGTGGTGAAGCGGGCCGCGCCGACCGACGCCGACCTCGTGGTCGAGGGCATCGCGGCGGGTCAGGAGGTCGTGGTGGACCCGGACACCGGCGCCAACGCCCAGATCGACCTGCGCCGCCGCCCCCGGTAGCGGCCGGAGGTGGTCCGCGCGGCGCGGGGTCGCCGCCGTCGACCCTGGCGCCCGGTTCGCCGCCGTCCGGGCACCCTGCCGTGTGAGCACCCGACAGCCCCCGCGACGGACGGTCGCGGGGGCTGTCGGGTCACCGGGGGCGCGCCGCCCACCTTCGGCGTCAGCTGTTCAGGGCCGCGGCGAGGCGCTCCTCGTGCAGGCGCTCGCCCCAGGACGGAGGCAGCTGGGGCAACTGGCCCACACGCCAGCGCAGCAGCAGGTCGGCCAGCGCCGGGTTGCGCGGCAGCGCCGGGCCGTGCAGGTAGGTGCCCAGGACCTGCCCCTGGTAGGCGCCCTCGGTACGGTCGTCGTTGCCGATGCCGCGCACCGTGGTGGACAGCGGGCGGGCGGACGGGCCGATGGCCGTGCGGCCCTGGTGGTTCTCGAAGCCGGTGATGCGTCCCACCCCGAGGGAGGGGTCGACGTCGGCGACGATCTCGCCGACGGCGCGGGTCTGGCCGCGGCCGCTGCGGATGTCGAGGATGCCGACACCGGGCAGCGGGTTGGCCTCGTCGTCGCCGTAGCTCTCACCGATGATCTGGTACCCGGCGCAGACCGCGAAGACGCAGGCGCCCCGGGCGGCGGCGCGGGCCAGGCCGCCGTCGGCGCGCAGCCGCTCGGCCGCCAGGATCTGGGGGCGGTCCTCACCGCCGCCGAGCAGGTAGATGTCGCCCTGCTCGGGCACCGGGTCGCTGGAGTGGACGTGCACGATCTCGGTGGGGATGCCGCGCAGCTCGGCGCGGCGCCGCAGGATGAGGGCGTTGCCCTGGTCGCCGTAGGTGCTCAGCAGGTCGGGGTAGATCCACACGATCCGCAGGGCGCTGCTGGTGTCCGTCATGAGTTACTCCCCTACTGGACGCGGCCGTAGGCCGTGCGGATCTGCTGGAAGGCGGTGTAGTTGGCGATGACGTCGACCTTGGTGATGTCGGGCTGCTCCGCCTTGAGGCGGCCCAGGACCTCGTCGACGCGGTCGGCGGTCTCGAAGGCCACGCCGTCGGTCTCCAGGCGCAGCGCGAGGTCGGTGCGGCGCTCGCCCATCACGAACACGCGGCGTCCGCGCAGCACCGTGTAGTCGACGTCCCACAGCCACGACGTGTCCTTGCCGTCGGGGACCTGCGCGTTGACGGAGAGGATCACCGGGACCCGGGGCGGGTCGAGGACGGCGAAGGACTCCAGCCACCCGGCGGGGTTCTTGGCGAGCAGCAGCCGCACCTCCACGCCCATCGTGACCACGGAGGTGTAGCGGCCCGCGACGGAGGTGATCTCGCGCAGCCGCTCGACGGCGCGGACCGGGTGGATGCCGTACCCGGCGGCGGTGGCGGCGGCGATGGCCGCGTTGGAGCGGTTGGCGTCACCGGGCAGGTTGAGCTGGAGCCGGACGCGCTGGCCGTCGGGGCACACGAGCGAGTCGGTCTCGTTCTCCACCCCCCAGGTCGTCTGCGGCCGGGTCAGGCCGCACTCCGGGCACTCCCAGTGCGGGTCGACGTCGCGCTTGAGGTGGCCGCCGCACTCCGGGCAGCACCAGGAGTCCTCCTTCCAGCGCTGGCCCGCCGACACCCAGGTGGCGTTCGGCGCGCCCAGCCCCGCCCAGGCGACGAGCGGGTCGTCGGCGTTGGCGATGACGTGGGTGTTGGTCTCGCCGAGGGCGGTGCGCCACTTCTTGGCGAGGAGGTTGATCTCCGAGGCGCGGTCCATCTGGTCGCGGCTCAGGTTCATCAGGACGACGAAGGCGGGGTTGGTCGCCCGCAGGACCTGCGGAAGGTACTTCTCGTCGACCTCCAGCACGCCGTTGACGGCGGAGGTGTTGTGGGACAGCGCGGTGATGTGCCCGGTGGGCATGTTCGCGCCGAACTCGTTGGTGGCCACGTCGCCGAGCTCGCGCAGGGCCTGCGAGATGAGCTTGGTGGTGGTCGTCTTGCCGTTGGTGGCGCTGACCAGGGCCAGGCGGCGCCCCTGGGCGAGCTTGGCGAGCAGGTCGGGCTCGACCTTGAGCGCGACCCGGCCACCGATCACGGAACCGTCTCCGCGTCCGGTCGCGCGCGACAGACTGGCCGCACTCCTACCCAGTACCGATGCCAGTTGGGCGCGCAGGGGAAGCTCGCTCATCAATTCTCCAGGTCGCTGGATCGCCCGCGCCGGTGTCTGATGGTCGCGGGTGACGTGTCGGGCCAAGACTATTGTCCACCTCCGGTCAGACCCGCCAGTCCAGGCGCTCGGGCGGCGGTCCCAGGTTGGGCGGCACCCGTTCGGGACTCTCCCCGTCGATGACCGCTTCGCGGCGCGGGGGATCGGGCGGGCTCGGCGCCGTCTCCCGTTCGGCCCGAGGACGGTCGGTGGCCGCGGTCCGCCGCCGACGGCGGTCGGGATCGCCCGGCTCGGCGGCCCGTTCGTCCGCGCCGGACACCGCGCCCGCGCCGTGACCGGTGGTACGGGAGTCCGCCACCGTGGCCAGAGTGGCTGTGGACAGGGTGAGAATACCCGGGTTGGTGTCGGTGAGAACAGGCCCCTCGTCGCCCAGGACCAGCGCCGCCGTGCACGGCAGCCGCCGCAGCGACCCGGCATCCAGGCCGAGGGGGCGCGACGGCCCCCCGCCCTCCGCGCCGACCCCGGCGGGCTCGTCGATCTCCGCGGCCTGCGCGGTCGCCCTCCCCCACGCCGTGGCCGATCTCACATGGCGGACGAGGTCGAGGGGGGAGATCCCGGAGGCGGAGTCCCTGATCATCGCGCCCGACTCGGTGTGCGGGGAGGGGAAGAACCGGTCGTCGGCCTCCGCCTCGGCCTCCGGGTCCGGATGGGGCTCGGTGACCGCCGTCCCGACCGCCTCACCGATGACCTCGCTCAGCCGGTGCACCTCGACCCCGGTGTCCGGACGGGCGGCCACCCCCGGCACCGAGGCCACCGCGCGGGCGACCGTGTCCGCCGCCCCGCCGCGCTGGCGCATGACCACCGGCAGGCAGGCGGGGTCGGAGAACCGGGCGAGGGCGGCCGGGACCGGGGTGCGGAACATGAGCACGACCTCCACGCCTCCGTCGGCGGCGGCGCGCAGGATCTGGTCGACCTCACCCTCGGGCAGGGTCTCGGCCCCGCAGACCACGACCGTGCGGGTGCGGTCCGGACGCGCCCGGCGCCGCTCCCGCCGGGGCGGCTCCGCTCCCCCGCGCGGCCCGTCCTCCAGCAGTTCGCTGAGCGCGGCCACCGCGTAGGTGCCGTACACCCGGGCCGCGACCTCGCCGGAGGCCCTGTCCGTGGAGATGATCTTGACCTGCGCGTACGTGCCGTCCTCGGCCCGGGTCCCGACCGCCTCGAAGGGGCTCAGCCGCCGTTCCAGCTCCCAGGCCCGTTCCCAGGCTCCGGGGGTGTCGGCGCAGCGCGCCCGCACCCGGGCCCGCTGGTCGGCGGACAGCCGCGCCAGCGCCGGGTCGTCCCCGGCCTCGTCGCCCTCCGGTGTGCACAGGGCGCGCAGACCGCCGATGAGCTCCGCGATCCCGGCGCGCGGCCCGAGCACCTCCAGCAGGCGGAGGAGGAGGGTCTCGTCCGCGTCGGCCTCCTCGGGCGTCCCCGACGCGGCGGCGACCGCGGACAGCACGCGGGCGCGCTGCCCCGCGTCGAGGTTGGTTCCGAGCGTCATCCGGGGCAGGTCGGCGGGGAGCACCCACCGGCGCGGGGCCACGGCGCACCGCCGGGCGAGCCGGACCAGCTCCCGGGCGACCGCCCTGCCGGTGAGGTCGACGACGGTGAGGTCTCCGCCCTCCCGCAGCCGTGCGACGCCGACCGTGGTGAGCAGGGCGGACCACCCTGCGTCGGTGCCGCCGACCACGACGACGGACCCCCGGTCGGCCGGGACGGTGACCCCGTACCAGTGCGGTTGCGCCTCGTAGGCGCGGCTCGCGGCCCGCCACTCGGTGTACCGCCGGGCGTGCTCGCGCTGGCGCTCGCGCAGGAGGCGGTCGCGCTCCGCCCGCTCGGCCGCGAGTCTCTCCCCGGCCTCGGCCAGGCGTTCCGCGATGACCTGACGGCTCTGCACCAGCGCGAAGCCCACCGGGGCGGCGACGGCCGCGCAGGCGAACACCCCGCCCAGGGCCAGCGCGGCGGGAAGGATCCGCTGCGACCACAGGACGAGGAAGAGGACGGCGAGCAGGACCAGTCCGCCCAGCACCGCGTACAGGGGACGGTTGGTCCGGGCCTCACCGGCGCGTTGGTCGGCGATCCACTCCTCGCTGAGGGTCCGCTGTTCGTCGGGCGCCGGTCGGCGCGGCGCGGGGCCGGGGTGCGGGAGGAGCACGGCGTGCCGCCAACCGAGGTAGGTCCTCCCGTCCCCTCCTCGGGGTGAGCCGTCTGACGACCGTGGGTTGGGCACCGTCCGAACACCTCCTGACCGGCCTCGGTGAGGGCTCCGGGCGTGCCCGGGGTGGGGCATGAGGCCGTCACCAGCCCGCCGAACCAAGTCAAGCAGGCCGCGCCACGGCCTGCCAGCCTCTCCGTCCCGCCTGTGGACAACCGGCGTGCCGCGGTCCCCGCACGGTCCCCCGGACACGGCGGAGCGCCGGCCCCGACGGTCGCGATCGTCGGGGCCGGCGCTCCGCGCACGCGCTGGCCGTGTCCGTGGGCCGGGCCGTGGGTCAGGCCCGCACCTGGAGGTCGATGACCTTGCCGACCTCGGCGGTCACCGGGTACTCCCCGGTGAAGCCCTGGGAGGCCAGGACCCGCACCTTCCAGGCTCCGTCGGCCGCGAAGAAGCGGAAGGTGCCCTCGTCTCCGGTGGCCACCTCGCCCACGAAGTCGTCGTTCTCGTTCAGGAGTCGGGCGTAGGCGCCGCGCAGGGGCTTGCCGTCACGGGTCACCGTGCCCTGGATGACCGCCTGGTCACCCGCGTCAACGTCGGCGAGGGCCACGCCCCCGACCGGAGCTCCGCAGCTGTCGCTCACTTGGCCTCCGCCTCTCCGAGCTCGACCGGAACGCCCACCAGGGAGCCGTACTCGGTCCAGGATCCGTCGTAGTTCTTCACGTTCTCCAGCCCGATGATCTCGTGCAGGGCGAACCAGGTGTGCGAGGAGCGCTCGCCGATACGGCAGTAGGCGATGATCTCCTTGTCGAGGTCCACACCGGCCTCGGTGTAGAGCTCACGCAGCTCCTCGGCCGTCTTGAACGTGCCGTCCTCGTTGGCGGTCTTCGCCCACGGGATGTTGCGCGCGGTCGGGATGTGACCGGGGCGCTGGGAGGTCTCCTGCGGCAGGTGCGCCGGAGCCAGCAGCTTGCCGGTGAACTCGTCGGGCGAGCGGACGTCGACCAGGTCCTTGGCGCCGATCGCGGCGACGACCTCGTCGCGGAAGGCGCGGATGGAGTGGTCCTGCTCCTTGGCCGTGTACTGGGTGGCGGGCCGCTCCGGGACCTCCTTGACCAGCTCGCGGGAGTCGAGCTCCCACTTCTTCCGGCCGCCGTCCAGGAGACGGACGTTCTCGTGGCCGTAGAGCTTGAAGTACCAGTAGGCGTAGGCGGCGAACCAGTTGTTGTTGCCGCCGTACAGGATCACCTGGTCGTCGTTGGAGATGCCCTTGGCGGACAGCAGCTTCTCGAACCCGGTGCGGTCGACGAAGTCGCGGCGGACCGGGTCCTGGAGGTCCTGTTTCCAGTCGATCTTGACGGCGCCGCGGATGTGCCCCCCGTCGTAGGCGGACGTGTCCTCGTCGACCTCGACGAGAACCACGTTGTCATCGTCCAGGTGAGCCTCCACCCAGTCGGCGTCCACAAGGACGTCGGAGCGGCTCATGGGGAACCTCCTGTGATTCGTGATGCGGTGTCGCGTGTGCTGGTCGGAACCCTCCGGGCGTACGGGCCCGGGGGCGGGGGTCAGACGATCAGTGTGCGGGCGGACGCGGCGTCCCCGGCCCCGGCACGGCCGGCCGGGGGCGTCGGGGCGCGGTGCGCCGGCCGGTGCTCCGGGTTCGCTCCCGCCCGGCTCCGGTCCGGACCCCGGCGGGTACCGGGTACGGCGGCGGAGTCACGGGCGGCGGGGAGGGAGGGTGCCCGGGCGGCGGAGCGCCGCCCGACAGGGCCGACCTGCATGGCGTGGAGTCCCCTACTGCGTGCACGGAGAACGGACCGGTCGCACGGAGGGGGCGGGGGCCGGGAGGCCCGTCCGCCCTAGGGACACAGACAGAGCGCGGCGGCGACGTGGCAGTAGTCCACTGCCCGTCGCTTCGTCAGAAACGCGCTCGTCAAGGAAGTCACGTCGTAGACGCTACAGGCCGGCCGAGGTGTTTGTCACGGGTGGGCTGGATCACAGCAGGTCGCGTGGGTCCCGCGGGAGCGGCCGGGCGGCGCGCTCTCAGCGGATCGCCGAGCCGAGCGCGGCGATCACGTCGGCCTTGCGGGGCTGGCCGCCTGCGCCGCGCACGACCCGGCCGGAGGCGTCCAGGACGAGGACGGTGGGGGTGCCCCGCACCCCCAGGCGGCGTACGAGGTCGAGCCTGGACTCGGCGTCCACCTCCACGTGCGCCACCCCCTCGACCATGCCCGCGACCTCGTCGAGGACGCGGCGGGTGGCCCGGCACGGCTGGCAGAAGGCCGTGGAGAACTGCACGAGCGTGGCCCGCTCGCCCGGCTCGGCCCCCAGGTCCTCGCGGCCGAGGACCTGGCCCTCCCAGGGACGCGCGACGTCGTCGCGGGCGGTGCTCCGTCGGTCGTGGTCGTCCACGGGTCCCTCCAGGTGTGGGGTGGCCGGGCCTGACTTCCCGGAACGGTCCCTCCAGGGCTTCCGGTTCGGGCGCCGGGAGGGTTCTCATGGCTGGGGCCGCGCCGCGGACGTCCGTTGAGGACGGTGGGGGCGACGGGCGGGCCGAGGCGAGGCGAAAGGACCGGAACACGCGCGGCCCCGGTCAGGCGGCCCCGGAACCCATCAGCGGGACGTCCTGGCCCACGCCGGTGATCCGCAGGCCGTTGGGGGTGGCCTCCATGTCGGTGACGGTCAGCCCGAAGGGGAGTTCGGGGGCCTGGACGCTGAAGCTGAGCATGCCCTCGACCATGCCGCCGACGTCGATCGGGGTCTCGCCCAGCTGCACGTCCACGGGGGTGAGCCGGACGGTGTCGCCCTCGACGGTGAACTCGCCGCCCGCCGAGACGGACGTGCTCAGGCCCAGCTCCGGAAGGGCCAGCTCGCCCCTGATCCGCGGCTCCCCGCCCTCGGTCGTGACCGTCATGCCCTCGGGCAGGTGGGCGCTGAAGTAGGAGTAGGGGACCACGAAGGACCCGTCGACCTGACCGGCGACGACGTCGGGCTGGTCGAGCAGCTCGGACAGGGGCGCCCGGACGTCGCTCGCGGACGCCTCGATCTGCTCGACGGTCACCCCGGCCATCGCGGCGCTGTCCGCGGTGATCGTGATCCTCGAATAGTCACCGGTGACGGCCTGCGGGAGGAACGCCCACCCCTCGATGGCCACGTCCGGTTCCTCGGCCATGTCCAGCCGCTGGGCCATGCGCTGCGCGACCATGCCCTCCGCGACGCCGCGCAGCGCCACGTCCGCGACCACCACCACGACTCCGAGGAGCAACAACAGGACGACGAGGAACTTACGCATGAGTCCCAGCACACTTTCTTTCGCTCAGGCGCGCCTGTCGGCCGGTTCGTCCCGCCGGTCTAGGTCACACGCCATCGGCACCCGACGGGGCCGGTCATGAAAAACCTGTAGGGAAGGGTACTTCACCCGGAATGCGACGTCGTGGGCCTGGTGAGGGTTCTCCGACATCCGCCGACGACACCGGTTCGAGACCTTCCGCGGCGGGGCGCCGCGCGGTGTCCCGGGCTGGCGGGGGTCAGGGTGTGTCCGGCGGACACCCTAGCGGGGCATCAGCATCGCGGCGAGGCCGTCGCTGGCCGAGGCGCCGGAGAGGGAGAGTTCGATCACGTTGGTGGCGACCACGTGGGCGGCGCTCAACCGGGCGAACTCCAGGGTGTGCGGCTGCCGCTCGTGCTCCTCTCGGGCGAGCTCGTCCCGGTAGATGGCGTAGACGATCCGCTGGAGGGGGGCGTTGGGCACCGTGTGGCACGCGAAGAGGAGGGTGTCCGGCTCCTGGTGGGCGACCTGTTCGACGACGGCGTCGGCGATCTGGTCGAATCCGTGCTCCCGTCCCTCGGTGAGGGTGTAGATCGTGATGACCCCGCGCAGCCGGGACTGCTGGCGCGACAGCGGAGCGTCCTGGTGGTCGTCTACGGGCACGGGGCTGCGACGCCTGCGGCGCACGGGTTCCTCCTGGGGTTCGGCGTGGGACTCGAAGGGCTCGTCGGCGTCGTCGTAGTCGTCGTAGGGGCCCTCGTCGTAGGAGTCCCCGCCATCGTAGGGGTCCTCGTCGTCGTAGGGGTCCTCATCCTCGAACCGGTCGCGGCGGTGCGGTCTCACGGCCAGCGCGGAGGCGCCCCACAGGGCGGCGACGGCGCCGAGCATCAGCAGCGGCCCCAGGGCGCCGAGCCCCGTGCGGCCGACGAGCACGCTGAGCACGGCGGCCAGGGCGACCAGGCCGAGCGCCGTCAGGTCCGGGACGCGGTCGCCGCGGTCGGGACGGCGCAGGACGCCGACGACCGCGCAGACGAGGAGGACCAGGACCAGGAGGTGGGTCGCGCCGACGACGCCCCGGGGGATGATGTCGTAGTGGTCGGCGAAGGCCGGGTAGGAGCGTTCGAACTGGGTCCGCACCCGGTCGACGGACAGAACCACCAGCGGAACGATGGTGAAGGCGCTGAGGAACAGGCGTGAGGTGAACCGGCCGCGCGGGGAGCGGGCGCCGTACTCGACCGCGCCCCAGGCCATGTACAGCGGGCCCAGGAGGCTGACGCCGATCTGGTACAGCCGGAAGGTGAGCGCGCCGAAGTCGAGGATCGCGCCGAGCACGGCGGCGCTGAGGCCGACGGCGAGACCGAGGGCGGCGACCAGCCAGCCGACCCGGGCGATACTGGGGCGGCGCTGAGCGTACGCGGCGAGGGCCGCCGTGGCGCTCCAGGCCACCAACGCGCTTGTGAATGCCAGTCCTACCGTCACCATCCCGACAATGATGCTGCACGTTCACGGGTGGATGTGCACGTCACGGCGGCGGAGGGGGCCAGTGTGGAGGAAGATCCCGCAGAGTGGGGGCACAACCCGCCCATCCCGATGTGACCTTCATCACCCGGATTGTGCTGGGGGGTCAGGGGCCGCACACGACTCACCGGTGCCCGTAGGCTCGAATCAGCGGGGAGCGTCACCCCGGACATCGGAGGGCCGCCTCCCCAGCCGAGCCAGGAGACAACCGTGCCGTACGACGCGCCGTGCCCGCCCTCGGGGGGACGGGGAGCCGCCTTCTTCGACGTGGACAACACCCTGATGCGGGGCGCGTCGATCTACCACTTCGCACGGGGACTGGCGGCCCGGGACCTGTTCACCACGCGCGACCTGCTGCGGTTCGCCTGGGGGCAGACGGTGTTCCGGGTGACCGGCGCCGAGCAGCCCGACCACATCAACGCGGCGCGCGAGGCCGCACTGGCGTTCGTCGCCGGGCACGACGTGGGCGACCTGGTCGCGCTCTGCGAGGAGATCTACGACGACTCGATGGCCGGCCGCATCTGGGAGGGGACCCGCCGACTCGTCCAGCGCCACCTGGACGCCGGGCAACCCGTGTGGCTGGTGACGGCCACGCCGGTCGAGCTGGCCCAGATCATCCGCAGGCGCCTGGGACTGACCGGGGCGCTGGGCACGGAGGCCGAGAGCATCGACGGTGTGTACACGGGGCGACTCAACGGCGACCTGATGCACGGGCCCGCCAAGGCGGTGGCGGTGCGCGCCCTCGCGCGGAGGGAGGGGTGGGACCTCGCGGCCTGCTCGGCCTACAGCGACTCCTCCAACGACCTTCCGCTGCTGTCCCTGGTCGGCCACCCGCACGCGGTCAACCCCGACGGCGACCTGCGCAGGTACGCGCGCACGCACCAGTGGCCGGTGCACGACTTCCGCAGACGCAGAAAGGCGCTGAAGGTGGCCGTGCCCGCGGCCGTGGCGGGCGCCGTCGCCGGTGGCGCGGCGGTGCGGGCGGTCCGGCACCGACGCCGGGCCTAGGGCGTGTCCCGCGGACACACACCCTGCTGCGCCACGCCCCGGCACCACTCTCGCGACGTTCCCATCAGTCGACAGCCGACCCCGTGAGGGCGGCGGGCGACGGGCGGGCCGAGGTGAAGCGGAGGCCCGCGGAAGGCACGGCGCCTCAGCGGCCCAGCGTCGCCCGGGCGAGGGCGAGCACGTGGACGGGGCGCAGCCCGGACCCGCGCGGGGGCTGGGCGCAGGCGCGGGACGAGGCGTAGGACTCGAAGGCCTGCGCCGAGCTGTAGGAGGGCGACCAGCGCAGAACGCGCTCCAGGGGGGCGGTGTCCCAGCGGGAGGCGTCCAGGCTGGCGCGGACGGCACGGGCGGCGTTGGCGCTCGCGTAGGCGATCCGACCGTTCCTGGCCAGGCCGCGCAGCATCCTGAGCCCGGAGGCGGGCACCGGGAGACGTTGGCCGCCGACCCTGTGCAGGCAGTGGGAGAGCGGCACGGAGTCCTTGCCCGCGACGTCGAAGAAGCCCGTCTCCTCGCTCAACGCCATCCGCATGAGCGCCTCGGCCCCGTCGTCCTCGTGGAGGAAGCGGACACGCGGGTCGTGGCCGAGCACGGTGGGGACGACACGGGAGTCGAGATAACGGGTGAGGGGGGTGTCCGTGGAGGGGCCGATGAGGTTGGCGAACCGCAGGACCGCCACGGACAGGTCGGGGCGGCGGCGCTGGAGACCCCGGGTGTGCCGTTCGACCTCGGCCGCGTCGTCGGCGTCGAGGGTGGCGCTGGAGCGCACCACGAGCCGCCGTACGGACGCGGAGCGCTGGGCGGCGGCCAGGACCCGCATCGTGCCCAGCAGGTGGTCCTCCCGGTGGGGGCCGCGGTCGGCGTCGAGCCCCAGGTGGAGGACGAGGTCGGCGCCGGAGTCGGCGACGATCTGGGGAAGGCTCTCGTCGTGCAGGTCGACGTGGGCGTACTCCCGATGGGAACCGCCGTCGTCGGACGCCTCCCGCCCCTCCGGGGAGTAGGTCGACCACCCCGTACCGGAGGGCGGGGCGGAGTCCGCCCCGACGACCCGGCGTACGCCGGGCACCCCCGTCAGGGCCTGCGCGACCCTGGCTGCCATGGGGCTGGAGACCCCTGTGACGAGTACGACACGAGCCATGGCGACACGTTCCTTGGAAGACGGGAGCCGAGATTCCGGGAGGTCAACGGCCCTTCACGCGAAGGTGAAGCGAAGGCCGCGACCCGTGAACCACAACAGTGGCCCGCCCGGAAAATTCCTGCGCGCCGCTCGGCACCACGCAGGAGGATGGTGTCTCCGCGTCCGAGGGCGCGCTCTGGGCCCGCCCACGCCCGCGGAGAGACGACGTTCGCCGCGACCGGTCCTACTTCTTGTTGCGACGCGCCACACGCGTGCGCTTGAGCAGCTTGCGGTGCTTCTTCTTCGCCATCCGCTTGCGGCGCTTCTTGATGACGGAACCCATGGGATCACCTTCTCGCTGACTAGAGTGGCCGGACATGCCGCACCAGTGGGCGGTGCCTACCGGCATGGAGCTCGGATGCGGTCGCCGTGCCCGCGGGGCACCGACCGGTGCCGGGCACGGGGTGGCCCGTGCGGCCGGGGCGAACCCCGGTGAGGCCGCCGCCTGAGGCGTACGCCCACCGCACCCGAAGCTCCAGCTTACCGGTACGGGCACGCGGTCAGGGTCACGCCCCCGGAAGAGCCATGCCGTCCGTGTACAGCTCGGCGGCCGGTTCGGCGTAGCTGACGCTGGCCAGCCGCTGGTCGGCGAAGGTCAGCGAGGTGACGCTGGCCAGGTTGCACTCGCGTCGGTCCGGGCGGTGCCAGAGGCGTTTGTTCTCGGCGGCCCGGCGGGCCACCCAGATCGGCAACTGGTGGCTCACGCACACCGCCTCCCGTCCCCACGCGGCCTGGCGGGCGGTCTTGATGGCCTCGACCATGCGGGCGACGATCTGGGTGTACGGCTCCCCCCAGGACGGGCGGAACGGGTTGTACAGGCGCCGGACCACCCGGGGGTCGCGCACCGACCGGGCCGACAGCGCCATGCCCTGGAACCGGTTGGCGGACTCGATGAGCCGGTCGTCCAGGGTGACGGGCAGGTCGAGCCGCTTCTGGAGCGGGACCGCGGTCTCCTGGGTGCGGTCCAGGGGTGAGGAGAACAGGGCG
Organism: Nocardiopsis sp. FIRDI 009; assembly: GCF_003386285.1. Lineage (GTDB taxonomy): Bacteria > Actinomycetota > Actinomycetes > Streptosporangiales > Streptosporangiaceae > Nocardiopsis. Next base: position 42,658 of record NZ_QPNC01000012.1, read on the forward strand.
GCCACGTCGTGTCCCTCGAACCACTCCGCGGCCAGTTCGGCCATCTGCTGGCCCCGGTCGCTGAGATGGAAGTCGGGCAGTCTGCCGTACAGGATCCTGTCGGGATTGTACACCTCGCCGTGGCGCAGCAGGTGCACGACGGTGGTCGTCGTCATCGTGGTCGTCCTTTACGTGCTGAACTCGTGGGCGCGCCGGGCTAGCCCTGGGCCTCCGCCGCGGCACGGGCCGCGCGGGGCAGCGCCGAGACCACGCGGTCGATCGCGGCGTCGTCGTGGGCGGAGGAGAAGAACCACGCCTCGAAGGCCGCGGGCGGCAGGTAGACGCCCTGGTCGAGCATGGCGTGGAAGAAGGCGGCGTACGCCGCGGTGTCGGTGGTGCGCGCGGTGTCGAAGTCGTGGACGTCCTGGTCGGTGAAGAACACCGTGAAGAGGTTGCCGCCGCCCTGGACGCGGTGCGGGACACCGGCCTCGCTGAGCGCCTTGGAGACCTCGGACTCGACCTGCGCCGAGACGCGGTCGATGTGGGCGTAGACCGCGGGGGTGGCGCCGCGCAGCGTGGCGACCCCGGCGGCGGTGGCCAGCGGGTTCCCGGAGAGGGTGCCCGCCTGGTAGACGGGGCCCTCCGGGGCAAGGCGGTCCATGACGTCGGCGCGCCCGCCGAAGGCGGCGGCGGGCAGACCGCCGCCCATGACCTTGCCGAAGGTCATGAGGTCGGGGGCGACGCCCTCCAGGCCGTACCAGCCGGACTCGCTGACGCGGAAGCCGGTGAGCACCTCGTCGAGGATGAGGAGGGCGCCGTTGGCGTGCGCGATCTCCTTGAGGCGGGCGTTGAACCCGGCCTTGGGCGGAACGACGCCCATGTTGGCGGGACAGGCCTCGGCGATGACGCAGGCGATGTCGTCGCCGTGCTCGGCGAAGGCGCGCTCGACGGCGTCGAGGTCGTTGTAGGGCAGCACGAGGGTGTCGGCGGCGCTGGCGCCGGTCACGCCCGGGGAGTCGGGGAGGGCGAAGGTGGCCAGGCCCGATCCGGCGGCGGCCAGGAGGGCGTCCACGTGGCCGTGGTAGTTGCCCGCGAACTTGACGATCTTGCCGCGCCCGGTGAAGCCGCGCGCGAGGCGGATCGCGGACATGGTGGCCTCGGTGCCCGAGTTGACCAGGCGGACCTTCTCCACGGGGGTGCGCTCGACGATGAGTTCGGCGAGCTCGACCTCGCCGGGGGTGGGCGCGCCGTAGGAGGTCCCGGCGTCGACCGCGGAGTGGAGGGCCGCGACGACGGAGGGCTCCGCGTGGCCGAGGATGAGCGGCCCCCAGGAGCACACGAGATCGACGTACCGGCGTCCCTCGCTGTCGGTGAGGTAGGGACCCTCGCCCTTGACGAAGAAGGGCGGGGTGCCGCCGACGGCGCCGAAGGCGCGCACGGGCGAGTTCACCCCGCCGGGGACGACGGCGGCGGCACGCTGGAAGAGCTCTGCGGAAGTCTGTTGAATACCCACGTCACCAGTGTGTCAGCTGTGTCCGGTCCGGTGACCGTGACCCGCCCCGTACCAGGTCCGGCGACGCCGGGGCTCAGGGGCGCAGGAGGGATCGGACCAGGAGGTGGACTCGGGTTCCGGGGTCGCCGTCGGGGTGGAGCCGCTCCGCGCGTTCGCAGGCGTCCTTGAGGCCGTGCGCGAAGTCACGGAAGTGCGTGCCGCCCTTGTCCCAGGTGCGGAGGGCCGCTTTGAGGGCCCGTTCCGCCCTGCCCCCGGTGACCAGGGGCGCCCGGTGGTCCCGGAGGTGGAGGAGCAGCCAGGTCTCGAAGGTGGGGGTGGAGGGAGCGGTCTTGACTCCGTCGCGCTCGGCCGAGGCCACGAGGTGGGAGACGTCGTCCCCGTCGGTGTCGAAGACCGCCCAGACCTCGGTGTACTCGTCGCTCCTGGCCCGGACGGCGCTCCGCACGACGACCTCGCGTTGGGGGTGCTTGGCCCGCTTTGCGTGGACGGTGTGCAGGTTCACGTCCGGATGCCGCTTCATCGTGTCGAAGTAGCGCTTCTCCGTCTCCCCCTCGCAGACGACGAGGTAGACGTCCCGCTCCTCCCGCCGGGGTCGGCGGCGGCGGAGGTCGGTCTCCTTCTCCCGTCTGCGTCGCCTGCTCATGTGGCGACCGTCTCTGACCGCTCGTCCCGCCTGCGCAGGGCGTCCCGGAACAGTTCGTCGTCCACGTCCGGGACGGCTCCGTAACGGCCGGTGAGGTAGCGCCGGGCCCGGTTGTCGTCGGAGCGCGGCTTGAAGTCGCTGAGCGGGTAGAGGGTGGTCGCCCCCTCGTCGCCCTTCTCCACGAACCAGATGTGGTCGCGTTTGAGGACCTCCTCGCCGCGGATCCGACCGAGGAGGGCGGCGTCGTGGCTGGTGAAGACGAGTTGGGCGCCCTTGGGGTTGTGCCGCTCGTCCCGGAAGAGGGAGATGATCCGCGCCGAGAGGTAGGGGTGCAGGCTGGCGTCGATCTCGTCGATGACGAAGACACCGCCGGTCTCCAGGACCCGCTGCGCCTCGAACCCGACGGCGGCCAGGGTGCGCGTGCCCAGAGACTCCTCGCCCCACACGAGCGGCTGAACGTCCCCCTCACCCTCATGGTGGAACAGGAGTATCGGTCCAGCTGTACTCGTGTAGGGATCCATGACTGGGAGCAAGTAGCCAAGGGGCTTCCCCGAACCCGTGGCCGTGTGGACGACGACGTCATCCCCCCCGCGTGACCGGTGGGCCTCGTCGACGGCAAGCGCCCCTCCCACCCGACGTTTGAGGAACCTCACGAAATCCGAACCCCGGGAATCGTCCTCGAGCAACTCCACGCTTCGGACTCCGGTACCGGCGGACACCAGCAGATCACCCAGTATCCGCATGTGCTCCTCCGTGGCTTCACCGTCCCGCAACCACCTCGGCGGCTCAGGACCCCGTTCCGCCGCGAACACCACGTCCTTCGTGAACCACTGGTGAACGGGCAGCACCGCCTCCTGTTTGGCCTGGGCCGCGACGGTGAGGAAGAGCACGTTGGGCGCCGTGATCCCTTCGACCTGCCGGAGGTCCGACGACACGCCGTCCCCGAAGCCGAACTCGGCCCCCTCCCTCTCGAACACCACGCGTTTACGCCGCTTGGGGTAGGCGTACAGCCACTCCTCGGCCACGTGTTCGTCGTCGACGGAGAAACCGTACATGTGGCGCACACCGTCGAGCATGAGGTCCACCACGAAGGTCGACGGCTCCTGACGTGAGTGCGAGTCCAACTCGAAGGGGTGCCTCCGCATCCCCCCACCCGGCTCGTTCACTCGGAAGGACCACTGGACGGTGTTCCTCATGAACGAGAGCGCGTCGAGGACGTTCGACTTGCCCGAGGCGTTGGCTCCGAAGATCCCCGCGACGGTGGTGGCCTCCCAGTCGGCCTCCTCGGGTCGGGCGTCGTCGTAGACCGGAGTGAGGAGGAGTTGCTGCTCCTCGCGGATGGACTTGTGGTTCTCCACGCGGAAACTCAGTAGCATGACGGACCTCCCCCTCATGAACAGACGGCTTCGAGGCTTCTCGTGTGGAAAACCCACGCACCTGAAGTATGCCAACTCAGGGTTGGCATAAACGCGCGCCCGGGTCCGACGGTCGGAGCCGGGCACACGGCGCCGGGTGGGAACTCAGACACCCGCCAACGTCCGGTCGCGGGACTCGTCGTCGGACGCCGGGCGCGGTCCCCGCTCGGTGCTCAGCAGCGGGCGCAGCGGGTCGATCCGCGCGAGCCGTTCCACGAGCGCGGTCAACGGGCGGGCCAGGGCGAGGGAGACCACCGTGGCCACGAGCGCGCCGACGAGGAGGCCGACGGTCACGTCGTGGGGGTAGTGGACGCCGACGACGACGCGGGAGAACGCTTCGACGGCCGCGAAGACGGCGACCACGACGGCGATGCGGCGCCAGGCGATGATGAGGGCGGCGGCGCAGGCGCCCGCGATGGCGGCGTGGTTGCTCGGGAAGGACCAGTCACCGGCGGGCGGGCAGGCGGCGACGGCGGGTAGGTCGGGCATCGCCTGGCAGGGGCGCTGCTGCTCGACCACCTCCTTGAGCGAACCGTTGACCAGGTAGGCGATGACCGTGGCGACGGGGGCGAACAGCGCCAGGCCGACCGTGCGGGCGTCGACGGAGCGCGCCCTCCACCATGAGGCGACGAACAGCAGCGCGAACACGCCGAGGAACAGCTCGGTGCCCACGTCGAAGGCGTACTGCGCCCAGGGGTCGAGTTCCGCGACCGCGCCGACCACGGCCCGCGACCATCCGGCGCTGATGGCGAGGATCTCCGAGACCATCTCTCTCCATAGGGGTCGATCGGGGAAGAACCGCAACGCTTGGGGGAAAGCTGGACAGCCGAAAAGCGACCAACAGGTGACGGGATTCCCACGGGAGGATGAATGGAAGGCCCTCATCCTGCCATCGACAACGACCGGTTCGCGCCCTCCACGGCGTGACATCGACGAAGGAGTCAGGTGATCCCGACCAAAGACGGTGACCTACCGGTGAGTAGCTTTGGTGGCGTACACCTTTCTCCACCTACTGGAGTCGGCATGACCACGAACTTCACCACCGCGGACCTCATCGACGACCACGGCGACACCCTGCGCAGCTGCTCCACGCAGTTCCGGCGGTTCGGCGGCCGCGCCCGTTTCTCCGGTCCCATCCGCACCGTCAGGTGCCATGAGGACAACGGCCTGGTCAAGCAGCTCCTCAACACCCCCGGCGACGGCGCGGTGCTGGTCGTGGACGGCGGCGGCTCCCTGCGTTCGGCCCTGATGGGCGACATGATCGCCGAGGCGGCCGTGGCCAACGGCTGGGCGGGGGTGGTGATCCACGGCGCCGTCCGCGACACCGTCGCGCTGGGCGGGCTCGACCTGGGGGTGAAGGCCCTGGGCTCCAACCCGCGCAAGTCCGCCAAGGACGCCGCCGGCCGGCTGGACGTCCCGGTCACCTTCGGGGACGTCACCTTCGTGCCGGGCGAGTGGCTCTACAGCGACGAGGACGGGATCGTCGTCAACGCCGAACGCGTGTAGACAGCGGAGCGGGGCGCCGGGTACGGCGCCCGGCGCCCCGCGCGAACCGGCCCCGCACGACCGCACCCGCCTGCCCCTCGGGGGGCGACGGGCGCGACCGGGCCCGAGCCGGGCGTCCGGCCCGCGTCACCCCTCAGGGCACGGACACCGACGCCAGGATCGCGTCGAGGTCGGCGGTGGTGACCTCGTCCTCGGTGGACGCGCTCGACTCGTTGACTATCAGGGACAGCACCGTGAAGTTCAGCGCCCCCGTGTCGACGACCAGCATGGAACCGTCCAGCGACGCCGAGAACCGCAGATCGAGCCGCGTGGCGTCGGGGCTCCCGGGAACCTCGTAGGGCTCGGCGGCGTCCTCGTCCCACTCGTTGAAGCGTCCGAGGAGAACGCGGTAGGCGTTCGCCGTGTCCACGCTGTCCAGCTGCACGTTGTTGGCCGCGCTGAGGGTCACGCTGGCGTAGGCGACGATCGTGCCGTCGGTCCGGGTCAGCGCGTACACGGTCTCGGGCCCGTTCCTCGTCATGGACATGTCCTCGGGCAGGGACTCCAGCGGCTCCCATCCGGCGGGGAGGTCGAACGCGATGCCTTCGGCCTCCACCGTCGGGCCGTCCAGGGCCACGGCGCCGGGCCCGGCGGAGCCGTCCGCCGCCTCGGCGGCCGTGTCGGCGCCGTCCGCGACGGCCGGTGACTCGTCAGCGCGGTTCTCCCGCACCGCCTCCGACGACGGCGCGATGCCCGCCCCGGCCCGGACCGCGCCGAACACGAACCCGCCGCCGGCGGCGGCCAGGAGCACGACGAGCGCCCCACCGGTGAGGAGCCACGTCGGCGCCGGACGTCGGCCTCGGGGGCGCGGCCGGTCCGGCGCCCCCGGCGGCCGCGTAGCGCCGGGCGCGGGCGGAGGAGGGGTAGCGGGCGGTGGTGCGGCCCCCGCACGGGGTGGCTGGGTGTACGGGGGCGGGGGAGGAGGGGTCTTTCCGTTCACCCGGACGAACCTACGCCATGACCCGCCTCCTCCCCACTCCGGTCGGGTCAGCGGCCGTTCCTGGCGAACTCCTCGCTCGCGTCCGACAGGATGTCGAGCACCGCGATCGGGTCCGGCAGCGGGACCGATCCCCCCTCGTCGTAGGGGGCCCGGATCCAGGTCACCCGGCCGCCGGAGGGCAGCACCGACGGCGCGCCCAGGACGAAGCTGTCGCGGCAGTGCCACCGCAGGCCGGGGGTCTCCTCCACCGTCTCGGGGACGCAGTCCAGGTGGCACGACCACCACTCGTCCTCGTCGGCCGACGAGCGCGTCGCCACGAAGAACAGGTACCGCGACGACTCCACCGCCGCGACCGGCCCCGCCGGGACACCGGCGTGGCTCATCCGCGCCAGCGCCATCACACCGGCCTCGCGCGGCACGTCGAACACGTCGAAGACCCGCCCGGTCGGCAGGATCACGTTCGCGTCGGGGGAGGCGGTCCACCAGCGGCGGATGGCGTCGGTGTCGGTGCTCGCCTCCACGCCCCACGCCATGGTGACCGGATGCGCCGCGGGGTCAGGGCAGCCCATCCGGTCGCAGGTGCACGCCCGGTCCGCACCGGGCGCGGTCCCGCGCACGACCGGCCAGCCCAGCCGTGCGTAGCGGAGCGCGGACTCCATCATGTTCTCGGTCGTGTGCCGCCTTCTGCGTCGATACAGCACACCTGCCATGGAGCCCCCCGGTGGTCGTACGTGTCCAGACGCGGCCGGTGGCTGGTGACCCGACGCCCGGCGGCCGCGACCGGAGACGAAGGGGCCCGGTCCCTCACCGCAGCAGGCGTGCCGCCTCGGTCGCCCAGTACGTGAGGATCTGCTCGGCCCCCGCCCTGCGGTAGGAGGTGAGCGTCTCGACGATGACGCGCTCACGGTCGAGCCAACCGCGCTCCGCCGCCGCCTCGATCATCGCGTATTCGCCGCTGACCTGGTAGGCCGACACGGGTACCGGCGAGGACTCGGCGACCTTGGCGACGATGTCGAGGTAGGCCAGTCCCGGTTTGACCATCACCATGTCGGCGCCCTCGGCGACGTCCAGGGCCACCTCGCGCAGCGCCTCGCGCGCGTTGGCGGGGTCCTGCTGGTAGCCGGAGCGGTCCCCGAACCGGGGCGCGCCCTCGGCCGCCTCCCGGAACGGGCCGTAGAAGGCGGACGCGTACTTGGCGGCGTAGGCGAGGATCGGCACCCCGGTGTGCCCGGCGCCGTCGAGACCGGCGCGGATCGCCGCGACCTGACCGTCCATCATCCCGCTCGGCGCGACGACGGCGGCGCCCGCCTCGGCCTGGGCCGCCGCGATGGACGCGTACCGCTCCAGGGTCAGGTCGTTGTCCACCTGCCCGTCGGTCATCAGCGGGCCGCAGTGGCCGTGCGAGGTGTACTCGCACAGGCACAGGTCCGCCATGACCACGATGTCGACGCCGACCTCGGCCGACAGGTCCCGCAGGGCCACCTGCACGATCCCGTCCGGGTCGTCGGCCGCCGAGCCGCGCTCGTCCTTGTGCGCGGGGATGCCGAAGAGCATCAGGGCGCCGACGCCCGCCTCGGCCGCGGCGACGGCGGCCTCGCGCAGACTGTCGCGCGTGTGCTGCACCTGGCCGGGCATGGAGGAGATCGGCGCCGGTTCGGTGAGCCCCTCCTTGACGAACATCGGCAGGATGAGGTTCTCCGGAAGCACGCGGGTCTCCGCGACGAGGCGGCGCAGCGCGGCGCCCCGGCGCAGTCGGCGCGGTCGGGCCGCGGGGAACTCGGCGTCGTGGCCGGAGAGGGTCATGTGGGGACTCCCGGATGGTCGGCGGTGGTGGGCGGCTCAGAGCTTGCGGCGGCGGCCGCGGCGCTTCTGGCTCGGCTTCAGGACGGGCTTGCCCGCCTCGATCGCCTCACGCCGCTTGGCGGCACCGTACTCCGAAAGCGCCTCCACGAGGGCCGAAACGGAGGGTTTGGCCGCGACGACGTCGACGCGCAGACCGAACTCGATCGCGGTCTTCTCCGTCTCCGGGCCGATGACGGCGATGACGGTCGTGTTGTGCGGCTTGCCCGCGATGCCGACGAGGTTGCGCACCGTGGAGGAGGAGGTGAACAGCACGGCGTCGAACCCGCCGCCCTTGATCGCCTCGCGGATCGGCGCGGGCGGCGGGGCGGCGCGCACCGTGCGGTAGGCCGTGACGTCGTCGACCTCCCACCCGAGGTCGGTGAGCCCCGCCGACAGGGTTTCGGTGGCGATGTCGGCGCGCGGCAGCAGGACCCGCTCGATGGGGTCGATCTCGGCGTCGTAGGGCGGCCACACCGACACGAGTCCGGCGCTGGACTGCACGTCGTCGGGCGGCAGCAGGTCGGGCTGGATCCCGAAGTCCCGCACGGCCCTGGCCGTGGCGTCCCCGACGGCGGCGACCTTCACCCCGGCGAAGGCGCGCGCGTCGAGCCCGTAGGACTCCAGCCGCTCGCGGATCGCCCGGACCGCGTTGACCGAGGTGAACGCCACCCACTGGTACCGGCCGGTGACCAGACCCCGGACCGCGCGCTCCATCTGCTGCGGGGTGCGCGGCGGCTCCACGGAGATCGTGGGGACCTCCTCGGGCACGGCGCCGTGGCCGCGCAGCTGCTCGGACAGGGCGGCGGCCTGCTCCTTGGTGCGCGGCACGAGAACGCGCCAGCCGAACAGCGACTGGGTCTCGTACCACGACAGCTCACTCTGGCGGCTCACGGGCGCCCCGACGATCATCAGGGCGGGGGCGGTGAGGTGGTGGCCCTTGGCGTCCTTGGCCTTGAGCTCGGCGACCAGCCGGTTGAGCGTCGAGGTGACCGTGGTCTGCCGGGTGGTGCCGCCCGCGCGCACGACCGCCACGGGTGTCGTCGGCGGGCGCCCGCCCGCGATGAGGGTCTTGCACAGCACGTCGATCCCGGGCCCCTGGTGCGCGGTGGTCTCCCCGGGCGGCGCGTCGGCGCCCAGGACGACCAGCGTGGCGTCGCTCGCCGCCGCCTCGTGCCAGTCGACCTCCGCGCCGCCGTGGTCGCGCGCGTTGAGCACGCGCACCTCGGGGTTGCCGTCGCCCAGCAGGGGGATGCCCGCGAAGGTCGGGACGGAGGTCACCGCGGAGATGCCCGGGACCACGTCGACGTCGATCCCGGCCTGGTGGCAGGCGGCGACCAGTTCGCCGCCCCGGCACCCGAAGAAGGGGTCGCCGGAGTACAGGCGCACCACGCGCTGGCCCTCGCGGGCGCGTGTGACGGCGAGGGCGTTGACGTCGCCGCCGCACTCGTCGGCCTGGATCACGGACACGTCGTCGGAGCAGTGCGCGAGCAGCCCCTCGCGGAAACCGGCGAGCTCCTCCCGGGCCGGTTCGTTGAGGGTGATGACCACGTCGGCGCGGCGCAGCATGTCGGCGCCGCGCAGCGTCAGCAGGTCGGCGCTGCCGGGGCCGGAACCGACCAGCGCCACGTGTCCGGACCGCGTTGCGGTGCGCGATTCCTCGGGCTGGGGGTTGGCGTTGGCGTTCACGTACTGGCTCCTCGTGTGTGGGTCGCCTGTCCCCGGAGGCGGCGGGGTCCGGGGCTGTGGCGGTGCGGCGGGACCGTGCGTGCGGGCGTCCCGCCGGCTGGCTCCTACTGGGTCTCGTCCCTCTCGGTGAAGGCCGCGGCGACGATGCCGTCGGCGCCCTCGGCGATCATCTCCCGTGCCAGGTCCCGGCCGAGATCGGCGGCGGTGGCCAGGTCCTCGGGCGAGTCGAGGTCGATCACCCGCTCCCGGCGCACGGCGGCGGAGCCGTCGGTGGCGACCACGGCGGCGCGCAGCCGAAGCCGACCGTCGCCGTACTGGGCGTAGGCGCCGACCGGCGCGGCGCACCCCGCCTCCAGTTCGGCCAGCACGGTCCGCTCCGCGACGACCTCGGCCCGGGTGGGCGCGTGGTCGACGGCGGCGAGGTGGGCCAGGTCTCCCTCAGCGCGTTCGGTGGCGCACTCGACGGCGAGGGCGCCCTGGCCGGGCGCGGGCAGGACCTGTTCGGGTTCGAAGACCTCGGTGACGTCGTCGAGGCGGCCGACCCTGCCGAGCCCGGCGTAGGCCAGGACCACGGCGTCGACCTCACCGGCGGCGATCTTGCCCAGGCGGGTCTCGGCGTTGCCGCGGATGGGAACGAAGGCGAGGTCGGGGCGGAGCGCGGCGAGCTGGGCGGCACGGCGCGGCGAGCCGGTGCCCACGCGCGCACCCGACGGCAGGTCGGCGAGCTTGAGGCCGTCGCGGGCGCACAGGGCGTCGCGCGGGTCGTCGCGCTCGGGGACGGCCACGAGCGCGAGACCGTCCACCGGGGCCGTGGGCAGGTCCTTGAGCGAGTGGACGGCGAAGTCGATGTTTCCGGCGCCGAGTTCGTCGCGCAGGGCGTTGACGAACACGCCGGTGCCGCCGAGCTGGGTCAGCTGGGCCTTGGTGACGTCGCCGAAGCTGGTGATGAGCACCAGCTCGACCGCCTGCCCGGTGCGCTCGGTGATCGCGTCCGCGACCATCTGGGACTGGGTGGTCGCCATCGTGCTGCGGCGGGTGCCGAGCCTGGCGGTGGTACCGGTCATGCCTTCTCCTGTGCGGAGCGCTCCGCGTGGGTCGGGCCCGTGGGCGTGGCGAGCGCCCCGGGGGCCTGGGGATCGAGGTCGAACAGTTCTCTGAGGGCCGCCTCGTAGGACTCACCGTCCGGCGCCTTGGCCAGCTCCTTGACGCGCACGGTGGGCCGGTGCAGGAGCTTGTCGGCGACCCGGCGCATGGCGCGGGTGATCTCCTCGCGCGCCTTGGGGCCGAGGTCGTCGGGCAGGCGGCCGTGCAGGCGGGTCAGCTCGGCCTCGACGACGTCCTGCGCCTGGGCGCGCAGGGCGACCACGGTCGGGGTCACCTGGTTGGCGCGGCGGACGGCGCCGAACTCGGCGACCTCCTCCTCCACGATCCCCCGGACGAGGGTGAGGGAGCCGGAGCGGTCGGTGTCGCCGCCGGTCCCGCCGGCGGCCGCCTGGCGCAGGTCCTCGATGTCGACCAGGCGTGCCCCGGGCAGGTCCCGGACGGCGGGGTCGATGTCGCGCGGCAGGGCGAGGTCGAGGAAGACCAGGGGTCTGTCGCGCCCCTCGGCGGCCGGGGCGACGGCGTCGGCGGCGAGCACGAGCCCCTGGGCTCCGGTGCAGGAGATGACCAGGTCGACGTCGGTGAGGGCGGCGGCGGCCTCGTCGAAGGGCACCGCGTGGGCGTCGACGGTGTCGTAGGCCTCGGTGAGGCACTCGGCGAGGCGGGCGGCGCGCTCGTGGGTGCGGTTGGCGACCACCACGCGGCTGGCGCCCTGGCGGGCGACGGTGTTGGCGGACAGGGCGCTCATGGAGCCCGCGCCGAGGACGAGGACGCGGACACCGGCCAGCGACGCGGGGGCGGGCCGGGCGACCTCGGCGTCGGAGGCGGTGCCGGGTTCCGCGGGGGCGGCGGTGGCGCCGGACATGGGGCAGCCCGCGGGGGCGACGGCGCCCTCGGCGGGGGTGGTGCGGTCGACGGTGACCTCGGCGGGTTCCGCCGCGGTCGCGCCGAGGTGGCGCAGGGCCTCGGTGAGTCCGAAGCTGACCATGTCGGCTCCGGCGTGGTCGAGGTGGGTCTCGGTGTGGGCGCGCTTGCCCACGCGCAGGGCGCGCTGGCCGAGGTCGTTGAGCACCCGGCCGACGGTGGCGTGCTCCTGGCCCTCCTTGAGGGCGTCGCGGACCTGGCCGAGGATCTGGCCCTCGCCGACGACCATGGAGTCCAGGCCGCAGGTGACGGAGAAGAGGTGCTGGACGGCGCGGTCCTCGTAGTGCACGTACAGGTGCTCGGAGAGTTCGCCGAGCGGGACGCCGGTGTGCCAGGAGAGGAGTTCGGTGATGGCCGCGACCCCGCCGTGGAAGGTCGCGACGTCGGCGTAGACCTCCGTGCGGTTGCAGGTGGAGACCACCATGACCTCGTTCACGGAGTCGGAGCCGAGCATGTCGCCGACCACCCGGGTCCGCGTCTCCCCGTTCAGTGCGACGCGTTCGAGCAGCGCCACCGGAGAACTCCGGTGGCTCAACCCCACGGCCAGGACACTCATCCGATCTCTCCCATGCGTCCTCTGCGGGCCTACACAGCTTCTCTCCATCCTCGGGCACGGGGCGCCGTCCTGTGTGCGGACCCTCCCGAGACGCGGCGCACGCTCGCTCATCGCCGCCGCTCATGCAGGCCTCACGGCCTTGGTGTCGGTCTCACGTCAGTTCCAGTCCCGCCGCCCGCGCGTCGCGGCCGTCGCCGTCGGCCCTGCGCTGCGCGTGGAAGGCCAGGATCTGGAGTTCGATGGACAAGTCGACCTTACGCACATCGACCCCGTCCGGCACATTGAGCACCACTGGCGCGAAGTTGAGGATGCTGGTCACCCCGGCCTCGACGAACCGGCTCGCCACGCCCTGGGCGGACGCCGCCGGTGTCGCGATGACCCCGATGGACACGCCCCTGGAGCGCACAACCTCCTCCAGGCTGTCAATATGCCGCACCTGGATGGACGCCACGCTCTGCCCGACCACCCCGGGGTCGGCGTCGAGCAGGGCCGCGATGCGGAACCCGCGCGACCCGAAGCCCCCGTAGTTGGCCAGTGCGCGCCCCAGGTTGCCGATGCCGACGATGGCCACGGCCCAGTCCTGGGTGAGACCAAGCTCACGCGATATCTGGTACACGAGGTACTCGACCTCGTACCCCACACCGCGCGTCCCGTACGACCCGAGATGGGACAGGTCCTTGCGGAGTTTGGCGGAGTTCACACCGGCGGCCGTGGCGAGCGCCTCGGAGGAGACGGTGAGGATCCCGCGGTCCTGGAGCGCCTGGAGCGCGCGGAGGTAGACCGGCAGTCGGGCGACGGTGGCTTCGGGGATTCCCCTGTCCCGGGGTCGAGGTGGACGACTGGTCACAGGCGGGCGCTCCTGAGCGGCTGTGGTGCGGACGGGGTGTGGGCCGTGAGCGGCGCGCCGTGGGGGCCGGTGCGTCGTCCTTCCCCGACTGGTCTGTGCCCCACAGATTACGCGCTTGTGAAAGCGCGCACAAAGTGGGGTGGCCTGTGACGCGGGTTTCATAAGTTCCCATCCGCCGCGGACGCGGACGCCGCGGGGAGGAACGGGGTCTCCACCGAGTTCCCTCACCGGAGGTCACGGCGGAGGGCGGTGGTACGGGGAGGCGGACTCCGCGTCGCGCGCCCCCTCCCCGCCCTCTTCGGAGAAAAGCTCCCGCGGCCTCGGAACCGGTATGGCCGAGACCCCCCATTCCAGACGTCCACGGAGAATCCGATGGGAAGATTTGTGCCTCCTGCCCGTATTCTCCCGGAAAGTCGCACCCGTTCTCTCACCGATCGGCGCGGGAACGGCTCACGCGCGCAGCGCGGAGGGATTCACCGCCTTCGTCGACCTCCACCCCTCGGGGACGGTTCACGCGCGCAGCGCGGAGCGCAGTCGGCCCTCCGAGACCCGCCAGAAGTCGTGTCGGCGCCCGTCCACGAAGGTCACCGGAATCTTGTCCCAGTACTCCTCGCGCTCGGCCCCGCCCACCTCGTCGAGCCGCACCTCGGCCCGGGTCGCTCCGAGGTCGTCGGTGACCCGCTCGACGACCGCCCACGCCTCCTCGCACAGGTGGCATTCCGGCTTGCCGAGAACGACGACGCGCGCGCGCCGCGCCCATTCCGGTGTTTCGTCCATGTCTCCTCCGTGTTCCGCACCGTTTTCGACGACCTCACCCGCCCGCGAACGGCGGTAGGACCTCGATCACAGTGCCGTCCGTGACGGCGACCTCGCCGTGCGCCCGCCGACCGACCGGCTGTTCGTCGACCAGGAGCGACGAAGCCCCCAGAACACGCTGGAAGCGGTCGTCTGGGTGCAGCCGACACGCCGCCGCCAGGGCCTCCTCGAGCGTGCCCGCCTCGACGTGTTCCTCGGCCGTTCCGGCCGCTTCCTTGGCCGCGGCCCAGTACCTGATAGTGCACTTCGCCATCTGTTGATTATCCTTGGTGTTGCTCGGAGGCGACGTATTCGACAAATCTTCACCGGGGGCAAAGGCGCCTTCGTTCGTCCGCATCGCGCGGGGTTGACGAGAAGAGACGCATGAGCCATCTGCTGCTACTGACGAACTCGAACGAACCGTCCGACCACGTGCTGCCCGCTCTCGGACTCCTCCTGCACTCGGTGCGGGTGGCGCCCGCGGAGGCCGGCGCGCTCCTGGCCTCCGGTGGTGGTAACGGAAGCTCCAGTGCTCCCGTCGACGCCATTCTGGTCGACGCGCGAACCGACCTGGCAGCCGCCCGGAACTTCTGCCGCCTGCTCGACACCACGGGGCTGGACTGCCCGCTGCTGGTCGTCCTGACCGAGGGCGGCGTCGCGGCGCTGACCCCGGACTGGCAGGTCGACGACTTCATCCTGACCACCGCGGGACCCGCCGAGGTCGAGGCGCGGCTCCGACTGGCCGTGGGCTCGGCCGACGCCGGCTCCGACGACCCGGACGAGATCCGCCGCGGTGACCTGGTGATCGACGAGGCGACCTACATCGCCCGGCTGCGGGGCCGCATCCTGGACCTGACCTTCAAGGAGTTCGAACTCCTCAAGTTCCTGGCCCAGCACCCCGGCCGCGTGTTCACGCGGGCACAGCTGCTCCAGGAGGTGTGGGGTTACGACTACTTCGGCGGCACCCGCACCATCGACGTCCACGTGCGACGCCTGCGCGCCAAGCTCGGCTCGGAGTACGAGTCGCTCATCGGCACGGTGCGCAACGTGGGTTACCGCTTCGTCCCGGACCCGGTCGCCAAGACCGCACCCGGACAGAACGAGGCCGCGGAGTCGCTGCCCGCCGCCCGGACCCCGGAGAACAGCGGGAAGAAGTAGGGCGGGCGCCGCAGGCGGGAGAGCCGCTCGGCGGACACGGTCGGCGCGACCGGGACCGACGCGGGTCCCGGTCACCGCCGCGCCCGGGGACCGTTCTTCCGGACGGCCGCCCCGGGGGGCGCCGTTCGGGCGCCGGCGGGGTTCCGCACGACGGGGTGAGCCGCGTGGCGAGGAACGGGCGACAGGCGCGGCCGAAGGAGAAACCGCGCCGCAGGCCCCCGTCGAGGGTGGTGGCGGGCGGCGGACGGGCCGAAGCGAAGCGGAGACCCACAGCGGACACGGTCACCCACCGTCACCATCGGTGTGAATTCGGGCACCCGGGACACTCGTCTTCCGGGCTCGCACGGCTTAGGATTCGTGGGGCGACCCGAGTCGGGTGAGGGCTGGCGCGGTGCCACTCCCCGGACCGGGAGCGTCCCACCGTTCCGGCGCGCCACTGAGGAGTGAATCGCACCGATGTCCACCCCCACCGCGAGATCCCCGCTCACCGCGCACCCCCGAGGTCTGAGCATCGCGCTCGGCACCACCTTCGTCGGGTCCAGCCTCGTCGCCGTGATGGCTCCGGCCTACGCCGATCCCTCCCCCTCCGAGGAGCCCGGCGTCGGCACCCCCTCGGTCTCCGTCGTGTTCCACCTCAGCGACAGTGAGATGGAACTCGGCTCGGACGCGCCGACCAACACCGTGACCGCCACCAACACGGGCGACCTCGCCGTCTGCCTGGTCAACCTGTCCACCGACGTCACCGGCTTCCGTGTCGACGGGTTCGAGCCGCGGCGTCTGGCCCCCGGCGGGAAGGCCCCGGTGGGCGAGGTCAACGGCACCCCCAAGGAGTCGGTCGACGTCGTCGCCACCCTCACCTACGCCCGCCCCGACGACCAGGCCGGGTGCGCCGAGCCCGGCACGGCCACCAGCGTCGTCACCGGAGCGTGGTCGATCACCGTGCTCGACCCCCGCCCGACACCGAGCCCCTCCCCGAGCCCGGACCCGACCGCGTCCCCCTCTCCCTCTCCGTCCCCCAGCCCCACGCCGAGCCCCAGCCCCACGCCGAGCCCCAGCCCCACGCCGAGCCCGACACCGAGCCCCAGCCCCACGCCGAACCCCAGGCCCACGCCGAGTCCGAGCCCCAGTGCCACGGAGAGTCCCAGCCCCGCACCCACCGACGACGGGTCGGAGGAGTCGACCGGTGGCTCCGGCGGCGACCGGCGTCCGGACCCCACCCCGACCTCGCGGAACACGTCCTCGCCCAGCACCCCACGTCCCGGTGTGAGCTCACCGCCGACCACCGACGGCGACGTTCCGACCATCCCCAGCGGCGTGGCGGACCTGCCCGACCTCTCCCCCGGCGGCGAGGACCTCGCCGACCTGCCGATGGTCACCCCGACCGAGGACGGCGCGGAGGAGACCGAGGTGGCCGCCGATCACACCGACCTGCGCCCGTCGACGGCTCCGTCGATCCTGTTGGCCGCCGTCCTCCTGGCCCTGCTGCTCGCCACGCCCCTGGCGCCCGCGCGCCGTGTCCGGACCGGGACCCGCTACCAGGGCAGGCGCCGCCGTTCCTGACCCGCTCGGCCGTCCCGCCGCTCCCGGATCGGCCCCCGCCGACGAACCGTCGTAGGCTTTCGACCATGAGCACCCCGCACGTCACCGACGGCCTCGGCACGGACCTGGCCGACCAGATCCTGGCCCTCGCCGAGGCCGCCCGCCGCGAGGACGGCGTCGCCCCCCTGTCGGAACACACCATCCTCCGCGTCCGGCACGGCGCCCCCGCGGGCAGCAGCCGGTTCCACACGGTCACCCGGGACGGCCGGGTCGTGGGCTTCGCGTTCGTCGAGCGCATCGCGGGCGAACCCGACTCCGGCGAACTCGTGGTCGACCCGGCCCACCGCCGCCGCGGCCACGGCACCGCGCTCCTGCGCTCGGTCCGCGACGACGCCGGGCCCGACGGGGTACGCGTCTGGGCGCACGGCCGCACCCCGCAGGCGGTGTCGGTCGCCGAGGGGAACGGTTGGCGCGCCGTCCGCGAGCTGCACAAGATGCGGATGCCGCTGCGCGACCTCCCCGCCGACGCCCCGGGCGGCCCCCGAACCGCGCCCGAACTGCCCGAGGCCGAACTCAGGCCCGAGGTGGCCGACCGGGTCCGGGTGCGCGCCTTCGTCGTCGGCCAGGACGAGGAGGCGTGGCTGCGCGCCAACGCCCGCGCCTTCGCCGACCACCCCGAACAGGGCCAGCTCACCCTCGACGACCTGCTCCAGCGCGAGGTCGAGGACTGGTTCGACCCGCACGGCTTCTTCCTCGCGACCGCCACCGACGGTTCGGTCGCCGCGTTCCACTGGACCAAGACGCACGCCGACGGCGCCGGGCTCACCGACGGCGAACCGGTCGGCGAGGTCTACGTCGTGGGTGTGGACCCCGACTGGCAGGGGACGGGGCTGGGCCGCACACTCACCCTGACCGGCCTGCACCACCTGCGCGACGCGGGGCTGCCGTGGGTGCACCTGTACGTGGACGGGGACAACGAGGCCGCCGTGCGGCTGTACGCCTCCCTCGGGTTCGAGGTGTGGGACACGGACGTGATGTACGCGCCGCCGTCGGAGGGCGTCGCACCCGCCTCCCCCTGAGGTGCGACACGTCACATTCACCACCCGAACCCCTTGAGGCCACGGGAGTGCGACATGTCGTTCATCTCCCGTTCATCTTTCTTGGGACAACTGGTCACCTGCCGCGCCTACCTTCGCACTCGGCGCGGAAGGGCCAAACCGCGCGTGGTGACCGTGACAACACGGCTACCGACCGGCTACCTCTGAGTCGTGGCGGACTCCCGGACACACCCCGTGGACGACGCCCGCCCGGATCCACGGTGCCCGGAGCCGTCGCGCGAGCCGCGCGCCGACCCGGCACGGCCCAGGTGACCAGCCCTGACATCCTTTCCGAACCGGAGCCAATCCATGACGACCACGGACGCGCCCCAGGCGGCACCACCGCCCACGGGAAGGCGCCGGATCGGCGACACCGTCTTCGCCGGGCTCGCCCGAGGCTCGGGCCTCCTCATCCTGCTGATCCTCGCCGGGGTCGCCGCCTTCCTGATCATCCAGGCCTGGCCCTCGCTCGCCGCCAACACCGCGAACTTCCTCACCACCCAGGAGTGGGACGCCAACGTCCGGGAGAACCCCGCGTTCGGTGTCGCGGCACTGGCCTTCGGCACCGTCCTGGCGGCCGCCATCGCGCTGCTGCTGGCCACCCCCGTCGCCGTCGGGATCGCGCTGTTCATCGTCTACTACGCGCCCCGCAGGGTCGCCGCCGTGCTCGGCTACCTGGTCGACCTGCTCGCCGCCATCCCCAGCGTCGTCTACGGCCTGTGGGGCATCGGGTTCCTCGCCCCGCAGCTCGTCCCCGTCTTCCGCGGCATGACGGAGTACCTGGGCTGGATCCCGCTGTTCTCCGGCCCCGCCTCCACCTCCGGCCGCACGATCCTCACCGCCTCCGTCGTGCTGGCGGTCATGATCCTGCCGATCATCACCGCGATGTCGCGCGACGTGTTCCGGCAGGTGCCGCAGGGCCACCGTGAGGCCGCGCTCGCGATGGGGGCCACCCGCTGGGAGATGATCCGGCTGGCCGTGCTGCCCTTCGGCCGCTCCGGCGTCGTCGGCGGCGCGATGCTCGGTCTGGGCCGTGCCCTGGGCGAGACCATGGCCGTCGCGATGATCCTGTCGCCGTCGCTCGCGATCTCCTTCGACCTGCTCCGGAGCGGCAACCAGACCATCGCCGCGCACATCGCGCTCCAGTACCCGGAGGCCACCGGGTACGGCGTGTCCGCGCTGATCGCCGCCGGTCTGGTCCTGTTCGCGATCACCCTCGCCGTCAACATGGGCGCCCGCTACATCGTGGCGCGGGGCAGCAAGGAGGCCTGATGAGCACGACGACCACGCAGCCCCCCGGTCCCGAGACCGGACCGACCGAGGCCGCCCTCCGGCACGCGTCCCTGCCCCGCTACTTCCCCACCGCCCTGCTCGCGTCCTGCGCCGCCGTGGTGGCCGGGGTCCTCCTGGCCTTCTCCTCGTTCGGCGCCATCCTGTGGGCGCTGCTGACCGCCGCGTCCTACGTGGTGATCACCGTGACCGCCTCCGCGCGTGTCGAGGGCGGACGCAAGGCCACGGACCGGTTCGTCACGTCGCTGGTGTACGGGTGCTTCCTGCTCGCGATCGCGCCCCTGGTGTCGGTGCTGTGGACCGTGCTCCGGAACGGCTTCGACCGCTTCGACGGGTACTTCCTGTCGGTGTCGATGAACGGCGTCCTGCCGAGCATGGACGCGGGCGGCGTCTACCACGCGATCGTCGGCACGCTGGCGATCACCGGGATGGCCACGCTCATCTCCGTGCCGATCGGCGTCATGACCGCCGTGTACCTGGTGGAGTACGCCAGGGGCCGGATCAAGCGCGTCATCACCTTCTTCGTGGACGTCATGACGGGCATCCCGTCGATCGTCGCCGGCCTGTTCGTCGTCGCCCTGTGGATGGTGCTGTTCGGCCCCGGTCACACCAACGGAGCCGCGGGCGCCATCTCCCTCGCCGTGCTGATGATCCCCGTCGTGGTCCGCTCCAGCGAGGAGATGCTCCGCCTGGTCCCGCGCGACCTGCGCGAGGCCTCCTACGCGCTGGGCGTACCCAGGTGGCGGACGATCACCAGGGTGGTCCTGCCCACCTCGGCCGCCGGTCTGACCACCGGGATCATGCTCGCCATCGCGCGCGTTATCGGGGAGACGGCGCCGCTGATCCTCACGGCGGGCTCCTCGGCGGTGTCGATCAACTGGAACCTGTTCGACGGCCAGATGATGAGCCTCCCGGTCTTCATCTACTCACAGGTCCGCATGGGCGGTGCCGTCAACTACGAGCGGGCCTGGGCCGCGGCGCTGACGCTGATCCTGACGGTGATGCTGCTGTTCTTCCTGGCCCGGATGATCGGCCGCGCGTTCGCGCCGAAGTCCGCCCGCTGACCCGTACCAACCGCCCCGCGCACCGCGCGTCGAGCTCACTCACGAGGAACATCCAGTGGCCAAACGAATCGACGTCTCCGGACTCCACGTCTACTACGGCGACTTCCTCGCCGTGGAGGACGTGTCCATGACCATCGAACCGCGGTCGGTGACCGCGTTCATCGGGTCGTCCGGCTGCGGCAAGTCGACCTTCCTGCGCACCCTCAACCGGATGCACGAGGTGACCCCGGGCGCGTACGCGCGGGGCAAGGTGCTCCTGGACGACCTGGACATCTACGGCCCCGACGTGGACCCCGTGCTGGTCCGCAGCGAGGTCGGCATGGTCTTCCAGAAGGCCAACCCGTTCCCGACGATGTCGATCTACGACAACGTCATCGCGGGCGCCAAGCTGAACAACAGGCGGATGAGCCGCTCCGAGGCGGACGACCTGGTGGAGGAGTCGCTGCGCGGCGCCAACCTGTGGGAGGAGGTCAAGGACCGGCTGCACAAGCCGGGTTCGGGCCTCTCCGGCGGTCAGCAGCAGCGCCTGTGCATCGCGCGCGCCACGGCGGTCAAGCCGTCCGTGCTGCTCATGGACGAACCGTGCTCCGCGCTGGACCCGATCTCGACGCTGGCGATCGAGGACCTCATCCACCAGCTGAAGGAGGACTACACGATCGTGATCGTCACCCACAACATGCAGCAGGCGGCGCGCGTGTCCGACCGGACCGCCTTCTTCAACCTGGCCGGTCCGGGCAAGCCCGGCAGGCTCATCGAGATGGGCGAGACCAACCAGATGTTCACCCGGCCGGAGAAGAAGGAGACGGAGAACTACATCACCGGCCGGTTCGGGTGACCGGTCCCCTCACGCGGCCCCGGCGGGGCCGGTGACCGACCAGGGGTCCGGTTCGGGTAGATTTCCCCTCTGACCTCGGACAAGGGAGGCCCCGTGCCCACTCCTGTGGTGATCGACACCGACACGGCGCAGGACGACTGCGTCGCCCTCCTCGTGGGGCTGCTCGACCCCGCCGCCGACCTGAGGGCGATCACCATGGTCGCGGGCAACGTCGGCTTCGACCAGCAGGTGCGCAACGCCTTCCTCACGCTCAACGTCGCCGGCCGGCTCGGTGAGGTGCCCGTGCACCTGGGCTGCCGGGGGCCGCTGACGCGCGAGTGGGTCAGCGCGGAGAACGTGCACGGCGACGGTTCGGGCGGTCTGCGCATGGACCAGTCCGGGCTGGAGCCGGAGTCCGAGCACGCCGTGGACGCCCTGATCCGGCTGGCCGCCGAGCACCCCGGGGAGCTGTCGATCGTGGCGATCGGCCCCCTGACCAACATCGCCGTGGCCGTGGCCAAGGACCCCGACTTCGCCCGCAACGTCGGCTCGCTGTACGTGATGGGCGGGTCCAACAACGGGCGCGGCAACATCACCGCCGCCGCGGAGTTCAACTTCTACGTGGACCCCGAGGCGGCCAAGGCCGTGTTCGCGGCCGGGTTCGACGTGACGGTCGTCCCCTGGGACCCGCTGACGCTGCGCCAGGCCGTCTTCGGGCAGGAGCGGCTGGAGGCGATCGCGGCCATCGGCACGCCGCTCTCCGGCTTCTTCACGGACGTGTGCGCGGCGACCCTGGAGTTCGACCGCAGCGTGGGCATCGACGGCACCACGCACCCCGACTCACTCACCGCCGCCGTGCTGCTCCACCCGGAGCTGGTCCGCCGGTCCGCGCGCTACCACGTGGACGTGGAGACGGCCGGTGAGCTGACCCGGGGGTACTCGGCCATGTCCTGGGGCGTGCACGGCCTGGAGCCCAACGCCACGGTCGTGGAGGAGATCGACGCCGAGGGGTTCCACGCCTACCTCAGCGGAGTCCTGGCCACCGAGACCACCCCGGCCCGGGAGATCACCCGCGCCGGATGACCGCCGCCCCTTTCGCCATCACCCTCAGTGCCGTTCCGACCTCTATAGCATCAATGCTATGACCTGGGGCACGGTCGAACTGGAACCTGAAGTGGAACGATGGCTTGGGGGTCTGTCCGACGAAGAATGGGCGCAGGCTCTGTTCCACCTGGATCTGCTGGAATGCCGTGGTGTCGGCCCGGGATTCCCGTACACGAGTCAGCTGGACGGCGAACTACGGGAGCTACGGTCCTATTGCGGCGGGCGCCGGGTACGCGTCACCTACTCCATCGCCGCCGGGCGGCGAATCATCATGCCGACCGTGTTCCACAAGACCCGAGCCCGGGAGTCAGCCGAGGTCCGACGTGCTCTCCGCGCGATGCACGACTGTGTCAACGCCGGCCACACGGTCGATGAGGAGTCACCATGAACACTCCCCCGAGGAGATCCCTGTCCGATCTGAAGTCTTCTGGACGGTTCGATCGCCCCGCGGTACGAGAGGCATACGAGCTCACCCGGCTGCGTTTCGAATTGGCTGAAACGGTTCGGCTCCGCCGTGGGGAACTCGGCTGGTCCCAGTCGGAGCTGGGCCGCCGTGCGGGGATGCCCCAGTCGAGCGTCGCCCGTTTCGAACACGGCGGAACCCAGCCCACGCTTCCCACACTGGAGCGGCTCGCCGAGGCCCTGGGACTCGTCCTGCGCGTACGCATGGAGGACCCCGAGGCCCGGGACCACGGCCTCAGCCGCGTGTAGCACGCCCGGTGCCCGCACACCCGGTTCCGGGGCGCCGAGGCGACGCCCCGGACGGCTCAGCTGTTCTTGACGACGATCGTCTCCACCGTGTTCGCCACGTGCTCGAACGCGTCCGCCGCGGTCTCCAGCTCCTCGATCACGTCCTTGAGCTTGAGCACCGTCAGCGCGTCGTACTCGCCGCTGAACAGCTTGGCGAGCAGCTTGCGGTAGATCCGGTCGGCCTGGTTCTCCAACTGGTTGATCTCGATCCAGTACCGGGTCAGGTCCTCCAGCGTCCGCAGCCGCGGCATCGCCTCCGCGGTCAGCTCGGCCGCGCGCTCCAGGACCTCGATCTGGTCGATGATCCCCTTGGGCAGCCGCTCCAGTCCGTAGAGTCCGATCAGGTCGACGGCGGCCTCCATCGAGTCCATGACGTCGTCCAGGTTCGAGGCCAGCCGGTAGATGTCCTCCCGGTGGATCGGCGGTGCCGAGCTCTTGTTGAGCCGCCGCATGATGGCGTGGGTGGCGTCGTCACCGGCGTGCTCACAGGCACGCATCTTCTCTCCGATGGCCTCCCGGTCGGCCCCGTCACTCATCAGCTCCACCAGCAGGCGGGCCGCGATGACCAGGTTGTTCGCCGAGTCGGTGAACATCTCGTAGTAACTGTCATCACGCGGGCGCAGGCGCAGGCGCACGTCGTTTCTCCCGATGGTGCGGTGGTCTTCCTTCGTGGATGGTAAGTGTGCTGGCCAGCCGGTCGGCGCGGCGGCCTCGCGTGGTACGGGCCCGGGGTCTGGCGGTCGGGGAGGTGGCCGGACCGGTTCACCCTTCGTTCACCTGTTCAGTGTCGGTGCGCGGAACTCCGTCCTGCGGGCGTTCCATCGCATTCCTCCCAGTCTCAGTGACATCGGGACGGTTCGGGACGCTACCGTGTCACGCCCCCGCTGGCCAGCGGTGCGCTGAGACAGGAATCACCCAAGTGTGCGGAGAACGGTGGACAGGCCCACCGCGGTTCCCCGATGTCCACCATCGGTCCATATCTCGGCAATGGCAAGTATCCCTCCCGTTCACAGATCCGATACCCCCCTGTGCCCGCCCTCCGGCGCGGCGCCTTCCGTAGGCTGCTGTCCATGCCTTCCGCTCTGACCGCGAGCGCCGTACGGCGGCTCCGCACGGCCCTGGCCGACCAACTCCGCGCCCTGGGGGATCCCCCCTTCGAGGGCTCCGATGAGGAGGCCGCCGCGGCCTGCGCCCGTGCCGTCCTGCGCGCCGACGCCCCCCAGCGCGCGGCGGTCAAGGCGGCCGTACGCGCCACTCTGGCCGTGCTGGCCGACCGCGCCCCGGGCAACAGCCTGGAGGTGCGCGTCCCCCCGCACGGGGCGGTCCAGGCGGTCGAGGGCCCCCGGCACACGAGGGGGACCCCGCCCGGTGTCGTGGAGACCGACCCCCTCACCTGGCTGCGCCTCGCGACCGGCCGGACCCCGTGGGACGAGGCGGTCTCGGACCACTCCGTCCAGGCCAGCGGCGCCCGGTCCGACCTGTCCCCGTGGCTCCCCCTGTGGTCCGACCGCCCCCCGGGTGGCGCCGAGCCGACGGGCAGGCACTAAGCTGTGGGTGTGTCGTACTCCGA
Organism: Nocardiopsis sp. FIRDI 009; assembly: GCF_003386285.1. GTDB lineage: Bacteria > Actinomycetota > Actinomycetes > Streptosporangiales > Streptosporangiaceae > Nocardiopsis. The sequence continues at coordinate 66,830 of NZ_QPNC01000012.1, forward strand.
CGGCCGGCTCTCCATGGACCTCGATCCGCTCGAACGCGGCCCGCAGGACGCCTGCGGTGTCTTCGGGGTCTGGGCACCCGGCGAAGAAGTCAGCAAGCTCACCTACTTCGGTCTCTACGCTCTCCAGCACCGCGGGCAGGAATCCGCGGGCATCGCGCTGAGCGACGGGGAGCGGATCGTCGTCTACAAGGACATGGGGCTCGTCTCCCAGGTCTTCAACGAGGCGACGCTCGAATCCCTGAACGGCCACCTCGCGATCGGCCACTGCCGTTACTCCACCACCGGCTCCCCGGTGTGGGAGAACGCGCAGCCGACCTTCTACTCGGCGCGTGAGGGCGGCCTGGCGCTCGGCCACAACGGCAACCTCATCAACACGCCGGAGCTGGCGGCGATGCTGCCGGACTCCCGGCGGGGCGCCACCACGGACACCGAGGTGCTCACCAACCTGTTGGCCGACCACGCCAACAGCGACTCCGAGCGCACCATGGAGGACGCCGCACTGGCCCTCCTGCCCAAGGTGCGGGGCGCCTTCTCCCTGGTCTTCATGGACGAGAACACCCTCTACGCGGCGCGCGACCCGCAGGGCATCCGCCCGTTCGTGCTCGGCCGCCTGGGCGAGTCGTCCAACGCCGGCGGCTGGGTGGTGGCGAGCGAGACCGCCGCCCTGGACATCGTCGGCGCCACCCTGGTCCGCGAGATCGAGCCCGGCGAGCTGCTGACCATCGACGAGCGCGGGGTCCGCTCCCGCCGCTTCGCGCCCGCCCGCCGCAAGGGCTGTCTGTTCGAGTACGTCTACCTGGCCCGCCCCGACACCACGATCGCCGGGCGCAACGTCAACTCCACCCGCGTCGAGGTGGGCCGCCGGCTGGCCAAGGAGCACCCGGTCGAGGCCGACCTGGTCATCCCGGTCCCCGAGTCCGGCACCCCCGCCGCCGTGGGGTACGCCGAGGCCAGCGGGATCCCCTTCGCCCAGGGCCTGGTGAAGAACTCCTACGTCGGTCGCACCTTCATCCAGCCCAGCCAGACCCTGCGCCAGCTCGGCATCCGGCTCAAGCTCAACCCGCTGCGCGAGGTCATCGAGGGCCGCCGCCTCGTGGTCGTGGACGACTCCATCGTCCGCGGCAACACCCAGCGCGCCCTGGTGCGGATGCTGCGCGACGCGGGCGCCGCCGAGGTGCACGTGCGCATCTCCAGCCCGCCCGTGCTGTGGCCGTGCTACTACGGCGTCGACTTCGCCACGCGCGCCGAGCTCATCGCCGCCAACCTGACGGTGGACGAGATCGCCGAGTCGGTCGGCGCCGACTCCCTGGCCTACGTCGACCTCGACGAGCTCATCGCCGCCTCCGAGGTGCCCAAGAACGATCTGTGCCGCGCCTGCTTCGACGGCGTGTACCCGATCGAGGTCGCCGACGACGCACGCGGCAAGTACCTGCTGGAGAAGCCCTGCGGGACTCCCGAGGACAGCGGTCTCGCCACGAGCGACACCTGATCGGGGCGCGGCGGACGGGGGTCCGCCGTGCCCGGGTTCCGGCGTGCCCCGACCGGGTTCGCCGTGCCCGCACCACCACCGAACACAGCACGAGGAGATCTCGCGTGGCAGCCGAGAGCACAGGGGCGACGGGCGCGTACGCGGCCGCGGGCGTCGACATCGCTGCGGGTGAGCGCGCCGTCGACCTGATGAAGAGTCACGTGGCGCGGACCCGCCGACCCGAGCAGGTCACCGACGCGAGCGGCTTCGCGGGTCTGTTCCGCCTGGACACGGGCAAGTACAAGGACCCGGTCCTGGCGACCTCCACCGACGGCGTGGGCACCAAGGTGATGCTCGCCCAGCAGCTCGACAAGCACGACACCATCGGCATCGACCTGGTCGCGATGGTCGTCGACGACCTGGTGGTCAGCGGCGCCGAGCCCCTGTTCATGACTGACTACGTCGCCTGCGGCTCGGTCGTCCCGGAGCGCATCGCCGAGATCGTCGGGGGTGTCGCGGAGGGCTGCCACCAGGCCGGGTGCGCGCTGATCGGCGGGGAGACCGCCGAACACCCCGGCGCGATGGAGCCCGACGAGTACGACCTGGCGGGCGCGGGCACGGGCGTGGTCGAGGGTGACGCCATCCTCGGTCCGGACCGGGTGCGCGAGGGCGACGCGGTCATCGCGATGGCCTCGTCCGGACCGCACTCCAACGGGTACTCGCTGGTCCGCAGCATCGTGGAGCGGGCCGGTCTCGACCTGCACGCGCACGTGCCGGAGCTGGACGGCGTCCTGGGCGAGGTCCTGCTGACCCCGACCCGCGTGTACGCCAAGGACTGCGTCGCGCTCACGGCGGCGGTCGAGGTGCACGCCTACTCGCACATCACCGGCGGCGGACTGGCCGCGAACCTGTCCCGGTCGCTGCCCGACCACCTGGACGCGGAGCTCGACCGCTCCACCTGGGCGCCCGCGCCCGTGTTCGGCTACCTGGCCGACAAGGGGGACGTGGCGCGGGACGACATGGAGGCCACGTTCAACATGGGTGTGGGCATGGTGGCGATCGTCGCCGCACAGGACGCCGAACGCGCCCTCGGCGTCCTGGCCGAGCGCGGCGTCCCGGCCTGGCGGCTGGGTGAGGTGACGTCCGGGTCCGGCCGGGCCCGCCTGAGCGGCGAGTACCGGAGCGCGTGAGACACGGGTCGCGCACCGGATCCGAACATAGCCGGTGCGAACCACGGCGTGGTTCGCACCGGCTATATCCACCTGTCCACCGTGGCCCCCGACTGGGGACCGGTGGGTGGCACAGGTCTGCGGTTGTTGTCCGAGCGACCTGTCAGTCCCGGCAACGACTACTTGTCGGAGTCCGAGTACTTGTCGGCAAGATCCGCGTAACGGTCGATCAGCTCGTCGTGAGGATCCGCGTAGAGGTCGTCCGGACCCGACGATCCGGAGGGAGACCCCTCGTCCTCAGCGACACCCAGCTCCGACCGCAGCCGATCAAGATCGGTCCCGCCGGTGCTGTACTTGAGCTTCCGGGCGACCTTCTGCTGCTTGGCCTTGGCTCGGCCGCGCCCCATTGGCTCGACCCCCTCAACGATTGGGTTCCGACGAACCCCAGATCACTTACTAACCCGCGGTAACGGGCTGACGGCCGTCAAACGCGACTGACGACCGGCGTCAGCGTACGTACACGTACAACCGTACCTGGTCGCACCCCACCCTGCCTACGCCACCCGGGTGTGACGGGTGTGGCCCGCGTCCGAACGGCCGTTCCGACGAGGGTTTGGCGGGGTGTGTGTCACGCACGGCGATGTGTGCCACGATGCGATCGTGCTGCCCTACACCGCTTACCTCCGGGTCTATCAGCCGATCGACGCGTTCTCGCCGAGTGACCGACGGTACTGGGAGGAGTACGCGGCCTCCCCCGACAGACCACGGAGGGTCAACGCGCTGGCCGCCGAGCACGCGGAGAGTCTGAGCAGGCTCATCACCACTCCCCCGGTGGTGGCCCCGGCGGAGGAGAGCCGGGACGCCTACCTGCGCCGGGTGGACGGTCGGTTGTACGTGTGCCCGTGGCAGACCAGGCTGCGTTCGTGGCGGGCGTTCACGGAGTTCACGAACACGATCCCGGTGCTGGTGAGCGGCGCGTTCGTCCCCGAGCACGAGGCGGACCGGGCCGAGGAGGGCTACCGGGAGTGGCGGGAGTCGGGAGCCGAGGTCCGGCCGGGCATCCTGTCGAGCAACTGGAAGATCCCGGTGCCGTGGTTCGTGCCCTTCGAGGACGCGGAGCGCTGCCTGGTCCTGTCGGCGGACACCACGCGCGCGCTGTTCTACCTGACCCGCGTGTCGCAGGCGCGACGGCGGCTGGACCACACGGTGGCGGTGCTGCGGGAGCGGGTCGGCGAGCACTCGGTGTCCTCGTCGACGGAGCGGCTCGTGGACTGGCTGGCGCTGACCGCGCACCCGAACGCGCTGCTGGAGCTCGACTACGGGGGGCTGCCGCACCTGTTGAGCGACGACGAGCTGAGCGGGGACCGCTCGGTCGCGGAGGTCTCCGAGGCGGTGGCGGCCCTCTCGGCCGGGGACATGGAGCACGTGATGAAGCTGCGCGAACGGCTCATCCGACGCTGGAGGTCGGTGCGCGCCCTGGAACACGCCAACTGAGGGTCACGGTTTCACCATGTTTTCGTGGACACCGATCACCAGAATGTCGTCATCTGAAGCCGTGGTGCGCGCCGCGCCACGCCGGGCGGCAACCTGGTATGCCAGGTTTCTTCGCGAGCGCGGACCGACTTTCCGCACGTGACAACGGTGCGAGCCAGGACGTCATCCCCGCACGCCACCAAGCCCGATGAAACTGGGCATAACGCCCGTTAGGGATCAGCGTAGACTGTAGCCGTTCCATCACCGAACGCACTCTGAGTGACGACGAAACCCTTGCCACGCGGGAGATCCAGCCTCCCGCCCCTCGGCTGAGACGGAGGGAGGCCCGCCCCGCCCGCGCACGACCCGCCCCCACCCGCGCAGCGGCTGACCAGGGACGTCAGCCCGTCTCCCCCAAGCCCGAACCACGGTTTCGGTCATGACCACGTAGCAGTTCGGACGCTCCGGATCGAGAAAAACGAGGCCGGAGAACGAAGTTTTGACCGAATACGCCACATGCCACTAAACGTGTCGCTAGAATCACTTAGCGTGACGCGGCCACGGGCGGCTTTCTTGGCCTCCCACGCGCAAAGTTGCTTGGAGTGGTCGCGCTATCACCTCGGGTGATGCCAATATGGACCCAGTGGAAATATTGGACATCCGGGCCAAGCGCCAGGAATAAGGCTCAAGGATCGGCACACAGATCCAGGAGGAGAGGCCGTACACATGTCAACTCGCACGCCCGAGGCGGAGCCCCTGTTGACCCCCGCCGAGGTTGCCACCATGTTCCGCGTGGACCCCAAGACCGTGACACGCTGGGCCAAGGCGGGCAAGCTGACCTCGATCCGCACCTTGGGCGGACACCGCCGCTACCGCGAGACTGAGGTCCGCGCTCTGCTGGCCGGAATCCCCAACCAGCGTACGGAGTGATCTCCCCGGTCTGTGCCGATTCCGGGGGGAACGGTCGGACAGGCTCCGGCTACTGACACTGACACAGGCGACGGGCGGGTTTCCCAGGGACGGGCCCGCCCGTCACCCTCCACCACCCTCAACCGACGGCCTCCGGCCGCACCAACCCCCACCCCGTCACCCTCCACCACCCTCAACCGACGGCCTCCGGCCGCACCAACCCCCACCCCGTCACCCTCCCACCGAACTCCTCAGCGGGCTCGTTCCCGGCTCCGGCCAACGGGTATCACCCTTGGTGAGGAGCGACGAACATGCGCGAACTGAGCACCCGGTGCTGTGTCGTCGGCGGCGGCCCGGCGGGGATGACCCTCGGCCTCCTGCTCGCCCGGCAGGGCGTGGACGTGACCGTCCTGGAGAAGCACGCCGACTTCCTGCGCGACTTCCGCGGCGACACCATCCACCCCTCCACCCAGGAGCTGATGTACCAGCTCGGCTGGGACGAGGAGTTCCACCGCCTCCCCCACGCGCGCCTGGACCGGATCAGCATCGACCTCCAGGGGCGGCCGGTCACCTTCGCCGACTTCCGGCGGCTGCCCGTGCACCACCCCTACGTGGCGTTCATGCCCCAGTGGGACTTCCTCGACTTCCTCGCCGAGAAGGGCCGCCGGTTCCCGTCCTTCCGGCTGCTGATGTCCACGTCGGGGACTGAACTCGTGATGTCCGAGGACAGGGTCACCGGCGTGCGCGCCTCGGGCGAGGACGGCGAACTGGAGATCTCCGCCGACCTCGTGGTCACCGCCGACGGTCGGCACTCGGCCCTCCGCGAGCAGGCCGGGCTCGCCCCCGTCACCTACGCGCCGCCGATGGACGTCCTGTGGCTGCGCGTGTCCCGCAGACCCACCGACTCCATCCCCTTCTTCACCGCGAGCGGTCGCGGTCTCGTGTCCATCGACCGGGGCGACTACTGGCAGTTGGCCTACCTGATCCGCCCCGGCGGGTTCGCGGACGTGCGCCGCGAGGGGCTGACCGCCCTGTGGGAGGGGATCACCGAGCTCGCCCCCGACCTGGCGGACCGGGTGGAGGAGATCGCCTCCTGGGACGACGTGCACCACCTCGCGGTCCGGGTCGACCGGCTGCGCCGCTGGTACCGGCCGGGGCTGCTGTGCATCGGCGACAGCGCGCACGCGATGTCGCCCGCGGGCGGGGTGGGGGTCAACCTGGCGGTGCAGGACGCCGTCGCCACCGCCAACATCGTGGGTCCGCGGCTGGCGGAGGGCACGGTGGAGGAGGGCGACCTGGCCCGTGTCCAGGCGCGGCGGATGTGGCCGACCCGCATCACCCAGGCGCTCCAGATCGTGATCGGGCGTCGGCTGTTCCGCCCGGACGGGCACAGGGTGCTCAACGTGCCCCTCGGGAACGACGGAGCGCGCGTTCCCGCGTTCGTACGCCTCTTCCGGTGGTTCCCGGCGCTGAGCCGCGTGACGGGCCGTCTCGTCGGCATCGGCGTGCGGCCGGAGCGCGTCGAGCCGGAGCGGGTCCGGGTGTGAGACGGGGCGGCCCGGCGGTGCTCCGCCGCGGCCGCCCCGTGTCCCGGGTTCCCCGGTCAGTCCTCGATCCGGTCGTCCATCGCCGTGGTCCGTTTCCGGGCGAGGAAGGTCGCGGTCGTACCGCCGCCGACGGCGACCACCGCCGCGACCACGAGCGCGGCCAGCGAACCGCCCGTCGTCGCCAACCGGCGCTCGGACGGGTCCTCGGTCCGGGTGGGCTTGGGCGTGGGGGTCGGGGAGGCATCGGGCGTGGGGGTCGGACCGGGGCTCGCCGTGGGGTCCCCGTCCCCCGGGGTGGGGGAGGCGTCCGTGTCGTAGGTGGACCCCAGGACCCGCGCCTCGGCGAAGTCCACGACCAGGCGGTCGCCGTCCTCCTCGCCGACCTGCACCCACACGGTCAGCCACGACCGGACTCCCCGGCCGTCCCAGTCCTCGTCCTCGTCCTCGAAGACGGCCTCGTTGACCGCGATGCCGACCCTGACCACGACCTCGTCGATCACGGAGCCGTCAGGGGCCAGGAAGGCGACACGATCGTCGACCACGTAGCCGTTCTCGGCGTCCTCCACCTCCTCCAGTTCGACGCCGGAGGCGCTCAGGCTCCCGTACTCCAAGGACGCCTCGGTGCGGCCGTCGAACCCGGCTGAGGCGGTCGAGACCACGTCGGAGAGGCGGAAACCGATCGTGTCGGCCGCGCCGGACCGGGGTTCGGCGTCGCTCTCGTCCAGGCGCACCGTGCCGTCACCAGCCGCCGAGGGGCTCGCGGACGGCTCCGTTCCGGTGGTCGGGGACCCGGTGTCCGGTGCTGGCCCGTCCCCGCCCAGGGACCGGTCCGGGGGGCCGGAGGAGGCGTCCGAGGAGTCCGCGGTGGGGTCGGCCGCGGTGGGTGTGGCCGCGGGGGCGGAGGGGGAGGTCGCGACGTCCGGGCCACCCGTCGGGTCGGAGCCGTCGGCGGCGTCCGCCTCGGGGGCGGCGGCGGTGCTCACCGGCGCCCACCCCTCCGGGGGCTCGACCAACCCGAGATCGACGAGGTCGGCCGCGCCCAGGCGGACGGTCGCCGACTCCACGGTGGTCGTGGCGTGGGCGCCGTCGGCGTCGATGGACGCGCCCGCCTCACCGGTGACCACCGCGTAGTCGGCGAGGGGACCCAGCAGGACCCCGGCGGCGGCGGTGTCCTCTATGTCGTCACCGAAGCTGGTGGCCGTCGCGTGCGCGGCGAGGAGGTCGCCGTCGGCCACCCTCGCCTGGGCGGTGCCCCAGACGAGCGCGTCCGCGCTCACGGGGGTGGCGAACGCGGCACCGAACACGCCCAGCCCGGCGAACAGGGCACCGGCGCCGAGGAGTCGGCGGGCGGTCAACTTGGGGGGAGTCACCACGACACTCCTGTCGTCTCAGGGGGATGCCGGTTCCGGCGCCTTCCCGGGGCCACCGCCCGGGCGGTGGTGGGTGGGGGCCGGTCGGCCGGGTGGGGGGAACGGGGGACGGGGTCGGCTCGGCCGGGGGCCGACCGTACCAGGGGCGGCACCGGACCACGCGCCGTGCCGGAGCCACCCGTTCGGTGGGCCCGGTCACGTGTCCCTTCCACCGCACCGGATACGGCATCCCGTCATCCTCGCTTCCTCGACGACCGGACAACGGCGGGCGCGCGCGGGAAGTTCCGCACCGCCGACGCCCGCGACGCGAAGGGCCCCGGGGGCGACGCCCCCGGGGCCCTCGGACCCGGATCAACCGATCCGGCTCCCGCTCGGCTCTGGCCGCTCCGATCAGCCCTCGCTGGACTCGTCGGCGGCGGCGGTCGCGGTCTTCTTACGGCGCGCGAAGAACGCGGCCAGGCCACCACCGGCGGCGACCGCGGCACCGGCCGCGATCAGGCCGACGACCGGAGAACCGGTCTGGGCCAGCGGCTCGACGCTGCGCTGCTGCTCGGGCTTGGGCTCGGGCTTCTCACGCTCGGCGGGCGGGTTCTTGTCGTCGCCCTCGTCACCCGAACCGTCCTGGCCGCCGTTGCCGTCGCCGTCCTGGCCGCCGTCGCCCTCGCCACCCTCGTACATCTCGTCGGTGACGCTGGCGTAGGTCACGCCCAGGGGGTAGGTGGCGTAGGCGACCTCGGGCACCGTGAAGGTGACCAGGCCGACGGTGTAGGCGTCGCTCCAGACCACGCCCTCGTCCGTCATCTCGTCCACACCCTCGTCGGAGAAGATGTCGACCTCGGCGTCGAGCAGGTTGACGCTCTCGCTGACGGAACCCGGCTCGAAGGAGCGGGAGACTTCGCCGCCCCAGGTCTGGGTGGTGGTGATGGTCATCCCGGAGATCGTGACGTCGAGGACGACCTCGTCACCGCCGTCGGTGAGCTCGGAGTTGGTCTCGTCGAGCGTGACCACCTCGTCCGCCCCGGCGGCCTCCGGCTCCTGGGTCTGCTCCGCCTCCGGAGCGGACTCCTCGGCCTCCTCGTCGTCCGAGGCGGACTCGTCGGAGGCCCCGTCACCCTCGCCGGGCTCGGCGGTCGGCGACGGCGACGGAGCCTCCCCGTCACCCTCCGACCCCTCGGAGCCCTCGGAGTCGTCGGAGCCGTCACCCTCGGCGTCGTCACCCTCCGAGCCCTCACCCTCGGAACCGTCGGAGTCGGTCTCGCCGTCACCCTCGGTGTCGGTCCCACCCTCGGACGGGGTGCTGGAGGGCTCCTCGGAGGGCTCGTCGGTCTCCTCGTCGTCCTCGTCGTCGGACTCCTCGGCCTCCTCCAGGATGGCGTCGAGGTCGTCGGTGGTGACCTGGAGACGGGCGCTGTTCACCACGGTCGTGGCCGTCGCACCCTGGGCGTTGACGCTGGCGCTGGTCTCGGCGTCGATCGTCAGGTAGTCGTCCACCGCGACGCTGAAGCTGTCGCTGTCCGACGACTCGTGCATGGTGACGTCGGTGGACGAGGCCCAGCTGTCCCAGTTGCCGGCGACGTTGGCACCGGCCCAGCCGTACTGGTAGACGCCGGCGTTCGCGGGAACGGCGGTGGCGACGGTGAGCGCGCCGAGGGCGGCGAAGGTGGCACCGGCCTGCATGACACGGCGCGCCGAGAAACGGGCAGTGTTCTTCAAGTCAATCCTCTTCGGATCGTCCCAACCCGCACTGTCGGGCTGGCCTGGCCGCGCGTTCGGCCGCCGTGCAGAGGCGGGCCGGAACGCGAAACGGAACCAGGTGCGTATGGGGGACGGGAGGCGGCCCAGAGCCAGGGGCACCTCCACAGGAACAGGGGGTCGCGGCGGCTTCGACATGCGCGGACACGAGCCACCCGGACGGGGACCACGTCCCGTTCCTTCACCGCGAGCATACTTCGACCGAATAGTCTGATTCACACGAAAAGGCATTACAAAATGGTCACATCAAACGCTTCTGCACCCTACGTAACCATTCCCATCATTTTTTCAGATTCTTTGTGACACGTGTAAACCTGACGCCGTGACACGCGTCCCAACAATGAGCGCATCGCTCGTGAACCGCCTTCGCGCCGGGCTTTCCGACCCCCGCCTCCGGGTTCCCGCACCCCGCTGAGCCGCTACGTTGTGGGGCATGCCCGTCCCCACGTCGCCGCGCCCCCTCGGCCGACACCACCCCGCACTGCCCCTGACCGCCCTGGCCCTGCTCCTCACCACCGCCTGCTCCGCCGTCTCCGACGCCGCGTCGGACGCCGATCCGACCGCCGCTCCCCCGCTTCCCGCTCCCCAGAAGGAGGACGGCGCCACGGGTACCGGCGACGGGAACGGCGCCGACGACGACCGGCGCCCCGAGGACGCACCGGCGGTCGGAGGCCCGCTGGACGGCCGGGTGGTCGTCATCGACCCAGGACACAACGGCGGCAACGCGGAGGCACCCGACGAGATCAACGCCCGGGTGCCCGCGGGTCCCGGGGAGAAGTCCTGCGACACGGTGGGCTCACAGACCGCTGACGGCTACGCGGAGCACGAGTTCAACTGGGAGCTGTCCCTGCTCGTGCGCGACCGCCTGGAGGCCGACGGCGCCACGGTCGTCCTCACCCGGGACGACGACGAGAGCGTCGGACCCTGCATCGACGAGCGGGCGCGGATCGGCAACGAGGTCGACGCGGACGCGGCCGTGTCCATCCACGCCGACGGCGGACCGGAGTCCGGGCGCGGGTTCCACGTGATCACGCCGGGCGAGGTCCCCGACTTCACCGACGACATCGTGGAGCCGTCCCGCCTGCTGGCCGAGGACCTGCGCCGCGAGTACCGGGACGGCACCGGCATGCCCTACGCCGACTACCTCGCCGACGAGGGCCTGGACGTGCGGACGGACCTCGGCGGGCTGAACATGTCCGACGTCCCCAAGGTCTTCCTGGAGGCCGGGAACCTGCGCAACCCCCGGGACGCCGCACTCCTCGGCGACCCCGCCTGGCAGGAGGGGGCGGCGGACGCGATCGCCCGCGGACTGGCCGTGTACCTCCTGCGCGGCTGAGCGTCCGACGGCGTCCGCCACCGGCCGCCTACCCCTGGCGCGGGTCCGGGCGCCTCGGCATAATGCGGGCATGGTGTCCGCCGATCCCCGCCCCGAGTTCGACGTCGTCCTGCGCGGTTACGCCCGCGCGCAGGTGGACGCCTACCTCCAGCGGCTCACGGACGCCCTCGCCGCCGCCGAATCACGGAACGGCCGGGGATAACCCCCTGAGAACCTCCTGAACTGCACAATGGGGACCATGCCTCTGACACCGGCGGACATCCGCAACAAGAAGTTCCACACGGTGCGTCTGCGCCCGGGGTACCACGAGGGGGACGTCGACGACCTCCTCGACCGGATCGAGGCCACCCTGGTGGCCCTGGAGGGCGGTCCTCGGAACGGTCCGTTGCTGACCGCCGACGACGTGCGCAACGCACGGTTCCGGACCACCCGGTTGAGCCCCGGGTACCGGGAGGACGAGGTGGACGACTTCCTCGACATCGTCGCCGCGGACCTGGCCGGACGCGGGCTCGGCGGCCCCAGCGGACCGCCGCCGCTGCCGGACCGCCCCTCCCCCGGCGCGGCGCACGACCGCGGCGGGCACGGGCCGACCGCCCTCGAGGGGGACCGGCGTGAGCACCGGCCACGGCTCACCGCCGCCCGCATCAGAGAGCAGCAGTTCGCCACGACCCGGTTGACCACGGGCTACAACGAGCAGGAGGTCGACGACTTCCTGGACCGGGCCGAGTTCACGATGGACGTCCTCCAGCAGGGCCACCCGGAGCGGGCCACGCTCACCTCCGCCGAGGTGGAGCGGGTCCAGTTCGCCACGACCCGCGCCCGACCGGGGTACGACCCGGCGCAGGTGGACCGGTTCCTGGACATCCTCGCCGAGGAACTCCGGCGGTACGAGGGGCGCTGAGCCTCCGAGCGCGACCGGACACGCCGTCCCCCGGCAACCCCATACCCAGGTCAGCTAAAAGTAATATTCGGTTACAGGGAGTAGCGAGCTTCCGCTGTGCACGGATCCGCGGCCCGAGGGGAGGCGGGATGCCACACGCGACACCCCGGGGTGGCGGCACGCCCGCCCGTACGTCCCACGGGGCGCCGTACTGCTCGCCGTCGGTGGCGTCGGGGTTCGCGCACGCGTGCGCGGGCGGCGTGCGGGCGGCCGGGATGTGCGGACACGGGGCCGAGGGGCCCGACGAGGAACTCGTGGCCAGGGCGCACCCGTGGGAGACACCGCTGCTGGTGGTGTGCGTACTCGTGGGGACGGCGCTGCTCGCGGCCGCCGCCCACACCCTGTGGACGGCGACGGGGGCGTGGACCTGGGCGGCGGCCGCGGCGGCCTCGGTACCCGCCGCGTGCTGGACGCTGCGGGGCCTGCGGTACGCCCGCGAGCGCGCGGAGTCGGTGAAGATCTCACCGACGCAGTTCCCCGAGACCTACCGGTCGGTGGTGACGCTGTCCTCCGCGATGGGGCTGGCCCGGCCCCCTGAGGTCTACGTCCGGCCGACGCGCGGCCGGACCGCCCCGGACGCCGCCGCGCACGGCCTGCGGCGGTACCTCGTCCTGCCGTGGGAACTGTTCGGCCCCGACGGGCGGCCACGCGATCCGGACGTGCTGGCGTTCCTCGTGGCCCACCAGATCGGGCACGTGGTCGCCGGGCACACGTCGTTCTGGCGGAGGGTGGCGACGCTGGGCGCGGACCTGGTGCCGGGGCTGGGCGCGGCGCTGGCCCGGAGCATGGAGTACACCGCCGACAACCACGCCTACACGCACCACCCGGAGGGCGCGCACGCCGTCCGGTTCCTCGCGGCCGGCCCCGACCTGTACCCGCGGGTGAACATGGGCGAGATGGCGGACCGGGCGCGGACGGACCGCGGCGGGTCGCTGCTGCTGTACCACCTGCTGACCCGGCGCCCGAGCAACACGCGGCGGATGGCGGCGCTGCGGGACCGGAGGAGGCGCGGCCGGGTGTTCCTGTGACCGCGCCCGGTCCGAGGGCGGAACGGCCGGGCTCCCCTCGGCGCGGCGGGCTCGTCCGGTGCTCGGACGGCTTCCCGACGGGTTTGACTCTCTCGAACACATGTTCGATAAACTGAACACGTGAGTCTTCTGAACGAACGGATCGACGTCCGCTCCACCCGTGGCGGACACCCCGCCCGGTTCACGTGGCGCGGCCACACCTTCCGGGTGCGCAGGATCATCGGCGACTGGCCCGCCCGTCCGGAGCGGCCCGGCGCCCCCGCCACGCAGACGCACCTGCTGCGAGTCTCGGCGGAGTCGGAGTCCGGCGAGCCCAACATCATCGACATCACCCGCGACGTGTCCTCCGACCACTGGACGATGCGCCGCAGGTGGCGCTAGATCGACACAGGCGACCGCCCTTCCCGCAGTCCGGGGGAAGGGCGGTCGCGCGTTTCTCACCGGTGAGCGACCAGAGATCGCTAGCAGCGACCCCGGCGAGCGGAGAAGGCGTCGAAGCCGAAATCCGCGTCGTACTCGAAGGAATCCAACTGCACACGCTCGCCGTCGAAGCGACGCTCCCCGAAGACGCACCAGGGCACGGAGTCGTGGTTCACCGCGCTCCGGACCGGCGGTTCGATGACGCCCTTGCCCTTGACCAACAACCGAAAACTCCCCTGCCCGTCGGTCTCGGTGAACGCGCAGAGCGTCCCGAGGACCCGGGGACACGTGGGCTGCGCGGACTCCGCGCTCGCCGCCGGCGCCGCGGTGGCGGACACGGCCGCGACCGCCACCGCGAGCCCGCTCACCAGCTTCCTGAGAGCTCCCACCATCATCGCTCCCTTTCCTCTTCTCACACGGAATGCCCTCGACATCGGGCGCGACAACCGTAACCCGAAATCGCCGGAAAGCGAGGAACGAACACGCGCCGCAAGAATGGGACACACCGAACCCAAAGAAAGGAAAATTCGAACACCGCTCGAATTACGGGATTTGTTCAGCCCGAGGGGCACACCGGACCCAGAAATCACCGCATATGGAGAATCATCGGCGGCGGACGAGGGATCCGACCTCCCCGGCCGCGAACCGCGCGAAGCCCTCGGGGTCCGGCTCGTCGGCGGCCGGCTGGAGGACCACCGTGTCGGCGCCGGCCTCCGCGCGGTCGGCGGCGGACGACGGCGCCGGGTGTGGTCATGGGAGCGTTCCTCCCGCCCCGGCCTCCCCGGCGGCGCGACGGGATGACCCCGGGAGCGGGCGGGTCAGAGGCGGAAGTAGGGCTCGGCCCGGTCCTCGCGGGCCCAGGCGATCCGGTCCAGGATGCGCGGGGGCATCTCCGGCAGGTCGTCCAGGGGGAACCACCGCACGTCCATCGACTCGTCCCCGGAGGCGTCCGGTGCGCCGCCGACGTGGCGGCAGCGGAAGGCGATGTCGAGCATCTGCACGACGTCGCCGTTGGGGTAGGTGTAGGGTTCCTGGGCGACGACGCTGGTCATCCGCTCGACCTCGACGATCAGGCCGGTCTCCTCCCACGCCTCGCGGACGGCGGTCGCGGCGGGCTGTTCGCCCGGTTCGAGGATGCCGCCGGGGGTGCACCAGCGGCCGTCCTCGGAGCGCTGGTGCAGGAGCACGTGTCCGTCGGCGAGGACCACCGCCGTCACCCCGGTGAGCGGTAGGAGTCCGTGGCCGACGTGGCGGCGCAGTTCCAGGATGAAGTCCGGGACGGGCATGCTCGGCAGCCTATCGGTGGGGCCTCCGCGACCGGGTGTCAGCGGACGGCGGCGCGGCGGTCGGCGTACTCGTGGGCGAGGATCGACATGAGGACCGCGTCGTGCCACTCGCCGTCCCAGTACAGGTGGTCGCGCCAGACGCCCTCGCGGACGAAGCCGGAGCGGGCGTAGGACTTCTGGGCGCCCGTGTTGAAGTCGAACACCTGGAGCGCCACCCGGTGCAGGCCCGCCACGGTGAAGGCGTACTCCAGGACGAGGTCGGTGGCCTCGGTGCCGTAGCCCCGGCCGGTGAGGGACACGTCGTTGAGGGCGATGCGGTAGTCCACGCCGCCGTTGTCGGCGTCGAGGTCCATGAGCGCGCAGTCGCCGACGCAGCGGTCGTCCTCGTTCCGCAGGATCACCCAGTCGGCGCGGTCGGAGCGGGCGGCGCACGCGCGGGCCCACTCGCGGACCTGCCGCTCGGTGAACCTCGCGTGGGTGCCGGTCAGGCGGCGCACCTCGGGGTCCAGGTCGACGAGGACCGGGACGAGGTGTTCGCCCGTCCGCTCGTCGAGGGGTTCGAGCCGGACCCGCTCCCCGCGGAGGGTGGGCTGATCGTGGAAGACGTCCGAGGGCACCATGCCCGGAATCCAACCACGCACACGCCGCCGGGCCAACCGGTTTTCCGCGTGGCGTCGGACCCGCCCGCCGCCCCTCGTGCAGCAGCGGGCGCGCCGACCTCCCCGAAAAGGGATTCGGGGCCGCGAAATCCGCCTTCACGGGCACCCCGGACGAGCATTCGTCCGTCCGTTTCACCCCCGAATCCCGGGACGAGAGAACGTCCGGAGCCCACCTCGGACGCGACCGCGCCGACAGCCCCCGAGGGGAGGCCGGGAAAGGGGAGACGGCCACCGAAGCGACCACGATATTCGGACAGCAGCCACTCACTCCCCTTACACACCAGCAATCCCCTTCCCATCGGAGCACGACACTCACTCTCAGAAACTTCATGGCGACCCTGGGTGAATTTTTCCCAGAAGACCCTTGACAACCAGCAGAAATCTGCCTGTGACTCACATCACTGTGGAAGGCTGAGCGACGGCATGGTTAACATGCCCGTGGCACAAAATGCCGAGCAATTCCGTGCCACCCAGCCACCGGTCTCGGAGCCCGACCGGGAAAAACGCGCACCACTTGCAATAGCTTCACCGAAAACGTCGAGTCGAAGATATTCAAGGGAGTAGAATTGCCGCTCTCCATGCCCTACGGCCACACCCCCCGCTACACCGACTTCGAAATCTCCGGGATCTCCGACGAGACCATGCGCGAAGGCGGCGAACGAGCCCTCTACGGCGCCGACGACGACCGCAAGCTCCAGCTGATCGAGGCCCTCGCCGCGGGAGGGCTGCGCGACATCGACCTCGGCTCCGGACTCACCGAGCCCCGTTTCCTCCTCCGCTGCCTGGACGCGCAGCACCTGCTGGGCCGGATCCCGGGGGACACCAGATTCGTCTTCAACCTGACGCTGAAGACGTGGGAGCCCCTGAGCGAGGCGCTGAAGGTCATCCCGCGCGACTACCTGGCCAAGATCCAGGTCAGCCTGGGGATGGTGGAGCACCGCCAGGACGAGAAACTGCTCGAACGCGCCCACGAGCACCTCACCTCGATCGGGGTCGGCTCCTTCCGCGCCAGCATCCTCAACGCCTTCTCCCACGAGATCGACGAGGACCGCTACGCGTTCATCAACGAGCAGATCGCCCGCGTCCGGGCGCTGGGGATCAGCCTGGTCCGGGTGAACGACTCCATCGGCACCCTCTACCCGGAGGCGACCGCCGTCCTCGCCTCGAACCTCGTCCGGGACAACCCCGACATCACCTTCTACCTGCACTCCCACGACGACAGAGGGCTCGGCCTGGCCAACTCTCTCTCCTCGGTCTTCCACGGCTTCCAGATGATCGAGGGCGGGGTGGCCGGGTTCGGCAACCGCGCTGGGCTCGCCAACCTGGAGGTGATGAGCCAGATCTTCGCCGAGCGGGGGATCACCGTCGCCGGGACCGAACTGGACACGGAGAAGCTGTCCCGCGCCGCGGCCCTCGCCGAGGAGGTGTTCATGGTGCTGCCGAACGTCTACCGTCCGGTCAGCGGCATGCTCGTGCGCAACGAGAACGCCGGGATCGTCAACGTCCCGGACTACCTCGGGGTCAGCCGTCCGGTCGACTACTTCCTCAACCCCATCGGCACCTTCCCGACCACCGTCGCCCAGGTGCTGGAGAACGCCGGGTTCCCCGACCGCCTCATCCGGGACGAGGAGTTCGTGCGACAGGTCGCCGACCGCCTCACCGAACACATGGAGGACACCCTCTACCCGGCCAAGCGGGAGCGGTTCGACGCGCTGCTGCGCGAGGTGCACGCCTTCTACACCGACATCGTCCGGCTCGACGCGGTGCACAACGCCGCGCTGGACGTCCTCCAGCTCCGCGCCCCCGACCAGGCGCCCCTGGCCTGAGTCCCCCGGCGGCGCGCGGCCGACCCCGTCCACGCGCCGCTCCCGGTGTCCGCCGACCGACGGGCACCGGGCGCACCGCCCACCGCCTACCTCCGAGAGGTCCGCCCGCAATGGGATTCGCCCCACTGCTCACGACGATGATCCCCCTGTTCGCCATCGTCCTCATCGGCTACCTCGCCAGCTACTCCACCCCGTTCCAGGGGAACGCGCAGAAGGCCGTCAACGACTTCGTCTTCTACATCGCGCTCCCCGCCCTGCTGTTCTCGGCGGTCGCCGACTCCGGCCTGTCCGAGGGGATCTCCTGGACCTTCATCGCCGCCAACCTCACCGTCCTGGTCCTGGGGGCGGGGATCGGTCTGGTCGTCGGCACGGCCCTGTTCCGGCGTCCGGTCACCCGGGCGCTGACGACGTCGATGCTCGCCGGGTACGGAAACGTCGCCTACCTGGGCGTCCCGCTCCTGGTCACCGCCGTGGGGGCGCAGGCGGCGCTGCCGGTGGCGCTGGGCCAGCTGCTGCACAACATGTTCTTCATGGTCCTCTACCCCCTGAGTGTGACCCTGGCGGTCCAGCGCACCCGCGTGGCCCGGGCCGTGCCCGTGGGAGCCGGCCGCCCCCGGGGCGCCGCGGCGGACCGTCCCGGGGGCGCCGTGGCCGCCCCCTCCCCCGCCGGGGGCACCGGACGCGCCATCTTCCGCAGCGTCGTCCTCAACCCGGTCAGCCTCTCCGTGGTCGCCGGGTTGCTCTTCGCCGTGTTCGGGCTGAGCCTGCCCGGACCGGCCGAGGACACGGTGGGCATGCTCGCCGGGGCGGCGGCGCCCGGAGCCCTGTTCGCGGTCGGCCTCACCCTGCGCCGCGCGGTGTCCGCGCTGCGGGAGGGCAGCGTGGCCGCGGGCGAACTGAGCTGCACGGTCCTGGTCAAGCTCGCGATCATGCCGCTCATCGCGGTCGCCCTGGTCACGTGGGTCTTCCCGATGCCCGCGGTGTGGGCGTTCACCACGGTGGTGATGTGCGGGCTGCCCAACGCCGCGACCGCCTACGTCCTGGCCCAGCAGAAGGACTCCGGGGCGCAGCAGGCGGCGGCCTCGGTCGTGGTCACGAGCGTGCTGTCCCTGCTCACCCTTCCGCTCGCGGCCCTGGTCGCCTGACGCGACCGACACAGCCACACCGACACAGCCACAAGGAGTACCGATGCTCGTCGCATTCTCAGTGAGCCCCCTCGGCGCGGGGGAGTCCGTGGGGGAGGCCGTCGCCAGGGCGGTGAAGGTGGTCCGCGACAGCGGGCTGCCCAACCGCACCGACGCGATGTTCACCACCGTGGAGGGCGAGTGGGACGAGGTCATGGACGTCGTCAGGCGCGCGGTGGAGGCGGCCGGGGAGGGCGCCTCCCGGACCACGCTGGTCCTCAAGGCCGACATCCGCACCGGGGCCGAGGGCGCGCTCGACGGCAAGGTCGCCTCCGTCGAGTCCCACCTCCGCGACATGTGACCGCCCCCGCGACGAGGAGTCCCCATGTATCTCATGCGCATCGGCCCCGTCGGCGCGGAGGCCCCGGCCGTACGCGTCGGCGAGGACCGCTACGTGGACGTCTCCGATCTGGTCGGCGACGTCGACGGCCGCTTCCTGGAGTCGGTGGCGGCCGCGTCCCTGTCCTCCGCGGTCGCCGAACGGGTGGCCGCCGGAGCCGCCCGACCCCTGGAGGGGGTCAGGGTCGGGCCGCCGATCGCCCGACCCCACCAGATCCTGTGCGTCGGGTTGAACTACACCGACCACGCGGCGGCCACCGGCCAGCCCCTGCCCGCCGAACCGGTCCTCACCACGAAGGCGCCCAACACCCTGAACGGCCCGAACGACCCGCTCGTCCTCCCGCCGGGGTCGACCAGGACCGACTGGGAGGTCGAACTCGGCGTCGTCGTCGGGCGCCGCGCCTCGTACCTGCCCGACGAGCGGGCGGCCGAGGAGGCGATCGCCGGGTACACGCTCGTCAACGACGTCTCCGAGCGCGCCCTCCAGTTCGACCGCGGGGGGCAGTGGGTCAAGGGCAAGTCGGCGCCCACGTTCACCCCGTGCGGCCCCGTCCTGGCCACCCGGGACGAGATCGACGACGTCCACGGCCTGGACCTGTGGCTGGACGTCAACGGGACGGCGCGGCAGCGCGGTTCCACCAAGGACCTGGTGTTCGGACCCGCCCACCTCGTCCACTACCTCAGCCACTTCATGGTGCTGGAGCCCGGTGACCTGATCTGCACCGGGACACCGGCCGGTACCGGGATGGGGTCCGAGCCCCCGGTCTACCTCTCCCCCGGCGACGTGGTGGAGCTCGGCTGCTCCCCCCTGGGCCGCCAGCGCTCCCCGGTGGTCGCGACGACGCCCCGGGAGCGGTGACCTCGGGGCGCGGAGCCGCGCTCCGCGCCCCACCCGGTCGGGGGACGGCCGGGGCCCGGCGGTCACCCCCGCCGGGGCGGCCGGGGCAGGAACGCGCTGGTGCGGTCGGCGTAGTCGGCCCACCCGGGCCGATCCGACATGTACTCGTCCAGCAGGCGCTGGCCCGATCCGCGGGTGAGCAGGTAGGTCATCACCGCGAGGGAGGGCAGCGTCAGCAGCACCCACCAGGAGCCGCAGGCGACCAGGAACAGCCCCCACCACACGCAGGCGTCCCCGAAGTAGTTGGGGTGGCGGGTCCACGCCCACAGCCCCCGGTCCATGATCCGACCCCGGTTGGCCGGATCGGCCTTGAAGCGGCGCAGCTGGGCGTCACCGACCGCCTCGAAGCCGAACCCGAACAGCCACAGGGCCGCCCCGGCGAACGCGACCGGGCCGAGCTGCGACGACACGTGCGCGGACACCTGGACCGGAAGGGAGATCAGCCAGATCAGCCCGCCCTGGAGCAGGTACACCATCCGCAGGGCGTAGGCGTCGCGGCTTCCCGGCGCACGGGACAGGAGGCGGTCGTAGCGGGGGTCCTCCCCGTGGCCGAGGGCGCGCGTACCGATGTGGACGGCGAGCCGGACGCCCCACACTGCCGTGAGGGCGAACAGCAGCCAGGCGCGGGCGGGGTCGGCGGTGGCCAGCGCGGCGCTGATCCCCGCGACCACGACGAAGCCGATCCCCCACGCCACGTCGATGACGCTGTGCCGCCCCACCCTCCTGCCGACGGCGAAGGCGACCAGGACCAGGGCCAGCAGGGCGACCGCGGCGGCGGCCAGGTTCGCGCCGAGGGCGGCCACGGCCGTCACCCCCTCCGCTCCATGACGAACTGCTCCACGTCGATCATCCCCGCCCGGAAGCCCGCCTCGCAGTAGGAGAGGTAGAAGGTCCACATGCGGCGGAAGACGTCGTCGAAACCGAGGGCGGCGACCCGGTCCGCCGCGCCCCCGAAGGACTCGCGCCACAGGCGCAGGGTGTCGGCGTAGTGGCCGCCGAACGCCGTCCGGTCGACGATCTCCAGTTCGGTGCGCTCCTTCAGCTCCCGCTCGATCACCGTCGCCGAGGGGATCAGCCCGCCCGGGAAGACGTACTTGTGCATCCAGGTGTAGGAGCCGCGCGAGGCGCGCATCATGGCGTGCCCCATGGTGATGCTCTGGAGTCCGACCCGCCCGCCGGGGCGCGTCAGGCGGCCGAGCGCGGTGAAGTAGACGGGCCAGTAGAGGTCGCCGACGGCCTCGATCATCTCCACGCTGACCACCGCGTCGTAGTCGCCGGTGACGTCCCGGTAGTCGCACAGGTCCACGGTGACCAGGTCGGACAGACCGGCGGCGGCGACGCGTTCGCGGGCCAGGTCGCGCTGTTCGGCCGAGAGCGTGACCGAGGTGACGCGCGCGCCGCGGCGGGCCGCGCGCAGGGCGAGTTCGCCCCACCCGGTGCCGATCTCCAGCAGCTCCGTGCCGGACGTGACCCCGGCCCCGTCCAGGAGGCGGTCGATCTTGCGTCCCTGGGCCCCGGCGAGCGTGGCGCGGGTGCGCGGCTCGTCGGGGGCGAACAGGGCGCTGGAGTAGGTCATGGTCGGGTCGAGGAAGGTGGCGAACAGGTCGTTCGACAGGTCGTAGTGGTGGCTGACGTGCCGTCTGGCTCCGCTGCGCGTGTTGCGCTCCGAGGCCGGTCTCCGGGGAAGCGCGATGTGCCGGAGCGGTTGGAGCGGGCGCGGCACGAGGTCCTCGTAGACGCGCGCGAGCGCGGTGAGCAGCCCGACCAGGTCGGGGGAGTCCCATTCGCCCGCCATGTAGGACTCGCCGAGGCCGATGAGCCCGCCGGCGGCCAGTCGGCGGTGGAAGGCGTCCGGGGCGCGCAGGAGGAGGACGGGGGCCTCGCCGGGACCGGTGGGCTCGCCGTCGCCGACCCGCACGTGGACGCCGAACCGCTCGGCCACCCGTCTGGTCAGGAGGCGGGCCAGGCGGGCGCGCGCCCCGGCCGCGGGGACCCTGGCCACGTCGGGCCAGCGCCGGGCGTCCACGGTGGGGGTCTGCGGTGTGTCGATCGTGTTCATCGTGTGCGGCCTGCCTGTTCGTGGGGTGCTTCGTGGGGTGCGTGGTCGTCGGACACGCGGGGCTCGCGGGGCTGGATCGGGAGACCTCGGAGGTAGAGGCCGATCCCCTGGGCCCTGATCCGCAGCGCGTCGGTCAGGGGCGCGACGGGGTGGCGCAGGGCCAGCCGCGCCAGCGTCGCGGCGGTCGCGGGCCGGTGCGCGCCGTGGACGGAGGCGGTGAAGGGGGGCCGCCCCTCGCGGTGCAGGGCGACGGTGAGGGCGAGCCGCCGCCCCGGGGGCGGGAGGCTGAGGCGGTAGCGGCCCTCGACCCGGTTGAAGGGGGAGACGTGGAAGACCTTGTCCGCCTCCGCGCGGCCCCGTGCGTCGGTCTCCAGGAGGTAGCGGTGGCGCTCTCCGTAGGTGTTGTGGACCTCGGCGACCACGCACCGGAGGGAACCGTCGCGGCCGTGGCACCAGTGGACGGTGAGCGGGTTGAAGACGTGGCCGAGCACCCGCGCGTGGGCGAGCATCAGGACCCGGCCGCCGTCCAGGTCGACGCCGTGTCCGGCGAGGAAGGCGTCGAGGTCGGCGCGGAGCGTGGGCGCGGTGCCGGTGCCGTGGTCGGCGGCGCGGAAGTCGCACCACAGCCGCAGGGGCCACCGCGGCCGGGGAAGGTCGTCGAGGTCGACGAGCCAGTAGTAGGTGCCGTACGCGAAGGCGTTGCGCACCGGATCGGCGCGTACGTGGCGGACGGTGGCCCGGTACAGCGCCGGGACCGGGACCGTGCTCACCAGCGCACCCCCAGGCTCGCGGCCGCCAGGACGCCCGACCGGCACCCGTCCTCGTGGAACCCCCACCCGTGGTGGGCGCCCGCGAAGGCCACCAGGCCGTCGTTCAGCTCGCCCAGTCGGCGCTGCGCGGCGACGGACTCCGGAGTGTAGACGGGGTGGGCGTAGTCCATCTCGGCGAGGACGGCGTCGGGCTTGACCGCGCCGTCGTCGTTGAGCGTGACGAGGTACTGCTCCCCGCCGTCCAGGCGCTGAAGCCGGTTCATGTGGTAGCTGACGCGCGCCGGGTCCTCGTCGGGGTCGCACGAGGCCAGCCGGTGGTTCCAGCTCGACCAGGTTCCGCGGTCGCGCGGGAGCACGGAGGTGTCGGTGTGCAGCAGGGTGCGGTTGCGGGAGTAGCGGAAGGCGCCGAGCACCTCGCGCTCGGCGCGGGTCGGCTCCTCCAACAGCTCCAGGGCCTGGTCGGCGTGGGTGGCGACGACCGCCGCGTCGTAGTGCTCCTCCTGGTCGTCCACCCGCAGGCGGACCCCGCTGCGGGTCCGCGCCAGGGAGGTGACCCGTGCCCCGGTGCGGACGCTGTGCAGGTTCTTCGCCACCCGCTCGACGTAGACGCGTGAGCCTCCCGCGACCGTGCGCCACTCGGGCGAGCCCCACACGCTGAGCATGCCGTGGTTGGCGAGGAAGGCGAAGAGGTAGCGGGCGGGGTAGTCCAGCGCGGTGCCCGACGGGCACGACCAGACCGCCGACACCAGCGGCAGCAGGAAGTGGGCGACGAAGTGGGGGCGGAAGCGGTGGGCGCGGACGAAGTCGCCGAGGGTGGGCTCCCGGAGGCCGACGCGGTGCCGCACGCCCAGGACGCGCCGGGCGGCGCGGTGGAAGCGGGGGATCTCGGTGAGCATGTGCGCGAAGGCGGGGCCGCGCCCGGACCGGCCGGGCAGCAGGGCGAGCGGACCGCGCGCGCCCGCGTACTCCAGGCCGCAGCCGTCGCAGCTGACCGACATGCTCATCTCGGTGGCCCGGGTGGGCACGCCGAGTTCGTCGAACAGACGCAGCAGCCGGGGGTAGGTGCGTCGGTTGTGCACGATGAAGCCGCTGTCGACCCAGGTCCCCGGGGCGGGGCCGACCCGGTGCGTGTGCGCGTGCCCGCCCAGGCGGTCGTCCGCCTCCAGCAGCGTGACCCGGAAGTCGTGGCGCAGCACGTGCGCCGCCGTCAGCCCGGCGACGCCCGCGCCGATGACCGCGACCCGTCTGCGGACGGATGTGTTCTGGTCGGTGACCATGCGTCCTCTCCGCTCGTCCTCTCATGGGGTGTGGGGGATTCGGAGCGGACACCGTGGCCGGATTGCCCGGGGAACGGTCACGGAGCGGAGGGAAGGCCGGAGGCGGGGGTGTCCGCGGGGGCGGTCGTGGCGAGGAGCGAGCCCCGGGACGCCCTCGAACGCACGCCCCACCGCTGGCGTGCCGGACCGGTCCGGCATGATTCCCGTCGTGCACGGGAACGGGGAACGCCGCCGACACGGGCGGTACACGCTGACGGAGACGGAGCACGGCCACGTCTGGGGCGTGTGCGCGGAGGTGGACGGGCTGTTCGGGGACCCCGGGCGCGGGACGTACGAACTGTTCGGCTGGGTTCCGGAGGGCGCTGGGGCGCGCGGCTGGGTCGGTACCCGGGTGTGGCTGGTGCCGGAGGACGAGGCGCTCGGCCCCTGGCCGCTGGAGGACGTGGAGAGCCTCGGGCCGCACCCCGGGACGGACGGTCTCGTGCTCACCGGCCTGGACGACCACGAGGGGCCGCCCGAGGGGTACCGGGGCGCCGTCCGGGTGCACGACCAGCGCCGGTGGCTGGGCTCCTGCCGGGAGTTCGCCCGCGTCCTGCCGCCCGAGCGGGCGGCGTCCCCGCTCGTCCTGCGGGGACTCGATCCGAGCGATCGGTTGCGGGCGGCGTTGGCGCAGGGCACCCGGCGGGCGCTGGACCTGGAGGAGGCCGCCCTGGAGGTACGGGACGACCTGGGCGAGCCGCTCACCGAACGGCTGCTGTGGACCCGGGTCCGCGACTGGTGGCCGCACGCCCACGGGAGTGGACTGATCGACCTGGCGCTCGTCGGGGCGTCGTTCGCCCCCGTTCCCGAGCACGCCCGTCCTCTCTGGGAGCGGTGGTTCGCCGGGCCGCCGGACGTGCCCGGGGACTCGACGGCCGGTACGTCACCGACGAACCGGGGCTCCACCTGGCGCTCGGCGAGGCGGTGGACGGGCCCGGGGGTTACTTCGGCGGCTGCCTGGACGCCCTCGACGACTGTCTGCGCGGCGCCTTCGGCCACACCGCCCCCGCGACCCTGCTCTGGCGGGACTCAGCGACCGCGCGCGAGCACCTGTCCCGGGTCCTGGCACCGGACGGTAGGCCCTACGACCTGTTCGCCGAGGTGCTCGACGTGCTGGCCGAGGGCGGCACGCGCGTCACCCTCGCCTGATCCTCAGCGCGGCCATCCCTGCCGTCCAGGGCGTTCAGGGCGGCGCCGCCGCGATCGGAGCCCACGGGAGCGCCCTCCTCCCACCCGGAGATCCGGCGCACGCCCCGGAACGCGTCATTCCCCGAACTCCCGCGGTCCACCGGGAGGGAACCCCCGCGATTCGGGGGGAAGGGGTGGAAGGAGTTCCATCGGCAGTCTCCAGAACCTCTCCAGCCAGGTAGGCCCCCGATCACGCCGAGGGGGCGTCCCGAGCTCCCGCGACGCCCCACCGTCACCCGACGCCCCCTCGTTCCACACGTCCGCGGTGATCCTTTCCGGGCGCTCGTGGAGGAGGTCGATGAGGGCGCTCCGGTACAGGGTGGGCGGGGCCGTCGTCTTCGACGCGAGATCCGTGCGTGTCCTCTCGTAGAGGTCGCCGAGGAACTCGAACTCGTCCATCCCCAGGAGCAGCAGCGTCGACATCGCCCCCGCCAGCCCCTCCGCCTGTCGGCGCACCGCGGCGACGCCACTCGCCACCTCGACCGCGGCGGTGCCCGCGGCCTCCGCCGTGGCCATCCCGGGCTGTTCGAAGGCCCGCACGGCGGCGCCGACGAACGAGGAACCGGCACCAACCGCGATCTGCACCGGGGTCAACGTCACGTGCAGACCGCCCTTCGCGACCATCAGCAGCCCGACGGCGACCTTGGACAGCGCGCGGTGGACCTCAAGCCGCCTCTGCAGCATGTCCGTGCCCTGGACGTAGTCGGTGGCCCGGAAGTGCCTGAGCAGGCTGTCGCAGTACTTCCACGCCTCGCCGACGGTCAGTGAGGGGTCGCTCTCCCATTCCTTCTCCTTCACGGGCTTGGGCTTGGCCGGTTTCCCCCGCCGGTCGGCGATCGACTCCGCCGCCAGATGGGCCCGCACGTAGCGTTGGAGGCGGGACATGGCTTTGAGGGCCGGTTTCAGTTCCCGGATCTCGGCGGCGCCGAGCATCGAGCGCAGCTCGTGCACGGGCAGGGCACGCAGGCCCTCCCTGATATAGGTGAGGGCCTTTCTGGACACGAGGTCGGAGCGGATGGTCGCGTCGACGGATCCGCCCGTGGCGCGCAGGAGACGGGGGTTGAGCAGATCCGTCTTCCTGACCTCGGTCGTGCCCACGAGATGGTCGATGGCGAGGTTCCCCCTCAGCGGGTGCGGACCGTTGGGGGACCGGAGCATCCATTTCGGTCCGAGTGCCCTGTCCAGTTCCCGGGTCAGAACCGAGGCGTGGACGGTGGAGAGCAGGTCCCTTCGGCGTTCGAGGTCGGCGTCCACCGTGTCGTCGATGAAGGACCCCCAGCGTTCCCGGTCACGCGGGAACAGTTGCTCCCGGTGCTCTTCGAGGAAGTCCGAGTACTTCCTCGCGGCTTCGACCGAGGCTTTGACCTCCTTGCCCAGACCGAGCCGGTCCACCACCGGTTTGTCGCCCAGTCGGTCCCTCGCGCCCGCCTCCAGGACCGTTCCCAGGGAGGTCGGGTTCCCCAGTTCGACGAACTCGTGCAGCGGGGCCTGCTGTTTCTCCGTGCTGCCCAGTCCGTCCTTGACGTAGGCGGTGACGATCCGGTCCGGGTCGTACCGACCGGAGAGGGCCATCCCCGCCCGGCTGAGCAGACGGCCGAGGAGCACGGCCCCGTGCTCCAGCTGGCCGTCCGTCTCCAGCCACGCCACGTGGGGGAGGGAGACGACGCAGCACGACCCCCGCCCGTCCTTGGCGTGTTCGGGGCTCAGCGCCGCGATCCGGGCCTCCCGGGTGTCCGGACCACCGTCGCAGACGAGGACACGCACCTGGCCGGGACCGGCGTGCCAGCCCCCGGGAAACCCCTCCCTCGTGAAGTACTGTCCCCCGGCACCGCCCGCCCGGTCGAGCCGGCCGAGCCCGTCGAAGAAGTCACCGATGCCGAGCGGGGGGTTCTGCGGGTCGAAGTTGCCCGGAATGGGGACGAGCCCTCCGACCGCCTCCCTCAGGTTCCTGCCCGACGGCAGAGTCCCCAACGTGTCGAGCATGGTCTCGGTGTACCGGGTGAAGTCCCTGATCCGCGGCGGCGTCCTGGCGAGTTTGCGCTGCCGGGCATCGATACGGCGTTGACGGCTCGCCTCGTCCTCACCCGCGGGCCGCTCCGGACGCTGCGGATCCGGTATGCCCAGACGGTCGACCACGGACCTGAAGGAACTCGGTGTGACGGCGATTCCGGGGGCCAGCATCCGGGCGTGCTCGACCCCGCCGCCCGGCAGTGTGATGCGGACCTCCTCATGGCGCCGTCCGCCTTCTTCCGGGTTCTGCGTCACCTGGCTCCCCGCCCCTCGACCGGCCCACCCCCGCGGTGGGGGCGAACGCGTGGTTCTCCTGCCTCCGTCGGCACGTCCGGTGCCCTCACCTCACTCCTCGGCGAACGGGCTGTGGAAGAAGTAGTGCCTGGTCCCACTGCTCGCGTAAGCGACGACGGGGTACCGGAGTTCCACCGGGAAATCGGCGTAGGGGGTCGGAGACGGATTCCCGATCTGGCCGGTGTCCTCTTCGCGCAGGACGCCCTCCCACTCCGTGGCGGGGATCGCGACCAGGCTCTCGTCCGAGAAGAAGACGAGGTGGTCCTCGATCCCCTCCAGCTCGCCGAGACGGCCGACCGAGCGGAGGGGACCCGCCAGGAGGGTCTCCATCTCCGCGTACGCCCGTGCCAGCGATGGCTCGGACACCTCGAAATCGGCGAGCTGGGGCTGGTCCGGGGTGATCCGGACCGTGGCGAGGGCGAAGGACCTGTGGTTCCGGTTCCCCAACAGGACGAAGAACTCGTCTTCGTTCGCGGTCAGCGTCGTCCCGAAGGAGAGACCCTCCAGACCCGGAGGCATCGGACAGACGTGGGACTCGGGGAGCACGGAGGCACCGAGGTGGGCGGCGTCGATCAGTCGGTAGCCGCCGCGCCAGGCGAGCAGCTGGGGATCGGCCATCGCTCCCGCGGCTTCCACACCGCCGGGCGTCTGGGGAAGAACCGCGTCCGGAATCTCCGGAAGACCCAGGTCCAGGACACTGACCAGGTCGGTCGATCCGGTCTCCGTGTCGTGGACCGTGCACGTCCCCGCGTCGTAGTCCTTGGGGGAGATCCACACCTGGTACGGCGCGTCGGGGGCGTGGTGCTCGACGAAGACGGCGCGCTTGCCCGGCAGCCATTCGTACGACCACTCGTCACGCAGGTGGGAGCAGTGCACCTCGAACCCGTCCGGGTAGTGGATCATGCGCTCCTCGGGGACGGAGATCTCCACGCTCGCGGTGCCGGAGTCGATCATCCGCACGCCGACGGGTGACAGGTCGCGGTACTGGAACCGGGTGCGCCGCTGGGCGGGAGCGGGCGGCGGCAGGGGAGGGTTGAACAGCTCACGGGCGAGCTGCTCGGGGGGAAGCCGGTCTCCGCGCACGAGCTCCTTCGGCATCCTGCGCTCCTCCAGGGAGTTGAGCAGCTCCTCGACCGCCTCCTCCACCTCCTTGACGACGGCTTGGCGGAGCGTGGCCACGTCCGGCTTGATCAACAGCGGATCGACGCCGCCGCCGTAGTCGTTGGAGCCCAGGACGTAGACCCGGCCGGTGTCCCAGTCCACCACGTAGGTCTGCATGAAGATCTGCGGAATGAGCCGTTTTTGGACCTCCACCTCCTTGGGCATGTAGTGCATGGGGATCCCGAGCCCGGTGAGCGAACCCAGTGTGTCCGCGAGCGACTCCCCCGTCTTGGACATGATCCTCTGGTGCTCCACGAGGTCGTAGTCGATCGTCGCCATCGTGGAGAAGGCGGAGTAGCGGGCGGGCTCGACCTCGGACCTGAGGCTGAACACGGCCTCGAACCTCGGGGTGAACGCGGAACGGGCGATGTCGGTGTCCGCGGCCTTCTCGTCGTTGCGGCGGAACACCTGCCACCCCACATTGGGGGTGTGCCGCCGGGTGCGGCCCCCCGTGCTCACCAGGTCGTAGTCCCTGATCGTCCAGGACGTCCCCGTCGTGTAGCTGTAGCTGAGTCCGCCGGTGGCGGTGTTCCCGAAGAAGCCCAGGTTGAGGCCGAGACTCGTGGACGTCGTCATCTGTTTGTCTCGGTTGGTGCTGGTGGGCGAGAAGTCCACCAGCACCCAGTCGGACGACTTCTGCGCGACCCCCGCCGCGCCGTCGCCTCGGCCGTCGTGGTCAGAACCGCGCGGATCGATCTGCTCGATCGAGAGTGCGTAGCCCCTGAAGATGGCACCGGTGTCCACGATCTCGGTCTGGTGTTCCAACCGGTCCATGATGCTGTCGGCGTACGGCGTGATGGACCTGCTGTCTCCACCCCGGAACAGAGCGTTGTTGACCACCGTTCCGTCGGTGCTGACGCGGATGGCCCGACCGCGACGCCGCGTGTTCAGCGAGGCGGCCTCCTCGAAGAGTTCGATCACCAGGGACTGCTGGTACCACCGGAACGGCCCGGGGTTGAAGCTGGTGGCGCGCCTGGTGCTGTAGCGCTGGTTCCGCGCCGCCGTGCTCGGCGCGTTGGCCGCCTGGTGGTGGGTGACGCTCTGCCAGAACTCCTTCAGGCGCTGTTCCTCCGCGGCCGCCCTGTCCTTCTCCTCCTGCGTCTGCTCGCCCTCGATCACCTTTTTCTGCTCATCGATCTTCTGTTTCTCCTTCTCCTTTTTCTCCTCCTCCTTCCTGCGCTGCTCCTCAGCTTCCTTCTGCCGCTCACCGGACTCGAACTGCTTCCAGTTGTACCCCATACGGGTGATCGATTTCCGGAGGCGCGCGATGAGGGACTTCTTGTAAAGACCGTCGGGCAGTTGCTCGGCCTTCTGCAGCTGGTCCTTCAGCTTCTCGATCTGCGAGTTGTACGACTCCGATATGTGCTCAGACCACTCTGACCGCATCAGACTGAAGCCCTTCCGTGGATGACGGTTCGGGCGCCAGAGTAGTTCGATCCTCCAGCCGGTTCCACGAATCGTTATGCGTGTCCCGCATCGAGGCCGTGGAAATCGACTTTCATCGCTTCTCTTATTCCCTTATTTGCGGGCGTGGGACGCTACGTCTCGACCGGTATCGAACTGTCGGTGAGGTGTTCCGTCCCCTCGGCACGGCGGGTGACCGGCTGGCGGGCGGCCCCGCCACCCGGTCACCCGATGCCGCTCACCGGGACGCGCCCTCGATGACGTCCTCCGACCACGTGGTGAGGCGGTCGGACACGTCCCCCTCGCCGTCGAGGACGTGCCAGGCGAACACGTCGCGCTCGTGCGCCAGGATCTCGGCCTCCCAGACGCAGGGGGCCAGACCCGCGCGCGCCGGCCGGAGCAGTTCGGGGCGTCCGGCCGGGCCGGTGAAGATCGCCAGGTCGGACATGTGGCCCTCGATCCAGGTGTGGACGAGGACGTAGTCGCCGTCGCCGCCCGCGTGCGCGATGACGACGGCCAGTCCGAGGGAGCCCCGGGACTCGCCGAGGGACAGGTGGCCCTCCGCGATCCGCAGCGCCTCGTCCTCGTCCCCCTCCGTCACGGTGCGCCCGGGCGCCTCCAGGGCGTAGGCCTTGACCAGGTGGCCGCTGATCTCGTGGGTGCCCAGGAAGCGCATGGTGCGTTCGTGGTGGTCCTCGGAGAGGGCGAGGAGGGCCTTGGTGTCGACTGCTTCGGGAAGGTCCGCGTGTTCGCTCATTCCGTCATTATGGTGACCCGCGCCGACCGCCCCTCCGCGGGATGTCCGTACGGGGCGGTAGCTTTCGGCCATGACCGACCTCTCCTTCCCCCCGATGCTGGCCGACCTCGCCCGGATCGCGGCCACCGACCCGCCCGAGTTCGAGGTGTACGAGCAGTTCGAGCACCCCGACGAGACCGCGTGGTGGTTCCGCCAGTGGACCGGAAACCAGGAGGCCGACGGGGGCGAGTTCCGCTTCTTCGGGATGGAGGGCGCGGGCGGCTACGTCGGCCTGTGGCTGGCCCGGGAGGGACGGCCCCTGACGGAGCAGCCCGTGGTGTTCCTCGGGTCGGAGGGGCAGACCGCGGTGATGGCCGCGGACCTGGCGTCCTTCCTGTGGCTGCTGGCGCAGGGGATCGGACCGTGGGAGGCCGTCGACGGCGGCGAGCCCGAGGGCGTCGATCCCGGCGCGGTGGCGATCGCCGAGCGGCACGCCCCGGACTCGCGGCGGCCGTGGCAGGAGATCCTCCGGCTGGCCCGGGAGGAGTTCCCCGACTTCGAGGGGTACATCGACGAGCAGTGCCGCTGAGCGGTACCCTCCCCGGTCCGCCGGCGTCCCGTCCTCCCGCCGCTCCCAGGCCGTCGGGCGGCCCGGCCGTCACTGTACGATCCCGGCGAGGGAACGCGCGGTGGACGACGGGGGAACCAGGTGGCGGTCGGCGGGGAAACGGTGAGCTTCCAGGCGGTCCGGGAGACCAACCTCGGCGTCGTGCTGCGCACGGTCCGCGCGCTCGCGCCCTGTTCGCGGTCGGCGGTCGCCTCGGCCACGGGCCTCAACAAGACCACCGTCTCCAGCCTGGTCGCCGACCTGATGGCGCGCGGGCTCGTCCGCGAGACCGGTGAGACCGCCCAGCCCAGGGTGGGCCGGCCCGGGGTGCTGCTCGCCCTGGACGACACCTCCGTCGCCGCGGTCGGCCTGGAGGTCAACGTCGACTACCTGTCCGTGATCGCCGTGGACCTGCTGACGCGGGAGCTGCTCAGCGAACACATCCCCTTCGACGCCCGTTCGGCCGGGGCCGAGGCGTGTGCCCGACGTGTCGCCGAAGCCCTCCGACGGACCCTGGGGCGCCCGGCGCTCCAAGAACGCACCGTCGTGGGGATCGGGATCGCCGTCCCCGGACTGATCGACACCGAGACCGGGACGGTCACCCGCGCGCCCAACCTGGACTGGTCCGGTGTGCCCCTGCGCGAACGCGTCCTGGCGCTGCTGCGTGCGGCCGGGGCGGACGACGTCCCGGTGCACGTGGACAACGACGCCAATCTGGGCGCGCTCGCCGAGTACCGGGTCGGCTCCTTCGCCCGGACGCCCGACCTGGTGTACGTCACCGGGGAGGTCGGCATCGGGGCGGGCGTCCTGAGCGGCGGCGAACTGCTGCGGGGCGCGAACGGGTTCGCCGGTGAGATCGGCCACGTGTCGGTGGCGCCGGAGGGGCCGGAGTGCTCGTGCGGACGCGGCGGCTGCCTGGAGGCGCTCGCCGGGATCGAGGCGATCGTCCGCGCCTGCGTACCGGACCTGGTCCCGGCCGCCGCCCTCTCCGGCACCGACGTGGCCGAGCTGGTCGAGGCGACCGTGGAACGGGCCTCGTCGGGGGACGCCACGGCCGTGTCGGCCCTGGAGACGGCGGGCACGTGGCTGGGCCGCGGGTTGGCGGCCCTCGTCAACATCACCAACCCGCGGCGGGTGGTCCTGGGCGGCTACTTCGTCCCGCTGGGTCCGTGGCTCCTCCCGAGCTGCCGGACGGCGGCACGCGAGGGCGTGTTCGCGCCGGACACGGGCGGCTGCGGCATCGAACTCTCCGACCTGGGCCTGAGCGCGGCCGCCAGGGGCGGAGCCGCCGCGATGATCCACGCGCTCGACGCCGGGAGGCTCCCCCTCCCGACGCCGCGCACCACCGCGACGAGCTGACGTCAGCGTCGGACGAAGCCCACCGACGCGACGGCGGCGCCCTCCGCCAGGACCAGATAGAGGTCGCGGACCCCGTCCGCGCCGTCCGTGTCCGCCCGTACCTCGGTGAAGTCGAACGGGTCCGCGGCGGCGGGCACGGCGACCTCCGCGACCACCGCCCCCTCGCGCGGGTCGTCCAGCCGCAGGCGGATCCGCGTCCCCGCCGCGGCGTTCACCACCAGACGGCACTCCGCCGCCCCCGTGCCCAGGTCCACGTCCCGGAAGGCCACCCACGCCGCGTCCCCCACCGCGCGCACCGCGTCCCCCCGTTCCCGGGTGACCGGGCACAGCTGGACGCGGTGCGCCGCGTCGTACCCGTCCGCCGACCACGGCCCGGTGAAGGCGTCGCGCGGCGGGATCGGCTCCCCGGGCACGTCCAGCGCGGTGGTGGCGCGGATGTCCTGCGCCGAGCGCCCGACCAGGACCTCGCGCGGGGCCTCCTCCACGACGAACCGGTCCCGGGTGGTGTCCCACAGCGCCAGTCGGTCGACGTCGAAGGCCACCTCCGCCACCGCGCTCCCGCCCGGCGGCACCGACAGCCGGGCGAACCCGCGCAGGGCCCGCAGCGGCACCCGCACGCGGGACGACAGCTGGCGGGTGTAGACCTGCACGACCTCCTCGGCCGTCCGCGCGCCGGTGTTGGTGACGGCGGTCCGGACGGTGACCCGGCCGCCGTCGACCGTGACCTCCGGGTCCCCGTACTCCACGGTCGTGTAGCCGAGCCCGTGCCCGAAGGGGTACAGCGGCTCGCCGCCGAAGTAGAGGTAGGTGCCCTCCGCGCCGATGATGTCGTAGTCGAGCAGGTCGGGCAGGTCGTCGGCGGAGCGGTACCAGGTCTGGGTGAGCCGTCCGGCGGGTTCGGCGTCCCCGAACAGGACGTCGGCCAGCGCGTGCCCGTACTCCTGCCCTCCGTGCGCGGACCACAGGATCGCGGGAACGTGGGTGTCGGCCCACGTGACGCCGAAGGGGTACCCGCTGCTGAGCACCAGGACCGTGGCCGGGTTGGCCTCGCGCACCGCACGCAGCACGCGCTCCTGGGCGGCGGGCAGCTCCAGGTCGGCGCGGTCCTCGGTCTCGCGCCCGTTGACCATGGGGTGGTCGCCCGCCACGACGACGGCGACGTCGGCCGTGGCGGCCACCCGCGCGGCCTCGCGGGCGCCCGAGCCGAGCCCGTGGACGGTGAACGGGGTGCCCGGACCGGGGTCGGCGGCCAGACGGAGGAGCGAGGTCGCGCCGTCGACCACGACGTGGCGGCCGGTGTGGATCTGGACCAGGTGGTGACCCCCCTGCGCCGCCTCCTCCAGGCGGAAGGTCTGGCGGACCTCCCACGTGCCGGGGCCGGGGGCGGTGCAGACCAGTGTGCCGTCCGGCCCCTCGTCGACGTACCGGCCCGTCCGAGCCGAGCGGAGGGCGTGCGCCCCACCGCCCCAGTCGAGGAGGTCGAACTCCGTCCCGGGTGCTCCGCCGGCCGCCGCGCGGAGCGGTCCCCCGTCGTCGGGGGCGACGAGGACGCCGCGGCCCGGGGCCGCCACGGTGACCCGGTCGGCGCCCTCGTGGAAGACGGTCTCGACGCGCGCGGCGATCCCCTGGTACGCGGTGACCGCGTACGGCAGGGTCCCGCTGTACCAGTCCTCCAGGACGGTGTCCCCCAACTGCCCGATGACGGCGACCCGGCGGACGTCGGTCAGCGGCAGGAGCCCTTCGTTGCGCAGCAGGGTCAGGGAACGCGTGGCCGCCTCCCTGGCCAGGGCACGGTGCTCCGGGGTGTCGATCCGGTCCGTCTCGGTGGGGGGCGGCTCGGGGTCGAACTCGCCCAGCCGGGTCCGCACGGACAGCACGGACCGCACCGCCCGGTCGACGTCGGCCTCGGTGAGCAGCCCGCGGGCGAGGGCCTCCCGCACGTGGCCGACGGTGGCCTCGGGTCGGTCGTCGTCCTGGGTGAAGCTGTCCAGCCCGGCGCGGATCGCGTGCGCGTAGGCGGTCGGCAGGTCGGGGTGGAAGCGCTGGAGCTCGACCAGGTTCGCCGGGGCGTAGGCGTCGCTGACCACGAGGATCGGCTCCGGCGCGGCCTCGCGCAGCACCTCGCCGACCAGCGGGCTCAGATGGGCGGGACGGCCGTTGACCAGGTTGTAGGAGGGCATGACGGCCACGGCCGCGCCGTCGCGCAGGGCGGGCAGGAACGCGGGCAGCTCGTACTCGCGCAGGACCCGCGGCGGCAGGTCGCTGGAGGTCGTGCAGCGGTCGGTCTCGTTGTTGTAGCCGAGGAAGTGCTTGAGCGTGGGGGCCGTTCGCAGCCGGGGGCCGTCCCCGGCCAGCCCCCGGGCGTAGGCGGTGGCGAGGACGCCGGTGAGCCAGGGGTCCTCGGAGTAGCCCTCCTCGTTGCGGCCCCACCGGGGGTCGCGCAGCGGGTTGACCACCGGCGCCCAGACGTTGCGCCCCGCGCCCTCGGGGTCGCGGGCGTGGAGGGTGAGGACCTCGGCGGCGGTCGCCTCGCCGACCCGGCGGAGCAGGTCGGCGTCCCAGGTGGCGGCGAGCCCGACGGCCTGCGGGAACACGGTGGCCGGGCCCAGCCAGGCCACACCGTGCAGGGCCTCGGTCCCGGTGCGGAACGGGCCGAGGCCCAGGCGTTCGACGGGCGGCTGGTGCTGGTGCAGGAGCGTGACCTTCTCCTCCAGCGTGAGCCGTCCGATCAGGTCGTCGACGCGCCGCCCGAGGGGGAGCGAGGGGTCGCGGTGGGGCGGGGTCTGCGGGTGGGTCATGGGGGGTGTCCGTCTCTCGTCAGGGGAGGGCGACGCTCCGTGGCGGTCGAAATCGAATCGCTTCGACTTCACCGTCGCGGGGGCCTTGTGTGCCAGTTCACAGTGCAGTAATTTGTCTAAACGGCCAACTAATTCATAGCAAAACGACCCCTCGTTTCCTACCCCTTGGGCCTCCCCCGCCCGCTCACCCGAAGGAACGACGTTATGCCCCCCACTCCGTACCGGCCGGTGCCCTCCCGCCGCCGCTTCCTCGGCCTCCTGGGCGCGACCGGCGCCGCCGCGCTCGGCGCGAGCGCCCTCCCCGGATGCTCGTCGTCCTCCTCCGGCGGCGGTGGCGGATCCTCCTCCGCCGCCACGTCGCTGGACGACCTGATCCCCGCCTACATCCCCTTCGGCGCCGTCACCCCCGACATCGAGGGCCGGCACGGGGCGCCGGACGGCTTCACCTCCTACCCGGACACGCTGCTGGAGGCGGTGCCGAGCCCTCCGGGCAGCGGTGGGCGGTACACGGCGATGACGCCCCTGTGGGGTCCGCTCCCGCCGGGGCTGGGCGACAACTCGTTCTTCGACCACGTCAACCAGCGGCTCGGCACGACGGTCGAGTTCAACTTCCAGGACGGCAACACCATCATCGACAAGATGAACGCCGTGGTCGCCGGGCGCGACGTCGCCGACATCACGATGTTCCCCGACTGGCTGATCAACCTGATCCCCCAGTTCAACCGGGCGGTGGGGGAACTGTTCGAGGACCTGACCCCCTACCTGGCCGGTGACGCCGTCGAGCCCTACCCCCTCCTGGCCAACCTGGACAGCGACGCCTGGCGGTGGAACGTGTTCAACGGGCGGCTCCAGGGCGTCCCGTGGCCCGCCGAGCCGTTCGGCAACTGGGTGCTCTACCGCCGCGACCTGCTGGTGGACGAGTACGGGCTGGAAGCGCCCACCTCCCCCGAGGAACTGATGGAGATCGGCCGGGAGATCAACGACCCGGACAACGAGCGCTGGGCGTTCGGCGACTTCAACCTGAGCATGCGCCAGGTGTTCGGCGCGCCCAAGCAGTGGCGCTACGAGAACGGCGAGCTCATCCACATGTTCGAGACCGACGAGTGGCGGGCCAGCGTCGAGTTCATGCGCGAGGTCTTCGACGCCGGGCTCGTCCACCCCGACATCGTGGCCCAGGGGGACAACGCCAAGGAGCTGCTCAACTCCGGGCGGATCATCTTCAACCAGGACGGTCTCGGCGGCTGGAACGAGGCGTACCAGCAGATGTTGGGGGACAACCCCGACCTGCGCATCGACCTCATGCCCGTCTTCGGCAGCGGCGGCAACGACCCCGTCATGCACGGGGCCGACCCCTCCGCCCAGTCGGTGTTCATCCGGCGGGGCATGGAGCCCGAACAGGTCGAGGAGATCCTGGGCGTCCTCAACTTCTGCGCCGCGCCGTTCGGCACCCGGGAGTACATGGACTACCGGTACGGGGCCGAGGGCGTCCACCACGAACTCGACGACGACGGCGCCCCGCAACTCACCGACCTGGGGCTCAGAGAGGTCAACGACGGCTACTACTTCCTCAGCGGGCGCCCCCCGGCGATCACCGAGAGCCAGTACCCGGACTTCGTGGAGTGGAAGACCGCCTGGTACAACCACGCCGCCCAGTTCACGGAGGAGGATCCGTTCGCGGGTATCCGCATCCAGCGGCCCGAGCGCTTCGCGGCGGCCGAGACCCCGATGACCGACAAGGTCGAGGACATCATCCGGGGGCGCGAGGACCTGAGCCAGCTCGACCAGGCCATCGCCGACTGGCGGCGTGACGGGGGTGACGAGGGCCGCGAGTTCTACATGGGGGTCCTCCAGGAGCACGGCCGTGACTGACCGGTCCGACACCGTGCCCGAGCTGGCCCGCCCCACGCCCCCCGCCCCCAGCGGCGGCGGGGGGCGGCCCCGGGCCGCCCGGAGGATCCCCGACCACCGGGGCGACCGGCGCCCCGGCGGCCGCAACCGGCGTCCGTTCCTGGCGCGGCTGCGGCGGGACTGGCAACTGCTGCTCATGACGCTTCCGGCGGTCGGCCTGCTGGCGGTGTTCCACTACACGCCGACGCTCGGCAACATCATCGCCTTCCAGGAGTACAACCCGTGGGACGGGCTGGTCGGCAGCCCCTGGGTGGGGTTCGCGCAGTTCGAGCGGCTGTTCACCGACGCCCGGTTCTGGAGCGCGGCGGGCAACACGCTGCTGATCGCCGCCGTCCAGCTGGTGTTCTTCTTCCCCGTGCCGATCGCGCTGGCGATCCTGTTGGACAGCGTCCTCTCCCCGAGGCTGCGGCTGGTGCTCCAGAGCATCGTGTACATGCCCCACTTCTTCTCGTGGGTGCTGGTGGTCACCCTGTTCCAGCAGATTCTCGGCGGGGCCGGTCTGCTGTCGCAGCTGCTGCGGCAGAACGGGTACGAGGCGCTGGACGTGATGACCAACCCGGACGCGTTCCTGTTCGTGGTCACCTCCCAGCTGGTCTGGAAGGACGCGGGGTGGGGGACGATCATCTTCCTCGCCGCGCTGGCGGCCATCAACCAGAACCTGTACGAGTCGGCGGCGGTGGACGGCGCCGGGCGGTGGCGGCGGATGTGGCACATCACCCTGCCCGGGCTGCGGCCGGTCATCGTCCTGCTGCTGATCCTCAAGCTCGGCGACATCCTCAACGTCGGGTTCGAACAGTTCTACCTGCAACGCGACGCGTACGGCGCGAACGTGTCGGAGGTTCTGGACACGTTCGTCTACCACCAGGCCCTCGTGACGGGGAACTACAGCGCGGGCGCGGTGGCGGGCCTGGTCAAGGGTCTGGTCGGGCTGGTCCTGATCCTGGTGGCCAACAAGATGGCCCACGTGATGGGCGAGAACGGAATCTACAGGCGAGCATGAGCACACTCTTCTCCGACCGTCCGGTGTGGGCGGAGCGCCCCAGCCTCCCGGCCCGCGCCGCGAAGAACACCGCCCTGGCGGCGATCGCCGCCGTCATCGTCTTCCCGCTCTACGTCGTCGTCCTGACCAGCCTGTCCCCCGCGTCGGCGGTGAACGAGGCGGGCGGTCTGGTGATGGTGCCGCGGGGCATCTCCTTCCGGGCCTACGCCGACCTGTTCAGCGGGGGCGTGGTCACCCGCTCGGTCCTGGTCAGTCTGGGCGTGACGGCGGTGGGCACCGCGGTGAGCCTCGTCGCCACCATCCTCGCCGCGTACGGGCTGTCCCAGCCGGGGTCGCTGTGGCACCGGCCGCTGCTGTTCACGGTGCTGCTGACGTTCCTGTTCGCGCCGGGGATGATCCCGCTGTACCTGCTGGTCAGCAACGTGGGGCTGATCGACAGCTACTGGTCCCTGATCCTGCCCACGGCGGTGAACGCGTTCAACCTGGTGGTGATGCGGGCGTTCTTCATGAACCTGCCGGGCGAGATCGCCGACAGCGCCCGGGTGGACGGGGCCAGCGAGTGGACGATCCTGACCCGGCTGGTCCTGCCGATGTCCAAGGGCGTGACCGCGGTCATCGGCCTGTTCTACGCGGTGGGCTACTGGAACGCCTTCTTCAACGCGATCCTGTACATCAACGACAACGCCAAGTGGCCGCTGCAACTGGTACTGCGCCAGTACGTCCAGCAGGGCCAGCAGCTGAGCAGCAACTCGGTGATCGGCGACGCGGTCCAGGGCACGGCGTCGGCGCCCAACCTGGCGATCCAGATGGCGATCGTGGTGGTGGCGCTGGTGCCGGTCACGGTCGTCTACCCGCTGGTGCAGAAGCACTTCACCAAGGGAGTGATCATCGGCGCGGTGAAGGGCTGACCGCCGGTTCCGCCGCCCAGCGCTAGACTCCCGCGTGGCGGGGCCGTAGCGCAGAGGTCGTCGCGCCGGTCTGCACAACCGGAGGACGCCGGTTCGAATCCGGTCGGTCCCGCCGCCCCCACGCCCGGAGCCGTTCCGGGCACCGTGCCGAACGACGGCGGCACGGCCCATCCCTCGCCGTGCCCGGATCAGAGACCCCGCTGGTATATGTTCCGGCGGTCACCGACGGAGATGACCCAGACCCAGATGATCGGTTGGCCTTCGTCGTCCTTCTCCAGGGTGTAGACGGCCCGGTAGTCACCGACGCGGAGTCCCCAACGACCGTGGTGCCCGGTCAGGGGCTTGATGTCGAACGCGCCGGTGTCACCGGCATCAAGGGCCTGCTGGAGTTCGGAGAGGCAGCGCAGGATCTTGACCGCCGCGCTGCGGGGGATCCCGCGCATCCTGCGCTGGGCGGCGGGGGTGAAGCGGGTGATGTGTCGGATCACTCCTCCCCCTGGGCGAGTTCACGGGCCATCTCCTCCAGGGAGACGGAGTGTTCGCGCCCTTCCCGCTCGGCCTCGTCCGCCAGGCGGTTGAGCCACGCGTCCTCAGCGGCTTCTTCCACCGCGAGCAGGCGGCGGTACTCGTCGGCGTCGAGAAGTACGGCTGTGGTCCGGCCCCGCTGGGTGATGAAGGTCGGCGTGTGGTCGTGGCGCGCGCGCTCGATCGTGTCGGCGAGGTGTCGTCTCACCTCGGCCATGGTCGCAGTCACCGGCTCGTTCATACAACCAATGTACTGGATGTACATCCGTTGGGCATTGGATTCGACTGAACCCCGCCTCAGCGCGGCCCGGGACCCCGCGACCGCGCATGGGTGAGGGGCCGGGAGGGGTTCACCCGTGTCTCCCGGCCCCGGGGCGTGTACGGCGGACACCTACCCTGCCGCGCGACGCCCCGGCGTCCACCGCACACGCCCTCGGCCCGCCCCCGGACGGGGGCGGGCTGTCGGTGGGTCAGCCGGTCACCCGCACCCGGTCCCGTTCAGGGCGAACGCCGTCGGGGTCCCGGGCCCGCCGTCGACCGAGCCGTTG
The DNA here is from genome assembly GCF_003386285.1 of Nocardiopsis sp. FIRDI 009. GTDB lineage: Bacteria > Actinomycetota > Actinomycetes > Streptosporangiales > Streptosporangiaceae > Nocardiopsis. The sequence continues at coordinate 107,025 of NZ_QPNC01000012.1, forward strand.
AACCCGATCTCCGCCGTCGCCCCCGGATCGAGTCGCGTGCTCCACCCGGGCGCGGTGACCGTCACGTGGTCGCCCTCCTGCGTGTGGTCGCCGCCCCACAGGTCGGTGACGCTCTCACCCGAGGTGAAGTCCCACGCCAGCTCCCATCCCTCGACCGGCTCACTCCCGGTGTTGGTCACCTCGACGGCGGCCTGGAACCCTCCGTTCCAGGAACCGGCCACCGTGTAGTCGACCTCGCAGGAGGCGGGTCCGAAGGTCGGCTCGGGCGAGGGGTCCGGGGTCGGATCGGGTGACGGTCCGGGGGTCGGGTCCGGGCTCGGCGTCGGGTCGGGTCCCCCGCCTCCGTCCGCGAGGTCGCCGTAGACGATCCCGCGGCCGTTGGTGCCGATGTAGACCCGCCCGTAGACGTCGGGGTCGCCGGTGACCACCGCCCCCGTCCAGCCCCACTGGTGCCGGTCGTCGTTGATCCGGACCCACGTCCGACCGGCGTCGTCGGAGCGGAAGATCCCGCGCACGCCGCCGATCCGCGCACTGGTGTACACCGCCGGGTAGTCGGCGCCGGGGGCCGGGGCGCCGAAGCCGACCGCGTCGCCCTCGTCGACCGCGGCGATCCGCTCGAAGGTGGCCCCGGCGTCGGTCGTGCGCCACATGCCGTACTCGCCGTCCTCGGCGCCGCCCGCGACCCACACGTCGCCGCTGTGGCCGGGCACCGCGCCGAAGCGGACGTTGCCCTCCCCCGGGAGGCCGCCGAAGCCGGAGGCCGTGAAGGTCGCGCCCGCGTCGGTGCTGGTGTAGAAGGTGCCGTCGGAGACCGCGTAGAACACGTCCGGGTCCACCCGGTCGGCCTCCACCCTGGCGCCCTGGGGCACGCCGGCGGACGCCGTCCACGACGAACCGGTCGTGGTGGAACGGTGGACGCCCGCGCCGTCGGGGCTCCACAGGATGACGGACCCGTCGGCGTTGACCGCGACCGTCCCGCCGCCGGTCACCCCGCCGGGCTCCTGACCGCCGAACCAGTTGTTCCCGCCGTCGGTGGAGATCCCGATGTGGGAGTTGTCCTCGTCCTCCGCGTCCCCGACCCGCACGACCGTGTCGGGCGCCAGCTCGGCGAAGTCGACGCCGGTGCCGCTGCCCCAGTAGGGCCGCTGGTGCATCTGGTCGGGGACGGCGTCCAGGTCGCGGTGGACGAACCCGCCGATGTCGGCCATGACCGAGACCAGTGGTCCGCCGGGCAGGGCGGCCAGGTCGCGGATGGAGGTCTCCTCCAGCCCCCGGGCCCTGACCCCGATGTCGACGGTGCCGCCGGAGTCCCAGGCCGTGAGGTTGTCGCTGCCGTAGATGGTGGCGCCGGTCCCGTACATGAACCGGTCGGAGTCGAACGGGTCGATCGCCATGCCCTGGCTCATCCAGCCGAGCTTGGGCTGGTTCTCGGGCGGCTCGCCGGGTCCGCCGAAGTCCAGCCAGGGCGCGGCGGAGATGTCCATCTCGTAGCGCGTCACGCGTTCGGGGTAGTTCCCCCAGTCCCAGGCCCGCGTCCAGGTCTCGCCGCGGTCGGTGCTGCGGAAGATCTGGTTGTCCGGCCACCAGGAGATCTGGGAGGTGACCATGAGCGTGTCGGGGTCCTGGCGGTCGATGGTGAGTCCGCCGTAGCCGAAGTAGGCGTCCTCGGAGGTGGAGGGGACCGGGCTGATGTTGGTCCACTCACCGGACTCGATGTCGTGGCGCCACACGTCGCCCGACGAGCCGTCGTAGGGGCCGGGGGTGTCGGTGGTGGCGAGGTAGAGCTGGCCGCCCTCGTGGTCCAGGACGGCGTGCGCGGGCAGGTGTCCGGTGGGGGCGCCCTCCAGGGGCTCCCAGGTCCGGCCGCCGTCGGTGCTGCGGTAGACGGGGTCGTCCAGGTCGGCGACGCCGACGTAGACGTCCTGGGTCGCCTGTCCGGCGGAGCCCGTGCGCGGGTCGAACGCCACCCAGGTGACGCCGGTGATGTCGCTCTGCAGGTCCAGCGGGTCGTCGGGGTTCTCGACGTAGTCGCCCGGGTTGGGGAAGGACCCGACCTCGGCCCAGGTCTCGCCGAAGTCGGTGCTGCGCCACAGACCGTGGCCGCCCCGGACACCGAGGTAGACGACGCTGTTGTCGTTGGGGTCGACGGCCATGCGCTCACCGAGGCCGCGGCCGGGCATGTTGCCGCCGAGCTTGAAGGGCAGCTCGGTGACCTCCCAGGTCTCGCCGCGGTCGTCGGAGCGGAGGATGGCGCCGTTGCCCGGGTCCCAGTCGTTGGTGTAGCTCCCCGCCGCCGCGTAGACGCGGTCGGGGTCGACGGGGTCGGTGGCCAGGCTGACGATGCCGGTCCACCCCCACTCGTCCCAGCCGACCCAGTCCAGGAGGGGGTCCCAGGTCTCGGTGGCCGGGTCCCAGCGGTAGGCCCCGCCGACATCGGTGCGGGCGTAGACGAGGTCGGGTTCGGACTCGTTGAAGACGATGCCCGGGACGTAGCCGCCACCGACGATCTGGACGTTGTCCCAGGTGTAGGCGTCACCAGCGGCGGCCGTCGGTTCGGCCGAGAAGGCGGACCGGACGTCGATGACGGTGAGGGAGGCGGCGGTGACCGCGGCGGTCGCGGCCACCGCCGCCACCGGCCGGACGCGGGAGCGGAGGCGGTGGGGAAGGCGGGAGCGGGAGGCGGGATGCTCCTCCGGGGAGGGCGGGTACCCCTCCGGAGGAGGCGGTTTCTGGGGGTGGGGGGTCATAGGGAACTCCAGTGACGCGGGGAACCGCCCGCCTCCCCGCGTGGTGCGGTAGGGGGTAGGCGGAGGCGGGCGGAAATTCCCCATTAGTTTGAATAGACAACTAACAAAACGTCAACGGGGGTTCCACGGAAATTTCGAAGCGCTTCGACTTGGAGGCTCCGACCACAAGCTCACCCCGGCTGTGGGGTCCCCGGTCCGGGGGGCTGACGGTCTCCGCGCCCCACCCCCGTACGGAAATCCACTCTCACCTGCCGTTCCGGGGCGAGGGACACGCGGCGGCGGCTCGCGTCGGGCAGCCGGACGACCGTGCTCCGGGGCTCCACCGACCGCAGGAGCGTGGACGCCCGCCCCTCGGACCACTCCAGACGGTCCACGACCACCCCGCCGCGCGCCCGCAGGCCCTCCACCCGGCCCGAGGGCCACGCACGCGGCAGGGCGGGCAACGGCTCGATCCACCCCTCCCCCGACCCGGCCAGCATCGCCGCCGCGACCGCCGGGAACCCGCCGCCGATGTCCACGTTGAACAGCTCCCCCCGGTTGTGGGTGGGGACGAGGGTCGGACGCCAGTACCGCGTGGCCATGAGCGCGAGGGTCTCGTGGGCCTCCTCGGCCAGTCCCAGGCGGGCGGCCGCCAGCCCCAGCTGGACCAGTCCGAAGGCCATCTCGTCGGACTCCTGCCCCCGCCACCAGGCCAGGCGGGAGCGCACGGCGCGGACGGCCGCCGCGCGCCACCGGGGCGCGGCGAAGATCGGATCACCCTCGTACCAGAGGGGGAACAGGTGGGAGGCGTGACGGTGGCCGTGCCGCTCGGTCTGGGCGACCGCTCCGGCCGGACCCGCCCACTCGGCGAGCTCGCCCCCGGCGGCGATCCGGTAGCCGGGGAGCCGCGCGGCCAGCCGCGCCCACCTGCGGGCGCCCGGCACACCCAGGGCGTGGTGCGCGCGGACGAGGTTGCGGGTGAGGTCGCGGACGGCCGCGACGTCCATGGTGGCGTTGACGGCGGCCTGTCCGTCGGAGTCCCCCGGGGTGTTCTCGGGCGAGTAGGACGGCACGAAGCCGTCCTCGGTGAGGAAGTCCTCGTGGAACTCCCCGGCGGCGGTGAGGAAGGGCAGCGCCCGCTCCCGCAGGAAGTCCCGGTCCCGGGTGTGGGAGTAGTGGTCCCAGTGGAGCCGGGCCATCCACGCCGCGCCCGCCGTCCAGCAGGTCAGGCACCACTGAGGGCCGAAGTGGTTGTGGCGTCCGCTGGTGGAGGCGTGCGGGGGGACCAGGATCCCCCGGCAGCCGTAGAGTCGGCGCGCGTTCTCCTCAAGGTCCGCGGCCATGCGGTCGAGGAGGTCGAAGAGCCCGGTCATGAGCTCGGGGGTGCCGGTGGGGTGCAGGGCCGCCACGGCGGAGGGGAGGTTGCCGTCGAAGGTGTACCCCGACCGCCACGGGGGTGCGTAGGTGCCGCTCCACACCCCCTGGAGGGTGGGGGGAAGGTCGCCGCAGCTGGACACGATGGCGTAGCGCCCGGCGTCGACCAGCCGGGTGACCAGCTCCGGCGTCGGTCCGCCCGCCAGGAGGTCCTCCCCCAGCGGGGGTCCGGCCGGAAGCGGGGTCGCCAGCGGGGGTTCCGCCGGATGGTCCGCCGGACCGCCCGGGACGGTCGGGGCGGCTGGGGTAGCTGGGGTGGTCGGGGCGGTCGGACCGCCCGGGGAGGTCGATCCGTCCGAGGAGGTCGGGACGGTCGAGGCACGGGGGCCGTGCAGGGTGAGCCGGAAGCGGTCCATGAGGTCTCCGTGCACGGCGCGGTGCCGGTCCAGCCACCGCCGGTGGCCGGCGGTGTCGGTGGGGTGCGGTCCGGGCGCGGGGGCGGGCGGGTCCGCCTCACCGGGCTCGCCGACGTGGACGCGGAGCACCAGCCGGACCCGGGTGACACCGCGCAGTTCCAGGCCGACGCCGTCGCGGCGGACCGTTCCCCCTTCGCCCGCGTCGGGGCTGGGGACCCGCCGTCCCCCCGCCCCGCAGGTGCCCCCACTCAGGTCACCGGCCGACGCGCCGGGGGACACGACAACGGAGCAGGTCACGGCGTACCCCGGGAGGGCGCCGTCCGGGCGGTCGGGGAACGCGACCCGCAGCGTCAGGAGGTCGGGGACGGCGGTCGCCTCGACCCTGAGCGGGACCGGCGGGCGCTCGTCCAGCAGGGTGAGCCGGAGCCAGCCGTCCAGTCCCCCTGAATCAGGGTTCGCCGACAGCTCGGCGACGACCGCGTCGTCCGGGCGGGAGGCGAACACCCGGTGGACGGTCCCGTCCGGGAGGTCCTCGGTGACCAGGCCGGAGTCCAGGTCGCAGGTCCGCGTGACCGGGCCGCGCCCCGGATCGGCCGGGGTGAAGCCGAGGACGGCGGCGCCGAACAGGGGGTCGATCCAGCGGGTCTCCGCGTAGCCGGGGTGCTCGTCGGCGGCGAACGCGACGATCCGCTCCGCCGCCGCGCGCGACCTCCCCTGGCGGAGGAGCCTCCGCAGCTCGGGGAGGATCCGCGCGGTGTTCGGCGCGGGCAGGGCCTCGGCGGTCGGGAGGAAGAGCCGTTCGTGGCCGAGGGTGAGTCGGGTCCCGGCCGCGGTCCCGTGAACGAGCGCGCCCAGGCGGCCGTTTCCGGTGACCAGCGCGTCCTCCCAGTCCCTGACCGGGTGTCGTGTGCGGACGTGTCGGGGGTCGGACATGTCGCTCCTCGTGCGGCGGAGGGGTGGCCCGCGGGGACCGTCCTCGCCATACTTGGTTTGTTTTCCCCCCAAACTAAGGAGTCCCATGCCCTCCCCGCTCCCTCCCCCGCCGCCCTCCGGGCTCTGGTTCGGCGGCGACTACAACCCCGAGCAGTGGCCCGAGGAGGTCCGCGCGGAGGACGTCGAGCTCATGCGGCGGGCCGGGGTCACGCTGGTCACCGTCGGCGTCTTCTCCTGGGGGCTGCTGGAGCCCCGCGAGGGCGAGTACCGGTTCGGGTGGCTGGACCGGGCGCTCGACCGGCTCCACGCCGCCGGAATCCGCGTCGCCCTGGCCACCCCCACCGCCTCGCCGCCGCCCTGGTTCGGCCTCGCCCACCCGGACGCGATGCCCGTGACCGCCGACGGGGTCCGGCTCACCCACGGCAGCCGCGACACCTACGACGTGTGCGCCCCCGCCTACCGGGACGCCTCCGCGCGAATCGCCCGCGCCCTGGCGGACCGCTACGCCCACCACCCGGCCCTGGCCATGTGGCACGTCCACAACGAGTACGGCACCTGGTCGCACTCCGAGCACACCGCCCGCGCCTTCCGCGCGTGGCTGCGAAGGCGGCGCGGGGACCTCGACGCGCTCAACCGGGCCTGGACGACCGCGTTCTGGAGCCAGCACTACTCGGACTGGGAGCAGGTCCGGCCGCCGCGCGCCACCCAGTACCTCCCCAACCCCGCGCACGTCCTCGACTTCCGCCGGTTCCTGTCCGACGCGATGCTCGACCACTTCCTCCTCCAGCGCGACGTCCTGCGCCAGGCGCGGCCGGAGGTGCCCGTCACCACGAACCTGGCCTTCGGCGACTGGGTGCCGGTCGACCCGTGGCGGTGGGCCGAACACATGGACCTGGTCGCGATCGACGACTACCCGGACCGGCCCGGCACGGAGGGCGCCGAGCAGACCGCGTTCGCCGCCGACCTGGCGCGGTCGTGGGCGGACCGGGTGCCCGGCCGGGGACGCCCGTGGCTGCTGATGGAGCAGGCGGCGGGGGTCACCTACACCCCCGGCGGCGCCCGGCCCACCGCGCCGGGGGAACTCCTGCGGCGGAGTGTGTCACACGTGGCGCGCGGATCGGGCGGGGTGATGTTCTTCCAGTGGCGGGCCTCGCGGGGCGGCGCCGAGCAGTGGCACTCGGGGATGGTGCCGCACGCCGGTCCGGACTCACGGGTCTTCGGGGAGGTGTGCGAGCTGGGCGCGCTGCTCCCCCGCGTGGCGGAGGCCCGCGGGGCCGAGGTGGTGGCGGACGCGGCGGTCACGTGGGATCCGGAGTGCTGGTGGGCGCTGGGCGCGCCGTCGCTGCCGTCGCGGAACACGGACTACCTGGAGGCGGTGCGGCAGGCGCACCGCGTGCTGTGGCGGTCGGGCCGGACCGTCGACTTCGTCCGTCCCGACCGGGAGCCGCCCCGGGTCCCGCTGCTGGTGGTGCCCTGTCTGTATCTGCTCTCCGACGAGGCCGCCGAGCGGCTGGCCCGCTTCACCGAGGAGGGGGGCACGCTCGTGGTGACCCACCTCAGCGGCGTGGCCGACCCGGACGGCACCGTGCGCGTCGGCGGGTACCCGGGGGCCCTGCGCGGCCTGCTGGGGATCAGGGGGGTGGAGATGTATCCGCTCGCTCCGGGCGAGGAGATCGACGTGGGCTTCGGCCCGGAGGACGAAGCGGACGGCACCGACGCGGCCGGCGGGACGTACACGGCGACGGTGTGGAGCGAGGACGTCCGGTTGGAGGGCGCGGAGGCGGTGGCGCGCTACGCGTCGGGGCCGTTGGAGGGTTCGCCCGCCGTGACCCGGCGCCGCCACGGCGCCGGGTCGGCCTGGTACGTGTCGGCCCGCCTGTCCGACGCGGGACTGGCCCGGGTGCTCGGCGAGGCCGTGAAGACGGCCGGGTCCGAGTGGGCGCCTGAGGGCACGGGGACGGCCGGAGCCGAAGAGGTCGCCTGGGCTGAGGCGGCGCCCGGGGTCCGGGCAACGGCCGGGCCCGAGGGGGCGGCCGGGGCCGAGGGAACGGCGACGGAGCTGGACCTGGAGGTCGTGCGACGGGTCGACGGCGCCCTGACGTGGGTGTTCGTCACCAACCACGGCTCGCAGGCACGGCGGATCGACCCCGCGCTGTGGGGACTGGCCCCGGGAGCGCACGACCTGGTCTCGGGCCGTCCCGGAGACGGGCTGACCCTCCGGGGCGGCGGGGTCGCGGTCCTGCGCGGAACCGCCGTTGACAATTAGTTTGTTTATTAGACAAACTCATTCCATCGACCGCCCCCTGGAGGCATGCATGAACGACTACCGGCCCGTTCCGGAGGACCGGTTCACCTTCGGCCTGTGGACCGTGGGCTGGCGCGGCGTCAACACGTTCGGCGACCCGGTGCGGCCCCCGCTCGACGGCGCCGAGGCGGTCCGCCGCCTCGCCGACCTCGGCGCGTACGGTGTCACCTTCCACGACGACGACCTCGTCCCGCCCGGCACCTCCCCCGACGGGCGCGAGGCGATCCTCGACCGCTTCCGCCGCGCCCTCGACGACACGGGCCTCAAGGTCCCCATGGTCACCACCAACCTCTTCACCCACCCGGTGTTCCGGGACGGCGGCTTCACCTCCAACAGCCGCGACGTGCGGCGGTACGCGATCCGCAAGGTCGCGCGCAACATCGACCTCGCGGTTTCGTTCGGCGCGACGACCTACGTGTGCTGGGGCGGCCAGGACGGCGCCGAGAGCGAGGCGGGCAAGGACCAGGCCGCAGCGCTCGACCGGTTGCGCGAGGCGTTCGACATCCTGTGCGGTTACGTCCGGGACCAGGGCTACGACCTGCGGTTCGCCATCGAACCCAAGCCGAACGAGCCGCGCGGCGACGTGCTGCTGCCGACCGTCGGGCACGCCCTCGCCTTCATCCGGGAGCTGGAGCACCCGGAGATGGTCGGGGTCAACCCCGAGGTCGGGCACGAGCAGATGGCCGGGCTGAACTTCGCGCACGGCGTCGCCCAGGCGCTGTGGGCGGGCAAGCTCTTCCACATCGACCTCAACGGCCAGCGCGGGGTCAAGTACGACCAGGACCTGAGGTTCGGCGCGGGCGATCTGAAGGAGGCGTTCTTCCTCGTCGACCTGCTCGAACGGGCGGGCTACGAGGGACCTCGGCACTTCGACTTCAAACCGCCGCGGACCGAGGACATGAGCGGCGTGTGGGAGTCGGCCGCGGCGTGCATGCGCAACTACCTGATCCTGCGGGAGAGGGCGGCCGCGTTCCGCGCCGACCCCGAGGTGGTCGAGGCCCTGGCCGCGGCGCGCGTGCCCGAGCTGTCGCGGTCCACGCTCGGCGGGGACGAGACCCTGGCCGACCTCATGGCCGAGGAGATCGACCTGGCCGCCGTCGGGGAGCGCGGCTACCACTTCGAGCGCCTGGACCAGCTGGCGCTGGAGCACCTGATGGGTGTCCGTTAGCTCCGTCCCGGGGTCCGTGGGACCCTCCTCCCCCGACCGCCGACCGCGCGACGCGGGGCAGGGTGTCCGTTGGCTCCGTCCCGGGGTCCGTGGGACCGGGGCCGGTCACGGGTCCCGGGGCGGTCCGCCTCGCGCACCGGACGAACACGTACGCGAGGCGGACGCGTTCGACGACGACGGGCGAGGCGGGCGTCGATGGCCGTGGGCGACCCAGCGCTGGTCGAGACGCCGACAGCGGTCGGCCGGTTCGACCCCGGTCGGTTCCGGCCGGTCCCGGCCGGGGCCGAACCGGTGGCCGAAACCGACGCCCGTGCGCCCCTCACCTCCTCGACGCCGAGGTCATGTCGGCGCGCTTCCCGGAACGGCTCGCGACGGGGAGCTCACGTCAGACCGATCCGAGTGACCACGGGTGAGCACCCGGCGCCCCCGAGGAGGAGGAGCGGGGACACCGGGTGCGGCTCTCAACCGGCGATCGGCACGTCGGCGCCCTCGCGCAGCAGCACCGGCACCCGGTCCAGCGGCGCGTCCAGCTCGACCACCCCTCCGCCGCGGTGGACGGCGCCCGTCCACGGGTCGGTCCAGGCGGCCCCCTCGGGCAGGTACACCTCCCGGGACCGGGCCCCGTACTCGGCCACCGGCGCGACGAGGACGTCCGGACCGAACAGGAACTGGTCGTCCACCTCCCACGCGCGGGTGTCGTCGGGGAAGTCCACGAACAGCGGGCGCATCGGCGGCAGTCCCCGCTCGTGGGCGGCGCGCATCTGCTCCATCACGTACGGCCGCAGCCGCTCACGCAGGAACAGCATGTCCCGCAGGAGGGGGTAGACCTCCTCCCCGTACGACCAGACCTCGTTCGGACCGCCGCTCATGCCGGGATGGAGGTCGTGCGAGAACGGCTCCCGGTAGCCGTGCAACCGGAAGAGCGGGCAGAACACCCCGTACTGGAACCACCGGACCATCAGCTCCCGGTACTCCGGGGACTCCTGGTCGCCGCCGTGGAAACCGCCGATGTCCGTCGTCCACCACGGGATCCCCGACATCGCGACGTTGAGCCCCGCGCGGATCTGCGTGCGCAGGGACGCGAAGGTCGCGGGGATGTCGCCCGACCACAGGGCCGCGCCGTGGCGCTGGCTGCCCGCCCACGCCGACCGGCAGAGCGTGATCACCTCGCTCTCCCCCGCGGCGAGCATTCCCTCGTGGAAGCCGCGCGCGTGTTCGGCCGGGTAGATGTTGCCCACCTCGGTCCCCGGTCCCGCGTGGTACCGCAGGTTCTCCGGGTGCCCCGGCTTGAGCTCGGGCTCGCACGCGTCCAGCCACCACGTCCGGATTCCCAGCGCGTGGTAGTTGCGGCGCACCCTCTCCCACACGTAGGCGCGTGCGTCGGGGTTGGTCGGGTCGTAGAAGGACACCTGCACCTGGGCGTCCACCCCCTTGTCCGCCCAGTCGGCGTGCACCGGCGGACCCTGCTCGGTGGCGACCAGGTAGCCCTTCCGGAGCATCTCGTCGTAGTTCTCGCTGAGCGGGCTCACCGACGGCCACACCGACACCATCAGCTCCACCCCCATCTCCCGCAGCTCGTCCACCATCGCCTTGGGGTCGGGCCACTCCGCGGGGTCGAACCGCCAGTCGCCCAGGTGCGTCCAGTGGAAGAAGTCGCTCACGATGACGGAGAGCGGCAGGCCGCGCCGCCTGTACTCGCGGGCGACCCCCATCAGCTCGTCCTGGGTCCGGTAGCGCAGCTTGCACTGCCAGAACCCCGAGGCGTACTCCGGCAGCATCGGCGCGTGCCCGGTGACGTCGGCGTAGTGCTCCATGATCCGGGCGGGCCCGTCACCGGTGGTCACCCAGTAGTCGATCTGGCGCGCGGAGTCGCTCACCCACCGGGTGCCGTTCCCCGCGAGCTCCACCCGGCCGGTCGCGGGGCTGTTCCAGAGGAACCCGTAACCGCGCGAGGAGACCGTGAACGGGATGCTGACCTCGGCGTTGCGCTGCACCAGGTCGATGACGGCGCCCTTCTGGTCCAGGAGGCCGTGGGTGTGCTGCCCGAGCCCGAAGAACCGCTCGTCGTCGTGGGCGCGGAAGCGCTGCTCGATCCGGTAGTAGCCGTGGCCCGTGGAGGTGTACACGCGGGGACCGGGCCACCAGAAGTGGGCGCGCTCCTCGGCGACGAGCTCCTCGGAGCCCCTGAGGAAGCGGAGCATCCCGTCGTCCGTGACCTCCAGGGTGAGCCCACCGCTGACCAGCACGGCGGTGTCCCCGTCGACGCGGACCTCCGCCCGGGACGGCGGCCGATCGCCCAGGGCGCCGGGGATGTCCTCCCTCAGGACGGACAGGCCCGCCCGGACGCGGATGCCGTCGGGCCCCCATGCCTGGGCACGCACGACCTGGTGACCGCCGCGCCACTCGATGCCGTCCTCGATCTCGTTGAACACACGTCGTCCTTCCGGTTGGGGGTGGTGGGCGCCGCCGTCGAAGGCTGTCGAAGCGCTTCGATGACGTGCCCGGGAAACGGGACGGGTCGGTGGGTCGGGTCAGGGTGCGGTCGCCGTGCTCTCCCGCACGCTCAGGGTCGGTTCCAGGAGGGTCACCCCGGACACGTCCTCGCCCTCGATCTTGTCCATCAGCAGGCCGACCGCCCGTCCGCCCAGCTCCTCGGCGGGCAGTTCCACGGAGGTCAGGTGCGGCAGTCTCGGGGTGATCGACCCCATGACGACCACGGACAGCTCCGGCGGGACGCGGCCGTGCTCCTCGAAGGCGTCGAGCAGGGGGACGACCGAGGGCTCGTTGTGGACGATGAGCCCGGTCAGCCCGGGGCGGTCGCGGACGAGTCCGGCCGCCACCTCCCGTGCCGTGTCCGGCTCGCACGGGTGGAGGGTCACACGGACACCGCGCTCACGGGCCGCCCGCTCGAAACCGGCGACGGTGCGCTCGGCGAACCCGGAACGGCGCTCGTAGACCGAGGGCGGCTGGCCGACGAAGGCCACGTCCGTGTGCCCGAGTTCGGCGAGGTGCTCCACGCACGCCGCACCGGCGGCGGCGAAGTCGAGGTCGACGCAGGTCAATCCCTCGGTGTCCTCCGGAACGCCGATGAGCACCGACGGCAGGCCCAGCGATCGCAGCACGGGCACACGCGCGTCGTCGGCCGCCACGTCCATGACCACGACACCGTCGACCATCGCGCCCGCGGCGACCCGGCGCAGCCCGTCGGGCCCCTCCCCCTGGGTGAGCAGGAGGACGTCGTGGTCGTGGGAGCGGGCCGCGGTGACCACGGAGACGGCGAACCGCATCGCGGCGGGAACGTGGACGTCCTCGCGCAGGGGCACGACCAGGGCGATGACGTTGCTGCGGCGGCTGGCGAGGGATCGCGCCCCCGCGTGCGGTTCGTAGCCGAGCGCCTCGATGCTCTCGCGCACGCGGCGGGCGGTGCTCTCGGAGATCGAGCGCTTGCCGCTCAGGACGTAGGAGACCGTGCTCGGCGACACGCCCGCGTGCCGGGCCACATCGGAGATCCGCACGGTGCCGCACCGTCCCGTCGGTTGTCGAAGCGCTTCGATGAGATGTTACGCAGGACACCCACCCCGCGCAACGGCCTTCGGGCCCGTCCGGGTCCGGACCGCCGCGAACGGAACGGGAGGGAGGGGGGAGGGCGCTCGGGTGTCGCTCCGTTGCCGCCGCCCGCCGCCACGGCCGTGACAGACCCGACGACCGGCGACCCGACTCCCGTTCGCACACGTGGCGGCCGGGTCACGGTGACGCCCGGTCGACCGTCAGGCGCGGCGAGCCGTTCGATCGCTGTGCGGGCGCGGGCTGAGGGCGGGTGAACCGGGTGAATTCTCCCCTGAACGGAGGGTGTTCCGAAAAACCGACCGAAGGTGTCCACCACCGGCCCCGGTGAACCGGTGTACCCCGGACGCCGTTCGGGCATCCGTTCGTCCGGCCGCCATCGGATACGGCCGTTCTGACATGCGGGCGGGGGAAGAATCCTGACGGCGTGGATGTGTCCGTGACCCGCTGGCCTCCGTCCGCCCCTCCCCCTCCGGCGGGGGCGAACGGCGGTCTACACGGCGACCAGTGATCGGGGCGCGGCGTCCCGCTCCAGGCAGACGCGGACGGTCAGCGGCCCGCCCGCCGCGCCGGTCCAGTCCCAGTACGACGCCAGGGCGTCGACCAGCCGGAGGCCGTAACCGCCGCCCCTGAGGGGGTCGCCGCCCTCCTCGATCCGGGGCACCGGGATCGTCGGGCCGGGCCGGGGGCCGTCGTCGGTGACGGTCAGGATGAGGACGTGGCGGCGGCGTTCGACCACCACGGTCACGGTCCCGCCGGGGTCGCCGGACCGGGTGTGCCGGTGGGCGTTGGTCACGAGTTCGCTGACCACGGTGACCAGCGGGAAGGCCGCGTTGGGCGTGGTGCGCGCGATCTGGTGCGCCCAGACGCGGGCGATCCGGACGTGGCCCGGGTCGGGGCCGAGCACGATCCCGCAGCGGTGGGGGTCGGTGAAGCTCAGCCGCCGGGGCAGTGGGACGCTCGCGGTGCGCTGGCGGGGTACGCCCGTCGCGGGCTCGCGTCGAGGAGTAGCCTCGTTCATGTTCGTACCTGTCGTCGTGAGAGCGCGGGTGTGAACCGGGTCCCGGGGCCGTTGACGCGATCGCCGGGACTTCCTCGTCTCTCAGGCTGTGGCAGGGGCCGGACGGGAGGGAAGCGGTTCTACGAGATGGCCGCGATCTGGGGACTTCCGTATGTACGCGTACGTGTTCACTGACAAGCTGTACGCATGGACGAACCCCGGAAGCCGGAGTGGGTCAGGTTCGGGCAACGGGTGAAGCGCCTGCGTAGGCAGCAGGGGCTTTCACTCAACGAACTCGCCAGGAGCACGGGCTGGTCGGCGTCCTACCTCGGCAAGATCGAGAAAGCGACAAGAGCCCCGAACGGGGACGTGGTGACCGCGCTGGACCGTGCGCTGCGTACGAACGGCGCCCTGCTCCGCGAGTGGGGGGACGTGCTCAAGTCGAGGACGGAGCCCGAGTGGTATCGGCAGTCCCGTGACTACGACAAGCGCGCCCGCGAGATCCGCTTCTTCCATCCCGTGGTGGTGCCGGGTTTCTTCCAGACCTCCGAGTACGCGCGGGTGCTGATCACCCATGCGGTGCCAGGCGCGTCGGAGGAGTACATCCAGAACGTCATCGACACCCGAGCATCGTGGCGCGCGGATCTGAAGACGGACGCCGGTCTGATCCTCAACGTCATCATGGCCGAGACCGCCCTCTCGCTGCCGATCCCAGCCGAGATCATGTGCGAGCAGCTCGACCGGCTCATCCAGGAGTCGCAGGAAGCCGCGATCACCATTCAGATCCTCCCTGCTGGGGTACCTGACCTCGCCTGGATCACCGGACCGTTCAGATTGATATACATCGAGGATGAGCAGGCCGTCCTGTGCGTGGAACACCCGGTCGGGGAACTCCTTGCCGATGGTGTCCGTGAAATCCGCAACCTGGAGGCGGTCTTCAGCAGGCTCCAAGCGTGGGCGCTTCCCCCGGACGCCTCGGTGCGGAAGTTGAAAGAGATGAGGCAGGCACTGTGAACAGCTGGCACAAGTCGAGCTACAGCATGCGCGATCAGAGCTGCGTGGAGGTCCACGAGACTCCCCAGACCGTCCTGATCCGCGACACCCAAAACCGCGAACTGGGACACCTGACCTTCCCCGGCACCGAGTGGACCTCCCTCGTGGACACGCTCAAGGCACACGGGAGGCAGGCGCTGTGAACAGCTGGCACAAGTCGAGCTACAGCATGCGCGAACAGAGCTGCGTGGAGGTCGCCGAGGGCGCGGTGACGGTCATGCGCGACACCCAGAACAGAGAGCTTGGGCACCTCGCGTTCAGCGCCAGCGAGTGGACCTCCCTCGTGGACACCCTCAAGCGGCGCGACTGAGCACCACACCCGCCAGGGGCGCCCCTCCGTTCGGAGGAGGCGCCCCTTTCGCGTTCACGGGCGCTCACCACAGGACATCAATTCGGGCAAAAAGCACCACACAAACTATCGGGACAAAAAGGGCTGGTTCTTCTCCTCACCCGCCCTGAGCTGGAACAACGAGAAACCTGGTTCTCGCGAGACCCCTTTTTCGCAGAAAAATTCGCCCCTCCCCCCGGGCTCCCCTATTCTTTGTCCCGAACACAACCGCATACGCGAAGACCCCGCGGCGATTCAACTATCGCCCGGGGCCGTGGCCAGCAAGTTCACTCTTTAACCCGAAAGATTGCCGACATGGGCTATTCTATCCCTGCCCTCCTGCGCCCAACCCTGGAGATCCTGAGGGCTCTCCTCACCCCCGCGCGCGGACGCCACTCCGCGGCCGCCGCCCGCCGTCGCCGCTCCACCCGGGTCCGCCGCTACGCGCCGATGCCCGCCCCCGAGCAGGCCGCCACCCCGGAACCCCGACCCGCGCCCGGACTGACCCCGCCGCCCGCGCCGATCCCGGCCGAGGACCTGGCCCTCGTGCGCCCCTACTACACCGCACACGAACACGGTCTCGCCCGCGCCCAGCGGGAGGCCACCGCCCGTCTGCGCTCCTGGGGAGCCGCCCCCGACCCGATCCCCGCGCCCCGACCGGTCCCGCCGGGCGACCTCCTCGCCCCGGACCACCCCTCCTTCACCGCCCGGCCCCGGACGGCGGTGGCCGTCTGATGCGCACCGTCACCAAGGAACCCCGCCCGCTCGTCTTCTGAGAGCACCGCACCTACCCCGGCGACCTCGCCCGGCTCCGCGACGTCCGCGCCGACCTCGCCCGGGACCTGGCCGGGTTCGACCCGGACCTGGTGTCCACCGTCGAACTCGCGGTCAGCGAACTCTTCGCCAACTGCGTCAAGTACACGGACTCGGGCCGGGAGAACGGCGAGGTGATCCGTGGACTGTCGATGCCGGGGGAGGACGAACTGCGGGTCTTCCTGAGCGACTGCGGCGGGGGCGGAGGCGTCCCGCGCATCCCCGTGGAGCGGAGCGAGGACGAGTGGGACTGGGCGGAGGGTCAGCGCGGGCTGGCGCTGGTCGAGAGCCTGTCCACAGCCTGGGGACACTTCCGCCTGGCACCCTGGGCCGACCTGGGCACGCACGTCTGGGCCACCTTCCCGGTCGAACCCGGCACGGCACCGTTGGGACTGCGCCCGTTCGTCTTCACCCGCTGAGACGTGGGTCCCGGGGCGGCCCCGCCCCGGGACCCACGAGGAACCCGCGTAGGCGGCCCCACTCACCCGGAGACCTTGAATGCATAATGCTTTCAATGAAGATAGAATGCTTTCATGACTGCCCTCACCATCCGTGACATACCGGAAGAAGTCGTCAGGGAGATGAAGATCCGAGCCGCCAGGTCCGGTCAGTCCCTCCAGGCATACGCTCGCACCGTGCTCACCCGTGACGTCTCCAAGCCCACCCTGGCCGACGCCGTGGAGGCCGCCCGCCGCACCGCCCGGTCCGACGTCACCGTCTCCGACGTCCTGACCGCCATTGATGAGGGGCGAGCCGGGCGTTGATCGTCATCGACAACTCGGCGCTCGTCGAAATGCTGACAGCGGTCGGCCCGGTCGGTTCGGCTGTGGCCGACCGGGTGGCCGCAGCCGACATCCTGTGCGCCCCGTACCTCCTCGACACCGAGGTCATGTCAGCACTCCTCGGCATGGCCCGTGGCGGGAAGATCACGCCAGACCAGGCGGAGGCGGCGATGAGCGCCTACGAACGGCTACCGATCGACCGTTACGACGCGCTTCCCCTGTGGCCCCGTGTCAAGGTGCTCCGCGCGAACCTGTCCGCCTACGACGCCACCTATGTGGCACTGGCCGAAGCCCTGGGGGGCACGCTGATCACCAGCGATGCCCGCATAACCCGCAGCGGTGCGGCCCGATGCCCGGTGGAGGTCTTCGACTAGGAGAGGTCCTTCCCCGGGGTGTCTGGTCCGAGCATGAGGCGGGGGAACCCGTTTCCGGGGGCACCGCGTTCACCCCGCCGACCTCGCGCGAGACCTGGCCGAGCGGAAAACCAGCGCGATCCGGTCCCGGTCGAGAGCCTGTCCACAGCCTGGGGACACTTCCGCCCGGCACCCTGGGCCGACCTGGGCACGCACGTCTGGGCCACCTTCCCGGTCGAACCCGGCACGGCACCGCCGGGACTGCGCCCGTTCGTCTTCACCCACTGATTCACCCACTGGGACGCGGCTCCGCGCGCGGGTCCGGGAAGGCCCCGGACCCGCACCGCCGTCACGTCCGCGCGTGGACGAGAACCGGGAGGTCGAAGGGGCGCAGATGATCGGAGCGGGACCACAGGTCGCGGTCGACCGAGCCACGCGCCCCGGCCTGTTCCAGGACGGTGAAACCGTGGGCCGCGAGAAGACGGGCGGACTCCTCGGGGCTGAGGAAGGTGCGCCAGACCTCGCCGCCCCGCGCCGCCGCGGCCTGGACCGCCTCGGCGTACGCCTGCCCGGCGGCGTCGCGTCGGCCCTCGGGCAGAAGGTGGTCCATCACCAGTTCGGAGCCGGACGCCCAACCACCGACCATCGCCAGAATCCGGTCGACGGCGTCGAGGCCGAGGTACATGCTCACCCCCAGCCAGGACACGAAGGCCGGACGCCCCGGATCGAACCCGGCGTCGACCAACCGCGCCGGGGTGGACCCGTCCGCGAGGTCGGCGGAAACGAACGCCACGGTGTCGGGAACGGCGATCCCGGCGTCGCGCAGAGACCGGCGCTTCCATTCCTGCGTCGGGGAGGCGTCGACCTCGAAAACCCGGACAGCGCTGTTTTCGGAGTTTTCGGAACGGTAGGCGAA
>NZ_QPNC01000013.1 GCF_003386285.1 Nocardiopsis sp. FIRDI 009
GACGTCACCGTCCATCGTCGGGAACGTCACCCGCAGGTCGTCCACCCGGACGACGGGCTCGGTGGACGGGGAGGGCGCGGCGGGTTCGGGCGGAATCTGGCTCATCGGACGGCCTCTTCGTTGCTCAGGATCTAGTCGTGGATGCGGACACGGGGGTCGATGAGCGGGTACACCAGGTCCACGACCAGGTTGGCGACCACGATGAAGAACGCCCCGACCAGGGTCACGCCCAGGATCACCGGCAGGTCGCTCTGGGTGATGGCCTGGACCGCGTACCGGCCGATGCCGTTGAGGGAGAAGACCTGTTCGGTCAGAACCGCACCGCCGAGCACCAGGCCCAGGTCGAGGCCGAAGATGGTGACGATCGGGGTCAGCGTGGGCCGCAGCGCGTGCTTGAGCACCACCCTGCGTTCACTGAGCCCCTTGGCCCGGGCGGTGCGGATGTAGTCCTCGCCGAGGCTCTCCAGCATGCCCGCGCGGGTCTGGCGCGCGTACATGGCCGCGTGCAGGAACGCCAGGGTCAGCCACGGGAGGAACAGGCCGACCGCCCACGCCACCGGGTCCTGGACCAGGGGTACGTAGCGCGGGGTGGGGAACCAGTCCCACGCGTGCACGGGGAAGGCCAGCGCCAGCAGGCCGGTGAAGAAGATCGGCAGGGACACCCCGGCGAGCGCCACGCCCATGGCGATCCGGTCGAAGACACTGCCCTTCCACACGGCCGAGACCACCCCCACGGCGATCCCGCCGACCAGCCAGATGACGCCCGCGCCGATCGCCAGGGAGACGGTCACCGGAAGGCGGTGGACGATCTCGGTGAAGACCGGCTGGTAGGTCTGGAAGGAGTAACCCAGGCACGGCGCCGGACACTCGACGACGTCCCTGCCGAACTGGTACTCGGCACCGACGAAGATCCCCTTGACGAACTCCCAGAACTGGACGGCGATCGGCCGGTCCAGCCCCAGCCGTTCGATGGTCGCCTGGATCGCCTCCGGGGTGGGAGCGCGGCCGACGTACATGGTGGCCAGCTGCTCGGTGGTGCGGCCCGCCCAGCGGGGCACCACGTAGAAGATGGCGAACGTGACCATCGTGACCACGGCGAGCAACAGGAGACCGGCGCCCAGGCGGCGCAGGATGTAGGTCAGCAAGGCGCGCTCTCTCGACGGGGACTCCGGCGGCGGGGGCGGCCACGGCGTGTGCGGCCGGGGCCGTGGTGAACGCCCTCGTCGAGGGCGTGTCCACGGGATCACGCTAGCGGAACGTGTTCACTCGATCACGGATGCGCACCGTGGTCGCGTCGGCCGGAACCCGCTGACCGATTTCGGCGCACATCTCCCGCGCCGCAGAGCTTCCTGGCATACTCGACGGTCGACACCCGCCCCCCCAACCCCCTGTTCCGGGTAGAAGGCTGACGATGTGGAGCCTCTGCACCCCACCGACCCCCCGCGCATCGGCAGTTTCCGGCTGACCGCACGTCTGGGCGCCGGGGGCATGGGCCAGGTCTACCTGGCCCGTACCGCTTCGGGACGTCAGATCGTCATCAAGGTCATCCGGTCCGAGTACGCCGAAGACCCGGGTTTCCGTACCAGGTTCGCCCGCGAAGCGGACGCGGCCCGCCGGGTCGGTGGTTTCCACACGGCCCAGGTCGTGGACGCCGACCCCGAGGCGGCCGCACCGTGGATCGCCACCGCGCACATCCCCGGCCCCACACTCGGCCGGGCCGTCCGTGACGGGGGACCCATCGCCCCGCCCGCGCTGCACGTCCTGGCAGCGGGACTCACCGAGGGGCTCAAGGCCATCCACGAGTGCGATCTGGTGCACCGCGACCTCAAACCCGGCAACATCATCCTGGCCCACGACGGGCCGCGCATCATCGACTTCGGCATCGCCCGTCCGCTGGACGCCGACAGTATGACGACGCGCGGCGCGGTGTTCGGCACCCTGCCCTACATGTCGCCCGAACAGACGGACGGCTCGCGGGTGGGCCCGGCCTCGGACGTGTTCTCCCTGGGAAGCGTGCTCGCCTACGCCGCCACCGGCACCAACCCCTTCAACGGGGCCACCATGGCCGAGACTCTGCGCCGCCTCATCAGTCCCCCACCCGACCCCGGCGAACTCGACACCGAGGTCCGGGAACTGATCACCGCCTGCTGGAACCACGATCCGGCCCAGCGCCCTACCCCGGACCAGATCCTCACCCGGTTCGAGGCACACGACCTCCACGACTCCTGGCCTCCGCCGCGCGGCTCCGACACGCCCCTCCCCGAACCGGTCAGCGGCCCACCGCCGAGGCCGGTTCCCAAGGCTCCCGAGATCCTTCCCCCACCGCCGCACAGCGATCCCCCCTCCGAGGACGCCACCGAGACCGAGCGGCTCGGGACGGCGAAGCCCACTGGGGCACACGCGCCGCGGTCGGCTCGCGTCACGGAGGCCGCTCCGCGGTCCGTCCCCCGCGTCCGAACGATCCCGGGATGGAGCCCCCGACACCTGTCCCCGCCGATACGGAGGCGGGCGATCGTCGCCGCGGTGATCACCGCGGTGGTCCTGGTCGGCTTCGCCCTGCGGGTCTTCTCAGAGCCCACCGTGGCAGCGACTCTCACCGGCCATGACGGAAGCGTGTACACGGCGGCGTTCAGTCCGGACGGCGAAACCCTCGCCACCGGCGGCATCGACGACACCGTCCGGCTCTGGGACACCGGCACCGGAGACAACACCGCCACCCTTACCGAGCACCGGTCAGCCGTGTGGTCCGTCGCCTTCAGCCCGGACGGCGAAACCCTCGCCACCGGAAGCGCCGACGAGACCGTCCGGCTCTGGGACACCGCCACCGGAGACAACACCGCCACGCTCGGAGGGCACGACGGCAGTGTGCGGTCGGTGGCGTTCGGTCCCGACGGCACCCTGGCCACCGGCGGCGGTGACCGAACGGTACGGCTCTGGGACACCGCCACCGGGGAGAACACCACCACCCTCGAACTGGACAGCGCGGTCTACTCAGTGGCGTTCAGCCCCGACGGCGCCCTGCTCGCCGCCGGGAGCTGGGACGGAACGGTACGGCTCTGGGACACCGGCACCGGAGACAACACCGCCACCCTCACCGAGCACCGGTCAGCCGTGCGGTCGATCGCCTTCAGCCCGGACGGCGAAACCCTCGCCACCGGGAGCTGGGACCGGACCGTACGGCTCTGGGACACCGAGGTCGGCCCGGGCCCGGGCCCGGGCACCGACGAGAGCCTGGCGACCTTGGACCACGAAAACGGCGTGTACTTCGTCGCCTTCGGACCTGAGGACGGCACGCTCGCCGTCGGTGGCCGCAGCGGCACCGCACACCTGTGGGACACCGAGATCACTGACACCGTCGCCACCCTGACCGGCCAGGAGTCAGCCGTGTGGTCCCTGGCGTTCAGCCCGGACGGAGGCACGCTCGCCACCGCAGATTCCGGCGGAACCGTCGTGCTCTGGGACGTCGGTTGAGGCCCCGGAACCCGAACCTCCGTCCCGGGACCGCATCCTGGCCCGCCCCGAGGTGTGAGCGGGGTCCAGAGGGGCATGCGAGAGGTGAGGGGGTTCCTGTCAGGCGACTGACCAGGGATGGAGGAGGTGACCGACGTGGAGTGCTACGACTGTGCCCGTGAGGGGCCGACCGCCTCCGCCGTCGCGGTGTGTATGAGGTGCGGGGCCGGGGTGTGCATCGAGCACGCGCACGAGACCCCGGTGGAGGTCCGCCGGGCCGCGAACCCGGGGCAGAGCGAGCTGCCCGATCCGGCCCGCCACATCACCTGCCCGGTCTGCTACCACGCCGAGGGGCTCGACCACGGAGGCTGAACCGGCGGGGTTTCCCGCCACGGAACGAGGTCGCCGCTCCACCCGGGCCACGTGTTCACGGACGAGGTGGGGCCGGTACGGCGCCGGGACGGCGACCTCTGCGGGGAGCGGCTCCGTTCAGCCCGCCAGGCGCTCGCGCCACCACGCCACCGTCTCCTTCAGCGTGTCCTCCAGCGGGGTCGGGGTCACACCGAACGTGTCCTGGAAGTCGGTGGAGTCGGCTACGAACGGCCGGATGAACTGGTAGCGGACCTCCTCCAGCTCACGCAGCGTCGGGGAGAACAGACCGAGCGCCCGCACCAGCCAGCCCGGCAGGACGTCCACCCTCGCCCCGTCCAGGCCCGCGATCCTCCCGACCTCCTCGGCGATCCGGCGTGCGCTGACCGGCGGGTTGGAGGGGGCGTGCCAGGCGCGCCCGAACGAGCGTTCGTCGGTGGCCGCCACGGCCAGGGCCTCGACCACGTCATGGACATAGGTCCACGTGTGCGGTTGGTCCGCGTCGTAGACGAAGTTGGCCGCCCTGCCCTGAAGCAGGCGGGCGACGAACCGCTCGCCGAAGTACGTCTGGTCCACGCACCCCGGACCGTAGAAGTCCCCGGCTCTGACCTCGGTCACGCGAACCCGACCCGCCTCGTGCGCCGCGAGCGCGTCCCGCCACATCCGCGCCCGCGTCGCGGCTTTGGCGCTGGGCGGGTCCAGCGGGTCGGACTCGCGCATCGGACGGGTCGGCGGCGCGTAGACGTAGAGGTTGCCGAGCAGGACGTAGTCCGCACCGGTGTCCTCGGCGGCACCCAGCAGGGAGGCGGCCAGGGGCGGCCAGTGCGTGGGCCAGCGGTGGTAGGGCGGGTTCGCGCAGTTGTACAGGACGTCGGCCCCACGGACGAGCTCGGTCAGACGCCTGCGGTCGGAGGCGTCGGCCGCGACCCTCTCGACCTCGCCGGGGCCTCGCCCGGAACGGCTGATGAGGGTGACCTCGTTCCCCCTGCGGTGCAGCGCACTGGCCAGAGGGGATCCGATCTGCCCCGCTCCGACGACGACGTGACGCGCCATAGGTGTGTCCTCCCACTACTAAGAGATCAGTGCTCTTTTCCAAGAGCGATGCTCTCGCTTTTGGCACACCAAGTCAAGAGCACCGCTCTTGAATGTGATCGCCGCTCTGCTAAGCTGCGCCCCATGAAGGCAAGCCAGACCGCCCGAGAACGTGCCCGCGCCGAACTGACCGACGAGATCACCCGGACCGCGCGCCGCCATCTGGCCACCGCTGGCGCCGCCGGACTCTCCCTGCGCGCCGTCGCCCGCGACCTCGGCATGGCCTCCTCCGCCGTCTACCGCTACTTCCCCGCCAAGGACGACCTGCTGACCACGCTGATCATCGACGGTTACAACGCGCTCGGCCGCGTGGTGGAGGAGGCCGACGCCACCCGCGACACCTCCGACTTCCCCGGGCGGTGGCGGTCCTCGTGCCACGCGGTGCGCGACTGGGCGCTCGCCCACCCGCACGAGTACGCACTGCTCTTCGGCTCCCCCGTGCCCGGATACCGAGCCCCGGGGGACACCGTCGGCCCCGCCGTCCGCGACACCGCCGTGCTCGCCCGGATCACCGAGGACGCCCACCGGGCGGGCGCGTTGCGCACGGCGGACCGGGCGCTCCCCCAGGCCGGAGCGCTGGGCCTGTCCCCGATCGTCCGCGAGCTGTTCGGTGACTGCCCGGAGGAGGTCGTGGCCCGTGCGCTGTCCGTTTGGACGGGCCTGTACGGCTGGGTCGGCTTCGAGGTCTTCGGCCAGCTCGACGCGGTGATGGAGGACCGGGAGGCCGCCTTCCGCCAACACGTGGCGCACCTCGGCGACATGCTGGGGCTCGTCGAACGGAACGGGGTGCGCTGACCCCCGCCATGCGCGACTCCAGGCACCCCGACGCCCTCCACCGGGTCTTCGAGGACCGCGAGTGGCGCGCGTTCGTCACGGCCGTCGACGCCTGACACACCGCCCACGGCCACTCTTCGATCGGGGGTTGACCAGGCCAAAGAGCTGTTGTGTCACAGGTCAGGGAGGTCCCCCAGAACCCGCGAACCCCCCGAAGAGCCCCACAACCGCCGCAGGATGGCCGCCGCTCTGTTCGAGGCAGGCGAGCGCTCCCGGGCCGCGATCGCTCGGATGCTCGGCGTCTCCCGCCAAGCCGTCCACACGTGGCACCACGCCTGGAAGCAGGGCGGCGCTGACGCACCGGCACCCAAGCCCCACGGCGCCGACACCGTGCTCACCTCCGGCCAGGAGCGCGAACTCGTCCGCCTGATCGTCCAGGGTCCGGGTGCCCACCCGATCCCCGCGCCGGTAGCGGCGGCGGCCGGGGTGCCGCACGGAGCCAAACACCCGGTCCTTGCGGGGTGGGGTACCCGGCGGGCGGCGTTTTCGCAGTCCCGGCACGCGCCACGCCGGTACCCGTGATCCGGCGGGAACGCGTCCACCGGTTTCTCTTCGCGGCACCGGGTGCACGTCTCGGTGTCGTCGCGGCCATCGAGCAGGCCACCCGAGTACGGGAGCGCGCGGGACATCGGCCTTCCCCCGTCCCCGGTGGCGTTGCTGCGCGACCTGCCGGTCCCTTGTCCCGGGGCGGGCCGGTAGCACCCTGCTTCTGCCCCATAGTCGCCCCACAAGGGGGATGAGGGGCGCTACCGGCCCGCGCTTTACCAGGTTTTCCTGCTGTTCTCTATTCCCTGGTCGTTCCGAGGGACATGTAGTCGTACATCGAGTAGCCCGCGTGGTAGTACACGTTGGTCAGGTTCGGCGGCCGGTACAGCACCGTCCGCTCGAACACCACCGGCAGGATCGCGGCCTGCTCCATCGCCCGCTCGTCGATCTGCCTGTAGATCTCGGCGCGCTCGGCGGGGTCCTCGATCGTGACGACCTCGTCGAACCACTCGTTGATCTGCGGGTCGTCCAGCTCGGAGATGTTGGCGTTGCCCGCGTCCCGGATGGCGTCCCCGTCCAGGATCTTGCTCATGAACCCGTACCCGCTGGCCCAGTCCGGCGCCCAGCCGTAGACGGTCAGGCCCAGGTCGTTGGCGTGCACGAAGTCCGGCGACCCCGCCTGGGTGTTGGTGTAGGTGTCCGACGGGTACTGCTTGATCTCCGCGTCGATCCCCACCCGCGCCAGCGACTGCTGCAACGCCTCGGCGGTGCTCACGTCCGAGGGCCGGTCGGCGCGGGCGCCGATGGCGGTCGAGAAGCCGTCGGGGTGGCCGCACTCCTCCAGTTTCTGCCGCGCCATGTCCAGGTCGCCCTTGTTGTCCTCGGACGGGTAGAGGTCCATCTCGGGATCGGCCCCCGGCAGGGCGGCGGGCATGATCTGGGTGGCGATGTCGCCGCCGGTGTCCCCGCCCCAGGCGCGTTGCAGGGAGTCGCGGTCGGCGGCGTAGAGCACCGCCTGGCGGCAGGCCAGGTTGTTCAGGGGCTCGACCACGGTGTTGACGTTGACGTAGCGCAGCGTGTTGGTCTGCGGGTTGTCGAGGTTGGGGCGCTCGTTCTCGTCCGTGATCAGCGTGCCCTTCATCGCGGGCCCGACCCCGGTTCCGGCCAGGTCCACGTCGAGCTCGCCGTTGACCAGGCGCTGGTCGATCTCGTTCTGGTCGACGCCGATGCGCACCTCGATCCGGTCGGGCAGGGCCCGGCGGGTCGGGTCGGTGGAGGCGTCCCACTCCTCGTTGCGGACCAGGTTGAGGGACACCCCCGGACGGTAGTCGCCGTCGAACTTGTAGGGGCCCGAGGAGATGACGTGGCTCTGGTACTGCTCACCGCGGTCGGCGTCCGGCGGGACGGGCGCCGTCTGCGGCTGGATGAGCACGTACGGGAACTCCGAGAAGCTCTTGTTGAGGTGGAAGACGAGGGTGTGGTCGTCGGGGGTCTCGATCCCGTCGAAGCCCTCCAGCGGGTCTCCGTCACTCGCGTACGGCCCCTCGTAGTCCTCGCTGTCGGCCAGCAGGCTCTGGAAGTACTTGGGGCCGTTGGGCAGGGCCTGGGCGCCGAAGTTGCTGCGCGCGATCGCGTACTTGATGTCGCGGGCGGTGATCTCCGTGCCGTCCTCGTACCTGAGGCCCTGTTTGATGCGCACGGTCCACTCGGTGGCGTCCTCGTTGGGCTCGGGCATCGCCTCGGCCAGGTCGGGCTGGAGTTCGGTGCCCTCCTCCCCCGGCGCCTCGGTGTAGGTGAGCAGCGTGCGCGCGTAGTAGCGGGAGAAGTTCCAGCTGAACGCGTAGTAGGTGTTGCCCGGGTCGGGCGAGTCGAAGTCGGAGGAGATGGCGTAGCGCAGGGTGCCGCCGGTGGCGTCCGAGGGGTTGACGATGCTGGTCTCGCCCGCGTTGAACTCGGCGCCGGACAGCTCGCCCCCGCCGCCGCCTCCGTCGCCGCCGCAGGCGGCCAGCAGCAGGGCCGCCGCGGTCGCGACGGCCGTGGGCGCGAGTGCCCGTCGACGGCGCCTCGGGTGCTGCGCCGGGGTTCTTGTGTGGTGGGTGGTCACCTTGCCTCCTGGTCGGTTGTCTGTCGGGCTCGTCGGGAGCACGGCCCGGGGTCGGGGACGTGGGGGTGCCGGGTCCGAGGACCCGTCAGTCGGAGGAACGGGGGTCGAAGGCGTCGCGCAGGCCGTCGCCGAACAGGTTGAAGGCCAGGACGGTGATGAAGATGGCCAGGCCCGGCACGATGACGAAGTGCGGTGAGGTGGTGTAGAAGCGCAGCGCGTTGTCGAGCATGCCGCCCCAGGTGGGGGTGGGCGGGTTGATGCCGACGCCGAGGAAGCTCAGGGCGGCCTCGAAGAGGATGTTGGTGGGGATGAGCAGGGTGGAGTAGACGAGGATGGGGGTGACGAGGTTGGGCAGGATCTCGCGGAAGACGATGTGGGCGCTGCCCGCCCCCAGGCTCCGGGACGCCTCCACGAACTCCCGTTCCTTCAGGGTGAGGGTCTGGCCGCGGACGATACGGCCGATGTAGGGCCAGTTGAAGAACCCGATGATGAACACCAGGACGCCGATGCGCAGGTCGTTCCCGGTCAGCCCGAAGGCGCCGTCGGGGATGACGCCGACCAGGGCGATGGCGAACAGCAGCAGGGGGAAGGCCAGGAAGATGTCCATGGCCCGGCTGATGACGGTGTCCACCCAGCCGCCGAAGTACCCGGCGGTGACGCCGAGGACGGTGCCGATGAGCACGCACAGCGCGGTCGCCACCGTGGCGACGAGCAGTGAGGTCCGCGCCCCGTAGACGATGCGGCTGAACAGGTCGCGGCCGTTGACGGGCTCGACGCCGAGCAGGTGGTCGGGACCGATGCCGCCCCACGGGTCGAGGCCGAGCTCGGGGTGTTCGGGGTCGAGCAGGACACCGCCGGTGAGGGGGTCGACCAGGCTCTGGTTGAACTGGTTGGGCGGGTATCCGAACCAGGCGGTGAGCAGGGGGGCGAGGAGGGCGACGAGGATGAGCACGACCACGGTGATCCCGCCCGCCATCCCGGCCTTGTCCTCGCGGAAGCGCCGCCAGGCGATCTGGCGCAGCGATCTGCTCGCCGTGTCGGTCCCCCGGGCGACGACTTCCTCGGGTTCGGCGTGCTGGGACGACTCCGGCGCGTCCAACGGCGCGGCCATGCCCACCTGACTCTCTGTGTGTAGTCGACTGGCTACGCACAGCCTGCCCGAGGCGCGCGCGGGTTTTCCAGCGACCGCGCCGAGGGGAGTGTCGCGGTGGAGGTCGGCGCGGCCCGGGTGTCGTGGTGGAGAGCGCCTTCGAGCCGCCACCTTTACGATGTAGATTCATTCAGATCGGCCGGGAGCGCGCACGGGGAGCGGGTCGCGCTCCGCGGGGAGCGGCGGAGCGCGACCGTGGAAGGCCGGTTCGTCAGCGGATCACGCGTCCGGGTCCGCCCGCCCGTCGACCAGGCGCAGGGTCGTCCCCGCCCAGCGGCGGCGCAGCCACCGGTCGTGCGAGGCCACGACCACGGCGCCGGGCGCCGACCCCAGCGCCTCCTCCAGTTCCTCGGCCAGCGCCAGCGACAGGTGGTTGGTCGGCTCGTCCAACAACAGGGCGTCCGGGGCGCGCCCGACCAGCAGGGCGAGCGCCAACCGCCGCCGCTGACCCACGCTCAGCTCCCCCACCGGCCGGTCCTGGTCGCGCGGGGCGACCAGCCCCAGCTCGTCCAGGCTCGGTGCGTCGGACCTGGCCCCGTGCCGTTCCTCGTACAGGGATCGCGGCGTGCGCGTCGGATCGGGGAAGACCACGTCCTGCTCCAGGAGGGCCACCGACGCGCCGCGCCGCCACTCGACCCGGCCCGACTCCGGCCGCAGCCGCCCCGCCAGCGTGTACAGCAGCGTGGACTTGCCCGCCCCGTTGGGTCCGGTGACCAGGAGCCGACCGGTATCGGGCAGGTCGAGCCGCTCCAGGCGCAGGCGGCCCGGAACCACCAGGTCGCGGACCCGGAGCGCGGTACCGCCCCGCGCACCGGGGTTCCGGGTCAGGGCCCCGGCGAAGCGCAGCGGACGCGGCGGCCGGCGCACCTGGTCGCGCTCCAGAGCCTCCAGGCGGTTGCGGGCGTCGCGGACACGGCGCGAGACCTGCCGGTCCACCCGGCCGCCCCTGTAGTCGTAGGCCATCTTCGCGTTGTCCGTGGGGCCGCGCCCGTGCGAGACCCGGCGCGCGGTGGTGCGCACCGCCTCCCGCAGGTGCTTGAGCTCGTCCTGCTCCCACCGGTGGCGCTGCTCCCAGCGCTCCCGCTCCAGACGCTTCTCGCGCAGGTAGAAGGAGTAGGCGCCGCCGTAGCTGACGGGACCGGCCACCGCCGGGTCCAGGTCCGTCAGACCCGTGCACACGGCGTCCAGGAACACGCGGTCGTGGCTGGCCAGCACGACCAGACCGGGCAGGGCGCGCAGGTACCCCTCCAGGAACTCCAGCGCCCGGTCGTCCAGATGGTTGGTCGGCTCGTCCAGCAGCAGCGCGCCGGGGCGGCGGATCAGCAGGGCCGCCAACCCCAGTCGACCGCGCTGACCGCCGGACATCCGGCCGACGGGACGGTCCGGGGCGATCCCGGCCAGGCCCAGTCCCGCCGTGACCACCTCCGCCCGCCGGTCGGCGTCCCACACCTGGAGGCGCTCCGCCTCGGTGAGGAGTTCACCGTACTCGCGCAGGGCCCGGTCGTCCGCGGGGTCGGCGTCCAGCGCTGCGGCGCCGGCGGCCAGGCGGCGCTCGACCGCGCGAACGGGTTCGAGGGCCTCGGCGACCACCTCGGCCAGGGTCGTGTCGGGCCCGTGCGGCAGCTCCTGGTGCAGGAAACCGGTGTCGGCCGGGCGTGACACCGTCCCGGCGTCGGGCTCCTCCACCCCGCCGAGCAGGCGCAGCAGGGTCGACTTGCCGACGCCGTTCTCCCCCACCAGGCCGAGCCGCTGGCCGGGGGCCGCGTCGAGGCACACGCCGTCGAGGACGACGCGCGTCCCGTAGGACTTGGCGAGGTCGCGTGCGGTGAGCACGGCCGAGCCGCGCGGGGGCGCGGGGGTGTTGGCGTCGAAGGTCATGGGACCACCCTTCGTCGAGGGGTGGGCCTCGATGCGCGCGGCGACGCCCGGGGACGGCCGCGAGGGACGACGGAGGTCGTCGACATCGAGACCGCACCACGGCTGCGGGGAACACGGGTGCGCCGGGCGGGGTCCGGCTCCAGCCCCGGAAGGGGCGAGCCCCGCGCGCCCGGCGGTCGGTCTCGATGTCAGTTACGCATGTCGGGGGCAACCTACCCGAGGGCGGCCGGGAGGAGCAAGGGGTTTTCCCGCCGCCGGGAACGGCTCCCCCGTCGGTCGGTCACCTCTCCCGCAGGGCGCCGTCCTCCACCACCACGCCCGCCTGCGGTCCGCCCTCACCGCACCCCGGGCCGTTGGGCTCCAGCATCTCGGGGGTGACGGTGACCGTGTCGGTGAGGAGCTCCTCCCCGTCCTCGCCCAGGAGCGCGAGCCGTACCTCCACGGGCTCGGCCGGAAGACCCTCGACGAACGCGAAACCGTGCCTTCCCCCGGTGGGAACGGACCGCGCGCCGCACGTCCCGTCCTCGCACCCCTCGTCGACGCTCTCGGTCGACTCCGACAGCTCGACCTCGGAGCTGCGGCACCGCCCGTCCCAGCACACCTCCACCTCGGCGGACCGTACCCCCGCCGCGTCCGGGGGAGCGACCTCCAGGGCCACCCCCACCGGGACGCCGATCTCCGTGCAGGCCCGTCCCCCGCCGAGCGCCGACGCGCAGCCCGCGACCGCACCGGCCATGAGCAGCGTCCCGACCAGTCGAATTCCGGTGCGCACCCGCTCCCCTCCCCGGATCTCCTCGAACCCGAGCGTACCGGTGCCGCCCCGGCGGACGACGCGCCGGGGCGGCACCGGACCCCTAGCGGCCGCGCAGCTCCCGGTACCGCCGCACCAGGGCGGCCGTGGCGGCGTCCAGACCGGGGACCTCGGCGCCCTCGGTCAGGGCGGGCTCGACCCGCCTGGCCAGCACCTTGCCCAACTCGACCCCCCACTGGTCGAAGGAGTTGACGTTCCACACCGCGCCCTGCACGAACACCTTGTGCTCGTAGAGGGCGACCAGCTGGCCGAGCACCGACGGACTCAGCCGGTCGGCCAGGATCGTGGTCGTGGGGTGGTTGCCCGCGAACGTGCGGTGCGGGACCAGGTCGGCGGGCACCCCCTCGGCGGCGACCTCCTCGGCGGTCCGGCCGAAGGCCAGCGCCTGCCCCTGGGCGAACAGGTTGGCCATGAGCAGGTCGTGCTGGGGGACCAGCGCGTCGGGCAGACCGGGGGCGGGGTTGGCGAAACCGATGAGGTCGGCCGGCACGAACCGGGTGCCCTGGTGCAGGAGCTGGAAGTAGGCGTGCTGTCCGTTGGTGCCGGGGGTGCCCCACACGATCGGCCCGGTCTGCCAGGCGACGGGCCGACCGTCGCGCTGGACCGACTTGCCGTTGGACTCCATGTCCAGCTGCTGGAGGTAGGCGGGGAACTTCGACATGTGGTGGCTGTAGGGCAGCACCGCGTGGCTGTGGGCGTCGAAGAAGGCCCCGTACCACACGCCCAGCAGACCGAGCAGGAAGGGCAGGTTGCGGGCGGCTGGCGCGGTCGCGAAGTGCTCGTCCATGAGGTGGAATCCGGCGAGCATCTCACGGAAGGCGTCCGGCCCCAGGGCCACCATCAGGGACAGGCCGATCGCCGAGTCGTAGGAGTAGCGGCCGCCGACCCAGTCCCAGAACTCGAACATGTTGGCGGTGTCGATACCGAACCCGGCCACCGCCTCGGCGTTGGTGGAGACCGCGACGAAGTGCTTGGCGACCGCGTCGCTGTCGACGTCCACGCCCAGCCCGTCGGCCAGCCAGGCGCGCGCGGCGGTGGCGTTGGTGATCGTCTCGACGGTGGTGAAGGTCTTGGAGGCGACAATGAACAGCGTGCGGGCGGGGTCGGCGTCGACGAGCGCCTCGTGCAGGTCGGTGCCGTCCACGTTGGAGACGAAGCGGAACTCCAGTCCGCGGTCGGTGTAGGGGCGCAGCGCCTCGTAGGCCATGGCCGGCCCCAGGTCGGAGCCGCCGATGCCGATGTTGACGACGCGCCGGACGCTCTGGCCGGTGTGGCCGAGCCAGTTCCGCGAGCGCACGCGCTCGGCGAAGGCGGCCATCCGGTCCAGGACGCGGTGGACGTCGGGGACGACGTCGTGGCCGTCGGTCTCGATGACCGCCTGGCGGGGCGCGCGCAGGGCGGTGTGCAGGACGGCTCGGTCCTCGGTGAGGTTGATGTGGTCCCCGCGCAGCATGGCGTCGCGCGACTCGGCCACGCCGGTGGCGTCGGCGAGGGCGGTGAGCAGGCGCAGGGTCTCGTCGGTCACGAGGTTGCGGGAGTAGTCGACGTGCAGGTCGCCGACGTCCAGCGCGAACCGCTCCGCTCGGGCGGGATCGTCGGCGAACAGGTCGCGCAGGTGGGTGTCGCCGAACCGGGTACGGTGCTCGCCCAGGGCGGCCCACTCCCCCCGCCGGTCCAGCGGGGTGTCGGGGCGGGCCCGCTCCCCGGTGTCCACCGCGCCGTGGGGGGTCGTACTGCCAGGCATCCGGTCGCTCCTCGTCGTCCGTGTGATCCTTGGACCGCCACGCCGTGTTCGGTCGGCGTGCCGGGCCGCGCGTGCGGCGCCTCCTAGCCTTTCACGGCCGCGCCCGCGCCCCGACGGACGCCGTCACCACGGATCTCCGCCGGGCCACGACTGGAATCCCCCGCTCCGACCAGGCATGATCGAGATAGAGGGAGCGAGCGCGAGGGGGCCGCCGGTGACGGAGCAACCCGAAGACTTCACGGTGGACGGTTCAGCCGACATCGACGACGTGGACGCCGTCATGGACGTGGGCGCGGCCGACCAGGACAGTGCCGTGGCCGAGTTCCTGCTCGACCACCCCTACGGGCACCGCATCGAGGAGATCGAGGACCACGACGTCCTGGGCATCGACGCTGAGGTCCGGCAGGAGATCCCCGACCCCGCGCTGGCGGCCGACGACGACCGCCCGGTCGCGTCCCGGCGGGAGGAGCTGTCCCGGCTGCTCAAGGCCGAGGAGTTCGCCGAGAGGGTGCGCCGGAGCCAGGAGTGAGCCGGACCCCGGATGCGCTCCGGGTCCGCGCCGCGGCGGCCCCGAACCCCGGGAACGGCGGAACCACGGGGTCGTCCTCCCCCGGAACGGGCGTGCCGTGGCCGGACGCACCGCCCTACCCGTTCGGACGCCAGGTGGCCAGAAGCCGGTCCAGGGGGTCGGGTGTGTCGGTCTCCTGCTGGGCGAACGGCGCCTGGTAGCGCGCTCCGAGGGCGCGCGGCGCGGCGGGCCGGGGTGTGGTCGCCGGGGCGGGGCGGACGGCGGGCCCGGGCTCGGCGGCCTCGTCCTTGGGGGCCAGGGGAGCCTGGTAGCGGGCCCCCTGGGGCTTCGGTCGGCGCCTGCGGCGGATCCAGCGGGGGCGGTCGGGCGGTCCGGGCCGCTCGTCGGGGCCGGACTCGGCGCGTTCCCCGGTCGGGGTGAACCGCACCGGCAGGGCCTGCAGCCCGTGCACGGCCAGGGATCCGCGCCAGGCCAGCTCGGCGGGGTCGACGGCCAGCGCCATACCGCGCAGCCGGTCCACGACCGTGTCGATGGCCGTGCGCACGAACTCCCGGGCGAAACCGGTGGCCGGGCACCGGTGCGCCCCCGCACCCCAGGACAGGTGGGAGCGGTTGCCCGCCATGGCCATGGCGTCGTCCCCGCCGCGGGTCACCGAGGGGTCGCCGTGCGCGGAGGCGAACCCGAACAGCAGCGGTTCCCCCTGGCGGATGCGGGCCCCGGCGAAGCGGATGTCCATGGTGGAGTAGCGCCCGGCGAGCACGCTGATCGGCGAGTCGGTCCACATGACGTAGTCGATGAAGTCCTCGGGGGTGAGGGTGCCGCCCAGGTAGGCGGTCCACACGGCGGGGTCCTCCAACAGCTTGAGCAGGGCGTTGCCGATGAGGTGGGTGGTGGGCTCGTGCCCGGTCTCCCACAGCAGGGAGAGCGCCTCGACCGCCTCGTCGTCGGTGAGGCGGTGGGGGTGTCCCAGCAGGTGGGAGGCGAGGTCGTCGCCCGGATCGGCGCGTTTGCGAAAGACCAGGCCGGTGAAGTAGGCGCGGATGGCCAGCGACGCCGGTTCGGCGCGGGCGGGGTCGCCGCTCCACAGGCGGGCGGTGAGGTCGGCGAGCAGGTTTCCGTAGGCGTCGGGGAGGCCGAAGAGTTCGTTGAGCACGAGGGCGGGCAGCGGGGCCGCGAACCGGCCGATGAGGTCGGTGCGGCCGTCGGCGGCGACCGCGGCGAGCAGGCGCACGGAGGCGCGTTCCACGACGGGGACGAGTTGGGGTGTGCCCACCCGGGCGAGCGCGTCGACGATGGGGGTGCGCAGCCGCTGGTGCTCCTCGCCGTCGTGGGTGAGCGCGCCGGTGCGCGCGGGTGCGACGCCGGAGGCGCTCCAGGGCCGGGGGTCGGCGGAGAAGTAGGTCTGGTCGCGCAGGACCTGGAGGTTCTCCTTGTAGCCGAGGAGGAGCCAGCCGGGCACGCCGGGGCTGATCTCGACCGGGGCGAGGCCGCCGTAGTGGTTCCGGAGCCGGTCCCAGGGCAGGTCCGTCGCGGCGGGGCCGTGCAGGGCCAGCGCCCCCGCCCCTCCGATCGGGCAGCGGGCCTCCTCCGCCCGGCCGCCCGGGGTGTCGTCGCGGCCAGCGGATCCGGTTCCCTGGTGCATGGAGACTCCTCGGTGGCTGTGGATGCCCCGCGACGCTACGCCGCGATTGTTTCCGGCGTGATTCCGGGACGAAAGCTCCGGCTTTCCGCGGGGAACATCGGCCCTCAAGTCGGACTCCGGCGGGTGGCGTCGGCGTGTCCGGCGCCGGTGTCTTTCGGTCGCGTTTCGCGTGTGTCACGGACCGGTGGGGAGCACGGGCCGAAGCGCGGCGGAGGCCCGGGGCCGACACGGCTCGGGCGCCGGCAGGGTGCAGCACGACGAGGCAAGCCGCGAGCGAGGAACGAGCGGCAGGCACAGCCGAGGAGGAAGCACCCTGCCTTCGGGGCGCCCGAGCACCGGCCGAAGCGCGGCGGAGGCCCGGGGCCGACACGGTTAGGATGGCCCGTCGGCTCCACCACCACCTCGACCTGGGAGGACCACCGTGGGCAAGAAGAACCGCGGACGGCGGCGCGCCTCGGCCCCCCGGACCGACGCCTGGGCCGGTCCCGCGCCCGCGGACTCGGCCGCCGACGTGGTGGCGGGGGCCGTGGACGCGCTGGTCCTGGGTGACGACGGCGGGGGTGTGGACCTGGCCGCGGCGCGTCTGGCCGACGTCGAGGATCCGGCGTGGGCGAAGACGGCCGGGCTGGCGGTGACGGACGCCCTGACGCGGGGGCTGGCCGGGGTGTGGGCCCGTGGCTGGCGGCCCGCCGAGACGGTGCGCCAGGTCGGGCGGGAGCTCGGCCACGTGGCCGCGGCCCTGTGCGCCGACGCGGTCGCGGCCGAGCACCGCCGCCACCCTCCGGCCGCGGTGGACCCCCGGTGGAGCGCTCAGGTGCGGGATCTGGGGGCGGCCCCGGAGTGGGGCGAGGGGTACCTCGCGTACGCGGGGGGCGAGCACGGCCTGTTGCGGTTCGAGGTCGTCGAACTGGCGTTGCGGGTGTTGGCCGCGTTGCGGGTGCTGCCTCCCGTGCAGACGCTGGGACCGCCGCCGGGCGCCTTCCGGTCCGGACGCCGGACCCCGGCGCGGGCACCGTCGTCGGTGGACCGCACCCGGTTGGAGAGGGTGCGGGCCCTGCTGGCCAAGGCCGAGTCGACGGAGTTCCCGCACGAGGCGGAGGCGTTGAGCGCCCGCGCCCAGGAGGTGATGGCCCGGCACAGTATCGACCGGGCGCTGCTGGAGGAGGAGCCCGGGGGGTCGGCCTCCGCGACGGCGGCCCGGCGGCTGCCGGTGGACGCCCCCTACGACGAGCACAAGGCCGTCCTGCTGCACGAGGTCGCCGAGGCCAACCGCTGCCGGGCGGTCTGGCACCGGGAGCTGGGGCTGTGCACGGTGGTGGGGTTCGACGCCGACCTGGACGCGGTCGAGTTGATGTTCACGTCGCTGCTGGTGCAGGCGGAGAGCGCGGTGCGGGCCAGCGGGGCGGCGCGTGACCGGTCGGGGCGGGCCGCGGACCGGGACTTTCGGGCGTCGTTCGTCTCGGCGTTCGCGGTGCGCGTGGGTGAGCGGCTCGCGGAGTCGGCCCGGTCGGCCGCGGCGGCCGCCGCGGCCGAGACCGGCGCCGACCTGGTGCCGTTGTTCGCCGCCCGGGAGCGCGAGGTGGCGGCCGCGGTCGAGGAGGCGTTCGGGGAGCTGACCCACACGCGGGTGCGCGGCCCCCACAGCGAGGAGGGCTGGGTCGAGGGGCGGGCGGCGGCCGACGCCGCGTCCCTGGGCGGGCGCCGCCCGGTCCGGGGGCGCTGAGGCTCCTGCCGGGGGTCCGGCCGGACGGCGGTGACGGACGCGCTGCCGCGCAACGCTGAGGTTTCCCCCGGGGGCCGGTCTGGCGGGACGGGCGCCGTGCGGGCGTCCGCGGCGGTTGACGGCCTCGGGAGCGGAGGGCGGCCGGGCCGGTCTAGGAGACCCGGTTGGCGGTGACGACCAGGTCCCACCGGTCCTCGGGGTCGTCGCCCTGGGCGTGGATGACGCCGGAGACCGTGTGGTCGAACGTGAAGTGGTCGAACGCGGCGGGCCGGTGCGGGCCCTCGTAGGCGGCGGCGTGGGCACCCGGTCTGAGGAAGTGGTCGATGAGGTAGGCCATCCACACGTCGGCCTCGTGGAACTTCTCCATCCCGTCCCAGTGGATCCGGGTGCCGTCCTCGGAGGGGGTCCATCCGCACCACAGGGACGGCTGCCCCTCGGGGGGAGTGCTGTACCGGCGGATGTCGGGGTCCTCGCCCTGTCCCATGAAGCCGCTGCCCTCGACGTGGTAGGGGCCGCGCTCGCGGTCCATGCGCCGGGTCCGGTTGAACTTCCTGAGGTAGGCGACCTCGTGGGGGTTGAGCGGCGGGGTGACGGTGACGTGTCCGGTGAACACGGTGCTGTAGCC
Organism: Nocardiopsis sp. FIRDI 009; assembly: GCF_003386285.1. Taxonomy (GTDB): domain Bacteria; phylum Actinomycetota; class Actinomycetes; order Streptosporangiales; family Streptosporangiaceae; genus Nocardiopsis. The sequence goes on from NZ_QPNC01000013.1 coordinate 18,438, forward strand.
CATGGACTCCTCCCTACCAACCGGTGCCGACATCGCCGGCCGGTCCGCAGGGCGCCGAGCCGTCCCCGGCCTCCGGCGCGGGAAAACCGGTGGCCCGGGGGCACGGCGTCCCGGTACAACGGGGCGCATGCTGCACAAGTATCCGCGGACCCGGCACATCCGGGGGTCGCGTCTGCAACCGGGTGACGACGACCTGTCGGCCACGCCCTTCCGTGACCTGGCGGGGCGGTACCTGGTCGTCGAGGAGAAGCTCGACGGCGCCAACGCGGGGATCGGTTTCGACGCCGGGGGACGACTGCGGTTGCAGAGCCGGGGCCACTTCCTGACCGGCGGACCGCGTGAGCGGCAGTTCGCGCCGTTCAAGGCCTGGGCGGCGACGGTCGCGCACCGGTTGTGGCCCCGCCTGGGCGACCGGTACGTGCTCTACGGCGAATGGCTGTACGCCAAGCACACCGTGTTCTACGACGCGCTGCCGCACTTCTTCTGCGAGTTCGACGTCCTGGACACGCGGGAGGGGGTCTTCCTGTCGACGCCGCGCCGCCGGGAGCTGCTGGCGGGCGCGCCGGTGGTGTCGGTCCCGGTCCTGTACTCGGGTCCGCTGTCCGAGCTGTCCGAACTGACCCGTCTGGTGGGGCCCTCCACGTGCCGGACCCCGCGGTGGCGGTCGGCGCTGGCCGCCGCGGCGCGCGCCGCGGGGGCCGACCCCGGGCGCGCCCTGGCCGAGAGCGACGGCTCCGACCTGATGGAGGGGCTCTACGTCAAGGTCGAGGAGGGGGACCGCACCGTCGACCGGTACAAGTGGGTGCGCTCGGAGTTCGCCACCGCCGTGCTGGACTCGGGGACGCACTGGCTGGACCGTCCGCTGATCGCCAACCGCCTGGCCGACCCGGAGGTGCTCCATGCGACCGTTCGATGAGCTGTGCCCGGCGCCCCCGGCCTGGTCGCTGGACTGGGCGGCGGTGCGGGAGGCTCTGCCGTGGGTGCGGGAGATGGCGGGTGTGGAGCAGGACCCGGTCCACCACGCCGAGGGCGACGTGGAGACGCACACGCGGATGGCGTGCGAGGCCCTGGCGGAGCTGCCCGAGTGGCGGGCGCGCCCGGCGCCCGAGCGGGTCCGGCTGTTCGCTGCCGTGCTCCTGCACGACGTCGGCAAGGCGGCGCGCACCCGGCGGGACGCCGACGGCCGGGTCACCGCCCACGGGCACTCGCGCGCGGGTGAGCTCATCACGCGCCGTCTGCTGTGGGAGGGCGGAGCCACGGTGGACTGGCGCGAGCACGTCGCCGGGCTGGTCCGCCACCACCAGGTGCCGTTCTGGGCCCTGGAGCGCCCCGACCTGCGCGCGATCGCCTTCCGGGTGAGCCTGGTCGCGCGCAACGACGACCTGGCGCTGCTGGCCACCGCCGACATCCTGGGGCGTCGCTGCGGTGACGGCGCCGAGGTGCTGGACAACATCGCCCTGTACCGCGAGTACTGCGCCGAGCAGCGGTGCCTGGACCGCCCCCGCGACTTCCCCTCCGACCACGCGCGGTTCTGGTTCTTCCGCAAGCCGGACCGGGATCCGGACTACGCGGCCCACGACGACACCCGGTCGACGGTGACGGTCATGTCCGGGCTGCCCGGTGCGGGCAAGGACACGTGGATCGGCGCCCACCGGGCGGGCCTGCCGGTGGTGGGTCTGGACGCGCTGCGCGCGGAGATGGGCGTACGGCCCACCGACCCGCAGCGGCGGGTGGCCGCCGCCGCGCACGAGCTGGCCCGGGAGCACCTGCGGGCGGGGCGGTCGCTGGTGTGGAACGCGACCAACCTGTCGCGTGACGTCCGCGACCGGTGCGTCGGCCTGGCCGCCGCGTACCGGGCCAGGGTCGAGATCGTGTCCCTGGAGGCGCCGCCGGGGGTCCTGCGCGCCCGGTTGGACCGGCGCGCCCGCCCGGTCCCCGCCGCGGTGGTGGAGCGCCTGGTCCGCCGGTGGGAGTACCCCGACGCCACCGAGGCGCACCGGGTCACGGCGGTCGCCTGGTCACAGCGGTGAGCGGGCACGGGGGGTGCGGCCGTGACCGGTGGGGGCCGGGGCGGGCGGCGGCGACCGGGCGGTCAGGTCGGCTCCGGGGCGCTTTGGGCCATCAGCCAGCGGCGGACCGCGATCTCCAGCAGGACGTGGGGGCGGCCGCTGTCCTCGACGACGTCCTCGATGTCCCAGTCGTAACGGTCGCGGAAGGCGGCCACGACGTCGGCGGGGAAGCCGTCGGTGTGCGTCGTGGCGGTGCCCTCGGCGACGACGGGCGCGTCGCCGTCCTCCAGCGCCAGCGACACCCGGGGGTCGGCGGCGAGGTTGCGCGCCTTGACCGTGCCCGGGCCGGTGCTGACCCACCAGCGGTCCCGGACGTGGGCGAACCAGACCGGGGTCAGGTGCGGTGAGCCGTTCGGGCGCGAGGTGCACATCCAGGCGTTGCGGGCCGAGCGCAGGCGGTCGGTGAGGTGGTCGGGGGCGGGGACGGACGGGTGGGCGGTCACGGGGCTCCCTCGGTCGTGGTCGGACGGAGGGTAAGTCTGTTACCTCAACCGCGGTTGAGGTCAATTCCGTTGCGGCGGCCCCGTGGCGGGAGGGCGTACGCCCCGGTCACCGGAGCGCCCACCGGGCCGGGACCCGGCGGTGCCGTTTCGCCCGATGGCCACGTACGGCCCCCCTTTCCCGCTACGATGAGCGCAGCCCACCCGCACCGTCAGTCACCCACCGAACACGGCGCAGGGGCGGCGGGACCACCGACGACCCCAGGGGCGCCCGCGCCGACCACCACGGCCGTCCCCACGGGCTCCGACGTCCAGGTTCCCGACGGTTGCGAGAACGATGTCCGACACGTGTGCGCGCACCGGTGGACGCCCGGCCCCCGCCCCCCGCCCCCGACCGGCGCCGAGCGCGTGGGACGACCACCGCTGGCGGCGCCGCTTCGGTCTGCTGTGGACGGGCGGGGCGCTGTCCGCCCTGGGTTCGATGACCCTCACCCTGTCCGTCCCGCTGCTCGCCCTGCACCAGAGCGGCTCCCCGGCCCTGGCCGGGTGGATCGCCGCCGCCGGGATGGTGCCGCGCACCCTGTTGTACGTGCCGGTCGGGGTCGTGGTCGACCGCCACGACCCCCGCTCCGTCATGGTCGCCAGCCAGTGCGCGCGCCTGGTGTGCGTGGCGCTGCTGGTCGGCCCGGTCCTGGTCCTGGACGCGCCGGTGGCCCTGCTGGCCGCCGCGGCCACCGTCCACGGCGTGTGCGCCGCCCTGCACGCGACCGCCGCGTCGGCCGCCGTGCCGCTGCTGGTCCCCCGCGACCGGCTGCCGACCGCCGCGGCCCGCAACGAGGCCCGCACCCACGCCACCCAGATGACCGGCCGTCCGCTCGGCGGCGCGCTGTTCGGTCTGGGCCACGGGCTGCCCGCCGTGTTCGACGCGGTGGTCTCGGCGGTGGGGCTGTGCCTGGTGGCGCGCCTGCCCCGGTTGCGCGCCGCCCCCGGGGCGGAGGCCGTCCGGCGGAAGGACGCGGCCGCCCGGGAGGGCACCGCACCGGAGCGTCGGGCGGGCGCCCTGTGCCGGGAGACGGCGGCGGGCTTCGCCCACCTGCGCCACGACCGGTTCCTTCTGCTGGCCACGGCGGTGTGCGCGGCGACCAACGCCCTGTTCCAGACGGTGTGGCTGGTCATCGTCGTCCTGGCCACCGACCGGGGGCTCTCCGCCCTCCTGCTCGGGACGGTGCTCGCCGCGACCGGGGCCGGAGGGCTGCTCGGCTCCCTCACCGCCACGGCCCTCGTCCGGCGTCTGCACCACGCCACCGTGGTCGTCCTGTGCCTGTGGGCGTGGGCCGCGGTCACCGCGCCCCTGGCCCTGGTCGGGCGGGCGGACACCGGCTGGCTGGTGGCCGCCCTCCCCCTGGCCTGGGGCGGGATCGGGTTCGTCGGCGCGCACATGAACGTCGCCGTGACCACCTACCACACCACGCGCGTGCCGTCCGAGCTCCTGGGACGGGTCACCGGCACCGTCCGCCTCGTCACCGGCGCGGCGCTCCCCCTCGGTGTGCTGTGCGGGGGCCACCTCATGGCGGCGGTGGGCGTGCGCGCCACCGCCGCGGCGGTCACCGCGCCGCTCCTGCTGGGCGCCCTGGTCCTCACCCTGGTCCGGGCCGTCGGCTGGGGTCGGTGCGCGCCGCGCCCCTCTCCCCCACCGGGAACAGCGACTCCCCCACCCTCCGCAGGGCCGTGTCCAGCGCCTTCTGGATCCGCAGGGCGTCACCGACCTGACCCGTCCGTGTCTGGACGTGGTTGAAGGCCCGGTCGGTGGCCTCGCGCAGCTCGTCGACCGGGCCGCGCCGTCCCTCGGGGAGAACGCCCCGCAGGCGCTCGACCGCCACGACCGCGTCCAGGCTGTCGGCGCGGGCCTGCCGCAGCAGGTCGGCCAGCTCCTCGTCACCGGGCCGGGGCGGGCCCTCGGCGCGGATGTGCGTGACCACCCGGACCGACATGCCGAGGCGGAGCACCGCCCTGCGCGCGTCGTCGAACCGCGACCGCAGCTCCTGGTCGCGGCGGCGCTCCCGGTCGAACAGGTGTCGTGTCCGCTCCACCTCCAGGGCGTGTTCGGCCCGCCAGCGCTCCGTGCGCGCGGCCCGGTGGGCGGCCAACGCTGTGGCGCCGAGTGTGCTCAGGGCCGTGACGGCTCCGGTGATGAGCGCGACCAGCACGGTGGAGTCCATCGGGTCGGGTCACCAGCTCCCGCGTGGGGTCAGCCCCCGGGCGGACGTCAGCTCGGCGCGGATCCGGTTCCGGGTGCGTCGGGCCTCGCTGGCCGACCGGTCGCCGACGAGGACGGCGTCCAGGAGGTCGAGGGCGGACTGGCTCTGCCCGACGCGCCACAGGGCCTGGCCGATGCCGGTGCGCAGGCTCGGGTCCCCGTGCGCGCGTCCTGCGGCGGCGCGCAGGCCGTCGAGCGCCGCGGCGCGCTGCCCCGCCTGGAGCCGGCTGCTCGACTGGGCCACGAGCAGCCGGGCCACGCCGGCGCCGTCCCCGACCGCCTCCAGCAGTTCGGCCGCCTCGGCGTAGTAGGCGGCGGCGACGGCTGGGTCCCCGCGTTCGAAGGCGAGGTCGCCCAGGAGCGAGGTGAGCAGGACGCGCTCGCGGGGGCGGGGCGGCGGGGTGGACCGCAGCGCCCGCCGGGCGTGCTCCCCCGCCAGATCGGGCTCACCCCGGGTGTGGGCCCGACGGGCGACGACGACGCGGTGGGCCGTCGTCCACGGCTCGGGGTGCTCGGTTGGGGGGCGGGCGGCCAGGTCGGCGAGGGGTCGGGCCAGACGCGGGTGGCGCAGGCGGTAGGCGGTCCCGTCGGTGTCGGGGGTGACCAGGTGGCGGTCCTGGAGGGTGTGGACCAGGCCCCGGGTGAGGTCGGGGTCGTGGGCGCCCTCCGCTCCGGGGGCCGGGGCGCCCGGCCCGCCCGGGGTCGCGGCGCGGCGCAGCCAGGCGTGGGGCAGGTCGCGGGGGACGAGGTGCTCGGCGGCGACCTCCTCCAGTACGAGGCTGAGGTGGACGGTGAGGGCGCGGTCGACGTCGTCCGCGGCGAAGGCGTCCGATCCCTCGGCGTACAGGAGCGCGCCGACGGTCTGGAGCAGGACGGGGTCGACGGTGTCGGTGAGGGCCGCGGTGGCGGCGCCGGAGGCGGACGTCCCTGGGACGGTCCGCACCTCCTCGACCAGACGCCCGGCGACGGTCAGGGGGTGCCGGACGCCGGCCGTGTCCAGGGCGCGGGCGGTGGCGCTGACCGCGGTGTCGGGGTCCAGCGGGCCGACGCGCACCTCGGTGTGGTCGGCCCCGTGCGCGGCGATCATCCGGCGCAGGTCGGCCAGGTGCTCGGTGCGCACGGTGAGCAGGAGGTGCAGCCCGGGGTGGTCGTGCAGCGCGACGAGGAGTTCGTCGACGAGCGCGGCGCGGTGCGGTCCGGGGTCGTCCGGGGTGCGCAGCAGGAGTTCGGCCTGGTCGAGGGCGGCGAAGAGGGGCAGCGGGCGGCCGTAGCGGTCGACGCGCTCGTGGTCGCGCAGGAAGTCGGTGGTGGAGGTGCCCGGCCCGTGGGTGGGGAACCCGCCCGGGTTCCAGGAGGCGAGCAGGGCGCGGGTGAAGGGGTTCTGCTCGGGGAGGACGGCGCTGGGGAAGGCCGGGTCGAGGAGCAGGTGACCCACCGGCAGGACCCGGGCGCCCCGGTCGGTGAGGGCGGGGACGGCCCCCGCGCGCAGGAGGGAGGTCTTTCCGGCCCCGGCGTCCCCGTGCAGAACGGTCAGCCGCGCCGTGGTCCACGCCTGGACGAGGGCGTCCACCGTCTCCGCCCGGCCGTGGAACAGGCGACGGTCGCGGGCGCCGAAGGGCCGCGCGCCGACGAACGGCCCCGTGTGAGGCGTCCGAGGGGCGGAGTTTCGTGCCATGAAATCAGCTCCGAGCCGTGGAGAGCGGTTCCGCGGCGCCGCGGGTCGGCGGCGTTCCCGGTTCGGTGAACGGGTTCCGCTTTCATCCGTGGACGTCATTGTCCGTCGCTTTTTTCAGATTCGCGGCCCCCGCGACGACACGTGTGGGAAATGGTCGCGAAGGGACCCCTGTGCCGGAGGTGGGGCGGTCGCCCGAGGGGGTCGCCGTTCGGGTGCGCGAACGGAGCGGACACCGCGTCGCGGGCGTCCTTCGGGGGCGGCCCTCCGGCTGCGCGGCGGCCCCTGGGCGGTGGAGGGCGGCGGGCGGGACCAGGGGCGGGGAAAGCCCGGGACGGGCCCGGTCCGAGGCGGGGCGCAGGGCCACGGCGGAGGCGTTCTAGCCGTCCTCGTCCGGGTCGCTGGTGAACGCGGCGATCGCCTCCGAGGCACCCGATCCCGGCTCCAGGACCGATCGCAGCGCCCGCACGATCGCGCTCTCCCCGTACCCGTCCAGGTCGTGCAGGGTCAGGCCGCCCGCCTCCACCAGGGCGGCCGCCCCGGGGACGTGTTCGTGTGGCATCGACAATGTCCTTCCGACCAGCGAGAAAGGAGAGATACGGTCACGCTCCGCGGCGTCCGCCTCCCTTTGTCGTTTCTTCGGTTGTCCCATGGAGTTTCTACCACCGGCCTGTCCTTCCCTAACATCTTCGCCTACTCTGAGTTCGTATTCGCAGTTCCCGCACCCCGCTGACCGAAATCCTCGACTCGACACCAGGAATCTTCCAAAACTGATCCAGAATGCCTGGTGGGGACGATGTGAAACCGGAGGACATCGCGTGAGCGCTTCCACTCCCCACTCCCCACGCTTCCCCAAGGTCTGGGGGAGGGTCCCGCCGCAGAACAAGAACTTCACCGGCCGCGCCGAGCAGCTCCAGAACCTGTACGACGGGCTGCGCGGCCAGGTGACGGCGGTCGTACCGCACACCCTCCACGGCTACGGCGGCGTCGGCAAGACCCTCATGGCGGTGGAGTACGCCCACCGCTACCGGGAGGAGTACGACCTGGTGTGGTGGATCATGGCCGACCAGCCCGGGCTGGTCCGCTCGGCACTGGCCCACCTGGCCCCGCACCTGGACCTGCCCGGCCCCGGACTGACCGGTGTGGAGGACGCCGCCAACGGGGTCCTCGACGCGCTGCGGCGGGGTGAGCCGTACTCGCGGTGGCTGCTGATCTTCGACAACGCCGACGAGCCCGAGGACCTAACCGACGTCATCCCGCAGGGACCCGGGCACGTGCTGGTCACCACCCGCAACCACCGCTGGGAGTCGGTGGCCAGGACCGTGTCGGTCAACGTCTTCCCCGCGCACGAGAGCGTGGAGTTCCTCAAGCGGCGCATCCCCCGGGGGATCAGTGTCGAGGACGCGGTCGAGCTGGCGGAGGCGCTCGGCCACCTCCCGCTGGCGCTGGAGCAGGCCGGGGCGCTCCAGTCCGAGACCGGGATGTCGGCGCGCGAGTACATGCGGCTGCTCTCCGAGCGCACCGGGCCCCTCCTGCGCGAGGGCAAACCCCCCGAGTACCCGGAGCCGATGACCGCCGCCTGGCAGCTGTCGGTGGCCAAGCTCCGGGAGAACCTGCCCGAGGCGATGGAGCTGCTGCGCTGCTGCGCCTTCTTCGGTCCCGACCCGATCCCGCGCGACCTGTTCTTCCCGGTGGAGGGCGGCCAGATCCGGCCCGAGCTGGCGGAGCTGCTGGCCGACCCCATCCGGCTGAGCCGGGCGGTCGGCCAGTTGGGGCGGTACGCTCTGGTGCGGCTGGACAACGCCAACCGCACCATCCAGGTGCACCGACTCATCCAGGCCCTGCTGCGCGAGGAGCTCGACGAGTCGATGCGGGACTCGATCCGGGCCGAGGTGTGGTCCCTGCTCAGCGCGTCCGCCCCGGAGAGCCGGACCGACCCCGCGGCGCAGTCCCGCTACCAGGAGCTGCTGCCGCACGTGGGCCCCTCCCGGGTGGCGGAGAGCACCCGCCCCGAGGTGCGCAGGTTCGCGCTGAGCATGCTCAGCTTCCTGTTCGTGGTCGGCAACTACGAGACCGCCAGCCGCTACGCGCGCGTGTTCATCGACCAGTGGGTGGCCGACTCCGGGGACGAGGACCCGCACGTGCTGGAGGCCCAGCGCCTGTACGCCAACCGGCTGCGCGACCTGGGCCGCTACCAGGAGGCCCACGACCTCAACCGCGCCATCCTGCCGAAGGTGCGCCGGACCCTGGGGCGCACCCACAGCGAGACCCTCAACGTGCTGTCGGGGCTGGGGGCCGACTACCGGGCGCGCGGGGACTTCTGGCGGGCCCGGGAGCACGACGAGGAGACCCTGCGGCTGCACGAGGAGACCCTGGGGCCCAACGAGTCCGCCACCCTGCGCGCGCTGCACAACCTGGGCATCGACTACGCGCTGACCAGTGACTTCACCGGCGCCCAGGCACGGCACGAGCGCGCGTACATGCTGTACAAGCGGCGCAGCGCCGCCCCCGGCTCACCGGTCCTGCTGTCGTTCTGGCACGGCCTGGCCCTGTCGGTGCGCCTGGCGGGGGACTTCACCGAGGCCTGCGACCTGGGTGAGGACGCGCTGGCCTACGGGCGCGAGCAGCTGGGGGTCGAGCATCCGAGGACGCTGCGCACCCAGATGGACCTGGCGATCGCGCGCCGCATGTCCGGTGAGTTCGAGGAGGCGCTCGAACTGGCGCTGGACGTGCACTCGCGCTACCTGCGGTTGTACGGCATCGACCACCCCGAGACCCTGGCCGCGGCCATGTGCCTGACCAACATCTGGCGGATGACCGGGGAGCTGACGGGTGCGCTGGAGCTGGGTGAGGACACCGACCTGCGGTACGTGCGGGCGTACGGCCCCGAGCACCCCTACAACCACGGGTGCACGAGCAACGTCGCCCTGCTGTACCGGCTGCTGGGTGACGCGTCGCGGGCTCGGGCGATGAACGAGTCGGCGCTGGCCGCCCTGGACGGCAAGCTGGGACGGGACCACCACTACTCGTTGGGGGTGGCGATCAACCTGGCCAGCGACCTGTCCGCGCTGGGCGAGACCAAGAACGCGGTGCGGTTGGGCCGGGGCACCCTGCGCCGGCTGCGCGCGCTGTTGGGCGACGACCACCACAACACGCTGGCGTGCGCGGCCAACCTGGCGCTCGACCTGCGGGAGGAGGGCGCCGCGGAGGAGGCCGACGCCCTGGCGGAGACCACGCACACGGCGCTGGTGCGGACGCTGGGCCGGGAGCACCACTTCACGTCGACCGCGCGGCAGGGCGGCCGGATGATCACCGACTTCGACCCGCCGCTGCTCTGACCGCCCGCGCGGGCGGGGTCCGGGACCCGGTCCGCGTCAGCTCCGGGGCGGGCGGGCGCGCGTGGGGCGCCGTCCTCCGGTTCGGTCAGCGCGGTCGGGTCCGGTCAGCGCGGTCGGCTGTGGGGGCGGCGTGTCCCGCCCCCCGCGGGGTTCCGTTGCGGGCGCGCCACCGCTCCCGGTGGCGGTGGGAGGCGGCCTCGGCCGCCTCGGCGATCCCGTCGGGCACCTCCTCGGCCAGCCAGGAGGCGAGCGTCCGTTCGGTCGCCGCCAGGAAGCGCGCTCCGTCTGGTGTGAGTCTTCCGGATCCGGCCACCGTGCGCGCGGCCCCGTGGGCGGCCGAGCGCCAGTGCGCGAAGTCGGCGTGGGCGCGCCGGGCCTCCTCTCCCCGGGCCACCAGGCGGTGGCGGCGCCAGAACCCGGCCACCCCCAGGTGGGCGTACACCCCTTGGAGGAGCCCGGACACGGGTCTGGGGTCCGGGCGCCAGGGCGCGTAGTGGGTGCTCCCGTCGTCCGGGAGGGTGAGCGGGACCAGGTCGAGCAGGGCCATGAGTTTGGCGTGCTGCACCTCGTGGGCGAAGGTGAGCGCGAACCGCACCGGGTCGGGCGGCCGGGACAGTCCCAGGGAGCCGAAGGCGTGCCGGGCGGTCGCGCTGGTGTGCGCCCCGCCGGGCGCGGTGATGGGGGTGAGCGCGACGACGGTGTCGGCCGCCTCCTCCGCGATGGTCCAGTGGTCGGTGACCAGCAGCTCCCACGCCTGGCGCAGGCTCACCCGCCACTCCCGGACCTCCCGCTCCGTCAGCCGGTGGGCGACCAGGTCGGCGCCGGGGAGGCGGTCGGGGTCCTGGTCGTCCAGGAGCAGGTCGAGGCGGCGTCCCGCGTGTTCGGCCGACATCCGGCGCAGCGCGTGCCACCCGGGGGCGTCCTGGTGCGGGTCGTCGGGGACCTCCACCCGGGCGCCGCCCCGCGACAGCAGCGCGCGACCGCCCTCCGTCTCGACCACGGCCGTGTCGCCCTCGCCCCGGCCGAGGAGGGCGCGGCCGAGGGCGGGCAGCGGCGCGGTCGGGCCGAACAGCGGCACCTCCAGGCTGGCGGTCAGGCGGGCCCGGAGGGCGGCGGTCGCCGCGAGCGCCGCCATCGTGCCGACGCGGGGCGCCTCGTCGCGGTGGCCGTCCAGCGCCAGTGCGGTGCGCCGCGCCCAGACCCCGACCGACGGGTGGCGCAGGACGGGGGCCACGGCCTCCGGTGCGGCCTCCTGTGCGGCGGCGAGCAGGTCGTAAGCGGTTCGGAGGCGGTCCGCATCGGGGTGCCGTCGGGCGAGGGCGGCGTCCAGGACCCGGCGGACCAGGAGCAGGTGTTTGGCGTACTGGGCGCGGCGGAGGGGACCGGTGGCCGCCCGGCCTCCCGCGCCGCGGGCGAGAGCGTCGAACACGGCGTCCGGGAGGGGGCCTTCGGGGGGCATTCAGCGTCCTTCCCGTAGGCGCGCGACGTCCGCGGCCACGGTCTGGCGGACGTGCTCGATGAGCCGGTACAGGTCCCGGCAGTACACCGAGGGGTTGCGGAATCCGGAACCGCTCCGGTACCGGTGCGGGTACAGCCCGCCGCCGCACACGCGGGCCAGGGGGCAGGCCGCGCAGGTGGGGCCCAGGGCGCGGGCCCCGATCTGGCGCGCGGCGACGGAGGGCAGGTACAGGGCCTGGTCGAAGGCGTGGGTGAGGGTGTGCAGGGGGGTGGCGGCCGCGCCGTCGTAGGCGGACCTGAGGCTGTCGACCTGTTCGATGGAGCCGTCGGTCTCCACGACCACGAGCGCCGCCGGGGACAGGCCGACGCTCTCGGTGCGGGAGGGCCGGCCCAGGACCAGGCGGATGATCTCGTTGAACAGGCGGATGTTGGTCTCGCGCCTGGGGGCGTGGTACCAGCGGTCGAAGGCGGCGACGAGCCAGGCGCCGTAGGCGGCGCCGTCCGGGGTCCAGCCTCGCGGCGGGGTGTCCCAGTTGCCGTGCGGCAGGAGCAGGTCGACGGTGGGCGGGGCGAACTCCAGGAGCGCCTCGTAGGTGGCCACGGGGTCGGACTCCAGGTCGACGGTGGTCAGGAGTCCGCTCATCAGGTGGCGGTAGCGCGGGGAGCCGAGCAGTTCCAGCCCGGCGCGGACCTCGGCGTGGGTGCCGCGTCCGTCGAAGCGGCGGCGGTGTCGGTCGTGGTCCTCCCGAGTCCCGTCGACGCTGACGCCGACGCGCACGCCGAGGTCGTCGAACAGGTCGAGGAAGTGGGTGTCCAGCAGGACGCCGTTGGTCTGGAGGCGCAGGTCGATGTGGACGTCGGGTTCGTTGGCCTTGCGCAGGACCTGGACGGTGTGGCGCAGGTGGTCGAGTCCGACGAGGAGTGGTTCGCCGCCGTGCAGGATGACGTCGACCCGGCCGCGGCCGTGGGCGCGGGCGTGTTCGGCGATCCGCTCGGCGACCCGTTCGACGACGGGTCTGGCCATGCGCCGGGGCTGGTCGCGCCACCCCTGGTCGGCCATCTCGTACATGTAGCAGTAGTCGCAGGCGAGGTTGCACCTGCTGTGCACCTTGAGGACGAACTCGCGGAAGGGGGTCGGGCGCCATCCCCGGGCGAGCAGGTCCTCGACGTCCAGGGTCTCGGGCCATTCTCCACGGGTCCGTGTGCGTTCACGAACCCGTGTTCCTCTGTCGTCGGCGCTCCGTGCCACGCTGGTGTCCTCCTGGGGGCGAGAGCACACGTGAAATGATCAGCGAATATCGCGTTTTCTGTGATATGTACTCTCTCAGCGAGTGAGCAAACCTCATCCGCCGCCCCTCCGGGCGGCGCCGCCCGTACGCCTGTCCCCGTCAGGCCCGCGGACCCCGGCCCGGTGAGATCGTTCCTCTCCGGATTCCTTCCCCGGCCGCGGCCGCCGAACGCCGCGCCGGAGGGACATTGGCCGGTTTCGGCCACGGCGAAAAAGATTGACGCCCGCTTTCTGGCGGTGACACCGGATTCTCCGCGGACCGCACCGGAAATTCGGTCCGGAGCCACGCCCTTTCACCGCCGCTTTCGACCGCGCCCGCCGCGAGCGGGAAAACACCCCTTCCGCGCACCGGGGACGGCGGGGCGCGGCGCGGCCGGCGGCCAGACCTCCCCCGCCCGCAGGCCGGTCGGAGCGTGGACCAAGGTCCCGATTTTCGGTGTTCCCCCACGCGCGGGCGGTCGGCGAGGTTAGCCTGATGCCGTCTGAGCGACCCACTCTCGGTGAGCACATCATGACCGAACGCATCCTGTCCGCCGTCGACGAGTGTCTGGACTGGGCCCTGGGGCTCGACCCCCCGGTCGCCGTGGACGTCGACGCCCTCCTCTTTCTCCTGATGACCCACCGGGACGCCGGAGCCCCCGATCCCGGTGACTGGACCACCGCCGACGTCCATGACATCGCCCGCACCGTCCGTGACTGGGACCGCGTGCCGGACAGGCTCCGGGACACGTGGTTGACCTGGTGCGACCACCTCGTCGACCGGGGCGGTCTGCTCTCCTGCGAGAGCCCGCGCAGACTGCGCGCGGCCATCGCGGCGGTCGACCTGACCCCCGGAGGGCGGGCCGCGGACCCGGTCGAACCCGCTGACGAGGCCGCCCTGCCGCTCCTGAACCGGTTGGGTGTCGGCGAGGACGGTGACCCCGACCCGCTCCCCCCGATCCTCCCCGCCGCGCCGGAGGACCTGGCGGCGGCCCGGGCGTGCCCTCCCCTGGCCGAGGCCGCACGGCTCGCCGCGTGGGTGGGCGAGGGGAGGCCGCTGGACCCCGCCCTGCCGCACGACGCGCTGGCCCGCGAGGACACCGACTCCGCCGCCGACGCCCTCGGGGTCGCCCCGCAGGAGGTGCACCGGATCCTGCGGGTGGCCCGGGAGGCGGGGCTCCTGCGCTCGACCTACACCCGGGTCCTGCCCGGACGCGCGGCCCGCGCCTGGGCGGCGGGGGATCCGGGGGCGGCGGCCGACGCCTGGGCGGACGCCCTGTTGGCGATGACCGGGTCACGCGGCATGACGGCCTTCCTCCTGCTGACCGACCTGTTCGTGTGCGGACGCCCCCGCACCCCGGAGCAGCTGGTCGAGGTGTACGGGCCCGGGGTCGCGCTCGGCCGGTGTCCGGACGGGCCCGCCGACCACGTCCGCTCCGTCCTGGACACGCTGGTCGCCCTGGGCGCGGTCGAAAGGGTCGGCACGGGCGGCTTCCGCGTCACCAGGCTGGGCGACCACTTCGCCGTGCGGCAGCTGCGCCACTCGGGTGCCGACGTCCGGCTCACCCCCCCGTTGGAACGGATGGAGGCCGAGCACGTCCTCGCCCTCCTGGAGCGGGGGCGGCCGGTCGACACCGAGGACCTGATGGCGCGGTGGACGGCCACCCGCGACGCCCGCGACGCGGCCCGGGAGCTGCTGGACGCCTCCGCCGAACCGCGTGCCTGGCACCGCCGGAACCTGGTCGCCGCCGCCCTGGCCGACCTGCGCGCCGACCTCACACCGGTGCTGCGCATGTACGTCCACCACCCCGTCCTCGGCGGGTGGGCGCGGCGCCTGCGCGGTACGCACACCGAACCGCCCACGTCGCACCAGGTGGTGTGGGCCGTCCTGGACAGCTACGCGATCCTGGTCGAGTCCGGTCGGCCGCTGCCGGACCGGGACCGGGAACGGTACGCCGGGTGCGCCGAGCAGCTCACGCGCACGATGTGGCTGACGGGGCATCCGGCCGCCGAGACCGTGCTCGACCGGCTCGCCGACGGCGCCCTGGGCGAACCGCTGGCCGAGGCCGCCCGCCGGGTGCGGCCGGTCAGCTGCTGACCGGCCGCGGACGCCCCGGGGCCCGGCGGCCCCGGCGGGCGGGGCTCAGTCCTTGAGCTCCAGTTCGTAGACCTGGAGGTCGACCCCGGGCACGGGTGTCCAGTCGCGTTCCGGCGCCCGGGTGAACCCGCGGGCCCGGTAGACGAACTGGGCCGCGCGCATCTGCGGCAGGGTGGACAGCACGACCCTGACCACGCCCTCCTCACGGGACCGTTCCACGAGCGCGTTGACCAGGGCGCGGCCCACGCCGAGCCCCCGCGCCTGGGGCGCCACGGCGAACGCCCGGATCTCGGCCTCGTCGGCGCTGCGGGCGACCTCGCTGTCGGGCGACCACGGTTCGTACATGATCGTCCCCAGGAGCCTCTCCCCGTCCACGGCCACCAGGACCTCCCCGGTTCCGTCCGCGCCCAGCAGCCGGAGCGTCTCGGCGTACTCGGGGCTGGCCTCCAGCAGGCCGTCGGCGAGGTAGGCGGTCACGCGCAGGTCGCTGACGGCGGTCATCTCTTCAGGCAGTACTCGACGCACGATCATGCACGCCATTCAACAGGAAGAACCCCCGGCCGCGCGGTTCCCGGGAGTGCGGGTCGCGGGGGCTCGGGGGTCGGGTGGGGCCGGAGGACTCCGTCGGGCGCCGTCCGTCAGGTGCCCTCGATGGCTCCGCACTCCCACTCCTGGTCCGCCACCCTGTCCCGGGCGTTGTCCAGGTCGTAGGCGTCCTCGGGCCTGCCCTCGGGCCGTTCGCCCTCGGGGTCGGGCCACTCGTCGGGGTAGGCGGGGGTCCAGGTGGGCTGGTCCGGCAGACAGTGCGCCGGACCCACGAAGCGTGTCCAGGAGGGCCACAGCTCCCAGGTGCCGTCGCCCATGTCGTAGAAGGACACCTCGCCCAGGTGGGAGGTGACCAGGCGCACCGACACGGGTTCGCCGGGGCGGGCGACCGGGTGGACGATCGTGTACTCGGTGCGGACCGCCAGGTAGTCCAGGCCGTTCGGGTCGCTGGCCTCCTCGGCCCACATCCGGCCGTCCACCTTGACCACGTCACCGATCGGTTCGGCCGTGCCGGGGGTGAGGTTGAAGGGGATGTCCCGGGTGTCGAGCTCCGGGTCCTCGTGTCCGAGGTTCTCCAGGTACCAGTCCAGCGACTGGGGGGTGAGCAGCGAGGTGAACTCGCTGTTGTCCTGGCCGAAGACCGCGTCCTGGTCGAGGTAGACGGCCTCCAGCAGCTCCCGGGTGAGCTCGTGGGCCTCGCGGACGCGTGCCCGCGGATAGGGGCCGACGGCTTCGGCCTCCTCGGGGGCGGCGAAGCCCTCGGCGTAGTCCTCGGCCTCGGTGCCGCCGAAGGGGTCGTCGCGGTCGACCTCGTCGAGGATGACGATCCCGTTCTGTTCGAGCGCGTCGTCGGCGAGGTCCTGGAGCACCTCCTCGACCGGTGTGCAGGCGGTGAGGGTCAGCGCGGCGGCCAGGGTGAGGCCCAGGGCCGCTCGGGGGAGACGTGACATGGGGGATGCCTCAATGGACTTATGGGCGAAATGCGAATAATTACACCTTTTTACCAGCGTGAGGCGCGTCCGATCGGCGTTGTCCACAGCTCTCCGTCAAACATCCCCGAAACGTGCCACACTCGCGATCAGGAGGAGACATGACCCCCTGGCCGAACGGCACCGCCGATCCCGCACCCGTCATCCGCGTCCACAGCGGCTCCGTGAGCGCCACGGCCCGCCGCTGCCCCACCCACCTGCGCGGCAGAACCGAGCGCGCCTTCGGCGCGGCCGCTCCCGGCAAGCGCCCCTACCTCGCGCGCTCCGCGCCGGGCCCCCTGACGGCCGTGCTGGACCTGGTCGGTGGTGACGGGGCTGTACCACCGGGACTGCCCGGCCAAGGCCCACTTCCACGATCTCGGTCTGCCTCCCGGGCCCGACCACGGTGTGCGCGGCGGGGTCGGGGGATCCACGAGGCGGAGGAGGTCGCAGGCTCCGGGTTCCGCCACGGCGGCTCCCCGGCCCGGTCCGAGGACACCGCCGCCGTTGAGGACACCACCGCCCGACGCGAGCACACCGTCCGCTCCTGGCTGGCCGGACTCCACCGGACCGCGACGCCTGGTCGGCGGGGGGTGTCGGGCTCACCGGCCGCCCCCGCCCGGGCGGGGGCGGCGCTGCTCGAACACCACCTGACCGTCTGCCCGTTGGAGGACGCCTCCCGCACGGGCGCGGTCCGCGTCGACCATCCGCTGACCGTCGACGACCCCGTCTTCGACGTCCTCGTCCGTTCCAGCGCCGATCTGGTGTTCCGCCGCGGCGGGTCGTGGGTGCTGCGGGATCTCGTGACGGCGGGGACCGCCACCACCGTCCCGGACACGGACCGCCTGCTCCGCGAGCGGCCGCGCGCCGCGCTGCTGCTCCTGCTGGGGACGGCGGTCGTCCCCGCGCCGGATCCTCCGCCGGTGATCGAACTGGAGGCCCTCGCCCCCGGCGGCGCCCGCGTGCGAACGGTCGACCCCGCCTCGCGGCGGAACCGTACCGTGGCACGGACGGTCGTGCGGGCGTTGGCCGCTCCCTGGCACGCGGACACCGCCCACCTGGCCGCCCCCGGGCCGGTCTGCCGTGCCTGCCCCTACCGGCGGTGGTGTCCGGGCGCGGCGGTTTCCGCCACCGGACCGGACGGGGCGACCGGCCCGGAGCGGGCCAGGTGAGAGGCCCTGCGCACCGGCTTCCGAGGTGAGAACCCACACCGCCGGGAGGACACCGGTACGGCTGACCGCCGGTTCCCGGGCGGCGGAACCCCCGGCCCGCCTCGCCGTCCGAAGGCCCCGGACGGCGGGCGTCGTTTCAGGAGACAGGCCCCGGCCCGGGTCCACCGGCCACCCGCCCTCGACGGGCCTTCGCGCGGCCCGCGAAGCCCTGTGGGCCGCCTCGCCACATCTTTCCATTGACAGGTTCACCCCGCACAGAGGTATCTTTCCAGTGGTAAGTTCCCTCCTCGGACGTCATCTTTCCCATGGAAAGTTCAAAAGGAGCCACCCGTGGAACCCCTCATCACCCTCGTCGGCGTCACCCTGGTCCTGGGGGTCGCCGGAGCCCTCGGCGTGCGTCGACTGCACCCGTGGCCGGTCGCCCTGCGCGGCGGCCTGGCGGCGATGTTCACGCTCACCGGCACGGTCCACTTCGTCGGGATGCGCGAGGAACTCGTCGCGATGGTCCCACCCGCCCTGCCCGCCCCGGAGCTGCTGGTCACCGTGACCGGCGTCCTGGAACTGGCCGGGGCCGCCGGGCTGCTGTGGTCGCGGACCGCGCCCTGGTCGGCCGCCGGCCTCACCGTTCTGCTCCTGGCGATGTTCCCCGCCAACGTCCACCTGGCGCTGTCCGGCGCCGAGCTGTCCCCGCACCAGGAGCTCGTCCCGCGCACCGCGATGCAGGCGGTGTTCCTGGCCGCGACCGTCACCGTCGTGGTCCCGTACCTGCGCCGCCGTGGCCGCGCCCGGCGATCGGCTCCCGGCACCGCCGACTCAGGCGTCGGCGGCCAGGGAGTGCGCCCAGTCCATTAGCCGGCGGCGCCTGGCCCGCGCCGGGAGTTCCACCACCGGACAGGGGCGCCGGACGGGGTCGGTCGACGTGTCGGCCGCACCGGCGCCGCACCGGTGAGCGGTGTTCACGATGTCCCCGGTGTCCGCCCCGGAGCCGTCCCACGGCGCCGGGGCGTCCGCGTCCGCGAACATCGAGGCCGCGGCCTCCTCCAGCCCACCGTCCCCGAAACGGACGCCACCCCCGCGTACGCACCCGGCCAGCGCCCTGCCCACGGGGCTGAGCGCGCCCTGCGCGGCCACCCCCAGCAGCTCCGCCTCGCACAGGGAGTGGACGAACGCCTCGACCACGGCCCCGGAGTCCCCGGCGGCCGGTCGGTACCACAGCGCCGACCGGACCAGCCAGAACAGCCCGGGCGGCAGATTGCGCTCCTGGTCCTCGACGGCCCCGGCGGCCAGCAGGGGACCGGACGTGATCCCGCTCCCCAGTCCCTCGGGAAGGGCGCCCAGCGCCAGGACGAGGGCGGAGCGCAGCGCGGTCGCGCCCGGTAGGGTCTGCGTCCCGGGGACGCCCGTCTCCGGCCCGTCGGGGTTCCAGGTCGGCACCCCGGGCAGTCGCAGCCACGCCTCCAGGAGCGGAGCGACCCGTCCCGGCGGGTCGGCGCGCCGCCAGGCCGGGGCCCACTCGGCGGTGGTGATCCGGCGTCCGTCACGTACGAGCAGTCCGGCCTCGTGGGCGGTCTCCACCCACAATCGGACCTCGGCGTCGTCCACGCCCAGCGCCCGGACGAGTCGGGCGCGGTCCCCGGCGCCGATCCCACCCACCCGGTGCAGGATCAGGGGTCGGGCCGCGACCTCCGCGACCAGTCGGTCGACCGTGTCCAGTGCCGTGCGGACCGCGGCCCGCGCCTGGTCCACCACCGCGGTCGCGTCGGTGGGCAACCCGACGGGCTCGGGCGGTGAGGGGGTGAAGGGGAGGGGGCCGCTCTCCCGGACCGTCGCGGCCACCTCGCGCGGCGGCATGGCCCTGGCGGGCCCGACCGGGACCAAGAGTCCGCGTTCGGCCAGCCAGTCGGTGTCCGGGTCACCCGAACCCTCCGGGCGGATCCGGTACCGGGACCGGCCGTCCTCCTCGAAACAGTCCGTGGCCAGGACCCGTCCCCTGGCCGCGAGCTGGCGTAACAGCGTGACGGCTCCCTCCGGTGCGGTGTCGAGCAGCACGCGCACCCGGTCGGGGTCGGTCAGGCGCGTGACGATCGCGCGCCGCACCGCGGCGGGCTCCCGGGTGGGGTCGGCGCCGAGCGCCAGAGCGACCCGGTGCAGTTCCGTGGCGGCCAGGACCTCGGTGAAGGCGGAGAGGACCCGGGGGCCCCAGCGGTGGACGCCGAACGCCTCCACCAGCCCCAGGGCGAGGTGGTAGTGGTCGTCCCCGGCGGGCCAGACCAGGGCGCGCCCCTCCAGTTCGCCGAGCGCCGCCTCGGCGGCGTGTCGCGCGGTGCCGTGCCAGGTGCCGATCCGGGCGAGGAGTTCGGCCCGGTGCAGCGGTGGGGCGGACAGCCCGTCGGTGCGGCGCGGCCTCCTGCCGGGACGCCGGGAGGCGGCCTCGGCCTTGGCGGCGACGTCCGCCGCCGCGACGAGCAGGTCGCACTGCGCGGCGGTCAGCGCGTCGAACACCCCGGTGCGGGCCACCGCGCTCGCCGCGTACGGCAACAGATCCCGCCGGGCGTCCTCCTCCACTCCCTCCACGAGCTCACCGAGGATGTCGGCGACCCGGTCGACCGGCATCGATTTGAGATGCTCGCTGAGCGCAGTGAGACGATCCATGTACGCAACGCTAGTACCCCGCGCCACAGCGGAGGGCCGAACATGGGGACCGGCGCACGGGGCGCTCCGCGACCCGAACGGCTATGGTGTCCGACATGTCATGTCATGGGATGAAAAGTCGGACCCACTCGGCGAGCACCGCGAAGGAGGCCGCGTGAGGAGGAACGTCCTGGTCACCGGAGCCTCCAGGGGTATCGGCAGGGCGATCGCCCTGGCCTTCGCCGAGCAGGGGGACCGGGTGGTCGTGCACTGCGGGAGCCGCCGGACCGAGGCGGAGTCCACCCTGGAACGGCTGTCCGGTGAGGGGCACGTCCTCGTCCAGGCCGACCTCGCCTCTCCCGAGGGCGCCGCCGAACTGGTGCGGCGGGCGGTGGACCGGGTGGACGGGATCGACGTCCTGGTGAACAACGCCGCGCTCAACCCGGCGCACCCGATCGCGTCGGTCTCCCTCGACGAGTGGCGGGCGGCCTGGCGTTCGGTCATGGACGTGAACGTCTTCGGCGCGGCCGACGTCAGCTACCTCGTCGCCCGGCACATGATCGACCGGGGCACGCGCGGGCACATCGTCAACGTCGGTTCCCGGGGCGCCTACCGCGGCGAGCCCGACCACCCCGCCTACGGGGCGAGCAAGGCGGCCCTGCACTCCCTGGGACAGTCGTTGGCGGTCGCGCTGGCGCCGCACGGCATCAGCGTCGCCTCGGTGGCGCCGGGCTTCGTCGAGACCGAGCGCGTGGCCGACCGCCTCACCGACGAGGTCCGCGCCGACAGCCCGTTCGGCCGCGTGGCCGACCCGCGGGAGGTCGCCAGCGCCGTACGCTACCTCGCCTCACCCGAGGCCGTGTGGAGCTCGGGCGCGGTCCTGGACGTCAACGGCGCCTCCCACCTGCGCTGAACCGGCCCCGGACCGCGGGGCCGGGGCCGCCCCTCGGGCACCGGACGGCGGCTGCTCCGGCGACCGCGGTCGACTACCGGACCTCGCCGTCGATCCTCTTGCACTCCTGCAACGTCACGGTGTCCTTGTCGAGGGCCTCCGAGCAGGTGGCGGCGCAGATCAGCAGACCCCAGAACGTGTCGGTCGACCCGCACCGGACCTTGACCGGCTCATCCGACGTCTGGGCGTGAGCCGCCCCCGGCACCATCGCGACCATCACCGCGAGCACGACGGTCCACAGCGTTTTCCGAACGGACATACCTTCTCCTCCGAAAGCCGACTCGGCACAACTGTCGGAGATCAGCCAATGACACGGAGTCGGTTTTGGCGCGGAGGCACACCCGGGCTACACACAATCGTGTCCCCGGCACCACCGTGAACCGTGACGAAAGGGAAGCGGTGTCCTCCCCGAACAGGCCCACGGACCACCCGCCCACGCCTGGCCCGGGACCACTGCGTAGGGTGGGCGCCGTCCACGCACACGGGGAGGGACGGCAACATGAGCCTGGTCGCCATCAGCGACCTCCACGTCCGGCACGGGGAGAACCGCGCCTTCACCGAGGCCCTGCGACCGGAGTCCGACGACGACTGGCTCCTGGTGGCCGGTGACGTCGCCGAGACCGCCGACGACATCCTGTGGGCCATGGAACTGCTGAGCAGGCGGTTCTCCACGGTGGTGTGGGTTCCCGGCAACCACGACCTGTGGACGGTGTCCGCCGACCCCGTCCGACTGCGCGGCCTGGCTCGCTACGAGTACCTCGTGCGCGCCCTGCGCGACCTGGGCGTGCACACCCCCGAGGACCCCTACCCGGTCTGGGAGGGTCCCGACGGCCCGGTCGTGGTCGCCCCCCTGTTCCTCCTGTACGACCACACCTTCCGCCCCTCCGGAGCCCGCACGAAGGAGGAGGCGCTGGCGGTCGCGCACGAGGCCGGGGTGGTGTGCACGGACGAGTACCTGCTGCACCCGGACCCCTACCCCGGCCGCGACGCGTGGTGCCGCGCCCGCCTGGACCGCACCCGCGCCCGCCTGGACGCCCTGCCGCCGGACATGCCCACGGTGCTGGTCAACCACTGGCCGCTGGTGCGCGAACCCACGCGTGTCCTGCGCTACCCGGAGTTCGCGCAGTGGTGCGGCACGGAGGAGACCGCCGACTGGCACGTGCGCTACCGGGCCCGCGCCGTGGTCTACGGACATCTGCACATCCCCCGCACCATCGTGGTGGACGGCGTGCCCCACATCGAGGTGTCCCTCGGCTACCCCCGTGAGTGGCGGCCCCGGCCCGCTCCCCCGGAGGGCCCGCGCCGGGTGCTGCCCCTCCCCGGCTGACCGCCCGGGCGAGCCGTGCGGGCGGACAGGGTGCTATGAACAGGGCCGCGCCGCAGGCGTCCGTGGAGGGCGACGGGCGGGCCGAAGCCAACCGGAGGACCCGAGAAACCCCGCTAGGCCGGGTCGGGCCGGTGCGCGACGTGGTCCGGCACCTCCAGGCCGGGCGCGAGCGTGGGGTCGGGCTCGGGCTCGCCGAAGACCTGGCGCACCGGCAGGACGCCCGCCCAGACCGGCAGGGAGTGGTCCTCCTCCTCGTCGGCGGGCGGACCGGTACGTACCTTGACCGATGCCTCCTCCAGCGACAGCGCCAGCACGCGTGTGGCCGCCATCTCCTTGGCGTTGGGCCGACGCGCCACGTCCCACTGGCCCGGCGCCAGCTGTTCGGTCAGCGCGCGCAGCCCCGCCGTCCGCTCGTCCTCGTCGGTGACCACGCGCGGCGTCCCGTAGATCATGGCGGAGCGGTGGTTGACCGAGTGGTGGAACGTGGAGCGCGCCATGACGATGCCGTCGAGCAGGGTCACGGTGACACACACCTCGCCCGGGGCGCGCAGCGACCGCGCTCCGGTGGATCCGTGCAGGTAGAGGGTGTCGCCGATGCGCCCGTACCCGGTGGGGACCACCCTGGGCGCGCCGTCCACGACCACTCCGAGGTGGCAGACCAGTCCGGCGTCCAGCAGGTCGTACAGTTCGGCGCGGTCGGTCCTGGCCTTGTGCTTGGCCCGGCCGAGCCGGGTCCGTTCGGTGGTGGAGAGCATGCTCCTACGCTAGGCAGAAGTGGATACCAAGACCATGTCCACTTCTGACCCAAAATGGGAGACCACTGTGGCCCGGCACCTCACCGACCTGCCCATCCGTCTGGACCGCGACGCCGCCCCTCCCCTCACCGCCCAGTTGGCGGACGCGCTGCGCGCGGGCATGGCGGAGCGCCACCTCGAACCCGGCGAACGCCTGCCCTCCAGCCGTGCCCTGGCCGCGCAGCTGGGGGTCAGCCGGACCGTGGTGACCGAGGCCTACCAGCAGCTCTACGCCGAGGGCTGGCTGGAGGGACGGCACGGGTCCGGCACCTTCGTCGCCGATCACGGTCCGCTGCCCGCCGTCGATCCGCCTCCGGTGCGGCCCTCGGCTCCGCGCCTGTCCCGGCCCGAGGCCAGGCGGCGGGGGATGATCGACCTGCGGCCCGGAGCGCCGTGGGTGTTCGACATCGACCGCGCCGCCTGGCGCCGGGCCTGGCGGCACGCGGCCGAACAGCCCTTCGACGACGACCCCGATCCGCGCGGTCTGCCCCGCCTGCGCGCGCTGCTGGCCGAACACCTGCGCCGGGCGCGCGGCGTGCGGGTGGGGCCGGAGAACGTGCTGGTCACCCGGGGCACCGGAAACGGCCTCGACCTGGTGGCGGCGACCCTCCTCGGCCCCGGCACGCGCGTGGGGGTGGAGAGCCCCGGTTACGCCAAGGCCCACCTCGTCCTGGGGTCGCGCGGGGCTGAGGTCGTCCCCTGCCCCGTCGACCGGGACGGGATCCTGACCGACTCTCTGCCCCGTGACCTGTCCGTCGCCTACACGACGCCCGCCCACCAGTACCCGTTGGGCGGGCGGCTGCCGATTCCGCGCCGCGAGCGGCTCCTGGCGTGGGCGCGGACGAACGGGGCGGTGGTCGTCGAGGACGACTACGACGCCGAGTTCCGCTACGACGTCGCGCCCCTGCCCGCCCTGTACGGTCTGGACCCCGGCAGGGTGATCCTCCTGGGCACCCTGTCCAAGACGCTCTCGCCCGATCTGGGCATCGGGTGGTTGGTGGCCGAGTCCGACCTGGTGGAGCGGGTGGCCGAGGTCCGGGCACGGCTGACCGACCGCACGAGCGGCCCCGCCCAGGCGGCCACGGCCCTGCTGCTGGAACGCGGCGACCTGGACCGGCACCTGCGCCGGATGCGCCGCGAGTACGCCCGCCGCCGCGGGCTGTTGGTGGAGTACCTGGGGCCGCGGCTGGCCGGGGACACGGCGGGACTGCACGTGCTGCTTCCGCTCCCCGCGCGCGCCGTGGCGGGGGTGGTCGGGGCCGCGGCAGAACGCGGCGTCCTGGTCGTGGACACGAGCCACGCGAGTCCCGCAGAACCCGCCGTGCACGGTCTCGTCATCGGTTACGGCTCCGCCGCCCTGTCAGAGTTGCGCCGTGCCTGCGAGGTCCTCACCGACGTGCTCGACCGCCACGCCTGAGGGGGCGCTGCGCTCGGAGGTGGTCGGTGCGGGCCCGGCCCGATCGACGGAACCCAGCGTGGGGTGCTCGCCTCGCCCGGCCCCCGCTGGCACGATCGGTGTCGGTACGCCGCCGGGGGGAGGTGGTCGGGTGACGGACGTGATCGCGTTCGCCGTGCTGCTGCTCGGCTACGCGCTGGTCTCGGGCCGCACGCAGGGGACGTCCCTGACGGCGCCGATGGTGTTCACGACCGGTGGCCTGGTGCTCGGCGCCGGAGGGCTGGACCTGCTGGGCGTCGGCGCCACCAGCACCGTGGTCCGCGTCCTGACCGAGGCGGCCCTGACTCTCGTCCTGTTCACCGACGCCGTGCGTATCGACCTTGGGGTGCTGCGACGCGAGTACCACCTGCCCCTCCTCCTGCTCGGGGTGGGCATGCCGGTCGGGATCGCCCTGGGCGCGGCGGCCGCCCACTGGGTCCTGCCCGGGCTCGGCCTGGCGGGTGCGGCGCTGTTGGCGTCGGTGCTCGCGCCGACCGACGCGGCCCTGGGGCAGGCGATGATCTCCGACCGGCGTCTGCCCGTCCGGATCCGGCAGAGCCTCAACGTCGAGAGCGGGCTCAACGACGGTGTCGCCCTGCCCGCCGTCATGGTGTTCGCCGCGCTCGCCGCCGCCTCGGAGGGGCTGGGCGGGTCCACGTGGTCGTGGGTGGGTTTCACCGCGGGACAGATCGGGGTGGGGGCGCTGGTCGGTGTCGCCGCGGGCGGGATCGGCGCGTGGGCGATCACCCGGGCCGACGCCGCCGGGTGGGTCAGCGCGACGCACCGGCGGTTGTTCTCGGTCGGCGTCGCCGGACTGTCCTACGCGGGCGCCGAGGTGACGACGGGCAGCGGTTTCCTGGCCGCGTTCGTCGCGGGCCTGGTGTTCGGGGCGCTGGCCAGGCAGCAACGGGCGTTCGTGCACCAGTTCGCCGAACGCGAGGGCGAACTCCTCACCCTGATGACGTTCACCCTGTTCGGGGCCGCGGTCATCGGCCCCCGGCTCGGTGAGGTCGACACCAGGGCCCTGGTGTACGCGGTGCTGAGCCTGGCGGTGGTGCGCCCCCTCGCCGTGGCCGTGGCGACCCTCGGCGCGCGACTGCGTCCGGAGACCGTGTGCTTCCTGGGCTGGTTCGGCCCGCGCGGGCTGGCGTCGATCGTGTTCGCCCTGCTCGTGGTCGACGAGGGCGACATCGCCGAGGCGGACCGGATTCTCCTGGTCGCGGGGGTGACCGTCCTGGTCAGTGTGTACGCGCACGGGATCACGGCCGCCCCGTGGGCGCGTTCGTTCGGCCGCCGCGCGGGCCGCTACGGTCCGGAGGCGCCCGAGCACCTGGACGTCACCGTGCACCACCACCGGTGGCACGGTCCCCGGGACCAGGACACCGACGGTTGACCGACGCTCCTCCATCGCCCCTCCCCGGTCCGGCCCGGGGGGTGTTCCCCTCCCACCAGGGGTTGCGCTATAGGTGGTGTCCTCCCGCGTGCCGTGCCCCGCACTCCCCCGAACCCTCAGGAGAACCTCATGGGCTGGAAGGACCGCCTGGCGTCAGCGTCCGACACGGCGAGGAGGACCGCCGGAACCGCTCGGGACTCGGCGTCCCGACACGCCTCCCCGATCGCCGGGCGCGGCGCGGACGTGGTCCGCGCGGCCGGGGGGCGCGGCGCCGAGGCCACCCGGAGGGCGAACGAGAGGGCGGGCGAGGCCGCTCGCAGGGCCCGGGACAGGAGCGCGGAGATGGCCGAGGCGGCTCAGGAGATCAGGGAGTCGCTGCATGAGATGGCGTGGGTGACCGACGTCCTCGACCGTCTGGAGGTGCCCTCGGAGCCGGGGGAGGAGCCGTTCCGGCTGTCGGTCGGCTCGGTCATCGAGGCGGCGTGGGAACCGCCGCGCCCGGTACGGCGCCTGCTCGGCCTGCTGGACCGGTTGGGCGCCGTCGAGGTCGGCGTGGAGGCGGTCGGTTTCGACGGCTCCGCCGTCCCCTGGAAGCGGGTCCGCCAGATCCAGGCCCGCCGCACCAGCGACATCCTCCTGACCAGCGGACTGGACATGGTCAGCGACAGTGTGACCGGGCTCCTGCCCCCGGTCCCGGGCCGGGCCTGGATCGCCGCCAAGGCCGTCGACGTGGTCTCGGTCCTCACGCTGACGGCCGTCACCCGCGCCGAGCGCGAGGAGGGCCGGAAGGACATGGAGGAGTTCGACCGGGCGGCGGACGAGGCGGGCTTCGGCCTCCTGCCCTGCCACATCGAGTACGGCAGGCTGCTGTGGCGCACCGGTCGGCTGGACGGCGGCCCCGCGGCGGCCCTGTTCATGGCGGTCAAGCCGGAGATCCGATCGCTGGTGCGCACGGGCGCGAGGCTCAGGGGGGTTCCGCTGACCGTCGCTCCCTTCGACGACCGCCTGACCAGCATCGCGGAGCGCTCGCGCGGACTCGCCGAGGTGCGCGAGCGCGTGCTGTCGCGCCCGACGGGTCCGGAGCCGGAGCTGGTGGTGAGCGAGGAACCCGGTGGGGACCCCGGGGAGGCGCCCGGTGGGGGGCGCCCGCCGTCGCGGACGTGAACCGGCCCGTCCGGTGTGTCCGCCCCGGCGCCCTCCCGTTCAGGCGGTCCGGTTCCAGGAGGTGATGACGGGGCGGCCGTGTTCGCGGCCGAGCGTGCTCACGGTCCCGGTGTCCAGCCGGAACAGCGCGCCGTCGGCGGGGGCCAGCCCCAACCAGCGCGCGGTGAGCACCCGCAGGACGTGGCCGTGCGCCACCAGTGCGACGTCGGGTCCGGTGCCGTCGCCCAGGATCAGCGACACCGCCGCCAGCACCCGGTCGGTGCGCGCCCCGACCTGTTCGACGCTCTCCCCGTGGTGCTCAGCGTCGCCCTCGGGCACCCCGTCGGTCCACAGGTTCCAGCCCGGCCGCTCGCGCAGGATCTCGGCGGTGGTGATCCCCTCGTATCCGCCGTAGTCCCACTCCATGAGGTCCGGGTCCGGAACCGCCTCCCCCAGCCCCGCCAGCTCGGCGGTGCGCGCCGCCCGCCGGAGCGGACTGGTCACCGCCAGGTCGATGTCGCGCCCGGCGAGGAGGGGGAGCAGGCTCTCGGCCTCCCGCTCCCCCTCCCCGGTCAGGGGAAGGTCCGTGCGCCCGGTGTGCCGCCGCGCCCGGCTCCACTCGGTCTGGCCGTGTCTGATCAGCACCAGTTCACCCATGACACCGATCCTGCCGCACCGGGCGCGTGGACGGTCCCGTGACGCGTCGGCTCAGCCCTTGTCGACGGGCAGACCGGCCTCCACCCAGTCCTGGATCCCCTCGCGGTACTTGCGCACGCGGGTGTAGCCGAGCCCCTCCAGGGCGGTGGCCACGGCCTGGCTGTTCCCGCACGCGGGGTTGGAGCAGTAGACGGCGATGAGGGCGTCCTTGTCGGGCAGCACCTCGGCGGAGCGGTCGGCCACCTCGTCGGCGACCAGGGCCACGGCGCCGGGCAGGTGCTGCTGTTCGTAGTAGGTGCCGCCGAGGGCGTCCACCACGGTCACCGTCCCGGCGTCGATGTGCCTCTTGAGTTCCTCGCGGCTGATGAGTGCGGTCATGGTTCCTCTCCTATCCGGACTGCGGTCCGCTTGCAGGAACGAACATAACCGGACCAGAGTCCGTTTGTCTAGTAGGCTGGTCCCCGTGAACGACGAACTGCTTCGGGTACTGAGCCGACCACCCCGGGAGCGGGCCGACGCCGCACGCAATCGGGCCCGGGTCCTGGACGCCGCCGCGCGCCTGTTCACGGAGGGGGGTGTGGAGGCGCTGACCGTCGACGCCGTCGCCCGCGCGGCGGAGGTCGGCAAGGGGACGGTCTTCCGCCGGTTCGGCGACAAGTCGGGTCTGGTCGCCGCCCTGCTGGACGAGCGCGAACGGCGGCTCCAGGAGCGGATCGTCTTCGGCGATCCACCCCTGGGGCCGGGCGCGCCCGCCCGGGACCGCGCGCTGGCCTTCTTCGACGCCTACCTCACCCACCTGGCCGACCACCTGGACCTGGTCCGGCTGTCGGAGACGGCCGCGCCCGGCGCCCGCTACCGGGTGGGGTCCTACGTGTTCTGGCACCGACACCTGGCGATCCTGTGCGCCGACCGTCCCGACCCCGACCACCTCGCCCACGTCATGCTCGGGATGGTCGACGCCGACCTCAACGCCGAACTGCGCGAACACGGATACAGCTGGGACCGGATCCGCGCCGGGGTCGCGGCCGCCGTCGGCGCGCTGTTCGGGCCGACGGCGGCCCCGTAGGCCGTCCGATTCCGTGGATCGCGGACAACAGGCGCCGAATCGTCGCTACCCTCCTCACATGACGCAACGCACCGTGACCAGTGACGTGCACGTCTCCTCCCGCCCCGCGAAGGTCCCCCAGCCCCGGTTCCACAAGCCCAACGAGGACCTGGCCGCGGCGATGGAGTGCGCGCGCTGCGCCGAACTCGGGATCAGCACCCCGCCCGGTTGGGCCAACCGCAGGAAGCCCTCGACCAAGAAGGAGCGCAAGAGGAAGCAGCTGGAGCACATCCGACGGCAGCGGGAGGCCCCCAAGAAACCGCACAAGCCCGGCCCGCTGCCGCTCAACGAACTCCAGTCCGCCTTCCTGCGCGAGGTGTGGGCGTACCTGACGCGCAAGGCGGTCGGCGACGACCCCGACAGCCGCCTGCTCGCGCTCACCTGCGCCCTGCGCGGTGCGATCAAGGGCTACGCGAACATGACGGGGCAGGACGTGCGGTCGCTGCGGATGGAGGACGCGCACGCCGCCCTGACCACGCTGATCTCGTCCGGCTGGCTCGACACCACACCCGAGCGGGCGATCAACGCCGAACCCTCCAACATCGCCCGGTGCGGCCTGCCCGACCTGCAGGGCAACCCGTGGGACGTCGGCAACGGCGTGCGCTCACGCGCCTCCGGCTGGGTGACCCGCAGCCTCACCCACAAGAAGATGCGCAAGAAACCCAACCGTCTGCGCCTGGTGGCGGCCTACCTCCCCGCCCAGGCCGACAGCGACGGGCACATCCGCCTGCCGGTGGACGAGGTCGTGGCGGCGTGCGCCCTGACCGGCGGCCCCGACGAGGTCACCGAGCTGGCCGAGTGGCTGCTGCGGCTCGACTGGATCCAGGATCTGCGCGTGGCGGACGGCACCCTCCACGCGCGGCTGACCGAACTGACCATGCCGATGGCGCCCAGGCCCTTCCCTCCGCCGACCCCGCCCAGGGCCGCCCCCGCCACCACCCCCGCCGAGGTCCCCGTCCCCGACCGCGCCCGGAACCTGCTCGCCGGACGGGAGGCGCAGGTCGCCCGGTGGGTGGCGGACTACCGCGACGAGCACGGCCACGGCCCGAGCTGGGCCATGGTCTCCGACGAGTTCGGCTGGCCGCCCCGCCAGGCCCCGGACCAGGAGGTGACCAGGGAGATCTTCCGGCTCCTGGAGGAGGGCGGCTGGCTCACGGGACTGGGCGTGCCGTTCGGGCTGCGCCCCGGCCCCGCCCACGGGGACGCGAACCCCTGACCCGGGTGGGCATCCCCTGACGCGACGTGGGGCCGTCCGGTGTTCCGGGCGGCCCCACGTCGTCGACGGGGTCCGGGGTCCGGGGTCCGGCCCGGGCGAACCCTCCCCCGTTTCCCCGAAACCGCCCGAACCCGTGTTCGTCCCGCTACGGTGGGTCCCGAAAAGAATGCGAGCCCGGTCGGTGCGCCAACACCGGCTCCGGGCTCTGACCATCCCTCCTGCAAGAGCCCAGGAAGGCGGCTGCCGTGCAGTCTACTGCCCCCTGCCCCGATGCCAAGGCCGAAACCCGGATTCCGGTCCCACCTTCCACCTGCGCGCCCGCCCCCCGCAAGCGGGACAGGGGCGTCATGAGCGAGGTCGGGTTCGTCCCCCTGTTCTGGCTGACCCAGGCCATCAACGACGGGCTGCTGCCCAACTCGCGCGCGTGCCTGGTCGCCCTGGCCATCGCGGGCGCCGTGGACCCCGACGGGCGCTGGTGCTTCCTGCACCGGGACACCATCATCCGGCGCTGCGGCGGCCACGTGAGCACCTCCACCGTCGGCCGCGCCCTGAACGACCTGGAGGAGGCCGCGCTCATCCGGCGACTGCCCCGCCACCAGGTCCGCGACTTCTTCGCCGAGGACGTGGCCTCCCGCGTCCGATCGGCCGACCGCCTCCCCGACGTCGTGGAGCTGATGATCCCCGCGTCCGCGTTCCCGGACCGGGCCCTGGCCAAGATCAACGAGGTGCGCGCCGAGACGGGCGAGGAGCCCCTCGACGCGAACTCCCGCCCCCACCCGGGGGCGGGAACGACCCGTCATCGTGAACCCCCGCCCCGTCACGTTGACGCCCCCGACGCCTCAGATCGACCCACAGACCTTTCCGTCACCGACTCTTTTTCCCATGACTCCTCTCCGTCCGTCCGGGCACGGGAACCACAGGACGGGAGCGTGGCGGCGAAGGCCGCCGACTGCCCGACCGCGCCCCAGCTCGCGCGCATCCCCGACGCGGTCCTGCGCGACCCCCGCGCCGACCGGATCACCCTGGACCGGGCCGCGCGCAGGGTCCTGGACGAGGGGCTCACCCCCGGCGAGCTGACCATGGTGCTCGGTGACGCCACGAGCGCACGCCGCCCCTTCCCCGCGCTCATGCGGCGTCTGCGCAGCCCCGAGGACGCGCGCGCCTACCTCGACGGACGCCTCGGTCAGGGGGTCGACCGACAGCGACCGGCCCCGATCCCGGCCATCCCCCGCCCCCGGTCCGGCGCGACGGCGCCCCCACCTCCCCCACCGCTCCCGGCGGGGGAACCGGATCCCCCCGCCGACCCTCCGGCGTTCGTCCTCGACTCGTCCGGGAAGGCGGCGCGCACCTGCCCCGACCATCCGGGGATCCGCAACACCCCCGGCGGCACCTGCCGCGCCTGCGATCGCCCCTGCCGCACGGTGCCCGGTGAGCCCATGCCCCCGCACCCGCGCGCAACCCGGAGGCGGACACGGGCGTCACAGGGGGTGACCGCCCCGTCCCCGGTGCCGTGAGGCCCCGTGACCTCCTCCCGGGCCACGGGCCCGTTCGTCGTTCGCCCCGTCCCTGGACGTGGGCGACCTGTGGACGATCTGCCTGCCCGTGGCCCGCGCTTCGGGGTGTGGTGTACTGGCTCGCGACCGGATCGGGCACGGACGACGGACGGGGACGAGACATGCTGTTGGGTTCCGGAACGGGCGACGGGCCCGCGGTGCGGGTCGGTGACGAGGGCCTCGACCGTGAGGGGCTCTGGTCCGCGGCCGCGGCCGTGGCCGCCCGGATCGCCGGAGCCGACGCCGTGGCCGTGCACGGGGAGGCGTCGCTGCGGACGGTGGTCGCGGTGGTCGGCGGCCTCCTGGCGGGGGTTCCCGTGGTCCCGGTGCCCTCCGACTCCGGGATGGCCGAGCGCCGCCACATCGTGCGCGACTCCGGTGCCGCCCTGTGGTTGGGCGAGCCGCAGGACGGCGTCGAACTGCCCGCGGTCCCCGTCGATCCGGCCGAGCGCTCCTCCACCGTGTTCCCCGAGCCCTCCCCCGAGTCCACTGGGCTGATCCTGTACACCTCGGGGACCACCGGCCCGCCCAAGGGGGTCGTGATCTCCCGGGGAGCGATGGCCGCCTGCCTGGACGGTCTCGCCGACGCCTGGTCCTGGACCCCCGACGACGTGCTGGTCCACGGCCTGCCGCTGTTCCACGTGCACGGTCTGGTCCTGGGCGTGCTGGGCGCCCTGCGGGTGGGAAGCCCGCTCGTGCACACCGTCCGACCGACCCCCGCCGCCTACGCCGCCTCCGCGAAGGAGGGCGGCACCCTGTTCTTCGGCGTCCCGACCGTGTGGTCGCGGATCGCCCGCGACCCCGACAGCGCCCGCGCCCTGGCCGGGACCCGACTGCTGGTGTCCGGCAGCGCTCCCCTCCCCGACCCGGTAGCCGACGACCTGCGCGCGCTGGTCGGCCACAGCCCGGTGGAGCGGTACGGGATGACCGAGTCGCTGATCACCGTCGCCGCCCGTGCCGACGCCCCGCGCCGCACCGGCTGGGTGGGGACGGCGCTGCCGGGTGTGGAGTCGCGGCTGCGCGGTGAGCACGGCGAGCCCGTCGCGTCGGACGGGGAGTCGATCGGGGAACTCCAGGTGCGCGGCGCCACCCTCTTCGACGGCTACCTCGGCCTGCCGGAGGCCACGGCGGCGGCGTGGACCGACGACGGCTGGTTCCGCACCGGCGACGCGGCGGTCCTGGACGGACGGGGCTGGCACCGGATCGTGGGTCGGATGTCGGTCGACATGATCAAGACCGGCGGGTACCGGGTCGGCGCGGGCGAGGTCGAGGCGGCGCTGCTCGGCCACCCCTCGGTGCGGGAGGCCGCCGTGGTGGGCGAGCCCGACGACGACCTCGGCCAGCGGATCGTCGCCTACCTGGTGGGCGACGGCGTCGAACCGGCGACGGTCATCGACTTCGTCGCCGCGCGTCTGTCCGTCCACAAACGCCCGCGCGAGGTGCGGGTGGTGGAGGCGCTGCCGCGCAACGCCATGGGCAAGGTGCAGAAGAAGCTCCTGGTCGACGGGGGGCGTTGACCCTCGCTGGGCCAGGGGAGGCGCGATCCGCCCTGTGGACAACCCGATCCGGCCGGGTCGGGGCGCGCATACTCCAAGCATGCTCTCTCCTCGCGCCCGCACCCTGCTGCGCGCCGTCCTCAACGGCCTGCCCCACGACCGCCACCTGCTGACCCTGCGCACCCGACGGCGGCCCTGGTCCCGCGCAGTTTCACCGATCGGGTCTCCCACACACCGCCCGACGGGGTCGACGTCCCCATGACGCTGGTGCGCGGCTGGACGATCGCCGACCGGTGCCTGATCCCCCTCGACGAGGCGCGGATGTTCGACGCCCACTGCACCGACGCCGCCTCCGGCGAGCCCATACCGCCCGAGCGCGGTGTGGTGTACACCGACGCACCCGACGTCGATCTCACCGGCTTCCACGACCGGTGAGGCCGACGCCGCGCCACGGCTCACCCCACCAGGCGGTACGTGATGAGGTTCGCCGGTCCGCCCGAAGGCTCGGCGCGGACCGGGACCAATCCCGGTCGGCTCCGCCGTCAAGAGGTCCTGACCGTACCTCCTACCGGGAGCGGCTGCCGCGGGAACCGGGGTCGGGAACCTGTTGGCGGCGGCTTCGCCCCGTGTGGGTGGACGACAAACCCCTTGCCCTCACATCACATCCTAAGGATAATAGGAAAAAACCTAGGGCTATTAGGAATGTTATGCCGCGTGTGGGACTCACCCGGGACACACTGGTGTCCGCCGCCGCCGACCTCGCTGACGAGATCGGGTTCGACCACCTGACGCTCGCGGTGCTCGCGGAACGGTTCGGCGTCCGAGACGCCAGCCTGTACACGCACGTCCGGGGCCTGACCGACCTCCTGGAGAGCGTGGCCCTGCTGGCACACGACGAATGGGCCGACACCCTGGGCCGGGCGGTGGCCGGACGATCCGGCCACGCGGCCCTGACAGCCTTCGCCGACGCCTACCGGGCGTTCGCGACCGGGAATCCGGGCCGGTACGCCGCCACCCGGTACCCGGTGTCGCCCGAGAGGCTCGCCGCCTCCACCGGGGTGACGCGCATCATCGAAGCGTGTTACGCGCTACTGCGCGGCTACGACCTGGTCGAACCGGACGCCACCGACGCGGTCCGACTACTGCGCAGCACCTTCCACGGCTTCAGCGACCTGGAGGCCGTCGGCGGCTTCACCGCCGACCGCGATCTGGACGCCTCGTGGCAACGCGCGGTCAACGCACTCCACCACACCCTGACCAACTGGTCACAGATCTGAACCCGGACAGGAACGTCTCGTGCCCACCAGCGCCACCCTCACCCTGAACGCCGCCACCGTGGACTACGACCGCCGTGGCCACGGTCCACCGCTGCTGCTCATCCCCGGCGGTGTGGGACACGGCGGCATGCTCGGCCAACTCGCCTCGCGCCTGGTCGACCGCTACGACGTCGTCACCATGTCCAGCCGCGTGGCCTCCACGCAGCCCGACACCGTGTTCGGCGACCAGCACCCCGAGTCCCACGCCGAGGACGCCCTCGGCGTGATCGAGGAACTGTTCACCGAACCGCCGGTCGTGTTCGGCTTCAGCTCCGGTGCCATCACCGCCCTCGAACTGCTGACCCGCCGCCCCGGCCACGTCCGCCTCGCCATCGTCCACGAACCGCCGCTGGTCAACCTGCTGCCGGACGCCGAGCACCACCGCGCCGCGCTCGAATCAGTCCGCGCCACCGCCCGCGTCAGGGGGCTGGCCGAAGCCCAAGCGCTCATGACCGCCGCGATGACCGCCCCCGACGGCGACACAGAGACCCCCGAACTCCGCCACACCGGCGCCTGGCTCGACGGCTACGCCGACACCGAGCCCGAACCACCCGGCCCCGCGCTGTCAGAACTCCTCACCCGCCTCGGTGAGCTTCAGCCGGTCATGCTGGAACACATCCTGGTCCCGTTCACCACCCACGAACCCGACCTGGCCGCACTGGACGCGCACTCCAGGCGGCTCGTCCCCGTGGCCGGCATCGACTCACGCGGCCAGCTGCCTTACCGGACCGCGGCCGCCCTGGCCACCCGACTCGATCTCCCCCTGACCGAACTCCCCGGAGGCCATCTCGGGCCAGTCGAACGCCCCACACAGTTCGCCGACGCGCTTAAAGCGCTCCTGGAAACACCCTGACCACCGGCACGGAGCGAGGCGCCCCGGACAAGGCGCCCACCAGCCCCGCCCCGGCAGGGCCAGGAGCCCTTCCGGCCAGCGGCCCGTGTCCTTCGGGCCGAAGCTCACGTCCTGTCCGTTTCGATATGGCGAGGCGGGGGTGACCACACTCCCGTTCGGGGAGTCACAGCGCCGGACCGCCCGTGTCAGTCCCACCAGAAGGTCCAGACAGGGCGGTCGACGAGGCGTTCGGCGTAGCCCCGGAGAGTGTGGGGGCTGCCGCCCTGCCAGACGTTGTCCGGGCAGAACGCGAAGTGCTCGGCGGCCACGCGCAGCGCCCGGTCCAGGTCGGTGGGCACGGAGGCGACGCTCAGCGTCAGGGCGTCGAATCCCAGCCCCAGGACCCGCGCGCCGAAGCGGCGCTCCCAGTCGGCCACGACGGCGGCGAACGCCGCGGTGTCGTTGTCGTAGTTGAGCGGGCCGGACCATCCGCACGCGAGCAGGGCCTCCGCCCCCGAGGAGGCCCGCACCAGGCCCAGGCGTTGCCCGGACACGTGCTCGACCAGGAGTTCGGCGCGCTCGGCGGCCGTCTCCTCGGCCGCGCCCTCCGCCAGGGACACGGCGGGAACCGTTCCGGGCCACTTTGTGCCGAAGGGGGCGGTCTCCGGACGGGGGGCCGCCTCCTCCGTATCGGGCTCAAAGGGACTGACGTACTGTGCCCACCACCCGGCGAGGAGCTCGGCCGGATCGTGGCGGGCGAGCGGGGTGGACCGCCCGGGCGCGAACGCCTCCGTGAACCGGAGCGGGTCGCGGTCGACGTCCTCCAGCAGCAGCGGCCACCACCCCGAACGCGGGGACTCGACGAGCAGCCGGGACCACAGGCCGACCGGCGCGGGTTCGTCACTCATCCAGAAGAAGGGTTCCCCGTCGTCGGAGGCGAGCACGCGACCGGAGGGAAGCGGAACGGACAGCGACTCGTGAGGGTTCATGGCCGTCACGGTAGGGGGCCGGGCTGACGTTCCATGACGTTCACCGTCAGGTCAATGGACATCACCGACCTGACGGTGAACGGCGCGATCGGATTCCACCGTGATCCGGCGTGGTGATGAAACCGGACGAGTCCCAGGGGTCAGTGTGTCGGGAAAACCCGAAGCGCCGAAAGCGCGGAATGCTGGTGGCCAGCGAACACCGACCGTCACCCGAGGAGGAAACAGTGCCCGGAATCCCCTATCTTCCCGACCACATGATCGACGCGCCGAAGGAGCCGCCACGCCTGTACCTGGGTGGTGACCGGGGCGGGTTCGAGCTGGCCAGGGTCGCCGTGGACTGGACCGACCGGGGCGGCCCCTTCGAGGAGCCCGGAGACGCGGTCACCTGGCCGCGCTCCCCCTCCGCCCCGGGGCCGGTCGTCGAGTTCGTGTTCGACACCGCCCAGATCCCCATGCGTGTGGTGGTCTACTCCTATCCCGAGGTGGGTGCGGACGGAATCCCGGACCAGGAGAACGGCACCGAGACCCTGTGTTCCTTCGGGGATGCCTCCGGGAAGTGCTGGTATCAGGGCGGGGACGGTGACGACGTCCGCGTCGCCGTACGGGACGCGCGCCCCGGAGACCACCTGGTGATCCACGCCGCGTGGCCGGTGCTGTCAGGGGACGGAGCCCCCGGAGAGTTGGATGAGGTCTCGGCTTCCTGGCTGTGCAGGCTCAGCGGCCGCGACGGGAGGGCCGTGCGAGGTCCGGGGCATCCTCGCCCCAACCCCTGACCCAGCCCTGTGGACAATCCGTCCCGCACCCGTCGGATCTCCCGTGCATGGAACGGTGACCAGCCCGGAGCGTGCCCGCACGATCCGAGGTGGGCTCCGAAAGATCTCCCCGGAGGACTTTTCTTCCAGGAGGGGATGTGGTGGCCGACTGATCACCCGGCTGAGACCTCGGCCAGGGACTCGGGGGTCGGCGCGGCGTCCCGCATGTCCTCGGGCACGGTCAGGTACCAGGCCTCCAGGGTGAGCTCGCTGAGCTCGTCTAGGTCGATCCCGTCCAGGTGGACCACCACCCAGCCGAACCCGCCCGCGGTGAACTGCACCTCGAACACCTCGGGACGTTCCGCCACGAGCGCCGCCTGCTCCAGCAGGGTCTGCTTCAACCCCACTGTGGCGGTGCGCGGCCACAGGTAGCCGAACAGCTTACCGCGCACCCGAAACGTCGTGTACTGCTCCGACTCCCCCGGCTCACAGCCCGGCAACGCCCTCACCAACCGCAGGAACCGCCCGATCTCCACACCCATACGAGCAGACAACCACACACCGACGACACATCGGTATCGGGTGAGGGCTCATGGCCGCGAGACCGGAGCCGCAGGAGCCCGGCCGCCCGCCCTCGACCGTCCGCGGGTTGGATGTCCGTCTCCTCCAGGCGCTTCCATAGCTGGTCGGGGCGGGAGACGGGGTGCCCGGCACCGTCCGGAGCGTCCGACGACGTCCGGTCGACGCGGGTGCGGACGACGCGGATCCATCTGACGTGGGCCCGCTCCCGGGGAACGGTCACTCCGGCAGGGCGTCGAGGTAGGCCCAGGCCCCCTCGTGGCGGGTGAACCGGCTGTGCTCGCGCAGCTCGCCCTCCCGCCCGCCCTCCCGGTACACCGCGCGGAACTCGACCGTGCCCTCGGTGTGGAAGGGGGTGCCGCCGGTGGTCCCGAGGATCTCCAGGCCGACCCAGCGGGTGCGGGGATCGAGGTCGAGGCGGTCCGGCCGGGTGTCGGGGTGCCAGCTGCGCAGGAGGTAGGTGTCGTCGCCGACCGCGAAGGCGCTGTAGCGCGAGCGCATCAGGTCCTCGGCGGTGGCGGCGGAGGCGGTCCCGGCGTGCAGGCGCCCGCAGCAGTCCTGGTAGACGGCCTCCCGCCCGCAGGGGCAGGGCTCGGCGGCGCGGGGGCGGGACGACTGGGTGCGTGGGCTGCGCTTGGACATCTCCCCAGTCAAGCACGCTTCCCGGGCCGCGGAGGCGACACGCGGCGCGGGGAGCCGAACCGTACAGCTGGCCGCAACAGGCCACCGGCGAACACCCCGACGGCCGTCCGGGCTTCCTAGAGTCGGGGCATGGACACCACCGAACTCACCCACCTCATCGATCGCCTCCGCGACATCCCTGACCCCGTCGAGCGCACCAGGACCGCTGCCGCCCTCATCGACGCGCTCAAAGACGCGCAGACCCGGGTCAAGGCCGTCCGCGCCGACGCCGCCGCGGAGCTGCGGCAGGGGCGGACGCTGCGCCAGGTCGGTGAGCTGCTCGGGGTGAGCCCCGCACGCGTCGACCAGATCCTGCGCGGCAAGTAGGCGCGCGAGGCTCCTGGGAGGCTCCTGGGAGTCCCCCTCAGCGGGGGCCTCCCAGGGCACCGGCGGGGTCCGCCCCTCCGCCCGCCCCGAACGGGCGTCGCGGGGCGGTGCCG
Source organism: Nocardiopsis sp. FIRDI 009 (assembly GCF_003386285.1). Taxonomy (GTDB): domain Bacteria; phylum Actinomycetota; class Actinomycetes; order Streptosporangiales; family Streptosporangiaceae; genus Nocardiopsis. Next base: position 57,014 of record NZ_QPNC01000013.1, read on the forward strand.
TCAGCCCGGGTCACGGTCCGCGGAGGCGCCCCGGACGACCTCGCCCACGCGCACCGGCTCCACCCACGGCGGCGGGGCCGGGGCGTCGGGGCCGATGAGCGCGGCGACGAGCCGGGCCGAGACGGGTTCGTCCGGCCAGGGCGTGTGGCCGTCGGTGAGCACGACGACCACCTGCGGCCGTGCGGGCGAGGAGAGCGCCGCCCGGACACCGGCCCGCATGTCGGTGCCGCCGCCCCCGGCCAGCTCCACCTGTTCGGCGCTGGTCACCCGCGAGGCCGCCTGGACGTCGGCGTCGCAGGCCAGCACGGTCAGCCGTTCGCCGCCGACCCCGACCTGGCGCAGCACCCCGGTCACCTCGGCCAGGGCGGCGGCCAGGTCGTCCTCCCCCATGGAGCCGGAGGTGTCGATGACGACCGCGACCCGGGGCACCGGTCGCCGCAGGCTCGGCAGCACCACGCGTGGAAGGGAGGCGGAGCGGCGGGAGGGGCGGCGGTAGGTGTAGTCGGCCGCGCCGCTGGCCCAGGCGACGGCCTCGCGGACCGCGCCCGCCAGGACCGTCCGCCAGTCCACGGTCGGTTCCAGGATCCGTTCGGCCCATCGCCGCCAACCGCCGGGCACGGAGCCCCGGGACCGCTGGTGGGCGCGGATGGCCTCGGCGGTGGCGCGGCGGAGCGCGTCGGCCTCCACCCCGGTGACGCCGCCCGCGGCGGTGCCGTCCTCCCAGTCGGCGGGATGTCCGTGGGCGCCGGATCCGCAGTCGGTGCGACGGTGGATCTGGGGCAGGCGCGGCAGGTACTCCTCGAACAGCAGCCCCTCGGGCAGGTCGAAGGCGGCGGGCAGGACCGCCCCGGAGGGTAGGTCGAGACCGTCGGCGACCAGGTCGTCGTTGATCTCGCAATCCTGGGCGATGTTGACGCGCAGCGGGTCGGCGCGGCGTGCGGCCGGGAGCCGGTCGGCCCGCCCGTGGTGGTCGCGCAGCAGGTGGGACACCTCGTGGATCCACACCCCGGCGAGTTCGGGTACGGGGGTGGCGGCCACGAACTCCGGACGGACGTAGCACCGCCAGTGCCGGTCCACGCCCATGGTCGGCACGCGGGTGCTGGGCACCGCGGTCAGTGAGTACAGCGCCGAGGCCAGGTAGGGCCGGGCGGTGGCGGCGCGGTAGCGGGCCGCGAGCAGCTTCGTGCGGTCCAGGTCGGCGACCCGGTCGGTCGTGTCCACGGGTCAGCCGCCGGTGAGCGCCCCGGACAGCCGGAGCAGGTCGAGGAAGGCGTCGATCCCCTCCGGAACCGGCCAGTCGGCGTCGCGCAGCGCCGCCAGGTCGGTGGCGGCCCGGGCGGCGACGTCCGGCGCGCCCGCGTCCACGGCCTTGGCGAGCACGGTCCAGGCCGACTCCCAGCGGCGCCGGGTCAGGTCCGACTCCACGGCCGCGACCACGGCGGTGAGGAAGGCCAGCTGCCGGTCCCCGCGTTCGGGCAGGGCGAAGGCGTCCGGGTCGGCGAGCACCCGGTCGGGGTCGGGCAGGTCGAGTTCCTCCAGGTAGGTGAGCAGCTCCAGGCCCGCGCCGTCGCCGACCGCGCCGACCAGCGCGGCGGCCAGCGCGTCCCGCCCGGTGCCGGTGGCGTGGGCGGCGGCCAGCAGCCGCAGCGCCATCTCCCAGGTGCGCGGGGACGGCCAGGCGCCGCCCCGGGCCTCGGCGTCGCCCGGCAGGTGGTGGACCAGTCCGGGGCGGGCGCTGAGGAAGCCGGAGACCGCGCCGCGGGCCCGGGCGGTCGCGGAGGGCGCGGCGGCGGGGTCGACGCGGCGGATCGGGACGGTCGGCCACACCCCGGTCATACCGCGGGCCACCACGCGGGCGTCGTGGGTCCAGTGCAGGTGGACGAACCGGTTGGCCAGCGGCGGGCTGAGGTGCCAGCCGTCGGCGGCGCTGGCGGGCGGGTTGGCCGCGGCCACGACGCGGATCGGCTCGGGCAGGGTCAGGCTGCCGACCCGGCGTTCGAGGACGACGCGCAGCAGGGCGGCCTGGACCGCGGGCGGGGCGGAGGAGAGTTCGTCGAAGAAGACCACGCCGCGTCCGGCCCGGGACAGCCGCACCGCCCAGTCGGGCGGGGCCATGGGCACGCCGGAGGCGGCGGGGTCGTCCCCGATGACGGGGAGCCCGGAGAAGTCGGAGGGCTCGTGGACGCTGGCGATGACGGTCTCCAGCGGGACGCCGAGCCCGGCGGCGAGCTGTTCCAGCCCGGCGGACTTGCCGATGCCCGGTTCTCCCCACAGCAGGACGGGCAGGTTGGCCGTGACGGCGAGGGCCAGCGCCTCCAGTTGGACGCTGTCGGCGGGCTCGGTACGGCGGCGCGACAGCTCCCGGTTGAGGTCGTCGGCGGCGGCCAGGGGATCGGTCACAGTTCCTCCAGGTCGGGGTGGTCCGCCACGATCCTGTCGGCGAGCCACGACAGTTCGCGCCGCTCCCGCCAGTCGACGAGCATCGGCAGGGTGAATTCCGCGCCGTTGACCATGCCGATGACGTCGACCCGTGCGCCCGCCTCCACCAGGTCCCGGACGAGCCGCTCCGATCCGTGCTCGGCGATGGCGGTGAACAGCGGTGTGCGCTCCTCCTCGTCCAGGGCCTCGATGTCGAGCCCGGCCGCCAGCAGCCTGGGCAACAGGTCCTCGTGGTCGATCCGGTACAGCAGGTGGAGCGGGGTGCGGCCGAGCCGGTCGCACACGCACGGGTCCACCCCGGCGTCCAGGAGACGCAGGACCCCGGGGACGTCGCCGTGCTGGATCCGCCGCAGCAGGTCGCGGCGCTGGGCGCGCAGGGCCCGGGGCAGCCGTCCCCTCCCCGTCCGCCACGCCTCGCGGGCGGCGAAGCAGCCCGCGCCACGCCCGCCGAGGGCCTGGAGGGCGGCCTCGCGGTCCTCCTCCTCCCGAGTGTGCGGGAGGCGCAGTTCCCCGCCGGTGAAGGCCACCTCGTGCCACGCCCCCTGGCAGCGGATCCGCACCGGGGCGGGCGGGGTGGGCTCCGGCGGCCCCACCGGTCCGGTCGGGGCGGGGGCGGCCGGGGCGAGGGCCCCGCGCACCAGGGGGTGCAGTTCGTCGAGCGGTGTCCTTCCGTCGCGCAGCAGGTCGATGTCGGGCGACCTCTGCCAGCACACCTCAGGCAGCAGAACGGCGTCCCCGGGGGGCTGGAGGTCGTGGGGCGCGACCCGCAGCCGCGCCCGGTCCGGCCCGTCGAGGTCCACCCTGATCACGGTGCGCACGCCGTTGGGGATCCAGAACCGGTCCCCGTGGCCCGCCGCGGCCAGCCTCCGCGCCTCGGCGCCGAGCCGGACCGGGTCGAGCGGAAGGCGCCGCAGCTCCTCGACCGGGTCGACCTCGCCCTGGAGCCACTCCTGGGTCACGGGGGCGGTGTCGACCGCCACCCCCACGGCGGCGAGGGCGGCCAGGACGTCCCCGCGTTCGTAGGTCCGGGTGACCCACTCGGTGAAGGCGGCGGGGTCGTCGCGGCCGGGGTCGGCCGAGGGCAGGTCGGCGGCCGGGCGGGGTGTGCCGTCGGGGTTGAGGAACGGCACGCGCCTCCCGTCGCCGCCCAGGCGTTCGCCCAGTTCGGCGGCGTACCGGACGTCCCACAGGTGGCGTGCGGCCGTCCAGGGGTGCTCGACGTTGCGCCAGAAGACGGCGTAGGGCCAGTCGGTGTTCAGAGCGGTCGTGAACCGGCCGCTGTGGGGGGCGGTCGCGTCGTCGAGCGTCAGCGTCAGCCGCTGCGCTCCGTGCACCGCCCAGGAGGGTGTGCCCACCACCAGGCGGGGTGCCTCCTCGGCGGTGCCGCGCGCCGACAGCACGACCGTCTGGTCGGGGACGAGCGTGGTGCGTGACCGGGCGATCCGGGGCAGGTGCCAGCGGAGCAGGTCGGGGGCCAGGTGTCGCAGATCGTCCGCCAACGCGGCGGCGAAGGCGCTCCCGTGCTCGTTGGCCACCCCGGCCAGGTCGAAGGCCACGTCCACACCCGCGGCCGCGCACGCCCCACGCCAGTCACCGGCCAGACGACGCTCCGTCGCCCGCTCGATCATCCACCCGGGTACGGCGTAGCGACGGATCGCGCGCAGCCAGGCGATCCGCTCCCGCTCCCGGGCCAGCCTCCGCGCCCGTGCCGACACGGCGTTCATCCGTCCTCCAGCAGGTCGGTCCACTCCTGTTCGGGTTCGGTGCCCCGCCCCAGCCGGAGCCGGGCTTCGAGCACGTCGGCCAGGGAGGTCTGCTCCCCGCCGTCCTCGTCCCACAGCCCGATCGCCTCGGTACGCGCGCCGGCGGCGAGGAGGGCCCGGACGAGGTCGGGCGAGCCGTACTCGTAGGCGGCGGCGAACAGCGGGGTGCGCCGGAGGCGGTCTTCGGACTCCAGGTCCAGCCCCTTCTCCAGCAGCAGCGGCAGCATCACCCCGTGGTCGAGGCGGCTCAGGTGGTGCAGCAGCGTGCGCCGCGCCCCGTCCCGGATCCGCGGGTCCACCCCGAGTTCCACCAGCCGCAGGACGCCGGGGGTGTCGCCGTGCAGCACCCGCTCGAACAGGTCGAGCCGCTGGGCGCGCAGCGCCTTGGGCAACCAGCCTCCGCCGCTCGTCCACCGCTCCCGCACCGTGAAACAGCCCGGGCTGCCGCCGCCGAAGGCCCGGAGGGCGGCCTCGCGTTCGATCTCCTGCCGACTGTGCGGGACGCGCAGCTCCCCGTCGGCGGACACCACCTCGTGCCACACGCCCCGGCAGCGGACCCGCACCGGAGCGGGCGGCTCGGGCTCCGGCGGCCCCACCGGTCCGGTCGGGGCGGGGGCGGCCGGGGCGAGGGCCCCGCGCACCAGCGGATGGAGGTCGTCGATCCCCAGGGTGCCGTCGCGCAGGAGGTCGAGGTCGCACGAACGCCGCCAGGCGGCGTCGGGCAGGCGCACGGCGTCGCCCAGGTCGCCGCCGCGGAGCCCGACGCCGACCCCCAGGCGGGATGTCCGGCCGGAGACGTCGAGCAGCAGCGTGCCGGAGGAGAGACGGGCCCAGTAGCGGTCGCCGTACCCTCCGGCGGCGAGCCGCCGCGCCTCCGCCTCCAGGAGGTCCAGCGCCACGTGCGCCGCGGAGAGCGAGGCTGCGGGGTCGGGCCGCCACCCGCGCCCCGAGCCGGGGCGCGCCCGGTCCAGGTCCACGCCCGCCGCCGCGAGCGCGGCCCCGGCGTCACCGCGCTCCTCCAGCTGGGTGACCCACTCGGTGAACGCGGCGGGGTCGTCGCGGCCGGGGTCGGCCGAGGGCAGGTCGGCGGCCGGGCGGGGTGTGCCGTCGGGGTTGAGGAACGGCGCCCGCAGCGCGCTCCCGCCCAGGCGCTCGCGCAGCTCACCGGCGCGCCGGGCGTCCCACAGGTGGCGGGCCTCGGTCCAGATCTGCGGGGTGGGCCCGCTCGCCTCGTACCCGTACACGGAGGGGAGGCCGTCGTCGCCCGACGAGCGCTCCCGGCTCCGGAGACGGAGGGTCATCCGCTGCGGGGCGTCCCACGCCCCGCGGGGCGTGTCCAGGGCGAGGACGGGCGCGTCGGCCGGTACCGCCGCTCCCGCGCCGGGCCGGGACAGGAGCACGGTCCGGCGGGGAGCGAGCGTGCCCCGGTCCGGTCCGTACCGTGGCGCGTGCCAGCGGACCAGGTCGGGGGCCAGGTGTCGCAGATCGTCCGCCAACGCGGCGGCGAAGGCGCTCCCGTGCTCGTTGGCCACCCCGGCCAGGTCGAAGGCCACGTCCACACCCGCGGCCGCGCACGCCCCACGCCAGTCACCGGCCAGACGACGCTCCGTCGCCCGCTCGATCATCCACCCGGGTACGGCGTACCGGCGCACCCGCCGCGTCATGGCGGTATACGCCGCCGCGTGGCCGAGCCACCACGTCACCGGTACCGACTCGCGATCATCCGGACGTCGTCGTCGGCGGCGGGGGCGGCGGGGTTCAGGAACGGGGCGATGGCGCGCTTGGTCCTGCGGGGGACGCCCGGTCCGAGCCCCACGTACTCCAGACGGCTGCCGCCGGCCACCGCGGCGAGCACCCGGGAGGCTCCCCTGTGGGTGATGCCGGTGTGGCGTACCTCCAGCCGCCGCAGCGGGCTGCCGGGGACGGCGGCGGCCAGCGCGGCCAGGCCCTCGTCGCCGGTGGCGTTGGCGGGGGCGCCCAGGGTGCGTTCGGAGGGCGGGCGGCCCAGGTCGAGCGCCTCGATGCCGCCGAGCGCGTCCGCCAGGGCCAGTGCGCCGTCGGGGCCGATGCCGTTGCCGCCCAGGCCCAGCGTGACCGGACGGTCGGGGTCGACGGCGGCGGCGATCACGGTCGCGCCCGCGTCGCCCAGGTGGTTGGCGGGGGCGTACAGTTCACGCACCCGCGCCTGGCGCAGGAGGGCGGCGAGCAGCGGGGCGGTGTCGGGCCCCAGGCCGTTGCCGCCGAGGAAGATCCGGTCCAGGGGCACCGGACGGTCCCGGAGGACGTCGAGCAGGGCGCGCAGCCCGTGGGCGGTGAGGCCGGTGTTGACCAGGTCGAGGGTGCGGATCCGGTGGTTGCGGGCCAGGGCGGCGGCGAGCGCGCGCACGCCGGTGTCCCCGATCGGGTTGCGCTTGAGCCACAGGGCGCGGACGGTGTCGTCGTCGGCCAGGCGGTCGGCGAGCGCGGTCGCCCCGTCCGCGTCGATCCGGTTGCAGCCCAGGTAGAGGGTGTGCAGGCCGTGCCCGGGGGTGAGGGCGTCGGCGAGGGCGCGCGCGCCGGGGGTGCCGACGGCGTTGGTGCCCAGCAGCAGGTGGGCGGCGTGCGGTGAGGCGGTGGCGGCGGGGATGGCGCGGAGCGCGCCGGGCAGGCCGAGCCCCTGCTTGCACAGGTCGAGGCGGCCGTCGGACCGCAGGGTGCCGAGGGGGAACTCCTCGTCCGCCGCCACCGGGGCGGGGTCGGCCAACCGGGCGAGCAGCGGTTCGAGCGCGGCTGGGTCGGCCGGGGGCGCGTCGGGGTGTTCGACGGCGGGGCAGCGGACGGGGGTCGGTTCGGTCATTCACCACTCCGGTGGGCGGTTGTCCTTCGGGGAGGGCCGGTCCCACGCTCACCGACGCCCCCCTGACGGACCGGCCGCGGAGCCGGGCGGCGGCGGCGTCACCGCTCCGAGGGCCCCGGACACGGGGGCGCGGCCCGGGGCGGGGAGGGACACCCACGAGGTGGGGGCAGGGCCGACCGGATTCGAACCGGCGTCCTCCAACCTGCTGTTAGGCGCGACGACCTCTGCGCTACGGCCCTGCCTCGCGGGAGTCTAGTGGCAACGGCGGACAAAAACGCCACGAACCACCCGAAAAATCCCCGATGATCCGCGTCGTACCACGCCAGAAGGGCGGACCGGCGAACCGGATTCCGGGAACCGGCCCTGGAGGTTGGCGCCGCGACCGGTCCGCCAGGGACGGACTACACCAGTCCGTCCACCTCCTCCCGCAGCAGCGCGCCGCTGCGCAGGAACGCCGCCGCCGAGGCGAGGCCGAGACCGAGGAGGAGCGCGGCGACCGGAAGCTCGACGACGGGTTCCAGGGCGGCGCCGCCGACGAGGGACGGACCGGCCCCGCCCAGGATCGCGTGGGCGCCGACCGTCCGCAGCGCAGCCACCAGCACACCGCCGACCAGGGTGACGGCGGCGCACACGCCGATGAGGCGCGCGTTCACGGCGTTGAAGGGGTCCCCGGTCCGCAGCGAGCGCACCACGCGCAGCAGCAGTGTTCCGACGAGCACGATCTGCGCGGCGAGGACGAGCGACGGCGCCATCGTCCACACGCGTTCGGCCGCGGTCGGGTCGGCCACCGTCAGCTCGGCCGTGACGGCGCCGGTGAACTCCAACCCGTCACCGGAGGGCGGGGGCACCACGGCGGCCGGGACCTCGACGGGCACGACCAGGTTGTCCGCTGCCAGGGTGGCGACGGCGGCGAAGAGGACCAGAACCGCCCCCATGACGATCGCCCCGAGAAGCACCCACTCGGACACGCGTTGACGTACGGCAGTCACTCGTTCTCCCCACACTCAGACTCACACTTATCGACAATCGATAAGATCATACCTTAGTGTATCGATTATCGATAAAAGCACCATCCTCCCACCCCCGAACATCCGGAGACTGCCTTGACCGACTCGACACCGCCCCCCGCTCCCGTCCGCGCGTCGGCGGTCTTCCTCACCGGCGCGATCGTCTGCTTCGTGCTCCCCCCGCTGGCACTCGGACTGCTGGTCCGCGCCTCACCCCCGCCACCGGCCCTGGTCGCGGTGGCCCTCGTCGAACTCGCCTCGGCGGTGGCGCTCGTGGCCTGGTGGCTGCGACGGCGCTCCCTGTCGCCCGCCGACGTCGGCCTGACCCCACGGCACTGGCTCAGGGACGCGCTCCTGGGGGCGGCGACCGTGCCTCCGCGCCTGCTGATCGAGTTCGGCGTGCTGATCCCGCTGGCCGGGGGCGCTCACAACCCGGGGGTCGAGGAGGTCCTCACCCACGCCTCGGCGGGCGTGGCGGCCCTGGCCGCGACACTGGTGCTCGGTGTGGTCGGGGGCGGCCTGGCCGAGGAGCTCTACTTCCGCGGCTTCCTCCTGGGCGCGCTGCCGAGGGCCTTCGTCCACCGGCGGGCGGCGCTGTACGGGGCGGCCGCGGTGTCCGTCCTGCTGTTCGCGGCCCTGCACCTGCCCGCCTCGGCCCCCGACGCCGTCGCCATCGTCCTCGCCGGTGTCGTCTACACCGCCCTCTTCCTGCTGACGCGCCGCCTCACCGCGACCGTGGTCGCCCACGCGCTGTGGAACACCGCGGCCGTGCTCACCGTGGTGGCCCTCTACGGATAGCGGCCCGGACCGTGAGGGGGAGGGGCCGCGGGCGCCGAGGGCTCGCGGAGACCGACGGCACGGCCCCCTCCGGTGAGGGTGCGCGCGGGCGACGCCTCACGGACGCGCCCCCTTCCCCGGGGCCTCCGGGGCCCGGGGACCCCCGGCCGTTCCGCCCTGACGGGTCAGCCGCGCGGGACCGGGAAGCGGTGTTCGTTGATCGCGACCTTCTCCCGGACGGCCGCGTCCAGGTCGACCCCGAGCACGTCGGCCAGGCGCAGCAGGTAGCAGAACACGTCCGCCATCTCCTGACGCACCGCGGCGGCCTTGTCCGGGTCGGCCATGACCGCCTCGGACTCCTCCGCGGTCAGCCACTGGAACTCGGCGACCAGCTCACCGGCCTCTCCCGCCAGGGCCATCGCCAGGTTCTTGGGCGTGTGGAAGGGACCCCAGTCCCGCGCCTCGGCGAACCTCTCCAGCAACTCCTGCAACGATGCGACGCTCATGGCACCGGTCTACCAGAGGTCGGGAGGGACGCGGGTCGGGGTCGGGGCGGTCACGGGGCCCACGGGGCGGGCGTGGCATCCTGGGAGGCATGGTGGACACGAAGCCGCGGCTGGAGATCGAGTACTGCACCCAGTGCCGGTGGCTGCCCAGGGCGACCTGGATGGCACAGGAACTGCTGACGACGTTCGAGGGGGACCTGGGCGAGGTCGCGCTCGTCCCCGGGACCGGCGGCGTGTTCGAGGTGCGGCTGGACGGGGAGAGCGTGTGGTCCCGCAAGACCGACGCGGCCTTCACCGACGCCGCCGAGCTCAAGCGGCTCGTCCGCGACCGGATCGCCCCCGACCGCGCGCTGGGCCACTCCGAGGGGACGTCGCAGCGGTGACCGGCGGCTGGCCGGTACCGGCCAGCCCCTTCCCCTCCTGTCGGGACCCCCGCCCCTGACGGCACGGGCGTTCCCCCGCCACACTGGCCGTCATGAGACGCACACGGTGGATCGTCGCCGGACTCGCCGCGACGGTGGTCCTGGTGACGACGGCGGTCCTGTACCGGTCGGGCGGCGACCTCGCAGCGGTGCCCGGCGGCACGGCCGCCCCCTGGAACGGAGCCCTGATCGCCGCCCTGACGGTACTCCTGGTCACCGTCGGGCGCCTCGTGGAACGGTCGTCCAGGAGACGAGGACCGGGCGCGGACCGGCGCACCGGACCGGAACCGACCGGTGCGGGCTCCACGACCGGCACCGTCGTCGGGGACGTCAACGAGGGCACCGTCATCCAAGGACACACGCTCACCCTCCACCAGCCGACGCACCAGACGGTCGTCGACACCCAGATCGTCCACGCCCCGGACACCGAACCGGCCTGGCCGATACTCGTCGGCGTGCTGCCGAACGAGGCCGACCACTTCCAGCACCGCTCCCTCACCGACCGGCTCGCCCGGTCCTCGCGGGACCGGCCCACCGTGGTGCTCGGGCAGGTCCTGTCCGGGATGGGCGGGGTCGGCAAGACCCAGTTGGCCGCCCACCACGCCCGGGAGCTGCTCCGGCGTGGGGAGGTGGACCTGGTGGTGTGGGTGCCCGCGGCCGAGCGGTCCACGATCCTGCGGGCCTACGCCGACGCCGCCCGCCGGATCCTCCGGTCCCCCGCGGACGAGGACCCCGAACCGGCGGCGCTCCGGTTCCTCACCTGGCTCCAGACCACCGACCGGCGCTGGCTGGTGGTGCTGGACAACCTGGACGTCCCCGAGCACGTGCGCGGCCTGTGGCCGACCACCGGCTCCCCGGTCACCGCCGAGGCGGCCGCCCCTCAGGGGCGGCTGGTGGTCACCACCCGCAGGACCGACACCGCCCTGGCGGGCAGGGGACGCGCGTTCATCGACGTGGGCGGCTACACGCCGCACGAGTCCCTCGCCTACCTCACCGCCGCGCTCGCCGACCTGCCCGTGGCCCCCAGGACGCGGAACTGGCGGCACTGGCCGAGGACCTGGGCCACCTTCCGCTGGCCCTGTCCCAGGCGGCCGCCTACATCCGCGACCGCAGGGGCGGCATGACGTGCGAGTCCTACCGCGCGTTGCTCCGGGACCGGCGCGGTTCCCTGAACCGGCTGTTCCCGGAGGAGGGGAGCCTGCCGGACGACTACGCGCGAACCGTGGCCACCACGTGGGCGGTCTCCGTCGACCACGCCGACACGCTCACCCCGCGCGGGCTCGCCCGGCCGATGATGCGGTTGGTCAGCCTGCTGGACCCCACGGGAATCCCCGTCCCGGCGCTGACGTCCTCCCCCGTCCTCGACCACCTGCACCGGACCCGGCCCGAGGGGCCGAGGCCGACCGCACGGGACGCCGACGACGCGCTGTCCGCGCTGGCCCGGCTCCACCTGGTCACCCGTTCCGGGTTCGGGGACGACGCCCTGGTGGGAGCGCACCGGCTCGTGCAGCGCGCCACACGCGAGCGGCGGGCGACGCGGCCCGACGGGGACGCCGTCCGCACGGCCGCCGACGCGCTCCTGTCGGTCTGGGAGTCGAGCGTCCACGCCACCGACCGCGGACAACGGCTGCGGGCGAACACCACCGCCCTGGCCGAGCACGACCGGGGCTGGTTGTGGGACGGGGGCGTCCACCCCCTGTTGAGCCGACTCGGGCGGAGTCTGGGCAAGGCCGGTGCGCTCTCCCAGGCGGTGGCCCACTGCGAGGAACTGGCCGACACGGCGGACGCGCGTCTGGGACCCGATCACCCGGACACCCTGAGCGCACGCCACGACGTCCTCCTCTGGCGCGGCCTGTCGGGTGAGGCGCACCACGCCGCCGAGGGCTTCCGGGCACTGGCCGACACCATGAGGCGGACGCTCGGCACCGAGCACCCGCGCACACTGAGGACCCGGGTGCAGGGCGCGCGCTGGCGCGCCCGCGCGGGCGACCCTGAGGGCGCGGTCGGGGAATTGGAGGACATCGTGCCCGTCCAGACGCGGGTTCTCGGACCGGACCATCCCGACGTCCTCAGCACCCGTGCGCACCTGGCCTCAGCCCGGGGCGGGGCGGGCGACCCACGGGGGGCGGCGGAGTCCTTCCGGTCGGTGCTCGCCGACGAGCTGCGGGTCCTGGGACCGGAGCACCCCGGCACGACGGTCACACGGAACCAGGTCGCCCGGTGGCTGGGGCGGTCGGGCGACCCGCGCGGTGCCATCGCGGCCCTGGAGGAGCTCCTGCCCGACCAGTCCCGACTCCTGGGCCCGGACCACCCCGACACGCTCACCACCCGTGGCCAGATCGCCGCGTGGAAGGGGGTCGTCGGAGAGCACGCCGAAGCCGTAGACGGGTTTGCCGAGCTGCTGGCCGACCAGCTGCGGGTCCTGGGACCGGAGCACCCCCACGTGCTGACGACCCGGCACAGCCTGGCCCGGTTCCGCGGCGAGTCCGGCGACCCCGCACGCGCGGTGGAGGAGTTGGAGGCGCTGCTGCCGGACCAGGTCCGCCTTCTGGGTCCCGACCACCCCAAGACGGAGGAGGTCAGGGAACACCTGGAGAGCTGGCGGCGGCGGGCGGAACGCTAGGAGAGCCTGAGGGACAGGGACACCCGTTCGCGAACCATGTCCACGTCCAGGACCCGGGCGGTGACCTCCTGTCCCACGGAGACGACGTCGGTCGGGGAGTCGACGTGTCGGGAGGGCGGCTCCGGGAGGTTGACCATCGCGGTGCATCCGCCGAGGTCCACGAACGTGACGCCGAAGTCGGCGATGTGCTCGACCGTGCCGGTGACGCGCTGTCCGCGTTCCAGGGTCCGCATGAACGCCCAGGCGCGGTCGCTCTCGGCGGGTTCGGGCCGCCAGCGGGCGCGCAGCACGCCGTCGGGGTCGGGCAGGACCGCGGTGAGGAGGGGGTCGCTCTCGCCGACGTAGGGGGACAGGGCCGCGGCCGCGCGCGCGTCGGACAGTCGTGCGGCCAGCGCCTCGCGGTCGGGTTCGTCGACGATCTCGCCCGTGACGCGGCCGTGGGCGTCCTCCCAGACGAGTTCCACGGAGTCCTCGTCGGGCAGCGCCGCCAGGACCGCGCCGACGTCGTCGGACAGCGGCGGCCACACGGTCAGCCGGGCACGGGGGGTCAACCGGGCGCGCACCTGGTCAACGGTCTCTCGGGTGACCCGGTGCCAGCGCGTGGCGTGACCGCCGTCCTCCTCCAGGAGGAGACCACGGCCCCTGTCGAGGTACTCCAGACGCGCCCAGAAGGTCGCGTCGGCCGGACGCTGCTCCCCCTCCTCCTCGTCGAGGGAGATGTCGTAGGGGGAGATGCCCATCGGTTCGGGGAAGAGACCGAGCGCGCGGGTGCGGGCCACCGCCGCGTGGCAGGGCAGGTGGCTGCCGACGTACACATACTGGTCCCAGCCGACGTGGACGGTGAACGCGTCCCCCGCCTCCAGTCGGCACCAGCCGCCCTCGGCCCGGAGCATGATCCGGACCAGTTCCAGGCCGACGGCGAGTGGAACGGTCGCGCCGTCATGGAAATCCGTGGGGTCGGCCGGGAGCAGCCTCGCGAGTGCGGCGGGCGTGGAAGCACCGCCAAACAGCGGTTCTCGGATCTCCAGGTGGTCGACCCCGCTCTCCCGCGCGAAGGCGGCGATCGCGTCCAGGTAGGCGGCCTCGACCGGCCCGTGGTCGCTGTCGACGTCCTCCAAGCCGACGTAGCGGCCGTCGGCGTCGCGGTCGGCGGGATCGTACTTGGTGACGCGATGGACGTGGAGCGGCACACGGTTCCCTTCGTGTGTGGTGGGCCGGGGGATCACCGAACGAACCCTAGTGCGCGCCAAAGCGCCCGTGCCATCGGATTCCAACTCCCCTTCCGGGGCGTCAACCGCGCTCCCCGACGGCGCGTCGGTACGGTGTGAGCAACACAGAGCCGCCACCCTCCGTCGAGTCCGCCGGGCGCGGCGGGCCACTCCCCCTGCGGATCCTCGGTGCCGTCCACCTGATCCTGATGGTCCTGGGGCTGCCCCTCCTCGTACTCTTCTCGTTCCTCCACCTGTTCATGACGTCGACATACGAGGAGACCATGGGCTACTACCTCGCCGGAATCGGGATGGTCGTGGGCCCGTGGGCACTCGGCTCCTTCGTGGGCTGGCTGTTGATGCGCGCCCTGGAGGTGGACGGCGCACCGAGATACGCGCTGTTCACCCTGGTCGTCGGCACGGCCGTGATCCTGGCCCCGCACGTGATGTCGATCGTCACGGGCATCGCGGGCTGACCGTTCCGGCCCCGGCGGTGCTCACCCCCTGCGGGTGTGGACCGACAGGCGCGCCTCGGCCGCCGCCAGCAGCATGTTCAGCGCCGTCGGGTAGGCGCTGGCCCGCATCGTGGCGGCCAGCAGCGGGACGGTCGCGGCGATGTTCGGGTGCGTCTCCTCCGGCAGGTCGGCGTACGTCGTGTTCCACACCCGCTCCTCCGCCTCGTGGGCGGACCGGGGCAGCGCCGCGTTCGCGGCGTCCAGGGCGGCGAAACCCAGGGCCTGGTCGACGAACGCGTGGTAGATCCGCACCGCCTCCGCGTCGGGGAACCCCGCCCCGCGCAGCAGCCCGAGCCCCGCCTCCACCGCCCGGATCTCGTGCGCGCGCCCGGTCACCCGGCAGGCGCTCAGCACGGTCGCCTGCGGGTGTGCCAGGGCGCTCTCGTGCAGCCGCAGCCCCAGGTCACGCAGGTCGGCACGCCAGTGGCCGCTGGGCCGCCAGTCCCGCAGACCGCGGCCGATCAGCTCGTCGGCCACGGCCAGCAGCAGGTCGTCGGCGTTGCGGAAGTAGCGGTACAGGCTGCTGGGGTCCGCGCCCAGGGCGACGCCCAGGCGCCGCACGGTCAGGGCGTCGGCGCCGTGCTCGCTGACCAGGCGCAGGGCGGTCCGGACGATCAGCTCCTCCGACAGGACGACCCCCTGCTTCGTGGGCCGCCTCCGCCGCCGCGCCCCGGGCGGTACCACGCGGTCACTCATCGGCCCCTCCGCACGTCATCGCCTCGGTGTCCCGCGAGGGAAGCTTATGACAACACCATTGACCTGTGAAGAGGGCGCCGTGTTGCATGTCCGTTCACCGGACCGACATCCCCCAGCGAACGGAGCCGACCATGGCCGCCACCCCACCGCCCACCTCCGCGGTCCCCCCGCCCGCCGCGCCCCTGCGCAGGTCCATCGGCGTCCTGGACGGTGTCGCGATCGCGGCCTCCAGCACGGCGGCCACCACGAGCATCGGCATCGGGCTGACCGCGATGGCCGTGGTGGTCGGTCCGCACCTGCCCGCGATCCTGCTGCTGGGCTTCCTGCCCATCCTCTGCATCGCCGGGGCCTACACCCAGCTCAACAAAGTCGAACCGAACGCGGGCAACACCTACGTGTGGGTCGGCCGCTCCCTCAACCCCTGGCTGGGGTTCCTCTCGGGCTGGACGATGATCGTCGCCACCGTGGCCTTCCTGGCCTACACCACGGCCGTGACCGGCTCCGCGATCCTCCAGACGGTCCTCATGGCGGGCGTGGACCGGATCGGGGGGCTGGCCCTGGATCCGGGGTCGACGGCGCAGTCCGTCATGGCGGGCGTCGTCGTCCTCGTCGGCGTCACGCTGACCGCGGTCACCGGCCTGCGGGCGGCGGCCCGGCTCCAGGGCGCGCTGCTGGTCTTCGAGTACGCGGTCCTGCTCGGGTTCCTCGGCTACGGGATCGCCGTCGGCGCCAACCCGTTCACGTTCGACTGGTTCAACCCGTTCGCCCTCCCCTCCGTCGAGGTGTTGGCGCAGGGTCTGCTGCTGTCGGTGTTCTGCTACTGGGGGTTCGAGGCGGCGTTCAGCGTCAGCGAGGAGGTCCGCGACCCGAGTGACGCCTCGCGGGCCGGACTGCTCACGCTGTTCTCCACGCTCGCCCTGTTCCTGTTCGGTTCCGTGGCCTTCCAGCGCGTGCTGTCCTCCGAGGAGCTCACCGCGACCGGCCCCGAGGGGCTCGCCGTCTTCGCCGGTCACCTGGCCGGCCAGCCGCTGGCGGCGCTGCCCCTGGTGGCGCTGATGTTCTCCGCCGTCGCCTCGCTCCAGTCCGGCGTGATCCCCACCGCCCGCGGCATGTTCGCGATGAGCCGGGACCGCACGCTGGGCCCGCTGTGGTCGCGAGTCAGCCCGCGCTTCGGGACCCCGGCCGCGGGGACCCTGACGCTGGGCGCCGTCGCGGCGGGGGTCGCCGTCCTGTCCCTGGTCATCCCCCGGCTCGCCGACGTGATCATGGCGACGGTCAACTCGATCGGGATCCTCGTCGCGCTGGTCTACGTGCTGACCGCGATCGCGGCCGCGGCGCGGTTCCGCGGCCTGGTGCGCGGGTCGCCGCGGGCCGGTCTGCGCGCGGTGGTCCTGCCGCTGGTGGGGGCGTCGGTCGTCCTCGGGATCACCGGCTACCTGTGCTGGTCCTTCGCCACCTCCACGGACCACTTCGCGGTCGATCCGGACAACGGCTGGTTCCTGCTGTCGGTCCCGGTCGCGATGGTCGCGACCGGTCTGGCGACCGCCGCCTGGGCCCGCTACGCGCGCCGCTCCCCCTACTTCCTCCGCGCCTCGACGCCCGCCGCGTCGGACGAGGCCCACCCGGCCCTCTCCCGCTGACCGCTACCCGAAGGGAACACCGCCATGAACTCCCACCACGCCGACCTCGTGTTCACCAACGGCCCCGTGCTGACGTCCGACGGTCCGCCGAACGGCGCGGGCGGCGTCGCCGTGACCGCGGGCCGGATCACCGCCGTCGGCGCCGCGGAGGCGGACGAGCTGGTCGGCCCCTCGACGACGGTGGTCGACCTCGACGGCCGACTCCTGCTGCCCGGTTTCCAGGACGCGCACGTGCACCCCGTCGCGGCCGGGCTGGAGATGGGCCGGTGCGACCTGACCGGGGCGGAGACCGGGGAGGAGACCCTGACCGCCGTGGCCGCCTACGCCGCCGCGCACCCCGGCCGCGAATGGATCACCGGGGGCGGATGGTCGATGGAGTCCTTCGAGGGCGGCGCGCCGCACCGGTCGGACCTGGACGCCCTGGTCCCGGACCGGCCGGTCTACCTGCCCAACTGCGACCACCACGGGGCCTGGGTCAACAGCAGGGCGCTGGAACTGGCGGGCATCACCCGCCACACCCCGGACCCCGATGACGGCCGGATCGAGCGCGGCCCCGACGGCGAGCCGACGGGTCTCCTCCAGGAGGGGGCGATGGGTCTGGTCAGCCGGTTGATGCCCGAGCCCGCCCCGGCCGAGCTGCGCGCCGCGCTGCTACGGGCGCAGGGGCACCTGCACTCCCTGGGGATCACCGCCTGGCAGGACGCCCTGGTCGGGTCCCTCGGCGGTATCCCCGACCCGTCGGCGACCTACGTGGAACTGGCGCGGGAGGGGGCGCTCACCGCACGGGTCGTGGGCGCGCTGTGGTGGGACCGGGGGCGCGGGGCCGAGCAGATCCCCGAACTCGTCGAGCGGCGCGCCGCCCTGGCCCGCGGGCGGTTCCGCGCGGACGCGGTGAAGCTCATGCTCGACGGGATCGCGGAGACGGGGACCGCCGCGATGCTCGACCCGTACCTGGACGGCTGCGGGTGCGCCACGGCCAACCGGGGCACGAGCTTCATCGACCCCCGGCTGCTGCCCGACCACGTCGCCGAACTGGACCGGCTCGGTTTCCAGACGCACTTCCACGCCCTCGGGGACCGTGCCGTGCGCGACGCACTGGACGCCGTCGAGGCGGCGAGGAGGGCCAACGGGCCGTCGGTCAACCGTCCGCACCTGGCGCACCTGCAGGTCGTCCACCCCGACGACGTGCCGCGGTTCGCCGCCCTGGACGCGACGGCCAACATCCAGCCGCTGTGGGCGGCGCACGAGCCGCAGATGGACGAGCTGACCATCCCCTTCCTGGGCCCCGAGCGAGCCGCGTGGCAGTACCCGTTCGGGTCGCTGCATCGGTCCGGGGCCCGGTTGGCGGCGGGCAGCGACTGGCCGGTGAGCAGCGCCGACCCCCTGGCCGGGATCCACGTGGCGGTCAACCGGGTCTCGCCGGGGGAGTCGGGGCCGGTCTTCCTGCCCCGGCAGCGGCTGGATCTGGCGACGGCGGTCCGCGCCTACACGGCGGGATCCGCCCACGTCAACCGCTTGGACGACACCGGAACCATCCGTCCGGGCGCGCTGGCGGACCTGGTGGTGCTCGACCGGGACCCGTTCGCCGGTCCGGCCGAGGCGATCCACGAGACCCGGGTGGTGCGGACGTACGTGGGGGGTGAACTCGTGTACGCGGCGTCCGGCGCGTGAGGACCGGCGGGGGCGCTCCCACGGGACGGGGACGGGGGCGCCCCCGCCTCATCGACACCTCGACCGGTCCGTGGGCCGGTGTCCCACACGGCCGTGCCGCTCAGTCGGTGGGCGGCATGGGGACGGTGTCGAGGATCCGTTCGGCCTCGGCCCGCGCGGGCACGGCGTAGGTCCCGTGCAGTTCGTGCACCAGTTTCTGGGCGCGGACGGCGGGCCAGTCGTCGGGCAGGTGGGCGAGCGGGATGCGTGGGTCGCGGCGGATGGTCTGGAGCCAGTCGGTCAGCAGCAGCAGCAGCCGGGCCAGATCGTCGGGCGCCTCGGGCACGGGGGTGGCGGTGTCCCACCGTTCCAGGAAACGCCGGTAGCGGGCGGCCAGGTCGTCCAGGTCGAAGGCGTCGGCGATGATCCGGCCCACCTCGGTGGGGGCGGCGGGCCGGGCGTGGAACACGCGGACGTTGTCGTCGATCCCGAGTCCGTCGATGACCTGGCACGCGTCGAGTCTCGACGGCGCGATCCACAGCCCGTTCTGGAGCGGGCCGAACCCCGCCCAGCTCAGGCGGGAGCGCAGGTCGTGGCGGTCGCGTTGGCGTCCCTCCGGCAGGGAGAAGGACAGCAGGGTCCAGGGCGCGTCCGCGTCCTGGTTGACCACCCCGGTCGTCCAGATCCGCCGTTCACCGTCGGCGAGGATCTCGGCGCAGCGCCGGGTGAGCCCGTAGTAGACCCGGCGGCCGTGCCGCTGCCGGTGGAAGTGGCCGCGCCGCGCCATGCGGCTGAGGGTGGAGCGGGCGGCGTGTTCGGACACGCCGACCCTGGCGAAGACGTCGATGAAGCTCCCGGAGAACACTCCGATGTCCCGGCCGAGCACGAAGTTGCCCAGGAAGCTCAGCATCAGCGACTGGGGGCGCGGTCGTATCCCGGAGCCCTCGGTCTCCGCGAACTCGTCGGTCGTCATGGTTCTCCCTCCGCCGTCAGCGTATCGGCGCCGCTCGACGAATAAAGTTGGGCAACTTCTTGACTGAGATTATAAATATGCCTAAGTTCGAGGCCAGCGGCGGAGACCCGGATGACACACCCCATCCCGGTCGCCCGCCACACCCCCGCCACCACCCGCACCAACGAGGAGAACCCCATGACGGACAGCATCGACCTCTCGGGCAGGACCGCCCTGGTCACCGGGGCCGGGCGCGGACTCGGCCTGGCCTACGCCCGACGGCTGGCGGCCGCGGGCGCGGCGGTCGTGGTCAACGACGCCGATCCCGACGCGGCCAAGGCCGCCGTCGACACCATCACCGCCGAGGGCGGCACCGCCGTCGCCGAGGCCGCCGCCGTGGGACCCGCCTCGACCGCGCAGCGCCTGGTGGGCCGGGCCGTGGCGGAGTTCGGCCGCCTGGACATCCTGGTCACCAACGCCGGTGTGCTGCGCGACCGCGTGCTGTGGAAGATGACCGACGACGACTTCGACACGGTGGTCGACGTCCACCTGCGCGGCACCTTCACCTGCGCCCGCGCCGCCGTCACGCACATGCGCGAACGCGGCGGGGGCGGACGACTCGTCCTGGTCGGCTCCCCCGCCGGGCAGCGCGGCAACTTCGGGCAGACCAACTACGCCGCCGCCAAGGCCGGGATCGCCGCCATGGCCCGCACCTGGTCGATGGAGTGCGCCCGGGCCGGGATCACCGTCAACGCCGTCATCCCGGTCGCCGCCACCGCGATGACCGAGACCGTCCCCGCCTTCGCCCCCTACGTCGAGGCCGCCCGCGAACGCGGCGAACCCCTGCCGGGGTGGCTGCGCAAGGGCGAGGGCTTCGGCACCCCCGACGACGCGGCCGGGCTCGTCGCCTTCCTCGCCTCCGACGCCGCCGCCTCCGTCACCGGCCAGTGCGTCGGGATCGGGGGCGACCGCCTCTCCCTGTGGTCGCACCCGGCCGAGCGGGTCGTCGCACTCACCGACGGCGGATGGAGCGCGGAGGACATCGCCGCCGCCTGGCCCGCCACGCTCGGCCGCACCCCCGAGAGCGTCGGCATCCCCGCCCCGGCCGTCCCGGAAGGGGACGCCTGATGGGCATCGACCTCGACACGATCACCGCGATCGACGTCCACACCCACGCCGAGGTGTCCGCCGAGGGCCACCAGTCCCTGGACGACTCCCTGCACGATGCCTCCAGCGCCTACTTCGGGACCGACGCCGCGCACCGCAAGCCCACCCTGCCCGAGATCGCCGCCTACTACCGCGAGCGCCGCATGGCGGCCGTCGTCTTCCCCGTGGACACCGAGTCCACCACCGGCCTGCCCGCCGTCCCCAACGAGGAAGTGGCCCGGGCCGCCGCCGAGCACTCCGACGTGCTCATCCCCTTCGCCAGCATCGACCCCGCCAAGGGTCGCCTGGGCGCGCGGCAGGCGCGCAGGCTGGTCACCGAGTACGGCGTCCGCGGCTTCAAGTTCCACCCCAGCCTCCAGGAGTTCTTCCCCAACGACCGCTCCGCCTACGTGCTGTACGAGACCCTGGAGGAACTGGGGGCCATCGCGCTCTTCCACACCGGCCAGACCGGCATCGGCGCGGGCGCCCCCGGCGGGGGCGGCATCCGTCTGAAGTACTCCAACCCCCTGCACGTGGACGACGTGGCCGCCGACTTCCCCGGGATGCCGATCATCATGGCCCACCCGTCCTTCCCCTGGCAGGACGAGGCGCTCTCGGTGGCCGTGCACAAGCCGCAGGTGTACATCGACCTGTCGGGGTGGTCGCCGAAGTACCTCCCGCCCCAGCTGGTCCGCTACGCCAACTCCCTGCTCCAGGACCGTGTGCTCTTCGGCTCCGACCACCCCGTCCTGTCCCCCGACCGCTGGCTGGCCGACTTCGAGCGCCTGGACATCAAGCCCGAGGTGCGGCCCAAGATCCTCAAGCACAACGCGGCCCGGCTCCTGGGCCTGAAGGGCGGCGGCGATGCGTGACGAGGGGATCGGCTCCTGGCCCGCGCGGCGGGCGCGCTCCTCACCCGAGCGCACCGCGATCGTCCACGGGGAGCGGTCGTTCACCTACGCCGAACTGCACGAACGCGTCAACCGGCTGGCGGCGGCGCTGCGGCGGCTCGGAGTACGGCGCGGCGACCGCGTCGCCTACCTGGGCGCCAACCACCCGGCCCTGCTGGAGACCCTGTTCGCGGCCGGAACGCTCGGCGCGGTGTTCGTTCCGCTCAACACCCGCCTGGCCGTCCCCGAGCTGGCGTACATGCTCGACGACTCGGGCGCCCGCGTCCTGGTGTACGGCGCCGAACGGGCCGAGGAGGCCACGGCCCTGGCGCGGCGTCCGGATCCGCGCACCCTCGTCACCGTCGGTGGGAGCGCTCCAGCCGGGCACGAGGCGTACGAGGAGCTGATCGCCTCCGCCCCCGTCGACCCCGTGGACGAACCGGTCGGCCTCGACGACACCTGCATGATCATGTACACCTCCGGCACCACCGGACGGCCCAAGGGCGCCGAGCTCACCCACGGCAACATCACCTGGAACTGCGTCAACGTCCTCATCGACGTGGACGTCACCGCCGACGAGGTCACCCTGGTCAGCGCGCCCCTGTTCCACACCGCCGCGCTCAACATGACCTGTCTGCCCACCCTGCTCAAGGGCGGACGCGTGGTCGTCGAACCCGGCTTCGACCCGGAGCGCGCCCTCGCGCTGTTCGCCACCGAGCGGATCAGCTGGATGTTCGGCGTCCCGGCCATGTTCGACGCCCTGACCGCCCACCCCGGCTGGGCCGACGCCGACCTGTCGTCGCTCCGGGTGCTGATGGCGGGCGGCGCCCCCGTCTCGGAATCCACCATCGCCGCCTACCAGGAGCGCGGGCTCACCTTCCTCCAGGGGTACGGCATGACCGAGACCGCGCCCGGGGTGCTCATGCTCGGCGCCGCCGACAGCGTCCGCAAGGCCGGGACGGCGGGGCGGCCGAGCCTGTTCACCGACGTGCGGATCGTGCGCCCGGACCTCACCGATGCCGATCCCGGCGAACCCGGGGAGATCGTCGTGCGGGGCCCCAACGTGATGCGCGGCTACTGGGGGCGGCCCGACGACACCGCCCGCGCGCACACCGCCGACGGCTGGTTCCGCACCGGCGACGTGGCCACCGGGGACCCGGAGGGGTTCGTCACCATCGTCGACCGCGCCAAGGACATGATCATCTCGGGCGGGGAGAACATCTACCCCGCCGAGGTCGAGAGCGTCCTGCACGACCATCCCGACGTGCTCGAATGCGCGGTCATCGGGGTGCCCGACGAACGCTGGGGCGAGGTCGGGCGCGCGGTCGTCGTCCCCCGGCCCGGGACCGCCCCTACCGAGAAGGACCTGCTCGCCCACGTCGAGGGCCGCCTGGCCCGCTACAAGATCCCCAAGTCCGTGGTGTTCACCGACGCACTCCCCCGCAACGCCACCGGCAAGCTCCGCAAGGCCGACCTGCGCCGGGACCACGGCACCCCCTGAGCACCGCGTCCGCGTTCTCCCCCCGCGCGCGGAACCGCGTTCCCCCTCCCCGCACGCCCCTCCCGCGCGCCTGGACGGCGCGCCCGTCCACGACCCTGACGAACCCGACCACCGCACCCGGAAGGACACACCCATGCCGACCACCGTCACCGGACTCGACGAACTGCGCGCCGCCGCGGGCCGGGACCTGGGACACAGCCCCTGGCGCACCGTCGACCAGCGGCGGATCGACACGTTCGCCGACGCCACCGACGACCACCAGTGGATCCACACCGACCCCGAGCGGGCCAAGGAGGGCCCGTTCGGCGGCGCCATCGCGCACGGCTACCTCACGCTCTCCCTCGTCATCCCGATGTTCGGGGAGGTTCTGGAGATGCAGGGGATCGACATGGCCGTCAACTACGGCCTCAACAAGGTGCGCTTCCCCTCCCCCGTCCCGGTGGACTCGCGGGTCCGGCTGACCGCCCGCCTCGCCGAGGTCACCGACGTCAGGGGAGGTGTGCAGGCCACCGTCGACGGGGTGGTCGAGATCGAGGGCGCCGACAAGCCCGCCTGCGTCCTGCAGGCCGTCTACCGCTACTACGCCTCCTGACCGTCCGGTCCGCGGGGTCGCGCGCCTCCCCGGCCCCGCGGACCGCCCGTCCGACCTCCCCCCGTTCCGAACCGGAACCCGCCCCTCCAGCCGCCGCACGGCGCCCCGGCGCCGCCCACGAGAGGACGACTCCCCCATGACCTCCTCCACCCCTCCGGTTCCACCGCCCGACCCCCGGTCCGACCCCCGGTCCGACCCCCGGTCCGACCCCCGGTCCGACCCCCGGTCCGACCCCCGGTCCGACCCGCGCGAGATCCGCCGCGTCGCCCTGTCCAGCTACCTCGGCACCACCGTGGAGATGTACGACTTCCTCCTCTACGGCACCGCCGCGGCGCTGGTGTTCGGTCCCCTGTTCTTCCCCGACCTCGATCCGCTGGTCGGCGTGATCGCCTCCTTCGGCACCCTGGCCGCCGGGTACGTCGCCCGCCCGCTCGGCGGGGTGGTCTTCGGCCACTTCGGCGACCGGCTCGGCCGCAAACGGATGCTGCTCACCACGATGATCCTCATGGGCGCGGCCAGCACCCTGATCGGCGTGCTGCCCACCTACGAGCGCATCGGACTGGCCGCGCCGGTGGTCCTGGTGGCGCTGCGCGTCGTGCAGGGCGTCGCGGTCGGCGGCGAGTGGGGCGGGGCGGCCCTGATGACCGTCGAACACGCGGCGCCAGGCAGCCGCGGGGTCTGGGGCGGCGTCACCCAGATGGGCGCCCCCACCGGGGCGGTGCTGGCCACCCTCGCCCTGGCCCTGGCCGGGCTGCTGCCCGACGAGCAGTTCCTGTCCTGGGGGTGGCGCGTCCCGTTCCTGGCCAGTGCGGCGCTGATCGGGGTCGGGCTGTTCGTCCGGCTGCGGATCAGCGAGAGCCCGGTGTTCGCCCGGGCCGAGGCCGCCCCCGTGCCCTCCGGGCCCGCGCGCGTCCGCCTCCCCCTCCTGGAGGTCCTGCTCACCCGGCCGAGGAACCTGCTGCTGGCGGTGGTGGCGGGGATCGCCCCGTTCGCCGCCCAGGGCGTGTTCTCCGCCTTCGTCATCTCCTACGCCATCGGCATCGGCTACGACCGGTCCGCCGCGTTGACCGCCGTGGTCGTCTCCTCGACCCTGGCCATCGTCCTCACCCCGCTCTACGCCCGTCTGTCGGACCGGGTCGGTCGCAGGCCCGTCTACCTCGGCGGTGCCCTGGCCGTGGCG
Source organism: Nocardiopsis sp. FIRDI 009 (assembly GCF_003386285.1). Taxonomy (GTDB): domain Bacteria; phylum Actinomycetota; class Actinomycetes; order Streptosporangiales; family Streptosporangiaceae; genus Nocardiopsis. The sequence goes on from NZ_QPNC01000013.1 coordinate 81,357, forward strand.
GCCACCGCCTTCCCCGCGTTCTGGCTGGTGAACACCGGCAGTGCCGTCGGACTGATCGCGAGCACGGTCCTCGCCCAGTCCGTCGCGGTCACCGCCATGTACGCGCCGATGGCCGCCCTGCTGGCCGAGATGTTCGACACCCACCTGCGCTACACCGGCGCCTCGGTGAGCTACCAGACGGCGACCGTCCTCGGGGCGGGGCTCAGCCCGATGATCGCCACGTCCGCACTCACCGCCGCGGGTGGCGGCACCGCCACGCACGGCGTCTCGTGGATGCTCGTGGCCGCCGGGCTGGCCAGCGCCGCCGCCATCTGGTTCGCCGGGGAGACGGGCCGCCGCGACCTCACCGACATCGACGCGCGCTGACCCGTCAGCCCCAGCGGATCTCGGACAGGCTTGCCAGGGGAGCCCGCTCCGCCAGCGCCTCGGGCACGACCAGCCTCTCCGCCTCGTGCAGGGCCTCCGGGAAACGGAGGCGGCAGCGCTCCTCCACCTCGCTCAGGACCACCTGGAACACGCGGAACTCGTCCAGCTCCAGCGCCTCCAGCTGGTCGAGGTTCTGCGTCAGCAGGAACGCCGTCGCCCTGAGCTCGCCGTGCTCGCGGAAGGAGATGACCTTCCAGTACTCGCGCGGGATCCGGACCCCCCGGTACACCCGGTCGTCGCTCTGGAAGACCGGCCCGGCGAACACGCTCACCCGCAGGTCGTCGACGTCGGCGTCGGCGAACACGGCGTCCTCCAGCCGCCCCCAGAGCCCGTCCCTGCTGCTCTGGTTGAAGTCGTCCATCTGCGGAGCGATGTTGGTGTAGAAGAACGAGTCCGCGTTGGCCTTCTTCGCCTCGGCCGGACCGCCCCAGAGCAGGTCGGCCCGGCGCGCCAGGTGTCCCCGGTCGATCGGGTTGGCCTTGTACAGCTCGTTGCCGGTCTGGGCCTCGTCCGGGATCCGCGGGTCCTTGGCGAAGGGGATCCCCCTGCGGCTGAGCCTCTTGAGCGCACCGCCGTCGATGTTCCAGGCCACCCAGAGGGCGAGGCGGCGCGACCTGCTCAACGCCAGTGAGAAATGGGTGTAGGGGATGGTCTCGGAGTCATCGAACAGGAACAGGTCGTGCCTGATCCTGGGGTCGGCCCGCGGGACGGGCACACGCGCGCCCAGGAAGTTGGGGTTGTACCCCTCCAGGGCCTCCACGGCCTCGGGAACGGGCGGCCGCAGGGTGATCCCCAGCTCCTCGAAGACCTGGAGGGGGAGGCAGGCCAGGGCGTGCTCGTCCGGGTCCCCCCTGCCCTCGCCGGCGAAGTGCAGGCCAGCCAGGACCCCGCTCGGGCGGCCGTCGCGGTCGGTGAACATCCACACCGACCCCGAGTCGCCGCCCAGGCTGACCTCCCCGCCCTCGGGCGGGTGGTCGGGGTCGACGCCGATCTCGAAGCCGAGGATGTTCTGCGGCCCCACCCCCGGGTAGTGGACCTGGGCGAGTTTGAAGGGGCTGCGGACCACACCGTGCGTCACACCGGTCGTCCGGCCGCTCTTGACCACCGTGTCGCCGAGCTCCGGCTCGCCCAGCTCCTCCGGCGCGACGCCGAGGTCGAGGATGTCCGGGTCGAAACGGCGGTCCTCGACCGTGGCGATCGCGCAGTCCCCGGCGAAGCCCAGGTGGGAGCGTTCCACCCTGCCGAGCCGGTTGCGGTCGACGTGGGGGTCGTCGGCCCGGCCCGGCTGCACGATGTCGTCGCCCACCTCACCGGACGCCCCGTGCAGCACGTGCCAGTTGCTCAGGACGTAGGGGGTGCCGTCGTGCCGGTCGAAGACGACGCAGCCGATGGTGCCCGCCGAGACGTCCACGTGCCCGACGCTCACGCCGGGCTGGGCGGGGTCGAGGCGTCTGCGGCGGGGCGGGCTCTCGGTCTCGGCCACGACCCGGAACTGCGGCTCGTAGCTGCGCTGGAGCACGTCCGTGGGCACCTCGACGCCGTCCACGGTGACCGACTCCGGGAGCTTCTTCGTGCCCAGCGCCTCCAGTTCCTCCGGTTGGGCCTTCCTGTCGACCGTGAACTGGAGCGCGACCCCGCCCTCGTCCTCACCGTCCCTGGTCTTGTGGGCGATGCCGACGGACGTCACGTTCGGATCCCGCAGGTAGTCCTCTCCGTGGATCCGGATGAACTTCTTGAGGGCGGCGATGAGTTCGCTCTGGTCGGGAACGGCCGCGGGCGGTGTGTCCTTCTTCTCGGCGGACATGGAAGGATCCCCTCCCCGAACCGATGTGCGGGATCCGCGCGGGTCTCCCTGACTCGCCTCCACCAGGCTAAACCCGAGAAAAGGGGCATTTCTACACAAATAAGACATAAGTGAGTCACTGTCTCGCCAGGCCGGACCAGCGCCCGGTAGGCGAGCAGTCGCGCCGCGGATGTCGGTCCGGGCTCCCAACGGGGTATCACCACGACGCCCCACCCGAATCGACCCCAGGAGCCCCCCGTATGACCACGAGCCCGGCGACCGACACCCCCCAGACCCCCGACCCGCTCGATCCGAAGATCTGGACCGGGCGCGTCTTCAGCGACGGGTGGCGCGACGCCGACGACGACGCCCCCGTCACCGAGCCCGCCACCGGCGCCGAACTCGGCCGGATCGGCCTGGCCGCGCCCGCCGACGTCGCCCGGGCCGCCGAGCGGGCCGCCCGCGCCCAGCGCGACTGGGCCGCCCTGCCCCACCGTGAACGGGCCCGGGTGCTGCGGCGCGCCGGGGAACTCCTGGAACGCCACACCGACCAGGTCCGGGACTGGCTGGTCCGCGAGTCCGGGTCGGTCCGGGCCAAGGCCGACGTCGAACTGTCCGGCTCCGTCCGCGAGTGCGAGGAGGCGGCCGCGCTGGCCTCGGCGCCGCCGGGAGAGCTGCTGCCCACCGAGCAGGACCGGCTGTCCATGACCCGGAGGGTGCCGGTCGGCGTCGTCGGGGTGATCGCGCCGTTCAACTTCCCGCTGATCCTGGCGATGCGCTCGGTCGCCCCGGCCCTGGCGCTGGGCAACGCGGTGGTCCTCAAACCCGACCCCCGTACGTCGGTGTGCGCGGGGGTGGCGATCGCGCGGATCTTCGAGGGGGCCGGGCTGCCCGAGGGCGTGCTGCACGTGCTGCCCGGCGGCGCCGACGCCGGACGGGCCCTGGTGACCGATCCCCGCGTGCGGGTCGTCTCCTTCACCGGCTCCACGGCGGCGGGCCGCGCCGTGGGCGAGCTCGCCGCCCGCCACCTCAAGCGCGCCCACCTGGAGCTGGGCGGCAACTCGGCGTTCGTCGTGCTCGACGACGCCGACCTGGACGCCGCCGTCGGCCTGGGCGCGTGGGGCTCGTTCCTGCACTCGGGCCAGATCTGCATGTCCTCGGGCCGCCACCTGGTGCACTCCAGCCTGGTCGGGGAGTACGTGGAGCGGCTCGCCGCCAGGGCGGAGGCGCTGCCGGTCGGCGACCCGGCGACCGGGGACGTCGCGCTGGGCCCGATCATCGACCACCGGCAGTTGGAGCGGGTGCACGACCTGGTCGTCGCCTCGGTGAGGGCGGGTGCCCGGCTGGCCGCGGGCGGCACCCACGAGGGGCTGTGCTACCGGCCGACCGTGCTGGCCGACGTCACCGCGGACATGCCCGCCTACGCGCTGGAGGTGTTCGGCCCGGTCGCCCCGGTGCTGGCCTTCGACACCCTGGACGAGGCGGCCGAACTGGCCGCCGACAGCGAGTACGGGCTGAGCCTGGGCATCACCACCGCCGACGTGGGCAGGGGGCTGGCCCTGGCCGAGCGGATCCCCTCGGGGATGGCGCACATCAACGACCAGACGGTCAACGACGAGGCGACCGCGCCGTTCGGCGGGATCGGCGCCTCCGGGGTCGGCCGGTTCGGCGGCCCCACCGCCAACGTCGAGGCGTTCACCGAGACCCGGTGGATCACCGTGCGGAGCCGGGCCGCCGTCTATCCGTTCTGACCCCGCGTCCGCCCGCTCCCGGCACGGCCCCGGCCCGGTCCCCTCGTCGCGACCCGGTACGGGGCCACAGGCCCGCACACGCCTACGGCTTGAGGGTGCTCGTCAGTGCCGCCCACGCCTGGGAGTCGAAGGTGAGGTACCCGAGGTCGCGCTGGGTCGAATCCCGAACGGCGGCGGCGTGCCGGACCCAGCCGACCTCCACACAGCTCTTCCCACCGTCCGGGCTGTAGCTGCTGATTCTCCAGCCGGACACGGCGGACTCATCATGCTTCATCGCAGCTCCCTCTCGATCGACGCGACCATCTCGGCGGACTCAGCCGGGGACAGACTGGCCACGCGCAGCCGATCGTAGCTGGCCACCAACTGGTCCGCGCCCGCGGCTTCCAGGTAGAGGCCACCGGCCGGACTCACCGTGTAGCCGACGACGGGGAAGGGGTCATCCATCTTGATCAGGCGAAACCCTCCGTCAGGGCTGGCGAGGGCACCGCGGTCGAAGGGGATGACCCGCACCTCGATGTGCGGTTCTTCGGCTCGCTCCAAGAGATGGCGAAGCTGTGCCCGCATCACCTCCCTGCCTCCGACAACCCGCCTGAGCGCGGCCTCGTCCATGAGAACGTGAAGTTCCGTGGGCTCGTCGCCCTCCAGGATGCGTTGGCGGATCATACGCAACTCGACGCCCCGTTCGATCTGCGATGCGGAGTCCGTGGGGTTCACGGCGCGCATGAGCGCTTCGGCGTACTCGGGGGTTTGGAGAAGACCGTTGATGGGCGCGGCGTCGAAGGCGTGGATACTGCGGGCACGGCTCTCCAACCACACGTAGTCGATGAACCAGTCGGCGGCATCGCGGGAGTACTTGTCCCACCAGCCGGTCTTGGTCTGCTCCGCTCCCAACTGCAACAGCGCCTCGCGCTGGTGCTGGCCCTCCACCCCGTACAGGTCCATCAGGGCGAGCAGCTCGGGCTGGGGGATAGGTCTGGTCCCCGACTCGACCCGGCTGACCCAGGTGAAGTTACGGCGGACGTGCTCACCGACATCCTTGAGCGTCATGTCGTTCTCAAGGCGGAGTTCCTTCAGGAGCTTGCCCAGCCACTGAGCCCGCAACGTGGCCCTGCCCGATCGCGCCATCCGAACTCCTCGTTGTCAAACTTTCCTAAGATATTGACAGCATCCTATTGGGCGTTCAGTATTGCAGCAAGTGAGCAAAGATCACGCGGAGCAACCGTGGTGTGAGAGCGCCTCCGGTCTGCTCCGAACAGACCACTGCCCGGAGCGGTCAGATGAGATTCGGCCCTCGTTGACGCTCCGGGCAGTGCCTTACCGGAGAGGGGACCCCGATGAACGAAGTCCGCGTACTCCCAGCCCCCATTCTTCCCAAGGAGTGGAACGGCGTCGACACCTCCATCGACGCCGAGACCCCCGAACTGCTCTCCGACGACCAGTTCGACCGCTACGTCCAGACCGTGGCCGACCTCCTCGCCGCCGCCGGACTGGACGTCACCGTCTCCGCCGACGACCACGGCCACCTCGACGTCCACCACCCCACGAGTGGCTTCAACGTCGAACTCGACCTGCGCGAGGACCGCAGCGCCGAGTGGTCCCTGAACGCCGACGACGAGAGCGAGCCCGGCACGACCGCCCTCCAGCTCGCCTCGCTCGTCACCCGTCTGCTCGCCCCGGGTCGGGGCTGACCGCGCGGGCGTCCCCACCAGGAGGCCGGGGCGCCCGCGACCTCCCCGACGCCCGGAGGCGGAACGCGGTGGGTCCGGCTCTCCGCGAACCCCGCCTACACCACGTCCAGCCACGCCCCTTCCGACTGTCGGCCGTCCGGGGACTGTTCGGCCCAGATGACCTTGCCCTCGGCGGTGTAGCGGGTCCCCCAGCGCTCGGCGAGCTGGGCGACGAGGAACAGGCCGCGGCCGCCCTCGTCCGTGCTGGCGGCGTAACGCAGGTGCGGGGCCGTGCTCGCGGCGTCGGAGACCTCGCAGATCAGGGAGCGGTCGTAGATCAGTCGGACCCGGATCGGACCGCGGCCGTAGCGAATGGCGTTGGTGACCAGCTCACTGAGGATCAGCTCGGTGACGAACACGCTCTCGTCCAACTCCCAGGCGGTCAGCTGCCGGGTGACGGAGGCGCGAAGGGGGGCGACGGCCGCGGGGTCCGTGGGCACGTCCCAGTCGGCGACCCGGTCCTGGGGCAGCCTGCGTGCGCGGGCGATGAGTAGCGCGACGTCGTCCTGCGGCCGGTCGGTCAGCAGCGAGCCGAAGACCTCCCGGCAGGCCTCGTCCGGTGCCCGACCGGCGGTGGCGGCCAGCGTCCGGCGCAGCCGGGTGAGGCCGGAACCGATGTCCCGGTCACGGTTCTCCAACAGCCCGTCGGTGTACAGGACCAGTTGGCCGCCCTCCGGCAGGAGCAGCTCCTGGGACTCGAAGGGCAGGCCGCCCAGGCCCAGGGGCGGCCCGGCGGGCAGCTCGGGGAAGGTCACGTCGCCGTCGGGGCCGACCAGCGCGGGCAGCGGGTGACCGGCGCGCGCCAGGACACAACGTCCGGAGATCGGGTCGTAGACGGCGTACAGGCAGGTGGCTCCGACCAGACCGTCGGTGACGGCCTGGTCTGGGACGCCGTCGAGCGCGGCGGACTCGGACTCCTCCAGGTCGATGCGGGTGACCAACTCGTCGATCCGCGCCAGGAGTTCGTCCGGCGGCAGGTCCAGGGTCGAGAAGTTGTGGACGGCGGTGCGCAACCGGCCCATCGTGGCGGCGGCGTGCATCCCGTGACCGACGACGTCGCCGACGACCAACGCCACGCGCGCGCCGGACAGCGGGATGACGTCGAACCAGTCCCCGCCCGCTTCCCCGGCCTGCGCGGGCAGATAGCGGTGGGCGACGTCGAAGGCGCTCTGCTCGGGCAGCCCCCGGGGGAGCAGGCTGCGTTGCAGCGTCACCGCCATGGTGTGTTCGCGGGTGTAGCGGCGGGCGTTGTCGATGCAGATCGCCGCGCGGGCCGCCAACTCCACCGAGAGGGACAGGTCGTCCTCGTCGAAGGGGGCGGGCCTGCGCGAACGGAGGAAGGTGACCGTTCCGAGCAGACTCCCCCGCGCACGCAACGGGACCGAGATGAGCGAGTGGATCCCGTACCCGACGATCCTTTCCGCGCGCTCGGGGTCCTGGGCCTGCCAGGCGGGGGCGTCGGTCAGATCGGGCAGCAGCACGGCCTCCCCGCCGCCGAGACCCTTCGCCTGCGGGGTGGAGGGCACGAACTCGATCAGCTCCCCCACCGGGTAGAGCGGCGGGTCGTCCCGAACGCCGCGGAGGGCGACCCGACGCACGACGGTACTGGTGGGACCGGGTTCCTCCCCCCGCAGCACGGGATCCGGCAGGTCGACGGCGATGAAGTCGGCGAACCGGGGGACGGCCACCTGGGCCAGCTCCTCGGCGGTGCGCCGCACGTCCAGTGTGGTGCCGATGCCCCCTCCGGCGTCGTACAGCAGTTTGAGGCGCTTCCTGGCCAGTTCGGCCCGTTCGGACAGCACGCGCAGCTCCGTGGCGTCCCGGAGCGTCATGACGCTGCCCGGCGGCCCTCCCCGCAGGTCCGTGGTCCGCTGGTTGACGGCCAACAGCAGGTCCCCGGCGGGGTGCACCTCGTCGGTGGCGACGCGCCCGGAGACCAGCAGCGCGGACACGGACTCGGGGAGGCCGAGATCGTCGACGTGCCGGCCGGCGGCGTCCGGGGGCAGTCCGAGCAGCCGGTCCGCCTCGTCGTTGGAGAGCACCAGGCGACCGTCCCCGTCGGTGATCAGGACGCCCTCCTTGACGGAGTGCAGGACCGCGTCATGGTGCTCGTACATCCTGGTCATCTCGGTCGGCCCCAGACCGTGCGTCTGGTGCCGCAGCCGGCGGCCGATCAGCGCCGACCCGACCGTCGCGAGGACGAGCACGGCCGCCGCTCCGCCGATCAGGAGGGGCAGCTGCTTCGCGGCGGTCGCGCCGATCCTCTCCAGGGTGACCCCGGCGGACACCAGGCCCACCACCTCGCCGTCCTCCGCGGTGACGGGGACCACGGCCCGCACGGAGGGGCCGAGGGTGCCGGTGTAGGTCTCGGTGACGATCCCTCCGGCGGCGGCGGGCCCGATGGTGCCGATGAAGGTCTCCCCGATGCGCTCCGGGTTCGGGTGGGTGTACCGGGTGCCCTCCGGGGTCATCACCACGATGAAGTCGACACGCGACCGCTCCCGGGCCCGCTCGGCGAGCGGCTGCAGCACCGCCGACGGGTCGGGGGACTCCAGGGCCTCCACCATGCCCGGCGCCCGCGCGAAGGTCTCGGCGACGGCCAGCGACCGGGCGCTCGCCCCCCGTTCGCTGTCGTAGCGGCTCTGCAGCACCAGGGCCACCGCCCCCAGGGCGACCAGCACCACCACGACCAGCAGTTGGAGGACGAACATCTGACCGGCGACGCTGGGCGCGCCCGCCCTGAAACGGGGTCTGCCGTCACTGCGGACCCACAGGACACGTGGACTGAACCGCGGCATGACACATCGCCCCTACAGGATCGGACGCCCTTGTACCTCCATCACCGCCAATATCCCCACTAATCACCCGTCGCAGTACTCACTCGTCGTTCCACCTGCTCACCCGCCCCGGGACGGCCCGCGATCCATCCGGTGCCGCCGGTCGGCCGCCTACGGAAAACCAGGCCGTCCGGAGACGGGGCGGGGGCGGGTCAGCGCGGCAGCGCCCCGGGGTTGCGCTCGCTCGCCGCGGCCAAGTCGACCTCGATCCGACCGGCCGCCTCCCGCAGGTCGGGCAGGACCTCCTCGCGCAGGGAGTCCGCGCCCCGCTGGGCGGCGTGCGCGGCGACGTTCACGGCGGCCACGACGCGCCCGGACCGGTCGCGGACGGGCACCGCGATCGAGCACAGGCCGTCCTCCAGCTCCTGGTCGACCAGGGCGTATCCGGATCTTCGGGCTTCCTCCACGGCGGCCGCGAGGTCCTCGGGTGAGGTGCGGGTACGACGCGTGAGCGGCTCGGGCGCGGCGCGGTCGAGCCGGTCGGCGAGGTCCTCCGGCGCTAGCCCGGCCAGCAGGACCCGACCCATCGACGTGGGGTGGGCGGGCAGGCGGGTGCCCACCCCCAGGTCCACGCCGATGATGCGGGTGGTGGCCACGCGCGCCACGTAGCGGATGTCGTCGCCGTCGAGCACGGACACCGACGCCGAGTCGTGGACCCGGCGCACCAGGTCGGCCAGGTGGGGGGTGGCGATCCGCTCGAAGGTGAGCCGGGACAGCGGCGCGTGGCCCAGTTCCAGGACGCGGGGCGTCAGGGTGAAGCGGCGTTCGCCGACGGTGGCGACGTAGCCCAGCTGGGCCAGCGCGAGCAGGGAGCGGCGGGCGGTGGCCCGAGCCAGGCCGGTGGCCTCGGCGACCTCGCTCAGGGTGCGTCCGCCGGGGGCGCGCAGGCAGGTCAGGACCGCCAGGCCCCGGGCCAGCGACTGGAGGAAGTCTGCCCCCAGCTCCTCCTTGGCCGCGCGCAGGGCGTCGGCGCGCAGCCGCGGCGGGGTCGTCTGGGAGGGTTCGGGCACGCGCCCGGCCAGGGCCTCGGTGATGGTGTCGGCGCACGCGCGCAGCCGGGGCAGCGCGTGCTCGGCGAGGCTGTCGGCGGTGTGGCGGCTGGTGTGGCTGACGACGCTCACCGCGCACCGGACCCGGCCGTCGGCCCGGTGCACCGGCACCGCGACGGCGACCAGTCCGGGTTCGACGAGCTGGTCGTCCACGGCCCACCCCGAGCGCCGCGCGCGGGCGGCGCGGACCGCGACGTCGCCCCGGTCCGCGGCCGGGTCGGCGGCGACGCGCTCGCGGTGGCGGCGCCAGGTGCCCTCGTCCCAGTCGGCGGCGAAGAGGGCTCCCGGCGCGCAGCGTTCGGCGGGCAGCAGGTCGCCGACGTGGAAGGTGACCGCCATGGCGCGCCGCCGCGGGCACTGGATGACGAAGCGCGCGCCGTCGCCGTCGGGGACGCACACCGACACCGACTCGTCGAGTTCGTCGGCCAGGCGCAGGACGGGGGCGTCGGCCGCGTCGGTCAGCGGATCGGCGGCGAGGTAGGCGTTGCCGAGTTCGCTCAGGCGCGGGGCGAGCACGGCGTCCTGGTCCTCGATCCGCAGGTAGCCGAGGTGGGCGAGGGTGCGGGTGACCCGGTCGACGGTGGCTCTGGCCAGTCCGGTCGAGCGGACCAGGTCGCTTCGGCGCATGCGCGTCGACGGGGCCGCCGTGAGCGCCCGTACGACGGCCAGCCCCCGTTCCAGGGTGGCCACGGACTCCCCGGCGGCCCTGCCGGGCGTCGTCGCGCTGACCTGCATGCGGACCTCCACTGTTCCTCGTTCCGATCGAACGCTACCGGGACTTGACACACCTACGGCCGTCCGGCGACACTCACAGCGGTTCATAAATGAACTTTAGTTCACTAAGCGAACAACAGAGGGTGGGAACGGATGGACAAGGTGGTGGCCACGGCCGCGGAGGCGGTGGCGGACGTCCCCGACGGCGCCTCGATCGCGGTCGGCGGCTTCGGCGTCAGCGGCGTCCCGACGGTCCTCATCCGCGCCCTGCTCGACCACGGCGCCACCGGTCTGGCGGTCGTGTCCAACAACTGCGGCGCCCTGGGCACCGGTCTGGCCGTTCTGCTGTCCGCGGGCCGGATCAGCCGGGTCACCGGCAGCTACATCGGCTCCAACGCGGAGTTCGCCCGGCAGTACCTGGCGGGCGAACTGGAGCTCGAACTCATCCCCCAGGGAACGCTCGCCGAACGGCTGCGCGCGGGCGGCAGCGGCATCCCCGCCTTCTACACCCCGGCCGGGGTCGGCACCCAGGTCGCCGACGGCGGCCTGCCCTGGCGCTACGACGGAGCGGGCGGGGTGGCCGTCGCCTCCCCGCCCAAGGAGGTCCGCGGCTTCGACGGCGTCCCCCACGTGCTGGAGCACGCCATCACCACCGACTTCGCCCTGGTCCGGGCCGCCAGGGGGGACCGGCACGGCAACCTCGTCTTCCGCCGCGCCGCCCGCAACTTCAACCCGCTGGCGGCCATGGCCGGACGCGTCACCGTCGCCGAGGTGGAGGAGCTGGTCGAACCGGGCGCGATCGACCCCGACCACGTGCACCTGCCCGGGGTGTTCGTGCAGCGGGTCGTGGAGCTCACCCCCGAGCAGGCGGCCGAGAAGTACATCGAGAAGCGCACCGTGACGGAGGGGACCACCCGATGAGCTGGACACGCGAGCAGATCGCCGCCCGCGCCGCGCGCGAGCTGCGCGACGGCGAGTACGTCAACCTCGGCATCGGGCTGCCCACCCTGATCCCGGGCCACCTGCCGCCGGGGGTGGAGGTGGTGCTGGAGTCGGAGAACGGCATCCTGGGCACCGGCCCCTACCCGCGGGAGGACGAGGTCGACCCCGACCTGATTAACGCGGGCAAGGAGACGGTCACCGTCCTGCCCGGCGCCGCCTTCTTCGACTCCGCGCTGTCGTTCGCGATGATCCGCGGCGGCCACGTCGACACCGCCGTGCTCGGCGCCATGCAGGTCTCCGCCCGCGGCGACCTCGCCAACTGGTCGGTGCCCGGGAAACTGGTCACCGGCATCGGCGGCGCGATGGACCTGGTGCACGGCGCCCGCCGCGTCATCGTCACCACGGCGCACACGGCCAGGGACGGGAGCCCCAAGATCGTCGAGGAGTGCACGCTCCCCCTGACCGGCCGCGCCTGCGTCGACCGGATCATCACCGACCTGGGCGTCCTGGACGTGACCGACGACGGGCTCGCCCTCGTCGAGACCGCTCCCGGGGTCACCGCCGGGGAACTCGTCTCCCGTACCGGGGCGCGGGTCCGCGTCGACGAGGGGGTCTCGGCGTGAAGACCAGGGACGTCTACGTCGTCGACGCCGTGCGCACCCCCGTGGGCCGCTACGACGGTGCGCTCGCGGCCGTGCGCCCCGACGACCTGGCCGCGCACACCGTCCGCGCGCTGCTGGAGCGCACCCCCGATCTGGACCCGGCCCGGATCGGCGACGTCCACCTCGGCAACGCCAACGGCGCGGGTGAGGAGAACCGCAACGTGGGGCGGATGGCCGCGCTGCTGGCCGGTCTGCCCACCTCGGTACCGGGGGTGACCGTCAACCGGTTGTGCGCCTCCGGGCTGGAGGCCGTGGTCCAGGCGGCCCGCGCCATCGCCCTGGGCGACGCCTCCGCCCTGGTCGCCGGAGGGGTGGAGTCGATGACCCGGGCACCCTACGTGCTGCCCAAGAGCGAACGCGCCTTCCCCGCGGGCCACGCCGAGCTGTACTCCACGACCCTGGGCTGGCGGATGGTCAACCCGAGGATGGAACCGGAGTGGACGGTGCCGCTGGGCGAGTCCGCCGAACTCATCGCCGACAGGCACGGCATCACCCGTGAGCGGCAGGACGAGTTCGCGCTGGAGAGCCACCGCAGGGCGGCCGCCGCCCAGGAGCGGGGGCTGTTCGACGCCGAGATCGTGCCCGTCCGGGTGCCCCGAAGGCGGGGCGAGGCGGTCACGGTCGACCGCGACGAGAGCGTGCGGCCGGACGCGTCGCCGGAGGCGATGGCGCGGTTGCGGCCCTCGTTCCGGCCCGAGGGCGGCACGGTGACGGCGGGCAACTCCTCCCCGCTCAACGACGGCGCCGCCGCCCTGCTGCTCGCCGACGAGGAGGGGGTGCGCGCCACCGGACGCGAACCGCTCGCCCGGATCTCGGCCAGCGCGGTCAGCGCCGTCGAACCGCACTGGTTCGGGCTCGGCCCCGTCGAGGCGGTCACCCGCGCGCTGTCGCGGGCGGGGCGCTCCTTCGCCGACGTGGACGTGCTCGAACTCAACGAGGCCTTCGCCGCCCAGGTCCTCGGCTGCCTGGCCGAGTGGCCCGAGTTCGACCGGGCGGTCCTCAACCCGCGCGGCGGCGCCATCGCCCTCGGGCACCCGCTGGGCGCCTCCGGCGCCCGCCTGGCCGGGACCGTCGCCCACCAGCTCGCCGAGGCCGGAGGCGGCACCGGGGTCGCCGCCCTGTGCGTCGGCGTCGGCCAGGGCCTGGCCCTCGCCCTCGAACGCTAGACCGTGTCCCTTCGGGCCCTCGCTCCGGCCCGCCCGTCGCCCACCACCGCAGCGGAGAGCCCCGGCTCCAGCACCCCTCCTCTCCAGGGAGCACCGAGATGACCGCACTGCCACCCGACCTCGCCCAGTCCGCCATCGACACCGAGATCGCCAAGGCCCGGGCCGCCGCCCCCGGCGGCGACCACCCCCCGCGCGACTTCCCGCCCTACCGCGGCAGCGCCCTGCGCCACCCGACCCACCCGCTGATCCCGGTCCGCGACCCCGAGGCGGTCGAACTGACCGGACCTGCCTTCGGCGTCACCGACGTCACCGACCTCGACCGGGACCTGACCCGGCACCACCCGGGCGAACCGCTCGGTGAGCGCATCACCGTCACCGGCCGCGTGCTGGACCGGCGGGGCCGACCGGTGCGCGGGCAGCTGGTGGAGGTCTGGCAGGCCAACGCCTCCGGCCGCTACGCCCACCAGCGCGACCAGCACCCGGCGCCGCTGGACCCCAACTTCACCGGGTTCGGCCGCTGCCTGACCGACGACGAGGGGCGGTACTCGTTCACCACCATCCGCCCGGGCGCCTACCCGTGGCGCAACCACACCAACGCCTGGCGCCCCGCGCACATCCACTTCTCGCTGTTCGGCGAGGCGTTCACGCAACGACTGGTGACCCAGATGTACTTCCCCGGCGACCCGCTGCTGCCCTTCGACCCGATCCTGCAGTCCGTGACCGACCAGGACGCGCGCGACCGCCTCGTGGCGGTCTACGACCACGGCCTGTCCGTGCCCGAGTGGTCGCTGGGCTACCGGTGGGACATCGTCCTGGACGGACCGGCCGCCACCTGGACCGAGGACGAGGAGGAGGCCCGATGAACCCCGCGCCCACGCCCTCGCACACCGTCGGCCCGTTCTTCGGCTACGCCCTGCCCTTCACCGGCGGCGGCGACGTGGCGCCCCCGCACCACCCGGACGCGCTCACCCTGCGCGGACGGGTCCTGGACGGCGACGGCGAGCCCGTCCCGGACGCGATCGTGGAGACCTGGCAGCCCGCGCCGGACGGCTCGCGCACCGGCGCTCCGGGGTCGATGCGCCGCGACGCGGTGACCGGCCGCGTCGTCGGCCGCCACGGGGCGGACTTCACCGGGTTCGGGCGGGTCGCCACAGACGCCGACGGCCACTGGCTGGTGCGGACGCTGCCGCCCGGCGGGGTGCCGTACGTGTGCGTGGCGGTCTTCGCCCGCGGCCTGCTGCACCATCTGTACACCCGCGCCTACCTCGTCGACGACCCCGCCGACGCGCTGCTCGCCGCCCTGCCCCCGCAACGGCGCGCCACCCTCGTCACCCGGCCCGAACCCGGCGCGGAGCGCGTCCACCGCTTCGACATCCGTCTCCAGGGTGAGGGCGAGACCGTGTTCCTGGAGTTCCCGTGACCGATCCGACCGGCACCGACCCGTCCCGTCCGGCCCCGTCCGACCCGGCCCCGTCCGGCCCGGCCGCGCTCGACACCGGTCTGCTCGCCCCGGGGCGGGCGGGGTCGCCGGCCGAGGCCGCCACGGGCGACGCCGCCCTCCTCGCCGCGATGCTGGACGCGGAGGCCGCCCTGACCGCCGCCCAGGCCGACCTGGGCCTGGTCCCGACCGCCGCCGCCCGGGCGGTCGCCGAGGCCGCCGACCCGGACCGGTTCGACCCGCGTGACCTGGCGTTGCGCGCCCGCGCGGACGGCCACCCGGTGATCGCGCTGGTCGCCGACCTGACGGCGGCCGTGGGCGAGGAGTACGCGCCCTACGTGCACCGGGGCGCCACCAGCCAGGACATCATGGACACCGCGGCCATGCTGGTGGCGGCGCGTGCGCTGAACCCGGTCCTGGCCGACCTGGCCCGGGCCGAACGGGCGTTGGCCGACCTGGCCGCCCGGTACCGCGACACCCCCGTGGCGGGGCGCACGCTCACCCAGCACGCCGTGCCGACCACCTTCGGGCTGAAGGCGGCGGGCTGGCGCCACCTGGTGCTGGACGCCCGCGACCGGCTGTCCGCCGTCCGCGCCGCCCTACCGGTCCAGCTCGGCGGCGCCGCCGGGACCCTGGCGGCGTTCGCGGAGTACGCCCCCGACCCCGCACCCGACACGGGCCTTCGCCTGCTGGCCGCGTACGCGCACCGGACGGGTCTGGCCGAACCGCGCCTGCCCTGGCACGTGCTGCGCACCCCGATCGCCGACCTGGGCGCCGCGCTCGCCCTCACCGGCGGTGCGCTCGGCAAGGTGGCCGCCGACGTGCTGGTGCTGTCGCGCACCGAGATCGGCGAGGTCGCCGAGGCCGCCGGAGGCGGCTCCTCGGCGATGCCGCACAAGGCCAACCCGGTGCGGGCCGCCCTGGTCTCCTCGGCCGCCCGCCAGCTGCCCGCGCTGGCCTCGGTGCTGCTGAGCGGGCTGGCGTGTGAGGACGAACGCCACGCGGGCGCCTGGCACGCCGAGTGGCAGCCCCTGCGCGAGGCCCTGCGCCTGGTCGGCGGCGCCGCCCGCGACACCGCCGAACTGGTCGGCGGGCTGCGCGTGGACCCCGACCGGATGGCGGCCAACCTGGACCTGACCGGCGGACGGATCACCTCCGAGCGGATCGCCGCCGCCCTGGCCTCCCGGGTCGGACACGCCCGGGCGAAGGAACTGCTCACCCGGGCCTCGCGCCGGGCGGCCGAGGAGGGTCTGACCCTGGCCGAGGCCCTGCGCGGCCTGCCCGAACCGGCCGGGACACCGGAGGGGACCCTCACCGGCCTGACCGATCCCGCCGCCTACCTGGGCGCCGCGCCCCTCCTGGTCGACCGCGCCCTGGCCGATCCCCGGGGGCCGGGTGAGACCGGTGCGCCCGACGAACGCCCCCAACACCTGACGGAGAACCCGTGACCGACCCGCTCCACCACCGCCTCGACGGACCCGAGGGCGCGCCCCCGCTGATCCTCGGCCCCTCCCTGGGCACCTCCCTGTCCGTGTGGGAGCCCCACCTGCCCGCCCTGGCCCGCGACCACCGGGTCGCCCGCTACGACCTGCCCGGCCACGGCGGATCGCCCGCCGCGCTCCTGCCGGGCTCCGGGGCCGCCGTCGCCGACCTGGCCCGCCTCGTCCTCGACCTGGCGGACGCCCGGGGCTGGACGGCCTTCCACTACGCGGGCGTCTCCCTGGGCGGGGCCGTCGGCCTCCACCTGGCCCTCCACCATCCCGAGCGGGTCTCGTCCCTGACCCTGGTGTGCTCGTCCGCGCGGTTCGGCGACCCCGCCGCGTGGCGGGAGCGCGCCGACCTGGTGCGGCGCGAGGGGACCGGCGCCCTGCTCGGCGCGGCCCCCGGGCGCTGGTTCGCCGACCCCGGCACCGCCGACACGCTCGCGGGCAAGGGGCTGCTGGCCGACCTGGAGCGCACCGACCCCGGGGGCTACGCGGCCTGCTGCGACGCGCTGGCCGTCCACGACCTGCGGGACCGCCTGGGTGACATCGGCGTGCCGACCCTCGTCGTCTCCGGACGCGGGGACCGCTCCACCCCGCCCGAACACGGGCGCGCGCTCGCCGACGGGATCCCCGGCGCGGAGCTGACCGAGATCGGCGGCGCGGGCCACCTGGCGGGGGTCGAGCGGCCCGAGGCGGTCACCGCCGCCCTGCTCGGTCACCTGTCCCCCGGCACCGACGGCGGACGGTACGCCGCCGGGATGGCCGTGCGGCGGGCCGTCCTGGGCGACGCGCACGTCGACCGGGCGGTGGCGCGCACCACCGCGTTCACCGCCGACTTCCAGGACCTCATCACCCGCTACGCCTGGGGGGAGATCTGGACCCGCCCGGGACTGGACCGGCGCACCCGCAGCTGCGTGACGCTGACCGCCCTGGTCGCGCGCGGCCACCTCGACGAGCTCGCGATGCACGTGCGCGCCGCCCTCGCCAACGGCCTGACCCCCGACGAGATCGCCGAGGTGATCCTGCAGTCCGCGATCTACTGCGGGGTGCCCGCCGCCAACTCCGCCTTCGCCACCGCCCAGCGCGTGCTGGCCGACCTCACCGAGGAGTGACCGTGTCCCACCCCCGCCACACCACCGTCGCCGTCGTCGGAGCGGGCCCCGCCGGGCTCCTCCTGGCGCGGCTGCTGCACCGCTCGGGGATCGAGTGCGTCGTACTGGAGAGCCGCGACCGCGACTACGTGGAACGGCGCCAGCGCGCCGGGATCATGGAACAGGGGACGGTGGAGACGCTGCGCGAGGCGGGCGCCGCCGACCGGCTGGACCGGGAGGGGATCGCGCACGACGGCGTCGAGCTGCGCTTCGACGGCCGGGGCCACCGCGTCGACTTCCCGTCCCTGACCGGGGGCCGCCGGGTGTGGGTGTACGCCCAGACGGAGATGGTCAAGGACCTGATCGCGCTGCGCCTGGCCGACGGCGAGCCCCTGCTGTTCGAGGCCCCCGTCCACGCGGTGGAGGGGATCGACACCGACCGCTGCGCCGTCCGCTACACCCACCGGGGTCGGGAGCACACCCTCACCTGCGACTACGTGGTGGGCTGCGACGGCTACCACGGGGTGGCCCGGCGGGCGGCCCCCGAGGGCGCGAGCCGCACCTTCGAGCGCGTCTACCCCTACTCGTGGCTGGGGGTCACGGCCGACGCCCCGCCCGCCTACGACGAGCTGATCTACGCGCACTCCGACCGGGGTTTCGCGCTGGCGAGCATGCGCTCGCCGTCGGTGAGCCGCCTCTACCTCCAGGTGCCGGGCGGCGCGGATCCGGCGGACTGGCCGGACGGGCGGATCTGGGACGAGCTGGACGCGCGCCTGGGCGCCGACGGGACGTGGCGGCTGAACCGGGGGCCGATCACCGCCAAGGCGGTGCTGCCGATGCGCAGTTCGGTGACCGAGCCGATGCGGCACGGCCGTCTGTTCCTGGCCGGGGACGCCGCGCACATCGTGCCGCCCACGGGCGCCAAGGGGCTCAACCTGGCCGTCTCCGACGTGACCGTCCTGGCCCGCGCGTTCGCGCACCTGCGCACGACCGGGTCGGCGGCGCTGTTGGACGCCTACTCGGCGACCTGCCTGCGCCGGGTGTGGCGGGCGGAGCACTTCTCGTACCTGATGACCACGACCCTGCACACCGATCCGGCGCAGTCGGGGTTCGACACCCGCCTGCAGCTGTCGCAGCTGGACCGGGTCGCCACCTCGCCCTTCGCCGCGGCCGACCTGGCGGAGAACTACACCGGACTGCCGTTCACCTGACCGGCCGGTCCTCCCCTCCCACGCGTCGCAGGGCGCCCCCGCACGAGGGCGACGGAGCGCTGGGGAGCTGCGCCGGGCGGACGGCTGGGCGGCGGGCGGGCGGCGGCCCCGTCCCGCCGCCCGTCCCACGGTCGCCCCCCGACCGGACCGGTTCAGGAGGGTTTCGTCCGGTCCCGGACCGAGTCCACGAGGCGCGCGTAGACCTCCGCCGGCATCTCCTCCTCCCCCATCTCCCTGCCGAGTTCGACCGTCCGCCGGTAGGTGTCCAGGAAGGACCAGCAGTCCGCGCAGTCCCCGATGTGGAACTCGACCGCCCGCCGCCGCGGCTCGGGCAGGTCACCGGAGACGTAGTCGCGCAGGAGGTCGTACACCTCCCGGCACCGCGGCCGCCGCGGACGCGGCAGGCTCCACCGGTCCGGGCCGACGAGCGCGTACGCCCCGGCCGCGACGGACAGCGCGATCTCACGCTTGGCCGCCTCGACCCCGATGAGGAGCCCGTTGTCGGAGATGCTGCCGAGCCCCAGGGCGAACAGCCACACGGCGACGGCGCCCATGACGTAGCGGGGCGCCAGTCCCACGGCCAGGAGTGCACCCACAGCCAGAAGCACGGGAACGGGCAGGCTGGAGTTGACCGAGTTGCTGAAGACCCCCTCGGTGAAGACCGCCGAGGCGAGCAGGGTGTAGGCCATGCCGAGCCGGACCAGCAGCAGGCTGGTGTCGCGGCCTCCCCCGCGCGCGGCCTGTTCGATCCCGGTCAGCCGCAGCGCCCTTCGGGGCACCGCGAGACGTCCGCTGAGCAGGAACCGGTCCAGACTCCAGTACCCTCCGCCCATGCGGGCCAGGGTCAGCGCCATCATCGCCAGCGCGAGATCGGCCGAGATCCGGATGGCTCCTCCCGTGGGGGTGGCCATGGTGAACATGACGAACATCATCGCCATCACCATGCCGATCCGGGGCGTGGCCAGCCCGAGGATCAGGATGACGGCGAGTGTCACCTCGGCGATCCCCTGGAGCAGCAGGAACGTGCTGACGGGGATGCCGAGGTCGGTGATCCGCTCGGCGAGCCACGGTGCGATCCAGCCGGTCTGCGGGTCGGTGAAGGACTCGGCCACCGCGTTCAGGTCGTCGCCGAGGCCGAACGGGACCGGGATGAGGAGTTTGCCTCCGGCCACCAGGAACGCGAGTCCGAGAACGGTCCGGAAGGCGAGGAGCACCCCGTCCCACGGCCCCGGAGGCCGCAGGGGGACGTCTGGTTTCATGATGATTCCGTCCTCACGGTCGTGGATGGGTCGGTCCGGCTCCGCCGTTCGTGGAAGTACGCGTCGAGCGCCTCACGCAGGGCCAGCCGGGCTCGGTGGAGCCGGGTGCGCACAGCGGGTCTGGAGATGTCGAGCAACTCGGCCACCTCCGCGTGGTCCAGGTCCTCGATCTCGGCGAGGACGTAGACCTCGCGTGCCGCGGCGGGCAGCCGTTCCACGGCCTCCGCCAGGACCGCCCGGGTCTCCCCGCGCAGCAGTTCGCCCTCGGGACACGGCGGCCAGCCTCCGACCGTCCTGGCGTGCCGACCGTCCTGGCGTGCCGACCGTCCTGGCGTGCCGACCGTCGTCGGTGAAGACCGGCTCCGGCACCTCGGGGTCGGGTATCGGATCACGCGCCCGTCTACGCAGGCGCATGAGCGCGGCGTTGACCACGACGCGTCGGAGCCACGGTTCCAGGGCGTCCGGCTCCACCAGGGTGTCAACCTTGTCCATCACGGTCACCAGGGACTCCTGAAGGACGTCCTCCGCGTCCTGGCGCTGTCCCGTCAAACGCAGGGCGATCCGGTAGAGGGTGTTCCCGTGCCGTGTCAGGAGTTCCGAGAACAGCCGCCTCCTCCCGGTTCCTGAGTCCTGCCACGAGGTCTGTTGACATCCCGACCACACTTGCCGATTCCGTGGTGGCCGATGCAGGCGACTCGGCGCCGTACGGCGACCACCCCTTTACACAGGAAAGATGAGATGGGAGTGGCCAGCGTTACATCCCGTGACGCGAAACCACCGGAATCAGCGTTCCGGGCAGGTCGTCGGGGTGGTGGAGCGGGTTCGCCGTCGTCCGTCCGGCCGTGTCCGGACCCGGTCACGCGGGCACCCGGTGTCCGCACGCGCTGTTATCTTGGCGACCGCGAATCCGGCGTTCCCTCCCCTTCCGGGCATGGAGGCCGGGTCACGGGCGCGGTGGGGAACGAGGACACGGGTGAAGAGTGCGTCGCGGATCGGTGAGGCGGTCGGCTGGGTCGGCCTGGGGCTGATCGAGGGCGGAATCCTGCTCGCCCTCGCCGACCTGGTGCGGTTCTCCGTCATGGAGGAGGACCCGACGACGCCCGACGCCGCCCTCTGGTGGCTGACCGCCGTGTTCCTCGGAGCGATCGTGCTCTTCACGGTGCTGTGGCATGACAAGGGGGTCCCCGCCACGGAACCCGCCCCTCGCCAGGGCCGGGGGTTGAGGGCGTTCCTGCTGGCGGCGGGCGCGCCCTCCCTGTACGGGGCCTACACCGTCTTCTCACCCACCATGTTCACCGTGACGGCGGACACCAGCGGGTACCACGATTCCGATCCGGCCGGGGTCTCACTGTGGGTGGTGACCCTGACGATCGCCCTCGGTGTCCTCCTCGTCGTGGCCGCCGTGTACCAGCCCAGGATCCTGCCCCCGCGCCGCTCCGTGCCGTTCTTCGCCGTGGGTCTGGTCCTGGTCGCGCTCTCGGAGTTCGGTCTGCGCGCCGCGACCCTCTACCAGCCGACGGAGCACACGGTCGCCGACGCCTTCCCGGACGTCCCCGCACCGGTGCCGAGCGACATCGGCGAGGTCGGCTGGGTGTGGGAAGCCCCGAAGGGCGTGTCCGTGGAAGACCGTGGAACCCGGTCCGCTCGGCCCCCTGCTCGTGCTCGACGACGGCGTGGTCGCCCTGGACGGCACGTCCGGGGAAGAACTGTGGAGCTACCGACACCCCTACAGCGACGTGTCGGTCCAGGTGATCGATGGTGGGGCGACAGCCCTGGTCACACGCCAACCGGCAGCCGATCGGTTCGGCGACCGACGGGTCACCGAACTCGACACCGCCACCGGCGGGATCCGCGCGAAGACCTCCGTGCTGTCGCACGGTCCCGAGACCGAGGACATCCGGATCTCGCTCCTGGACGGGACGTCGGACCTGCGGCTCTACGCGTGGACCGAACCCGGTGAGCGCCCCCGGATCAGTGCCCGTAGGTCGGAGACGAGCGACGAGATGTGGTCCTTCACGTTGCCGGAGAACGACGGGCGCGTGTGCGCGATCCTCGGCGGATGGGACACGGAACGCAACGCCCTGCTGGTGGAGAACCGGCTCGTCGTCCTCCACGCCTGCGCGGACCCGCCCGACCGGCTCGGCCGGGGGGGCGGGTCCCTGGTCGCACCCATCGACCCGGCCCGGTCCTCCGTCGGCGGCGAGCCGCGAACCGGACGCGCGGTGACTCCGCGGCGGGTCACCGTCGCTACACCCGTTGTCTCCGTGGGTCGTCGGTGTTAACTTCACGTCTGTGGGAGCGCTCCCGTAATGGGAGCGCTCCCGCGACCGGGGAACGGAGCCATCCGAACCTCCGGTACGTACGACGACGTACGCGCGCAGTGACATCTCGGATCCCGGCCGGGGTCCGAGCCGCCGTCCCCGGCGGCCCTCCAGCATGACAGCACCCCCGTCCCGCCCCTCCCCCGCTCCACGGCACGTCGGCGCCAGCGGGGTGTCGGGCACGGGAGGGGGCACCCCCGAGGAGGACATGTGACCACCCCCCACACCCGCCCGCGACGCGCCCGTTGGCGCGGCGCGGGAGCCGCGCTCCTGGGCGCGGTACTCACCGCCGCCCTCCTACCGGCGGCACCCGCGCACGCGGCACCGATCTGCACGGTCGACTACCAGACCAACGACTGGGGCACCGGCTTCACCGCCGAGGTCTCCGTGACCAACGAGGCCGAAGCCGTCTCCACCTGGACACTGGGCTGGGAGTTCACCGGCGACCAGCAGATCACCAACAGCTGGAACGCGCAGGTCTCCCAGAGCGGCGCCTCCGTGACCGCCCAGGGCCCCTCCTGGGCGCCGGGGCTCGGCAGCGGGCAGACCGCGGCGTTCGGCTTCCAGGCCACCTACAGCGGCGACAACGCCGCTCCCACGGAGTTCACCCTCAACGGCCGGGACTGCGCCGGAGAGGACGAGTCCCCGGCACTGGTCGTCGACCCCGGCTCGGTCGCCCTGGAACCGGGAGGCCAGGCGGCCTTCGACGTCGCGCTGTCAGCGGCTCCGGACGAGGACGTCTCCGTCAGCGTCGAGCGCACCTCCGGGAGCACCGACCTGTCCGTGGTCTCGGGCGCCTCGCTGACCTTCGGCGACTCCGACTGGGACGTTCCCCAGGAGGTGACCATCGCCTCCTCCGGCGACGGCACGGGCGACCCCGCGCAGGCGGAGTTCACCGTCTCCGCCGAGGGCTACGAGCCCGTGGTCGTCACCGCGCGCGAACTGTCGGGCGCCGACAACCCCTACGAGGAGGAGTTCCTCGACCAGTACGCGAAGATCAAGGACCCCGACAACGGCTACTTCCGCGAGGTCGACGGCCTCCTCGTGCCGTACCACTCGGTGGAGACCCTGATCGTGGAGGCGCCCGACCACGGACACGCCACCACCTCCGAGGCCTACAGCTACTACCTGTGGCTGGAGGCCGCCTACGGCCGGATCACCGGCGACTGGGCGCCCTTCAACGACGCCTGGGAGTCCATGGAGACGTTCATCATCCCGGGCACCGCCGACCAGCCGACGAACTCCGCCTACGACCCCTCGGACCCGGCGACCTACATCCCCGAGTCCCTGGACCCGAGCGACTACCCCATGCCGCTGACCCCCGAGGTCCAGGCGGGTGAGGACCCCCTCGCCCAGGAACTGGCCGGGACCTACGGCACCGACGAGGTCTACGGCATGCACTGGTTGCTGGACGTGGACAACGTCTACGGCTACGGGTTCTGCGGCGACGGCGGCGACGACGCCCCCGCCTACATCAACACCTTCCAGCGCGGCTCCAACGAGTCGGTCTGGGAGACCGTCCCGCACCCGTCCTGTGAGACCTTCGCGCACGGCGGCGAGTACGGATTCCTCGACCTGTTCACCGACGACGAGAACTACTCCGAGCAGTGGCGCTACACCAACGCGCCCGACGCCGACGCGCGCGCGGTGCAGGTGGCCTACCTCGCCCACGAGTGGGCGTCCGAGCAGGGCAACGCGGACGCCATCGCCTCGAACGTCGCCGACGCGGCCAGGATGGGCGACTACCTGCGCTACGCGATGTTCGACAAGTACTTCAAGGAGGTCGGCGACTGCGTCGGCGCCGAGTCCTGCGCCCCGGGTTCGGGCAAGAACTCCGCGCACTACCTCATGTCCTGGTACTACTCCTGGGGCGGGGCCCTGGAGAGCGCCCAGTACCCGTGGGCCTGGCGCATCGGAGGCTCGTCGGCGCACCAGGGCTACCAGAACGTGATGGCCGCCTACGCGCTGTCGGAGGTGGACGCGCTCCGGCCCGAGTCGCCCACCGGCGCCGAGGACTGGGGCACCAGCCTCGACCGGCAGCTGGAGTTCCTCCAGTGGCTGCAGTCCTCCGACGGGGGTATCGCCGGGGGCGCGACCAACAGCTGGGAGGGCTCCTACGCCGAGCCGCCCGCGGGGACGCCGACCTTCTACGGCATGTACTACGACGAGAAGCCCGTCTGGCACGACCCGCCGTCGAACCGCTGGTTCGGGTTCCAGGTCTGGGACATGGAACGGGTGGCCGAGTACCACCGCATCACCGGCGACGAGCGGGCCGGACAGATCCTGGACGCGTGGGTGCCCTGGGCGATCGAGAACACCACCGTCGGGGAGAACGGCGAGTTCGCCATCCCCGCCGACATGGAGTGGAGCGGCCAGCCCGACACCTGGACGGGTGAGCCCACCGGCAACCCGGACCTGAGTGTCGAGGTCGTCTCGCACGGTCAGGACGTCGGGATCGCCGCGGGCCTGGCCAAAACGCTCATGCACTACTCCGCCGCCACCGGCGACGCCGAGTCCCGTGAGGTGGCCGAGGCGCTGCTGAACGCCCTGATGTTCCACGAGGACGACCTGGGCGTCGCCGTCCCGGAGACCCGGGCCGACTACGAGCGCTTCGACGACCCGTTCGACTCCCCGGACGGCGGGCTCTACGTCCCCGAGGGGTGGAGCGGCCAGATGGCCAACGGCGACCCGATCACCTCCGACTCCACGTTCCTGTCGATCCGGTCCTTCTACGAGGACGACCCGGCCTGGCCCCAGGTCGAGTCCTACCTCGACGGCGGGCCGGTGCCCGAGTTCACCTACCACCGCTTCTGGGCGCAGGTGGACGTCGCCACGGCGCTGGCCACCCACGGCGAGCTGTTCGGCGACGGTTCCTGACCGTCCGCGGCCGCACGGGGGCGGGGCCCACGCCCCGCCCCCGCCCCGCCGGCGTCCCGGACGCGGCGGGCACGACCGGTCCCCTCCCGCCGCGGGAGGGGGCCGGTCACACCTCCTGGTAGGCGCTGGCCTGCATCTGCCACAGCTCCCGGTAGTGGTCGCAGGTGGCCAGGAGCCGCTCGTGGCTCCCCCGCGCCAGCACCCGGCCCCGGTCCAGGACGACGACCTCGTCGGCCGGGCGCACCGACGCCAACCGGTGCGTGATCAGCACGACCGTGGCCGAGGTCCGTGCGGCGTGCTCGTGCACCGACGAGAAGAACCGGTACTCGGCCCGCGCGTCCAGCGCCGAGGTGGGCTCGTCCACGATCAGCAGCGGGACGTCGTCGCCGTCGGCGCGGTAGAAGGCGCGCGCCGCCGCCAACCGCTGCCACTGGCCCCCGGAGGGCTGCACACCCTGGGCGAACGACTTGTCCATCAGCGTCTCCCACCCGTGGGGCAGGTCGGCCACCACCGCGTCGGCGTGGGTGGCGCGCGCGGCGCGGTCCAGCCGGTCGGGGTCGAAGGGGCTGCCCATGACCACGTTCTCGCGCGCGGTCATCGGCCAGTGGGTGTGTTCCTGGGCCATGACCGCGATGCGTCGGCGCAGGCTGTCGCCGTCCACCCCGGCCAGGTCGACCCCGTCCCAGCACACGCGGCCCCGGTCCGGGGAGTACAGGCCCGCCAGGAGCTTGGCCAGGGTGGACTTGCCCGACCCGTTCTCCCCCACCAGCGCGTAGGTCCTGCCCCGTTCCAGGGTGAGGGTGACGTCGGCCAGCGCCGGGGACCTGGGCGCGCCCGCCTCCTCGTCGTCGCCGGGGTAGGTGAACGTCACCCCCTCCACCCGAATCGCCGCGAACTCCGCCGGGGCCTGGGGCAGGGTGGCCGGTGGCGCCAGCCTGCGGGCGGTCTCGACCATGTCGAGGAAGTCGGCGAAGTACAGTCCGGACTCGTACACCCGGCTGACCGCGCCCAGGGCGGAGTTCAGCGCCCCCTGGGCGACGCGGATGGCGACCACCGCGGCGCCGCCGGCCGCGATCGGCACCACGCCCCGCACCATCAGCACCCCGAGCACGACGAACGCCGCCAGGGTCACCAGTCCGCCGAAGGTGTCCCCGCCCAACCGGATCAGGGAGGTGCGGGTGGCCAGGTCCATGTGCACGCCCAGTTCGCGGTCGCCGAGCCGGTCGAACTCCTCGCGCAGCACCCGCTCCATGTTGTAGGAGCGCACCTCGGAGGCGTTGTCGTCGTCCATCATCATCCGCTGCACCAGCCACTTGCGGCGGCGCATGTCGGTCATGGCCAGCATCGCCCGGTACCGCAGCCGGGCCGCGGCCGCCGACCCCCACCACTGGGGCACCAACGCCAGCAGCAGCAGGGGCACCAGGGACGGATGCAGGGAGACCAGCACACCGGCCGCGGCGACGATGCCGACCAGCCCGGTGAGCACGTCGACGGTGTAGCGCACCAGGGAACCGGCCTCGTCGGTGCCGCGCGCGTAGGAGCGGAACACCTGGTCGTTGAAGGCGCTGGAGTCGAAGGCGGCGCGGGGCACGCTCGTGGTGGCCTCGTTGAACCTCCTCTCGGCGGCCAGGACCACCTGGGGTTCCAACCGGGCCTGGGAGCGCCCGGCCAGGGTGGAGCAGACGCCGCGCGCCACCATCGCCGCCGCCAGGACGGCCAGCATCGGCAGTGCGCCCAGGATCCGGTCGGGGGTGGGCGCGGCGGTGAACAGCCGCTCCAGCACGCGGGTGGTCATGACCAGGGCCCAGGCGGTGGCCGCCCCGGTGCCGACGTTCCAGGCCACCGTGGCCAGCAGGTCGGCCCGGTTGGCCCGCCACCCCAGGCGGAGGGCGTGCGCGACCAGTGTCGGCATCCTGCGGCCCACGGTCAGCCAGGTCGCCCGCGCGGCCTCCTGGGTGTAGGCGAGGTAGCGGATGGGGGTGAGTTCGGCGTCCGCCGCGCTCGTGGTGGTGTCGGTGGTGGCGGACGGTTCGCGCGGATCGACGGTCTCGGAGGGGGTCGTTGCCACTAAGCGGTCCTCCCAGGGGTGAACGGGCTGGTCGCGGGCGGGGCGAAGCGGTGTCTGCGCAACGGCGGTCCTCTCCCTCGGGGCGCGTGGTCGGCACGGGAGACGATCATGACCGCTGGGACCGACCACGCGCCGCCGTCCTCCCGGTTGCGGTCGGTCCGCTTCCACCCCCCGCGACCGGGGACCGGTCACGGAGCGGGCTCGGTGCGGGGGGCGGGGGCTCCGCCCGGTCCGACACACGTACGAAAATCCGTGGGGATACGGTGCCCCCGGAACTGGGACGGATGAGGTGGTCTGAGCGGTACCTCTCCCGGGTCGCCCCTCGTCCGCGCGAGGTGGGCGCTCCGCGCGGCGCGGGCGTCCGGGACGACCGTCCCTTGACACGGTGCCGGACGCCCACCATGATCATACCGACCAGACGGTATGCCACAGGGGCGCGAGCGGCGCCGCACGCCGGTTCGCGGACCCCCGGCGAGGAGGGGAAGAACGTGGACACCGAGGAGTACCCGACCGGCCGGCGCGCCCGGCGCGGGCGCCGCCGTCGGAGGGGCGGTCGAGGGGCGGAGGCGGTCCGATGACCGGCGAGCGCCTGGTCGACGCCGTCGTGTTCGACTACGGCGGCGTCCTCACCGGCCCCGTCCGGGACACGATCGCCGCCTGGATGGAGTCCGACGGGATCGACCCGGAGTCGTTCACCCGCACCCTCAGGGCCTGGCTCTCACGCGGGGCCCCGGACGGCACCCCGATCCACCGGTTGGAGACCGGGGAGCTGTCCGTGGAGGAGTTCGACGCCCTGCTGGCCGCCGAACTCGGCACCGTCGACGGAAGACCGGTCGACCCGAACGGCCTGCTCGGGCGGCTGTTCGCCGGAATGCGCCCCGACCAGGCGATGTACGCCCTGGCCGAGGAACTGCGCGACCTCGGCGTCCGGGTGGCGCTGCTGTCCAACAGCTGGGGCAACGCCTATCCCCGGGAGCGGATCGACGCGCTCCTCGACCCGGTCGTGATCTCCGGGGAGGTCGGCCTGCGCAAGCCGCAGGCCCCGATCTACGAGCTGACCCTCGACCGGCTCGGCCTGCCCGCCGAGCGCGTGGTGTTCGTCGACGACGCCGAACCCAACGTGCTCGGCGCTCGGGCGGTCGGCATGCGGGCCGTCCCGCACACCGACGCCGGGTCCACCCGGGCGGCCCTGGCCGAACTCGTCCCCGACCTGCCGGGGCGGTCCCCGGCCGGGTGAGGGGTGCGGATCGCGCGGTGGCCGCCGCTCCCCGGGGTGTGGGCGGCGGCGTGCACGCGGAGGGAGCCGCTCCGTGGGTCCCGGGTCCAAGGCCCACGGAGCGGCGGGGTCACACGACGTCAGGTCGGTGCGTCGCCCCGCTCAGACCCGGACGGAACGCGACGCGTCCCCGTCGGCGGCGGGCACCGGGCAGGCGGGCTCCAGCGCCAGCTCCAACACCCGGCGCACGTCGCTGACCGCGTGCACGGTCAGCTGCCCCAGCACCTCCTCCGGAACGTCGTCCAGGTCGGGCTCGTTGCGCTCGGGGATCAGGACCGTGGTGATCCCCGCCCGGTGCGCCGCCAGCAGCTTCTGCTTCGCCTGCGCCGATCGGCCCACCATCGGCGCGAACGCAAAGTGGGGGCCACCGCCCGGAATGGTGACCCCCAGTGACACTTCCGCTACGCGGCCACGCGCTCCGTGCTGTGCGCGGGCTCAAGCGCGATTTCCAGAACCTCCCGGACATCACTCACAGGGTGAACCGTGAGCTGTTCCAGCACTTCATCCGGAACGTCATCCAGGTCCGGCTCGTTGCGGGCCGGAATGATCACGTTCTTGATTCCGGTGCGCAGGCTCGCGAGAAGCTTCTGCTTGACGCCCCCGATCGGCAGCACCCGGCCGGTCAGCGAGACCTCACCGGTCATCGCCACGTCCGCGCGGGCGGGCCGCCCCGACAGCAGCGAGGCCAGGGCGGTGGTCATGGTGATGCCAGCGCTCGGCCCGTCCTTGGGGACGGCGCCCGCCGGAACGTGCAGGTGGACGCCGCGTTCCTTGAGGTCGCCCACCGGCAGCTCCAACTCGGCGCCCCTGGCCCGCAGGTAGGACAGGGCGATCTGCGCCGACTCGCTCATCACGTCGCCGAGCTGGCCGGTCAGCGTCAGCCCGCCCGCCCCGGACTCGGGATCGGCCAGCGACGCCTCCACGAACAGCACGTCTCCTCCGGCTCCGGTCACCGCCAGACCGGTGGCCACGCCCGGCACCGAGGTCCGGCTCGCCGACTCCGGCGTGTGCCTCGGCCGTCCCAGGTAGTCGCGCAGGTCACCGGTGTCCACCCGGACCGGCACCTCCCCCTTCCCCAGGGCCGCGGCCGACGCCACCTTGCGCAGGATGCGGGCAATGGTCCGCTCCAGGCCGCGCACCCCGGCCTCGCG
This sequence comes from Nocardiopsis sp. FIRDI 009, assembly GCF_003386285.1. Lineage (GTDB taxonomy): Bacteria > Actinomycetota > Actinomycetes > Streptosporangiales > Streptosporangiaceae > Nocardiopsis. Next base: position 110,590 of record NZ_QPNC01000013.1, read on the forward strand.
GGTGTACTCCGCGGCCAGCGACCGCAGCGCGTCCTCGGTGATCTCCGCCTCCGGCTCGCCGTCGGCCGAGACCAGCCCGGCCCGTTCGAGCTGCCTGCGCAGCAGGTGGTCGCGGGCGATCGCGACCTTCTCGTCCTCGGTGTAGCCGTCCAGCTCCACCAGCTCCATCCGGTCCAGCAGGGGGCCGGGGATCGTGTCCAGGGTGTTGGCGGTGGCCAGGAACACCACGTCCGACAGGTCGAGGTCGATCTCCAGGTAGTGGTCGCGGAACGTGTGGTTCTGCGCCGGGTCCAGCACCTCCAGCAGCGCCGCCGCGGGGTCGCCGCGGAAGTCGGAGCCGACCTTGTCGATCTCGTCCAGGAGCACCACCGGGTTCATCGACCCGGACTCCTTGATCGCCCGGACGATCCGGCCCGGCAGGGCGCCCACGTAGGTGCGGCGGTGGCCGCGGATCTCGGCCTCGTCCCGCACACCGCCGAGCGCCACCCGGGTGAACCGGCGGCCCATGGCGCGCGCGACCGACTCCCCCAGCGAGGTCTTGCCGACCCCGGGCGGGCCGACCAGGGCGAGCACGGCGCCGCTGCGGCGCCCGCCGACGACGCCCAGCCCCCGGTCCGCGCGGCGCTTGCGCACCGCCAGGTACTCGGTGATCCGGTCCTTGACGTCGGTCAGGCCCGTGTGGTCGGCGTCCAGGACCTCGCGGGCCCCCGCGAGGTCGTAGGCGTCCTCGGTGCGCTCGTTCCACGGCATGTCCAGAACGGTGTCCAGCCAGGTGCGGATCCATCCGGACTCCGGGGAGGAGTCACCGGCCCGCTCCAGCTTGTCGACCTCGTCGAGCGCGGCCCTGCGGACGTGCTCGGGCAGGTCGGCCTCCTCCACCCGCGCCCGGTAGTCGTCCTCCTCGCTGCCGGGGCGGCCGTCGAGCTCGTTGAGCTCCTTGCGGATGGCCTCCAGCTGCCGCCGCAGCAGGAACTCCCGCTGCTGCCTGTCCACGCCCTCCTGGACGTCGCGGTCGATGCTCTCGGTCACGTCCAGCTCCGCGAGGTACTCGCGGGTCCACTCGGTGAGCAGGTGCAGGCGGTCCAGGACGTCGTAGGTCTCCAGCAGTTCGAGCTTGCGCCCGGCGTTCAGGAACGGCGAGTAGCCGCCGCGGTCGGCGAGGCGGCTGGGGTCGGTGATCTGCTGCACGCCGTCCAGGACCTGCCAGGCCCCGCGCTTGTGCAGGTAGGTGGTGAGCAGCGACTTGTACTCGCGGGCCGCCTCCAGCACCTTGCCCGGATACTCGCCCTCCGGCTCGGTGTGCACCGTGGCCAGCACCCACAGGGCCGCGCCGGGGCCGGTCGTGCCGCTGCCGACACGGGCGCGGGCCGTGCCGCGCAGCACGGCGGCCGGGGTTCCCTGGGGGGTGCGTCCGACCTGTTCGACGGTGCCGACGGTGCCCACGGCGGCGTAGGAGCCGTCCACCCTCGGCACGATCAGCACCTCGGGGCCCTTGGCGGAGTCACGGTGGCCGCCCGACCGCGCGACGGCCTGCGCCGCGTCCACGGCCGCGCGCACCTCGGGTTCGGTCAGGTCGACGGGCACGACCATGCCCGGCAGGACGACGTCGTCGTCGAGGGGAAGCACCGGGAAGGTCACGCTGGCGGGAGTCTCACTCATGAATCCTCCTAGTTGAGTTAAACAGACTCAATAAAAAGGAGTCCGATTATCTTCCCATACACGTGTTCGCCCTCAGCGATCGCCCCACGCGGCCGTCGGCGCGGGCCATCCGGGGACGCCCGCCGCCACGGGCGCACGTGCGTGGGCACCCGGACGCCCCGCGGTGGGGCGTGCGCGGGGACCGCGCCGACGGCCGCGGCATCAACCCGCCCCGAAAGACACCGGACCGTGGCCACGGGACACGACGAGCCCGCCGTCCGCCACGAAGCCGCCGTCCCCGTCGCCGCCCATCGTCGACACCGCGCCACCGGCCCGGATCGGACCGGCCCCCGCCGCCCCACCCGCGCCACGGGAGTTCCTCCGCCCGGTGGCCGGGAACGGCAGGCCACCCCGCGGTACCGGGCGGGTGGGCCGGGGAGGACGCCGCGCCCGTGTTCCCCGTTCCTACCTGCTGTTCAGCCCGCGTATGGCGGCCTCGCCGCCGAGGCGCGCGAACGCGACCGGGGTGCGGCGCATCCGTCCGGCGCGCGCCTCCACCGGATCGTCGGTCCCGCCGGCACGGCCCGGCGCGCCGCCGAACTCGCCACCACGATCCGGTCCACTTCCCGCCCACGCCCCACGACGCGTGCGGCGGGAGCCGCTTCGCGGGTCAGGACGCGTTCTCGGCAGGTGGGGGTGACCGGCGATCGGGGTCCTCACCTCCGAGATCGGGACGGCCCCGGAAACGGGGGGTCATCCCTCCCGGGGCGTGGTGGGTTCCTGAGTCCGGCGGGCGCGGTGCGCGGCCAGAAAGTCGCGGTACCAGCGGTAGCTGTCCTTGGGATGGCGTTCCAACGTCTCGTAGTCGACGCGGACCAGCCCGAAACGCTTGTCGTAGCCGTGGGCCCACTCGAAGTTGTCCAGCAGCGACCACACGAAGTACCCGCGTACGTCCACGCCCGCCTCCAGGGCGCGGGACAGGGCGGCCAGGTGCGCGCGCAGGTAGTCGACACGCTCGCGGTCGCGGACCCGACCGCTCCCGTCGGGCCGGTCGTCCTCGGCGGAGCCGTTCTCCGTGATGAGGACGGGCGGCAGGTCCGGGTAGCGCCGGTCGAGGTCGACGAGCAGGTCGGTGAAGGTGTCGGGAAGCACCGGCCAGCCCATGGTGGTGTGCCGCACGCCCTCGAAGGGCACCTGCTCGACGCCGATGTCCGCTGCGGTGCGCCGCGCGGGGTCGGCCTCGGTGTGCGGGGCGTCGCGCAGCATGATGGGCCGGTAGTAGTTGATCCCCAGGAAGTCCAGGGACCGGCCGATGATGTCCAGGTCGCCCTCGGCGCGGTAGGAGCCGTCGGCCAGCGGCCCCCAGGTCTCCTCCTCGCTGTCGGGGTAGGCGCCGGTGAGGATCGGGTCGAGCCAGACCCGGTTGTGCAGGGTGCGGGCCCGCTCCACCGCCGCCCGGTCGGCTTCGGAGCCGGTGGCAGGCAGCAGGTGGTCGGGGTTGAGGGTGATCCCCACCTGCCCGGAGGCGGCCGCGCGCAGCTCCCCGACGGCCAGGCCGTGGGCGAGCAGGAGGTGGTGGGCCGCGGCCAGGGCGGGCGTGCCCTCCCGGGTGCCGGGGGCGTGGCGGCCGACGGCGTGGCCGAGGAACGCCGAGCAGAAGGGCTCGTTGAGGGTGATCCAGCGGCGCACGCGGTCGTTGAGGCGGTCGGCGACGACACGGGCGTACTCGGCGAAGCGGTGGGCGGTGTCCCGGGAGCGCCAACCGCCCCCGTCCTCCAGCGCCTGGGGCAGATCCCAGTGGTAGAGGGTGATGACAGGTTCGATCCCGGCCTCCAGGAGGGTGTCCACGAGGCGGTCGTAGAAGGCCAGCCCCTCCGGGTCGGGGCGCCCCCCGCCGGTGGGCTGGACCCGCGGCCAGGCCACGGAGAAGCGGTACAGGTCCACGCCCAGGTCGGCCATGAGCGCGACATCCTCGCGGTAGCGGTGGTAGTGGTCGCAGGCCACGTCGCCGGTCTCGCCCCGGGCGACGCGTCCGGGGGTGCGGCAGTAGGTGTCCCAGATGGAGGGGCCGCGCGCGCCCTCGTGGGTGGCGCCCTCGACCTGGTAGGCGGCGGTGGCGGTGCCGAAGAGCAGTTCCGGGGGAAGAACGGGGTCGGTCATGGTGGACCCTTCAGGGTTGGGAGCGCTCCCATACTATGTGGGCGGTCCCAGGCCGGAGCCGGGACGGCACGCCGCCAGGACGCACCGACCCCCGACGTGAGCGGTGTCCGCGACCAGCTCGCCGGACTCGACCCCGCGCCGCACGGCCGGGACGAACATGTCCAGGGCGCGTTCGGGGTTCCTCCGGGGACGGTCCCCGACGGGATGTCCCTCGATACCCGCCGCACCGGTGAGCATCCCGCGGAACCGGACGAGGTCCGGGTCCCGGCTGGCACGGCGGACCGCGGCGGCCATCCCGTCGAACAGCTCGCGGACGCTGGTGGGCTCGCGCTCGTGGACCTCGCGGTAGACGTCCTCCCGCAGCTCGACGACGGCGACGAAGAGGTCGCGCCTGCTCGGGAAGTGGTGCAGCACCCCCGCGTCCGTCACACCCGCCTCGCGGGCGATGTCGGCGATGCGTGCGTCTCGTACCCCTTGCGTCCGAACTCCCGGGTCGCGGCGGCGAGGATCGCCGCGCGGCGCGTGTCACCGCGCACGATCCGCCTGTCGTCGATCACGGCCGTTCCGTCCTCGCTCAGGGATGCCGTACGCGGCATCATAGGCCGCCCCGACCCGGGACGGCCTATGTGCCTGGACGGTCGCGAGGTCCGGCGGTCCCGGCTCTCAGTGGAGGCACAGGCAGAAAGGATGGCCCGCCGGGTCCGCGTAGACCCGCCAGTTGGCCTCCGGGTGCAGCTGGTCGGTGCGCTCCAGCACCGTCGCGCCGAGCTCCAGCACGCGCTTCTCGTCCGCCTCGATGTCGTCCACGTCGAAGTCCAGGTGCACCTGCTGGGGCGCCTGCTGCCCCGGCCACTGCGGCGGACGGTAGTCCCGCACCCGCTGGAAGGCCAGCGGCGTCCCCTCGAACCCGCGCACCTCCACCCAGTCCGGGTCCTCCGGATCCACCACGACCTTCCCGCCGAGCAGTTCCGCGTAGAACTCCGCGAGCCGTACCGGGTCCGCACAGTCCAACGCGACAGCCTGAAGCCTGCGAATCATCTCCTGCTCTCCTGCCTCTCCGTCCCTCAGGTCCTTCGGTCCTCCCAGCGGCACAGCCCTACCCGGACAGCCAGGAGAAGCGCTCCGCGTAACGTACAGGGGCCGTCCGACAGATTCCAGGGTCCCGTGAGCGGTTCCGCGGCCGTTCCGCCCTCCGCGGACCGGCCACCGACCCCACGTCCGGCGGGACAGGGATCTGGACGCCGATGTCGACTGGGGCGAGCGGCCGAGGGGAGCGGGCCGCACGGGTCGAAGGCGCGCACCGCCTCGCCTTCCTCCTGTGGGGGTTCACGCGGGAAGCCGCTCGGACGCCTGCGTCACGCCCCCTGTCCCCCGGATCCCAGCCAGGCGGCACCGTCGGCGCCCCAACGGGTGGGCGGGGCGGCCCAGGTCCTGGGGGACCCCTCGTAGCGGACCGGCGGGAGCGCGTGGCGCAGCGGTCCGTAGGGGGAGGCGGTCTCCGTCAGCCAGTCGGCGGCCTCGTAGACGCCCTCCCGCACGGGCTCGGGGGTGACGCCGTGCAGCAGCCAGTCGGCGGTCCCGGCCAGGGAGAACCGCAGGAGGCGGCCCCGGCCGTCGGCCTGCCGGTCGGTCAGCGCCCGCAGCACACCCGCGGCCAGCAGGTAACCGGTGCCGTGGTCCAGCGCCTGGGCGGGGAGTACGCCCGGACGGCCCTCCGGGCCCGCCTCGATCGCCGCGATGCCGCGGGCCGCCTGCACCAGGCTGTCGAACCCCCGCCGGTCGGCCCACGGGCCCGACCACCCCCAGGCGCACAGTTGGGCGACGACCAGGCCGGGTCGGCGGGCCATCAGCTCCCGGGCCGCCAGTCCGCGCCGGTCGAGGGAGCCGGGCCGGTACCCGGTCACGACCACGTCGGCCGAGTCGAGCAGCCCCCGGAAGACGCCCCTGCCCTCGACCGAGTCCAGGTCCAGCAGGGTGGAGCGCTTGCCCCACCCGGTGTCGATGTGGCTGTCGGGGTCCTCGGGGAGTCCGGGTGAGTCCACGCGCAGCACGTCCGCGCCCAGCAGGGCGAGGGTCCGGGTGGCGACCGGACCGGCGATGACCCGGGTCAGGTCCAGGACCCGCACCCCGGCGGCGGGCAGGGGGGCGGGCGGCAACCGTCGCCCACCGGCCCCCTCGGCCGCCCCGGCCTCGGCCAGGGGTTGGCCGCCCGTGACCGAACCCCCATCCGGCTCGGGAGCCACGGCCACCGCCAGTCCGCCGGCCGCGTAGACCCTCTCCTGGACCTCCTGTGCGGGGAGCCCCGCCACCGTCTCGGTGAGCCGCCCGACCAGCGCCGCCCCGCCGTCGTCCTCCCCGGACCCACCGCTCGCGCCGCTGTGGCCCCCACCGCCGTCGATCCCCAGGGCAGCCAGCAGCCGGGCGCGGTGGTGGGGGTAGTTCGCGTGGGTGCGCACCCACCCGTCGGCGGCCCGCCAGAAACCCGACAGGGGCGCGAAGGGGGTCAGCGCGCGGCCGTCCACCAGCAGGTGCCGTTCGCTGACGAACGCGGTGGCCACCGCGGCCTCGTCCACCTCCGCCCCGGGGACGGTCCCCCCGTTGCGCGCGGCCAGCAGCTCGGCCGCGGCCAGCGAGCACACCCCGACCGTCGCGCGGGCGAGTTCCCGCACCGGCAGCACGGCGGGGAGCACCTCCCCCGCGCCCCGGTAGGACACCTTCGCGGTCAGGTGCTCGGGTCCGCCGACCGCCCGCCATGCCTGGACCGTCGTCGCATCGGGTTCGTTCGTCATGGCCTCATACTCTCCGTTCCGCCCCCGCCGTCCCCGCACCGGGGGTGGGACCACGGCCACGGGGGTTCGGGGCGGGGTCCGGCGCACCGGACGCGGAGCGGGTTCCGCACCGTACCGTGTGACCGGGCATCCGGCCACCGCCGCGCTTCCTCGGTCCCGTGGCCGCGGTCGGCTCACAGCACCGCCCCCGCTCACCCATGAGACACCGGGAGAGCGACCGGCCGATACGGTGGCGAACCCGCCGAGACGACGGGACCGTCCACCGAACCGAAGCAAGTTCACCCCGCCGGGTCTTGGCACGCGGGCCGGTGGGAACCATCGTGGAGGAACACGCGCACGCCGACCGGCGCGGCCTGACCCCCGACGGACACGGAGGACTCCACCCCGATGAGCGACACAGGCGGCCCCGCCGCCGTCGACCGGCACTTCCGAGACGCGGTCACCGCCCTGCCCCCGACCGAACCGCGCCCCGCAGCGGCGCCGATCACGCCCGACAGTCAGATCACCGGCGACGACCTGCTACGGATCTTCACCGCCCAGGCGGGCAGTCGACAGCTCGACTTCGCCGCCCGCGAACTGGGCGCCAGGAAGCAGGGCTTCTACAGCATCGGATCCTCCGGCCACGAGAGCAACGCCGCGGTCGCCGCCGCGCTGCGCCCCAGCGACCCCGCGCTCCTGCACTACCGGTCCGGCGCCTTCTTCCTGTACCGCGGCGGCCAACTCCCGGGACAGCAACCGCTGTGGGACGTCCTGCTCGGCGTCGTCGCCGCCGCGGAGGAACCGATCAGCGGCGGTCGACACAAGGTGTTCGGCAGCAAATCCACCGCCGTGATCCCCCAGACGTCGACCATCGCCTCGCACCTGCCGCGGGCGGTGGGGCTGGCGTTCGCCATCGAACGCGCGGCACAGCTCGGGGTGGAGACCGAATGGCCGACCGACGCCGTGGTGGTGTGCAGCTTCGGCGACGCCTCGGCCAACCACTCCACCGCGGCGGGCGCGATCAACGCCGCCCTGCACTCGGCCCACCAGGGCATCCCCATGCCCATCCTGTTCGTCTGCGAGGACAACGGCATCGGGATCAGCGTGCGCACCCCCGCCGGGTGGATCGACAACGCCTACGGCCACCGCCCGGGCCTGCGCTACTTCACCTCGGACGGCAGCGACCCGATGGACGCGTTGACGATGGCCGCACGGGCCGCGGAGTGGGTGCGCCGGAACCGGGCGCCCGCGTTTCTGCGGCTGCGGACCGTCCGGCTGATGGGGCACGCCGGGTCCGACGTGGAGACCGCCTACCGGAGCCGGACCGAGATCGCGGCGGGCCTGGAGCACGACCCGCTCGTGGGCACCGCGCGCCGCCTCGTCTCCTCCGGCGTGCTCACCCCCCAGGAGGTCATCGACCGCTACGACCGCGTCCGCGACGAGGTCACCGAGCTCGCCGAGAAGGCGTGTGCCCGGCCCAGGCTCCGGACGGCGGCCGAGGTCGTCGCGCCGCTCGCACCGCATCGCCCCCGGGCGGTGCGGGCCGACGCCGCGCGCACCGCGCCCGAGGCCGACCGGCGGCGGGCGTTCAGGGGGACCCCGCCCGAGGGCGAGGGGCCGGTGACCCTGGCCCAGGCCGTCAACGGCACGCTCGCCGACCTGCTGTGCCGCGACCGCGACATCCTGGTGTTCGGTGAGGACGTGAGCCGCAAGGGCGGCGTGTACGGCGTCACGAAGGGGCTGCGCAGGCGGTTCGGGGCGCGCCGGGTCTTCGACACGCTGCTGGACGAGCAGAGCGTCCTGGGCGCCGCTCTGGGGGCGGCGCTGTCGGGTTTCGTGCCGATCCCCGAGATTCAGTACCTGGCCTACCTGCACAACGCCGAGGACCAGATCCGCGGCGAGGCCGCCACGCTGTCCTTCTTCTCCCGCGGCCAGTACCGCAACCCGATGGTCGTGCGCATCGCGGGCTACGCCTACCAGAAGGGCTTCGGCGGACACTTCCACAACGACCACTCGGTGGCCGCCCTGCGTGACATCCCCGGCGTGGTGATCGCGTCGCCCTCCCGGGCCGACGACGCCGCCCACATGCTGCGCACCTGTGTGGCGGCGGCGCGCGAGGACGGCCGGGTCTGCGTCTTCCTCGAACCGATCGCGCTGTACCACACGCGGGACCTGCACGAGCCCGGCGACGGCGGCTGGCTGGCGCCCTACCCGCCGCCGGATGCCTGGGGCGCGCGCCACGTCGGACTCGGCCGGGCCCGCACCTACGGCGACGGGACCGACCTGACCCTGGTCACCTTCGCCAACGGGGTGCCCATGTCCCTGCGCGTGGCACGCCGCCTGGCCGAGCGCGGGATCCACGCCCGGGTGCTGGACCTGCGCTGGCTCGCCCCGCTGCCCGCCGCCGACCTGCGCAGGGAGGCCGAGGCCACGGGCCGTGTGCTGGTCGTCGACGAGACCCGCCGCACAGGGGGCGTGGCCGAGGCGGTGCTCGCCGAACTCGTCGACGCGGGTTTCGGCGGCGCGTTGGGGCGGGTGAACAGCCTGGACAGTTTCGTCCCCCTGGGCCCGGCCGCCGACCAGGTGCTGTTGAGCGAGGAGATGATCGAGGAGGCCGCCCGGCGGCTGCTGTCCGCGGACCGCCGGTGAGGGTGGCGTCGAGGCGCCGGCGGGCACCGGAACGGAGACCTCCGCATGGCCACGCCGACACGGACACCGCACAGGGGCGGGAGTGGGTCCCGGGGTGTTCGTGCCGGGTTCTGTGACCGGCCTGCGAGGGGTCCGCTCACCGGCGGGCCCGGCCGGGGGCGCGGGTGCCGCTGGTGCGCCGGTCCTGGCCGCCTGCCTCCGGTTCGGCCAGGGCCCGCCGGTCATCGGTTGCACCCCGGGCGGCGGTTGATCCACGGCCTACGGTTCCGGGCGCGGACTGGCATACCGTGGTGGGACCGGCCCGAGCGGTACGGGTCCGTGGGAGACGGGGTAGGGGTTGTTCCGCCGCGGGCAGCGCAAGGACACCTGGAGCCGCATCTTCGAGCGACTCCAGGCCCGGGCCGCCGCGAAGGAGCTGATCACCTGGGGCATCTCGGTGGACTCCACCATCATCCGCGGCCGGTGCGCCCGTCCAGGCCGCGGTACAGGCACTGGCCGTTGCCCAGGGCTCGGGGGGACGCGCGGTACCCGCCTGAGCCGTCGATGCCCGGTAACGCCATGACGTCGGTGACGCGGCCACTGTGTGGAGCCGCGCCCCACCGGCGCGGAGGTCGGCTGTGAGGAGCTACCGAAGATGTTCCAGGAACTGGTGCGGTATGCGCCCACGGTGCATGACGCGACGGTGCGCGGGGCGCTCTACCCTCGGCGGTCCCTGGTTCTGGTCGCCGGGGTCCCCGGGGCCGGGAAGAGCACCCTGCTGCGGCGGCTGTTCGGTCTGCGCGGGGACGAGGAGCGGACTGTGCTCACCGCGGACGGTGTGCGGGTGATCGACTCGCTGCAGTCGCGGTACCGGCTGGGATCGCTGCTCGGCCGGGTCCCCTACCCACTGTGGCGCTGGGTGGTGCACGTACTGCACCTGACCCGGGTGGCCGCGGCGCTGTGCGGCGGCCCGGTGGTGGTGCACGAGTGCGGGACCCGGCGCCCGGTCCGCGTGCTGCTCGCCCTGCTCTGCCGACTCCGCCGGTACGAGGTGCACGTGCTGATGATCGACGCCACCCCGCAGGAGGCCCGGAGCGGGCAGAACGCCCGGGGGCGGCGGGTGACCGAGCGCAGCCACCGGGTGCATTCGCGGCGCTGGCGGCGGCTGCGCGCGGCCACCCGGCACGGGCCGACGGCGTTCGCGCCGGGCGCGCGCAGTCTGCTCGCGCTCGACCGGCGCCGGGCGCGGGAGCTGGCCTGGATCCGGTTCGGCCCCTGCGCGAACGACCCTAGCCTCCTGCACACCGCGGTGGAGTCGCCCTCCACCCAGCTTGAACTCGTGGTGTCCCCTACCCCGTGACACTGGCTGGTCAGGCGGTACGACGTCTCCATGGGGCACGCACGAGGGGCGGGTTGACGCCCCAGGGGCGACAGCGACGAGAGCAGGTGCGTAGACGGGCGGCCGAGCACGTCGCCCGTGGTGACAGGACCGGGAGCATCACCAGGGAGCTGCGGGTGAGGGCGCGGTCGGTATGACGCTGGCGACGCGCCTGGGTCCTGAGCGGGAGGCGGCCGGTGGCGCGGGTACGCGGCACCGGCTCGGGCACGACCGTCGGCGGCTTGAGCCCGCGCATCGGGTTGGGGATCTCCTCCTCGGCCAACCACCTGACGAACTGCCGCAGGCGTGGAACTGGTGGTCGAGGTAGGAGTCCTCATGGCCGCGGCGGCGCAGCCGCACCGGCCAGAACCGTACTGATCAGCGGGCGTCTCCCCATGAGGGAAAATCCATGAGCCAACGAATAGATCAGGACGGATCACCAGGATCACGTTCCACAATTTCCACGCATGAGTGGGTGGGTATGGGAGAGGCCACCTCCGTCACCCCCTCTCGGCGGACTCGTTCCTCGATCTCGGCGAGGCGTCTTCGCAGGGCATCGATGCCGTCCTGACGGAGTATCTGGATCAGCGGTTCGTTCTCAGTCACAGTCCGAACTCCAGGGACCCATAGGATCGAAGACACCTTCAGGTGATTCGAATTCTTCATCATCCCATTGTTGTGGAATCTGAGCGTAACCCGCGCCCTGCACACCTGATGGTCGTGCCTGAAGGACGACCGCTCCTTCGAGGAGGAGTGCGTGGAGGGCCACGTCCCAGCGGTCCACGAGGGCACGGACACGCCTGAGCCCACCGACTTCGACGCCTGGAGCCACGTCGGTGTGGCGAGCACGCGCCGCTACGCGGTCACCGCCTACACGCGGCCGGGGTTGCTCCGGGGATCGGAGGCGTACCCCGGGTGCCGTCAACGAACGTGGCACCACCCGTGAACGAGAGGGACCCACCGTGGTCTCCTGCCCGCGCATGCCTCCACCAGGCTGGAGCTCCAGGGGACGACGGACGGTGGGCATGGACGAACTCGTCGAGCACTGGACCGTGCCCGACGACGAGCATGACCTGGTCACGGGCAAGCGCCGTGCGACCAGGCTCGGGCCCGCGCTGCCACTGAAGCACCACACACGGCACCAACGCTCCCCCACGACCGAGGCGAACTCCCCGACGAGGCCGCCGAGATCGCCCTCCACGAGTGGTTCGGGCGCATGATCGGGTACCACCGCAAGCAGATCCGCGGCCACCCGGACTTTTGGATGTGCGGGGTCACCGACGCCAACAAGCTCACCGGCTGGCCGGCCACAGGCGTCGCCCACTCCGAACGCAGCACCGACCGGGTGCGCGAGGAGCTGTTCAAGCGCTGCTTCGCCGAGCGACCCCGCTGGGGGACACGTGTCCCCCGCCCCGCCCCTCAGGTGAGGTCCAGACCGCCGTCGAGGGTGAGGACCTGGCCGGTGAGCCAGGTGGTGCCCGGGTCAGCGAGCCGGAGGATCCATTCGGCGAGTTCCTCGGGCTCGCCGCGGCGGCCCAGCGGGATCTGCTGAGCTTCTGTCTCCTTGATCTGGCGCACGGCGGCCTCGGGCAGCCCGGCGGCCGACAACGCCTCGCTCTCGGTGGGGCCCGGGGCCAGGGCGTTGACGCGCACGCCCTCGGGCGCGAGTTCGAGGGCCCACGAGCGCGTCAGGTGCTCGATGGCGGCCTTGGAGGCGGCGTAGTGGGCGGCGCCGGGCAGCGGCCGGTGGCCGTAGGTGCTGGAGACGTTGACGATCGTGCCCCGCTGAAGGCGCAGATGGGGCAGGGCCGCGGCAGCCAGCAGGCTGGGAGCGGTGACGTTGAGCGCGAACAGGTCGCTGATACGGGCGGCCTGGGTGTCGGCCAGCGGCATCATCGCGGTGGCGCCAGCGTTGTTGACGAGCAGGTCGATGCGGCCCCAGCGGGACGCGGCGGCCTCGGCGACCTCGGCGGGCACCTGGGGGGAGCGCAGGTCTGCGGGGTGGATGGCGATGCCGGGATGCTGGGCGGCGGTCTCAGTCAGTGCGTCACGGCGCCGACCCACACCCAGGACGTGGGCTCCGGCGCGGGCCAGGGCGATCGCGGTGGCGCGACCGATGCCCGATCCTGCGCCGGTGACGATCGCGACCCGCCCGCTGAAGCGCTCCTGCTGCTGGTGCTGTGGTGATGTGGTCATACCGACTCCTTGTTCGATGTTCGTTGAACATCGAACAAGCTAGCATAGGAACATGAGGAGAGCACACCATCCAGCGGCCGAGGACGTGGCGTTGCCCGAAATCATGGGGGCGCTCAGTGACCCTCTGCGCATCGGGCTGATACGGGTGCTGGCCGATGGCGGCGAGCGCGGCTGGGGCGAACTCCGGGCGCCGGTCGCCAAGTCGACGCTCAGTCACCATTTGCGGGTACTGCGCGACGCGGGCGTGATCCGTACCCGCCAGGAGGGCACCCGCTGCTTCGTCCGGCTGCGCCGCGAGGACCTGGAATCGCGTTTCCCCGGCCTGATCAAGGCCGTCCTGGCAGCGGCCGACACCGACGGCGTGGGCAACGGTATCGGTCTCGTGTCCGGCGCGTGACCCGTCGAGGGTGAGGACGCCCGGCGCGGCGGCCTCGTCGGGGAGTTCGCCTCGGTCGTGGGGGAGCGTTCGTGCCGTGTCTCGGCCCCGCACCCGCGGGGACAAGTCCCCCCCGGTAGGGCGATACGTGTTCTGGGAAGTGTCCGGGTGCAGAAAGGACGCTCTCACCGAGGCGGGAGAATCGCAGAGGCGACATCCGCTCCCCCAGGAGTCCGGCGGTGGTCCGCTCCGGTGAAGCCGACCGTCGGACGGGCGAATCCCTCGGGGCAGAGCTCCGGCAGCTCACCCGGCCCCACGACCTCCAGGCCGGTGCACAGCGCCGAAATTAAGCGTTCTGCCCATCTTGTGGTGAAAAGTCACTACACATAGCATCAGGCCGACCCCACCGGGTCACCACATGGATCAGCACCCTCACCCCCAGGGAGACCCCCATGCTGAGACGCGTCCTCGCCCCCCTCCTGATCGCGCTGAGCGCGCTGGCGCTGATGCTGGCGGGTGCCGCACCGGCCACCGCGGCACCCACGGAGCAGTCCCAGCCGCTGCGCCAGACCGTGCTGTACTACGACGCCAGCCAGGCCGCGGAGTACACCTCCGCCGTCTCCTCGGCCGTGCGCGTGTGGAACTACAGCGTCAGCAACGTCCGTCTGGAGCCGGCCCCCGCCGGACGGCGTGCCGAGATCCGCATCATCGCCGACAACGGCTGGCCCCGCGCCCAGCTGGGCCCGGTGCGCCCGGGCGGACAGGTCACCGTCTGGATGGGCCGTCAGGGCACCGCCGCGGGCTACGACGCGGTGCGCATCGCCGCGCACGAGCTCGGCCACAGCCTGGGCCTGCCCGACGCCAAGCCCGGCCCGTGCTCGTCGCTGATGTCGGGCTCCACCGGCGGCGTGAACTGCACCAACCCCTACCCCAACGCCTACGAGCGCTGGCGGGTCGAGGCCAACTACGGCAGCGGCCTGGCCGGCCAGCGCGCCGCCGACGGGCAGCTCCTGGTCGACCGCGCCTGAGCGGACACACCGGCTCTCCACAGCCGAGGACCTTCGGCGCCGGCCCGCCGATTCGGGCCGGCGCCGGAGGCGCCACGCTCCCGCTCGCCTCCACGTGAGACCGGCCGCCGCGGTAACGGCACTGATGGTCGGGGTTCGGCGCCGGTTGGTCCGGCGACCGGGCATACACCTGCGTGCCAGCCTCGAGGCCGCGTTCGAGGACGTCGGTGCTGACCCGGAGGAAGGCCCCGCAGACGAAACGGATGCGAACCCGAACGCGACGACGGCGCGGATCCCGTTCGAGCCTGCGACGGGCGCCGAGGCGGTTGTGGCGCCGTTGACCGCCACGTGGGACGCGCCGGAGATCGCGGCGATCCAGGTGGAGGAACAGGGCCGGGAAGGAGTGCGGAACCCGCGAAAGGTCACGTGCCCCCCTCGATGCGGGTGCGACGGCCCCGACGGGCTGTGCGCGGAGGTGGCGGGGGCGGATACGTGGTTCCGCCGACGGGGGCTGCGCTCCACGTCGTACATGATGGACCGGGTTCGGACGCCGCCGTCGCGTCTTCCTCCGTGACCGGATACCCGACGGCGGCGTCTCCGCGCGGCCTCAGTCCTTGAGGAAGTCCAGGCGCGGGTCCGTCAGCCCCGGGGAGATCTCGAGGACCTCGGCCGTGACGACGTCGTTGATCACGAACGGGTCCTTCGCGACCCGCGCGCGGAGGTCCTCCGCTGTGGTCCCCGTGGCGAGCAGCGCGCCGCCCCGCCCCGGCTCGATGCTCCCGGCCAGCAGGAAGACCCCGTCCTCCATACCCTGGCGGATCCATTCCCGGTGGGCCTCCATGTGGTCGGCGGCTTCGGCGCCGTTGGCGGAGAGACGAAGCAGGACGATGTACACGAGGGTCTCCTCACAGACAGGGGTTGGGGGTGAAGGAGGGTACGGAGGTCGCCCGTCATCCGCGGTCGGCGGACACACGGGAGGCCGGTAGCCCTGTCAGCCACGTGTTGATCCGGTCGACCTCGCGGTGGACGAACTCGCTGTCGTGAAAGGCGTTCGACAGCGTGGCGATGCCTTGGCTGGACGCGAGGACCCGCATCGCGAGGTCGTCGGCCTCCGCGTCGAACCCGAGCTCCTCGAACTGCTCGCGCAACCAGGCGCGGAACAGGTCGAAGACGCCCACGGCGTGCGCACGGAAGGGGTGGTCGAGCTTGGCGAGCTCGTTCGTCAGCGTCCCGACCGGACAGCCGCAGCTCTCGATGTCGTCGCGGTTGGTGATGAGGAGCTCGACGAACCGCCGCACGCGGTCGAGCGGGTCCGTCGAGTTCTCCGCCCATGCGGTGAGCATCTCCCGGGTTCTCGCCAGCCGGGCCTCGATCACCGCGTGGAGGATGTCGTCCTTGGTCCTGAAGTGGTGGTAGAAGTTGCCCCGGGAGATCCCGACGGCCTCAGCGATCGCCGCGAACGAGGTCGGCTCGAAGCCCTGCTCGTAGAACAGGCGGTCGGCCGCCTCGACGATCCGCTCGCGCGTCCCCACGGCACCCCCGTTCGACGACTGACTCTAGGACAATCGTCCTAGGTGACGGCCACGACACTAGGACATCCGTCCCAGCCCTGACAAGGGGGCCGCGTCACCGGCGTCGTTCCCGGGGGCCAGCTGCCTCCTCCCCGGAAACGACGCGGTGCTCGACGCGGGTCAGCCGAGCCGGAAGTCGGCGACCCGGATGGGCGTGGACGGCCGCTCCCCGGCCTCCTGGTAGAGGATCGACAGCACACCCTCGGAGGCGACCCTGGACTCGTCCACGAGCACCTCGCCGAACGCGTCGATGTCGGACCCGTCGTGGACCATCGTCCAGTCGGTCCAGCCGGACTCACTGGTCGCGGCCATGATCCGACCGAAGGGCATGACCACGTAGGCGGTGTCCTCCCCGGTCAGGACCAGCCGGGAACGGCCGAAGGCCCGGAGCGGCTCGGGGATCTCGAACTTGTGCCACCGGCCCGCCCCGTCCTGGTACAGGTGGAAGGCGTAGCCCTGAGTGCGGCGGTCGCGGACGAAGTCGGTGGAGCAGTGCCCGAACCGGCCCGGCCGGTAGCTGATCACCACGTGCGGGTTGCCCGCGGAGTCGACCGCCTGCGACTCCTGGTTCATCAGGGCGTAGTTCAGCGGCAGCGGGTCGACCACGTGCCCGGGGGTGTCCACGGACACCCGGTGGGAGGTCCCGGTCACCGCGGCCACGGCGCCGTCGTCGGTGCGCCAGGTGCGCCCCTCATCGTCGCTGTAGACGTAGCCGGTGTCGTGGTTGGACAGTCCGCCCGGGTGGCAGAGGATGTCCCCGCCGGCGGCGGTCTCACGCCAGGTGAAGGACGCGTGCAGGCGCCCGTCGTCCCCGTAGCCGATGCCGTGCAGGTACATGTTGCGGCTGGTGCTGACCGCCCCGTTGGCCGCGTAGGAGCCCTCGGGGGACGACCACGCGCCCAGGTGCGTCCAGCCTCCGTCCCCGTCATACTCGGCCAACTCCAGGGTGCCGTCACCGGAGCCGCCGGTCCGGTAGGCGAGCTGCAGCCCGTCGTCGGGGGCGCTGACGAACCGGGGGTAGGTGATCGGGCCGATGTCCAGGCCGGCCAGGTCCCGGCTGACCGGTTCGAAGGAGTCAGCGCTCCAGGGCGCGTCGCCGGTGAGCAGGCCCACCGCCGAACGCGTGTAGTACACCGGGGTGTTGTGGGTGTCCATGGCCACGTGTAGCCGGTCGTCCTCGGCCGAGACGCCCAGGGAGATGCTGTTGTGGGAGTCGTTCACCGTGAGCCGGTGCGGCAGCTGGACGGTGTGCCAGTCACCGCCGTCGAGGTCGCGTCGGGCCACGACGGCGTGGCGGGACTCGGTGTACCAGGCGGCGTACTGGTAGTCGCCGTGGGTGATGATGCCGGACTGCTGGTAGGAGCCGTTGTTGACCAGTCCGTCGTAGGAGACGAAGTACAGGGCCTGCTCGTCCAGGGTCCGCTGGCCCAGGGGTGTGGCCGAGGGGGCGTCGGCGGCGACCGCCGGGATCGCGGGGGCGACCCCGAGCGGAACGGCCAGGGTCAGGGCCAGGGCCGTGTTCAGGACACGGATCCGGGAGGGGGTGCGAGGGGGCATCGGGGGACCTTTCTGCCGGGGGGTGTCGGGGCGGTGGTCAGGGCAGGTGGAAGATCTCGGTGAGCGGGAGCATGCCCTCGTCGGGCCGTCCGGGCAGGTCCTCGAAGAACGGCGCCATCTCGGCCTGCCAGCGGTCGTTGACGTCGGTGCGGGCCATGGCGGCGCGGGCCGCCTCGAAGTCCTCGGTCTCCAGGTAGCCGACGACCATGCCCTCGTCGGTGCAGAAGAGCGAGTAGTTGTGCCAGCCGGTGGCGCTGAGCGCGGCGCGCATCTCGGGCCACACGGCGGCGTGCCGTTCCTTGTACTCCTCCAGCCGCTCCTTGCGGACCTTGAGGACGAAGCAGACGCGTTGCACGGCCGCTCCTTTCGGTGGAGAAGGGGCGGGCCGGAGGGAGGGGTTCCGGCCCGCCCCTGGGAGAGGGGGCGCCGCGCCGCCGAGGGTGCAGACCCGCCCCCGCGGGCGGCGCGCCCTGGGCGGTGGTGGGTCTAGAAGTCGAAGTCGTCGATGTTGTCCTCGTTGAAGACCGTCGGCGGGCCGAGCACGATCTCGCCGTCCTCGCCGATGGTGTACTCGCCGAGCTCACCGGCGGTGAAGGTCTCCCCCTCGGCGCCGGTGATCTGTCCGGCCTTCAGCGCGGCCCCGGTGTAGCCCGCCAGGTAGCCCAGCTCGTGCGGGTTCCACAGGGCGAACTCCTCGACGGTCCCGTCGTGGACGAACTCGCGCATCTGGTTGGGGGTGCCCAGACCGGTGACGGCGACCTCGCCCTTGTACTCGGAGTCGCTGATGTAGCGGGCCGCCGCGGCGATGCCGACCGTGGTCGGCGACACGACGCCGTCCAGGTCCGGGTAGGACTGCATCAGGCCCTGCATCTCCTGGAAGGACTGCAGGTCGTCGTCGTTGCCGTAGACGGTGTCGACCAGCTCCAGGTCGGCGTACTCGTCCTCCTGCAGGATCTCCTCCATCGCCGCGATCCAGGTGTTCTGGTTGGTGGCGTTGGGGGTGGCCGACAGGATGGCGAAGGTGCCTTCCCCGCCGATCTGCTCGGAGATCATCTCGACCAGCGCGCGGCCGATGAGCTCGTCGGAGGACTGGTTGACGAATACGTCGGTGCAATTGGCGTCGGAGTCGTAGCCGACGATGGCGGCGCCGTTGTCGCGGGCCTCGTTCAGCGCCGGGCAGACCGCGTCGGGGTCGTTGGCGGCGATGACGATGACGTCGCTGGCCGCCTGGCTGGCGGCGTTGATGTACTCGACCTGGGAGTCGGCGGTGGGCTCGGTACCGCCGCGCTCGGTGTACTCCCCGGCCAGCTCCTCCACGGCCTGGGCCCCGCCGGCGTTGACGATGTCGGAGTAGGGGTTGTTCAGCTGCTTGGGCAGGAAGTCGATCTTCAGCCCCTCGGGGATCTCCGCGTCGGGGTCGGCGGTACCGGTCGGCCCGGCGGTGTCGGCCTCCTCGGCGTCGTCGATGGTGGTGCCGCCGCAGGCGGCGGTCGTCAGTACGGCGGCCGCCGCGGCGATCAGGGCCAGGTGGCGCGGGCGCAGGGGATCGGTCATGACTGTTCTCCGGTGCGTGGACGGTCGGTGGAACCGGTGACGGGGACGGGGTTGGGGCCGGGTACGCGTCTGGAGCGGACCCGGGCCACGAGGTTCGGTGCGACGACCGAGGCGATGAGGATCAGACCGGTGACGATCTGGAGCACCTCGCTGGTCAGACCGAAGAGCTGGAGGGCGTTGCGGGCGGTGCCGAGCAGCAGCACGCCGCTCATGACGCCCAGGATCGAGCCGACGCCGCCGAAGATGGACACGCCGCCCAGCAGGACGGCGGCCACGACCTGCAGTTCCAGGCCGAAGGCGGTGTCGGCGCGCGAGGTGCCGTACTGCAGGGTCCAGAACACCCCGGCGCCGGCGGCGACCGCGCCGCTGAGGGTGAACAGCCAGAACTTGGTCCACCTGACGGGGGTTCCGGAGAAGCGCGCGGCCTCGTCGTTGTTGCCGATGTCGAACAGGGAGCGGCCGACGGACGTGGCGTGCAGCAGGACCGCGAACAGCACGGCCAGGGCCAGGACGGCCACGGCGATCCACGGCAGCCCCTCGACGCCCAGGAAGGGGTCGCGGGCCCCGCTGACCCAGCTGCGCGGGTAGCTGGCGACCGCCCGGTCACCGAGCAGGACGTAGGCCAGACCCCGGTACAGGGCCATGGTGCCGATGGTGACGGCCAGGGACGGCAGCCCCAGGACGGTGACCAGGACGCCGTTGAGGGCGCCCAGACCCGCGCCCACCGCCAGACAGATCCACAGCGCGGTCTCGATGGGCACCCCGGCCTCCCAGAGCACACCCAGGGTGGCGCTGCTCAGGGCGAGGGTGCTGGCCACCGACAGGTCGATCTCGCCGGTGATGACGATCAGGGTCATCGGCAGGGCCATCAGGGCGATGGCGGCGATGCTCAGCAGCAGGAAGCTGATGTTGCGCCCGGTCGCGAACATGTCCACGAACAGGGACGCGCCGAGCAGCGTCACGACGAGCACGGCGACGACCGGTGACTCGCGCCGGGACAGCAGCGACACGATCCGCCGCGCGCCCTCCGGCCGGGGGGCGGGGCCGGTCTCCGGGGCGTCGGCCGCCGGGGTGGTGATGACGCGTTCAGGCGCCACGGGCACCTCCTCCTCGAAGCTTGCGGGCCGTGCGCAGCGCCAGCAGGCGGTCCAGGCCGATCGCGGCCAGGATGAGCGCGCCCACCACGGCCTGCTGCCAGAACTGGTTGATCTGCCAGATGGGCAGGGCGGCGGTGATGGTGGTGAGCAGGACCGCGCCCAGGGCGGCGCCGTAGACGGTGCCCACTCCCCCGGCGATGGCGACGCCGCCGACGACGGCTGCGGCCACGACCTGCAGTTCCATGCCGGTACCGACGGTGGAGTCGACGGTGCCGTAGCGGGCGGCGAACAGGACCCCGGCAAGTCCGGCCAGGGCGCCGTTGGCGGCGAAGGCGACGATGACGCGGCGTCCGGCGGGGATGCCGGACAGGCGCGCGGCGTCGGCGTCGGAGCCGATCGCGTAGAGCTCGCGGCCGGAGCGGTAGTTGGCCAGGTAGAACCCGACCGCGATGACCACGGCGACGGCGATCGCCGCGGGCAGGGGCACGCCCAGGACACTGATCCGGCCCAGGGTCAGGAAGGACTCGGGCATGTCGTGGGCGTTGACCTGGCCGCCGCCCGCCCACCAGTGGTTGAGGCCGCGGTAGGCGTACAGGGTGCCCAGGGTGACGACCAGCGCGGGGACCTGGACGGCGGTGACGAGCAGGCCGTTGGCCAGGCCGCACACCAGGCCGATGAGCACCCCGGCGAGCATGACGACGGGCACGGGCAGGCCCGGGAACGTGACGAAGAGGATCCCGGTGCCGAAGGCCGCCAGTCCCATGACGGAGCCGACCGAGAGGTCGACGTTCCTGGTGATGAGGACCAGGGCCTGGCCGACGGCGAGGACGGACAGGACCGTGGCGCCCAGGAACAGGTCGCGGACGCCCTGGCTGGAGAGGAATCCGGGGTTGTGCAGCCAGGTGGCGCCGACCAGCAGGACGACGGCAAGCAGGACGCCGATCTCGCGGACCTGCCGTCGGCGGCCGGACGGGCGTCCCGTGGGTTCGGGCGGAGCCCCCGCCGTGGCGGCGGGCGGCGCGGTGACGGGTGGGTTCATCAGGCGGCCTCGCTCGGTCGCTGTCCGGTGGCCGCGTACATGACCGACTCCTCGTCGGCCTCGTCGCGGTCGAGTTCGGCGGTGAGGCGGCCCTCGTGCATGACCAGGACCCGGTCGGCCATGCCCAGCACCTCGGGCAGTTCGCTGGAGACCATGACGATGGCCAGTCCCTGACCGGCCAGGGTGGACAGCAGACGGTGGACCTCAGCCTTGGTGCCCACGTCGATGCCGCGGGTGGGCTCGTCGACGAACAGCACCCGCGGTTCGGTCGAGAGCCACTTGGCCAGGACGACCTTCTGCTGGTTGCCGCCGGAGAGGGTGGAGACGGGGTCGGTGAGCGCACCGGCCTTGAGCTGGAGTCTGGTCCCCCACTCGCGCGCGCTGGCGCGTTCGGCCCGGGAACTGAGCAACCCCAGTCGGCTGAGCGCCCAGCGGCGGGTGGCGGTGGCGTTGCGCTCGATGGAGGACTCCATGACCAGGCCCTGCTGGCGGCGGTCCTCGGGGACCAGCGCCATCCCGGCGGCCATGGCGGCGCGGGGTCGCCCCGCGGGCAGGTCCTCGCCCCGGACGCGGACGGTGCCCGCGTCGTGGCGGTCGACGCCGAACACGGCGCGCACCACCTCGCTGCGCCCGGCTCCCACGAGCCCGGCCAGAGCGACGATCTCACCGGCCCGCACCGAGAAGGAGACGTCGGAGAAGACGCCGTGGCGGGTCAGGCCCTCGACCTCCAGGACGGTGTCGCCGAACCCGGCCTCCTCCTTGGGGTACAGGCTCGTGACGTCGCGGCCGACCATGCGCCGCACGACGGTGTCCACGTCCAGGTCACCGGTGGGGTCGCAGGAGACGAAGGCACCGTCGCGGACGACGGTGACGCGGTCGCACAGACCGAACACCTCGTCGAAGCGGTGGGAGATGAACAGGAGGGCGGCTCCCCCGTCACGCAGTGCGCGGGCGACGGTGAACAGCCGCTCGGCCTCGACCCCCGACAGGGCGGCGGTGGGCTCGTCCATGACCAGGACGCGGGCGTCGCGGGTGATGGCCTTGGCGATCTCGACCAGCTGCTGGTCGGCGATGGACAGCCCGCGCGCGGGCCGGTCGGGGTCGACGTCCACGCCGAGCCGGTCGAAGACCTCCCGGGTGGCGCGCCGCATGGCGGTGCGGTCGATGGTGCCCAGTCGGGTGCGGGGCTGGCGGCCGACGAAGATGTTCTCGGCCACCGACAGGTCGGGGAAGAGTGTCGGCTCCTGGTAGATGACCGCGACCCCGGCGCGCTGGGCGTCGGCCGGCGCGGTGAACTCGGTCGGCTCCCCGTCCACCAGGACCTGTCCGCCGTCGGGGCGGTGGACCCCGGCGATGGTCTTGACCAGGGTGGACTTGCCCGCCCCGTTCTCCCCCACCAGGGCGTGGATCTCCCCGGCGCGCAGGTGCAGGGACAGTCCTCGCAGGGCCCGGACGCTCCCGAAGGATTTGGTGACGTCGACCAGTGCGAGGGGTGGAGGCACCGGTGATCGGTCGTCCGCCACGTGCGCCCTCCTTCTTCGTGTGCCGGTTCCCGGAGGTCCAGGGAAACCGGAAAAAACGTTTTAATATGGAGTGGATGTTAAGTGGGACACACCATCACGTCAAGGGGACGATCCAAGAAATCCCAGGTATCGCCCTGATAACGACCCGTGCTCGACCCCGGCGGGGCTCGCGTCGCGCTCCTTCGCGGAGGCGGATCCCCGGATGATTATTGACACGTTTCAATCCGGGTGTGAGCATGAGGACCCGGACCGAGCGCCGGGTCAGTACGATGCCTTCGCCTCGCCCCACGACCGACCGTTCGAGCCTGCCCGGGAGAGCCCTTGAGCCCCAGTCCACGCGCCAGCCGCCGCACGGTGGGCATCACCGAGGTCGCCCGGCACGCCGGGGTGTCCCCCGGCACCGTGTCCAACGTCCTCAACCGCCCCGAGCGCGTCGCCGAGGCGACCCGGCGCAAGGTCGAGGCGGCCATCGCCGAACTCGACTACGTGCGCAACTCCTCCGGCAGCAGCCTGCGCTCGGGCCGCAGCGGATCGGTGGGGCTCCTGGTCCTGGACGTCACCAACCCCTTCTTCACCGAGGTCGCGCGCGGCGTCGAGGACGAGGCCGCCGAGTCCGGCCTGGCCGTGGTCCTGCTCAACTCCGCCGAGCAGCGGGAGCGGCAGCGACGCAACCTGCGCCTGCTCGCCGAGCAGCGCGCGGCGGGGACCGTCGTCATGCCCGTGGACGACGACCTGTCCGACCTGGTGTGGCTGAGCCGCCAGGGCACCCCCTGGGTGGCCCTGGACCGGGGCGACGTGTCCGAGGAGGTGGGGTGCAGCGTCAGCGTCGACAACCACGCCGGCGGTCTGGCCGCCGGACGCCACCTCATCGGGCTCGGCCACGAGAGGATCACGTTCCTGACCGGCCCCTTCACGATCGAACAGGTGCGGCAGCGCCACCGGGGCCTGCTGGATGCCTGCGCCGAGGCCGACCTCGACCCCGACGAGACCGTCCGGGTGGTCCAGCAGCCCCAGCTCAACGCGGCCCAGGGCGAGCGCGCCGTCGACGCCGTCCTGGCCGGCGGCCCCCGCCAACGGCCCCAGGCCGTCTTCTGCGCCAACGACCAGTTGGCGCTGGGCCTGATGAAGGGCCTGGGCCAGCGTGGTGTGCGCGTACCCGAGGACATCTCGATCGTGGGCTACGACAACGTCGACTTCGCCGACCTCGTCCATCCCGGCCTGACCTCCGTCGCCCAGCCCAAGTACGAGCTGGGCCGTTCGGCCATGCGCCTGCTCGGCTCCGAGCTGGACGACCCCGGCCACCGGCACGAGCGCGTGTGGTTCACCCCCGAGCTCGTGGTCCGGGGGTCCACCGCCGCGCGCCGGACCTGACCCCCCACCGCGACCGCGCCGCTCCGCCGCCGCGGGGCCCCGGCCGTCGGCGCCGGTTCCGTCGTGCTCCGGGACGACACGCTTGTGAAACGTTCTACTGACCTGCGCTCACCTTCCTTCCCCTGTGCAACAGTGTGCTATTGACAACCCGTTCGCTCTGTGGCTACCTTCGACGCTGGCGAGTAAAAACGATTTAACCCCCTTCGCAAGACGGTCGTCTGAGCCTCGAACGGAGACGTCTCTCGTGTCAGCCCTGCCCCACCTCCGCGCCGGTGTCCTCGACACCCTGCGGCGCCAGCACATCGAACTCCCCTCCTGGGCGTTCGGGAACTCCGGCACACGGTTCAAGGTGTTCGCGCAGCCCGGTGTGCCCCGGGACCCGTGGGAGAAGATCGCCGACGCCGCCCACGTCCACCGCCTGACCGGAGCGGCCCCCACCGTCGCCCTGCACATCCCCTGGGACCGGGTCGACGACTACGCCGCCCTCAGCGCGCACGCCCGCGACCTCGGGGTGGGCATCGGCACCATCAACGCCAACGTCTTCCAGGACGACGACTACCGCCTGGGCAGCGTGACCAACCCCGACCCCGCGGTGCGGCGCAAGGCCCTCGACCACCTCCTGGAGTGCGTCGACGTCATGGACGCGACCGGCTCCCGGGACCTGAAGCTGTGGTTCGCCGACGGCACCAACTACCCCGGCCAGGACGACCTGCGCGCCCGCCAGGACCGCCTCGCCGAGGCCCTCACCGAGGTCTACGACCGGCTCGGCCCGCACCAGCGCATGCTGCTGGAGTACAAGCTCTTCGAACCCGCCTTCTACGCCACCGACGTCCCCGACTGGGGCACCGCCTACGCCCACTGCCTGGAGCTGGGCGAGCGGGCCGTCGTGTGCGTGGACACCGGCCACCACGCCGCCCACACCAACATCGAGTTCATCGTCGCCGTGCTGCTGCGCGCCGGGAAGCTCGGCGCCTTCGACTTCAACTCCCGTTTCTACGCCGACGACGACCTCATGGTCGGCGCCGCCGACCCCTTCCAGCTCTTCCGGATCATGTACGAGGTGGCGCGCGGCGGCGGTCTGGCCGCTGACACCGAGGTCGCGTTCATGCTCGACCAGTGCCACAACATCGAACCGAAGATCGCCGGACAGATCCGCTCGGTGATGAACGTGCAGGAGGCCACGGCCAAGGCCCTGCTGGTGGACGGCGACGCGCTCGCCGGGGCACAGCGCGACGGCGACGTGCTCGCCGCCAACGCCGTGCTCATGGACGCCTTCAACACCGACGTGCGCCCCCTGCTCGCCGAACTGCGCGAGGACATGGGCCTGGACCCCGACCCGATGGCCGCGCACGTCCGATCCGGCTACCTGGACGAGGTCACCGCCGAGCGCGTGGGCGGAACCCAGGCGGGGTGGGGCGCGTGAGCACCGAGCCGGCCGCAAACACCGACCACGACCAGGGAACCGACATGCCCGACTCCACCGTCGCCGACCTGCTGGCCCGGAGCAACACGCTGGGCTCCGACCCGCGCAACACCAACTTCGCCGGCGGCAACACCTCCGCCTCCGGGACCCGTACCGACCCCGTCACCGGGGAGCCGGTCGACCTGCTCTGGGTCAAGGGGTCCGGCGGCGACCTGGGCACCCTCACCGAGGACGGGCTGGCCGTCCTGCGGCTGGACCGGCTCCGCGCGCTCGTCGACGTCTACCCCGGCGAGGAGCGCGAGGACGAGATGGTCGCCGCCTTCGACCACTGCCGGTTCGGCGACGGCGGGGCCGCGCCCTCCATCGACACCGCGATGCACGGGCTGGTCCGCGCCGCCCACGTCGACCACCTGCACCCCGACTCGGGGATCGCGCTGGCCACCGCCGCCGACGGCGAGGAGCTCACCCGCGCCTGCTTCGGCGACCGCGTCCTGTGGGTCCCCTGGCGCCGTCCCGGGTTCCAGCTCGGGCTGGACATCGCCCGCATCGCGCAGGAGAACCCGAACGCCATCGGCGTCGTGCTCGGCGGACACGGGATCACCGCCTGGGGAGCGACCAGCGCCGAGTGCCAGGCCCACTCCCTGGAGATCATCCGCACCGCCGAACGCTTCATCGCCGAGCGAGGCCGCCCCGACCCGTTCGGCCCGGTCGTCAGGGGCCGCGAGCCACTGGAGCCCGACGCGCGCCGGGCCCGCGCCGCCGAGCTCGCCCCCGTGATCCGCGGCCTGGCCTCCACCGACCACCCGCAGGTCGGGCACTTCACCGACCGTGAGGAGGTGCTCGACTTCCTCTCCCGCGCCGAACACCCCCGCCTGGCCACCCTGGGCACCTCCTGCCCCGACCACTTCCTGCGCACCAAGGTCCGCCCGATGGTCCTGGACCTGCCCGCCGACGCCCCGATCGAGGACGCCGTGGCCCGGCTGCGCGAACTCCACCGGGAGTACCGGGACGAGTACCGCGCCTACTACGAGCGCCACGCCACCGCCGACAGCCCCGCCATGCGCGGCGCCGACCCGGCGATCGTCCTGGTCCCGGGCGTGGGCATGTTCTCCTTCGGTAAGGACGCCAGGACCGCGCGCGTGGCGGGCGAGTTCTACGTCAACGCGATCAACGTCATGCGCGGTGCCGAGGCGCTGTCCGCCTACCGGCCCATCGAGGAGTCGGAGAAGTTCCGTATCGAGTACTGGGCCCTGGAGGAGGCCAAGCTCGCCCGTCTGCCCGAGCCCAAGCCACTGGCCACCCGGGTGGCGCTGGTGACCGGCGCGGCCGGCGGCATCGGCAGGGCCATCGCCCGGCGCCTGGCCGCCGAGGGCGCGTGCGTGGTGGTCGCCGACCTGGACGCCGACCGGGCCGCCGAGACCGCCGCCGAACTCGGCACCGCCGACACGGCCGTGGGCGTGGGCTGCGACGTCAGCGACGCCGCCGCGGTCGCCGCCGCCTTCGACGCCGCCGCGCTGGCCTTCGGCGGGGTGGACCTGGTGGTCAACAACGCCGGGCTGTCCGTCTCCAGGCCGCTGCTGGAGACCACCGAACGGGACTGGGACCTGCAGCACGACGTGATGGCCAAGGGCTCCTTCCTCGTCTCCCGCCAGGCCGCCCGGGTGATGACCGCGCAGGGTCTGGGCGGAGACATCGTCTACATCGCCTCCAAGAACGCGGTCTTCGCCGGACCCAACAACGTCGCCTACTCCGCCGCCAAGGCCGACCAGGCCCACCAGGTGCGGCTGCTCGCCGCCGAACTGGGCGAGCACGGCATCCGCGTCAACGGGGTCAACCCCGACGGGGTGGTGCGCGGTTCGGGGATCTTCGCCGGAGGGTGGGGAGCCCAGCGCGCCAAGGTCTACGGGGTACCCGAGGAGGAACTCGGCGCCTTCTACGCCAAACGCACCCTGCTGGGACGCGAGGTGCTGCCCGAACACGTGGCCAGCGCGGTGTACGCGCTCACCTGCGGGGAGCTGTCGCACACCACCGGTCTGCACGTGCCCGTCGACTCCGGCGTCGCCGCCGCCTTCCTGCGATGAGCACCGTCCACGCAGCCGTCGACCTGGGAGCCTCCAGCGGGCGCGTCCTGGCCGGGTACCTCGACCGCGGGCGGCTGCGCACCGAGGAGGTGGCCCGCTTCCCCAACGTGCCCGTCCACCTGCCCGGTCCGGGAGGCGGCACCCTGCACTGGGACGTGCTCGCCCTGTACGCCAACGCCGCCGCCGGTCTGCGCTCCGCCGCCGACCGGTTCGGCCCGCTGGCGTCGGCGGGCATCGACTCCTGGGCGGTGGACTACGGGCTGCTGGACGCCGACGGTTCCCTGCTCGGCAACCCCGTCCACTACCGGGACGCGCGCACCGACGGAGCACCCGACCGGGTGTTCGCCCACCTGCCCTCCGCCGAGCTGTACGGGGTGACCGGCCTCCAGGTGCAGCCGTTCAACACGGTGTTCCAGCTCGCCGCGGCGGCGGCCGACGCCCGGACGGCTCTCGCCCGGCGCCTGCTGCTGATCCCCGACCTGCTCGGCCACTGGCTGACGGGGGCACAGGTCGCCGAACTGACCAACGCCTCCACCACCGGGCTGCTCGACGTCCGCGCCCGCGACTGGTCGCCCCGCGTCCTGGCCGTCCTCGCCGAGGCGTTCGGGGTGGACGCGGGCCCGCTGCTGCCGGAGGTGGTCGAACCCGGCACCGTGGTGGCACCGGTGCGCCCCGGTGAGGCCGTCGGCGCCGCGGCCGGGACTCCGCTGGTGGCCGTCGGCTCCCACGACACCGCCTCGGCGGTGGCCGCCGTTCCCGCCACGGGGCCGGACTTCGCCTACGTCTCCTGCGGCACCTGGTCCCTGGTGGGCGTGGAGCTGGACGCGCCGCTGCTGTCCGGGGAGGGGCGGGCCGCGAACTTCACCAACGAACTGGGGGTGGACCGCAGCGTCCGCTACCTGCGCAACGTGATGGGCCTGTGGCTGCTCCAGGAGTCGGTGCGCACCTGGAAGCGGCGGGGGCGGCGGGTGCGGCTGGACGAGCTGCTCGCCCGGGCCGCCCGCGCTCCGGAACTGGCCTGTGTGGTGGACGTCGACGACCCGCGCTTCCTCCCGCCCGGAGACATGCCCGCGCGCATCGACGCCTACGCCCGCGAGACCGGTCAGCGACCGCCCGCCGACGACGCCGAGACGGCGCGGTGCGTCATCGACTCCCTCGCCCTGGCCTACCGGCGCTGGATCCACCGCGCCGCCGACCTGACCGGCCGCCGTGTCGACGCGGTGCACCTGGTCGGCGGCGGGGCGCACAACACGCTGCTGTGCCAGCGGGCCGCGGACGCCACCGGCCTGCCGGTGGTCGCCGGGCCCGCCGAGGCCACCGCGATCGGCAACCTGCTGGTCCAGGCGCGCGCGGTCGGCGCGGTCGGGGGAGACCTGACCGGGCTGCGCCGGATCGTCGCCGACTCCGTCGGCGTGCGCCGCTACGAGCCGACGGGGAGCCGACGGCCGTGGGAGAATGCCGAGGCCCGGATCGGCGGGAGGCTCGGATGACGGTCGACGGAAGGGGCGCCGGTATGCGCGTGTCGCTCTTCGCCACGTGTGTGGTGGACACCATGGCGCCGCGGGCGGCGTGGGCCACCGCCCGCCTGCTGGAACGGCTCGGCCAGTCCGTCACCGTTCCCGCCGGACAGACCTGCTGCGGGCAGATGCACGTCAACTCCGGTTACCGAGGCCAGGCGGTGCGCGTCGTCGCCAACCACGTGCGGGCCTTCGAGGGGGCCGACGCGGTGGTGGCCCCCTCCGGGTCGTGCGTGGCCTCCATCCGCCACCAGCAGGCGATGGTGGCGCGCCGGGCCGGTGACGAGGGCCTGGCCCGGGCCGCCGAGGAGCTGGCCTCGCGCACCTACGAGCTCTCCCAGTTCCTGGTGGACGTGCTGGGGGTGGAGGACGTCGGGGCGAGCTACCCGCACCGCGTCACCTACCACCCCGCCTGCCACGGCGCGCGCGTCCTGGGGCTGGGCGACCGGCAGCTGCGGCTGCTGCGGGCGGTACGCGGCCTGGAGCTGGTGGAGCTGCCCGGGGCCGACCAGTGCTGCGGCTTCGGCGGCACGTTCGCGCTGAAGAACGCCGACACCTCCGCCGCCATGCTCTCCGACAAGCTCGCCTCGATCGTGTCCACCCGCGCCGAGGTGTGCACGGCGGGCGACGCCTCCTGCCTCATGCACATCGGCGGCGGGTTGTCGCGGCTGCGGGCGGCCACCGGAACCGTCCACCTGGCCGAGATCCTCGCCGCCACCGACGACGCGAAGGAGGCCGCCACGTGAGCCGGACCTTCCTGGGCATGCCCGGCATCCCGCACGGCACCGGCGACCTGGGGGGTGAGGAGCCGTTCCCGCGTTCGGCCGCCCGCCACCTGGCCGACCACCAGATGCGCGCCAACCTGGCGGGCGCCACCGGCACCATCCGGGCCAAACGGGCTTCCGTGGTGTCCGAGCTGCCCGACTGGGAACAGCTGCGCGAGTCCGGTCGCGCGGTCAAGGAGGCCACGATGGCCCGCCTCGACGAGCACCTGGTCGAGCTGGAGCGGCGGGTCACCGAGCGCGGCGGCACCGTGCACTGGGCCCGCGACGCCACCGAGGCCAACCGGATCGTCACCGACCTGGTGCGCGCCACCGGGGCCGAGGAGGTGGTCAAGGTCAAGTCGATGGCCACCCAGGAGATCGGCCTCAACGAGGCGTTGGAGGAGGCGGGCGTCACCGCCTGGGAGACCGACCTGGCCGAGCTGATCGTCCAGCTCGGCGACGACCGGCCCTCCCACATCCTGGTCCCGGCCATCCACCGCAACCGCGCCGAGATCCGGCGGATCTTCCTGGAGACCATGCCCGGCGTCGACCCCGGTCTGACCGACGACCCCCGCCAGCTCGCCATGGCCGCCCGCGCCTACCTGCGTCAGCGCTTCCTGCGCGCGAGAGTGGCGGTCAGCGGCGCCAACTTCGCGGTGGCCGAGACCGGCACGCTGGCGGTGGTGGAGAGCGAGGGCAACGGCCGGATGTGCCTGACCCTGCCCGACACGCTCATCACCGTCATGGGGATCGAGAAGACCGTCCCCACCTGGCGGGACCTGGAGGTGTTCCTCCAGACCCTGCCGCGCTCGTCCACCGGTGAGCGGATGAACCCCTACACCTCGACCTGGACAGGCGTGACCCCCGGCGACGGGCCGCGCGAGTTCCACCTGGTGCTGCTCGACAACGGCCGCACCGCCGCGCTCGCCGACCCCACCGGCCGCCAGGCGCTGCACTGCATCCGCTGTTCCGCCTGCCTGAACGTGTGCCCGGTCTACGAGCGCACGGGCGGGCACGCCTACGGGTCGGTCTACCCGGGGCCGATCGGCGCGGTGCTGTCCCCGCAGTTGACCGGGGTGGCGGCCAACCCGTCGCTGCCGTACGCGTCCACGCTGTGCGGGGCGTGCTACGAGGTGTGCCCGGTGGCCATCGACATCCCCTCGATCCTGGTCGAGCTGCGTAACCAGCAGGTCGAGTCGGGCAGGAAGCCCTCCGCGGAGCGGGCCGCCTTCGGGGCGGTCGCCCAGCTCATGTCCCGTCCCCGCCTGTGGCGGTCGGCGCAGCGCCTGACCCGGCTGGGGCGCCTGCTCGCCCGCGGCCGCGCCACCCTGCCCGCCGCGCTGCCCCCGCCGCTGTCGAGGTGGACCCGCACCCGCGACCTGCCCGCCCCGCCGAGGGAGACCTTCACCGAGCGCTGGGCCCGCGAGCGCGGTGACCGGGCATGAGACTCCGGCCATCCCGTCCCCGGCCCGGGGCAGGGCGCCCCGGAGGTCGCGGACACCGAACAGACGAGGAGGTTCGACCGGTGAGCGCACGTGAGGAGATCCTGGCCCGCGTCCGCGCGGCCAACGGCGCGGCCCGGGCGGCCGAGCCGGAGGTGCCGCGCGCCTACCGGCGGAGCGACGGCCGCCCGCCCGGTCATCCCGAGCTGCTGGACCTGCTGGCGGACCGGCTGGTCGACTACCGCGCCACCGTGCACCGGTGCGGCCCCGGGACGGTGGCCGCGACCGTGGAGAGCGCCCTGGCCGAGGCCCTGGGCCCGGACCGCGCCGAGGTGCTGGCCGCCCCCGGGCTCCCGGAGGGGTGGACGCCCCCGGGCGCCGGCCGCGACGACGGCCGTCCCGCCGTTCGGCTGAGCGGGTGCGGGGCCGCCGTCACCGGTACGGCCGTCGCGGTCGCCCAGACCGGGACGCTCGTCCTGGACGCGGGCCCCGTCTGCGGGCGCCGGGCGCTGTCCCTGCTGCCGGACGTGTGCGTGTGCGTGGTCCGCGCCGACCAGGTGGTGGGCGGGGTTCCCGAGGCGCTGACCCGCCTGGACCCGCTCGCCCCGCTCACGTTCGTCAGCGGGCCGTCGGCCACCAGCGACATCGAGCTGGAGCGGGTGGAGGGTGTGCACGGGCCCCGGACCCTGCACGTCGTGCTGGTGGAGTCGGACTGACGGTCACCGGCCGGGGCGGAGGGGAGGGGCTCCGCGGTGACGTGTTCGGCACCCCGCGTCCGTCGCGGTGGACGCCCCGTCCTGGAATCATCAAAGGGCGGTCGGGACACCGGCCCGCCCGGCGCGGTCAGTCGGACCCGTACCGGACACCCCGAGCGCCATGGACGGGAGCCCATGACGTACCTGCACGTCTTCGACATGGACGGCACCCTGTTGAGGGGAACGACGGCCAGCCTGGAGATCGCACGGATCCTCCGCTGCGAGCCGCGGCTCACGGAGTTGGAGCGGCGCTTCCGGCGCCAGGAGATCGACACCCGCGAGTTCGCCCGGAGCATCCACCGCCTCTGGGGCGCGCTCACCGAGGACGACGTCCGGGCCGCGTTCGACAGCAGCCCCTTCCTCGCGGACATCCCACGGGTGTGCGCCGACATCCGCGCCCGCGGCCACCACTCGATGGTGGTGAGCATGTCCCCGGACTTCTACGCCCGGCTGCTGCTGCGGTTCGGTTTCGACGAGGTGGTCGCCTCCCGGTTCCCCGCGCCTCCCTTCGCCTCCCCCGTCGTCGCGGAGGACATCCTGACCCCGCACGACAAGGTGGGGATCGTCGAGGAGGCGCGCCGCCGCAGGGGCGTGGACCTGGAGAACTGCGTGGCCTACGGGGACTCGATGTCCGACGCCCCGCTGTTCGGGCACCTGGCGAACACCGTCGCCGTGAACGGGGACAGCCACATCGCCGACCTGGCGAGCGCCCGGTACACGGGGACGAGCCTGTGGGAGGCCTATTCGACGGCTTGGGACGTCCTCCGCCGACGCGCTCCCGACACGCCGTGACGGCGGGGCGGGGCCGACGGGACCCCACGCCGAACGCCGCCGCCCCCGCCCGGTCGGACGACTACGCGGAGGCGGTCATGGGGACGCCCTTGTCGGCCGCGGTAGTGACGTCGTCGTCCACGACCACCGCGCGGCGGCCGGCGCGGGCCAGCAGCGAGGCCGCGGCGGTCGCGCGGTAGCCGCTGCCGCAGTGGACCCACACCGCTCCCTCCGGAACCTCGTCGAGGCGCCGGGGCAGCTCGGGCAGCGGGATGTGCACGGCGCCGATGACGTGGGAGTCGTTCCACTCGTTGCGCAGCCGCACGTCCAGCACGGTCGCGGGCGCGGGCAGGCCGTCGGGGACGGCCCCCGCCAGGGCCGCGGCCAGGGCGGAGAAGTCGGCGGTGTCCATGGCGCGGATCTGGTCGGGTTCCGCGGCCAGTCGCTCGGGGGTGCCGGAGGCCGCGGCGGCGACGCGGTCGATGCCGATGCGGACCAGTTCGCGCTGGGCCCGGGCGACCTGTTCGGCGGTCTCGCCGACGAGGGTGAGCGGAGCCCCCCAGTCGATCAGCCAGCCCAGCCAGGTGGCCATCGGGCCGTCCAGGGCCAGGCTGACGGTGCCGGCCAGGTGCGCCCGGACGTAGGCCCTGCGGTTGCGCAGGTCCACGACCCACTCCCCCGCCGCCAGGCGCCGACGCAGCTGCCGCGGATCCGCCGTGGCCGGCGGGCGCAGGTCCACCGGTTCGGGGCCCGCGAGGTTGGTCACCCCCATGTGGGCGTAGTAGGCGGGGTAGACGTCCAGGCCCGACAGGGTCTGGGTGACGAACTCCTCGGCGGCCAGGCGCAGCGCCGGGTTGACCTGCCTCTCGTGTCCCACGGTGGAGGAGTCCCCCTCGGCCTGGGTGGCTGAGCAGAAGCTGCCGAAGCCGTGGGTGGGCCACACCCTGGCCCCTTCGGGCAGCAGGTCGGCGAGCCTGCGCGCGGAGGCGTGCTGGTGTCGGGCCAGGGTCTCGGCGTGCTCGTGGCCCAGCAGGTCGGTGCGCCCGGTGGTGCCGAACAGCAGCGAACCGCCGGTGAACACGCCTTCCGCTCCCCGGGGGCCCTCCAACGCGTAGGAGAGGTGGTGGAAGGTGTGGCCGGGGGTGGCGATGACGCGCACCCGCATGCGCGGCGAGACCTCCACCAGGTCGCCGTCGGCCACCGGCAGGCGCTGGAAGGGCACCTCGTCGGCGGCCGCCATCGCGTAGGCCGCGCCGGTCAGCCGGGACAGTTCCAGCCCGCCGGAGACGTAGTCGTTGTGGACGTGGGTCTCCAGCACGTGGGTGATGCGTGCCCCCAGCCGTCCGGCCAGGGCCAGGACGCGGTCGACGTCGCGTTGGGGGTCGACCACCAGCGCGACCTCGCCGTCGGTGGCCAGGTAGCTGCGGTCCCCCAGTGAGGACGTCTCGATCACCCGGACGTCGATCCCGGACGTCATCGTGGTCACCCTCCCCGTCTCGCGACGCGGGCCCCCTTCGTCGTGGCGGTCCACACCTTCCGTTCTACCCCCCCGGGCCGGTGTGCGCCCCGGTTCCCGCCCGACGGTCGGCGCGGCCGGAGTCCGGCCTCGGTCGGGCGCACCGCCGACGCGTCGGCTCCCCGGTCCCCGACGGGGACGCAGACCAGCCCGGACCAGCGCGGGTTGCGGCGCCTGCGGGCGCGGTGGGCCGCCACCGACGACGCCGCAGTGCTCATCCGCCCGGTCGGGACCGCTCCTCCCCTCCCTCCGAGGCGCCCACCGGGGCGTCCGCCGACGGATCCGCGGCGAGGGCTCCGCGCCCGTCCGTTCCGGTTCCGGCCGCCGGGTCGCGGTGTCGCAGCGAGAGCAGGGAGCCCAGGCCGAGCACGATGGCCACACCGATGGCCGTGTACCAGGTGAACCCGACCAGCCCGCGCCCGAACAGGAACAGCCAGGCCATGGTCGCCACCGCCGCGCAGAACGCGACGAGGGCGTCGGTCTGGCGCGCCCGGCGCACCCACAGGCCCAGGAGGAACGCGCCGAGCAGGCCCCCGTAGGTGAGGCTGGCCACGGACAGGCCCAGCTCGACGACCGGGTTGTCGGTGCCGGTGAACATCGCGGCGGCCCCGACGAACACCAGCCCCCATCCGAGGGTGAACAGCCGCCCGAGCCGCAGCCCCTGGGCGTCGGTGAGCTCGCGGCGGCCGAACCGCGCGTACAGGTCCGTCATGGTCGAGGAGGACAGCGCGGACAGCGACGAGGACAGAGTGCTCATCGCACTCGCCATGATCCCGGCCAGCAGCAGGCCCGACAGGCCGACCGGCATCCCCTCGACGATGAACGCCGGGAACACCTCGTCGGAACCGTTGAGTCCGAGACGGTCGACCGAGGCGCCGTCGAAGTAGGAGAACAGCGCCAGGCCCACGGTGAGGAACAGCGCGAACTGGACGAACACCACGACGCCGCTGCCGATCACCGCCTTGCGGGCGTCGCGCAGGGTGCGGCACCCCAGCAGCCGCTGCACGATGATCTGGTCGGCGCCGTGCGAGGCGGTGGACAGCAGGGCGCCGCCCAGCACCGCGGTGACCGTCGCGTAGGGCGCGGAGAGCGGGTTGGACGTCAGGTCGAGGAACCGCGTCTTGCCCGCGTCGGCCGCCACGGCGAGGAAGTTCACGTCCAGACCGGTGACGATGACGGCCAGCGCGATGACGCCGCCGACGACGTACAGCCCCATCTGCGCCACGTCCACCCAGACCACGGCCCTGATACCGCCGATGAGGGTGTACAGGACCGTGACGACCGCCAGCAGGGCGATGATGGCGACGTAGGACAGGTCCACCCCGTAGTGGTCCAGGACGATCCGCATCGGGATGGCCGCCGCGAACAGGCGCACCCCGTCGGCGAGCAGACGGGTGAACAGGAAGGTGACCGACGCCGTGCCCTGCATGCCGCGGCCGAAGCGGCGGCCCAGGTAGGTGTAGGCCGTGGTCATCTCGCCCCGGTGGTAGCGGGGCAGCAGCACGAAGGCGACGACCACGCGCCCGACCAGGTAGCCGACCGCCACCTGGAGGAACGTGACGTCGCCCAGGTAGGCCACGCCGGGGACGCTGATCACGGTCAGGGCGCTGGTCTCGGTGGCCACCACCGACAGGCACACCGCCCACCAGGGCAGCCGTCGGGCGCCGACGAAGTAGTCCTTCAGGTCGCGCTGGCGACCCGACAGCCTCAGTCCGAGCCACGCCGAGCCCAGCAGGTACACGGCGATGACCACGAGGTCGACTGGTTGCACTGCGGTCCTCCGGGGGTGGGATGCGGGTGGGTCACGCGTCCGACGGGTCGACGAGCAGGCGCCGGGGCACGGTGGTCGCGGGTTCGGGCAGCCGGAGCGGAGCGTGTCCCGGGGTGAGGCGACCGGCCACCGGCGCCCGGCGGGCGCCGGTGCAGGCGGGCAGGGATCCGGGCAGCCCGTGCCAGGTGAGGAAGCCGACGAGGGCGAAGAGGTGGGCCTCCTTCGCGTCGCCGGCCAGACCGAGGTCGTCGGAGGCGCCGAGCCGCGCGGGGGCGATCCGGGCGGCGATCCGCTCCATGAGGGCCGGGTTGCGCACGCCGCCTCCGGAGGCGAGCACCTCGGCCGCCCCGTGGGGGCGCAGGGCGTCCGCGACGGTGACGGCGGTCAGCTCCACCAGGGTGGCCACCAGGTCGCCGGGCTCGGGCACGGCGACCCGCCGCAGCGCCGCGTCCAGGTGGGCGGGGCCGAACAGCTCGACACCGGTGGTCTTCGGGGGCGCGAGGCGGTAGTACGGCTCGGCGAGCAGGTGCTCCAGCAGGGCGGGGTGCGGTCGTCCGGACCGGGCGAGGGCGCCGTCGGCGTCGAAGTCGGCGCGCCCGTCGGTGATCCTGCGCACCGCGGCGTCGATCAGGGCGTTGGCCGGACCGGTGTCGAACGCCACCGGAGGGGAGCCGGGCCGGACGACGGTGACGTTGGCGATACCGCCGAGGTTCAGGGCGGCGGCCGGTTCCGGGCGCCCGCCGAGCAGCAGAACGTCCAGCAGGCTGGCCGAGTTGCAGGGTTCCGTGCACCGCGGTGCCCTCGGCCCAGTGGAACAGGGTCTGGCCGTGGGAGGCGATCAGGTCGGCCCGGCCCCCGGCGAGTTCGTCGATCCCGTGCCGGGCGGCCTCGGCGAACTCGCGTCCGATGCGGGTGTCGAGTCGGCAGACCTCCGCCAGGGTGGTCGCCGCCGGGGGCAGGGCGTCGCGGAGGGCGCGGCGCAGGTCCGACGAGTAGGCGAGAGTGCGGTGGCCCAGCGGCGCCAGACGCACGAGCGGGCCGTCGAGGCGCAACCGCGCGGCGGCCACGTCGATGCCGTCGGCCGAGGTGCCCGAGGACAGCCCGACGACGATCATGAGCCGGACGGCCGACGCGCACGCGGTCGGACCGACCGTCCCGGACCACTGGACGGTGAGAACCCGTCAACCCGCCCGACGCCCATCCACACCTCCGGCTACGCACCGCCTGTCAGCGGTACACCCGGTGTCGCCGCCGCGTCAACCCCCTCTGGTCCCGGGTAGGTCCGTACCCGTACGCGGAGAGCACCGCCTCGGGAGGCGTCATGTCCGGACCCCACGCGGAGAAACCCTTCGACGTGAAGATCGGTCGGCACGAACTGGTCGTCCGGCAGCGTTACGAGGCGGCGAGCATCGCCAACGACATCCTCATCGGCCTGTGGTTCGTCGTGGGCAGCGTCATGTTCCTCTCACCGGCCTGGGCGACCACGGGCACGTGGCTCTTCCTCGTCGGCAGCGTCCAGATGCTCATCCGCCCGATCATCCGCCTGTCCCGCCTGATCCACGTCCGGCGCGTCCGCTCCGGTTCGGGAATGGGACCGGCCTCCCACGAGGCGCCGATGGACTTCTGAAAGGCTCCGGCCACGGCTCGTGCTGCGCCTCGTTCCGGCGCGGGGCCGGGATGTCCACGCGTTCCCCCGGTGCGCGGGTGGCCCGGGCCTAGGCGTGCTCGACCTCCCGCACGACGCGCTCGCAGAAGACAGGCAGGTCACCGGGGTTACGGCTCGTGGTCACGCCCTGGTCGGTGACCACCTCCTCGTCCACGACCACGGCGCCGGCGTTGCGCAGGTCGGTGCGCAGACTCGGGTAGGAGGTCAGGGTGCGGCCCCGGACCACGTCGGCCTCCACCAGGACCCACGGTCCGTGGCAGATCGCGGCGACCGGCTTGCCCCTGTCCACGAACCCGCGCACGAAACGCATCGCGTCGCGGTCCCTTCGCAGGTGGTCGGGGTTGACGGTGCCGCCCGGCACCACCAGGGCGTCGTAGTCGTCGACCACCGCCTCCGACACCCGCCGGTCCACGGTGAAGCGGTCGGCGGGCTCGATGTCGCCGTTCATCGCCTGGATGGTCCCCGGGTGCAGCGAGACCAGCTCCGTCTGGGCGCCCTTCTCCTCCAGAGCCCTCCTCGGCTCGACGAGTTCGACCTGTTCCACTCCGTCCGCCGCCAGGATCGCGACCCGGCGACCGGTGAGCGTGCCAGCCATGCTCTTCCCCCTCGGCTCGGCTCACGGGCACCGCGACCGTACGGCGCCACACCTGCGGCCCTACCCCGCGGCTGCCTCCTCACGCCCGCGCGGACCGGACGGGCCGGACGCTAGGGTCGTGGCATGGGCTCGCTCGAATTCCAACTGGTCCTGCTGCGCAGGATGGCCGACTTCCAGCCGGAGCTGGTGGAGGAGGCGGTGCGCGAGCTCGGCACCACCGCGACCGGGATGCGTGAGGCCAACCGGCGTTGGCAGGCCATGACCCGGGGCGGGCGCGGTTCCGGCGGGCCGGTCCGCCGGTTCACCACGGTTCTCGGCCCCGCCCCGTTGCGGCGCGACGTCATCGTGGGCGGCATGGCGTGCGAGGCCCGTCAGTGGCCGGTGTCGCTCTGGCCGGACCTGCGTTTCGAGGTGGTCACCGCCCCCAACGGCGCCCTGGTCCAGGAGTGGCTCGTGCGTGCCCCGCGGGTACCGGCGCCCCCGCTGCACAGCGTTGACGACCTCCGGCCCTGGTCGTTCGTCATCGACGACGTCGCCCGCGCGCTGCCCTCGACGCCGTTGGAGGGCACCGCACCGTCGCGTTGGCGACTGCTGCTCACCGACTCCGCCGGTGGCCGTCACCTCGCCGACTTCACCTGGGGCCTGTTGCAGGAGGTCACACCGGTCACACCCGCGGACTGACCCTGACCACGCGTCGCGAGAACCAGCCGCTGGGCCAGCACGGCGGCACCGTTCCGGCCGGTGCCACGACCACCGGCGGCGTGGCGTCGCCGACGGTGTCCGGCGCTGCGCGCCACCCACCGGTCGGTCGCCCGCGGCCTCCTGGCTGCGCGGGGTCCCCGACTGCTCGACCGCCCTCCGCCAACCCTCGGGGTCGGCGGACCGGGAGTCGGCGGTGAGGACGACGAAACCCTCGTCGGCCAGGCGCTGGGCCTACAGCCCGCCGGTCTGCTCCTTCACACCGGTCGTCGGGGCCGACCACGACCGCCGGGAGGCGTTCGCCCTCGGTGCGGTTCTGGGGTGCGTAGAGGTGCCCCGCGGGCCTCAGGTCGCCGCTCACGAAGCGCACATCGGTTCGCAGCGCTGTCTCCGTTGACTGGGGCGGGTGTCCTGTCCCGTGCTCGCGGTCCGGCACGGGACCGGCCCGCTGTCCGGTGCCTCCAGTCTGGACCACCCCGCCCACGGCGGAAAGGGCCGGGTCAGGCCAGAGACGGACCCGTCCCGCCCTGGACGGCGCGGCCTCCGGGCACGAAGGAGACCTGGCCCGTGGCACCGGTGGACGCGCACAATGAACCGGACTCGTCGGAAGGGAGGACAGCCACCGTGAAACGCATCGGGATCATCGGGGTGGGCGAGATCGGCCGGGCCATCGTCGACGGACTGTGCGACGGGGTCGAGGAGCCCCCGGAGATCCACCTCTCCCCCCGGGGCGCCCGCACCACCGCGGAACTCGCCGAACGCTACGAGAACGTGCACGTGTGCCCCGACAACCAGGAAGTGGTGAACCGCTCCGGGATCGTCGTCATCGCCGTGCGCCCCCAGGACCGGTCCGAGGCCCTGGCCGGGCTGCGGGTGGACGGCGACACCGTGGTGGTCAACGTGATGGCCGGTGTCGCCAACGACGACCTGCGCGGGACACTCGCCACCGACGCCCCGCTGGTACGGGCCATCCCCCTGCCCGCCATCCGTGAACGCCGCTCCATCACGGTGACGTGCCCGTCGCACCCGGAGGTGGACGCCCTCTTCGAACGCCTGGGCGGATCGCTCCCGGTCACGGACGAGGCCGACCTCAACGTGTTCTCCGCGCTGACCGCGACACTGACCACCCACTACCGGTACCTCGCCACGCTCACGGAGTGGGCCACCAGCCAGGGCATCGCCGCCGACGACGCGGACCGTTACGTCCGCGGCCTCTTCCAGAGCGTCGGCCGTGCCCTGGGCGACGGGAGCCGTTCCCTCCACACGCTCGCGGCCGACCACGAGACCCCGAACGGCATCAACGAACGCGTCCGCACCGCATGGTTCGACCCGGCCAACTCCGCGGCCCTCCGCCGAACCCTCGACGACCTCCTGCGCGACCTGGGGTAGCCGACCGGGGTACCGCACCGGTGGTGGCCCCAGCACGGGACAGGAGGGACCTTCGCCCCTGCCCCCGGGGTCCACCGCCCCCGCTCAGGAGAGCCCGCGTACCCCAAGCTGGGAAGAGTAGGGGGTGCGCTAGACCAGACAGGGGCTGTCATGAACCGGCCGACGACGTGGGCCGCCCCCGAGGTGGCCGTTGAACACCGGGGAGCGGTGCCGCGGGACGCCGCCGACCACGCCCGCTCGACGGTCGCAGCGGTGTCCGGGCGTGCGCCGGAACCGGTGCTCTTCGCCCGCGTGCGACTGACCATGACCGCCGGTGCCGCGGTGGCGCGTCCGGCGGTCGCACAGGCCAACCTGGACGTCAACGGCCGCCTGGTGAGGGCGCAGGTGGCGGCGGCGACCATGCGCGAGGCCGTCGACCTGCTGCACGACCGGTTACTGGTCCGACTCGACCGGATCGGCCGACACTGGGAGGCCCGCCGCGGGGGGCGGCCGACGGCGGGACCGCACGGGTGGCGGCACGGAGCCGAGCCCACACACCGCCCCGACCACTACCCGCGCCCGGTGGAGGAGCGGGAGGTGATCCGGCACAAGTCGTTCACGCTGTCCACGGAGACCCCGGACGAGGCGGCCTTCGACATGGAGATGCTCGACTACGACTTCCTGCTGTTCACCGACGCCGAGACCGGGCAGGACAGCGTCATCTACCGCTCGGACGAGGGATACCGGCTGGCCCGGGTGGCACCGCGTCCCCGCCGCGACGGCACGACCGCCGTCCCCCTGACGGTCAGCCCACACCCCCCGCCCCGGTTGGGCGTTCGGGAGGCGATCGACCGGTTGGAGACCACCGGGCTGCCGTTCGTCTTCTTCCTCGACGCGCGGACCGAGCGGGGCAACGTGCTCTACCACCGCTACGACGGCCACTACGGTCTGATCACCCCCGCATAGCCCCGAGGAGGACACGATGACGGAGTTTCGCGACCGCGTCGACGCCGGACGGCGCCTGGCCGAGCGGCTGGAACACCTGGGCGACGAGGACGTCGTCGTGCTGGGGCTGCCACGCGGCGGCGTGCCCGTCGCCTTCGAGGTCGCTCGGCGGTTGCGCGCGCCACTGGACGTGATCGTGATCCGCAAACTGGGCGTCCCCCACCAGCCCGAACTGGCCATGGGCGCCATCGGCGAGGGCGGCGTACGGGTCGTCAACGACCAGGTCGTCCGGATGGCCGGCGCCAGCGAGGCGGAACTGGACGCGGCACAGCGACGTGAGCGGGCCGAACTTGAGGCGCGGGTGGAACGGTTCCGCCGCGGCCGGTCCCGTGTTCCGCTGACCGGACGCACGGTCGTCCTCGTCGACGACGGCGTGGCCACCGGGGCGACCGCGCGGGCGGCGTGCCGGGTGGCCCGCGCCCAGGGAGCCGACCGGGTGGTGCTCGCGGTACCCGTGGGGTCCCCCGACTCGATCGCGGACCTGCGCCGGGTCGCCGACGAGGTGGTGTGCGTCCAGGAGCCCGAGTTCTTCCACGCCGTCGGCGAGTGGTACCAGGAGTTCTCCCAGACGCCGGACGAGGAGGTGGTCGAACTTCTGGAGCGCGCCGCCCGCACCGACCGCGGTTGAGTTCCCCGCGTGCCCCCGGCGCTCCGGTGGCGGCGGAACGGAACGCCGGGGCGGACCCGCCCCACGGGAGTCCCGCAGGGACACTCGGGAGTCGCGATATCATATGGAGAACTTCATATGAACGAGATCGGTGATGTGGAATGACAACCGTGGGCAGCAGGGCGCGCGGCCTCCCCGAGGAGGTCGCCGCCTATGTCCGGGAGCTCATCCTCTCGGGCGAGGTCCGTCCCGGAGAGTTCCTGCGACTCGAACCGATCGCCGAGGCCGTGGGCGTGAGCAACACCCCGGTTCGCGAGGGGCTCCTCGCCCTGCGCAGTGAGGGCTTCGTCAAGCTGGTGCCCCGGCGCGGCTTCATGGTCGAGACCTTCACGGCCGAGGACGTCCACGACATCTTCTGGGCCCAGGCCAAGCTGGCCGGTGAGCTCGCCGCCCGCGCAGCCAAGCGGATCACCCCCGAGGAGATCTCGCGGCTGGAGGAGATCGTCGACGACTACGAGAAGGCCGTCAAGGCCGAGGACGACGAGCGGATCGGAGCTCTGGGCCACGCGTTCCACCGCCAGGTCAACCTGGCCGCGCGCTCCCACCGCCTGGCGCTGATCCTGGGGTCGATCGTGCAGCACCTGCCCAACCGCTTCTACGCGACGATCGAGGGCCACGTCGAGGCCACCCGCGAGGACCACCGCAAGATCATCGAGGCCCTGCGCTCGGGCAACGTCCGGGAGGCCCGCAAGCTGACCGAGGGCCACATCCAGGAGAGCACCAAGCACCTGGTCGACCTCCTGCAGCGGCGCGGCCTCTGGGACGGACAGGGGTCCGCCTGACCGGTCGCCCACGGAGTTGGGGCGCCGTACATCGGTCTGGATCGAACTCTCGCCCGACCCTCTCCCCGCCTGGGCGGAGGCGGCCGTGGTGGCCTGGTTCTCCCGAAGCTACGGCGAGGGGCAAAGTAACCCGTGAGTAGCTACGATTCATGTACCGACGCCTCGATGTGCTCACCGTCA
This sequence comes from Nocardiopsis sp. FIRDI 009, assembly GCF_003386285.1. Taxonomy (GTDB): domain Bacteria; phylum Actinomycetota; class Actinomycetes; order Streptosporangiales; family Streptosporangiaceae; genus Nocardiopsis. The sequence goes on from NZ_QPNC01000013.1 coordinate 153,455, forward strand.
CTCTCACACACCAATACACCGGTGTACCGGGGTGCCAGTACACCGGTGTTTCAGTGGAAAGCGTGTCGTGGAAGGTGAGGGCCGACCCCGCCGGATTCGCCCCTCATGCTGTCCCAGCGGATCGCCGTGTCGGCCGGTATCCGGTGAGCCCGGCGGCGACGGCGGTGACAGCCACTGTGGCGGTGAGAGGACCCCAGGGAATCGCGGGTGGCCAGTCTCCCCACGCCTGCAGTGCCGCGGCCATCGCCACGCTGCCTCCGACCAGGCCCAGGAGCGCGGCCGGAACGGTCAGGGCCAGCAGGCGTGCCGCGGTCATGAGACGCACGAACCGGGGCCGTGCGCCCACCGCCGCCATGACCTCGTCGTCACGGGCGTTCTCCGCGGCCGAGAGCGCGCCGGCGATGGCGGCGGTCCCCACCGCGGTGAGGGCGGCCAACCCGGTGAACAGCCACAGGACGTAGGCGATGTCTGTTCCGTCGTAGCCGCGTTCGACGTAGAGGTTGGCCTGTCCCCCCAGGTGACGGTCGGTCGCGACGTGCGCCGCGTCGACCTGCTCAGGGGTGGGCGTCGTCTGCGCCACCAGCAGGGCCTCACGTACCGGGCTGGTCTCGAGGTTGTGTTCGGCCAGGGTCTGCGGCGATATCAGGGCGTGCGGCAGGCGTGTGTGAACCCCTTGGGGGATCACGAGTTCTGCGTCCAGTTCCACGGCTTGTCCGGAGGAACCGGTGCTTGGACTCAGGAGGGCCCGGCCGGGGCTGTGCTGGAGTGCGTCGTTGGTCAGGACGACCCGGCCGTCCCGGAGCGCGCGAAGGGCCTGTTCTTGTTGGTCCTGTTCAGGGAACAGGGCCAAGACCAGGTTCTCGTCGCCCACCGCGACGGACTCGACGGGTGTGATGCCTGCGGGCAGATCCTGTGCGCACTCCGTTGGAGAGCTGGGACCGTCGGCGGAGGTCGAGCACCGCCACGCGGCGTTGTCCAAGACCAGGCGCACCGGGCCCTCATCGGTGGCCGCCGCAGCGTAGGGGATGCGCACAACCTCCGCACCGCCCAGCGCCTGGGTGAGCGGACTCAGCGCGTCGTCGTCGGAGGGCAGGGGGCCGCTCACGATGGCCTGGCCTTCGAGGAGTTCGGGCACGTAGGTGCGCGCGTTGTACCGGTCACCGCTGTGGATGAGCACTCCGGCCACCGAGGCCGCGGCCATGACCGCGCAGACCGCCACTGCCAGGGGCAGCGACCGCGACCGGCTGCGGGCAGGGCCCCGCAGCGCCACGCGTGCACGTACCGGAAGGCGTGCGGCGACCGCCGACAAGGCGCGCAACAGCAAGCCGCAGGAGCCGAGCAACCCGAGCGCGTAGGTGATGGCCCCCGCTCCCGCGATCGGGACGATCCCAGTGGCCGTGCCGGTGACGAGGACCACCAGTCCCACCGCCGCCAGCACCGGCCACCACCACGCGCCACGCCGATGGGGCACGGAGCGGGGGGCGTCCCGCAGCGCGACGGCAGGGCCTTGGCGTGCCGCCGACCTGGCCGGGAGCCAGGCGGCGACCAGACCCGCCCCCAGGGCCAGGAGCACGATCCAGACGAGCTGGTCGAGGCGGATCACCGGCGTCCCCCAGGACATGCCCGTGATCTGCTCTCCCACCGGTTGGCCGATCAGTGCGCCCGTGATGCCCAGGGCTGTTCCGGCCAGGGCCCCGGTCGCCGCCACGAGCACACCGTGCGCCACCAGGACCCGGCGCAGGTGGGAGGGGCGGGCTCCGGCCGCCGACAGCAGCGCCATGTCTCGTCGACGGCGTTGCGCGCAGAGCGTGAACACGGCCGCCGCCAGCAGTCCGACCTCGCCCAGGCCCAACGCGGTGAACAACAGCACCGCACGGTCATCGTCACGCGTGGTGTCCTCAGCCGCTGGCGGGGCTCCCGGTGTGGGGCCGGGGGTGCGCGGGTCCACGGTGAAGCCGAGCGGGCCGAGCAGCTCCACCAGTTCGGGCTCACGCATATCCGAGGGCAGTCCCCCGATCACCCATGGGCCGCTGCTGCCGTCGGAGGCGGCCAACTCCCGGTCCTGGGGCGCAGAGACGAGGAAGTCACGCTCGTAGTCGGTGGGATCGACCACCAGCCCGGTGACGGTGACCGTGCTGTCCTGGCCCACGGTCAGGCGGTCGCCGACCCCCACCCCCGTACCGTCAGTGAGGTGTTGGCTCACCAGCACCTCACCGGCGCGTTCGGGAGCACGACCGTCGACGATCTCCACCATGCCCTGGGTGAGCGGGTCGGCCACATCCATCAGGACCACGGAGGTGGGAACCGAACCGTGCCCGGTCTCCACGGAAAGCACGGCATTGGGAACCGGCACGATTCTCGCCCGCTCGGGGAGGGCCTGACGCAACAGGGCGAGGGAGGCTTCGTCCGTCTCGGCATACACACGCGCCTGGGCCGCGCCCATGGCCGCTGTCCGCTCCTCCTCAGGAGAAGGTATGCCGGTGCTGTAGAGGATCTGCACCATCACGGCGACGGCCACCGGCAAGCCGAGCAGCCCCGCCCCCAACAGGGCACGTGTACCGTCCTGTCTGAACATGCGCCACGCCAGAACCAGACTGAGCGGCCTGATCACAGCACGCCCCCCTGAACCGGGCCGAGGACGCCGTCGCGCATCACCAGCACCCGATCGGCCAGCGCCGACCACTCCTGATCATGGGTTCCCACCAACACACCCGCGCCGTGTTCCCGCGCCCGAGCCACCAGCGCCTCCCGCACCGCCCGCGACGACGCCGAATCCAGCGCACCGGTCGGCTCATCGGCGACGACCAACCGGCGAGGACCAATCAACGCGCGAGCGATCGCCACCCGCTGACGTTGACCACCCGACATCTCCTCCGGGTAGCGGTCAGCCAGCTGATCGACCCCCAACTCCTCCAACGCGGCAAGGGCTCGGCGCCGCGCTCCACGCGTGCCCTCCAACTCCAGCGGAAGCGCCACGTTCTCCTGCGCGGTGAGCACGCTCAGCAGGTTGTACTCCTGAAAGACGTAGCCGACGCGGCGACGTCGCAGGTCGGCGCGACGCTTCGCACCGATGCCGATGACATCGTCACCGTCGACCCGCACCGTTCCCCGGGTGGGTTCGGCCAGGCATCCGGCGATCTGTAAGAGGCTGGATTTCCCGGCACCGCTCTGGCCGTAGAGCACGACCACCTCGCCGCGTTCGATCCGCAACGACGCGTCTCTCACGGCTACGACCCGGGCCTGGCCAACGCCGTACTCCTGGACCACACCGTCCATGTGCAGAGGTAGCGTCGTGTTCTCGATGTGTACCTGTTCTTCAGTGGTCACCGTCACCGCCCGATTTGTTGGAGCCGTACAGCGGCGGTTCGTGTGCGGTGGTGAAATGGAAGTGCACACAGCCGCCGCTGTACGGTACCTCAATGACTTTCGCCTCCGCGATTCCCTGTTTCAAGGATGTGCTCAGCGAAGACAAAAAGGAGGTCGGTGCGGTATCGGCGGTGGCTAGGCCACGTCGATGCGCGCTGCGCGCGCGTCCCCGAACGTGCAGCTCACGGTGACGTTTCCGTCGCCGTACTGCCAGGCCGAGTAGCGGTCGGGCTGGTAGGGGCAGTCGGCGCGCAGGCGCCACTGCTCGTATGACGCTCCAACGCAGCTCGCGTAGGCGTCGCCGTTGCTGACGCCCTTGACGCAGCTCAGCAGAGCCCCCATGTCTCCGTCAGCGACGCTGTTCGCCGAGGCGGGAACAGCGGCTGCGGCCAGTCCCGCAGTCAGAAACGCGACGGCGGCAGATTTCCTCAGGGTGCGACCAAGTTGCACGAATGCCCCTTTCTTCGTTGCTTGCAGATGCACGAGAATCGTAAACACGTCGCAAATGTGGGTCAATGAGGGTGCGAATCACACTATAAGAGCAGATCACAGAGGTTCTCCGATATCGAAGACGCAGGTCAACCTGTCGGGCGAAATCGGCTGCCTGGGTGAGGATGGCCGGTTACGGCCATCCTCACCCAGCGTCGGTTGCGAACGACCTTTTCGTGTTCTACGCCGATACTCCTGGTGCCGCTGTCAGCAGTTGATGCGTTATTTGCTGTCAGATCTCTTCTGTCCAGTTCCGAGTGGTGTCAGGCAGGTCCTGCTCCCGGGGTGATCCAGGGCTGTTTCAAAGTCGGGGTCGTGGTGCATCAGCGCTGATCACAGCCCTGTAGCGATCCG
>NZ_QPNC01000014.1 GCF_003386285.1 Nocardiopsis sp. FIRDI 009
TTGGGGAGGGGGTCGCCTGTTGTGGGTGGCCCTCTTCTTCTTTTTTGTGCGCGGGCTTGTGCGGTTGTGAAGTGTGGGTGGGGTGTCCGGGTGGACACCCCCTTTTTTGTGCCCGGGGTCAGGTCGGTACTTGCCGACGGCGATTCACGAAGGATGTTCCAGTTCCGAGGCGGCTTGAAGGACGATGAGGTCTTCGGGAAGCATGGGCTGCGCGTGACCGGGGCGGGGATCCAGCGGTTCTCTGAACAATGTGACGGGGACTGAATCCAGGCCAAGCCGAATGGCCACGGCGATCCTGTGGTTGCCGTCGAGCGTTCCGAACTCCTCGTTGAATCCAAGGCGGAGCGGCGTCAGGATTCCGCGTTTTCCGATGTCAACCGTCAACGCATCCAGATGACGAGGTGTGTCGGCGAGCGCGGAACCGACAGTCTCGCGATCGACCGCTCGGTATCGCGCGACGAGAGCAGTCGGCATGTGGAGTCGGGAGAACGACATACGGGCATCATCCCCTGAGCCCGGGAGGAGCGCACCCTCCCGGGCTGCCCTGTCTCCGCTACGACTCCAGAGCGAGGAGGAAGCGTTTGCGTTCCAGACCGCCCGCGTACCCGGTGAGGGAGCCGTCGGCCCCGATCACCCGATGGCACGGCACGATGATGCTGATCGGGTTGCGCCCGTTGGCCATCCCCACCGCACGGGAGGCCGTCGGACGGCCCAGCTCCTCCGCCAACTCACCGTAGGAGGCGGTCTCCCCGTACGGGATCGTGGTCAGCGCGGCCCATACCTCCAACTGCCAGTCCGTCCCGGTGGGGGACAGGGCGAGGTCGAACTCCCTCAGGTCACCCGCGAAGTAGGCGGTCAGCTGCGCGATCGCCTCCCTGAAGGCGGCCTGGTCCCTCTCCCAGTCCTCCGGGACGGCCTTCGGGCGGGTCCACACCCCGCTGAGGGACTCGGAGTCGCCGAAGAGCGTCAGCTCGCCGATGGGCGAGTCCATCAGGGCGAAGCGGGTCGGTCCCTTGGCCGTCCGGAACTCCTTCCTCGGCAACCGGGACGGCTCCTCCGGGGTCGGTACTTCCACGTTCAGCGGCAACACTGGCTGATTCATGTTGTGTCCGTTCTCGCCCACAGGAGATGTGTGGCGTAGGACCGCCACGGACTCCATTGTTCCGGTGTGGTCTGTTCGTCGCGCAGGGCCTGGCGGACCCCGAGGTCCCCGTCGAGGAAGACGTCCGGATCGCCCAGGCCGCGCATGCGGATGTAGCTCGCGGTCCACGGGCCGATGCCGCGGAGCGCCAGCAGGTCCTTCTCCGTCCGCTCCCGGTCACAACCGGGTCCGAGGTCGACGTCGCCGCTGGCGATCGCCGCGCAGAGCCCCACCAGGGCCCGCCCCCGCGACACGGGTATGGACAGGTCGCTCGGGTCCACGGCCGCCAACACCGCCGGGGCCGGGAAGAGGTGCGTCAGTCCGCCCCCCACATCCTCCAGACCCTCGGGCAGCGGCGCGCCGAACCGTTCGACCAGCCGTCCGGCCAGCGTCCGGGCGGCCTGGACGGACACCTGCTGGCCCAGCACCGCACGGACGGCCAGTTCGGCCGGATCCACGTGGCCGGGGGAGCGGATCCCGGGATGAGCGGCCACGGTGGAACCCAGGAGCGGGTCGTCCCGCAGGGCCTCGAAGACCGCGCGAGGGTCGGCGTCCAGGTCCAGCAGCAACCGGCACCGGTGGACGGCGCTCATCAGGTCGCTCGGCTCGGCCAGCCGGAGCCGACACACGACGTGCCCCCGTCCCGGGGACAGTTCGACGATGCCGGGGCCGCGGGGGAGGGACAGGGTACGGCGGTACACACCGTCCCGGAACTCCTCCACACCCGGCACCGCGCGGCCGCCCAGGAAACGCAGCATCCGGTCGAGGTCGATCGGTTCCCGGTAGGGCAGCCGGAGCGTGAGCGTCCCCTCCGGCGCCGGACCGCCCGCGCGCATCTCGCTCGGGGTCCGGTCGAAGACCGCGCGCATGGTCTCGTTGAACTGCCGGACGCTGGAGAAGCCCGACGCGAAGGCCACGTCCGCCAGCGGCATGTCGGTGGTCTCCACGAGGACGCGGGCGGTCTGCGCGCGCTCGGTTCTGGCCAAGGCCAGGGCGCCCGCCCCCAGTTCCGCGGTCAGCAGCCGGTTGAGCTGGCGTTCGCTGTAGCCGACCGCCGCCGCCAGGGCGCCGACTCCGCCCCGGTCCACCGCGCCGTCCTGGATGAGCCGCATCGCACGCCCCACGACGTCGGCCCGCAGGTTCCACTCGGGGGAACCGGGGGTCCGGTCGGGGCGGCAGCGCTTGCAGGCCCGGAAGCCGGACTCCTGGGCCGCGGCGGCCGTCGGGAAGAAACGTGTGTTCTCCCGTTTCGGGGTCACCGCCGGGCAGCTGGGGCGGCAGTAGATACCGGTCGTGCGCACCGCCGTGTAGAACACCCCGTCGAAGCGGGCGTCGCGGCTGCGCACGGCGCGGTAGCGCTGGTCGTCGTCCATGCCTCCATGTTCACCGACGTGCCGGACCCCCGGCTGGCGGTTTTCGGACGTTCAGCTCTCCCGCTCCCCGTGCTCACGGAGGTACTCGATGTAGACGGGGCGCAGCGCCTCCTGGACCTTCGGGTCCGTCTCCACGGACAGAGCCTCGTACAGGAACCCGGACGCCTGCGCGACGCTGGCCTCACTGGCCTCTCTGTTGCCCGCGACCGCCTCGGCCGCCGGAATGAGGCCGAGCAGACGCCAGAAGAAGCGCACGTCCCACCGCTTGCGTGCGAGTTCCACGGCCCGGTCCCGCAGGTCGTCGGTGCTGAGCTGCTCGAAGTTCTCCCCCATGCGAGGAAGATACCGTTCCTCAAGACTGAGTGGAAGTGAGTCCTGGACTCACACCTGATCAGCCGAACATCCCGAACGGTCCTGGATGTCCTGGTCCCCCGCGTGCGCTCCCGCAGTCGGCGGCGCGCATCGTGTGCGCGGTCCGGGCCGGGCAGGGCGGGTTCCCTCACGTCTACGGCCTCCGGGTCGGGCCCGGGCGGGCAGCTTGATGCTCGCCCCGCCGTCGGGGGTGACGCGGATGGTCTCGTTGCCGAACTTCTTGCCGGACTCGCCATCGGCCTGGAGGAACCGGCGCGAGGCCTCCCATTCGGCCCGCCAATGTTCGGGGGGTCTTGCCTGCGGCGGCCAGATGCGGGTGTGGAGCAGCCGGTTGCCGCCGCGCACCACTCGCACCCGGCCCGTCTCCCAGTCAGCCCGCTCGGCGGCGAGCCGGTCTCGCAGTAGGCGCAGCCGCCGGGTCTTGGCGAACCATTCCTGCCGGGTGCGGTATCCGCCCGGGGAACGCTGGCAGCCCTTCGCTCCGGCCTGGAGGGACAGACGGTGACGGATCGTCCTGCCCCCCGGTCTCCAGGTTCTGGATGTGGGCGAGTTGGGCACGGCGGACCAGTCCCCACTGGTCGTGGGGGCCTTCGTGATCGCCCCGGCCCACCGGGAGGAGGACTCCTCGGTCAGGACCCGCTTACGGGCCGACCAGCCGTCCCGGTCATGGTCCAGGCCAGCGGAGCACCGGACTTTGAGATCCTTCCCGGCCAGCGAGCCCAGGTGGTCACCGACCAGCACGAGGACCTTTGAGGCGGCTGCGGATCGCCACGCCCGACGGTCCGGGGGCGACGAACGGCGCCGCGACCGGCCGCAGAGGCGTCTGCGTGCGCGGTTTCGGTAGGGGCCCACCCCTCGACACGAAAATCGATCACACGTTCGACACATGCCGACATTACTGGGAGTGCGCGGATGGGTGCAACCATCTGGGCTGGGGCCTCACAGTTACCAGAACAGCCTGGTCTCCTCACGTGATCGTTGCTCGTACGCGCTTGTGCGTTACGAGCCACCAACAGTTGAAACCCTGAGCACGGTGGCCACCCCTGGGTTACCCTTCAGACGGAGAGGGGTGTGCCATGACAAGGGTCGTCGTCGCCAAGCCCGGTCTGGACGGGCACGATCGCGGGGTCAAGATCGTCGCCCGGGTACTGCGCGACGCCGGGGTCGAGGTGATCTACACCGGGCTGCGGCAGACCCCCGAGATGATCGTGGCCGCCGCGCTCCAGGAGGACGCCGACGCGATCGGCCTGTCCGTGCTCTCCGGCGCCCACATGACCATCTTCGCCCGTGTCATGGAGCTGCTCCGCGAGAACGACGCGACCGACATCCGGGTCTTCGGCGGAGGCATCATCCCCGACGCCGACATCGAGGAACTGGAGCGGATGGGCGTCGCCAAGATCTTCACCCCCGGCGCGCCGACCGCCGAGATCGCCGACTGGGTGCGGGAGAACGTGCGTCCGGCGACCGCCCACGGGTGAGCTTCGTCGCATCACACAACGGGTGAAACCATCCCGTCTGGTGTGATTGGAGGTGTCTCTGGTCACACGAATTCCCATTGAGGGCGGTGCGCAGCGCCGTATGCGCGGTGATCGAGCCGGAACGGCCCTGGACAACACGCCCCCGGTGTCCGTCGGCCGGATGTCGGGCGACTAAGCTTTGCCCATGTCGCGGGTGGCAACTCCGCGGCGTTCTCGATCTTCTGCAGCGGCTCAGCCCACGAGGCTGCGCGTCGTGTGACACATGATCAGTGGGTCACAGCCGATCCGGACGAGGCCACCCCGGCAGACACTCTTGAGCCAGCGAGTTACAAGGACGGACCCTCGTGGACCTGTTCGAATACCAGGCGAAGCAACTCTTCGCAGAGTACGGGGTTCCCGTGCCCCAGGGGAAGGTGGCGAGCACGGCCGCTGAGGCACGTGCCATCGCTGAGGAGTTCGCCGCCGCCGGTAAGCCGCGCGTCGTCGTCAAGGCGCAGGTCAAGACCGGTGGCCGCGGCAAGGCTGGCGGTGTGAAGGTCGCCGAGGGCCCCGAGGACGCCCAGGCCAAGGCCGAGCAGATCCTCGGAATGGACATCAAGGGCCACACGGTCCACCGCGTCCTGGTCGAGGAAGCCTCCGACATCGCGGAGGAGTACTACTTCTCCTTCCTGCTGGACCGCGCGAACCGCACCTTCCTGTCGATCTGCTCCGCCGAGGGGGGCGTGGAGATCGAGGAGGTCGCGGTCTCCAACCCCGACGCGGTCGCCAAGATCGCCGTCGACCCGCTGACCGGTGCTCCCGCCGACGTCGCGGCGGAGATCGTCAAGGCGGGCAAGCTCCCGCAGGCCGCCGCCGAGGGCGCCGCCGAGGTCATCACCAAGCTGTGGGACGCCTTCGTCGGCAAGGACGCGACCCTCGTCGAGGTCAACCCCCTCATCCTCACCAAGGACGGCCGGGTCGTCGCCCTCGACGGCAAGGTGACCCTGGACGAGAACGCCGAGTTCCGTCAGGACCTGGAGAGCCTCACCTTCCCGGAGGAGGGTGACCCGCTCGAGGTCGCCGCCAAGGAGAAGGGCCTCAACTACGTCAAGCTCGACGGCGAGGTCGGCATCATCGGCAACGGCGCGGGCCTGGTCATGTCCACCCTGGACGTGGTCGCCTACGCCGGCGAGGCGCACGGCAACGTCAAGCCCGCCAACTTCCTCGACATCGGCGGCGGGGCGTCCGCCGAGGTCATGGCCAACGGTCTGGAGATCATCCTCGGCGACCCCGCGGTCAAGAGCGTGTTCGTCAACGTCTTCGGCGGCATCACCGCCTGCGACGCCGTCGCCAACGGCATCGTCCAGGCCCTGGAGATGCTGGAGGGCCGCGGCGAGGACGTCTCCAAGCCGCTCGTCGTCCGCCTGGACGGCAACAACGCCGAGCTGGGCCGCGACATCCTCACCAAGCGCGCCCACCCGGCCGTGCGACAGGTCGACACGATGGACGGCGCCGCCGCTCAGGCCGCCGAGCTCGCGGCGAAGTAGGGGAACGGACACCATGGCTATCTTCCTGAACAAGGACAGCAAGGTGCTGGTCCAGGGCATGACCGGCTCTGAGGGCACCAAGCACACCCGCCGCATGCTCGCGTCGGGTACCAACATCGTCGGTGGCGTGAACCCGCGCAAGGCCGGGCAGAGCGTCGACTTCGACGGCACCCAGGTCCCCGTCTTCGGTTCCGTCGCCGAGGGCATGGCGGCCACCGGCGCCGACGTCACCGTCATCTTCGTCCCGCCGAAGTTCTGCAAGGACGCGGTCATCGAGGCGATCGACGCCGAGATCGGTCTCGCGGTCGTCATCACCGAGGGCATCCCGGTCCACGACACCGCCGTGTTCTGGGCGCACGCGGGCGCCAAGGGCAACAAGACGCGGATCATCGGCCCCAACTGCCCGGGTCTGATCACGCCGGGGCAGTCCAACGCGGGCATCATCCCGGCCGACATCACCAAGCCGGGCCGCATCGGGCTGGTGTCCAAGTCCGGGACGCTGACCTACCAGATGATGTACGAGCTGCGTGACATCGGCTTCTCCTCGGCCGTGGGCATCGGTGGCGACCCGATCATCGGGACCACGCACATCGACGCGCTCGCCGCCTTCGAGGCCGACCCCGACACCGACGCGATCGTCATGATCGGTGAGATCGGTGGTGACGCCGAGGAGCGCGCCGCCGAGTTCATCAAGGACAACGTGTCCAAGCCGGTCGTCGGCTACGTGGCCGGGTTCACCGCCCCCGAGGGCAAGACCATGGGTCACGCGGGCGCGATCGTGTCGGGCTCCTCCGGCACCGCCGCCGCCAAGAAGGAGGCCCTGGAGGCCGTCGGCGTCAAGGTCGGCAAGACCCCCAGTGAGACCGCCAAGCTGGTGCGCGAGCTGTTCTAGGACACCGCGCCGTGACGGCCCCGTCCCCCGTGTGGGCGGGGCCGTCCGCCTATCCGCCCTCGACCTCGCCGCGGCGCCGGTGCGACGGGCGCCGGACCGGTCGACGGGCGCCTGGTCCGTGAGCGTCGCGGGGCGCAGACGCGGTGGGAGGTCGTTCGGCGGTCTCGGGTTCCGGTGCGTCCCGGGACGTTCCGGCGGGGGCGCGCCGCGGGTCACATACCGCCACCACCGCCACCGCCACCACCGCCACCACCGCCACTGTCACCACCGCCGAACCCGCCTCCGCCTCCGTCGCCGAATCCGCCGCCCAGCCAGCTTCCACCGCCGCTTGCGCCGCCACGGCCGCCGCCACGACCTCCTCCGGACCGGACGCCGATCCAGAAGATCCCGGCGAAGTTGAGGGCCGCGCACACCATCAGGACCGGGCCCCAGGTGAACATGGCGTGGGGGTTCGTGGCGGCGATCACCAGAAAGGCTCCGACCGACAGGGCGAGTCCCAGGAAGGGCAGCACGGTGAACACCTCGCCCCTCCTCAGAACGGGGGGACGAAACCGTCGGGGGAGGTCCGCGAAGAGCGGAACCAGGTCGGACACGGTGGTCGCGCGCAGGACGGCGTCCGTGCGGGTCTCGTGCTGGGCCGTGATCAGCCATCCGGCCGAGTGGGCCGCCCGCAACGCCGTCAGGGCCTCGTCGCGTTGGCGGTCGGAGAGGTGGCGGTCGGGGCTCGTCATGGGGGTGCGCCTCCGGGGGGCGGGGGTGTCTCGTCTCCTGTGGTGGGACGGCGCTCCGGGGCGCGGGGTTCGGCTCGCCCACGACACGCGACGCCGGGATACCGCGGAGCATTCCGGTGCCTGGCAGCATAAGTCGGGTGAGTACGCCAGGATCTCCCCCTGACCGCGGCCGGAAGCGGCCGAGCGGCACACCGGTCGACGCGCCCCGGGACCCCTCCCACGGGCCTCGGCCGCTCTACCCGACCGGAGGGATCGCCGCCGCCACCGCCGCGGGCATCGGCCTCGCCGTGATCGTCACGCTGACCATCGTCGGGTGGGTGGCCGCGCCGCACTCGCCCTTCGGTGAGGAGGTCGTCGAGCTCCTCCAGGGGGCCGTGTTGGCGTGGTTGGTGAGCCACCACGTGTCCTTCACGATCGAGGACGGACAGTTCGGGCTGCTGCCGATCGGGCTCGTCCTCATCCCCGCCCTGCTTCTGTACCGGTCAGGCCGGTGGTTGGCGCGTAGCTGCGAGATCGGTCGGCTGCGGCACGTCTACCGGGCGGCGTTGGCGATCGCCAGCCCCTACGCAGCGATCGCGGGCACGCTCGCGCTGCTGGCGCGCACCGACGTCATGGAGCCCAGCATGCCGCGTGCGCTGCTGATGGGCTTCGTCATCGCCTTCCTGTCCGGCGGGCTGGGAGCGCTGCGCCAGATGATGCGGGACCGTGGCGTGGCGGTAGGCGCGCTGCTGGGCCTCATGCCGGGGCGTGCGCGCTCGCTGCTCGTGGGGATGGGGGCCGCCACCGGCTCCCTGCTGCTGGGCGGTCTGCTGCTGTTCCTCGCCGCGTTGGCGGTGAACCTGCCCGAGGCGATCGACGCGACCCGTGCGCTCGCGCCCGGGATGGTCGGGGGGACGCTGCTCCTGCTCGTGCAGCTCGCCTACCTGCCCAACGCGGTCGTGTTCGCGGTCTGCTACGCGCTCGGACCGGGGTTCACGATGGGGGAGGCGACCATCGTGGCGCCCACGGGGGTGTCCGTCGGGGCGCTGCCGCTGTTCCCCATGCTGGCGGCCCTGCCCGCGAACGGCGCAGCGCCCGTGGTGTCGCTCGTGGCGCTGGCCGTCCCCTTCGTGGCGGGCGCGGTCGGCGGTGTGCTGACCCAGCGCAGCGCGCCGGACGTGGTCAGCGAGGCGGCTCCGCTGTGGGGGTTCGTGTGCGGGGTGACCACGGGGATGGTCTGCGCGGCCCTGGGCGAGTTGGCGGGCGGTTCCCTGGGGGCGGAGCGGCTGACCGACATCGGTCCCTCGTCGTGGCAGGTGGGCCTGGTCGCGGCCCTGGAGGTCGGGGTGGCCGCGGCGATCGCGGCCTGGATCTCCAACTGGTGGTACACGCGCAGGATGCGTCTGGCCGTCGCGGCGGCGGCCGAGGCTCCGGTGAAGGAGGAGCCGGAAGAGAAGACCGGGGCGGAGCCGGTCGAGTCCGTGCCGGTCGGGGCGGGCCTGGCGACGGTGACGCCGCTGCGCCCGCGTGAGGAGGAGGCGGACGACGGGACAGCGGCCGAGGAGCGGGAGCCGTCCGAGGCCGAGCGCTTCACCGAACGCCAGCGCGCGCGGGACAGGGCCAGGGAGGCGAAGAAGGCGGAGCGCGCCGCGCGCCGGGAGGCCCGCGCGGAACTGCGAGCCCAGCGCAGGGAGGAGCGGCGGGCCCTGAGGGCGCGCAGACGCCGGAGCCGACGCGGGGGCGGGGAGTCCGAGGAGATGTACGGGATCAGCTACGAGGCCGACCCCGAAGAGATCGACGTCCCCTGAGACGCGACCGGCCCCGCCGCGTGCGGCGGGGCCGGGGAGGTCAGCCCCTGGCGGCGGTCCTCTTCTCCGGCTCGAAGATCGCGTTCACCAGCTCGGTGCACCACGCCAGCAGCTCCAGGTCGCGCAGCGGCTTGCCGCCGATCCCGCCCGCCTTGGGCACCGGGACGAGGAGCGTCTTCGTCGCCTCCTTGTGCACCGACTTGGGGTACATCCGGCGCAGCCGCAACTCCTGCGACTCACGCAGCTCCACGGGGGCGAACCGGATCTGGTTGCCCTGCATGACCACGTCGGACAGGCCCGCCGACTTGGCCAGCACCCGGAACCGGGCCACCGCCATGAGGTTGTCCACCGGTTCGGGCGGGGCGCCGTACCGGTCGGTGAGCTCCTCGTAGGCGGCGAGGATGTCCTCCTCGCTGGTGACGCTGGCGATGCGCTTGTACGACTGCAGGCGCAGCCGTTCCCCCGGCACGTAGTCGTGCGGGATGTGCGCGTTGATGGGCAGCTCGACCCTGGTCTCGACCTCCTCGGCGGCGTCCTGGTCGCCCTTGAGCTCGGCCACCGCCTCACCGACCATGCGCACGTACAGGTCGAAGCCGACCCCGGCGATGGTTCCGGACTGCTCGGCGCCCAGGATGTTGCCCGCGCCGCGGATCTCCAGGTCCTTCATCGCCACGTACATGCCCGCACCGGTCTCGGTGTGCTGGGCGACCGTGGCCAGGCGTTCGTAGGCGGTCTCGGTGAGCGGCCGCTCCGGCGGGTACAGGAAGTAGGCGTAGGCGCGTTCCCGGCCCCGCCCGACCCGGCCGCGCAGCTGGTGCAGCTGGGACAGGCCGTAGGTGTCGGCGCGGTCGATGATGAGGGTGTTGGCGTTGGGCACGTCCAGACCGGACTCGACGATGGTCGTGCAGACCAGGACGTCGAAGTTCTTCTCCCAGAAGTCGACCATCACCTTCTCGAGCTGCTGCTCGTTCATCTGGCCGTGCGCGTAGGCCACCCGGGCCTCGGGCACCAGACGCTGGATGGACGCCGCCACCTTGTCGATCGAGGCCACGCGGTTGTGCACGAAGAACACCTGTCCCTCACGCATCAGCTCGCGGCGGATCGCGGCGGTGATCTGCTTGTCCTCGTAGGGGCCGACGAAGGTGAGCACCGGGTGGCGCTCCTCCGGCGGGGTGAGGATGGTGGTCATCTCCCGGATGCCGGTCAGACCCATCTCCAGGGTGCGCGGGATGGGGGTGGCGGACATGGCGAGCACGTCGACCTGGGTGCGCAGCCGCTTGAGCGACTCCTTGTGCTCGACGCCGAAGCGCTGCTCCTCGTCGATGATGACCAGGCCCAGGTCCTTGAACCGGGTCTCGGCGGACAGTAGCCGGTGCGTGCCGATGACGACGTCCACCTCGCCGTTGCGCAGCCCCTCCCGGGTCAGCTCCACCTCGGCGTCGGTCTGGAACCGCGACATCGGCTTGACCGTGACCGGGAAGGAGGCGTACCGCTCGGTGAAGGTGGACAGGTGCTGCTGGACCAGCAGGGTGGTGGGCACCAGGACGGCGACCTGCTTGCCCTCCTGCACCGCCTTGAACGCGGCGCGCACGGCGACCTCGGTCTTGCCGTAACCGACGTCGCCGCAGATCAGCCGGTCCATCGGGACCGATCGCGACATGTCCTTCTTGACCTCGTCGATCGCGGCGAGCTGGTCGGGCGTCTCGACGTAGGGGAAGGCGTCCTCCAGCTCCCGCTGCCACGGGGTGTCCGGGCCGAACGCGTGGCCGGGGGAGGCCTGGCGGGCGGAGTACAGGCGGATGAGGTCACCGGCGATCTCGCGGACGACCTTGCGGGCGCGGCTCTTGGCCTTGCTCCACTCGGCGCCGCCCATCTTGGACAGCGTCGGCGCCTCGCCACCGACGTAACGGGTGATCTCGCTCAGCTGCTCGGTGGGCACGAACAGGCGGTCACCGGGCTGGCCGCGCTTGGAGGGCGCGTACTCGATGAGCAGGTAGTCGCGGGTGGCGCCCTGGACCTGGCGGCTGACCATCTCCAGGTAGCGGCCCACACCGTGCTGTTCGTGCACGACGTAGTCGCCGGGTTTGAGCTGGAGCGGGTCGACCGTGCCCCGCCGCCGGCTCGGCATCCTGCGCATGTCGCGGGTGGAGGACTTCTGCCCGACCAGGTCGGTCTCGGTCAGGACGACGGTGCGCACCGACCTGAGCAGGAACCCGTGGTCCACCAGGCCGGTGGTCACGGTGGCCACGGCCGGGGCCGGGGGTTCGGACAGCTCGGCGGTCAGGGTGGCGCCCAGCCCGGCGTCGCGCAGCATGGCCACGAGCCGCTCGGCGGGGCCGTGGCCCTGGGTGACCAGCACGACGCTCCAGTTGTCGTGCAGCCAGCCCTTGACGTCGGCCAGGGCGCGCTCGGTGTCGCCGCGGTAGGACTCGGCGGGGACCGCGCCCACGACGACGGCGTGGTCCTCCTCGGCGGCGCCCTCCCCGCCGGCCCCGAAGGGGGTCAGTCCCCACCAGGGCAGCCCCAGCTCGCTGGCGGTGGCGCGCAGGTCGGCGATGGACATGTAGGCCGACTCGCCCAGGTCGATGGGGGCCTCGCCGCCGGAGGCGGCGTTGATCCAGGAGGCGTCCAGGAACTCGGCGCTGGTCGCCTCCAGCTCCAGGGCGCGGGTACGGATGCGTTCGGGGTCGCAGCCGACCACGAGGGCGCCCTCGGGCAGGTAGTGGAAGAACGGCTCCATGCGGTCGGCGAGGACGGGCGCGAACGCCTCCATGCCCTCGACGGTGACGCCGTCGGCGATCTTGGTGAGGATCTCGGCCAGGGAGGGGTGTTCGTCGGCCAGGGCACGGGCGCGTCCGCGGACGGCGTCGGTGAGCAGCAGTTCCCGGCACGGCGGGGCGAACAGGCCCGAGGCGGCGTCGGCGCCCCGGCCGTCCGCGCCCTCGTGCGGCTGGATGGAGCGCTGGTCGGCGACCTGGAAGTAGCGGATGTCCTCGACGGTGTCGCCCCAGAACTCCAGGCGCAGCGGGTGCTCCTCGGTGGGCGGGAAGACGTCCAGGATGCCGCCGCGCACCGCCATGTCACCGCGTTTCTCGACCAGGTCGACGCGCGCGTAGCCGGTCATGGCCAGGGCCTCGACCACGTCCTCCAGGGGCACCTCGTCGCCCGGGCGGACGCGCACCGGCTCCAGGTCGCCCAGGCCGCCGACGAGCGGTTGCAGGACGCTGCGCACCGGGGCCACGACCACGCGCAGTGGGGCGGTCAGGGGGTCGGAGGGGTCGGGGTGGGCGAGGCGGCGCAGGACGGCCAGGCGCTGGCCGACGGTGTCCGACCGAGGGGACAGCCGTTCGTGGGGAAGGGTCTCCCAGGCGGGGAAGTGCGCCACCGTGTCGGCGGGCAGCAGGGAGCCCAGGGCGTCGGTGAGGTCGGTGGCCTCCCGCTCGGTGGCGGTGATCGCCAGGACCGGCCGGGCGGCGCCCACGGGCGCGTCGGCGGCCAGCGCGCCCACCATGAAGGGGCGCAGCGCCGTCGGGGCGATGAGGTCGGTATGGGGATCGCGGCCGCCGCGGGCGGCCTCGATCGCGCTGTGCAGTGCCGGGTCCTTGCAGACGTCGGCGAGAAGTCCAATGAGGCTCATAGCACCAGGAGCGAGAGATGGGAGTGGTCCGGATCAGGCGATGGTCGCGGCCTGCACGGTGGAGGGCGGCAGTGTCGTGGACGGCAGCCCGGTCTCCATCAGCCTAGCGACTCCGTCGGCTTCGCGCGGTCGGCTGTGGACGGCGGCGCGGGACACACGTCCTCGGGGCCGCTCCGGGCCAGCGAGACGGTACACAGGGAGTCAAACCCGCGTTGACCTGCTCCTATTCCGGGTCGTGTGGATCAGCGCCGAGGCCGTGACCGGGGCGGGCATACGCTGGACGCGACGCGGACCGCGAACAGGAGAGGGAGCGTGTGGTGAGTGCCAACGGGTGGGGACGCACGCCGGTCGGGGAATCCGACCGGCCGGAGGCACGGGTGTTGACCCCGGCCCAGGACGAGCTCGCGCACCTGGAGCTGATCCTCAACGGCGCCTGTCCGCTGCCCGGTTTCATGACCAGGGAGCAGGCCGCGTCGGTGGAGCGCGACGGGCGGCTGCCCGGCGGCGGCGCCTGGCCGGTTCCGGTCACCCTGACGGTTCCCGAGCACCTGGCCGACGCGGAACGGCTGGTCCTGGCCGACCCGGAGGGCTTCCCCCTGGCCGAGCTGACGGTGACCGAGCGCTGGGAGGGGCGGGCCGGGCGCAGGCACGTGGCCGGCGACGTGGCCCTGACCAACCCGCCCATGGGCGGTGTGCTGCGCAAACTGCGCGTCCCCCCGGCGGAGGTGCGGGGCCAGCGCGAACTCGGCCCCGACCACCCGCTCCTGGCCGTGGTCACCGACCGCCCGCTGCACCACCGCGCCCTCCACCAGATCCGTGACCGGGCCGAGGCGCTGGGCCACGCCGACGTGCTGGTGATCGTCGACGCCCCGCTGGAGGACGAGGGGCTGGCCCCGGCCGTCCTCGCGGCCGAGCCGCTGCTGTCGGCGCATGCGCGGTTCGTCGTGTGCACGCTGCCGCGTTCGGCCGCGCGTTCGGAGGGGCCCCTCGGCGGGCGCTGGGGCGCCCGGGACGTGGCCTTGGCCGGGCACGTGGCCGCCGCCTACGGCGCCACGCACATGATGGTGGAGGCGGGCCCCGCAGGCGTCGACACGGCGGGCGCCGCGGCCCTGGAGCCGCCGGTCACGCTGGTGGTCCCGGAGCCGTGGAGCTACGACACGGTCGGCGCGGTGTGGCGCCCCTCGGCGGAGGTCCCCGAGGAGGCGCGCCGTGCCGAACCCGACGACGCCGAGGTCGCGGCGGAGCTGGCGCACGGCCGGGAACTGCCCGTCTGGTTCACCCCGGCCCGGGTGGGCGCGGAACTGGCCCGGCTGCGTCCGGCGCGGACCCGGCGGGGGCTGACCCTGCTGTTCACCGGTCTGTCCGGGTCGGGCAAGTCGACGATCGCGCAGCGGGTGCGGGAGGGCATCAACCGCGCGGGCCGTACGGTGACGCTCCTCGACGGCGACGTGGTCCGGCTCATGCTGTCCAAGGGGTTGACCTTCTCGCGTGAGGACCGCGAGATGAACGTCCGCCGGATCGGTTACGTCGCCTCGGAGATCACCCGGCACGGCGGGGTCGCCGTCTGCGCCCCGATCGCCCCCTACGCGCGGAGCCGGGCCGAGGTGCGCGCGATGGTGGAGGAGTACGGCGACTTCTTCCTCGTCCACGTGGCCACCCCGCTGGAGGTGTGCGAGGCGCGGGACCGCAAGGGTCTGTACGCCAAGGCGCGGGCGGGGGAGATCCCCGAGTTCACCGGGGTCTCGGACCCCTATGAGGAGCCGACCGACGCCGACATGGTCATCGACACGGTGGACGAGGACCCCCACGAGTCGGCGGCGCGGGTGCTGGCCGCGCTGCGCGAGGGCGGATGGCTGCCGGACAGGGACGGGTAGGAGACGGTGATGCACGAGATCCGTGACGGTGGCGGACAGCGGGAGACCCCCGGGGAGGCGCGCCCCCGGGATCCGCGCGCGGTCCCCGGGCACCGGCTGCCGCGCCTGGTCGAGGTGATGGCCACCCTGCGCAGGGAGTGCCCCTGGGACCGCGGCCAGACGCACGAGTCGCTGGCCAAGTACCTGATCCAGGAGGCCTACGAGACGCTGGAGATCATCGAGGAGGGCGACCCGTCCCTGCTGCCGGAGGAGCTGGGGGACGTCCTGCTCCAGGTGGTCTTCCACGCGGCGATCGCCGCCGAGCGCCCGGAGGAGGATCCGGCCCACTTCACCGTGGACGACGTCGCCGACGCCATCATCGACAAGATGACCCGACGCCACCCGCACGTGTTCGGCGGGGTGGAGGTGTCCGGCGCCGACGAGGTCAAGAGCAACTGGGAGGCGATCAAGGCCGCCGAGCGCAGGGAGAAGGCCAGGGCGCGGGGGCACGACGGCGAGGGGTCGGTCCTGGACGGCGTGCCCTTCGCCCAGCCCGCGGTGCTGCTGGCGGAGGAGTTGCAGCGGCGGGCGGTGCGCAACGGCGTCCCGGCCGATCTGGTCGCCGACGACGGCGGTGCGGGCGGCGGGCTGTTCGCGGCGGTGGCGGCCGAGCGCGAGCGGGGCCGTGACGCCGAGGGCGACCTGCGGGCGGCGGCGCGACGGTTCGACGCCCGGGTGCGCGCGGCCGAGGCGCTGGCCCGGGCGGACGGTCGCGATCCCCGGGAGCTGTCCGAGGACGAGTGGCGGGGGTACTGGCGCCGGAGCGGGGATCCCCGCCAGGGGTAGGGCGTGTTCTCTTCGGGGCCGGGTCGTGCTTCGGCCCGCCCGTCGCCCTCCACCGCCCTCAACGGACGCCTGCGGCGCGACCCCCGCTCTCGCCGGGCGCTCGAAGAGGCCGGGGTTCTTCCCCTTCGGGGCGGCCGTTCCGGGGAACAGGCCGCTGAAGGCGGCCCGCCGTGTGTCGGGGTGTGTCCGCCGCACACATCGTGGCGCCGGGAAACGGTGTGAACGGGACTTGACTCCCATGTGACGCATGGCACACAGTGCTCCGGTATGGGCACACCCCCGGGCCCGGACCCCCGTCTCCCCGGGCCGGGGCGCCCGACGATGGGAGCGTCATGCGCCGGTTCGGAAACGTCCTCGCCGCGTTCAGCACCCGCTGGGTGCCGGACGCCTTCGTGTTCGCGATCCTCCTCTCCGTCCTCGTCTTCGGCCTGGCCCTGGGGCTGACCGACCGCACCCCGCTCGAACTGGTCGGCGACTGGTACGACGGGTTCTGGAACCTCCTCCAGTTCGGTATGCAGATGACCCTGGTACTGGTCACCGGGTACGCGCTCGCCTCCTCGCCCCCGGCCGAACGGGCGATCCGCTGGGTGGCGGGCCGTACCCGCGGCCCGCTCTCGGCGGTCGCGGTCACCGCTGTGGGCGCCGCCCTGCTGGGCACGCTGCACTGGGGACTGGGGCTCATCGCGGGCGCCCTGCTGGCGGTGGAGGTGGCGCGGTCCTGCCGGGAGCGCGGCATCCGGGTGCACTTCCCGCTGGTGGCGGCGGGCGGTTACGTCGGCCTCATGGTCTGGCACAGCGGCCTGTCCGGGTCGGCGCCGCTGCTGGTCAACACCCCGGGGCACTTCCTGGAGGAGCGGATCGGGCTGATCCCGCTCAGCGAGACCGTCCTCCAGCCGTTCAACCTGGTCTTCCTCGCGGCCATGCTGATCGGTGCGCCGCTGCTGCTGATGAGCATGCACCCGAGGGCGGAGGACAGCGAGGAGATCGAGGCCGACGACGGCGGCGCGCCCGGGGCCGGTGGCGCCGCCGACCGGGCGGGTGCGGGCGGCGGGGGCACCGCGACCGCGCTGCGCGAACTGTCCCCCGCGCAGCGCCTGATGCACAGCCGCCTGCCGGTCTACCTGGTGGTGGCCGTGGGGCTGGTGTACCTGGTGCCCGCGCTCGCCCGGGACGGGATCGTGGGCATGAACATCAACCTGCTCAACTTCACCTTCCTCATCGCGGGGCTCGGCCTGCACGGCACCCTGGCGGGCTACTCCGCGGCCGCCGCGGCGGGGGCGCGCAACGCCTCCGCGGTGATCATCCAGTTCCCCTTCTACGCCGGGATCATGGGCGTGATGGCCGGCTCCGGTCTGCTGGCGGTCGTCACCGAGTCCTTCGTCTCCTTCGCGACCCCCGCCAGCTACCCGTTCTGGGCGCTGACCAGCGCCGCCCTGGTCAACTTCGCGGTGCCCTCGGGAGGCGGCCAGTGGGCGGTGCAGGGTCCCGTGGTCATCGGAGCCACGGAGTCTCTGGGCATCGCCCCGGGCGTCGGCGTCATGGCGGTGGCGATGGGCGACCAGCTCACCAACGGCATCCAGCCGTTCTGGGCGCTGCCGCTGCTCGCCCTGACCCGGTTGCGCGCGGGCAGCGTCCTGGGCTACTCGGCGGTGGTGACGCTCTTCGGCTTCGTCGTCGCCTCGCTGTGCGTCACCTTCCTCACCTGATCCGGGAGCGGCCCGCCGCCGGCGCGGAGCGGCGGCTCACCGCCCGTCCCGGGGCGGGCGGCGCGGCACCCGGCGCACGTCGATGACCTCGGTCGAGGGGTCGTTTGGGGCCAGGCCCGCGCTGAAGCTCTCCTGGGGGCGGCGCGTGTGCTCGCTGATCACCAGCCACAGTCCGACGATCACCCAGTTGGCCATCAGCGCCGATCCGCCCGCGGACAGGAACGGCGTGGTCATGCCGGTGAGCGGGATGACCAGGGTGGCGCCGCCCAGGACGATGAACACGTTGAAGGCGAGGAGGAAGGCGTAGCCCAGGGAGGTGAGTTTGAGGAACACGTCGCGGCAGGCCAGCGCGATCCGGAAGCCGCGTTCGGCGAGCAGGAACAGCAGGACCAGGACGGCCATGAGCCCGGTCAGTCCCAGCTTCTCACCGATCGACACCAGGATGAGGTCGCTGTCGGCGGCGAACACCTCCTGGGCGAAGCCGTCGTGGAAGCCCGTGCCGAGCACCCCGCCGTTGGCCAGCGCGAACATCCCCTCGACCACCTGGAAGCTGCCTCCCGGTCGCCCGTAGACCTCGGGGTCGAAGGCGTTGAGCCAGATCTCCACGCGGTTGCGCACGTGCCCGAACAGCAGGTAGGCGACGTAGGCCCCGGCGGAGAAGGCGACGAGCCCGATGGCCACCCACGACTTGCGGCCGGTCGCGGCGTACAGCAGAGCGAGGAAGGTGCCGAAGAGCAGCAGCGACGTGCCCAGGTCGCGGGTGCCGACCAGGAGCAGGATCGCCATCCCCCAGCCCACCGCCATGGGGGCCAGGTCCCTGGCGCGCGGGACGCTGAACACCTTGACCCGGCCGATCCGCACCGTGTGCGTCACCAGGGACATCACGGTGCGTCGCCGCCCAAGGTAGGAGGAGAGGAAGATGACGAGCAGGACCTTGGCGAACTCCGAGGGCTGCATGGTGAACGGGCCGATCCCGATCCACCGCCGCGCCCCCAGCACCTCGATCCCCAGGGGTGAGAGCGGCAGCAGAAGCAGCAGCAGGGCCGCCACGGCGATGACGTAGGTGTACATGGTCAGGCGGCGCGGTCGGCGGACCAGGGCGATCGTGGCTCCGCACAGGACCGTCCCCGCCACGGTCCACAGCAGCTGCCGGTCGGCGTCGCCGTGCGCCGGTTCGGCCTCGGACATCTGGAGAGCCCAGATCATGGTGAGGCCGAGGGCGTTGAGAACGGTGGCCACCGGCAGGATCACGGGGTCGGCGTAGGGGGCGAGGAACCGCAGCAGGACGTGCAGTGCGACCGCGCACGCGCTGACCACGGCGATGGTGAGGGTGACGGACGGATCGACCGTCCCGGTGAGTGAGAGTGAGGCGGCGACCAGCCCGGCCGCCCCGGTCGCCAGCGCGGGGACGAGCAGACGCAGCTCCGCCGATCTCTGGCGGACGGGCGGCAGCGCCCGTTCGGAGTCGTTCGTCTCTGCCTGAGGGTCGCCCATGTCGTCGTGCCGTCCCGCCGTCCAGGTGAGGGGCGGGGCGCCCGTCACAGCGCCCGCGCCGGTCGGAAGAGGGGAGGTTTCGCCGCGTTCTCGCACTATAGGCACACATGGTGTCGGACGGGCGTAAGGCGTGCCGGGGAGGCCGGGTGAGCCGCTCCCCCGGAGGGAGGCGGGCACGCCCCGAAGGGGCGGACGGCGTGTCGGAGGCGTCCGCTGAGGGTGTCCAGTCCGGCCGCGGAG
The DNA here is from genome assembly GCF_003386285.1 of Nocardiopsis sp. FIRDI 009. Taxonomy (GTDB): domain Bacteria; phylum Actinomycetota; class Actinomycetes; order Streptosporangiales; family Streptosporangiaceae; genus Nocardiopsis. The sequence goes on from NZ_QPNC01000014.1 coordinate 19,077, forward strand.
CGGCCCCCGGGCGGTGGTGGGCTAGACCAATCCGGCCGGGTGGGCGCGCGGTGCGGGGGGTGGGGTCGCTACCCTCGTGTCGGGTCCAGAACCAGTGGTCCGACCAACCAAGATACGGAGAGTGACCGTGGCGTCCATCGAGTCAGTACAGGCGCGGGAGATCCTCGACTCCCGGGGCAACCCGACAGTCGAGGTCGAGGTCCTGCTCGACGACGGCACCTTCGCGCGCGCGGGTGTCCCCAGCGGTGCCTCCACCGGGCAGTTCGAGGCCGTCGAGCTGCGTGACGGTGGCGAGCGCTACGGCGGCAAGGGCGTGACCAAGGCCGTCACCGCCGTCAACGACGAGATCGCGGGTGCGCTGGAGAACATCGACGCCGACGAGCAGCGCCTCATCGACCGGGCGCTCATCGATCTGGACGGCACGCCCGACAAGTCGCGGATCGGCGCCAACGCCATCCTCGGCGTCTCGCTGGCCGTGGCCAGGGCCGCCGCCGACGAGGCCGGGCTGCCCCTGTTCCGCTACATCGGCGGGCCGAACGCGCACGTCCTGCCCGTGCCGATGATGAACATCCTCAACGGCGGCGCGCACGCCGACAGCAACGTCGACATCCAGGAGTTCATGATCGCGCCGATCGGCGCGGCCACCTTCTCCGAGGCCGTGCGCTGGGGCGCGGAGATCTACCACTCCCTCAAGTCGGTCCTCAAGTCCCACGGCCTGGGCACCGGCGTGGGCGACGAGGGCGGTTTCGCCCCGAACCTGGAGAGCAACCGCGCCGCCCTCGACCTCATCGTCGAGGCGATCAAGAAGGCCGGTTACACCCCCGGCGAGGACGTCGCGCTCGCCCTGGACGTGGCCGCCACCGAGCTCTACTCGGAGGGCGTGTACACCTTCGAGGGCAAGCCGCGCACCTCCGAGGAGATGGCGGCCTACTACGGCGAGCTGGTCGCGGACTACCCGCTCGTCTCGATCGAGGACCCGCTCGACGAGGAGGACTGGGAGGGCTGGAAGAAGCTCACCGCCGAACTGGGCGACAAGGTCCAGCTGGTCGGCGACGACCTGTTCGTCACCAACCCCGAGCGGCTCAAGCGCGGCATCGACTCCGACACCGCCAACTCGCTGCTGGTGAAGGTCAACCAGATCGGCACCCTGACCGAGACCCTGGACGCGGTCAGCCTCGCCCAGCGCAGCGGCTACACGGCGATGATCAGCCACCGCTCCGGTGAGACCGAGGACACCACCATCGCCGACATCGCGGTGGCCACCAACGCCGGTCAGATCAAGACCGGCGCCCCGGCCCGCAGCGAGCGCGTCGCGAAGTACAACCAGCTGCTGCGGATCGAGGAGGAGCTCGCCGACGCCGCCGTGTACGCGGGCGTGTCGGCCTTCCCGAGGTTCGCCAACCGCGGCTAGTCTGCCCCAGTGTCCCGCGAATCCAAACAGCAGCCCCCAAAGACGACGAAGGCCACCAGAGCCGACGGGTCCACCGAGAGGGCTGCCCGGGACGCGGAGGCGCCGGCGACGAGCGAGGGCCGCACCCGGCGGGTGCGGCCCATGCTCACCAGTCGCGCGGCGATCCTGGCCCTGGTCGTGGGCGTGATCGCGCTCAGCCTGGCCTACCCGCTGCGCGAGTACGTCCTGCAACGCTCGCAGATCGCCGCTCTCCAGGCGGACCGCGCCCGCATGGAGGAGAGCGTGCGCGCGTTCCAGGAGCGTGAGGAACAGCTCACCCGGGACGAGTACGTGGAGCGCGAGGCGCGCACCCGGCTCCACTACCAGTACCCCGACGAGATCACCTACATCGTCATCAGCCCCCAGGACGAGGACGAGGACGGGCTCGAGTCGCCGCCCTCGGAGCCGTGGTTCGAGACCCTGTGGCGCTCGGTCGTGGCGGCCGACAGCCCCCAGCCCGACGGGGGGATCTGAGCGGCCGCCGTTCTCCGATGCCCGTATGCTGGGCCCCGTCATGACTTCCGCAGATCAGCCCGCCCCCGGGCACCACGAGGACGCCGTGAGCGAGGGCGCCGACCGGCCACAGGGTCCGGTCTCCGCGCGCGACGTCGCCGCCATCGAACGTCAGCTGGGCCGTACGCCGCGCGGGGTGCGCGCGGTCGCCCACCGGTGCCCGTGCGGCCTGCCCGACGTGGTCCGCACCGCGCCGCGGCTGGAGAGCGGCGAGCCGTTCCCGACGTTGTACTACCTGACCTGCCCGCGCGCCGCCTCCGCCATCGGTCGGCTGGAGAACGAGGGTCGGATGCGCGCCATGCAGGAGCGGCTGGCCGAGGACGCCGAGCTCCGGGCCGCCTACACCAGGGCGCACGAGTCTTACCTGGCCGAACGCGCCGAGCAGGCGCGGCTCGACGGTGTCGAGCCGCTGCCCGAGGGCATGCAGAGCACCGGGGGCATGCCGACCCGGGTCAAGTGCCTGCACGCCCTGGTCGCCCACGAGCTGGCGGCGCCGGGGACCAACCCGTTCGGCGCCGAGGCGCTGGAGGAACTCCCGGACTGGTGGGACCGGGGACCGTGCGTGTGTGTCGATGAGGACGCGCCCGAGGGAGAGGACGTTTCATGAGCGGTGTCGCGGCCATCGACTGCGGAACCAACTCGATCCGACTACTGGTCGCCGAGGTCGTGCACGTGGACGGCGACGAGGTCGAGGTGGTCGACGTCGACCGGCGGATGGAGATCGTCCGCCTGGGCGAGGGCGTCGACGAGACGGGGGCCTTCGCGCCCCAGGCCCTGGAGCGCACGTTCGACGCGCTGCGCGGGTACGCCGAGGCGATCCGGGCGCACGGGATCGACCTGGGGCCGGACAGCGTGCGCATGGTGGCCACCAGCGCGACCCGGGACGCCAGCAACCGCCAGGTGTTCGTGGACGGTGTCCGGGAGATCATCGGTGTCGAACCCGAGGTCGTCACCGGGCTGGACGAGGCGGAGCTGTCCTTCGTGGGCGCCACCGCCGAGTTCGAGGCCGAGGCGGAGGACAACGGTTTCACCCCGCCGTTCCTGGTGGTCGACATCGGTGGCGGGTCCACCGAGTTCGTCCTCGGCGGCGAGGGCGGTCCGGACGGTGAACTGGTCCGGGCGTCGCTGTCGGTGGACGTCGGCTGCGTGCGGATGACCGAGCGGCACCTGCGCGACGACCCGCCCACCGTCGAGCAGGTCGCGGCGGCCACCGCGGACATCGAGGCCGCGCTCGACGAGGTGGAGAAGGTCGTCCCGCTGCGTGAGGCGGGGTCGGTGGTGTGTGTGGCGGGAACGGCGACCACGGTCGCCGGGATCGCCCTCGACCTGCCCGAGTACGACTCCGGGCGGATTCACCACACCCGGGTGGACGTCGCGGACCTGGAACGCATCACCGCCGAACTGCTCGCCTCCACCCACGACGAGCGGACGCGGATCGGGGTCATGCACCCCGGCCGGGTGGACGTGATCGGCGCGGGCGCCCTGGTGCTGTCCCGGGTGCTGGCGCGCACGGGCGCCGACCACTTCACGGCCAGTGAGCACGACATCCTCGACGGTGTCGCCTGGAGCCTGGTCGGCTAGACCGTGGGTGTTCCGGCCCTCCGCTTCGCTCTCGCCGGAACGGGCACACGTGGGTCGGGGCCGCAAGGCCCCTGACCTGCTCCCACGGGTGAGACGCGTCACCCGCGGAAGGCTTGTGAAAGCATTCACAACCACTCTGACCTGCGTAAACGTCATGGGCGTGGGCTGCAAAGTGGTCAGAAGGTGAACGGCTGTGAACCTTCTCTGTCGGTAGGGGCTTGTGAAAGAATGCACAAGCAACAGGGTCGTAACACCCGAAGGGGTCCAGCAGGGGTCCTACCGGGTGTTTCGACGGGGCGACCGAAGACCGTGACACTCTTCGCTGCCCTGGGCAAGGGCGCCACAGAACACCGTTAGGGCGGAAATGCGATGACCGAGAGCAGGAACTACCGACTGGTACACGGCGGAGGGGACGAGGCGGAGATCCCGCACGTCCTCATCGTCGGCGGCGGTTACCTCGGGATGTACACCGCGAGGCGGCTGGAGAAGAAGCTGGGCGCCGGTGAGGCCCGTATCACCGTGATCGACCCCAACTCCTACATGACCTACCAGCCGTTCCTGCCCGAGACCGCGGCCGGCAGCATCTCCCCGCGCCACGTCGTGGTCCCCCTGCGCAAGGTCTTCGACCGGGTCCGCGTCCTGGGCGGGCGCGTCGTGCGGATCGACCACGCCGAGCGCACCGTCCGCTACGAGCCCAACGTCGGCGAGCCCGAGACCATCCACTACGACCACATCGTGCTGGCCGCGGGCGCCGTCTCGCGGACCCTGCCCATCCCGGGCCTGGCCGAGTGGGGCATCGGCATCAAGACCGTGGAGGAGGCCGCCTACCTCCGCAACCACGTCCTCAACCAGCTCGCCATCGCCGACTCCACCGACGACGAGGAGATCCGCGCCAAGGCGCTGCGCTTCGTCTTCGTCGGCGGCGGCTTCGCCGGGGCCGAGGCCATCGCCGAGCTGGAGGACCTGGTCCGCGACGCGGTCCGCATGTACAGCTCGATCGGCCTGGAGGACGTCCAGTTCTACCTCATCGAGGCGGCCGACAAGATCCTGCCCGAGGTCGGCCCCGAGGTGGGCACCAAGGCACTCAACCAGCTCCGCCAGCGCGGCATCGACGTCCGGCTCAAGACCTTCCTGGAGTCGGCCGTCGACCAGCGCATCAAGCTCAGCGACGGCACCGAGTTCGACGCGGGCACGCTGGTGTGGACCGCCGGTGTCAAGCCCAGCCCGGTGGTCGCCGCCAGCGACCTGCCGCTCGGTCCCAAGGGTCACGTCGACACCACCGAGTACCTCACCGTCAACGGTGTGGACAACGCCTTCGCCGGCGGCGACAACGCCCAGGTGCCCGACGGCAACGGCGGCTACTACCCGCCCAACGCCCAGAACGCCGTCCGCCAGGCTCCGGTGCTCGCCGACAACGTGATCGCCACCCTGCGCGGCGGCAAGCTCAAGCCCTACCGCCACAAGAACCTCGGCGCCGTCGCCGGGCTCGGCCTGCACAAGGGCGCCGCCCAGCTCTTCGGCAAGGTCAAGCTCAACGGCCGCCTCGCCTGGTACGCGCACCGCGCCTACCACCTGTACGCGGTCCCCACCTTCAACCGCAAGATGCGGGTGCTGGCCGACTGGACGCTCGCCTTCCTCCTGCGCCGCGACTTCGCCGCGCTTCCGGAGATGGTCGAGCCGCGCCAGGCCTTCGAGGAGGCCAGCGAGCCGCAGATCGTCCAGGACGGCCGCCTGCGCCGCGTCAGCTGACACCGGCTCGCACCTCATGCGCACGAAACGGCCGGCTTCCCCGGGGAAGCCGGCCGTTTCGTGTCCCCATCCGGCCAAGCCGAACCAAAGTGGGCAATCACCCCGGCCGGTATGATGGGCTCGCCCTCGTAGCCCAATGGAAGAGGCAGGCCCCCTAAAAGGGTCACAAGTGTCGGTTCGAGTCCGACCGGGGGTACTGTGCTTGCGCGCCCTCGCGGGCTCGGCCCGGGCCGGACGCCGGGTCAGCGAGTCGGGCCGTGGTGCTCCATCAACAACTGAAGCTGGGTGAACAGCCGCTCGCCCGGGTCGCCCAGGTCGATACCGCTCACCGCCGCGGCCCGCCGCACCCGGTACCGCAGCGTGTTCGGGTGGATGTGCAGCCGCTCGGCGGCCGACCGCGCGTCGCCGAACGCCTCCAGGTAGGCCAGGAGCGAGTTCACCAGGTCGGCGCCGCCCGAGCGGTCGTACTCGATCAGCCTGCTCACCCGGGGGTCGCGCAACGACGGATCCGCCCGCAGGTGGGCGAGGGTCTCGCTGATCAGCACCCGCGAACGCACGTCGGAGATGGTCGCCACCTCCCAGTCCAGCCCCCGGTCCAGGTCGCGGCCCATCGCGTCCAGCACCCGGTCGGCCTCCGCGCGGGAGTCGGGGACCTCACCCAGCCGCTCCACCAGCGACCCCACGGCCGCCTGGACCTCCAGGTCCAGCGCGGCCCGGGCGGCCGCGACCGTCTTCCGGGTCAGCGCGAGCACGGACTGCTCCACGCCGCGCCACCCCTCCCTGCCGCGCACGAGGTCGGGCAGGAGCGCGTACACCCGGCCGCCCAACTCGGTCACCAGGGCGCTGCGCCGGTAGGCGGCGGTGTGCACCGACACCAGGTCGATGAGCTGGCGGCGGCGCAGTTCACGTTCGGGCCTGTCGGGCGGCCCGGGCCGCTCCGCGTGCTCCTCGGCCTCCGTGTCCCCGGCCGACACCGGTTGCTGGGTGAGGGAGAACGCCACGACCAGCGCGCCCCGGTCGGTGTGCACCTCCACCGTGTCGGCCAGCGCGCTGGCGTCGATCCGCCCCTCCAGCAGGCTCGACAGCAGGTCCTCGCGTAGGCGCAGCCCGGCGCTGGCCTGCGTACGCTGCCGGATCATCTGCAACGCGGTCGTGCGCGCCGCGCCCAGCAGCGCCTCCTCGGCGTGCTCGGACAGCGGTTCCGACCCCTCCTGGACCCAGATCGACCCCAACGGCTGGCGTCCGGCGTGGATGCCGACGGCCAGGCGGCGGCGGATGCCCAGTTCGGGGTGCTCGTCGATCCGCACCACCTCCTCACCCGACCGGAGCTTGGTGAACACGCCCCACTCCCGCAGGAGCGCCAGGTACGGTTCCGGGCCCCGGCGGCCCAGGACCGACAGGCGGCGCAGCTCGTCCACCTCGGAGCCGGACGAGTAGGCCAGCACCCGGCTCGCCGAGTCCTCGATGGCTACCAGGCCGTTGGTCAGCCGCGCGATCGTCTGAGCCATGGAGAACAGGTCACCGGAGGTCTCGCCCAGGTCGTCGGGGTTGCCCGGCCGGGCGTCGTCCACGATGTTCTGGCACACCGACTGCAACTGGTCCCAGCGCACCTCGGGCCGTACGGCGAGCAACGCGATCCCGGCGTCCTGGGCCTCGGCGCGCAGGGCGGCCAGCTCGTCCTTCCCCCCGGAGCGGTAGGGTCGGCCCCCGCGCGCACCGGCGGGCGGCGGCAGCACCTCCTCCGCGGAGCGGCCGCTCGTCTTGACCGCCACGGCCGTCGCGCCGCGCTCGGCGAGTGTCCGGACGAGCCGCCGGGCGGCCCCGCCGCGGGCGCCGATCAGCAGGACGAGGTCCCCCGAGCGGGCGTCCGTGCGGTCCTCCGGGTCGAGGATGACCACATTGTCCACCTGAACATCAAGACCGGCGGGCGCCGCGGCGACGTCCATGATCGGGTCGCCGACGACGAGGAGCAGTCGCCGCAGCGGGATACCCGTCCCCCCGTCCTCGGACGTGCCGGAGTGACCAGGCATGACGCCGGGGTGCGCGGCGGGGAGGCGAGGCTCGTCGTCTCCGGGGCGGATCGGGCCGGTGAGTGGGGCATCTGTGCTCATATACGTACCATTTTGTCCTACTGGACAAATAAGCCTGGCAAAGAGTGGCCTGTCCCACAAGGATCCCATACGTTCGTTCTGAGAGCGTTGAATCAGATCAACCCTGCGTAGAACAGGGACAGACTTTCCAGGGAGGTGCCCATGGACGCCGTGACCAACGTCCCGCTGCCGAAGAACGAGCCCGTTCTGTCGTACGCGCCCGGCAGCGCGGAGCGCGCCGAGCTCGTGGCCAAGCTCGACGAACTCGGCCGGGAGCGCATCGACCTGCCGATGTACATCGGCGGTGAGCGCCGCATGGGCGGCGGTGAGCGCATCGACGTCGTGCAGCCGCACCGCCACTCCGCCGTCCTGGGAACCACGGCCAACGCCACCCACGACGACGCCCGCGACGCGATCGCCGCCGCCAAGGCCGCGGCCCCGGCCTGGCGCGCGATGTCCTTCGACGACCGCGCCGCCATCCTCCTGCGCGCCGCCGAACTCCTGTCCGGCCCGTGGCGCGCCACGATCAACGCCGCCACCATGCTCGGCCAGTCCAAGACGGTGCAGCAGGCGGAGATCGACTCGGCCTGCGAGCTCATCGACTTCTGGCGCTTCAACGTCTCCTACGCCCGGCAGCTCATCGAGCAGCAGCCGCTGAGCGTCCCCGGCGTGTGGAACCGCATGGAGCAGCGGCCGCTGGAGGGCTTCGTCTACGCGATCACGCCCTTCAACTTCACCGCCATCGCGGGCAACCTGCCCACCGCCCCGGCCCTCATGGGCAACGTGGTCGTGTGGAAGCCGTCCCCGACGCAGCAGTTCGCCGCCGAGTTCACGATGCGCCTGCTGGAGGAGGCCGGTCTTCCCCCGGGCGTCATCAACATGGTGACCGGCGACGGCCTGGCCGTCTCCGACATCGCGCTGAACGACCCGGACCTGGCCGGTGTGCACTTCACCGGTTCGACCCGCACCTTCCAGCACCTGTGGAAGTCCGTCGGCGAGAACATCGCGAACTACAGGAGCTACCCGCGCATCGTCGGTGAGACCGGCGGCAAGGACTTCATCGTCGCGCACTCCTCCGCCGACCCCGACGTCCTGCGCACCGCGATCGTCCGCGGCTCCTTCGAGTACCAGGGCCAGAAGTGCTCGGCCGCCTCGCGCGCCTTCGTCGCCCGATCCGTCTGGGAGCGGGTCCGCGACGACCTCGTCGCCGAGGTCGAGGCGATCAGGATGGGCGACGTCACCGACCTGTCGAACTTCATCGGCGCCGTCATCGACCGCCGCGCCTTCGACAAACTCGCCAAGGTCCTGGAGGACGCCAAGTCCGACCCGACCCTGTCGATCATCGCGGGCGGCACCGCCGACGACTCCGTGGGATACTTCGTGCGCCCGACCGTCATCGAGGGCACCGACCCCTCCCACGACGTGTTCCGCACCGAGTACTTCGGTCCGATCGTCGCCGTCCACGTCTACGAGGACGAGAAGTTCGACGAGGTCCTGGAGACCGTCGACCAGGGTTCGGCCTACGCGCTGACCGGTGCCGTGCTGGCCAAGGACCGCGCCGCGATCGCCAAGGCCACCGAGGCCCTGCGCTTCACCGCGGGCAACTTCTACATCAACGACCGGCCGACCGGTTCCATCGTGGGCCAGCAGCCGTTCGGCGGCGGCCGCGCCTCCGGCACCAACGACAAGGCCGGTTCGGCGCAGAACCTGTCGCGTTGGGCCAGCCCGCGCGCCATCAAGGAGACCTTCGTCGCCCCGACGACCTCCTCCTACCCGCACATGGACTAGTCGGGTCGATCCCGCACGGTCCGCGCACCGCCCCGCGCCGCCGCCATCCCGGCGGCGCGGGGCGGGCCACACCCCCCGAGGAGTTCACCGGTACGGCCGGTCATCTCCGGCAGTCACCGCAGTCCGCGCCAGCCCACCGGCTCGCGCACGTCTTCTTCGAGGTCTCCATGCTTCGTAAGCCCCTGCTGCTCGCCGCCAGGTCCAAGACCTGCCGCACGATCGTCGAGCGCACACCCGTCACCCGGGGCCTGGTCTCCCGGTTCGTCGCCGGCTCCACCCTCGAATCGGCGCTGCCCGCGGTCGCCGAGCTGACCACCGACCGCTACGTCACGCTCGACTACCTGGGCGAGGACACCACCGACCTGGAGCAGGCCAACGCCACGGTGACCGCCTACGAGGACCTGCTGGCCGCCCTGGGCGAGGCCGGTCTGGGCGGGCGCGCCGAGGTGTCGGTCAAGCTGTCGGCGGTCGGCCAGTTCCTGAACCGGGACGGCGAGAAGATCGCCCTGGACAACGCCCGGCGGATCGCCGAGGCGGCGGCGGCGATCGGCACCACGGTGACCCTGGACATGGAGGACCACACCACCACCGACTCCACCCTGGGCATCCTGCGCGAACTGCGGCAGGACTTTCCCTCCGTGGGCGCGGTCCTGCAGGCCTACCTGCACCGCACCGAGGCCGACTGCCGCGACCTCAGCGGCCCCGGTTCGCGCGTGCGCCTGTGCAAGGGCGCCTACGACGAGCCCGCCTCCGTCGCCTACCGCGACAAGGCCGAGGTGGACAGGGCGTACGTGCGCTGCCTGCGCATCCTCATGGAGGGCGACGGCTACCCGATGGTGGCCTCGCACGACCCGCGGATGGTCGCCATCGCCGGGGAGCTGGCCAAGACCAACGGCCGCTCCGCGGACGACTACGAGTACCAGATGCTCTACGGCATCCGCGACACCGAGCAGGTCCGGCTGGCCGCCGAGGGCAAGCGCGTGCGCGTCTACGTCCCCTACGGCGACGAGTGGTACGGCTACTACATGCGCCGCCTGGCGGAGCGCCCGGCCAACGTCCTGTTCATGGCGCGGTCGGTGATCACCCGGAACTGACCGTCCGGACGCGTGCTCCGGGGCCGGCGCCTCCCGGTGGTCGGCCCCGCGCCGTGCCGTGTCGCAATGGTGACCTGCCCCGGGAACCCGCCGGAGGGCCGATACGTTACTTTGTGGGCAGCAAACCACGCGTGAAAGGCCATGACGAGACATGAGGTTGCGGAGTTCCAACCCCGTCCTCAAGCGGGCGCTCAAGCAGTCCGGGACCGGCGGTTACGGCCAGCCGGGCTACGGACAGCCGTACCCGCAGCAGGGATACCCCCAGCAGGGTTATGGTCAGCCGGGCTACGGACAGCCGTACCCCCAGGCCGGTTACCCCCAGCAGGGCTACGCACAGCCCGGACACCCGCAGCCCGGGTACCCCGCGGCTCCGGTCCAGGGCGCCGACGCCCAGCCGATGACCATCGACGACGTCGTCGTCCGCACCGGCATGACGCTCGGTACGGTCGCCCTCCTCGGCGCCGTCAACTACTTCCTCTTCAGCTTCAACCCGGGCCTCGCCCTGCTGCTGACGGTGGTCGGGGCCCTGGGCGGCCTCGTCCTGGGGCTGATCATCGGCTTCAAGCAGAGCACCAGCCCCGGCCTGATCCTCACCTACGCGGGCCTTGAGGGTCTGCTCGTCGGCGGGTTCTCCGCCCTGCTCGGAGCGCAGCTGGCCGCGAGCACCGGTGACGCCGGTGCGAGCGCCTCGCTGGTCTCCCAGGCCGTGGTCGGCACCGTCGCCGTGTTCGCCGTGATGCTGGCGCTGTACAAGTTCCGGATCATCAAGGTGACCGACGGCTTCGTCAAGGCCGTCACCTTCGCGGTGCTCGGCGCCGCCGCCCTGATGCTGGTCAACTTCGTGCTGAGCTTCTTCATGGCCGGCGGTCTCGGCCTGCGTGAGCCCACCCTGCTGGGGCTGGGGGTCAGCCTGGTGTTCGTGGTCATCGCGGCGCTGACGCTCGCGATCGAGTTCCGCGGCATCGAGGAGGGCGTCCAGGTCGGGATCCCGGCGAAGTTCGCCTGGCAGTTCGCCTTCGGCCTGACCGTCTCCCTGGTCTGGCTCTACATCGAGATCCTGCGCCTGCTCTGGATCCTGAAGTCGATGTTCGCCGAGTAACGGCGTCGCGTCGGACGTGGCGAGGGGCCGCCTCCCGGGTCGTCGCCCGGGGGTGGCCCCTTCGCCGTTCGACGGGTCAGGTCCCGTCGCGGCGCGGGGCGGGAATGGAGCGGTTACGGCGGCGGCGCTCGTACTCGGTGACGATCGCCTGCGCGTACCAGTGCGGCAGTTCGTACTCGTCGGCGAGCCAGTTCGAGCGGTCCGAACAGCGGAGCAGGCTCGGGCCCTTGTCGAGGGCGTCGAACCACTCGGGGAGTCCGCGGCCGGTCACGGCCGGGACGCGTTCGATGAGCTTGGCGTGGATCTCCGGCGAGTGGGTTAGCGACATGGGCACCTCCGGAGGCGCGTTGGCGTGTGGCACTTACCTGCGACACTGCATCAGGATCACGCTTTGGACAAGCCCCGGTCACCAGCTTTTACCTTGGGCGAGGGGGAACGTTTGTCAGCGGGCGCGCCGACCGGCCCCGCGGACGGCTCCGCCCGGACCTCCTGAGGGGAGACCCGGGCGGATGTGGCCGTGCGGCGCGGGTCAGCTCAGACGCTCGAAGACGGCCGCCATGCCCTGGCCGCCGCCGACGCACATGGTCTCCAGACCGAACGTCCTGTCGTGGAACTGGAGGCCGTTGAGCAGCGTGCCGGTGATCCGGGCGCCGGTCATGCCGAAGGGGTGGCCGACCGCGATGGCGCCGCCGTTGACGTTGAGCTGGGCGTCGATGTCGATGCCGAGCTGGTCGGCGGAGGGCAGGACCTGCGCGGCGAAGGCCTCGTTGATCTCGGCCAGGTCGATGTCGCCGATGGCCATGTTGGCGCGGGCCAGCGCCTGCCTGGAGGCCTCCACCGGGCCCAGCCCCATGATCTCCGGGCTCAGGCCGCTGACCCCGGTGGACACGATGCGCGCCAGCGGGGTGATGCCGAGCTGGGCGGCGCGGGTGTCGCTCATGATGACCAGTGCGGCGGCACCGTCGTTCAGGGGGCAGGCGTTGCCCGCGGTGACGGTGCCGTCGGGGCGGAACACCGGCTTGAGCTGGCTGACCTTCTCGTAGGTGGTGCCGCGGCGGATGCCGTCGTCGGTGCTGACCACGGTGCCGTCCGGGAGGGTCACCGGGGTGATCTCGCGCTCCCAGAAGCCGTTGTCCAGGGACTTCTCGGCGAGGTTCTGCGAGCGGACCGCGAACTCGTCCTGCCGCTGGCGGGAGACGCCGGTGATCTGGGCGACGTTCTCGGCGGTCTGGCCCATCGCGATGTAGGCGTCGGGCAGGGCGCCGTCCTCGCGCGGGTCGGTCCAGACCTCTGCGCCGCCCTCGGCGCGCTTCTCGGTGCGGGCCTTGGCGTCGGCGAAGATCGGGTTCTCGTTCTGCGGGTTGTCGCTGCTGCCGTGGGCGAAGCGGCTGACGGTCTCCACGCCGGCGGAGACGAACACGTCGCCCTCGCCCGCCTTGATGGCGTGGTAGGCCATGCGGGTGGTCTGGAGGGACGAGGAGCAGTACCGGGTGACGGTGGTGCCGGGGACGGTGTCCAGCCCGAGCTGCACGGCGACGATGCGGGCCATGTTGAAGCCCTGCTCGCCGCCGGGGAGGCCGCAGCCCAGCATGAGGTCGTCGATGTCCTTGGGGTCGAGTTCGGGCACCTTGGCCAGGGCGGCGCCGACGATCTGGGTGGTCAGGTCGTCGGGGCGGATGTCCTTCAGGGAACCCTTGAAGGCGCGGCCGATCGGGGAGCGCGCGGTGGCGACGATGACTGCTTCGGGCATGTGCTTCGTCCCATTCGGTGTCGGGGTGCTGCGGTGACGCTCCGTCGGGTGGCCGGGCGCCTGCCTCGACCTCGCGGCGCGTCTTGTTACTGACCAGTTAACATCTCGGGCCCTCGCCCTCGCCACCCGGGGTCGGCCTTGGCGCGCCGCCCCGGGTGGCGGTTCCCTCCCCGGTGGTCCGGCCGGCCGTCTCGACCGTCCGGTCCGCGGACCCGGTCCCCTCGGCAGCCTCCCCGCGGGTCCCGCGGGGGCGGAAGGGGGCTCTGATCAGCGCCGCCCAGCGCCCCCGCCTGCCCGAATGCTCGACGGGGACCCGGGAGACCTCGGTGCCCGCGGTCTCGGCGGCCACGACCGCCGCGCGGTCCACCGGCAGGATCCCCTCGGGACGTCCGATCTCCCCGACCTCGGGGAGCAGGCCGAGCGCGGCGCACGCCGAGGGCAGGACGGCGGAGGCGGCCTGGGCGTACCCGAGGGCTGACGGATGGAATCGGTCGGGCCCGAACATGGACCCAGGGTCGGACCGGAAGTCGTCGGCGAGGAGGTCGCTCAACGACACCGTGCGCCCGCCGACCTCGGTGACCGCGATGGTCTGGGCGGCGGCGAGCTGGCGTGAGGCGCGCCGTGCGACCGACCGCAGCGGCCATCCGATCGGCCGGACGGTGCCCAGGTCCGGGCAGGTCGCCACGACCACCTCCGTGCCGTGGTCGACGAGGCGGCGGGTGAGGTCGCGCAGCTGTTCGACGGCGTCGTTCGGGCGGACCCGGCGGATGACGTCGTTGGCCCCGATGAAGACGATCGCCACGTCGAAGCGGGTGGCGTCCTCGAACGCCCCGGCCCCCTCAGCCTGGGCGGCCAGGTCGGCGGAGGTCGCTCCGGGGGAGGCGGTGCACCGCAGCAGCACCGGCCGGTCGGCCGCGTGCGCGATCCCCGTCGCCAGCAGCACCCCGGGCGTCTGCGCGGCCTCGGCGACCGCGAACCCGGCCGCGGTGGAGTCGCCCAGCATGAGCATCCGCAGCGGCGGCCCGTCACCGGCGCCGTGGATTCCGTTCACCCAGGGCCGGTCCCAGTCGGTGACGCCGACCGCGCGCCGTGCGAGCCGGGCCTGGAGGTAGAGCAGGGCGACGGTGCCCGCGCCCACGAGCGTCACCCCGCCGCCGCCGAACGCCGTGGCGGCGGCGATGCGCCGTGCGCGTGCGGCTCGCAGCATCGGACCACCCCCGGGCCTGGTCTCCGTCCGCCCTGGGGCGGGCCGGTTCGATCCCGAGGCTACAACCGCGGCGGCCCCGGGTCACGTACCCCGGGCGGCACACGATCCGCGCCGTCCGGTGAGCCGGTTCGAGCCCGCGCGTGACGGTCGGCGGTGTCGACACCCGGTGTGAACGGCGCGAACGGCGCGGGAACGGATTAGGGTCGAGGTGTGGTGGGCCAGACCGGCCCACGGCCCCGGAAGGCGCGACCGGGGCGAAGGACCAGGCGGGCCGACGGATCCGGCCGCCGCGATGCTGAGGGAGCCCACAGTGCGGGTACACGACTCACTGATCGACCTGGTGGGGGACACCCCTCTGGTGCGACTCCGGAAGGTCACCGAAGGGCTCGCGCCGACCATCCTCGCCAAGGTGGAGTACTTCAACCCCGGCGGTTCGGTGAAGGACCGCATCGCCCTGCGCATGGTCGAGGCGGCGGAGAAGAGCGGCGAGCTCAGGGCCGGTGGCACGATCGTCGAGCCGACCTCCGGAAACACCGGTATCGGGCTGGCGATGGTCGCGCAGGAGAAGGGCTACCGCTGCGTCTTCGTCTGCCCGGACAAGGTGGGCCCGGACAAGCTGGCGGTGCTGCGCGCCTACGGCGCCGAGGTCGTGGTCTGCCCGACCACGGTCGCTCCGGACCACCCCGACTCCTACTACTCGGTCTCCGACCGGCTCGCCGAGGAGATCCCCGGGGCGTGGAAGCCCAACCAGTACGAGAACCGGAACAACCCCGAGTCCCACTACCACTCCACCGGACCCGAGATCTGGGAGCAGACCGAGGGCCGCGTGACGCACTTCGTGGCGGGCATCGGCACCGGCGGGACGATCAGCGGCACCGGCCGCTACCTCAAGGAGGTCTCCGGCGGGCGGGTGAAGGTGGTCGGCGCCGACCCGGAGGGCTCGGTGTACTCGGGCGGGTCGGGCCGCCCCTACCTGGTCGAGGGCGTGGGCGAGGACATCTGGCCCGGCACCTACGACACGGGGATCTGCGACGACATCGTGGCCGTCAGCGACAAGGAATCCTTCCTCATGACGCGCCGCCTGGCGCGCGAGGAGGCGCTGCTGGTCGGCGGATCCTGCGGCCTGGCGGTCGAGGCGGCCCTGCGTGTGGCCCGGGACGCGGGCCCCGACGACGTCATCGTCGTCCTGCTGCCCGACGGTGGCCGCGGCTACCTCGGCAAGATCTTCAACGACGAGTGGATGGCCGACTACGGCTTCCTGTCGGCCGAGACCGAGGAGGCCACCGCGGGCCAGGTGCTGGGCGGCAAGGGCGGTGAGATGCCCGACTTCGTGCACACCCACCCGCACGAGTCGATCGGGACGGCCGTGGCGATCATGCGCGAGTACGGCGTCTCCCAGCTGCCGGTGATGAAGGAGGAGCCGCCGGTTATGGCGGCCGAGGTGGTCGGCTCCATCGCCGAGCGCGACGTCCTCGACGCGCTCTTCGACGGGCGCGCCCAGTTGGACGACAGCGTGGAGACGCACATGGGCAAGCCGCTGGCCACGGTCGGCACGGGGACGCCGGTCAGCGACTGCGTGCGGCTGCTGCGCGGCTCCGGAGCGCTGGTGGTGCTGCGCGACGGCCGACCGGTGGGCATCCTCACCCGCCAGGACCTGCTGGCCCACCTGTCCGGCTGAGGCGGGCGACCGCACCGCATCCGGGGCCCCGGCCGCGTTCGACCGAGCGCGGTTCGGGGCCCCGCCGTGTGCGGACCGGACGGAGCGTCGCATACTCGGACACTGCTACCCTTCGCGACAACGTTACTGGCAGGTAATACATGGGAGCTCGCGTGTCGCGGCTGTTGTCCTGGATCATCCGCTCCGCCTGGTCGTACGCGCGGAGCAACGCCGAAATCCGCGCGGACTCCAAGGCCGCGCGGAAGTTCGCGCGCTTCGGCGCGGGTTCCGCGATCGCCTTCCCCACGGCCACCCTCTACGGCGAGCCGTGGATCGAGATCGGCGTGCACACCGTGCTGGGCGGTGACATGACCCTGGCCGCGGGCATGGGGCCGGACTACGACCTCGGGCCCGACACCGTCGTCCGGATCGGCTCGGGCTGTGCGATCGGTCGCGGCTCGCACATCGTCGCGCACAGGTCGGTGGACATCGGTGACCACGTCTACACCGGCCCCTACGTCTACATCACGGACCAGAACCACTCCTACGCCAACACCGAGATCCCCGTCGGCCTCCAGTGGCCCGTCGACGACCCGGTGAGCATCGGCGACGGCACCTGGATCGGTGCGAACGCGGTGATCCTGCCCGGTGTCCACCTCGGCCGCAACTGCGTCGTCGCGGCGGGCACCGTGGTCCGCCCCGGTCGCTACCCCGACCACAGCGTCCTCGCCGGGGTACCCGGCAGGGTCGTGCGCACCCACGACCCCGAACTCGGCTGGGACCCGCCGATGCGCGAGTCCGGTACGCCCACCAGGGTGCCCACCCCCGCCACGGGGCTGCCGCCCGAGGCGCCGACCGAGCCGCCCGAACCGGGGTCGGCCACCAGGTTCCCGCCCGCCTGAGGAAGCGGGGAGCACGGCTCCGTCGTGCTCCGACCCATGTGAAACGTGAGGTTCACGGGGGGTACGGCGGCTATTGTGACCCCATGACGTTCGAGGGGTTTGAAACGCTGGCCATCCACGCGGGGCAGGAACCGGACGCCGGTACCGGGGCCGTGGTGGTGCCGATCTACCAGACGAGCACCTACGCCCAGGACGGTGTGGGCGGTCTGCGCCAGGGCTACGAGTACTCGCGCACGGGCAACCCGACCCGCGCCGCCCTGGAGGAGTGCCTGGCCGCGCTGGAGTCCGGGGTCCGGGGGCTGGCCTTCGCCTCGGGCATGGCCGCCGAGGACACACTGCTGCGCACGGTCCTGTCACCCGGCGACCACATCATCATCCCCGGCGACGCCTACGGGGGCACCTTCCGCCTGGTCTCCAAGGTCGTCGAGCGCTGGGGCGTGTCCTGGGACGCGGTCGACCAGACCGACCCCGAGGCCGTGCGCGCGGCGGTGCGTCCCACCACGAAGGTCGTGTGGACGGAGACGCCCACCAACCCGCTGCTCAACATCACCGACATCGAGACGGTCGCGCGGATCGCGCACGACGCGGGCGCGCTGTACGTCGTCGACAACACCTTCGCCTCGCCCTACCTCCAGCAGCCGCTGACGCTGGGCGCGGACGTGGTCGTGCACTCCACAACCAAGTACCTGGGCGGGCACTCCGACGTGGTCGGCGGCGCCCTGGTGGTGGCCGACGCCGACCTGGGTGAGCGGCTGGCCTTCCACCAGAACACCATGGGCGCCGTGCCGGGGCCGTTCGACTCCTGGCTGACGCTGCGGGGGATCAAGACCCTGGGTGTGCGGATGGACCGGCACAGCGCCAACGCCGAGCGGATCGCGGCCGAGCTGGAGGGGCACCCGGCGGTCCGCCGGGTCTACTACCCCGGGTTGGACGGTCACCCGGGGCACAAGCTCGCCGAGCGGCAGATGCGCTCCTTCGGCGGGATGGTCTCCTTCGCCCTGCGGGACGGGGAGAAGGCGGCGCTGCGGCTGTGCGAGCGCACCGAGGTCTTCACCCTGGGGGAGTCGCTCGGCGGGGTCGAGTCCCTGATCGAGCACCCCGGGCGGATGACGCACGCCTCCACTGCGGGTTCCCCGCTGGAGGTGCCCGCCGACCTGGTCCGGATCTCCGTCGGCATCGAGTCCGGCGACGACCTGGTGGCGGACCTGCTCCGGGCCCTGGAGGACTAGGGACCGTTTCCTGGGGCAGCCGCCTGAGGGGTTCGCCGTTCGGGTGGCCGAACACGGTCCGAAGCCGAGCGGCGGACCGGGACAGGCGCGTCAGACCGTGCTGGGGGTGCGCTCCTGCTCGGGGGAGCGGGTGTCGTTGGCGAAGCGCAGGCCGACGACGAGGCTTCCCGCGCGGGACAGGACGTTGTTGTCGTCCTCCTCGCGCAGGGAGCGGAAGCCGCGGCGGCGGTCCTGGCGGCGGATCCCGATGGAGATGGCCAGGAGGAACCCCGCGGCCAGGCCCAGGAGGACGAGGCCGACGAACGCGATGACGAGGGGGATCATGTGTTCTCCTCACGGCTGACGGTGCAGTTCCGCTGACTCCCCCCTCACCTGGTGAGGGGGTTTCGCGTGTGTCCACGAGGTCTTTCCGTGTCCTCGGTGGTCGGCGGGGGCGATGACCGCGGACGGTCTCCTCCGGCTCCGGGTCCGGGGGCCGTGTACTGAGGGTGCCCTTCGTTTAAGATGGATCCAGGTGACCCGGCTGTACGTGTTCTGTTGGTGTTGCGATCACCTTGTTGGTACAAGCGAACGTGTTGGATTATTACCCCCCTGAGGGTGGACTTATGCGGGCAGAGAGTAGATATCGACAGATCGCCCGGGTCTTGCGCCGTGAGATCCAGGAACGCACCCTTCCCCCCGGAGGACAGCTCCCCTCGGAGAAGCAGCTGGAGGAGCGCTTCGAGGCCTCCCGCAACACCGTCCGCCTCGCCCTGGGCATGCTCCGCAACCAGGGGCTCATCCTCAGCAGGCCCGGGCGCGGACACTTCGTCCAGAACGTCGTCCCCGAGACCTTCTACGCCACCCGGCCCACCCAGCGCACGGGCCTCAACGAGTCCGCCCTGGCCGGTCAGACCCTGGAGGAACTCCAACTCCTGAGCGCCACCCCGGACATCGCCAGCCGCCTCCGCGTCCCCGAGGGGGACATGACCGTCGTTCGCCGCATGTACCGCTTCTCGGGGGACGTCTCCGGATCCATCAGCTCGGCCTACTACCCCATGGAACTCGTCCAGGACACCGCCCTCATGCTCCCCGAGGACGTGGACAGCGCCCTGGAGGTCCTCATGGAACACGGTCACCGCCAGGCGGGCTGGGTGGACGAGGTGGAGACCCGCATGCCCACGCCCCAGGAGACGTCCCAGCTCGAACTGCCCCCCGGTGTCCCCGTGCTGAACGTGCACCGCACCGACTACTCCGAGGAGCGCCCCATCCGCGTGGTACACACCGTCTACGCGGGGCACAGCATCAGATACCAGTTCGAACACGGCAACCTCAAGGCCTACCACCGGGACTGAGCACAGCATGAGCACGTCGAAGAAGACAGTGGTCGCCGACCACCTGCGCGAGGCGCTGGCCAGGGGCGAGTACAAGCCCGGCGAGCGTCTGCCGGGGGAGGAGGAACTCGCGGAGCGGTTCGGCGTCTCCCGCGCCACGGCGCGGATGGGGATGCGCATCCTCCAGGACGAGGGGCGTATCGCCATCCGCGCCGGACGCGGATCCTACGCCGCCGACCACCGGCCCATCGTCCACCTGGCCACACCCGTCTCCGGAGGCTCGGACTCCGAGCGGTTCCAGGAGGGCTACCAGCCGCACCTGCGCGACGCCGGATACCACAACATCCACGAGAGCATCAAGGTCAGCCTGGACACCATGCGCCCGCGCGTGGCCAAGCGCCTGCGCCCGGAGGCCGACCCCGACACCCCGCAGGGCGGTCTCGTCGTCATCCGCTCCTGCGACCGCTTCGTCGAGGGCGGACTCTGGCAGTCCCAGGTCACCTACCTCCCCTACACCATCGCCAACAACACCCCGCTGATGTCTCCCGAACGCCTCACCCAGGGGGTCAGCGCCACCCTGCGCGACCTGGGCTATGCGGAGACCTGGAACTGGGACGTCGTCGGTGCGCGCATGCCGGCGCCCGACGAAGCCGAGGCGTTCGGACTCGGCCCCGGCATCCCGCTGCTCGTCCAGGAGCGCGTGGCCTACGCCGGGAACGTCACGCTGCGCTTCACCGAGACGATCATGCCCGCCAACCGCCACCAGCTCCTCTACTCCGGCGGTGACGCCCCGGAGGAGCTGCTCGTCCTGGCCTCCGACGTCAACGTCTTCGAGTTCTGAGCGCCGCCCCCGCGCCGCTCAGCCGCGACGCCCGAGGTACCGGTCCACCACCAGCGGACCCAGGGCCTCGGCGTCGGCGCGCACGACCCGTACCGCCCGCCGCCGGTCCATCTCGGCGGCGAAGTCGCGCAGTCGGGGATCGTCGGCGAGCAGGAAGAACACCACCTCCGCGCCCTCGCGCAGCAGCCGGTCCAGCTCGGCCAGGGTGAGTTCGGCGGTCCGCGGGTCGGGCGGCCACGCGAACCGGGAACGGCCGTCCCCGCCCAGGTGGGCGGTGGGCTCCCCGTCGGTGACCGCGAGCACCAGGGGCCTGAGGCCGCGATGGCGCCGCACGTGTCCCCGGGCCAGGCGCAGCGCGTGGTGCAGATTGGTGCCGGGGGTCCGCCGCCACTCGTGCGCGACCAGTCGGGCGGGCGTGAGCTCGCGGGCGCTCTCCCCGAAACCGACCAGTTGGATCCGGTCGTCCGGGTGACGGGTGCGGACCAGGGTGTGCAGGGCCAGGGCGGTCCGGGTGGCCGCCGTGTGCAGCGCGCGCTCCACCATCGAGTGCGAGAGGTCGACGAGCAACGACACCGCCGCCGCGCCGACGGGTTCGGTCTGGGCGACGCGGAGGTCCCCGGCGCGCAGGAGCGGCCCGGGGGACACGGCACGGCGCAGCGCCGCCGCGCGGACGGTCGCCACCGGGTCGAGAGGACGGTCGTCGCCCGCCTCGCGGGGCGTGTGCGCCCCGGTGGGATCACCGCCCCGGCCACCGCCGCCCGGGTGCCCGCCGCCGGGGCCCCGCGCCGAACGTTCGATGTCGCGCAGGGCCGTCTCACCCAGCCGTCGCAGCTCACGGGGGGTCAGGCCGTGGCCGTTCCGGTCCGGGGGGGCCAGGAGGCCGCCGCTCAGCGACCCGCCCGCGGGGCTGGCCCGGACGCCCCCGCCCTCACCGTCGCCGTCGACCTCCCGCGCCCGTAGGCGTTCCAGCGCGACGGTCTCGACCCGCTCCTCCCGCGAAGGCGGGTCGGGGTCGGCCAGCGGGTCCGGGCCGCCGGTGTAGGCCCGGTACCGGAACCTCATGCCTGCCTCCTCCCGCCGTGCGTCCCGGGTCCCGCGTCTCAGAAACGGTAGACGTCGCGGTCGGGGAGCGTGTCCTTGGCCAGACGGCGCTCCAGGTACAGCCCCTCCAACGCGAACTCGACCACCGCCGCGGCCAGGCCGGGCGTGGGCGGACCGTCCTCGGCCTCCGGAGCCGCCCGCTCGATCATCGCGGACAGACCCGGGACCGTGCCGACCCGGCGCAGCAGTTCGGCGGCTCCGACCAGGTCCCCGGTCTCGACGGTGCCGCCCCCGCCGAACCGGTCGCTGAGCGGGGTCAGGTCGGTCTCCCCCAACCGGGCGCGGAAGGTCTCGGCGACCGCCCGCCGCAACAGCAGGTGGAGGATCTCGGCCTCGCGTCCCTCGGCCTCCATCTCGAACTCGACCTTGCCCATCAGCGGTTCCACGGCCGACGGGAGGTCGCAGACCCGGGCCACGGGGACCTCCTCACCGGTCAGCGCGGCACGGCGCAGGGCCGAGGCGGCGACGGTCTCGGCCGCCGCGACGGAGAAGCGCACCGAAACCCCGGACCTGCCGTCGACCTTCCTCGAGTCACGGACCAGCCGGGTGAACCGGGCCACGGACTCCAGCAGGTGCGTGGGGACGACCGTGCCCTCGGGGATCGCCGCCTCCTGGCGCAGCAGGGCGAGTTCGTCGTCCAGGGCGAGCGGATAGTGGGTGCGCACCTGGGCGCCGAACCGGTCCTTGAGCGGGGTGACGATGCGCCCCCGGTGCGTGTAGTCCTCGGGGTTGGCGCTGGCGACCAGCAGCAGGTCCAGGGGCAGCCGCAGGGTGTAGCCGCGCACCTGGAGGTCGCGCTCCTCCAGGACGTTGAACAGCGCCACCTGGGCGCGCGCGGGCAGGTCGGGCAGTTCGTTGACGCAGAACACACCCCGGTTGGCGCGGGGGACGAGGCCGTAGTGGATGGTCTCGGGATCGCCCAGCGACCGGCCCTCGGCCAACCGGGCCGGGTCCACGTCGCCGATCAGTTCACCGACTCCGGTGTCGGGGGTGGCGAGCTTCTCGCCGTACCGTTCGGTGCGGTGCCGCCAGACCACGGGCAGGGAGTCGCCCTCGCGGGCCGCCCGCGCGCGGCACCCCGGGCAGACGGGGGCGAACGGATGGTCGTTGACCGGGCATCCGGCGACGGCGGGGGACCATTCGTCCAGCAGCCCGGCCAGGGTGCGGATCAGCCGTGTCTTCCCCTGGCCGCGCTCGCCCAGCAGGACGATGTCGTGCCCCGCGATCAGGGCCCGTTCGACCTGTGGGAGCACCGTGTCGTCGAACCCGTGCAGGCCGGGGAAGCGGGGGCGGCCCGCGCCCATCCGGCGCAGCAGGTTGTCCCGGACCTCTGCGGCCACCGGGCGGTGGACGTGCCCGGACTCGCGCAGTGCGGCCAGGGTGCTCGGCAGGTCCTCGGGCGGTGCGGGAGGCGTGATGGGACTCACCCGACGGAGTCTAGGGGTTCCGGGTGGTGGCCGGCGACGGGCGCGGTGGGCGTGAAACCCCCCAGGGCGGTGTGGGGAGTGGAAGAATGGGAGGAGAAGGTACGGTCCGAGGTCCGGCCGGTGGCCGGTGAAGGCGGGGTGGCGGCTGGTGGCACGGTTCGGCAATGCTCTGACGACGGGGGCCGACCTCGTGAACGCGGCCGAACGGGCCGTGCTGGCAGCCCTGGAGCAGGTGCGGGGGCCGGTCGACCTGGTGTGCTTCTTCGTCAGCGGCTCCGATCCGGACGAGGTCACCCTCGCGGGCAGGCGCGTCATGGAGCTCGCCTCGGGCGCCGTCTGCGTGGGGTGCAGCTCCACCGGTGTGATCGGCGGCGGCCGGGGGGTGGAGAACCAGGGCGCGGTCAGCGTGTGGTGCGCGCGGCTCCCGGGCGTGGAGCTCACGCCGTTCCGGTTGGACACGGTCCTGGAGGACGACCACCTCGCCGTGGTCGGGATGCGTGAGCCCGGCCCCCGCGACCGGGTGGCGATCCTGCTCGCCAACCCCTACGAGTTCCCCACCCAGGCCTTCGTCCGCGAGTCCACCCCCGCGCTCGGCGGGCTGCCGCTGGTCGGCGGGATGGCCGACGGCATGCGCGGGGAGGACTCCGTGCGGTTGTTCTACGAGGGCGAGGCCGTCGACAGCGGCGCCGTCGGCGTGCTGGTCGGCGGGGAGGGCGTGCTCGGGACTGTGGTCAGTCAGGGCTGCCGCCCGATCGGCCCGAACATGACCGTCACCAAGGCCGAGGGCAACCTCCTGTTGGAACTCGCGGGCACCAACGCCTACGAGAAACTGGAGGAGCTGGTGGACTCGCTGAGCGAGGAGGACCGCGCGCTGGCCGTCCAGGGGCTGCACGTGGGCATCGCCATGGACGAGTACGCCGAGCAGCACGAACAGGGCGACTTCCTGATCCGCGCGCTCAGCGGCGTCGACCCGGAGATGGGCGCGCTGGCCGTCGGGGACATGGTCGATGTGGGCCAGACCGTGCGCTTCCAGGTGCGTGACGCGGGCACCGCCGACGAGGACCTGGCCCGCAGACTGGCCGACTTCGGCGCCGAGCACGAGGTCGGCGCGGGGTTGCTCTTCTCCTGCAACGGGCGGGGCGAGGCCCTGTTCCCGCAGGCCGACCACGACGTGCTGGCCGTCCGCCGCATCCTGGGCGTGGAGGCGGTGGGGGGCTTCTTCGCGGCCGGGGAGATCGGCCCGGTCGGCGGGGTCAACCACGTCCACGGCTTCACCGCCTGCCTGTTGGCCTTCGCCGACTGAGGGCACCCGACCCACCGGACCTTTACCGTCGTATCACCAACACCCGACACGAGTTCCTTGAGTACGCGCACACCAGAACGCTTACTGAGAGTGACCATGTGCTCCTTTTCGGGTGAGGGAATACGCGATGTCCGACCGACGCCGTCCGACCACCGTGCGGACTCTGGCCGCCCTGGGCGTTCTCGCCCTGCTGGCGCCCGCGGTCCCGGCCCAGGCGCGTACCGCGTGGATCCCACAGGACCTCGCCTCCGCGGACCGGGTCGGTCTGCTGCTCGACGACGGCGCGCTGCGCGTCGGCGTCGCCGGGGCGGAGGACCGCGTCGGGGCCCGCAGGGAGCACGCGCGGACCGACACCGGACTGGCCACCTTCCCCGAACAGGACCTGGGCGCGCCCACCGACACGGTGGACGTGCGCGTGCGGGCCGAGGGGGACGACCGCGGCGTGCTGGCCGAGGCGCGCGGGGTGCGCGCCGACGGGATGTGGACCGAGTGGCACCCCGCGCGGGGCGGCGGCACGATCACCCTGCCCGAACACGTCTCCCGGGTGCAGGTGCGGGTGGAACTCGGCGGCGACGACACCGCCCTGACCGGGCTGGGGCTGCGCGTGGCCGATCCGCGGGACGGCGCACCGGACGAGGGCGGGCCGGGGAGCGGGCAGGACACGCCGGGGGACCGGCCGGAGGGGCACGGGGACCAGGGGGAGCCGGAGGGCGAGGAAGGGCCGGAGGAGCCCGAGGGCGAGGAGGGACAGGGCGAGCCGGACACACGGGTCGGGCCGTTCTCGGCCCGTCTCTTCGCCACACGGATCGGTCTGGTCGGCGGACGCACCGCCAACGGGCACACCATCCGCCCCGACGACCACTTCGTCGCGCTTCCGTCACGTCGGGCCCTGGCGAACCGGGGCGGAGGGGAGTACACGGTCCGGGTGTGCACGACGGGGGCGCTGGGACCGACCGTCCCCCAGGACATGCCCGAGGACCACGTCGCACGCTGCGCCTACCTGCCCGTGTGGGACGTGGGTCCGTGGAACGTCACCGACGACCACTGGAACGAGTCCCGTCAGTCCTGGCCGGACCTGCGCCACGGGCGCCCCCAGGCACAGGCGGCCTACACCGACGGCCACAACGGCGGACTCGACGGGTTCGGCCGCCGGGTCCGCAACCCGGCCGGGATCGATCTGGCCGACGGCGCGTTCCGCGAAGGGCTCCGGCTGCCCACCAACGGGTGGGTGCGGGTCGACTACCTGTGGACCGCCGAGTACCGGTCGAAGACCAGGATCACCACCGAGAGCCGGCGCGACCCGGTGATCGTCCGGGACGGCCCCGGTACCGACCACGCCCCGGTGGGGCTGGCCGCGCACACGGCGGTCGTGGACGTGGACTGCCAGGCCGTCGGCGACGCGGCCCGCGGGCCGTTCGGGACGGATGACACCTGGTACCGGATCGGTCGGGACAACTACGTCCCGGCGGTGTTCGCCGACGGCGGCGCCGACGCGCCCGCCTGCGAACCGCTGCCGTGACGGACGGGGCGCGCGCCCCCGCCTGCCGGAGGCGGGAAGACCGGGCGGGCGCTCAGGTGCGGATGACGACCGTCCCCGCGGTGCGGTCGTGCAGGGCCAGGCGCCGGTCGCCGAGCGCGGCCATCGACTCGCCCAGGGAGAACAGGTGCCCCAGGAACGGCAGGGACTGGGGGAGACCGAACAGCGCCGACCGGCCCAGGGACTGGCCCTGGCTGAGCCGTCCGCCGTCGGCGGCGCTGACCACCTTGATCCCGACCAGCATCTTGCCCAGCGTGCGCCCCCACGCGGCCAGGTACAGCCAGTCGTAGAAGAACAGCAGCAGACCCCAGCCGAACACGAACATCAGCGCCCACACGTTGGCCTCGGCGTCGCTCGTGTCGCTGCCCCCGGTCAGCACCGTGACCAGGATGACGACGAAGACGAAGAAGGCGAACGCCGCGAAGACCGCGAGGACGTAGTCGATCGCCCGCGCGGCCAGCCGACGGCCGAAGCCGGCCAGTTCCGGGCCGCCGGGCCCGCCGGGGACCGCGGGGTCGGCGTGCCCCCAGGGGGCGGGGGCGGGGCCGTACGGCGGAGCGCCGGGGCCCCAACCGGCCCGCCGGGCCTGCGGGGGGCCGTACGGGGGATCCTTCGGGTTCCAGTGGGGGGTGGACATGCGGTTCCTCGGGCGTCGGTCGTCGGAAAGCGGGGCGTGCCCTCCCACGGTACCGACGGGCTGGCCGTGGCCGGTGTGACCGGTGTCCCTCGCCCCGGCCCACCCTCGGGCGGGGGGTGGGGGGCGGGCCTCCGCCCCCCACCGGTCACCGCAGTGCTCAGGCCCCGCTGTACGGCACGGCTTCGATGATCTCCACGCCCAGGCTCCTGCCGTTGGGCAGCTGGTAGCTCACGTGGTCGCCGACGCGCTTGCCGTTGATGGCCGCGCCGAGCGGGGACTTCGGGGAGTACACGTCTATGGGGGCCCCGCTCTCCTCACGCGAGGCGAGGAGGAAGGTGACCTCCTCGTCGTCACCATCGAACCGGATGGTGACCGTCATGCCGGGGCCCACCACACCCTCGGTCCGGGGCGCCTCACCGACCCGAGCGGTGCGCAGGATCTCGGTGAGCTGGAGGATGCGGGCCTCCATCTTGCCCTGCTCCTCCTTGGCGGCGTGGTAGCCGCCGTTCTCCCTCAGGTCGCCCTCTTCCCGGGCCGCCTCGATCTTCTCCGCGATCTCGACGCGCCCGCGCCCCGTCAGGTGGTCCAGCTCTCCCTTGAGCCGGTCGTACGCCTCCTGGGTGAGCCAGGTGACGTTGTCGTCGCGGGTCTGGGTCACGGGAACTCCTTGGTGTACTAGTAGCAATGGCCACCAGGCGGCCAGAGCTGAACTCACGAGAATATCACCGGGTGCCGACGCACACGGGTCCCGTGACTCCGCCCTGGTACCGGGCCAGGCAGGGGGAGGGTTCGGTGGATCAGTTCTGCGGGTCTTGTTCCCTGCACGAGGCCACTTCTACCGTGGAAGCCTGTCGAAGCGTGTCAACGCTCGTGGTCACGATCCGGTTCCCCGGCTCGACCGTGACGCTGTCCTGACCGACCTGCACCATCTGGTCGTCCAGCGCCGAGACGAGGCAGTGGGCGCCGCCCCGGCTGTTCACCTCGAAGGTGATCCTGGCCTCTTCGGCCGAGCGGGCCTCGAACGACACCACCTGGTGGTACACCCCACCGGCCAGCCCGTTGTAGTTCATGACGGAGTACCCCCACCCGATCGCCGTGACGACGGCGAAGACGGTCCCGAAGAGGAAGAAGAGCGGGCCGTTGCCATGGCGCTTGCGGAGCGCGGGCGCTGCGTCGGCACTGTTCACGGCGGCTTCTTCCGGGGTCGCGGGCATCGGGAATCTCCGAACGAGGGGACGGTGTTGTCTAAGATATCCCCGACCCGACAACCCCCCTACTCGGCCCACGCGTGAGTCGTCCATGCCGTGCATTCGGGGTGCCCGGACGGCCCACCCATCGAGCCGTTCACCGAGTCAAGGAGAAGCCTTCGTTGTCCGAGCGCCTGCGCCTCATGGCGGTTCATGCCCACCCCGACGACGAGTCCAGCAAGGGCGCGGCCACCATGGCGCGTTACGTGGAGGAGGGCGTCGACGTGCTCGTCGTCACCATGACCGGTGGCGAACGCGGCGACATCCTCAACCCCGCGATGGAACGTCCCGAGATCCGAGAGAACATCGCCCAGGTCCGCCGTGAGGAGATGGAGCGCGCGAGGGAGATCCTCGGCATCCGGCAGGAGTTCGCCGGCTTCGTGGACTCCGGTCTCCCCGAGGGCGACCCGCTGCCGCCCCTCCCGGAGGGGAGCTTCGCCACCCTCCCCGTCGAGGAGGCCGCCGAGCCCCTCGTCGCGTCGATCCGCCGGTTCCGTCCGCACGTCATCCTCACCTACGACGAGAACGGCGGCTACCCCCACCCGGACCACATCATGACCCACAAGGTGTCGATGCGCGCCTTCGACACCGCGGGCGACCCGGACGCCTACCCCGGCTCCGGCGACCCCTGGCAGCCCCTCAAGCTCTACTACTTCGTCTCCTTCCCACCCGAGCGCTTCGACGCCCTGGCCAAGGTGCTCGCCGAACGCGGCCTGGAGAACCCGTTCGCCGAGTGGGTCGACCGGATCAAGGAGCGGGACCGCCCCCGCTGGGAGATCACCACCCAGGTCCACGTGGCCGAGTACTTCGAGGTCGCCGACGAGGCGCTCAAGGCGCACGCCACCCAGGTGGACCCCGACGGGTTCTGGTTCGCGGTGCCCAACGACGTCCGGATCGAGGCCTGGCCGACGGAGGACTACCACCTGGTCCGTTCCCTGGTCGACACGGAGGTCCCGGAGACGGACCTCTTCGCGGGCGTCACGGACGCGGTGAGAGTATGAGTGGCATGAACACGCTTTTGACCTCCGCGACCGTGCTGGCGGACGAGGTCCAGATGGACCGGAGCCTCGTGACCCCGGGTGTGCTCGGCTTCCTCACGGTGTTCGCGGTCGGTGTCGGGCTCTACTTCCTCATGCGCAGCATGACCGGGAAGCTCCGCGCCCTGTCCGCCGACGCCGACGAGACCGAGGAGAGCGGCGCGTCCGTGGTCGGCGCCTCCGGGGACACCGCGGAGAACGGTCGGGACTGATCGCCGGGCTCCGCCGTCCGGGGCCGCTCCACCGGGAGGGGCAGCCCCGGTGAGCGGCCTTCGGGTGGCACAGTGGAGGTATGCCCAACCGTCTGAGCGACGCGACCAGCCCGTACCTCCTGCAACACGCCGACAACCCCGTGGAGTGGTGGCCCTGGGGTGAGGAGGCGTTCGCCGAGGCGCGCCGGCGCGACGTGCCCGTGCTCGTCTCCGTCGGCTACGCCGCCTGCCACTGGTGCCACGTGATGGCCCACGAGTCCTTCGAGGACCCGGCGACCGCCGAGCGGATGAACGCCCTGTTCGTCAACGTCAAGGTGGACCGCGAGGAACGCCCCGACGTCGACGCCGTCTACATGGAGGCGACCCAGGCCATGACGGGTCAGGGCGGGTGGCCCATGACCGTGTTCGCCACCCCCGACGGCGCGCCGTTCTACTGCGGCACCTACTTCCCGCGCGACCACTTCCAGCGGCTTCTGGAGGGCGTGGCCACCGCCTGGCGCGACCGCCGTGACGAACTCCTCCAGCAGGGCGAACGGGTGGTGAACGCGCTCAGCGGGCCGCGCACGCTGGCCGCCGCGCCCCCGCCGGGGAGACAGACCCTGGATCTGGCGGTGCGGGCGCTGGCCAGCGACTACGACCACACCAACGGCGGGTTCGGCGCCGCGCCCAAGTTCCCGCCGTCGATGCTGCTGTCGTTCCTCACCGCGCAGCACGAGCGCACCCTGTCGTCGCAGACCACCGGTGAACCGACCCCCGCCGGGCTCATGGCCGGGGGAACCGCGGTGGCCATGGCGCGCGGCGGCATCTACGACCAGCTCGGCGGCGGCTTCGCCCGGTACTCGGTCGACCGGGAGTGGGTGGTGCCGCACTTCGAGAAGATGCTCTACGACAACGCGCTCCTGCTGCGCGCCTACACGAGGATGAGCCGCCGTCCGCCCGGCTCCGGGCCGGCGGAGAACGGCGAACACGCCCTCCTGCGCAGGGTGGCCGAGGAGACCGCCGACTGGATGCTCCGCGACCTGCGCACCCCCCAGGGCGGTTTCGCCTCGTCGCTGGACGCCGACAGCGAGGGTGAGGAGGGCACCTACTACGTGTGGACCCCCGCCCAGTTGCGCGAGGTCCTCGACCCGGAGGACGCCGAGTTCGCCGCGCGCGTGTTCGGGGTCACCGAGGAGGGCACCTTCGAACGCGGGGCCTCGGTCCTCCGGCTCCCGCGGCCCCCCGCCGACGCCTGGCGCCACGAGCGCGTGCGCGCGGCCCTGCTGCGCGCGCGCCAGGAGCGGGTGGCCCCCGACCGGGACGACAAGGTGGTGGCGGCGTGGAACGGTCTGGCCGTCGCGGCCCTGGCCGAGGCGGGGGTCCTCCTGGAGCGCCCCGACCTGGTGGACGCCGCCCGGACCGCGGCCGACCTGGTCCTGGACGTCCACGTCCGCGACGGCCGCCTGATGCGCACCTCGCGTGACGGCCGCGTCGGGACCAGCGCGGGCGTGCTGGAGGACTACGCGGACATGGCCGAGGGCCTGCTGACCCTGCACGGTGTGACCGGTCAGGCCCGCTACGTGCACGAGGCCGGGCGGCTGCTGGACACGATCCTGGAGCACTTCGGCGACGGGGAGGGCGGCTTCTTCGACACCGCCGACGACGCGGAGCGCCTGTTCAGCCGCCCCCAGGACCCCACCGACAACGTCACCCCCTCGGGGCGGTCGGCCGCCGCTTCGGCCTTGTTGACGTACGCGGCGCTGACCGGGTCGCGGCGTCACCGGGACGCGGCCGAGGCCGCGCTGTCCCCGGTCTCCCTCCTGGCGGAGAAGGCGGCCCGGTTCGCGGGCTGGGGGTTGGCCACGGGTGAGGCCCTCCTGAGCGGCCCCCGGGCGGTCGCGGTCGTCGGCGACCCCGGCGACCCCCAGGTCGACGTGCTGGTCAACACGGCGCTGCGCTGGGCTCCCCTGGGAACGGTGCTCTCGCGCGGGGACGGCCGGGAGGACGGGGGAGTGCCTCTGCTGCGCGAGCGCGCGGCGATCGACGGCCGGGCCACCGCGTACGTGTGCGAGGGCTTCACGTGCAGGCTGCCCGTCACCTCGCCGGAGGAGCTGAGGCAGCAGCTGTCCGGGTAGGACCACTCGCGTGGAACGGCCCCCGAGGGGGTGTCGTTCCGGCGTCCGGCGCCGGTCCGGGGCGCGGCGCAGGACCCGAGGAACACCGCCTAGCTTGGCGTTTAACCTCAGCTCGTGACCCGGACACCGTTCCGGTCACGGGCTTGACCGT
>NZ_QPNC01000015.1 GCF_003386285.1 Nocardiopsis sp. FIRDI 009
TGGCCGAGTACGCGCGGTTGTTGCTGGACACCCGCGGTGTGTTGCGACGCTCAACCGAGGCGGGAGGGCCGGTGTCCGATCCTGACCGGTTGCGGGTGCTCTGAGTCTGGGGCGTCTGCGGGCGCGCCGGTTGCGGACCCATCGTGGTTCACCGGCGCGCCCTTCGCCGTTCACCCCCGGAACATGGAAGGTTCACCCGATAACCCCCGTGTGTCCACCGTGGTTTATTCGCACCGTTTCCGCTGGTGATTACCGTGTCGGACAGCTGGTACCGCGCATGTGGGGCGGATCATCGCTGTAGACGGACCCGACCGGTGACACTCGTAGGTGATGTTCGATGCACGCACTCGTGGCCACGGTGGTCCACCATCCCGAGGACGCCCGGATCCTGCACCGGCAGATCCGCGCCCTCCTCGACGCGGGACACCACGTGACCTACGTCGCCCCGTTCCGGGAGTGCGGCGTCACCCCGTGGAGTGAGGTCGACTCGGTCGACGTGCCCCGGGCGGCCGGTCGTGAGCGGCTGGCGGCCCTGCGCTCGGCACGCGCGGTGCTCGCCGAGCACGCCCCCCGCGCCGACCTGCTGCTCTTCCATGACCCCGAACTCATGCTGGCGCTGCCCGCCCGGCGGCCGGTGACGGTGTGGGACGTGCACGAGGACACCGCGGCGGCCATCCTGACCAAGCCGTGGGTGCCCCGGCCGGTGCGTCGGCCGCTCGGCGCGGTGGTTCGCGCCTTCGAACGACGGGCCGAGCGGCGGATGCGGCTGCTCCTGGCCGAGGAGGGGTACCGGTCGCGGTTCCGGTACGACCACCCGGTGGTGCCCAACACGACCGAGGTTCCGGTGGAGCCCGCACGGGAGCCGGGCGAGGACCGGGTGGTGTACCTGGGGCACGTCTCGGTGGCGCGCGGGGCGCACGAGCTGGTCGAACTGGGCCGGAGGCTGCGACCCCAGGGGGTCCGGCTGGAGGTGATCGGCGGTGCGGACGCGAGCGTGCGGCCGCTGCTGCGCCAGGCCCAGCGGAACGGCGACCTCCAGTGGTACGGGTTCGTGCCCAACGACCGGGCGCTGCGGATCTGCGCGGGGGCGACGGCCGGGGTGAGCCTGCTGCACGACACGCCGAACTACCGGCACTCGATGCCGACGAAGGTCGTGGAGTACATGGCGCACGGCCTTCCGGTGGTGACGACCGCCAACCCGATGGCCGAGGAGCTGGTCACGGGGCGCCCCGAGGGCGACGCGGGCCTGGTGGTACCGTTCGGCGATGTGGCCGCGGCGGCGGAGGCCGTGCTGCGTCTGCGCCGCGACGGGGAGCTGCGGCGGCGGATGGCGCGCACCGGGCACGAGATCGCGCGGACCTCCTACCACTGGCCGGTCCAGGCGCGGATGTTCGTCAAGCGGCTGGAGGAGTGGGCGGACACCGCCACCCCTGGTGTGCCGGAGATCCCGAGGCAGCGGGTCAGACGCCGCCTCGCGCCGAGCGAGTGACCGACGTCACATTTAGTCGCATAGGAAATATCTTCCTAGATAACCATGTTGGTGTTCACGAACGACCGTCCCGGCGTCCGCGCCGGTGACGCCCGCAGAGCACGACAGAGGTTATGACATGAACGAGGCGCTGGTTCTCGACAAGGCGGCCCAGGATCTGCTGTTCCGATCCGCCCGCACCGCCAACACCTTCACCGACGAGCCGGTGACCGACGCACAGGTCCGCGCCATCCACGAGCTGGTGAGGTTCGGCCCCACCGCGATGAACAACCAGCCCCTGCGGGTCACGGTCGTGCGCTCCCCCGAGGCGCGCGAACGCCTGGTCCGGCACATGGCGGGCAACAACGCCCCCAAGACCTCGACCGCGCCGCTGTCCCTCATCCTGTCCGCGGACACCGACTTCCACGAGCAGCTGCCCACCGTCTTCCCGGTGCTGCCCGACGCCCGGGAGATGTTCGCCGGCGACGCCGAGGGCCGGGCGAGGATCGCGGAGCACAACGCCTTCCTCCAGATCGCGTACCTGATCATCGGCGTGCGCGCCGCCGGTCTGGCCGCCGGGCCGATGTCCGGGTTCGACGCCGAGGGCGTGCGCAGGGAGTTCTTCGGCGAGGACTCGCCGCTGCGCCCGATCGTGGTGATGAACGTCGGCAGGCCCGGCCCGGACGCGTGGTTCGACCGCCTGCCGCGCCTGGACTACGAGGACGTCGTCACCGAGATCTGATCGAGGACACGACGGGGGGCCGGACGCCGGGCGTCCGGCCCCCCGTTCGATGTCGCCGGTGCTGCCGGGCCCGGCCTCAGATGATCGGCGGGCGTCCCGCGCGCGTCATCCGCCAGGCGGTCGACCACCGGATCGGCGTGCGCGGACCGGCGTCCTCGCGCCAGCCCTCGCGGAAGCCGCCGAACCACGACCGCAGCGCCGCCCGGTCGCGCTCGCGCAGCAGCGTCAGCCCGACCCAGGTGCCCAGGTAGGCGAAGGCCAGCGGCCAGGGCAGGTTGCGGCGGGCCAGCCACACCCGGTTGCGGGCGTTGAGCCGGTAGAAGTTCTCATGCCGGGTCGGCGCGACCGCCGGGTGGTACATGACCGCGTCGGCGTCGTACTCGATCGTGTAGCCCGCGTCCATGATCCGCCAGGCCAGGTCGGTCTCCTCGTGGGCGTAGAAGAACTCGCCCGGTAGGCCGCCGCCCTCCTCGAACGCCGTGCGCCGGATCGCGCACGCCCCGCCCAGGAACGTGGTCACCACACTCGACCTGCGGGAGTCGCCCACCCGCAGCCGGGGCACGTGGCGACGCTGGTCCGGCCCCCCGTCCGGGTCGGCGATCCGGAAGGACAGCGCGCCCAGCTCCGGGTCGGCGGCGAACCGGTCCCGTACGTGCCGGGCCAGGTCGGTCGAGCGGTACCACCCGTCGTCGTCCAGGAACAGCACGACGTCGCCCTTGGTCGCGCGCACCCCGTGGTTGCGCCCCTCGGGGATGCCCACGTTCTCCGGCAGCCGCACCGTCGTGACGCCCTCGGGCAGCTTGGGCAGGTCCGCGCCGTTGCCGACCACGACCACCTCGACGTCCGCGTCCTCCTGCTCGAACACACTGGTGATCGCCCTGCGCAGTTCGGCGGGGCGGTTGCCCATGGTGAGCAGGACACAGGACAGCGTGGGCTGGATGGGACCGGACACCTCGGGACGGCTCCGTTCGGCTCGCGGCGCTCGGGAGTCCTCCTCCTCGGACGCGCCGGAGACCGGTGAGGGCGGGATCACGGATGTGGCCATACTTGCGACCGTTCAGTGGACGATGGACTTCGAGCAGGTTGACTCACGCCAACATTCGCACGAACAGACTAACGAGAGAATAAGAGGAAGGTGTACGGAGCCGTGAGTCGGGTAACACACACGGCCCCGTATGTGACGGTAACGTCACTGACGCGTTACTCCAGGCGACGCGAGGCGACCACGCTCACGAAGTGGGCGAAGCTCATCACCACGCCCACGACCGCGCACGCGGCCACGAGCACGCGGGTCGCGGTCAGGTCGCCCAGGAAGGCGTCCACGACCGCCGCCACCACGACCAGCAGCGACAGTTCGACCGCCTGGATCACGCGGTGGACCTTCAGCGCGGAGGCCAGCCGCCGGGCCAGGCTCAGTCCGGACGAGCGCGGGCGCATCGCCTCGGCCGTGACCTCCTCCGGCAGTCCCGCCTTGGCCCGGGCCACCACGACGTTGTCCGTCTCGGCCTTGATCAGCGCGACACCGATCGCCGCGGCCATCCCGAGGATGACCCAGCCGCCCGGCGCCAGGTCGCCCTGGGCGCGCACGCCCAGCCCGATGAGCAGGGCGATCTCCGACACGTAGTGGCCGATCCGGTCCAGGTAGATCCCCGCCACGCTGGTCCGGCCCGTGTACCGTGCGACCTCGCCGTCGGAGCAGTCCAACAGCAGGTAGACCTGCACCAGCACGGCCGCCAGGATCGCCGACCACAGCCCCCCGAGGGCCACGACCACCCCGGCCAGGACGCCGAACGCCATCATCAGGTAGGTGATCGGGTTCGGCGGGACGCGGAGCCGGACGAACAGTGTGCTCAGGTACGGGGAGATGTCCCGCATGTAGTAGCGGCCCGCCCAGTGTTCCTCGTTCACACGCTCCTTGATCCCCGCGGGCTGACCGCCCGCGCGGACCTCAGCGACCGACGGCTTCGACATAGTCCGCGACACTCCGCTTGATCTCGTCCTCGGAGAGGTTCAGGTGTTCAAGGATGGTGAAGCGACCGGGACGCGTGCCCGGAGCGTGAACCACGGCGCGCACGAAGTCCCCCTCGTCGAGCCCCACGTCGGTGGGCAGCACCGGCAGCCGGTGGCGGATCAGGCAGGAGCGGATCTCCTCCAGCCGCCGTTGCGACCAGCCCAGGTGGCGCACCCGCAGGAAGGACGCGTACAACGCGCCCAGTCCGGCGAGCTCACCGTGGTTGCTGGTCCCCGGGTGGAGCTGGGTGACGGCGTGCAGGATCTCGTGGCACGCGCCGCTGGCCGGGCGGCTGGACCCGGCCACCGACATCGCCATCCCGGAGAGCACCAGGCCCTCGGCGAGCACGGCGAGGAAGGCGTCGGACTCGATGGAGTCGGGGCGGTGCAGGACCGCCTCGGCCGCGACCCGGGCGAAGGTGACCGCCATGCCGTCGACCGGTTCCTCGGTGATCCGGCCCGCCAGCTCCCAGTCCTCGATGGCCGAGATGTTGCTGACGACGTCGCCGATGCCGGAGCGGACCAGGTGCGGGGGGGCGGCCTGGACGTAGTCGAGGTCGATGACCACGGCGATGGGCATGGTCACGCCGATGGACGGCTTGCCGCCCTCGTGTTCGAGGGAGCTGACCGGGGAGGCGATCCCGTCGTGCGCCAGGTTGGTGGCCACGGCGACCATGGGGATGCCCGCCATCGTCGCGGCGAACTTGGTCACGTCGATGGTCTTGCCGCCGCCGATGCCCGCGACCGCCTCGTAGGCGCCCGACCGCAGCTTCTTGCCGAGGTCGGTGGCGGCGTCCACGGTGCCCTCGGTGACCTGGAAGACCTCGCACTCGGGCAGGTCCAGGTCGGCGGCGATGTTCGCGCCCTGGCCCGGACCGACCGCGACCGCGATGCGGCCCTCGGTGGCGATCCGGCGGTCAGCGAGCACCGAGCCGAGGGAGGCGATGGCGCCCCGGCGCACGTCGATCGCCAGGGGGGAGGGGAGCATTCGCGCTAGTAGCGGCACGCGATCTCCCTCGCCTTGGCCAGGTCGTCGTGGTTGTCGACCTCGACCCACGGGACGTCGCCGATCGGGGCGACGGAGATCTTCTCCCCGCGGTTGACGAGCTCCTGGTAGCCGTCCTCGTAGTACAGCTGCGGGTCGCGCTCCCAGGTGGCCTTGAGGGCGTCGGCCAGGCGGGCGTCGAGCGAGCCCTCGATGAGGGTGGCGCCGATGTACTCGCCCGCGGCGGTGGCCGGGTCCATCAGCTTGGTGATGGTCCTGACGTGGCCGCCCTCGTCGAGGGTCACCTTCATCTCCTCGTCGGCCAGATTTTTCACGTCGTCCACCGCGAGGAGGAGTTCCGGGCCCCGTGCCGCGAGTAGCGTTTCCTCCACGCTCACGGGATGAACCGTGTCACCGTTGACGAGGAGGACGCCCTCGGAGAAGAACTCGCGTGCGGTCCACAGGGAGTAGGCGTTGTTCCACTCCTCGGCCCTGTCGTTGTAGCTGAGGGTGATCTTGACGCCGTGGCGCTCCTCCAGCGCCTCCTTGCGCTCCTCCACGGCCTCCGCACGGTAACCGACCACCACGACGACGTCGGTGAGCCCGGCGGCGGCGAGGTTGCGCAGCGAGATGTCCATAATGGTCGTCTCGCCGTCGACGGGCACCAGGGCCTTGGGCAGGGTGTCGGTGTAGGGGCGCAGACGCCGTCCCGCGCCTGCGGCGAGAACCAGTCCGAGCATGAGGGCGTGTTCCTCCTTAGGTCGGGGAGACGCCTCACGCCTCCCCGTTCGTTCCGGCGGCCGGTCGGCCCCCGTCCTCGTGGTCGAGTGGGGTCGTCCGGGGACCTCCCCGGTCCGTGTCGCCTCCGCGGGGGAACGCGTCGGCGGTCGTGCACACCTCGGTCACCGGCGTCGCGCACCAGGAGCGCACGGCTTCGCGGACGAGCAGCACCGCCAGGTATCCGGCGAGTGCGCCGTAGGCGGGTCCGAGCACGTGGAACGCGCCACCGACCGCGATGACGAGCATCCGCCCGTCCCACCCGAGCGCCGCCCCGCGCACCCATGCGGGTCGGGCGACGCCGACGGAGGGGCGTGCGACGTCGTCGCGGTGGTGGCAGACGACCACCACCAAGAGTACGAAGACCAGGGGACCGGGTACACCGGACGCCAGACCCAGAACCGTCAGGTACCCGTACTCGGTGACGCGGAGGACGGGCGGCACGAGCCAGTCGAAGCGCCCGTCGTGCGGGTGTCCCGAGGCCAGACCGGACAGTAGCAGGGCAGCGACCGGTGCGAACAGCGTAATGCCTGCGAGCTGTCCCCGGACCGCCACGAGCAAGGTCGCGACGACGAGGAGGCCGGTGAGCGCCGGGAGCAGGGGCGCGACCGCCCCCGGGGCGACCCTGCCGAGCAGCGCGCAGACGCGGCTGTCGTCACGCAGCGTCCTCAGGTCGGGGACGGCGGCGCGCAGGCGTTCGCGCGGGGCCCCGTCGGCGGTGCCCGGAACGCGTGCGGTCACTTGTCCGCCTCCTGGGCGGTGGGGTCGACGAGTTCCCCGGTCACGGCCAGGGCGCAGCCGACGATGAGGGTGAGGAAGGCGACCCGCGCGTCCCAGAGCGTGGCGGCGACGGCGATGGCCAGGAAACGCGTGGGCTGGGCGAAGACCATGACCCGGCGGATCGCGGTCGGCAGGGGCGCTCCCGCGGGGCGCGGCGGTCGGCCGTCCCGGTGCGCGGGGCCGTCGGGCCGTGTGTCGCGGTCCGTCCCCCGGTCCGCCCCCCGCGCGGTGGCCGTCCCACGGGGGGCGTCTTTGAGCAGGCGCTCGGTGAGGCGCGGATCGTTCTCCCGGCAGTCCCGGGGCGGGGGCGGCACCAGGCCGGCCATGAGCCCCTCCCGGCCCTCGGGTCCGCCGTCCGGGCGCGGCGCGCGACCACCGCCTCCGAGGGCGGTGTCCATGCCGTGGCCGGGGGCGGTGGGCGCCGCGCGGGCCACCAGGAAGGCGTCCCGCAGCGCCAGGGCGATGAGCGCCCCGGCGGCCCAGCCCCAGGCGCCCTGGATGCCCTCGGCGACCGCGCCGAGGGCGAGTCCGACGTAGACGACGTACTCGCGCAGTTGGCCGAGCATCGCGGCCACCCACATGGTGAGCGCGTCGCGGCGGTCGGTGCGGATGCGCGCGCGGACGGCGTCGCAGAACAGCACGGCTCCGAGGAAGGCGGATCCGACGAGGCAGCCGACGGTGTCGGCCCGGGAGAACCAGACCGCCGCCGCGAGCGCCGCCAGGACGCTGATCCGTGTCACCCCGGAGCGGGTGACGCTCCTGCGTTCCAACATCCGCGCGGTCGACCGCGCCACCGTGCCCTTGGCCATGGTCGTGCCTCCTCCAGCAGTACTGGGAGTCACCGTTTCTCACGGTGAGTAACCAATCAACCACTGACACGCACATAGCGCCTGTAAGACGTGGTGAAGCCCGAGAGACCGCGTTCCGGGCATGCCCGGACAGACGAGAGCGCACCACCGAAACAGGTCGGAGGTGCGCTCATCGTCGCGGAAACGGCTCGTCCGGGATCTTCGGGCGGTCAGGCGGCCCGCCCGCCGTTGGGCCCCTCACCGTCCTCGCGCTTCTGGTCCGCCTCGCGCTTCTTCTTCTCCGCCTCGCGCTTCTTGCGCTCGGCGATCTCGGCCTTGGTGTCCTCGTTGTAGGCGTCCAGGGCCGCCTCGATGTCGGTGTCCAGGGCGAGCCCGCCGCCCTTGATGTACAGACCCCGGTTGCAGAACCTGCGCAGGTCGTTCTCGCTGTGGGAGACCAGGACCATCGTGCGCTGGTTGGCCAGCATCCGGTCGATCGCCTCGTAGCACTTGCGTTTGAACGCCTTGTCGCCGACCGCGAGGACCTCGTCGACGAGCATGATGGGGTGCTCCAGCTGGGAGATCAGGGCGAAGCCGAGCCGGACCTTCATCCCGCTGGAGTAGTGGCGCACCGGGGAGTCGACGAACTTCGACTTGATCTCGGCGAAGTCGATGATCTCCTCGAAGCGCTCGTCGATCTCCTTCTCCGACATCCCGTGCAGCGAACCGACCAGGTACACGTTCTCGCGACCGGTCAGGTTGTCGTTGAACCCGGCCCGCAGCTCCAGCAGCGGCGCGACCCTGCCGTGCACGTGGACCTCGCCCTCGTCGGGCATGAGCACCCCGGCGATGAGCTTGAGCAGGGTCGACTTGCCGGTGCCGTTCTTGCCGACGATGCCCACGCAGTCACCGCGGGCGACCTCGAAGGAGACGTCGCGCAGGGGCCAGAACTCGTCGCCCTCGGCGTTGGGGTCGCGTTTGGTCCCGTGGATGAACATCTCGCGCAGGCTGCGCTTGCGGCGCCGGTTCACGGCGAACTTCACGCCGAGCCCCTTGGCCTCGATGACCGGTCCGCCGGTGCCCTCGGCGCCGTAGGTGGTCTGCGCCATCACAACTCCTTCAGGACGGACGTCTCCAGGCGGCGGAACGTCCAGTACCCGATGACCAGCATCAGGACCGAACCCACCACCGAAGAGGTCAACGCCAGGGTGGTCGGTGTGAGTTCCTCGAATCCAGCGAACCACACCGTCCGGTGCATCTGGAAGATACCCATCAGGGGGTTGAGCTGGAAGATCGTCGCCGCCCAGCCCGGGAGGTCCTCGGAGTCCAACACCATGACGGCGGGGAAGAGGATCGCCGACCCGTAGAAGAGCAGGCGGGTGAGGATGCGCGTCAGGCGTTCCACGTCGCGC
Organism: Nocardiopsis sp. FIRDI 009; assembly: GCF_003386285.1. Lineage (GTDB taxonomy): Bacteria > Actinomycetota > Actinomycetes > Streptosporangiales > Streptosporangiaceae > Nocardiopsis. Next base: position 8,963 of record NZ_QPNC01000015.1, read on the forward strand.
AGCAGGACGTTGACCGAGGACAGGAACAGGGTGACGCCGAGGCCGAACATGAACGTGAGCACGACCGCCAGCGGCAGCCACAGGAGCAGGCCCTCCACCGTGGGGCGACCGCCGAGCGCGAACACGAAGACCAGCAGGACGGGCCAGGTCAGCAGGTACTCGACGAGCTTGGTGCCCACCGTCGCCAGGGGGAAGATCTCCCGCGGCACCTTCATCGTGGTGATCAGCTTGGAGTGCGTGATCATCGTCCGGGGGGCCTCGCCGAGGATCTGCCCGAACGTCGTCCACGGCAGGATGCCCGCGACCAGGAACAGCAGGAACCCGCCGAACTCCGTGGCGTCCTCGGGCATCCCCCGGTTCGCCTCGAGGATGATGCCGAAGACGAAGAAGTAGACCAGGGTCATGGCCAGGGGTTCCAGCATCGTCCAGGCGTACCCGAGTACGGACTGCTGGTACTTGACCTTCAGGTCGCGCCGGACCAGGAGGCCGACGACCTTCCGGTGCTCCCAGACGGCCAGCGTCCTTGACGCCACCGCCACCTCCAAGGATTGATTCACGTCCGGGTGTCGAAGGTCTCCGGACGGGCGTGTAGGTACTCACCTGCGCGCACCGAGCCGACGTTCACGGCGGCCCCGTCCTCACCGGGCCACGGCACGGCGGGGCCGTATCCGAGCGTGTGGGGGATGTCGCGGACCGCGCCCGGCCTCGTGACCGTGTCGAAGGAGGTTCGGACCGGGCGCGCCATACAGGCGTCCATAGGGTACCGCCGAGAATAACGGGCCGAACCACCAGGAGGGTGCGTACCGGAGCCGTCCAGTAGTGTCGGCGACTGGATTCCCCGTGCGTACGCCCCGAGCGCGGGCGCGCGTCCCGAGAAAGGCGAAGAGATGTCCGCAGCCGCACGCGTGATCGCCGCGGTCCTGGCCGGAGGGGTGGGCGCGCGCATGGGCGCGGCCACGCCCAAACAGCTGCTCCCACTGGCGGGACGGCCGATCATCGAGCACTCGATCGCCGCCTTCGAGGACTGCCCGGAGGTGGACGAGGTCGTCGTCCTGATGGTCGCCGAGTACGTGGGCCGGGTGGAGGACATCGTCGCCGACGCCGGGTTCACCAAGGTCAGCCGGGTACTGCCGGGCGGCGCCACCCGGACCGAGACCTCCTACGCCGCTCTGACGGCGATGGCGTCGGCCGCCGACAGCGACCTGGCCCTGCTGCACGACGCGGCGCGGCCGCTGCTGCGCCCGGCCACGGTCACCGCGTGCGTGTCGGCACTGGGTGAGGCGGGCGCGGTCGGAGTGGCCGTGCCCAGCACGGACACGACCGTGCGGGTGGCCCCCGGCCGGACCGGCGGGGAGGCGATCGTGTCCGTCCCCCCGCGCGCCGAGCTGCGGCGGATGCAGACCCCGCAGGGGTTCCGTCTGGGGGTGCTCCGCCGCGCCTACGAGCTGGCGATGGCCGATCCCGGGCTGGTCGCCACCGACGATTGCGGCGTGGTGCTGCGGTACCTGCCCGAGGAGGAGGTCCGGATCGTGCCGGGTGAGGAGGGCAACATCAAGGTGACCAACCCGGGCGACGTCGAGATCGCCGAGACCCTGCTGCGGCGGGTCACGGCCCCGGAGCGGAGCGGGGAGGGGGAGGCGGCGCGGTGAGCGGACTGTTCACGCCGACCGAGGTGATCGGCCACCGGGGCGCCGGGCGCGGCGTGGTCGAGGGGGCCGCGGAGAACTCCCCGGCCTCCTACGCCGCCGCGGCCGGGGCCGGGGCCGACTGGGTGGAGATCGACGTGCGGCGCACGGCCGACGACGCGCTGGTCCTGTACCACGACGCGGCCCTGGCCGACGGACGGGCGATCGTGGACCTGACCGCCGAGGAGTGCGCGGCGGCGGGGCTGGTCGGTCTGGAGGAGGGGCTGGCCGCCGTTCCGCCCGGGGTGGGGGTGGACGTGGACGTCAAGTCGGTGATGGAGGACGCGGTCGACGCGCCGTCGCGCCGGACGGTGTCGCTCCTCCTCCCCCACCTGCGCCGGGAGGCCCGGCGGCGGCGCGTGTTCGTGTGCTCCTTCGACCCCGGCGTCCTGCTCGCCGTGCGCGAGAGCGCGCCGGAGGTGCCGACGGCGTGGATGCCCTACGTGCGCAACCCGCTGGACCAGGCGGTGGCGGGGGCGGCGGGGATGGGCTGCCCGATCGTGGCGCTCGACGCGCGCTCGCTCGGCCGGACCGGGGACGCGCCCCGGCCGGGCCGCCGTTCGGTGGCCCACACCGTCGACCTGGCGCACCGCGCCGGGCTGGAGGTGATCTCGTGGTGCCCGGACCCGGTGGACGCGGCCCGGTTCGCCGAGGCGGGGATGGACGCGGTCGTGGTGGACGACGTGCCCGGGACGGTGTCGGCGCTCAAGGCGGCCGCGGGTGAGGGCCCAGCCGGGGCGGGGTGACGGCGGCTCGCCCGGGGCGTCAGGACCCGGTGCGCGACGCCCGCGCGGTGCGCGAGTCGGAGCCGAGCCCGGGCGGGCTGGTGATGAACCCGATCCCCCAGGACATGTGCATCGTCGTGAGGGCCAGCGGGATCATCGGCGCGCTGGCGGCGGGCAGCCCCCTGGCGAGCGGCACCGACGCCACCGTGACCAGGGCCAGGTAGGCGGCGGGCACGAGGAACAGCGGCCACCAGAACACGCCACCGACCAGCCCGGCGACGATCCCCGCCACCGCCAGGGGCGGAGCCAGGTAGCGCAGGTTGATCGTGCCCTTGTGCTGGCGGGCGACCACGCGCCGCCAGCGCCCGTAGTGGAAGTACTGCTTGGCCAGCAGGCGCACGTTCCGCCGGGGCCGGTAGGAGACCCGCATGCGCGGCTGGAACCACACCGTCCCGCCGCTGGTGCGGATGCGGTGGTTCATCTCCCAGTCCTGCGCGCGCAGGAACGCCTCGTCGTAGCCGCCGACTCGTTCGAGCGCCGACCTGCGGAAGACACCCAGGTAGACGGTGTCCGCCGGGCCGCCCTCGCCCCCGGTGTGGAAGCGCGCGTTACCCACGCCCACCTTGGAGGTCATCGCCGCCGCGACGGCCTTCTCCCAGGGCGTGGTGCCCTCGGCGGCCATGATCCCGCCGACGTTGTCCGCCCCCGTCTCCCGCAGGGTCTCCACGGCCACCCGCAGGTAGTCCGACGGCATCATCGCGTGCCCGTCGATCCGGGCCACGATGTCGTGGCTGGAGGCGCCGATGGCGGCGTTGAGCCCGGCCGGGGTCCGCCCCGTGGGGTTGTCCACGACCTTGACCCGGGGGTCGGCGGCGGCGAGCCCGTCGGCGACCTCGCGGGTGCGGTCGGTGGAGGGACCCACGCCCAGCACGACCTCCAGTTCGCCCGGGTACTCCTGGGCGAGGACGTGCTCCACCGCGGCGGCGAGGTGGCGCTCTTCGTTGAGAACGGGCATGACGACGGAGACTGGCGGCCAGGACACGGGCACTTCCCAAGGTCAAGACGTGTCGGGACTGGGGGTACGCGCGTCAACGGTACTGCACGCCCGGGGGCCGACCGCCGCCCTGGGCGTTTCGGCCCGTTCGTTCCGCCGTGAACGGTTCCCGCCCCGACCGCGTCACACCCAAAGGGGAGAACAACACGCCGAGGGTTGACATCCCGCGCCCTTCGGCGGATCGGGTGACAACCTAAGGATGATGGACACCGCTGCACGGGTGGGACGGGGACACCGATGAGCGACGACAACGCCGGTCGGCAGGGACCTTCGGAGGAGTTCCGGCGCAAGCGTTCCCAGCCGCTCCCGCCCGAGGGGCGCCGATCTCCCCGGTCGGGCCGGGTGACGGTGCCCCCGGCCGCCGTACGCCGCCGCCGGACCGGCCTGCTGGTCATGGGGGCGCTGTCGGCGCTGGTCCTGCTGGCCTCCGGCACGTCGTGGGCGATCACGGGGTGGATGTCCGGGGCGCTCAACCGCTTCGACGTGTTCGGGGCGCTGGCCGAGGACAGCCGCCCCGGCAGCGGCTCCGGCGGCCTCACCTTCCTGGTGATCGGGTCCGACTCGCGCGGGGAGATGAGCCGGGAGAACCGGGACGCGCTGAGTGTGGGCTCCACGCCGGGCCGCCGGTCCGACGTCATCATGCTGGTGCGCGTCAACGACGACCGCGACCGCGTCACCGTCGTCGGCATCCCCCGCGACCTGTGGGTCGACATCCCGGGCGAGGGCGAGGACAAGATCAACGCCGCCTACGCCTACGGGGGGCCGACGATGACCGTCCGGACCGTGGAAGCCCTGACGGACGTGCGCGTCGACCACTACGTCGAGGTGGACTTCGAGGGCTTCGTGGACGTGGTGGACGCCCTCGGCGGCATCGAGGTGTGCCTGCCCGAGGCGATCGACGACCCCAAGGCCCACCTGGACATGGCGGCGGGCACACACGAGGTCGACGGCGCCGAGGCGCTGGCCTTCTCCCGCACCCGCGCCACCGCGCGCGGCGACCTGGACCGGATCGACCGCCAGCAGCAGGTGCTGTCCGCCATGCTCGACCGGGCGATGAGCACCGAGACCCTCACCGACCCCGCGCGGTTGGCCGCGTTCCTGGAGAGCGCCCTGTCGTCGGTGACCGTCGACGAGGAGCTGGACGGGAGCACCCTCAACGAGCTGGCATACCAGCTGCGCGACCTGGACCTGGAGCAGGTCACGTTCACCCAGGTGCCGATCGCCGACATGGACCACTGGACGCCGCGCGGGGACGTCGCGCTGCTGTGGGACGAGCCCGCGGCGCGCGACCTGTTCGCCGACGTCCGCGCCGACCGCCCGATCAGGGAGGGGGAACCGGCGGAGGACGCCTCCCCCGAGCCGCCGGACCCGGCCGACATCCGGATCCGGGTGTTCAACGGGACCGCGACCCCGGGTCTGGGCGCGCGGACCGACCGCAACCTCGGCCAGGTCGGGTTCGACGTCATCGCTCCGGCCGCCAACTGGGACAGCCGCGACCTGGCCACCACGCAGATCCGCCACGCTCCCGGGGACGAGGCCGAGGCGGAGTTCGTCTCCGGGATCTTCCCCGGTTCGGAACCGGTGGAGGACCGTACCCTGGAGGACGAGATCCAGGTCGTCCTCGGCTTCAACTACACGACGTTCAACGCCCCCGAGATCCCCGAGCCCGCGCCGGAGGAGACGCCGGCCCAGGACGGTCCGCTGGCCACGACGACCGCCCGGGAGAACATCTGCGGGTGAACCCCGAAGGAAGGTGACCCGTGCTCCGCCATCTGGTCGGTCTGCTGGCGGGCGTCGCCCTCGCACCGGTGCTGTGGATCGCCGCCGCGTGGGGCGCCGACCTCCTGCCCCGGCTCGCCGACGGTGACGTCACCGTGTCCTCCGTGTCGGCCGCGGTGGTGCTGTGCCTGACCGGCGTCGGCGGCGCCTACCTGGTCGCGGGCCGCGTGTCCCCGCTGTTCGCCGCGGCCGGCGGCGCCCCGCTGATCGCGCTCGCGCTGTGGCCGGTCGCCGCACCGGCCTCGATGGCGGCGGCCCTGGACTGGCTCGACCCGGAGGTCTTCCTGTACCCGGACGGCCCGGGGGCTGCGGTGGCGCTGCCGTTGGGTGTGCTGTTGCTGTGCTCGGCGATGACGCCCACCCGGTGGCGGGCGACGCGGGACGTCCCCGGGGCCGGGCGGCCGGTCGCGGGCGCGATCCGGGACGACGTCCGCCGCGACGGCGTCGACGGCGTCCGCGGGCGGAACGGTGGAGCGGAGCCGGACCGGGCGGGACCCGCGACGCCCAGTGTGACCGACACCATCGAGGAGGAACTCCCCGGCTTCTCGTCCGCCCGCCGTCCGCCCCCGGGCGGCGGGTTCGACGGCGATCCGGACAGGACCACCACGCCGTTCCGCCGACACGGTGACGACGGGGCCGGGTGGACGCCGCTGGAGGCCGAGTCCGAGGGGTCCGGGGCCCTCGGCGACGACGGCCGCTGACCCCCGCCGCGCCCGGTCCGTCGGCCCGCCGACCCGACCCGGTGCGTATCGCCCGCTTCGCACCGGTAATCTGTGCGCCTGACTGTTCACGCCCTGTTGGGGCACGCGCCACACCCCGGCGCGTAGGGTGATGCGACCCCAATGCAGTACCCGTCTGCCCCAGTGTCCGTTTCCTGCCCCCATCCGGGGTGCTGACCACCGCGAACGGGCACAACCAAGCACACGAGCGCGGACGGCGAGCACGGAAGGACTCCACCAGTGGTCGAAGCGGAACGAACGCGCGTCTCGGTCATCGGCACCGGCTACCTCGGCGCCACGACGGCGGCCTGCCTGTCGGAGATGGGCTTCGAGGTTCTCGGACTCGACGTCGACGAGGCCAAGATCGACATGCTCCGCTCCGGCCGCGTCCCCTTCTACGAGCCCGGACTCGACGAGCTGCTCACCGCGAACCTGCGGTCCGGGCGGCTGTCCTTCACGACCTCCTACGCCGAGGCCGCCGAGTTCGCCGACCTCCACCTCATCTGCGTGGGCACGCCCCAGCGCGACGATTCGGGCGCGGCCGACCTCACCTACGTCCACTCCGCGATCGACCAGCTCGCCCCCCACCTCACCCGGCCCACCGTGGTCGTCGGCCGCTCCACCGTCCCGGTCGGCACCGCCGCGACCCTCGCCGCCCGCCTGCGCCAGCTCGCCCCGGTCGGCGAGGAGGCCGAACTCGGGTGGAGTCCGGAGTTCCTGCGGGAGGGCTACGGCGTGGAGGACACCCTGCGGCCGAACCGGATCGTGATCGGCACCGACTCCCCGCGCGTGGAGAAGGCCGTGCGCGAACTGTGGCGGCGGCAGGTCGACGACGGCGTCCCCTTCCTGGTGACCGACCTCCAGACCGCCGAGCTGGTCAAGGTGTCGGCCAACGCCTTCCTGGCCACGAAGATCTCCTTCATCAACGCGATGGCCGAGGTGTCCGAGGCGGCCGGGGCCGACGTCATCCAGCTCGCCGAGGCCCTCTCCTACGACGACCGCATCGGCGGCAAGTTCCTCGGCCCGGGCCTCGGTTTCGGCGGCGGCTGCCTGCCCAAGGACATCCGCGCGTTCATGGCGCGCGCCGACGAGCTCGGCGTGGAGCCCGCGCTGTCCTTCCTGCGCGAGGTGGACGCGATCAACCAGCGCCGCCGGGCGCGGACGATCGACATCGCGCGGCAGCTCATCGGCGACGGCTTCGCCGGGCGCACGGTGACGGTCCTGGGCGCCGCGTTCAAACCCAACTCCGACGACATCCGCGACTCGCCCGCCCTGGACGTGGCCTCGACCATCGCCTCGCTGGGCGCGCGGGTGACGGTGTACGACCCCGCCGCGCTGGACCGGGCCCGCGAGGCCCACCCCGAGCTGGAGTACGCCCCCTCGATGCTGGAGGCGGCGCGCGACGCCGACGTGGTGCTGCTGCTCACGGAGTGGGCGGAGTTCCGCGAGGCCAACCCGGACGAGCTGGGCGAGGTGGTGGCCGCCAAGCGGATCGTGGACGGCCGCAACGCGCTGGACCCGACCTACTGGCGCGCCTCCGGCTGGACCTACCGGGCCCTGGGGCGCCAGTAGCCCACCGCGGCCCGGGGGCCGGGCGCGGAGCCCGGGCCACCGCCCTCCGGCGCGGCCCGAGCCGCCTCCGTGACACCACCTCCGGCTGGTCCCACAGGATCGGCCGGACGTCTCCCCGCCCCTTCCCGTGCGTTCGGCCTCCGGTCGACCTCACCCGTGATTCACTACTTTCCGTAGTGTTTCCGTGACACCCGACACCGTTCGGGTGTCCGAGGATCGAACGGAGCCCGATGGTGAAGATCGCACCGGTGGTTGGCACGGCCGTCGCCCTGCTCCTGGCCGGGGCACCCGCCCACGGTGAGGACGTCCGCGGGGCGACCGCCCCGGAGCGGCCCGCGCCCGCGGCGGTACGGGAGTGCCCGCGACTCGACCCACCGCCCACGTCCGAGGACCTGGAGACCTACGTGTGCGGCGACCGCCGCCTGGGCCCGGCGGAGCTGCCCGCTCAGGGACCGGTCGCCGCCCTGGTCGAGGGGTACGAGCCGTTCGGCGGGCTGTCCCCCGTCGAGTTCCTCGACCGCTGGTGGGTGGAGGACCGGGTCGACCCGGAGACCGGTGAGACCCGGAGCGGCTGGGACTACCCCGAGCACAACGGCTTCGTGGTGGTGGACGGCGAACCGGTCAACGGACTCCAGCCGCTCGAACCCGGGGAGATGCTCGACCGGTTCGGCTCCCCGTGGGGCACCTTCATGGCCCCGGCGGGCGCCCCGTACCAGGCGCGCGCCCTGCCGCCGGACTCCCTCAACACCTGGCCGGACGGCCCCGAGCACAACTACAACTGCTACATGGTCACGACCGCCTTCACCGCGCTGGTCGGACCGATCGCTCCGCACTTCGAGCAGCCGGGCGGCGGTGACCAGCTGCTCGTGCCCGCCGAGGAGATCCCGGAGAAGGACGGAGACGACGGGTTCGTGCCCGTGAACGAACTGCTGGAGTGGGACTACCTGGAGCGGCGCCCGGCCGGGGAGTGCGTGGACGGGTACGGCCGGTACCGGCTGGCGGGCTGACCCCGCGGGGGAGGGGCGCGCCGGGGGCTCGGGCCCCGGGCGCCCCGCCCACGTCGGCCGCGGTAGTGTCCTGGGGACCTCCGCTTCGCATCGGCCCGTGTTCGGTCGTCCCGGGGGCGGGGACTCCCTCATCCTCGGCCGCGCCTGTCGCTCGGTCCCGGCCGCACGGCCCGCCTCGTCGTGCAGAACCCCGCCGGCGCCCGAACGGACCCCCGGGGAGCTGTTTCGGAAAAGCCTCAGGCTCCCGCTCCGGCGGGCAGCCGCCACAGGGCGACCAGGGCCAGCAGCGCGACCCCGGCCAGGGCCGAGGCCCCGGTCATGGCGCTCGCCGTGAGGCCGCTCGTGTAGGCGGCGAAGGCGGTGTCCAGCAGCGCCCCCGCCTCGAATCCGGCCAGCTCGCCGGCGGCGGCCACGGCTCCGGTGACGGTCTCGGCCGCCGCGGCTCCGGCCCCCGGCAGCTCCCGCTCCATCGTCGTGCGGTAGACCGCCGTGGCGACCGTGCCGAGGGTCGCGATGCCCAGCGCCGCCCCGAGTTCGTGGCTGGTCTCGGAGATGCCCGCCGCCGACCCGGCACGCTCCGGTGGCGCGGTGGCCAGGACCAGCGTGTTGGCGATGGTCGACACGACGCCGACGCCGAACGTGACCACCGCGTACCCGCCGACGAACACCGGCAGGCCGGTGTCGGGACCGACCGACCCGACGACCGCGAACCCGGCCGCCGACGCCAGCAGACCCGCCGAGACCAGCGGCCCCGGGCGGACCCGTCCGGCCAGCGCGCTCGCTCCGGCCGCGCCCAGGAAGGTGCCGACGAGGGTCGGCAGCGCCCACAGCGCGGCGGCCAGCGGGCTGAGCCCGTGCACGGTCTGCAGGAAGGTGAAGGTCAACAGCCCCAGACCGGCGGCGGCGAAGGACACCACGGCGCCCCCGCCGACGGCGGCGGCGAACGCGGGGCTGGCCAGCAGGGAGACGTCGATCAGCGGGTGTTCCGCGCTCCGCTGGCGCCACACGAACAGCGCGAGGAACACCGCGCCCGCCCCCAGGGCGGTCAGGGCGGGGCCGTCGGCGCCGTACTCGGCGCACCGCTTGAGCGCGTAGACGAGGCCGAGGACGGCGGCGAGCGAGGTTCCCGCTCCGAGCAGGTCGAAGGGGGCCGAGCCGGGACCGCGGGACTCGGGGACGGTCCACGGCGCCGCCACGAGCAGCAGGAGCATGAAGGGCAGGTTGATCAGGAAGACCGAGCCCCAGGGGAGGAACTCCATGAGGGCGCCGCCGAGGATCGGGCCCGCGACGGCCCCGCCGGTGAACGCGACCGTCCACAGACCGACCGCGAGTCGGCGCCGCGCCCTGTCGGTGAACAGCGCGCGGATGAGGGAGAGCGTGGACGGGGCGAGGGTCGCGGCGGCCGCGCCGAGCAGGACCCGACCCGTGACGAACAGGGCGGGCGAGGGGGCCAGCGCCACCAGCGCGGAGGCCGCCCCGAACAGCGCCGCGCCGCTGAGCAGCAGGCGGCGACGGCCGATCCGGTCACCGAGGGAGCCCATGGTGACGAGCAGCCCGGCCATGACGAAGCCGTAGACGTCCATCATCCACAGCCACTGGGAGCCGGTGGGGTCGAGGTCCTCGGCGATGGCGGGGGCGGCGACGAAGAGCACCGAGATGTCCATGGACACCAGCAGCGCGGGGATCAGCAGCAGGATCAGCCCCGCCCAGGCGCGGGCGGCGGATCGGTCGTGGGTGCGCATGGCATTGATCGTACGTACGTCAAAATCGTCCGTCAATACGTACGTCCGTTTAAACACGGGAAGGGTCCCCACGCAGGCCGGAACACGGCGGTACGTACGTCCGTCCCGGTGCTAGGCTCCCCCGCATGAGCCAACGCGAGGACCTGCTGGAGGGTGCCAAGAAGTGCCTGGTCGAGAAGGGGTACAGCCGCACGACGGCACGCGACATCGCCGCCGCGTCAGGGGCCCACCTGGCCTCCATCGGCTACCACTTCGGGTCCAAGGACAACCTCATGAACACCGCCGTGCTGGAGGCGGCCAGCGAGTGGGGGGACACCTTCGAGGCCGCCGTACGCGCGGCCGAGGCCAGGAACCCGCACGACCGGGCGCGGGCGCTCTTCGAAGCGCTGTTCAGCACCGTCCCCGACCGCAGGCCGATGCTGTTGGCGAGCGTGCAGGCGGTCGCCCAGGCCCAGTTCGACCCGGACATCCGCGAGCGGCTGGAGGCGGGGTACGCCCAGGCACGCCTGTCGATGGCGGCCATCGTCCTCGGGGTCCCGGAGGAGGCGGTGGACGAACACACCGCCGCCTCCCTCGGCTCGGTGGTCTACAGCCTGGTCAGCGGATACGTGCTCCAGGCCGTGATCGACCCCGACTCCCTGCCCACCGTCGACCAGGCCCTGGCCGGGCTGCGGACCCTCGCCCCGGACCCCGGCCGGACCTGACGCCGGCCGAGACGGGACCGATCCACGCTCAGACGGTCACCTCGGTGACGCGGACGCGGTTGCCGAACGGGTCGCGGAGCGCGCAGTCGACGCCGTACGGGCGCTCGGTGGGCTCCTCGGTGAACTCCACGCCCTTCGCGAGCAGCGTCTCGTAGGTCTTGCGGCAGTCGTCCGTCGTCAGGATGGACCAGCCGCCCATCGCCCCCTTGGTCACCAGGTCGCGGACCTGCTCCGCCGTCTCCTCGGACATCCCCGGGCCGCCCGGCCTCTCCAGCAGGATCTCCCGCTCGGGCTGGCCGGGAACGCGGACGGTCAGCCACCGCATGACCCCGAAGTCGATGTCGGCGCCGACCTCCAGGCCGAGCTTGCCCACGTAGAAGTCGAGGGCCTCGTCCTGGTCGAGGACGAAGATCTGTGAGTGCGTGATCGCGTTGAACCTGTGTACGACGATAGTGAGCAGTCCGGAAGAAGACTTATCCGAAACCGCTCAGTCGTCGGCCGGTGCGGTGGACGCCTCCCTCGACCGCGCCCACGCCGCGGCGAAGCACGACGGCACCGCCACGGCCCCCCTCCCGCCGGAACCGGCTCGGCGACCTTCCGACGACGGCGCCGAAGGTCCGGCTGAACGTCCCCAGGCTTCCGAAGCCGACCTCGAAGCAGATGTCGGTCACACTGCGGTCGGTCGCGCGCAGCAGGAACATCGCGCGCTCGACGCGGCGGCGCTGGAGGTAGCGGTGCGGCGACTCCCCGAAGACGGCCCGGAAGGTCCGCGAGAAGTGCGCCTGCGACACGTGGGCGACACGGGCCAGGGCCGGGACGTCGAGGGGCTGCGCGTAGGCGCGGTCCATCGCGTCCCGCGCCCGGAGCATACGGCGGTTGCCGTCCTCGGTGGCTCGGTTCACGGGGAGATCACACCACGCCCCTCCGACGTCCGGAACCTCCCCCGGAACCGGCCCGGAGCCCGGCCGTCCGGGCTCCGGGCCCCGGGGTCCGTGTCACCGCGCGGCCGCTCCGCCGGTCAGCGCCCGAGGCCGAACCCGGCGGGCTTGCCGTCCTCGGCGACCTCCCGGCGCAGCCGCTCGCCCTTGGCGTAGGCCTGCGACCTGAGCCCCTCCTGGAACCGGGCCATCCGCTCGGACAGCTCCGGGTCACCGGCGGCCAGCATGCGCACCGCCAGCAGGCCGGCGTTGCGGGCGGCGCCCACCGCCACGGTCGCCACCGGCACGCCCGCGGGCATCTGCACGATCGACAGCAGCGAGTCCATGCCGTCCAGGTACTTGAGCGGCACCGGGACGCCCACCACCGGGAGGGTGGTCACCGACGCGAGCATGCCCGGCAGGTGGGCGGCGCCGCCCGCTCCGGCGATGATCACCCTCAGTCCGCGTCCGGCCGCGTCCGTCCCGTACCGGATCATCTCGTGCGGCATCCGGTGCGCGGAGACGACGTCGGCCTCGAAGGGGACGTCGAACTCCCGCAGGGCGTCGGCGGCCTCACGCATCACCGGCCAGTCGGAGTCCGAGCCCATCACGATCCCCACGGCGGGCCCCCGCCCGTCGGCGTTGTCGGTCACTGGTCGTCTCCTCGCAGGTAGTCGGCGGCGTCGCGGGCGCGCTCCAGGAGGTCCCGGTAGTCGTCGCCCGTGACGGTGACGTGCCCGATCTTGCGGCCCGGACGCACGTCCTTGCCGTAGAAGTGCACCTTCACCTCGGGGTCCTTGGCCATGACGTGCAGGTAGCGGCGGTAGACCTCGGGGTCCCGCCCGCCCAGCAGGTTGGCCATGACGGTGTAGGGGGCCGTGGTGCGCGGGGCGCCCAGCGGCAGGTTCAGCACCGCGCGCAGGTGCTGCTCGAACTGGGACGTGCGGGCGCCCTCGATCGTCCAGTGCCCGGAGTTGTGCGGGCGCATCGCCAGCTCGTTGACGACCACGCCGCCCTCGGTCTCGAACAGCTCCACGGCCAGGACGCCCGTGACGTCCAGGGCGTGCGCGATCTCGATCGCCAGCTCCTGGGCCCGGGTGGCCTTCTCCTCGTCGAGGCCGGGGGCGGGGGCGATCACCTCGTGGCAGATCCCGCCGCGTTGCACGGTCTCCACGACCGGGTAGACCGCGACCTGCCCGTGCGGGGAGCGGGCCACCTGGACGGCCAGCTCCCGGGAGAAGGCGACCTTCTCCTCCACCAGCAGGGGGACCTCCTCCGCGACGGCGCGGTCGACGACCTTCGCCGCCTCGTCGGGACCGTCGGCGACCCACACGCCCTTGCCGTCGTAGCCGCCGCGCGCCGCCTTGAGCACGACCGGCCACCCCGCCTCCTCGGCGAAGGAGGCCACGTGGTCGACCGTGGTGACCGGGCGCCACCGCGGGGAGGGGGCGCCGAGTTCGGCCATCCGGGTGCGCATGCGCAGCTTGTCCTGGGCGAAGCGGAGGGCGTCGCGGCCGGGTCGCAGCAGGCCGCCCGCCTCCTCCACGGCGCGCAGGACGGGTTCGGGCACGTGTTCGTGGTCGAAGGTCACCACGTCGCAGACCTTGGCGAAGGCCAGGACGTCGTCCAGTCCCCGGTCGTCTCCCAGGGTGACGTCGCCGCAGACCAGTGCGGCGCTGTCGGTCGGGCTGGCGGCCAGGACCGAGAAGTCCACCCCCAGTCCGATGCCCGCCTGGTGGGTCATCCGGGAGAGTTGTCCGCCTCCCACCATTCCGACACGGGGGACAGTGCGGTTACGCTCGCTCACAGTTCCTCAACTCATGCTCGTCCACCGCGGTGACGGGACGGCTCCGCACGATGCGGAACCTGGCCGTTTCGGCTCGGAACCCGCGGCCGGGGTCCTGCTCCAGTCCCCGGCTAGAGTCTAGGGCGTGCCCGCCCCGTGTCCCCGAGGACCCACCCCCGCCCCAGGTGAGCGGCCCGCCGGGCCGGGGCGTGAGACGAGCAGACCCCCGATCCGACAGGAGATCCCGTCCGTGCGCGAGTTCCTCCAACGGCACCCCAGGATCGCCGGGCTCACCTCCGAGGTGGGCCGGTTCGGCTCCGTCGGGGCCGTCGCCTACGTGGTCCAGCTCGGGGTGACCAACCTCCTGTGGGGGCTCGGCACGGGCCCCCTCCCCGGCCAGGTGATCGGTACCACGTGCGCGATCGCGGTCGCCTTCGTCGGCAACCGGTTCTGGACCTACCAGGACCGGGCCCGCACTGGGTACGCGCGCGAGACGGTGCTGTTCCTGGCGATGAACGGCGTGGGGTTGCTCCTCCAGCTCGGCTGCCAGGGCTTCGCGGTGTACGTGTTGGCGTTGGAGGGCCAGCTGGCGCACAACATCGCGGGGAACGTCGTCGGTGTCGGGCTGGGCACCCTCTTCCGGTTCTGGTCCTACCGGACGTGGGTGTTCCCGGTACGGGAGTCCCCCGCCGCGGAGGGCGCCGCCCGCCGTGGCGGGGAGCCGGATCGTCGGTCCCGGGTGCGACACTGACCGCGTAGCCGGTTGTGTATCCGACGAGCCCGTGGAGAACCCACATGATGACGGACCCACGCCCCGTGACCGCAGCGACCGCCGACATCGTGCGGGGGGTGGGCGACGACCAGCTCGCGTCCTCCACACCGTGTGCCGGCATGACCGTCGGCACGCTCCTCGGCCACGTCGACGTCCTGTGCGCGGCCTTCACCTCCGCCGCGGCCAAGGAGTCCGGCGCGGCCGACGCGGCTCCCCCCTCCCCCGAGGAGTCGCGGTTGGCGGCGGGCTGGCGGGAACGGATTCCGGCGCGGCTCGACGGGCTGGCCCGTGCGTGGCTCCGGGAGGCGGCGTGGAGCGGCATGACGCGGGCGGGCGGCCTCGACCTCCCGGGCGAGGTGGCGGGCGCCGTGGCGGTGGACGAGGTCCTCGTCCACGGCTGGGACCTGGCCGTGGCGACCGGGCAGACGTTCCCCGGCGACGACCCCGCGCTGGCGGACGCGGTGCGGACGGTCCACGACTGGGTGCGGCAGATGGTGGCCGACAACCCCGGAGGCACCCCCGGCCTGTTCGGTCCGCCAGTGACCGTGGCGGACGACGCGCCCCTCTTCGACCGGCTCCTCGGGATGACCGGCCGGGACCCCTCCTGGCGCCCCGACGGCGGCTGAGCCGCGGCACCGGCGCACCCGCCGGACGGTGCCCGGTCAGACCCCCGTGACCGTGCTCGTCCGGCGCAGCCCGACGCGTCGGGCGAGCCACGTCACCGTCAGGGCGTAGCTGAGCATCACCCCCGCGGCGAGGGCCAGCCCGAACGGGCCGCCCATCCCCGGCGGCCCGGCGCCGATCACGACGCCCGTGCCGATCGCCGCCGTCCGTCCCTCCACCACGCACAGGACGAGCTGGACGAGGCCGTTGACCAGGTGCAGCCCGATCGCCGCCTCCAGTCCTCCGGTGCGCCAGGTCAGCCAGGCCGTGCTGGTCCCCATCACGGTGAGCGCCGCGGTGGTCCACACGTCGTCGGGGTAGGCGGAGGCGTACAGCGCGGCGAACAGGGTCCCGCTGGCGAGGATCGCCGGGGCGGGCGAGCGCAGCACCCGGGCCACCGCCTGGTCCCCGCCGGGGGCGTGGGCGGGCGCGCCCAGCGAGCCGACCCACTGCATGACCAGGCCCCGCAGGGTGACCTCCTCGGCCACCGACTGGAACGGCACCAGCAGCAGGATGACCAGGACCGCCCCCGACACCGCCGCCACCTCGGCCCCTCCGGACACGGCGCCGGACATCGTCCCCGTCCGGAAGTCGTCCGACAGCAGCAGGTAGAGCACCACGCTCACGGAGACGGGGGCCACCGCCAGGGCCGCGCAGCGCGCCAGCCACGTCCACCTCATCCGCCCCTCGACCGACATCAGCGTGCCCACGCGGCGCCACTGCACCACCCGTACGACGAGCAGCACGATGGGGATGAGCAGCGCGGCCGAGACCAGGCCGATCGCCAGGCCGGCGATCTGCCCCACCCGGGCCGACCCCGCACCGAGCCCGCCCCCCTCCACCAGGGCGACGATCGTCATCGACAGGGCGACGGCGACCCAGAGGAAGAACAGCAGGAACGCCAGGACCAGGATCGTCAGGGGCGGCATCCACCAGCGGTACCGCGAACCGCGCGCGAGTCTGTGATAGGGCTCACCCTCCGGAGCCTCGGCGGGGGCGAACCCGCTGGTCCGCACCGGCCGGGGCGGCGGCCAGGCCCACACGTCGGAATCCGGGTTGACCGCCGGATGCCCTCCGGGGGGCGTCAACCGGCCTCCCCCGGGCGGTCCCGCCCAGGTCTGCTCATGGGTCCACGCACCGTCGGCCCGCCCCTCCGGCCCCTCCGGGGCGGCGGGCCAGGACGAACCAGGCGGTGGTGGCGCATTTCCCATGGTGCGCAGAGACTACTATCCGGGCTTGTATTGCCAGCGTTAAGGGCACGCCGTTAACGCCTGGTCACGGTATGGATCGACGCCTCCGGACCCCTGCTTCGACACCCCCGCACCTCCACCCCCACCCGGCTCCCCGGACCCCGACGACATCCCGGAATAGCCCCATGCCCGTCCCCCGTTGCACCGGATGGCACGTGGGAGAGACACCACAGGCCAAGACCCCGTTCCGCTGACCTACGATTGGGTACATGTCCTCCACACCATCCACCGAGCAGGTGCAGAAGGCCCTGGCCACGGTGCAAGACCCGGAGATCCGCCGCCCCATCACCGACCTCGGCATGGTCAAGAGCATCGACATCGCCGACGACGGTGCCGTACGTGTCGGCATCTATCTCACGGTGGCCGGCTGCCCGATGAAGGGCCGCATCGAGAAGGACGTGACCGAAGCGGTGACCCAGGTCCCCGGGGTCACCTCCGTCGCGGTCGAACTCGACGTGATGAGCGACGAGCAGCGCAAGGAACTCCAGACCAAGCTCCGCGGCGGCCAGGCGGAGAAGGAGATCCCCTTCGCCAAGCCGAACTCCCTGACCAGGGTCTTCGCCGTCGCCTCCGGCAAGGGCGGGGTCGGCAAGTCCTCCGTGACCGTCAACCTCGCCGCCGCCATGGCCGCCCAGGGCCACAAGGTCGGTGTGGTCGACGCCGACATCTACGGCCACTCGGTGCCGCGCATGCTCGGCGCGTCGGACTTCCCGACCAAGGTCGAGGACATGATCCTCCCGCCGACCGCGCACGACATCAAGGTCATCTCGGTCGGCATGTTCACCCAGGGGAACCAGCCGGTCGTGTGGCGCGGCCCCATGCTGCACCGCGCGCTCCAGCAGTTCCTCGCCGACGTCTTCTGGGGTGACCTCGACGTCCTGCTGATGGACCTGCCCCCGGGCACCGGTGACATCGCCATCTCCGTCGCGCAGCTCCTGCCGTCGGCCGAGCTCCTCGTGGTGACCACGCCGCAGCAGGCCGCGGCCGAGGTCGCCGAGCGCGCGGGCGCCATCACCGCCCAGACACACCAGCGCATCGCCGGTGTCATCGAGAACATGTCGTACTTCGTCCCGCCGGAGGGCGGCGAACCGCTGCACCTGTTCGGCGAGGGCGGCGGCCGGACCGTGGCCGACGCGCTGACCAAGACCCTCGGCACCGACATCCCGCTCCTGGGCCAGGTTCCGCTGGACACCCGCCTGCGCGAGGGCGGCGACGAGGGCAAGCCCCTCGTCCTGACCGACCCCGACGCCGAGGCCAGCACGGTGATCTCGTCGATCGCCGAGAACCTGGTCGGCAAGCCGCGCGGACTGGCCGGTATGCAGCTGGGCATCTCCCCCGCCGGCCGCTGAGCCGTGTCCGCCCCGGACCTCCGCCTCGCTTCGGCCCGGGTCCGGGGCTCGAACGGCGCCCCTTCCGGGTGACCGTTCCCGGGGACCGGATCCCGCCCACCGGGCGGGCACCGTACCGACGACGGCGCCCGGTGGGGATGGACGATACGGCGAAGGCCCCGGAACGCGGTTCCGGGGCCTTCGCCGTGTCGGTGGGCCCCGACCGGGCGCGTCAGTCGGTGGAGGAGCCCAGGACGATCGTGGTCGTCTCCGCGTCGCCGTCGCGCGTGTACTCGACCTCGACCTCGTCACCCGGTGAGAGGTCCCGCAGCATCGCGAGCAGCTCCTGCCCGGAGTTCACCCGGCGCCCGTCGAAGGACGTGATCACGTCGCCCGGCTCCAGCCCCGCCTCGTCGGCCGGACCGCCGCGCTCCACGGCGTCGGAGCCGCCCGCGATGACCGCCCCCGCCCGGGGGCTCTGGAGGTCGAGCTCCGCCCCGATGTCGGCGTAGGCGGCCGACCCGTTCGCGATGAGCCGCTCGACCACGTTCTGCGCCTCGGAGGACGGGATCGCGAAGCCCAGGCCGATGTTGCCGGAGCCCTCACCCATGTAGCCGCCCATGGTGACGATCATCGAGTTGACCCCGATCACCCGTCCCTGGAGGTCGACCAGCGGTCCCCCGGAGTTACCGGGGTTGATCGCGGCGTCGGTCTGGAGGGCGTAGAAGCGGCTGGCGTTCTCCCCCTCCGGGCTGACCGGGCGGTCGGTGGCGCTGATGATCCCCTGGGTGACCGTGCCCTGCAGCCCCAGGGGCGCACCGATCGCGATGACCTCGTCGCCCACGATGACCTCCTCCGAGTCGCCGAACTCCAACGGCTCGACGTCGATCGGGTCCGCCAGGGACAGCACGGCGAGGTCGGAGCTGGGGTCGGCGCCGACGATGGTGGCGTCGGACAGGCTGCCGTCGCTGTACTCGATCCGGATGCCGTCCTCCTCCAGCACCGAGGACACGTGGTCGTTGGTGACCACGTAGTCCCCCTCGATGACGAAGCCCGAACCGCCTCCGGACACGCCGGGGTCGGCGCTGCCGATGTACACGACGCTGGGGCTCACGCGTTGGGCGACGCCCGCGATGGTGTCGGGGTCGCGCTGGGGCGCCTCGGGCGGCGGCTCGTTCATGACGGGCCCCTCCTCCTCGGGAGCGGCCTCCTGGGCGGCCGACGAGCTGACCGCGGAACCCGCGACCCCGCCCGCGCCACCGGCGATGAGGGCGACGACGAGCATCCCGGCCAGCGCCATCCACGCGGGCACGCCGCGTCCGTGTCGCCCGGTTCCGTCCTGGTACGGCGGCTGGCCGCCGGTCAGCCCCGGTTGGGCCAGGACCTGCTGGGTGTGGAACTGGTGCCCCTGGGTCTGCGGGTTCTGCCGGTCCGCCGCGGTGAACTGGGCGGGCCGGTTCGGCTGCGCCTGTCCCGCCTGCTGGCCGGGCGCCCCCGCGGGCCCCTGCACGGCCTGCCGCTGGACCTGCGGCGCCTGCTGCTGGACCCCCTGTGCCGCCTGGGCGGGCCGGGGGTCGGCCTGACCGGTGCCGCCCGGCGCGGGCTGACCGTACGGGCTCGCGGCGGCCTGGTCCCGCTGGCCGGGGTGGGGCGAGGGGGGCGCTGGGGGCCCGGACGGGTCGCCCGGGCCTGGGGTCGGGGTGGGGTTCATGGGATCTCCGCTGCCGGGGGGCGAGGGCTGGGGGGAGGTGTTGCCGTGGCCGGGGGGACCGGCCGTCTGTCGGGGACCGGGGGGCGGAGGCGGAGTGACCGGGACCGGCCGCTGGGGGAGCTCCGCAGGTTCCTGGCCCGAGGCGGACACCACGCTGTGCCCGCCCGGGTCGGGGGGTGTGCCACCGCTCGGCGGGGTGGCCGCGTCCGGCCCTGCCCCCCGTGCCGAGCGGCCGTAGTCCTCGCTCAAGACCTGCTCCGTACGTCTGTGTGGTCGGGGTCGGCGCGCGGCGCGTCCGGGTGGTGGTCAGGGGACCCCCCACCTGGACAGACCGCGCTGCACTCTGGCCCAGAACCCGGAGCCCTCGGGCCCCGGCAGCGCGGTCACCGCGGCGGAGGCCAGACCCGCGGGTGCGTCCGCGAGGACCGTGAAGACGAACCCGTCGGACTGCCACACGCTCTGGTACTGACCGACGTCACCGCCGAAGATCGTGTCGTGCTGTGTTGTGACGTCACTTCCCCCCGTTCCGGTTCCGGCGTATCCGTCACGAAGTGTGGAGGGATGTTCCGTTCCCAGCTTCCCACGTTGCGTGAAGACGGACACCTGGGACAGACCATCCGAATAGATGGCGTGCACGACACGCTGCTTCCCCAGGTACGTCGACCTGGCGTCCACCAGCCGCAGGTTCCACGTGAGGTGTTCTGGCAGGTACCAGCCGCGTTCGCGGAGTCCGTCGCGTTCGGGGGCGGTCAGGGCGTCACCCCAGGGCTCTCCGCCGACGGCCCCCTCCGGCCAGTCGCCCGCACCGAGGCGCACGTCGGTCAGTCGCGAGCTGAGGGCGACCGCGCCGGACTCCGTGTGGACGGTGCGCCCGACGAGGACGCCGGTCTCGTCGTCCACCCAGAACCGGCCCGCGACGGAGCCGTCCCAGCGGTCGGCCTCGACCAGCCTGACCGGGCGCCCGTCCAGTTCGGCCGGGCCCTGGTCGGTGACGCGGTAGGTGTCCTCCAGCATCCGGAGCAGCCGGTCGTCGAGTGACTCCAGCGCCGAGGAGTCGCGTACCACGAAGGCGCCTCCGCCGTCGTCCAGGGGCGCGAGCGCGACCCCCTCCCCCGGGCGGTTCACCACGCGCAGACGGATCCCTCCCCCGCCGTCCGCGCGGTTCCCGGCCAGGAGCCCGGACACCGTGCGCACCGCCGTGTAGGCGAGTTCGTCCTCGGCCTCCGCGGCCCGCCGCAGCACCGCCATCCCGTCGTCGGCCCCCTCCGCGGGCACCCCCGAGGAGTCGGGGTGCGTCGCGGCGGTCAGACACAGGGCACACAGCACCACCAGGGCCACGAGGGTCACCGGGGCGGGGGACGGACGGGAGGAGGGTTCCTCCGCGCTCACCGGGTGGTGTGGGTCCGGCCGGTCGGGTTCGGCTCCCCGATGGTCTGGGACTGGCCGTCCAGCGCGCCGAGGGGCGTGGCCGCCTCCGGCTGCGGTTCCGTGGTCGAGGGTCCGACCACCGGCATGTTCCTGCTGGTCACCGCGTGTTCGACCGCGTAGTCGGCGAGCCGGGGCTCCACGACCGGGGTCTGGTCGTCATCCCCTCCGGCGACGAACGCCGAGCCGAGCAGGGCCGTCACCACCGCGACCCCGGCGAAGGCGTAGCGGCCGCCCGGGATGGGCGGGAACAGGTGGGCGAGGCGTTCGGCCCCGCGACGGCGTTCGGGTCGGGGTCCGGTCCGCGGGTCGGCGGTCGTCCGCGCGCCGGAGGGTCGCGTCGCCACCGCCCCGGAGTCGGCCGCGGATCCGGGCTCGCCCGCCTCGGCGGTCAACGGGCCGCCGAGGGGGTGGTCACCCAGGGGATGACCGCCGAGCGGACGGGAGGAGCCCAGGGGCGGACGTTGACCGAACCCGGCTCCGCCGGGCGGCGGGCCCGGGCGGCGCCGTTCGTCCGGGGCGGCCCCGGTGTCCCGGGACAGGCTGGTCAGACGGCCCAGGAAGTCGTGGTCCGGCTCGGGTCCGCCGAGACCGGTCAGGCGCCGCTTGAGTCGGCGCATCATGTCGGCCTCGAACCGGCACGACTCGCACTTGGCGAGGTGGATCAGGGCACGCTCGTGCTCGGCCTGGCCGAGTTCCCCGTCGACGAGCGCGGAGAGCCGCTCTCCGAGATGGTCCATACTCACTCCGCCTCCCCGTTGGTCACGTGTGCTCCGCGCTTGGCCGCCTCGGCGGCCAGGGCCCGCCGGTGTTCCAGGGCGCGGCGCAACTGGGCGCGGCCCCGGTGGATACGGCTGCGGACGGTGCCGAGCTTGACGTCGAGCGTCGCGGCGATCTCCTCGTAGGAGAGGCCCTCGATGTCGCACAGGACGACGGGGGCGCGGAACTCGGCGGGCAGGGCGTCCAGGGCGCTCTGGACGTCGGCGTCGAAGTGCCGGTCCTCGTAGCGCTGGGCGGGCGAGGGTTCCCGGCCCTCCAACCGCTCGTCGGCGTTGTCGGCCAGGCCCTCGAAGCGGATGCGCGCCTTGCGGCGCGCCATGTCCAGGAAGAGGTTCGTGGTGATGCGGTGCAGCCAACCCTCGAAGGTGCCGGGGGTGTAGTTGGCCAGGGAGCGGAACACCCGGATGAAGACCTCCTGGGTGAGGTCCTCGGCGTCGTGCTTGTTGCCGGTGAGCCGGTAGGCGAGCCGGTACACCCGGGGCGAGTGGACCCGAACGACCTCTTCCCAGCTCGGGGGTTCCCATGCCTCGAATTCCACGGCTGGGCCGGTCTCTGGCACCGCTGCTCCCTTCGTCCCTTCGACGACGCACGAGGCCCGGTGGGGGGAGGTGGTTCGTGGCGGTCAACGTGCGTTCCTCCCGTTTCAACGCCGGGAGACGCCCGTTAAGTTCCCGCCGCCACGCTCGGAGTTCGCGTCGGATCAAGCTAATCTTGCGCCAGGGATGTGACCCGATCGCGAAGAACACACCACGGTGTGTGACACATCGCTGGTCAGGAAACCCGACCACAACGTGACCACCGCAGCGGGAGGCCGTCATCACGAGCACGGAGCAGAGCGCGGCCCACATCACCTGGGTCCGCACCGAGCAGAACCGGTTCGCCCAGGACGCCGTGGGGGACGGTCCCCTGGCCGACGCCTACGCGGTGGCGGAGCGGTCGTCGGCCCCGCCGGTGGATCCGATGACGGGGGCGGCGCTGCGGTTCCTGGCCGCCGCGATCGGGGCCCGGTCGGCCGTCGAGGTCGGCACCGGGTACGGGGTGTCCGGGGTGTGGCTCCTGCGGGGCATGGCCCCGGACGCGATCCTCACGACCGTGGACACCGACGCCGAGCACCAGGACCACGCCCGCACGGTGTTCGCCGGGGAGGGGTTCGGCGCCGGTCGGGCCCGGCTCATCCGGGGGTGGGCGATGGAGGTGCTGCCGCGGCTCACCGACGGCGGGTACGACCTCGTCTTCGTGGACGCCGACCGGGAGACCTACCTCCACTACCTGGACGAGGCCCGGCGGCTGCTGCGCCCGGGCGGCGTGATGGTGTTCAACGGGTCCCTGACCGCCTCCCCCGAACCGGACGGGCCGCTGCGCGCGCCCGATCCCGCCGAGACCGTCATCCGCGAACTGGTCCGGCGGGTGCGGGAGGACGAGGGGCTGGTGCCGCTGCTGATGCCCGTGGGCGAGGGGTTGCTGGCCGCCATCCGCCCCTGAGGCCGTCCGCCGGCCGTCCGCGCCCCGGAGCCGCGAGCGCGACTCCGGGGGACCGGGCCCGCAGACCTCCTAACGGGAGGCGAGCCAGCGCAGCAGGGTGCGCGTGGAGAACGCGGTCCCGCCCTTGCTGAGGATGCCGTTCTCCTTCATCGACCGGCCGGGACCGGCGATGTCCAGGTGGGCCCAGGGCACGTCGCCGGTGAACTCGCGGAGGAACAGGGCCGCCTCGGTCGCGCCCGCCGGGCCGAAGTCCCTGCCCCGGGTACCGATGTTGGCGAGGTCGGCCACCCGGGACTCGGTGGTCTCGGTGTAGGCGTCGGTGAGCGGCATGCGCCACAGCGGTTCGCCCGAGTCCCGCCCGGCGCGCTCCAGCTCGGCGGCGACGGTGTCGTCGTCGCTGTACAGGGCAGCCGTGCCGGTGCCGAGCGCGACCTTGGCCGCGCCGGTCAGCGTCGCCACGTCCACCAGGAGGTCGGGGTCGAGTTCGCTGACCGCGTAACCGATGGCGTCGGCCAGGACCAGACGGCCCTCGGCGTCGGTGTTGAGGACCTCCACGGTCGTGCCCGAGTAGGTGGTCAGCACGTCGCCGACCCGGGTGGCGCTTCCGGAGAAGGCGTTCTCCGCCAGCGGCAGCAGACCGGTGACCCGGGCCGAGGCGCCGACGGAGGCCAGCGCCGACAGCACGGCGAGCACGACCGCCGAACCGCTCATGTCGGTCTTCATGAGCATCATGTTGTCGTTGGGCTTCAGCGACAGACCGCCGGTGTCGAAGGTGATGCCCTTGCCGACCAGGACCACGTGCTCGGTCGGGTTCTCCGGCGTGTAGGAGAGCTGGACCAGTCGCGGTGGCCGCGAGGAGCCCTGGCCCACGGCCAGGATGGCGCCGAAGCCCGCCTCGGCGAGCTCGTCCTCGTCCCAGACCCGCACCTGGAGGCCCCTGTCCGCGGCGACCTCGCGGGCGCGGGCGGCCATCCACTCCGGGTCCTTGGTCAGGGAGGGGGTGTTGATGAGGTCGCGGGCCAGGGCGGTGGCCCCGGCCAGGTCGGCACCGCGGCGCAGGGCGTCCGCGAGCTCCCCGGCGCCGTCGCCCACCACGTCGATGCTCTCGGCCGGACGCTTGTCCTCGGGTGTCTCACCCGTCTTCATGCTGAACGTGTACGAGGCGAGCAGGGCGCCCTCGGCGAAGGCGGTCGCCTCCTCGGGGCCCGCGCCCGGCCAGGCCAGGGCCACACGGCTTCGGCCCCTGGCCGCCCGGGACAGGGCCGCTCCGGCTTTCCGGAGGTCGTCGGGCGATCCCGACCCCACCCCCAGAAGCGCCAGCCGCGCCAGGCCCTCGTCCCGGGACACCGGGAACTGGACGAGCTCGCCGGACTTCCCGGTGAGCGAGTAGTGCGTGAACAGGTCGGTGAGCGGGGCGGGAAGATCCCCGCCCAGTCCGCTGTCGGCCACCCCTTCGGCCGCCTTGGGCCCGTCGTCCGCGAACACGGGCAGGACCAGCAGGTCCGCGGTGGATTCGGCGAGGTTTCCCGCTCGGGACTGGATCTGCGTGGCGAAGGGCACGGGCCGCTCACAATCGTTCACTCAGTTGGGAGGTGTGCAACCTCGGGGGTCGTCAGGGGGCTCCGGCCCGGGGTGGGGGTCACGGGCACGGAACGTCGTGGCTAGCCGACGACTCCCTTGAGCGCGTCCCGGAGCTCGACCGCCTCGTCCGGCGTCAGTTCGACGACCAGGCGTCCGCCGCCCTCCAGGGGGACTCGCATGATGATGCCGCGACCCTCCTTGGTGACCTCCATCGGCCCGTCGCTGGTCCTCGGCTTCATCGCCGCCATGCCATTCCCCTTTCTAGATGTTCCTCGCAGGTGACCGGGGCCGACCCGCGGCACCGACGCCGATCCGACGAGACGGTTCGGTTCCGGAACCGTGGACCGGGTCCGTGTGACTCGCGCCCGCGTGAGGTCAGGGACGTGAACCACTCCTCGACCATTATCTCGGAGGTTGACCCCGGTGTGTGCGCCAGGCGACGGCCGCGCGAGCGCGCGAACGTCTACCAGCGAGGAATCGTTGGTCAGTAAAGGTTATATCGGTCCTGACCGAATTCCGATGAGAGCGTGGGAGCCGAACGATCTCCTGCCCCGGCGCGGCCGGTCGAAACAGGGGCTCCGGCCGCTCCCGCGCCACCGCGGCGACCGGGGGCCTCCTCCGGGGAGGCTCAGTCCATCGCCCCCGTGGAGGTCATCCGGGTTCCCTCGTCCGTGACGGACGACCACTCGGCCATCAGGCCCCGTCTGTCGCCGTCCGGCCACAGGGTCAGCTCCGCGTCGTCGACGCAGCGGTCCTCGGGGTCGGCGAGCTCGGTGTAGGCGTACACGACGCGGTCGCCGTCGCGCGCGGACAGCTCCAGCGTCCCCGAGCAGCTGAAGGTCGTCCACGCGGTGCCACCGGTCTGGCCGCCCTCCTCGATACGGACCTCGGCGTGCCAGTCGGCGACGTGTTCGCCCTCGGTGTCGACCTGAGTCATCTCACCCGCCCAGGATCCGACGAACCGCTCCAGGTGTCCGGCGTCCTCCGCGACGTCGGACCCGCCGTCCCCCAGGAGGGTCCACGCGGCGGCGATGCCTCCCGAAAGCACAAGGGCCGCCAGCACCGCCCCGGACACGAAGGCGATCCGACGGCGGCGCCTGAGGGTGTGGCGGGTCGATCGGGGGGGCTGCCACAGGGACATCTGGCGGACGGGGCTGGGGGAACCGTCGCCCCCGCCCTCGGGTCCCGGATCGAGATCGGCTGCTGTGTCCATCCTCGCCATCCTGACCGAAGCTCCGCCCGCTCCGGTGGAACGGGGGGTACGTGTGTACAGCGAACGAGAATAGGGCACCGGAAACCGGCACGGCGGACGATGACGGGGCGTACGTTGTGACACACGACATACCCCGCGTCGGGGCGCGGTCCCACCCGGTCGGGTACGGGCGGTGTCAGCCCTGGCCGGGAGCGGTGGAGGCGTTCTCCGCCGAGGCGTCGGCCCCGCCTCCGGCCACGCCCTCCCGGTCGGGGGCGTCGCCGGATCTCTCCGGGGCGTAGGCGTCGCCGGGCAGGCGCTGACCGGCCCCGGGCCCCTGCCCCTCGGGGACGTACGGGGCGTCGAGCCGGGCGAGCCGCCACTCCAGGTCCTCGATCCTCGCCTCGCGCTCGCGCAGCGTGGCGGTGAGACGTGCGAGGAGTTCGTCGACGGCGCGGACGTGGTAGCCCCACAGCGCCAGGGGCAGCAGGAGCCGACCGAGGTCGGCCGATCCGACCGGGCGGTCCACGGGCAGGTCCAACGGGGGGTAGTCGGCCTCGAAACGGGCGAGCTGCCCACCCTTGCCGAGCACGACGTAGACGACGCCGATGAGCACGGCCAGGGCAGCGGCACCGACCAGGATCATGATGAAGACAGGCACGGTTAGATGCTCCCACGCCCGCCCGTCGCCCGCCACCACCTGTGGACGGCCGCCTCACGGAGGGACGCGGCCCCCCCGACGGACGCCCGACGGCGCGGCGCCCCCACGACGTCACCCGCCGCCGCACGTGGACGGCCGGTGGACGGCGGACCGCTCAGCTGGTACCCGGCGGGATCTCACCGTTGCGCTGGGCGATGTCCAGGTGCGACTTGCGGATGATGTCGACGATCTCGTCGGGGTCGTCGGTCAGCTGGAGCAGCTCCGTGTCCGCCGGGCTGATCAGGCCGTGCTCCAGCAGACGGGACTCGACCCACTCGCACAGGCCGCCCCAGAACTCCGTGCCGACCAGGACCACGGGGAACCGGGTCACCTTGTTGGTCTGGACGAGGGTGATCGCCTCGAACAGCTCGTCCAGCGTCCCGAACCCGCCGGGCAGCACCACGAAGGCCTGCGCGTACTTCACGAACATCGTCTTGCGGACGAAGAAGTACCGGAAGGTCATCCCCACGTCGATGTAGGCGTTGAGGGACTGCTCGAACGGCAGCTCGATGCCCAGCCCGACGGACATGCCGCCCGCCCCCTGGGCCCCCTTGTTGGCGGCCTCCATCATCCCCGGGCCGCCGCCGGTGATCGTGGCGTACCCGGCCTCAGCCAGCCTGGCGCCGACCTTCACGCCCAGCGCGTAGTGCTCGCTGTCCGGCTTCACCCGGGCCGACCCGAACACGCTCACCGCCGACGGCAGCTCGGACAGCAGACCGAACCCCTCGACGAACTCCGACTGGATGCGCAGCACCCGCCAGGGGTCCGTGTGGACCCAGTCCGTCGGCCCCCGCTGGTCCAGCAGGCGCTGGTCGGTGGTGGTCTGGGGGATGGCCCGCCCCCGGTACGTCAGCGGACCCGCGTGCCGAATGTGTTCCTCTTCCGTCATGCTCGTAAAGCTATCCGAGCGGGGGCGGACCACACCTGAACCACGCGTGTACCCGTGGTGACCGGAAACGGCCGATTCGCCATCCGAACACCCGAAACCCCCTGGTCGCGACGGTGGTCACCGCCCATGGCCGGTGGTGACCCTCGGTCAGCGCGCCCCGCCGAGCCAGGCGACCATCCGCTCCTCGGCCTCGCGGATCCTCGCGATCTCGGCGTACTCGTCCCTGGTGTGGGCCAGCAGCGGATCGCCGGGACCGTAGTTCACGGCGGGAACACCCAGCTCGGAGAAGCGCGACACGTCGGTCCACCCGAGCTTGGCGCGCGCCCGCCCCTCCCCCACAGCGGTGACGAACGCGGCGGCGGACGGGTCGTCGAGACCGGGACGCGCCGGGGCGGCGGCGTCGGTCACCATGACCTCGAAGCCGTCGAACACCTCGCGCAGGTGCGCCTCGGCGTCCGCGACCGACAGGTCCGGGGCGAAGCGGTAGTTGACCGTGACCGCGCACTCGTCGGGGATGACGTTGCCCGCGACCCCGCCCTCGATGGCCACCGCGTTGAGCCCCTCGTGGAAGCGCAGCCCCTCGACCTCCGGCTCACGCGGGGTGTAGGCGCGCAGGACGTCGAGGATCGCCCCGGCGCCGTGGATCGCGTTCTCCCCCATCCAGGAGCGGGCGCTGTGCGCACGCCTGCCCCGGGCGACGACCCGCGCGCGCATCGTGCCCTGGCAGCCGCCCTCGATGACGCCGTCGGTCGGCTCCATGAGGATGGCGAAGTCGCTGCCCAGCCACTCGGGGTGGTGCAGCGCCAGGCGGCGCAGGCCGTTGCGGGAGGCGTCGACCTCCTCGTTGTCGTAGAACACGTACGTGACGTCGTGCACCGGCTCCGTGACCAGCGCGGCGAGCTTGAGCTGGACCGCGACCCCGGCCTTCATGTCGGTGGTGCCGCAGCCGTACAGGCGGCCGCCCTCCACGTGCGAGGGGACGTTGTC
This sequence comes from Nocardiopsis sp. FIRDI 009, assembly GCF_003386285.1. Lineage (GTDB taxonomy): Bacteria > Actinomycetota > Actinomycetes > Streptosporangiales > Streptosporangiaceae > Nocardiopsis. The sequence continues at coordinate 37,413 of NZ_QPNC01000015.1, forward strand.
GACGATGGGGACGGTGTCGATGTGACCGGCGATCACGACCCTGCGGGGGCGGCCCAGGTCGGTGCGGGCCACGACCGCGTCACCGTCGCGGACGACCTTGAGGTGCGCCAGCTCGGACAGGGCCTGCTCGACCGCGTCCGCCAGGATCCGCTCGTCACCGCTCTCGGAGCGGATGTCCACGAGGGCGGCGGTCAGGTCCGCCACGTCGGAGGTCACATCCAGCATCGTCTCGCCCCGTTCAGGTCGTCGTCCGTCGCTCGCGCCGCACCGCGTCCCCGGACGCGCACGCGCCGTCCAGCCTAGGTCAGGAGTCCCGGAGGGCTGTCCGCCGCCGCCCCGGCGCTCACCCGCCTCCGTTCGGCACGGCTCCGCGTCAGGCCGGGGTGAGGACGCAGAACTCGTTGCCCTCGGGGTCGGCCAGGACCGTCCACGGCACGTCGCCCTGGCCGATGTCGATGGGGGTGGCGCCGAGCGCCCGCAGCCGGGACACCTCCTGCTCCTGGTCGTCGCCGGGGTACGGTCGCAGGTCGAGGTGGACGCGGTTCTTCACGGTCTTGGCGTCGGGGGTGCGGAGGAACACGAGGTAGGGGCCGACGTCCTTGGCGGAGCGCAGCACCGCGTGGTCGTCGGTCACCTCGCGCAGGGTCCAGTCCATCGCCTCGTCCCAGAACCGGGCCATCGCCCGGGGGTCGACGCAGTCGACCGTCACCGCGGCCATCGGCCCGGTGTCCCGGTAGACCTCCCGGGGCTCCAGCACGCGGAACTCGTTGCCCTCGGGGTCGGCCAGGACCGTCCACGGCACGTCGCCCCGGCCGATGTCGGCGGGCGTCGCGCCGAGTTCCTCAAGGCGGGCGACCAGCTCCGTCTGATGAGCCGCGGACGTGGTGGCGAGGTCGACGCGCACCCGGTTCCGCACCGTCTTGGGTTCCGGGACGGCGACGATGTCGAGGCAGACGGCGACCGGATCGGGGTAGACGAAGCCCTCGGGTTCCAGGTTGGTCACGCCGGGTCCCTCGCTGGAGATGTCCCAGCCGAGCACCTTCGCCCAGAACTCGCCGAGCGCGGCGTCATCCAGAGCACTCATATGGATTTGAACAAGCCGAGTCGCCATGCCGCCGATCCTATGCCCGCGCGGAGCGGGGAGAGCAACCGAGAAAACGGAGCGCCCCTCCGCACCGGGCGGAAGGGCGCTTTCGAGGGGTCGCGCGCGTCAGGCGTTGACGCCGTGCTCGCGGAGCAGGTCGTTCAGCGCGAGCTTGTCGTGCTCCTGCCCCTTCTCCAGTCGCTTGAGCACCAGCAGGACCGGCATGCCGAAGTCACCGCCGGGGAAGCTCTTGACGCGGTTGGCGGTCACGCAGACCGACCAGGCCGGGGCCTCACCGCGCGGCAGCTCCTCGCCGGTCTCGGCGTCGAAGACGCGCGTGGAGGAGGTGAGGATGGTGCCCGCGCCGAGCTTGGCGCCGGTACGCACCCGCGCGCCCTCGACGACCATGCTGCGGGAGCCGAGGAAGGCGTCGTCCTCGATGACGACCGGGGACGCCTGCGGCGGCTCCAGGACGCCGCCGACGCCGACGCCGCCGGACAGGTGGACGTTCTCGCCGACCTGGGCGCAGGAGCCGACGGTCGCCCACGTGTCCACCATGGTGCCGGAGCCGACGTGGGCGCCGATGTTGGTGAAGGACGGCATGAGCACGACGCCCGGGGCCAGGTAGGAACCCCAGCGGGCGATCGCGCCCGCGACGACGCGGACGCCGTCGAAGCGGGTCTTCAGCGGCATCCGGTCGTGGTGGTAGAAGTCGCCGACGTGCGACTCCTTCATGTCCAGGACCTTGAAGCCGAGCAGGATGGAGCGCTTGGCGCGCTCGTCGACCACGACCTCGTCGGTGCTGGGGTCGACGAAGGCGACGCGCGCCTTGCCCTCGTCGATCTGGTCGATCGCGCCGATGATGGTCTCGCGCGCCTCGGTGTGGCCGGGGGTGAGTTCGGAGCGCCGCTCCCAGAGTTCGTCGATCTGTTCCGGCAGCGGGCTTGTGTACGAGCTGGTCATGTCCACCCACGTTAGCGGGTTGGCGGGGGTGCGCCGCTGAGGCCCCGGTCCGTACGCCGCGGACCGGTCCCGGTGACGCTCCGTGCGAACCCGTACCGACGACTACAATTCGGCCCAGGCGCGCGACGCGCCCCACGCGCAGCACGAACGACCCCCCGTCCCGTGCGGCGCGTTCCACCCGTCACCGACCCGTTGGTTCGCCCGTGCCCAGTAAGCGCCGGAAAATCTCCGCGTTCGTCAAGATCCTCCTGGCTCTGTTCCTCGTGTGCGGTGCTCTCGTCGCCGGGGGCTACTACGTGCTGACCACGGTCGAGCCGCTGGACACCGCCGAGGAGGCCCCGACCCCGGCCTGCCGCCTGGACATGGCGCAGGGCAGGTACGACCTGGAGCCCGAGCAGGCGGTGAACGCCGCCACGGTCGGAGGCGTGGCGTTCAGCCGCGACCTGCCCCGGGAGGCGGTCACGGTGGCGTACGCGACCGTGTGGCAGGAGTCCACCTTCTACAACCTGGAGTTCGGCGACCGCGACTCGATCGGCCTGTTCCAGCAGCGGCCGTCCCAGGAGTGGGGCGAGCCGGAGGAGATCCTCGACCCGGTGTACGCCAGCGGCGCGTTCTACGACGCGTTGGCGCAGGTCGGCGGCTGGGAGGAGCTGCCCGTGTTCGAGGCGGCCCAGGCCGTGCAGCGCAGTGCCGACGGTTACGCCTACGACCAGCACGAGACCCTGTCCGCGGACATGGCCGAGGCGTTCACCGGCGCCCTGGGCCCGGCGATGACCTGCTGGTACGACGCCGAGACCCTGGAGTCCATGACGGCCGCCGACCCCGACGTCGCGGGCGCCGAGGCGGAGATGGCCCGGGTGTTCGGCACCGACCCGGCTGAGCTGCCCGTGGCGGAGGACCCGAGCACGGGCGACCTGGGGTGGGCGATGACGCTCTGGGCGGTCGCCCACGCGGAGGAGTACGGGATCACCTCGGTGACCTACGGCGACCAGCGCTGGCGCGCGTCCGACGGGACCGAGGGCGCCGAGGAGTGGACCACGGTCGAGGACGGCTCCGACACCGGGGGACGCCCCGTCCTTGACTAGCTGACACGGCGGCCCCAGGGGGTTACCGTTCGGGCGCCCGACGAGAGCGAGTACCGCGCCGTAGGCGTCCGTTGAGGGTGGTGGCGGGCGACGGGCGGGCCAAAGCGAAGCGGAGGCCCGCGAACAACACTGCTACGACGCCAGGCGCCTGACCGCCGCGTCGACCCGCTCGTCGGTCGCGGTGAAGGCCACCCGGACGTGCCGGGCGCCCGCCGGTCCGTAGAAGTCCCCGGGGGCCACCAGGACGCCGCGTTCGGCGAGGACGGACACCGCGCCCCACGCGTCGTGTTCGGGGTGGCTCGCCCACAGGTACAGCCCGGCGTCGGAGTGCTCGATCCGCCATCCCGCGCCCTCGAACGCGGCGCGCAGGCGGGAGCGGCGCGCACGGTAGCGCTCCTTCTGCTCGGCGGCGTGCTCGTCGTCGTCCAACGCGGCCCGCATGGCGGCCTGTACCGGGGCGGGGACGATCATCCCCGCGTGCTTGCGGACCGCGAGCAGCTCCCCGACCAGGGCCGGGTCACCGGCGACGAACGCGGCGCGGTAGCCGGCCAGGTTGGAGCGCTTGGACAGCGAGTGCACGGCCAGCAGGTTCTCGTGCGAGCCGTCGCACACGTCCGGGTGCAGGATCGAGACCGGTTCCCGGTCCTCCCAGCCGAGGTCGAGGTAGCACTCGTCGGAGGCGACGACCGCCCCCCGCTCGCGCGCCCACTGGACGACCTTGCGCAGATGGGGTACGTCGAGCACGCGGCCGGTGGGGTTGCTCGGCGAGTTCACCCACACGAGCCCGACCGGCGCCGGTCCGAGCGCGGTCAGCCCGTCCGAGGCGACCGGGGTGGCACCCGCCATGCGGGCGCCGACGTCGTAGGTGGGGTAGGCCAGTTCGGGGTGGACGACCGTGTCGCCCTCGCCCAGGCCGAGCAGGGTGGGCAGCCAGGCCACGAGCTCCTTGGAGCCGACGGCGGGCAGGACGGCGCCCTCCTCGACGCGGACGCCGTGGCGGCGCGCCAGCCACCCGCGGATCGACGCGCGCAGCTCCGGGGTTCCCCAGGTCATCGGGTATCCGGGGGAGTCGGCGGCGTCGGCCAGGGCCTGGCGCAGGTTCGGCGGCACCGGATCGACGGGGGTGCCGACGGAGAGGTCGACGATGCCGTCGGGGCTGGCCGCGGCCGTGCGCTTGTACGGGGCGAGCCTGTCCCACGGGAAGGTCGGGAGCCGGTCCGTCACGCGTCGCCGTTCGGCCATCGGTGCGTTCTCCATCCGGGTCGGAGGGGTCGGGAAACCAGGGTCGGAACAAGCGTCGCGCCGACCCCCGGCCGGGGGTCGGCGCGACACTCACGTTCGGCTGTCCACGCGGGGACAGCACCCTCTGCGCCAAGGGGGTGCGTGTGACCGGCCGGTGCGCCCGGCCGGTCGTCCGGGCGTCCTAGGCCTGCGGCGGGAGCTTGGCCACGAGCGGGTGGTCCCGCTCGATCTTGCCCACCTTGGAGGCGCCGCCCGGCGAGCCGATCTCGTCGAAGAAGTCGACGTTGGCCTTGTAGAAGTCCTGCCACTGGTCGGGCAGGTCGTCCTCGTAGTAGATGGCCTCGACAGGGCAGACGGGCTCGCACGCACCGCAGTCGACGCACTCGTCCGGGTGGATGTAGAGCATGCGCTCGCCCTCGTAGATGCAGTCCACAGGGCACTCGTCAATGCACGCCTTGTCCAGCACATCAACACAGGGCTGCGCGATGACGTAGGTCACGTCGAACTCCTTGATCTCACCCCCGCGCTCCACCGGGGAGGGCGGGGACCTTCGGAGTCCCGGGGAGGGACCGGCGTGCGGGCGCCGACTCCCCCGGTTCCCGGGCTCCGCAAGCTGTTGGCACAGATGTCGTTCTCCTAGTATGGCGTCGGAGAATACCCAGCGCACAATCGGGGGTGGCGTTCGATGCACTTGAGGGGTCGTCTGGTGCACCGGATCACCCGTGGGGACGTAGGAAAACGGGTCTCCGTCCGAATCCGCCTCCCCGATCAGGGTTTCACCGATATCGTCGGTGTCGTGGAGTCCTGGACGGACGGCGTGCTGACCCTGCGCCGCCGCGACGACTCGGCGGTCGAGGTCGCCGAATCCGACATCGCCGCCAGCCGTGTCGTTCCCCCCGTGCCACCGCGACGACATGACGGGCGTCCCCCACAGGCGCCCTGACGGTCGCGGCCGTCCCGGTGCCACGACGACAGTCCGAACACACCGACGGCGCCCCGGACGGCACCGGGACGCCAGATCAGCCCTGAACACAGGCATTCTTCGCCCCGTCCGGGGTAGAAGACGGCAGAGCCCCGCCATGAGCACGAGCCAGCTCCGCGGGACACAGGAGAGCACCGCGCCCCGGCGTCACCCCACGCTGAGCGGGCGCCCGGCACGGCGGGAGGTGGTGAGCGCCCATCATGCGCGAAGCAGTCGCGTCCGCCCTCGCGGAACTGGCCGGACGGGACGAGCGGGCGGCCGGGTCCGCGCGTCAGGCGTTGGACACCCTGTCCCCCGAGCACGACGTCGAACGGCTCACCCAGTACGCCGTCCAGCGGTTCTGCTGGTTCGAGCTCCCCGCACGGTTCCCCCGGTCCGTGGACGACCGGGTGTTCACGGCCCGCTCCCTCGGCACGCTCTTCTCCCTCCTCGAACTCCACCGCTACGCCCAGGTGTGCTCGGCGCCGGAGACGGTCGCGCTGCTGTCCATCGGCGACGACGACCACGGCACCAGGCTGGCCCTGTACGAGCGGCTCATGTGGGAGTCGGGTGTGGAACCGCCGGACCTGCCCGAACTGACGTGGGGCGGCGCGGTCGGCGACGCCGAGATCCGGGCGCGCCACGAGACCGCCGCCGCGCTGGAACTGGCCATCACGGTCGGTGACGTGCGTCCGGGCAAACACGGATGGCGGACGGCGCAGGAGCGGTTCGCCCGCTCCTTCCTCACCCAGCCCGACCGCCGGGGCCTGAGCCACCTGGACCGGATCCGGGAGGAGCGGGTGCGCGCGTGGATCGGATCGTCCGTGCATCCGCACAGGCAGCGCCTGTGGCCGCTGGTGGGGCAGATCATCGCCGGGGCGGACGTCCCGCGTGGGGCGGACACGGCCCTGGCGCCGCTGCGGGCTCTGCTGGACCTGGCGGCGGACGGGATCGTGCTCACCCAGATCGGGTACATCGCGCCCGGAGTGGTCCGGCAGATGTGCGCGGACTTCGGGTGGCACACCTCGCCGGACCCCCCGCGCAGCGAGACCGACGCCACCCAGTTGATCGCCCTGCACCAGGTGCTGCGCGGGATGCGCGCGGTGCGCAGGTCGGGGCGGCGACTGGTGCTGACGCGGCGCGGCCGGCAGTTGCGCGAGGACCCCGAGGCTCTGTGGTGGGCCGTCACCGAGACGCTGTGCCGGACCGGCGGCATCGAGCAGGCGGCGGCGGAGACGCTGCTGGGGCTGCTGTTGGCGCGGTCGCCGCAGGGGGCCGGGTCGCACGCCCGGCGCGGGGAGTCGGACGTGGTGACGGCGGAACGGGTTCTGACGGAGTCCGGGTGGGTGCCCGCGGAGGTCCCGGTGTCCGCGGGACGGCACGCGGCGGCGCGTCGCAGGACCGCGGAGACCGCGTCGGACCAGGTCCGGGCGCTGGTGATGGCGGTCGGTTGGCTGCTGGAGACCCTGGGTCTGCTCACCGAGGACGATGGCGAGGGTCACCGGGAGCTGACCGCTCCGGGGCGGGCGTTCGCGATCGCGTGCCTGCACAAGTCCGCGGTGGCGCCGCGCGCGGTGGTCTAGCCGGTGTTCGTCGTGGTCCTCCGCTTCGCCCCGGCCCGTGTTCGGGCGCCCCGAAGGCGGGGATGCCTCATCCTCGGCGGCGCCTGACGCTCGTTCCTCGCCACGCGGCCCGCCTCGCCCGCCACCACCCCTCGCGAAGCGACCCTGGGCGATGGCGGGCCACGGGAGGGCCTAATCTGGACCGCGAACCACCCGCGATCAGCAGGAGCGCCATGCCCACGCCCGAGACGCCGCAGAGTGCGGACACGACCGACGGGCCCGGACCGGACACGGCCCCGGACGCCGGGGACGCGCGCGGCACGGACCCGTGGGAGCGGATGCCCCAGGACGCTCTCAACGTCCCGGACCTCGATGGGGACACCGAGGACGAAGGCGTGGCGGGTGAGGACGCGAGGCTCGCCGAAACCGCCGCGCCGAAGCGCGACGTGTCCGGCGGCTGGTCGGACTTCCTGCCCAGCCCGGTGTTCGTGCTGCTGCTGGGCCTCGTCGGTTTCGCGGGCTGGCTGTCGTGGACGGCGGTCGAACTGGACTGGGCGGCCGAGGGGACGAGCGTCACACCGCTGATCCCGCCCCTCCTCATCGTCCTGGGGTGGATCGCCTCGGCGACCGTGCACGAGTTCGGGCACGCGCTCGCCGCCTACCTGGCCGGTGACCGCTCCCTGCGCGGCAGCGGCTACCTCAGGCTCAACCCCTTCGCCTTCCGGGAGACCTTCGGCGGCCTGGTCCTGCCCGTGGTCTACCTGTGCCTCGGCGGCCTGGGGCTGACCGGGCCGCCCACCTACGTGACGTGGGACCGCGTCCCGGCCTCGCGCCGTGCCGCGGTGGTGCTCGCCGGTCCGCTGGCCAGCCTCGTGCTGTCGGCGGCGCTGACGGTCACCGTCTCGGTCCTCGTCCCGCCGGGCAACGACACCACCAACTGGGCGATCTCCTCGATGGCCTTCCTGTCGCTGGCCAACCTGACGGCGGCCGTGGTCAACCTGCTGCCGATCCCCGGCCTGGACGGGTTCGAGCTGCTCGCGCCCGCGCTGTCGGACAGGGTGGCCGGTTTCCTGCGCGTCAACGCGCTGTACTTCTCGATCGCGGTCTTCGCGCTGCTGTGGTTCCCGACCGTCAACGACGTCTTCGTCGACGCCTTCTACCGGTTCTACGACCTGGTCCTGCCGAACCCGGCGTACCCGGGCATGGTGTTCTTCGGTCAGCTGCTGCTGCGGTTCTGGGCCTGACCCCCCGGAGCGTCAGCCGCGGCCGTCGTCCCCGAGGGGACGGCGGCCGCGCGCGCTTCGGACCGAGCTGACCACCACGGCCGCCGCCAGTGCCAGCATCGACCCGAGCTGGTAACCGTTGTGGATCATGTGACCGGTGAGCACGATGTCGCCGCCGGGCGTGTAGCCGATCACGACGAAGACGGAGAGCACGAACCCCACCGTGAAGGCCATCGCGGCGTCCGGCGTCCCGCTGCCCCACGCCAGGAGTCGGCAGCCCGCGTACAGCAGGGCCGCGTAGACCAGGAGGGCGACCACCGCGATCGTCGGCACCGGCTGTCCCGCCTCCCAGTACCGGGTCAGCCATCCCGCGCACAGGGACGACACGAACCCGACCACCGCCCCCAGCGGCGCCACGACGGCGAGCGTGGCCAGGTACACCAGGATCGAGGCGCCACGGCCCCGTGCGGCCCCCGCGTCGGTCTCGGTCGTGGTCATGTCAGTGGAGGATACGCGGCCGGCCCCGCCGTGTCCGTCGGTGCCGCTCACAGGCCCGCGAAGAGGTCGGTCTCGAACTCCCCGCCGACGGTCCTCGGCGTCGGCCCCATGAGCAGGGTGAAGTGCTCCACGGCGTCGATCTCCTGCGCGATGCCGTTCGACAGCGCGAACCGCTCGCCCTCCACCGCGATCTGGGTGGCGTGCGCGCGCATCGCGAGCGCCTTGGCCGCCCAGTGGTCGGTGGCGTCGATCCGCGTGGTCACCGCCGAGTCGGGCGTGCCCAGGGCGATGTCGGACACCCGGGAGGGCGGCGTGAAGGAACCGGGCTCCTCGGCCAGGCGGGAGATGGACGCCTCGATCCGCGACACGGGCTGGGCGATCGCATAGAGCTTGCGGACCTGCCAGGGGGTCCCCGGCATGGTGCGCTCCCCCGCCTTGACGCAGGCCCGGCGGGTGACCCGGTGCGCCTGGATGTGGTCGGGGTGGCCGTAGCCCCCGTTCTCGTCGTAGCTGACCACCACGTGCGGACGCGTCTGGCGGATCAGCTCCGCCAGGAGGGTCGCCGCCTCCTCGACGTCGGCCCCGCAGAAGGCGCGGGGGTGGTCGTTGGCGGGGCCGCCGGCCATCCCGGAGTCGCGGTAGCGGCCGGGGCCGCCGAGGAACCGGTGGTCGCGCACGCCCAGCGCGACACAGGCCTTGTCGAGTTCGCCGACACGGTGTTCGCCCAGCGTGTCGTCGCGGTCGGCGGCCAGGTGCGCGAGCTCGTCGGGGATGACCTCCCCCTCCTCGCCCAGGGTGCAGGTCACGAGGGTGACCTGCGCGCCCTCGGCCGCGTACTTCGCCAGCGTCGCCCCCGTGACGATGCTCTCGTCGTCGGGGTGCGCGTGCACCATCATCAGTCGCCTGTCCATCACGTAGCGAACGATACCGGGCGGACCGCCCCTCCTCCGACCGGCCGGCCTCCGGGGTCCGGCTCCCGCTCCCCGGGCCCGGGGAGGGGCTCGCCACGGTCGGCGCGACGGGACGGCCGGGTGATGGGACACAATCGCCCTATGAGCTTTCCTCGCCAACTGGCCCGAACCCACCGCTTCACCATCGGTGTCCCGTACGCGTTCGAGATCTCCCCGGACGGGCGACGTGTCGCCTTCCTGAGGGGGCGGGACGGCGTGGACACCGCCACCTGTCTGTGGGTGCACGAGACCGAGGAGGGTACGGCCTGGGTGGCCGCGGACCCCCGGGCGCTCGGCGCCGATGACGAGAACCTCCCTCCGGAGGAGCGCGCCCGCCGTGAGCGGCTGCGGGAGAGCGGCGGCGGCATCGTCTCCTACTCGGTGGACGACGCGTTCACCCGTGCCGTGTTCGCCCTCTCGGGGCGGCTCTTCTACGTGGACCTGGTGGGCGACGACAACACCCCCCGCGAGCTGCCCGCGACCCAGCCGGTCGTGGACCCCCGGATCAGCCCGCGCGGCGACCGCGTCGGCTATGTGAGCGGCGGCGCGCTGCGTGTGATCGACATCGCCGCCGCCGAGGAGGACCACGGGGACCGCGTCCTGGCCGAGCCCGACGGGGAGCACGTGACGTGGGGTCTGGCGGACTTCGTCGCGGCCGAGGAGATGAGCCGGTACCGCGGCTTCTGGTGGGCTCCCGACGGCGGGGCGATCCTGGCCACGCGGGTCGACGAGGCCGACGTCGCCCGCTGGTACGTGGACGACCCCGCCAGCCCGGGGCAGGAGCCGACCGCCCTGCGCTACCCGGCGGCCGGGACCGCCAACCCGGACGTGCGGATGGCGGTGCTGTCGGTGGGCACGGCGGGCCAGCACCGGGCGGACGGCCCGGGCGAGCCCGCGTGGATCGAGTGGGACCGCGCGGCGCTTCCGTACCTGGCGCGGGCGGGCTGGACCACCGGCCCCGACGGGACTCCGACGGTGGTGTTCACCGCGCAGAGCCGCGACCAGCGCACCATGACGCTGTTCAGCGCCGACCCGGTGACCGGCCTGGTCGCCGAGGTGCGCACGGACACCGACGACGTGTGGCTGGAGATCGTGTCGGGGGTGCCCGACCACACCGCCTCCGGTGACCTGGTGTGGGTGGCGCGCGATCCGGAGCACGGCGAGCGGCGGGTGTACGTGGGCGACCAGCCGGTCAGCCCGCCCGACGTGTACGTGCGTTCCGTGGTCGACGTGGACGGGGACCGGGTCCTGTACTCGGGTTCCCCGGCCGGGCGCCCCGGGGTCGTGTCCCTGTGGCTGGTGGACCTGCCGACGGGGCTGGCCGCGCCGGTGGAGGTGCCCGGACACGGGTGCTCGACCACCTCCGACGCGGAGGCGCACAGCGGGGTGCGGTCGGGGCGGCTGCGCGGTGACACGCTCGTGGTGCAGCACCGGTCGATGGAGTTCCCGGGCGTGCACACGCTGGTGTTCCGCAACGCCAGTTCGGAGACGCAGCGGGAGCTGAGCGAGATCGCCAGCTTCGCGGAGAGCCCCGACCTGCCGGACCCGCTGCGGGTGGAGAGGTGGCGGGCCGGCGAGCGGGGCATCCCGACCGCGCTCGTGCTGCCGTCCTGGTACCGGGAGGACCTGCGTCCGCTGCCGGTGCTCATGGCTCCGTACGGCGGACCGCACGCGCAGCGGGTGCTCAACGCGCGGGGGGCGTTCCTGACCGCGCAGTGGTACGCGGATCAGGGGTTCGCGGTGCTGATCGCGGACGGTCGGGGCACCCCCGGCGTCGGCGTGGAGTGGGAGCAGGCGATCCACCTCGACCTGGCCACGCCGGTCCTGGAGGACCAGGTGGCGGCGTTGCGGGACGCGGCGGAGCGGTACCCGTTCCTGGACACCTCACGGGTGGGGATCCAGGGGTGGTCGTTCGGCGGGTACCTGGCGGCGTTGGCGGTGCTGCGCAGGCCGGACGTGTTCCACGCGGCGATCGCGGGCGCCCCCGTCATCGACTGGAAGCTGTACGACACGCACTACACCGAGCGGTACCTGGGCACGCCGCAGGAGCGGCCGGAGGCATACGAGGGCAGCTCGTTGCTGGCGGACGCGGCGAAGCTGGAACGGCCGCTGATGATGATCCACGGCCTGTCGGACGACAACGTGGTGTTCGCGCACACGCAGCGGATGTCGTCGGCGCTGCTCGCGGCGGGGCGCAAGCACACGGTGCTGCCGTTGTCGGGGGTGACGCACATGCCGTCGGACCCGGTGGTGGCGGAGAACCTGATGCTGCTCCAGGTGGAGTTCCTGAGGGACAACCTCACCGGGGAGTAGACGGGACGGGCGGGGCGGGGGCGGGTCGCGTCGGTCCGCCCCGGGGGTCCCCGGCTCGGCGGCCCCTCCCGCCGCCCGACCCGCCGAACGGTCCGCCGAGGGTGGCCATAGCCTGGGGGTATGCGTTCCTTCGCGGTGCCGCTCGCGCTGGCGGCCGACCTGGTGTGTGTGCTCGCCTTCGTCGTGATCGGCAAGGTCGACCACGAGACCGGACTCGCCCTGCCCGCGGTGGCCTCGACCGCGTGGCCGTTCCTGGCCGCCCTCGCCCTCGGCTGGGCGGTCACCCTGGCCTGGCGCTCACCGCTCCGCATCTGGCCGACCGGTCTGTTCGTGTGGGCGGTGACCGTCGCCGGGGGCATGGTGCTGCGCCTGGCCACCGGGGAGGGGGCGCCCCTGAGCTTCGTCCTGGTCACCTCCGCCTTCCTCGCCGTGACGCTCCTCGGCTGGCGCGCGGGGGCGCTCCTGGTCACCGGGGGGCGTCGGCCGACCGCCTGAGGGGAGGGGGCGGCATCGACCCGTGGAGGCTCCCTAAGCTGGAACGGATGAACGAGCACACCGCACCCGCGACCACCCCGACGCCGCCTCCCGGTGAGGATGAGGCGCGCGAGGTGGGTGTGGGCCCGTGGGTCGGCCCCTGGCCCGAGGACGACCGGTACGATCCCGAGCTCCTGGCCGGGGGAGACCGCCGCAACGTCGTGGACCGCTACCGCTACTGGCGGCGCGAGGCGATCGTCGCCGACCTCGACGCCGTGCGACACCCCTTCCACGTCGCCGTGGAGAACTGGTCGCACGACTTCAACATCGGTTCGGTGGTGCGCACCGCCAACGCCTTCGGCTGCGCGGCGGTGCACATCGTCGGCCGTCGCAGGTGGAACCGGCGCGGCGCCATGGTGACCGATCGCTACCAGCACGTCCACCACCACCCCGACACCGCCGCGCTGCTGGAGTGGGCCGGGGAGCGCGGGCTCCCGCTGGTCGGGATCGACAACCTGCCCGGAGCGGTCCCCCTGGAGACCCATCCGCTGCCCCGCGAGGTCGTCCTGGTGTTCGGCCAGGAGGGTCCGGGGCTGTCGGAGGAGGCCCGGAAGGTGTGCGAGGCGGTGCTGTCGATCGCGCAGTTCGGGTCGACGCGGTCGATCAACGCGGGAGCCGCCGCGGCGGTGGCGATGCACGCCTGGGTACGGGCGCACGTGTTCGGCCAGTCGGTGTGAGCACGCGGCCGGTGTGAGCCTGGCCACCGCGGCCCGGACCCGGATCCGTCGTGACACTCCCGTGATCTACCATGTGCGGAACGCCCCCTATCGGAGAGTTCTTGGGATGAGTCCGATCGCCACCGCCGCCGTCCGCCCCGCCACGATCGACGACGTGCCCGCCGTGGCCCGGGTCCTGAGCCGGGCGCTCCACGACGATCCGCTCTTCCGGTGGCTGTTCCCCGACGAGGAGCAGCGGATGGCCCGCACCCGGCGCCTCTTCGCGCTGGCGGCGGGCTTCGGCTACGTCCCGTCCGGGGACACCCGCGTCGCCGAGATGGCCGAGACCGCCGCGGACTCCCCGGTGGTCCGGGCGGCCGCGCTGTGGGCGCCTCCGGCGGCCAACCCCGAGGGGCCGCTGGTCTCGCCGCGCTCCTGGCCGCACTGGGGGCCGCTGGTCGGTCGGACCCGGATGAGCGCCTTCGTCCGACTCTTCGCCGAGTGGAAGATGGCCGCGCCCCAGGAGCCGCACCTGTACCTGGCGGCTCTGGGCGTCGACCCCGCCGTCGAGGGCGCCGGTCTGGCCCGGGGGCTGCTGTCCGCGGGTCTGGCCCGGGCCGACGCCGAGTACACGCCGGTCTTCACCCAGACGCTCGACCCCGCCGCCGTGGCCTTCTACCAGCGGTTCGGTTTCGAGGTGGTCCGCGAGGTCGAGCACCCCGGGGTCGGCACCAGCCGCTTCCTCCTGCGTGCTCCGATGTAGGAGGAGTCACCGAAGGGCTACGTAGGACGACGCCGCGCGTCCAGCACGAGCCGTGACCGAACCCCGGTTCCACGGGAAGAGGCGGCGCGCATGGCCTCCACGACTCCGGCGGACGCCCGCGTCCGCACCGCGACGACGAACCCCGTCCCACGGGCGCCACGGCTTCCGGGTGGTGCGCGCGGTCGACGAACCGTCGGCGCCCCCGGCCTACTGCATGCTGCGTCCCTCCGCGGCCTGAGCCGCCCCCGCCCGGGCCGGTCGGGGGGCGAGCAGACCAGCCACCAGGTCACGCGCGGCCCGACCGTAGTCGGCGGAGGACAGCTCGGGCTCCCAGGCCCGCTGGAGGATGTAGCCCTGCACCAGGCCGAGCACCACGCGGGCCGTGGCCAGCGGGTCCACGGACTCGGGGATCTCGCCCTCCGCACAGCCGAGGGCCACGCGTTCACGCAGTTGGTCGACCACGCCGTCGACCCCCTCCTGCAGCACCTCGCCCAGCGCGGGATCGCGCAGCGCCTCACCCCACGACTGGACGGCCAGGCGCGTTCGCGAGTCGGCCCTGTCCATCGCCTCGATGGTGGCGGGCAGGTCCCCGACCAGCTCGGGGAAGGGCCTGCGCCGCGCGATCGACTCGCGGACCACGCCCTGCACCGCGCCGATCGCGTCCAGGGCGATCGCGGCGATGATGGCGTCCTTCCCCGGGAAGTAGCGGTACACGGCGCCCGGTGACAGACCGGCCTCGTCGATCACGTTCCGCATGGACGTGCGGTGGAAGCCGTCCCGGGCGAAGCACGTGGCGGCCGCGGCGAGGATGTGCTCCCGGCGCTGCGCCAGGTAGGCGTCGGAGACTCGTGGCATGCGTACATAGTAGAACGAACGATCGTTCTTGACAGATGCCCCTCTCCCGAGGAAGCTAAAAAGAACGAACATTCGTTTTAGGAGATGTCATGATCGACGTCCTCATCGTGGGAGGGGGCCCGACCGGGCTCGCCCTCGCCGCGCGCCTCCTCCAGTTCGGGGTCCGCCCACGCGTCATCGACAAGCACGCGGGCGTACTGGAACTGACCAAGTCCGCCGCCCTGCACGCCCGCACCCTGGAACACCTGCGCGACCTCGGCGTGGCCGACACGGTGCTGGCCGAGGGTCAGCGGGTGGACGTCCTGACGCTGCGGACCGGGTACCGGGACCGGATCTCCGTGGACTTTCGCACCCTGGCCGACACCGCCTACCCGTTCATGGTGGACATCCCCCAGGCACGCACCGAGCACCTGCTCATCGACCTGCTCGCGGAGCACGGTGTGCGGGTCGAGCGCGAGACCGAGTGCGTCGGGATCGAGCAGCACGCCGACGGGGTCCGTGCGACGGTCGTCGCCGACGGCCGGTCCCGCACCCTGGAGGCCCGCTGGGTGGTCGGGTGCGACGGGTCCAGGAGCACCGTGCGCGAACTCCTCGGGATCGGGCGCGTCGGCGCTCCCTACGCCGACGACTGGGTGCTGTGCGACGCCGTCGTCGACTGGCCCCTGCCCCGGAACGAGATGGCCTTCTCCGGCGACACGGAGGGAATCTTCGGCGTCTTCCCGCTGCCCGGCGACCGCCGCTACCGCCTCGCCTACACCGCCACCCCCGGGGTGGCGCCCAGCATCGAGGACGCCCAGCGCGGCATGGCCCGCACCGGGGTCGACGGGACCATCCGCTCCGTCGACGAGTTCTGGACCTTCTCGCTCGCCCACGAGCAGGCCGTCCGCTACCGGAGCGGACGGGTGTTCCTGGCCGGGGACGCCGGGCACGTGCACACCCCGTTCGGCGGCCAGGGCCTCAACCTGGGCGTCGGCGACGCGATGAACCTGGCCTGGCGGCTGGCCGCCGTCCTCGGCGGCGCGGACCCCGGCCTGCTCGACGGCTACCAGGACGAACGCCACCCGGTCGCGGCCGAGGTCATCGCCTTCACCCACCGGGGCGCCCAGGCCATGCTGCTGCGCGGCGACCCGCGCCGCCACCTGCGTGACGCGGCGCTGACCGTGCTCCGGTCCTCCGAGCGCGCACGGCGCGCACTCGCCCGCCGGTTCTCCCAGCTCGACCACCGCTACCGCGGCGCCCCGGGCACCGGGGGCCGCGCGGGCGGCCTGGTCGGGGGCGACCGGCTGCCCGACACGGAGTTCTTCGACGGCCTCGCCCAGCGCACCCGCCGCCTGCACGACCTGCTGCCGCGCGACCGGCACACCCTCCTGCTCACCGACGCCACCCAGGCCGACGGGCTGTCCGTGCCCGACTCCCGCGCGGTCCGCCTCATCACGCCGGACTGGGCGGCGGCCCACGCGGACCGGGGCGTGCCGACCGCCCTCGACCGGGGACGCGCGGCGGAACGGCTGTACGGCTCCGCCTACCTGGTCCGGCCCGACCGGCACATCGCCCGGATCGGTCCGGCCGGGGAGCTGGCCTCCGTCCCGACCGCGCCCGTCACCCGTGAGGAGTCCCGATGAACACCTCCGTCGTCCCGTTGCCGCTGGGCGCGTCCACCGCCTACGCGATCCGGGGGGAGCGCACCGTCCTCGTGGACACCGGTTTCGCCGACGGCGAGGACCGGCTGCTCGGTCGCCTGGTCAAGGCGGGTGTCTCCCCCGCCTCGATCTCCCTCGTCGTGCTGACGCACTGCCACCCCGACCACGCGGGAGGGGCCGCCGGACTCCGCCGGCGGCTGGGGGTCCCGGTGGCGGTGCACGAGGCGGAGGTTTCGTGGGCCAGGTCCGGGACGAGCGAGTTCTACGCCCCGTTGGGCCTCTTCGGGCGGGTCCTGCGGCGCACCCTGGACACCGGTTTCCCGGCGTTCACCCCGGACGTGGTCCTACGCGACGGCGCCGACCTCGCGGCCCACGGGGTGCCGGTGGACGTCCTGCACACCCCGGGGCACACCCCCGGATCGATCACCCTCCTGCACCGGGACGGCGGTGAGGCGCTCGTCGGGGACCTGCTGGCCGGGAGCATGACGCGGCGCGACCGGCCCGGTCCGCCCTTCCTCGCCCAGGACACCGGCTCGATCCGACAGAGCGTGCGGCGGGTCCTGGACACACGGCCCACGCGGTTCCTGTTCGGCCACGGCCGCCCGGCCTCGGCCGCCTCGGTCCGTCGCCTCCTCGGCTCCGGCTGAGGCATGCGCGCACCCCGGGTGACACCCCCCGCTGCCAGACTGTCCCCATGCTGATCGTCATGAGCGGGCTGCCCGGAACCGGGAAGAGCACCCTCGCCCGCGCGCTCGGGAAGGAGCTCGGCGCACCGGTGCTGTCCGTCGACCCGGCCGAGGCCGCCATGCGGCGGTCGGGGGTGGGGCGGGACCAACCGACCGGGTTGGCGGCCTACGTCGTGGTGGAGGCGCTGGCCTCCGACGTCCTCGCCCTGGGCCTACCCGTCATCGTCGACGCGGTCAACGACGCGCGGGAGGCCCGGGACCGGTGGCGCGGCCTCGCCGACCGGCACGACCGCCCCCTGCGGTTCGTGCACGTCGTCTGCTCCGACGCCGACCTGCACCGCCACAGGCTGGAGAACCGCACCCGTGACCTCCCGGGTCTTGCCGAACCCGGGTGGGAGTCGGTCGAGGCCCGCCGGATCGGCTTCGCCGGCTGGACCGGCGAACGGATCGTGGTCGACTCGGTCCGCCCGCTGGCGGACAACGTCCGGGCGGTGGTCGACGGCCTCGCCGCCGACCGTCGCACGGCGGGGGTGCGCGAGTTCTCCCCGGAGATCGCCGACCGGGACGCCGGACTCCTCCGGCGACTGGCGGAGTAGTCCCCTCCCCACGCGGCGGGGCCGCGCCCCCTGGAGGTCTCCAGGGGGCGCGGCCCCGTGCGACGCTCGGGACCGGCGGTCAGCCGATGCCCTTGCTGAGCGAGCCCAGCAGGTCGCGGTTGAGCTGGGAGATGGTGTCCAGCGGGATGCCCTTCGGGCAGACCGCGGCGCACTCACCGATGTTGGTGCAGCCGCCGAAGTCCTCCTCGTCGTGCTGGTTGACCATCTTCACCACGCGCGAGGCCCGCTCCGGCTGCCCCTGCGGGAGCATGCCCAGGTGGGTGACCTTCGCGGCGGTGAACAGCATGCCGGAGGCGTTCGGGCAGGCCGCCACGCACGCGCCGCAGCCGATGCAGGTCGCGGCGTCGAACGCGCGGTCGGCGTCGTCCTTGGGCACCGGGGTGGCGTGGGCGTCCGGGGCGGTACCGGTCGGGGCGCTGATGTAGCCGCCCGCCTGGATGATGCGGTCGAAGGCGCCGCGGTCCACGACCAGGTCCTTGACCACCGGGAACGCCTTGGCGCGCCACGGCTCGACGGTGATGGTGTCACCGTCCTTGAAGCTGCGCATGTGCAGCTGGCAGGTGGTGGTGACCTCCGGGCCGTGGGCCTCACCGTCGATCACGACACCGCAGGCGCCGCAGATGCCCTCACGGCAGTCGTGGTCGAAGGCGACCGGGTCCTCGTCCTGAAGCGTGAGCTTCTCGTTGAGGACGTCGAGCATCTCCAGGAAGGACATGTCCGGCGAGACGTCCGAGAGCTCGTAGTTGACCATCCGGCCCTCGTCGTCCGGGCCCTTCTGGCGCCATACGCGCAGGGTGATCTTCACTTGTAGCTCCGCTGCTTCATCTCGACGTACTCGTACTCCAGGGGTTCCTTGTGGAGCACGGGCTTGCTGTCCTCGCCACCGAACTCCCAGGCCGCGACGTAGGCGAACTCGTCGTCGTGACGCAGCGCCTCGCCGTCCTCGGTCTGGCTCTCGGAGCGGAAGTGGCCGCCGCAGGACTCGCGGCGGTGCAGGGCGTCGATGCACATGAGCTCGCCGAGCTCCAGGAAGTCGGCCACCCGGCCGGCCTTCTCCAGGGCCTGGTTGAGCTCGTCGTTGGTACCGAGCACCTTGACGTCGCGCCAGAACTCGGCGCGCAGCTCGCGGATGCGCTCGATGGCCTTGGTCAGGCCCTCCTCGTTGCGCTCCATGCCGCAGTAGTCCCACATGATGTGGCCGAGCTCCTTGTGGAAGGAGTCGACGGTGCGGGAGCCCTGGATGGAGAGCAGCTTCTCGATCCGGGAGGTGACCTGCTCCTTGGCGGCGACCGCCTCGGGGTGGGTCTCGTCGAGCTTGTCGAACGGGCCGTCGGCCAGGTAGTCGTTGATGGTGTTCGGCAGGACGAAGTAGCCGTCCGCCAGACCCTGCATCAGCGCGCTGGCGCCCAGGCGGTTGGCGCCGTGGTCGGAGAAGTTGGCCTCACCGGTCACGAACAGGCCCGGGATGGTGCTCTGGAGGTCGTAGTCGACCCACAGGCCGCCCATCGTGTAGTGCACGGCCGGGTAGATGCGCATCGGAACCTCGTAGGGGTTCTCACCGGTGATGCGCTGGTACATGTCGAACAGGTTGCCGTACTTGGCCTCGACGGCGGCCCGTCCCATGCGCTCGATCGCGTCCGCGAAGTCCAGGTAGACGCCCAGACCGCCGGGGCCGACGCCGCGGCCCTCGTCGCAGACGTTCTTGGCGGCCCGGGAGGCGATGTCGCGCGGCACCAGGTTGCCGAAGGACGGGTAGATGCGCTCCAGGTAGTAGTCGCGCTCGTCCTCGGGGATCTGGCGCGGGTCGCGCTCGTCGCCCGCCTTCTTGGGCACCCAGATGCGGCCGTCGTTGCGCAGCGACTCACTCATCAGGGTCAGCTTGGACTGGTAGTCGCCGCTGACCGGGATGCAGGTCGGGTGGATCTGCGTGTAGCACGGGTTGGCGAAGAGCGCGCCCTTGCGGTGCGCGCGCCAGGAGGCCGTGACGTTGCAGCCCATGGCGTTGGTGGACAGGAAGAACACGTTGCCGTACCCGCCGGAGGCCAGGACCACGGCGTCGGCGAAGTGCGTCTCGATCTCGCCGGTGACCATGTCGCGGGCGATGATGCCGCGCGCCTTGCCGTCCACCACGATGAGTTCGAGCATCTCGTGGCGGGTGTTCATCTTGACCGTGCCCGCCGCGACCTGGCGCTCCAGGGCCTGGTAGGCGCCGATCAGCAGCTGCTGCCCCGTCTGGCCGCGCGCGTAGAAGGTACGGGAGACCTGGACGCCGCCGAAGGAGCGGTTGTCGAGCAGGCCGCCGTACTCGCGGGCGAAGGGCACGCCCTGGGCGACGCACTGGTCGATGATCTCGACCGACGTCTGCGCCAGGCGGTAGACGTTCGACTCGCGGGAGCGGAAGTCGCCGCCCTTGACGGTGTCGTAGAACAGCCGGTGGATGCTGTCGCCGTCGTTGCGGTAGTTCTTGGCGGCGTTGATACCGCCCTGGGCCGCGATGCTGTGCGCGCGGCGCGGGCTGTCCTGGTAGCAGAAGGACGTGACGTTGTAGCCCGCCTCGCCCAGGGTCGCGGCGGCCGAGGCCCCGGCCAGGCCGGTGCCGACGATGATGACGGAGAGCTTGCGCCGGTTCGCGGGGTTGACCAGCTTGGCCGAGAAGCGGCGCTTGTCCCAGCGCTCGTTGATCGGGCCCTCGGGCGCCTTCTCGTCCCGGATGGGCTCGCCCTCGATGTACAGGTCGTTGTCAGACATTAAGGCACCAGTCCAAAGGTGACCGCCAGAGGCGGAAGGAGGAAGCCGACGGTCACGACCAGCGCGATGGTCACGGCCACGGCGTTGATCTTGCCCTGACGGCCGGCCTTGTTGGCGCCGAGCGTGGCGGCGCCGCTCCAGATGCCGTGCCGCAGGTGGAAGCCGGCCGCGATGACCGCCGCCACGTAGAACAGGGTCACGTACCAGTACTCGGGCTGGAAGCCGTTGACGAGCCGCTCGTAGGGGCTGTCGGAGGCGCCGCCCGGTGCGATGACGTTCACCGTCAGGTGCAGGATGTGGAAGATCACGAAGAGCGCGATCAGGACGCCGCCCCAGCGCATGGTGTAGGAGGCGTACGTGCGCTGCACGCGCTTGGTCACCTGGTACCGGTGGACGCCGCCACGCGCGCGGTTGTCGCGCATGGTGAGCACGACCGCGCAGTAGATGTGGATCAGGACGCTCGTCAGCAGGACGACGCGCGCGATCCACAGGAAGCCCCCGTGCGGGAGGAGCGGCTCGCCGAGCTCGCGGAGCCCCTCGGCGTAGCCGTCGAAGGCGTCCTGTCCCAGGAAGACTTTGAGGTTGCCGTACATGTGCGCGATCAAATACAGCACCAGGATCGCACCGGTGACCGCCATCGCTGACTTGAGCGCCACCGTGGACCCGTAGGCCGTAGACCGCTTCTTGGTCAAGGTACTGTTCGCCACAGCCTGCCACTTTAAAATCGAGTTAAGTCTGACGTCCAAGTCATCAGGACGCTGGTGTCCATAGCTCTAGGCTATGGAGCATGCAGTTCCAGCAGCTCGCGTACTTCGTCGCGGTAGCCCGCACACGCCATTTCACCCGCGCAGCCGAGCTTTCGCGCGTCGCGCAGCCGAGCTTGAGCAAACAGATCCGCAGCCTTGAGCGGGAGTTGGGCGCACCGTTATTCAGTCGTGCCAGGGGAAACATCACACTCACACCGGCGGGTGAGGCGCTCCTGCCGCTGGCCCAGCGGATGCTGACCGACCTGGAGACCGCCCGCCGCGAGGTGGCGGAGCTGGCCGGGGTCCGCCGGGGCCGGGTGCGGCTGGGCGCGACCCCCTCGCTGTGCGCGGGGCTGCTGGCCGACGTGCTCGCGGACTTCCACACCCGCTTCCCCGGTATCGAACTCCAGGTGGAGGAGAGCGGTTCGCGCGACCTCATCCGCGACCTGGGCCGCGGCGAGCTGGACCTGGCGCTGATCATCCTCCCCCTGCAGAGCAGCGATCCGGACTTCGCCACCACTCCGATCCTGCGGGAGAACCTGGTGGTGGCCAGCCCGATGAGCCAGCCCTCGCCGAACGGCCGCGCCTCGATCCGCATCACCGAGCTCCAGGGCCGCCCCCTGGTCATGTTCCGGCGCGGGTACGACGTGCGCGAGGCGACGCTGCGCGCGTGCCGGGCCGCCGGGTTCGATCCCGAACTGGCCGTCGAGGGCGGCGAGATGGACGCCGTGCTCCGGTTCGTGGAGGCGGGCCTGGGACTGGCGGTCGTGCCGAGCATGGTGCTGCGCAACCGCCCCGGCCTGCGCGGGACGCCCCTGGCCCGCCCGCGGCTGCTGCGGACGGTGGCGCTGGCGCACCGCAAGGACGTGGAGCCCTCGCACTCGGCGGACGCCTTCCGCCGCCACCTCAACCGGTACCTGCTGGACCTGACGCCGAAGGAGCTGGGTCCGGACCTGGAGGTACTGATTTCGGCCACGGACGCGGGCGCCCCGGAGGAGGCGCCGGACGGCGACGAGGACGCGGCCCCCGCGCCCCGCAGCAGAAAAAAGGGCCGAAGCTAGCAGGTTCCTCTCACTTCACCCCAATACCACAGTGGGCGAAGTTTCCAAAAACACTATTTGCGACAAAAGCCCACAAAGGGCATCAAAATTCCACGCAAGAGTGGCGCATTTCACACACGTTCACCCCGTGTTTCTTGGCCACTGGAACGTGACCGTGATCACAGCACCCTAACGTTGCGTTGCAGACCGGCTTCGCTACTGCCTCTCCCCAGCCGTCCAGCACGCCCGGAGAGCGGCCGCGGCCACGGGGCGCAGACCGCCCGCCCGTGCGCCCGGAGCTCTCCACGAAAGAGGTGGAGACCACGGTGACCTCGACCGAAAGCGCGCGACCGGGCAGCGGCCGGGCGCGCGTCGCCCAGCGCACGCTGCGCACCGACCGATGGTGGCTCGGCCCGACCCTCACCACACTGGGCCTGGCCGCCTTCGTCGTCTACAGCACCGTCCGCGTGTTCCAGCAGGACCACTACTGGGTCCAGGAACACCACTACCTGACCCCGTTCTACTCACCGTGCGTGGCGCAGCAGTGCGCGCCGGACGCGGCCCTGTTCGGGCGGCTCCCCGTGGAGTTCCCGCCCTTCGTCCCCTACGCCCTGATCAGCCTGCCGATCCTGCTGCTGTTCCGGGTGACCTGCTACTACTACCGCAAGGCCTACTACCGGTCGGTCTGGCAGGCGCCCACCGCGTGCGCCGTGCGCGAGCCGCACCGCTCCTACACCGGCGAGACCCGGCCGCTCATGCTCCCCCAGAACGGCCACCGCTACTTCTTCTACGCCGCCTTCGTCATCACCGTGATCAACACGTGGGACATGGCGGTCGCCTTCGGCCACGGCGCCGACGGAGGCTTCGGGATCGGCGTCGGCAACCTGATCATGCTCGTCAACGTGCTCATGCTCTGGGGGTACACGCTCAGCTGCCACTCCTGCCGCCACGTCTTCGGCGGGCGCCTGCGCACCTTCCGCACCCACCCCGTCCAGTACTGGGTGTGGACCCGGTTGTCCACGCTCAACAACCGGCACATGTACTTCGGCTGGTTCAGCATCGCCACGCTGATGGCCACCGACGCCTACATCGCCCTCGTCGCCAGCGGCGCCATCACCGACCTGCGGATCCTCAACTGAGCCCCGGGGAAGGAAGACACCGGTACATGCCCTCCACAACAGAACCCGACATCACCCGGTACCGCTACGACGTCGTGGTGATCGGCGCGGGCGGGGCCGGGCTCCGCGCCGCGATCGCCGCCCGCGAGCAGGGGAAGCGCACCGCCGTCATCTCCAAGTCGCTGTTCGGCAAGGCGCACACCGTGATGGCCGAGGGCGGGGCCGCCGCCGCGCTCGGCAACGCCAACCCCAGCGACGACTGGCGGACGCACTTCCGCGACACGCTGCGCGGCGGCAAGTTCCTCAACGACCCCCGCATGGCCGAACTCCACGCCCGCGAGGCCCCCGAGCGCATCCTGGAGCTGGAGTACTGGGGCGCGCTGTTCGACCGCACGAAGGACGGGCTGATCAGCCAGCGCAACTTCGGCGGCCACGAGTACCCCCGACTCGCGCACGTGGGCGACCGCACCGGCCTGGAGATGATCCGCACCCTCCAGCAGCGGATCGTGGCGCTCCAGCAGCAGGACGCGGCCGAGCTCGGCGACCCGGACGCGCGGCTGCGGGTCTTCGCCGAGACCGCCGTCACCCGGCTGCTCACCGAGGAGTCCGCCGACGGCCGCCCCGGGCGGATCCTCGGCGCCTTCGGGTACCGGCGCGTGGACGGCGGCTTCGTGGTCTTCGAGGCCCCCGCCGTCGTCCTGGCCACCGGCGGGATCGGCAAGGCGTTCCGCACCACGTCCAACTCCTGGGAGTACACCGGGGACGGGCACGCGCTCGCCCTGCGCGCCGGGGCGTCCCTCATCAACATGGAGTTCGTCCAGTTCCACCCCACCGGGATGGTCTGGCCGCCGTCGGTCAAGGGCATCCTCGTCACCGAGTCGGTGCGCGGCGACGGCGGGGTGCTGCGCAACTCCGAGGGCACCCGGTTCATGTTCGACTACGTGCCCGACGTGTTCCGGTCGCAGTACGCCGAGACCGAGGAGGAGGCCGACGGCTGGTACGACGACCCCTCGGGCCACCGCAGGCCGCCCGAACTGCTGCCCCGCGACGAAGTGGCGCGGGCCATCAACAACGAGGTCAAGGAGGGTCGGGGCTCCCCGCACGGCGGCGTGTTCCTGGACGTGTCCTCCCGGTTGCCCGCCGAGGAGATCCGCAGGCGGCTGCCGTCCATGCACCACCAGTTCAAGGAGCTGGCGGACGTGGACATCACCGCCGAACCGATGGAGGTCGGTCCCACCTGCCACTACGTCATGGGCGGGGTCCGGGTGGACGCCGACACCGCCGCCTCCGACGTGCCCGGGCTGTTCGCGGCGGGCGAGGTCGCGGGAGGGATGCACGGCTCCAACCGACTGGGCGGCAACTCCCTGTCCGACCTGCTGGTGTTCGGGCGGCGGGCCGGGCTCGGGGCGTGCGGCTACCTGGACTCGCGCGACGGCCCCGAACCGCCGCGCGCCGCGGTCGACGGCGCGGTCGAGCGGGCGGTCGCCGAGGCGCTGTACCCGCTCAGGCAGGGGGACGGGGTCAACCCCTACGACGTGCACGGACAGCTCCAGGACACGATGAACGACCTGGTCGGCATCATCCGGCGCGGACCGGAGATGGAACGGGCGCTGGAGCGGCTGGACGAGTTGGAGGAACGGTCCCGGCTCCTGTGCGCGCCCGGCGACCGGGTGTACAACCCCGGCTGGCACCTGGCGCTGGCGCTGCCCAACATGGTCCTGGTGTCGCGGGCGATCGCCACCGCCGCGCTGGAACGCACCGAGTCGCGCGGCGGGCACACGCGCGACGACCATCCGGACATGTCGCCGGAGTGGCGGCGGGTGAACCTGGCGGTCCGGGCGGACGGCGACGATCAGGTCGTCCTGACCCGGCGTCCGGTCGCCGACGTGCCGCCCGAGCTGCTGGCCCTGTTCGAGCGTGACGAACTGGCCAAGTACCTGACCGAGGAAGAGCTGCCCGAGGAGGAGCGGTCATGAGTGAGCGGAAGTTCCGGGTGTGGCGCGGCTCCGGCGAGGGCGGCGGCCTGACCGACTACACGGTGGACGTGCACGAGGGCGAGGTGGTGCTCGACGTGCTGCACCGCCTCCAGGCCACCCAGGCGCCCGACCTCGCCGTCCGGTGGAACTGCAAGGCGGGCAAGTGCGGGTCGTGCTCGGTGGAGATCAACGGCAGACCCCGGTTGTCGTGCATGACCCGGATGAGCGTGTTCGAGCCGGACGAGGTCGTGACCGTGACGCCGATGCGCACCTTCCCCGTGGTCAGGGACCTGGTGTGCGACGTGTCGTTCAATTACCGGAAGGCGCGGGAGATCCCGTCCTTCACCCCCGATCCGAACACCGGGCCGGGCGACTTCCGGATGAGGCAGGAGGATGTGGAGCGGTCACAGGAGTTCCGCAAGTGCATCGAGTGCTTCCTGTGCAACAACGTGTGCCACGTGATCCGTGACCACGAGGAGAACATGGAGCACTTCTCCGGGCCGCGGTTCCTCATGCGGGTGGCGGAGTTGGAGATGCATCCCGAGGACACCGCGGACCGGAGGAAGATCGCGCAGGACGAGTTCGGGATGGGGTACTGCAACATCACCAAGTGCTGCACGGAGGTGTGCCCGGAGGGGATCCACATCACCGACAACGCGCTGATCCCGCTCAAGGAGCGGGTGGTGGACCGCAAGTACGACCCGCTGGTGTGGCTGGGGTCGAAGATCGGCGTGCGCCCCAAGGACACGCCGATCGTGCCGAACACCCGGCGGCCCGCCGACGAGGGCTGATGTCCGCTGCCGTGTGGGGCGGCGGTGTCGTCCGCCGCCCCACACGGGTGGTCAGTGCGCGAAGACGAAGGGACGCGATGCGTCCGGAGCCGTCCCGAGGTCGCCGCTGTGCTCACGGGCGCGCTGGCTCTGCCAGGCACGGACCAGGCTGGCGAGTTCGTCGAACTCCCCCGGTTCCCGCGTGATCGGAGCCGCGAGCAGGTCACCTTCGGGGACCGGACGCGGGGTGGGAACGTGCGGGGTCGGAGATGTGGGGGCCGCGTGTTTGGGGGTGTAGGCGGTCGCGCGTTCGGGGGTCGGCACCCGGGGCCGGAGCGGACTGGCGAGGGTCGGCCGTGTCGTCCGGGCGCGCAGGCGGCGGGCGGGGTGCGCGTCCGCGTAGGCGAGTTCTCGCTCGTGGGCGACGACGTAGGGCCGGACGAAGGCGGCGTCCCTGGCCGGAGGGGTCGGACGCGGCGCCGGAGGGGCGCTGACCTGCGGGGGCTCGGGCGTCGGCTCGGAGATGACGGGGGCGGGCGTCGGCGCGTAGCGGCGGACCCGGGTGGAACGGTGACGGCGGGCACTGTGACGGCCGCGCGCGGGAGCGAGGAGGGCTTTGACGGTCTCCAGGGCAGACCTGAGGACCGCACGGCTAAACTGAGCCATGTCGGCAATCCTTGGGTTCAAGAACGAACTTGCTGACCACGACCCCGGGCGGTTTGCTACCGTCGCGGGGTCTTCGGCGTATGAAGTTGTGGGTTTGGCAAGAAGATTAGGGCACGCCGCGATGCGGTGGCGAACTTTTCTGCGAACTGAGTCAGAAAAACTTCCCCACTTGCCCATCAGCCCAGCTCAGAGCACACACCAAAAATGGATGTGCTCATTTCCCTACCTCGCCAGAACTATCCCCTTCACCCGAATTGAAAGGATTTATACACGCCGACAGAAACATAGAAGGGGCGGCACTCCCCTAGAAGTTCCGTCCCTGAGTAGGACCGCCCGAAGGTGGACGAAACACCTACAGCGGCGGCTTCGCGTCCCGCGCCTCATGCATCCACGCCAGCGATGACCGCTCCAACGCCGCCTTCGCCAACCGCTGCGCCGACGCGGTCTTCAACGCCGCCAACGACGTATCCACCCACGCCTGCGTGTCCGTCCCCCGCTGCTGGTACTCCACCGCCTGCAACAGGCACTCCAGCTTGTCAGCGTCCTTCGCACACACCGACTCCGGAGATTCCTTCGCCTCGTACTCGGCCACCGCGCCGCTGACCATGTCAGCCACTACCTCAGGCAACCCCGCCACCTGGTCCGCGGTCACCGACTCAGGTGGTGCCGCCTTCAGGTACCGCTTCCCGATGTAGGGCACGTCCATCGTGCGGGTCTCCTGCGTGTCATGGAACAACGCCAGGAACGCCGCCCGCTCCGGGTTCGCGCCCTCCATCGACGCGAGCACCGCCGCGACGACCGCCGTCCGGTGCGAGTGGTCCGCGATCGACTCCGCATCGGGCACCCCGGCGATCACCCACCCGGTGCGCTTGTACCGCTTGAGCAGGCCGATCTCGTACAGGAAGTCCACGGTGGGGGTGTCCTGCCCGTCTGCCATAGGGGGTCCCTTCTACCTTCGGTGGATCATCATGTCGTCCGAGTCTCGACATCTACACTGCCCGCATGGCGAAAACCCTCTACCTCGTCGTCTCCGGCGCTCCTGCCCCCGAAGGCGTGACCGATCTCGTGCGCCGACTGCAAAGCGACGGCTACACGGTGGTGTGCCTGTCCACTCCCCTCGGCACGAGGTTCCACGACCTTGACGAACTGGAGAAACTGACCGGTGAACCGGTCCGGGTCGAGTACCGGATGCCCGGCACCGGCAAGAGCCTCCCACCCGCCGACCTCGTCGTGGCGTGCCCGCTCACCTTCAACAGCGTGAACAAGTTCGCCAACGGCCACGCCGACAACTTCGCGATCGGGCTTCTGTGCGAAATGGTCGGCTACGGTGTTCCGACCGTCGTCGTCCCCCACTGCAAACCCCAGCTCGCCGCGCACCCGGCGTTCCAACGGTCACTCGACACCCTCAGAGGCATCCCCGCCGTCACCCTTATGTACGACCATGACGCCCCTACGAATCCCGCCTCCCCACCTGGGAACGCCTACACGCGACCATCCGCGCTCTGTAGATCGGAGGCCCCGGGTGGCCGCAGCCGCCAGGGGCCAGATCATCCGCCGCGCCGGTTCCAGTGTGTCGTCCGTCCGCCCTGAGCACGAAATCATCGCCGACCCCGCACACCGATGGCCCGTCCGAGGTGGCCGACCGGTAGTGCCCTTCACGCGATGTACGGCGGCTCCCCCGACAAACCCCAGTCGATCCGCTGCCGCAGCGCCGGAGCGATCGGGTATTCCCCCAGGTCGGCCGGATCCACCCATCGCACTTCGAGCGCCTCATCTGGCGCTGGAGCGACCCTCCCACCGACCACACGACCGCGCACACAGATATTGATGGGCTGGCGCACCTCGTCAAGCTTGTCGCCGTGCCAGTACGCGATCACGTGATCCGGTGTGGAGAACACCCCAACGAGGCCAGTGATCTCGATATCCAGGCCGGTCTCCTCCCGACACTCACGAATCGCGCCCGTACCGACGCTCTCACCCTTCTTCACCGCGCCCGTGGGGATCGTCCACAGGTGGTTGTCGGTGCGTTTGAGCAACAGCAACCGGCCGTCATCGTCCTGCACGAAAGCCGACGCGGATGTCTTGCGTGACGTCGGCTTGGGGGCATCGGGATCCTGCCAGTGATCCACACGGCGAGTCCTACGGGTCACGACTTCTCCATTCGGGGCATCGGGCGTGCCGACGCCCATACCCGCTCATACGACTCCACATACGTGTTGAAGTACGCCCCGTCCATACGCCGCAAATGCGTCACCGGAGTGAACGCCGCCAGAATCCCGTAGGCGTGCCCGTTGACGAGCATGTCGTCATCGAACCGGTAGATGCTGTTGTACAAGGGCGCATCGTGCAGGCGAATCTCGACCTCCGGCGGCATCCGCTGGTCGTAGTAGGACATCACCGAGGTCACCCGACCGGCGACACCACCACCGATACGGTGCTCCTTGTCGCGAGCCGCGAGCTGCATCCCATCCGGGTCACCGAGGAGGAGACGCACCCGTACCTTGTCACTCGCCTTCTGTACCAGTGTCGGTAGCCAATCGGGGTGCTCTTCGGTGAGGAACAGGCCCGCATAGGCAAGTAGACACACATCGCGTTCCGCACCGCGTAGCAACTCCATCCACAGGTGACGGGGCACGTCCGCGCGACGCGGCCACGTCGCGGCGATCTCCGCCCCCGTCAATGACGCTTTGTTGACGGCCTCCGGCCACAGGTAGGAGTCGTCCTCGCGCAGGATTGCGGCGACCCGGTAACGGGTGGACGCGTAGGGGATGGTGCCGCTAATCCACCGCTCAACGCTCTTGGTGGACACTTCTGCGGCTTCAGCGAGAGCTCGGGTGTCAAGCCCGGCGCGAAGCATGGCACGGCGCAAGCGTTCGTTGACCATGCGGCCATGCTAGACATCGGCCGACATCCGCAGGCACGAATCGGACACGAAGGTGTCGGTAGATGTCTACCTGTGTCGGTGCGCTGTCCGCAACCGCCTTGGGACCGTAGGTGCACAGAGTCCTGACGGCCGATGTGGCGGCCCCTATCTGAATGCGCAGGTGGAGACATGCCCAAGCTTGTCCAACAGCAGCCACCCAACGCGCCACGGACGGCGGACGAGCGCAACCCCCGTATCGCCGCATTCCGCCGGGACTTCCCCGGGTGGACGGCGTGGGAGGCCGACGGCTCCTGGCGGGCCCTGCGCGTCGACGGCCGGGACGGGCTGGTCGGCCTGACCGCCGCCTCTCTCACCGAACTCCGGATGAGGCTCGCCGAAGCGCTGCGGGTCGCCTCATGAGCGCGAAGACCGACCTCGCCCGCCTCCGGGCCGAGTACGGGGACCGGTACTGGATCCGGTGCACGGAGCACACCTGGATCGCCACCGACCGGGACCCGTACACGACCACCGAACCGACGCTGATGGCGGACACCCCGGGCCAGCTCGCCGAAAGGCTGGCCAACCCGGGGCCGCGCGTCGGCACGCCGTTCCCGATCGGGGTGTACGGGGTCGACCCGCAGGCGGCCCTGATCGCCCCCGCGCCGCGCACCCCCTACTCCCGCCCATGAAAGGCACCGCGACGATGACCGCCGAGCACGGCTCCGCCCCGGCCGCCGGAAGCCTCATGACGCCCAACGAGGTCGCCGCCCTCTTCCGGGTTCACGCCAGCACTGTCGTCCGCTGGGCCAGGGAGGGCCACCTGACCAGCCTCACGACGCCGACCGGACGCCACCGTTTCCCCGCCGAACACGTCCACGCCCTCCTCACTCGGGAGGCCCGTACCGGCACCGAGCGCCCCTGACCCGCCCACGAACGACCAGGAGCCACCCGTGCCCCATGCGACCCGGCAGGACCACGCGCCCCTCCCTCGACGCGTCCGCCGTTCCGCGCCGCTCGCCACCGTCCGCCCCCTCCCCGTCCACCCGTACGGCCGAGCGAACACCACCGGCCCCGACGACCTGTCGGGCCTGACCGGGGCCGTCCGAACCCTTCTCCGTCACCGTCCCGACCTCGCTCACCCCACCCCCACGACCGGGAGGACGCCGCCCATCACCGACCTGCTCATCTCCCTGGCCGAGGTCCACCGGCTCGCCCTGACCATCGACGCCGACAAGGAGGCGGCCGACATCGTCCGCCTCGTCGGCACCCTCCGCGTCACAACGTGACTCCGACCATCTCCGTGAACCAAAGGAAGGCACTCACAGGGTGCTCACCCTCAACAGAAAGGAAGCTGATGGACGACCGCACCGATGGTGAAGAGATCATGCTCGGCGACGTCGCGGACCTGACCCTCGGCGAGGGCTCGGACGACAACGAGGACAAGCGCCAGGTCTACTGCTAGCCGTCTGCTCACCGGGGCGTCCGCGGTGGCGCGGGCGCCCCTCTTCTCCAAGGGGACCCGTTGTTCGGAGGCACGACCAACCCCCGTTCCACCCGACACCCCACCGGAACGCGGACACTGGCAGGAATGCCACAGGTGTGGGTCAGCGAGGACGAGAAACCGAACGTCGTCGCCACTGACAGAGGACGATTCGCGGTGCTCGGACTGTGCGGTGTCACCAGCACCCAGCTTCGGTCCACCGTCAGTCACGGCGTTCCGGATGACATCACCTGGAGATGGCCCGGCTCCTATGTCGTGATCCACATGGAAGCCGACGATCTGCGGATCTGGACCGACCTCGGTTCCGTCCCCGTCTACGTTCGCCGGATGAGCGACCAGGAGGTCATGTGGAGCACGAGCGCCCGTGCGCTCGCCTCCCTCGACGCGGAGCCGGTCCTTGATCACGGCTCCGTCGCCGCCTTCGTCAGGGGAGACCCCGTCCAGGGGTCCATGTTCGCCGACGTCCAACGGCTCCCGGCCGGACACCGCATCCATCTGGCCCGGGGCGGATGGTCAGCGACCCCCGTATGGAAACCACGGCCTTCACCGGAACCGACCGCGCGCAGGCTTCGCCGAGCGTTGGAGGCCGCCGTGGCGGTGCGCGTGGACGGCACCGAGCGGCCCACGTGCGACTTCTCCGGAGGACTCGACTCCACCAGTCTGGCGCTCCTCGCCGCCCGCAGACTCGCCCCCTCGGGGCGGGCGATGATCGGAACCACCCTGCATCCCGCAGGAATCACCACCGGCGGGGACCTGGACTACGCCAGGGCGGCGGCCTCAACTCCAGGGCTGGAACACGCCTGGATCGGTGTGGACGACAGCACCGCGCCCTACCGAGACCTGTCGAGTCTGCCGCCGACCGACGAACCGCCCGTGAGCGCCGTCACCGTCGCCACCTTCGCCGCACAGATGCGCTGGCTGGCCCATCACGGTTCGGATGTCCACATGACCGGTGACGGTGGGGACACGTTGCTCGTGACACCGCCCTCCCACATCGCGGAGCTGGTCAAAAGGCGACGGTTGCTCACAGCTGTCAGGGCGGCGAGCCGGTTCGCTCGGGTACGCCGTCTGTCCCTCCGTCAGGCTCTGAGGCACGCTCGTACCCCCCGACCGGGGAACACGGGACTGACACTGCCCAGCCGTACCCACCACGCAATGGTGGCCACCCTCGTCAACAGCGCCAGGTCGGCGCGGGCCGACGTCGAGCTGGCGGCCACGTTCGGTGTGCGGTTGGAGAACCCCTTCTTCGACGCTCAGGTGATCGACGCCTACCTGGCCCTGCCCCTGGAGGAGCTACCGGAACCCGCCCAGTACAAGCCGATCCTGAGCGAGGCGATGAAGGACGTCCTTCCCACCGCTGTGCGGCGGCGGGTCACCAAGGCGAGTACGACAGCCGATCACTACGAGGGCATCCGGCGTTCCCTTCCGGAGGTGGACGCCCTGCTCGACGGATACCTCGCCACTGTCGGTCTCATCGACCTGCCGACCACGCGAGCGAACCTGCGCGCGGTCGCGGCGGGAGCAGGCGATCTCCGCGCCATCCACCTCATCGTCGCCTTCGAGGCGTGGTGGCGAGCCATGTCACGTGTGCCGTGGGAGGAAGGGGTCCAGCGATGACGAACACTCAACGGGCCTGCGAACTGGACGGAGAATGGCTGGTCGTCGTGGACTACCGGAACGGCTCCACACGACTGCTTGATTCGGTGGCGGCTGAGCGATGGCGCCGCTCCTCGGACGTCGCGCCGGTGAAGCGTGTGCCGTGGACTCCGTCGCGAAGCATCAACGAGGTGCCCATGGGATGGGACCCTCCACCTCCGGTGCCCCTACGAACGCTCGCGGCCGTCGGCGTGGGGCTGCTGGTGACGATGGTGGCAGCGGTGCTCGGCCCACGTAAACGACGGATGCGCCGCCTGGTGGGATTGGTCCGATTCGCGACCTGCCTGTCTTGGGAGCAGGCCTCCGCCCCGCTCGTCGAGGAATCGGTGAACGCGGTCCGGCACTACGGATTCCTGCCCGCGCGCATCGCCTGCCTGGAATCGTCGGTGGCCGTAGTCGTCTCGCTCGTCTTCCAGGGACGGAAGGTCACCTGGCATCACGGTGTCCGCTCCGATCCCCTCGTACTGCACGCGTGGCTCTCGATCGACGGTGAGCCGGTGGCCGAACCGCCCAGCACGCGGCGATGCGCAACTCTCCTGACTATTCCGTCACAACCTTGAAGGACCGCACATGAGTAATGACAACGACCCGTGGATCTGGCTTCGCGGAAAGGTCGCGGGGCTCGGCCCAATCCGGGAGGACCTGCTGGAAACGTACTGGCGGCTCGACCAGCAGATCACCACGATCGTGGGCTACAACCGCCAGAGTCCCCAACCGATGAAGACCACACGGGCAATCCTCATCGACGGCGGCAGCGGCCAAGAGATCCGCTTCACCGTCTACGACGTCACCCGGACACCGGAGGTCGCGGTGGGGGTGGCGAAGCTGGCTCTGGATAAGGCACGCGGCAACGCCGAATACCTCGTGTCGCTGGACCCGGACCACCACGGCCAGGGAATCGGCACGGAGGCCACCCGGCTCGTCCTGGACTACGCATTCCACGTCGCGAACATGGCGTGCGTCCACCTGACCGTGCTCGAACCCAACACCAGGGCAATCCGCGCTTACGAGGCGGCCGGATTCAAGAGGCAGGGCATCCGGCGGGATTCGAACGTCTGGCTCGGCGAGCGGGTCAACGAGGTGCTCATGGACGCGATCCCCGCTGACTTCGAGGGACCGTCCCTGGTCAAGCGGATGTTCGAGCGGTGATGTGGCCGGTTGCGGTCATCGGCCCCGGGTTCGTGGGACCGACTCCCTCGAACCCTGGTCATCCTGGGTCGGGCTGTGCCCCGGCTGGCCGTGGATATTCGCCGACCCGACCCACGGCGGCCCCCGCCCCCCTCCCCGGTGTGGAACCGGCCCGCGCGGGTAGTGCCCATAGCTTGGGGCCGGGCGACCGGCGCTCGACGTTCACCCCCAGGAGCGAGAGGAACCGGATGGCGACCAGAGACCGCGTGCACCTGACCATCACGCTGACCACACTCGTGGCGCTGATCTGCACCACCGCCCTCGGCGGCCTGACCTGGCTGGTCGCCCTGCTCTGGGGCCTGTGGCTGGTGTGCGCGGTCGTGTCCACGGCGGTGGCGCGGGCGTGGGCGCGCAGGGAGAGGGAGGACTGAGCCCCGGACCGGGGTTCCCCGACGCCGCGGAACCCACGAGACGACCCCCGTCGGCGCGCCGACGGGGGTCCGTGGTCCTCGACTACCCGCCGACCGGCGCGCCGACGGGCTCGGGGGCGTCGTCCCCCCGCCGGTCGCCCGGGGTGTGGACCCGCTCCAGGCGGGCCCCCTCCACGTCGACGTCCGGCAGGATCCGGTCCAGCCAGCGCGGCAGCCACCATGCCTTGTCACCGGCCAGGTGCAACAGCGCGGGGATCAGGGTCAGCCGCACCGCGAACGCGTCCAGCAGGACACCGAACGCCAGGGCGAAGCCCACCGGCCTGATCATGGTGGTGTGGGAGAAGATGAACCCCGCGAACACCGAGATCATGATGACCGCGGCCGCCGTGACCACCGCGCGCCCGGCGACCAGCCCCCTGCGGACCGCCACCCGCGCCGGGGCCCCGTGGACGTACGCCTCGCGCATCCCCGACCCCAGGAACAGCATGTAGTCCATCGCCAGCCCGAACAGGATGCCGACCATGATCGTCGGCAGGAAGCTCAGCACCGGGCCGGGGCTGTCGACGCCGAGCACGCCGCCCAGCCACCCCCACTGGTAGATGGCCACCACACCGCCGAGGGCGGCGGCGAAGGAGAGCACGAACCCGAGCGTCGCCACGACGGGCACCAGGAGCGAGCGGAACACCACGAGCAGGATGACCAGTGAGAAGCCCACGACCACCGCGAGGTAGCCGGGCAGGGCGTCGCTGAGCTTGTCGGAGATGTCGATGTTGCCGCTGGCGGTCCCGGCCACGCCCAGCTCCGCGCCGTCGTCGAACGGGTCCAGCCCGCGCAGTTCGTGGACCAGTGCCTCGGTGGACTCGCTCGACGGCCCCTCGGTCGGCACCACCTGGAAGACGGCCACGCTCCGGTCGTCGGACAGCGCCACGGGCGCGACCGCCTCGACCGCGTCCCGATCGGCGATCTCCTCCGCGACACGCAGCTGCTGTCCGGTGGCCTCCTCCTCGTCCTGCGACCCCGGCAGGTCCGCCACCACGACGAGCGGCCCGTTGGCCCCCGCCCCGAACGCCTCGTCCACGGCCGTGTAGGCGCGGTACTGGGTGGAGTCGTGTGCCTCGCTGGAACCGTCCGGCAGCCCCAACCGCAGGTCGAGCGCGGGCACGGCGACCCCCAGCAGCACGGCGGTCACCAGCACGACCCTGGCCAGGGCGCCCGGGGTCCGCATCGGGCGCGCGGGAGCGCCGTCGTGCCCGGCGGGGGCGGCCCCCGCCGAGGCCCGCTCCCCGCGGGAGAGGACGCGCCCGCCCACCAGCGACAGCAGCGCCGGGGTGAGGGTCACCGCCACCAGGACCGCGACGGCGACGGCGAGGGCTCCGACGTTCCCCATCATCCCCAGGAAGTCGATGCCGGTCAGGTTGAGCCCGAGCAACGCCACGAGCACCGTGGCTCCGGCGAACACCACGGCGTTGCCCGCCGTGCCGTTGGCCAGGGCGATCGACTCCCGGGTGTCGAGACCGCCACGCACCTGGCGGCGGTGCCGGTGGATGATGAACAGCGCGTAGTCGATCCCGACGGCCAGGCCGAGCATCATGCCCAGGATCGGCGTCACCGACGACATGGACACCAGGTCCGACAGCGCCAGCGCGGCCAGCAGCGCCACGCCCACGCCGACGAGCGCCTGCACGAGCGGGAGGCCGGCCCCGATCAGGGTGCCCAGCATGATGACGAGGACGACCGCGGCCACGGCGAGGCCGACCGCCTCGCCCACGCCGAAGAGCTCGGGGGCGGTCATGGCGATGTCGGAGCCGAACTCGGTGTCGACGCCGGGGATCTCCTCGAAGGCCGCGATGACCTCGTCCTTGGTCTCCTGGGCGATCTCGTTCTGTTCCTCGGTGAAGGCGACCGTGACCAGGGCGGTGGCGCCGTCGTCGGACACCACCCGGATGCCGTCGGACAGTTCCAGGAGTCGGGCGCCCTCCTCCAGGTTCTCCTCGCTCTCCTCCAGTTCGGCGAGGTTGCCTTCGAGTTCGGTGATCTGCGGGTCGAGCTGGGGGGCGACGGCGTCGAGCGTCCCCGCCGCCTCCGCCTGCTCGCGGGCGGTCTCCAGTTCGCTCAGCCCGGCCTCGATCTCCTCACGGCCGCCCGTGATCTCGGCGCGGCCCTGGTCGATCTCCTCCCGCTGCGCCTCGCGTCGCGCCTCGATCGCGAACGGGTCGGCGGCGGACTCCACGCCGTCGACCCCCTCGGCCTCGTTGAGACGGTCGAGGATCTCGGCGCGTTGCTCGCCGGTGAAGGGTTCTCCGTCCTGGGTGCGCAGGACGACGGTGCCGCTGCCGCCGCCCATCCCGGGGAACTCGTCGGCGAGCCGGTCGCTGACCCGTGAGGTCGGGGTGCCGGGGAGGGAGAAGGTCTCCTCCAGTTCCCCGGCGAAGAGTGCGTAGGCTCCCGCGGCGGCCAGGAGGGCGGCCAGCCACAGGGCGATCACGGTCCACGCGCGTCTGGCGGCGGCGCGGCCGAGTCGGTAGAGCAGTTCTGCCATGGGTGGTCTTCCGGTGTCGTGGTGGGGAGTGGCGGGTCAGGCCGGGCGGCCGGGAAGGGCGCCGAACCCGTCGCGCAGGGTGGTGAACAGGCGTTCCTGGAGGTCGTTCCAGACCTGTCGGGCTCGGGGGGTGTCGACCCCGCCGGTGGCCTCGTCCCAGTGGTGGAGCACGGCCATGAGACCGGCGATGTAGGAGGCGACCAGCACGTGCACGTCGAAGGGGTCGACGTCGGTGTGGTGGCTCTCCAACGTCTGCGCGAGGGAGACGCTGAACTCGTTCATCACCCGGTCGACGAGGACCAGCTCCCGGGGGGAGAGGTCCCGCTTCCGGCCGCCGAGGATCCCGGTCAGGTAGGTGACGGTGGACAGCAGGTCGGTCTCGCGCAGGGCGTCGGCGAACTGGTCCGCCATCGACACCGCGCCGTCCTCCGCCTGGGCCTCCAGGCTGCGGCGGAAGGTGTCGACCAGGTCGCCGACCGCCTCGCCGCACACCTCCATGACGACGTCGTCCAGGGACGCGAAGTGGTTGAACACGGTCCGTCTGGCCACGTCCGCCCGTTCCGCCAGTTCGTCGACGGTGAAGGTCGGCCCGACCCGCTCGTCGATGAGCTCGGCGGCGGCGTTGATGATCGCGCGGCGGTGCCGGGCCTTGAGCGCTTCGCGGCGGTTCGCGGCGGGCGGTGGAGTGTCGGCCATGAGATCACATTAGGAGCTTCTTGCACTTTGGTGCACTGTTGCACCGAGTGCAGTGTGTCACGTCGGTTTCCACCGCCATGTCCGACCCTGGCGGACCGTCGGGCCGGTCAGTCGGGTGGACGGCCCGCCGACGGCGCCCGGGGCGGGACCGCCCGCCGTACTCGTATCGCACGTTTTTTCGGAACGAATGAATTCCTGGGCCGAAAAACCGAATGACGATCCGCGACGACAGCTGCGGACAAAGGGGAAAAGAACATCGGTTCCGCGGCATCGGACTGTCGCACCTTGAATCCGGGCGGCATCCGAAGTTAACCTCGCCGTGTTCCCCCGGCGGACGGAAATCCCCGGGGGTTCCGGTGCGTTCGCTTTTCTTATCTACTTTCGGAACCGAGGTCGCGTCGTGACGGATGTGCACGCCGAGTCCCCTGCTCAGACCGCCCCGGCGAGGGCGCGAGGCCAGGGTTCGATGATCATCGACTGGCTGACGTCGACCGACCACAAGGTCATCGGGTACATGTACCTGATCACCGCGTTCGCCTTCTTCGTCCTCTCCGGCGTCATGGTGTTGCTGATTCGCCTCGAACTCCTCCAGCCGGGCATGCAGCTCATGACCAACGAGCAGTTCAACCAGCTGTTCACCATGCACGGCACGATCATGCTGCTGCTGTTCGCGACCCCGCTGTTCGTCGGGTTCTCGAACGTGATCCTGCCGCTGCACGTCGGCGCGCCGGACGTGGCGTTCCCGAGGATGAACCTGCTGGGCTACTACCTCTTCCTGTTCGGCAGCCTCATCGTCGTCACCGGGTTCGTGACCCCCGGCGGCGCTGCGGCCTTCGGCTGGTTCGCCTACACGCCGCTGTCGGACGCGGTCCGCTCCCCGGGTCTGGGCGGCGACCTGTGGATCCTCGGCCTGGTCGTGTCGGGCCTGGGCACCATCCTGGCGGCGGTCAACTTCATCACCACCGGCCTGTGCATGCGCGCCCCCGGCATGACGATGTTCCGCATGTCGATCTTCTCCTGGAACACGATCCTCACCAGCATCCTGGTGCTCATCGCGTTCCCGGTCCTGACCGCGGCCCTGATCGCCCTGGGCGCCGACCGCATGGTCGGCACCCACGTCTACGACGCCGAGCACGGCGGCGCGGTCCTCTGGCAGCACCTGTTCTGGTTCTTCGGCCACCCCGAGGTCTACATCATCGCGCTGCCGTTCTTCGGCATCGTGACCGAGATCCTGCCGGTGTTCAGCCGCAAGCCGATCTTCGGCTACAAGTCACTGGTGGCGGCGACCATCGCCATCACCGGCCTGTCCGTGACCGTGTGGGCGCACCACATGTTCCCGACCGGCGCGGTGCTGCTGCCGTTCTTCGCCTTCATGAGCTTCCTCATCGCGGTCCCGACGGGGGTGAAGTTCTTCAACTGGATCGGCACGATGTGGCGCGGCCAGCTCAGCTTCCAGACGCCGATGCTGTTCACCATCGGCTTCCTGGTCACCTTCCTCTTCGGCGGGCTGACCGGGGTGCTGCTGGCCTCCCCGCCGATCGACTTCCACGTCAGCGACTCCTACTTCGTGGTCGCCCACTTCCACTACACGGTCTTCGGCACGGTGGTGTTCGCGATGTTCGCGGGCTTCTACTTCTGGTGGCCCAAGTTCACCGGCCGGATGCTCGACGAGAGGCTGGGCAGGGTGCAGTTCTGGCTGCTGTTCCTGGGCTTCCACGGCACGTTCCTGGTCCAGCACTGGCTCGGCGCGATGGGCTTCCCCCGCCGCTACGCCGACTACCTGCCCACGGACGGCTTCACCGCGCTCAACCAGGTCTCCTCGGTGTCGTCCTTCGTGATCGCCGCCTCGGTCCTGCTGTTCCTGTGGAACGTCTACGTGACGGGGCGGAGGGCGCCCCGGGTCGAGGTGGACGACCCGTGGGGTTACGGCTGCTCCCTGGAGTGGGCGACGTCCTGCCCGCCGCCGCGGCACAACTTCACGTCGCTGCCGCGGATCCGCTCCGAGCGCCCCGCGTTCGACCTGAACCACCCGCACGCCGCCGCCCCGGGCGCCAGGACCGAGCCGGTGCGCGGGTGAGGGGCGCGGCCCCCGAGCCGCGGGGGGCGCCCGCGGGGCGCGCCCGCGCCGCCCTGGTCTGCCCCCTCCTCCTGGTCGTGGCCGGTTCGATGATGGCGTGGGTCTGGACCGGCCGAGCGGGCTTCGCCGTCGCCGGTTGCGCCCTGTTCGCGGTCGTGGTGGCGGTCTGCCTCCTCGCCGACCGCCGTGGTCGGCTGGAGGTGTTCGGCGGCCCCTGGGACGGGGCCCGCGTGCACCGGAGGGAGGTTCGGCACGGGCGCCGGGACGTGCTGCTGGACACCCACGACGGCGGCCGTGCCCGCTACGTGGTGGGAGGTTTCGGCGGTCTCCTCTACCGGGGCCAGGTCGAGGACCGCGGATGAAGGGGTTCCCGCGGCGAACCGCCCCGGCGGTCCGCCAGGGGTTCCCGCGGGCTCAGAAGCCCCGCTCGGCCCACTCGTCCAGGTGCTCGGCGGCCTCGGCGACGGTGGTCGACTCGCCGTGTCCGGGGTGGACGACGGTCTCCGGCGGCAGGCCGACCAGGTGGTCGCGGATGGACGCGATGATGGTCGGGAAGTCGGAGAACGGCTGCCCCGTGGCGCCGGGTCCTCCGGGGAACAGCGTGTCCCCGCTGAACAGGGTCCCGATCTCCGGGGCGTACAGGCAGACCCCGCCGGGCGTGTGCCCCGGGGTGTGCAGGACGCGCAGCTCCACACCCCCGGCGACCAGGCTCTCCCCGTGCAGGAGCGGGGCGTCCGGCTCACGGTCCGGGTACACCTGGTGCCACAGCTCGGCGTCGTCGGGGTGCAGCAGGATCGGGGTGTCGGTGAGGTCGGCCAGCGCGACCGCCGCGTTCACGTGGTCGCTGTGCCCGTGGGTGCACACGATCGCCATGAGTTCGCGGTCGCCCAGCCCCCGGGCGATGCGCTCGTGGTCGTGCGCGGCGTCGATCACGACGGCGGTGTCGGCGTCACCGACGATCCACACGTTGTTCTCGACGTCGAACTCGCTGCCCTCCAGGCTGAAGATGCCCGAGGTGCGCAGTCTCTCCACGGGGGGAGGGGCACTCGACACGGCTCACATCCCGTCTGCTCGCGGGCCGACTCTGCCTGGCAGCCTATCCCCCGGACCGGCCGCGCACGCGGCGTTTTCCGGGGATCCGTCGGTCAGTGCCCGCCGGGCTCGAAGTCGCGGCGCAGGGTGTAGGGCTGGATGAGTCCCAGACCGTGCGCGTGGCGGGCCCTCACCTTCACCACCTGGATCCCCTCCTCCCCGGTGAGGCTCTCGGCGAGGTTGTCGTCGATGAGGACGGTGCCGGGGCGGGCGAAGGAGGTCAGGCGGCTGGAGCGGTTGACCGTCGTGCCGAACACGTCGCCGTGCAGCGTCAGGACGGGTCCGTAGGCCACGCCAACCCGGACGTCGGGGACCTCCACGTGGGTCTTGACGCCGGAGGCCAGGCGCAGGGCGATGTCGGCGGCCTCGCGCGGCGAGTCGGCGACGTAGAGCACCTCGTCACCGAGGGTCTTGACCACGCGTCCGCCGCCGGAGGCGACGATGTCGGCGGCGGTGGCCTCGAAGCCCTCGACCACCTCGGCCAGTTCGACCTCGTCCAGCTCCCGGCTGAGGGTGGTGAAGGAGACCAGGTCCGCGAAGCCGACGATGAGCGGGTAGTAGTTGGGGACGATGTCGTTGTTGCTGGACATCACCGTCAGGGTGCGGGCGGTGGAGGCGGCGAGCTGGCGCCGCCAGATGTGCAGCAGGAGCCGCTCGACGTCGGGCAGGAGTTCCTTGACCTGGTTCATCAGCGGGCTGGCGGCGGAGTCGTCGCCGTCCTTGAAGATGAGCGTGCTGAGGATGCTCGTCTGCCAGTCGGCGAGGCGGGCCATGGTCTGGCCCATCGCGCGGGCGAAGCGGACCACGCCCTCCTCGTCCAGGACGCCCTCGGCCAGGAGGGAGTTGGTGATGCGCAGGGCCTCGACGTCGCTCTCGGCGAAGACCGGGTCGTCGTCGCCCTGCGTGGGGAAGCCCAGGGCGCGCCAGACGCGGCCCGCGAGTTCGGGGTCGGCTCCGGAGAGCTCGACCGCCTGTTCCCTGGTGTAGACCGGTTCACCGCCGAGCAGGGCGGACTCGATCGCTTTCGGGTCGGGACGCGACGGCATACGTTCTCTCTCAGACCATCCCCGCGTGTACGGGGAACCAGCACTTCGTCACTGGGCCGACGGTGCGGCGCTCGGTTCGTTCCGGCGGTTCCACTCCAGCTTACGCCCGGAGCCTCGGCCGACCAGGGCCGGACCGGGCCCCTCCTCCGCCGGGACGCGGACTGAACCGACAACGTTCCGCACCCGCGCCGCGTTCCCGAGAGGTGGGATCACATGGTCAGGATCCGGGACGGACGTGGACGACATCGCCCGCGCTGAGCTCCCGCCTGCCGCGCGGTCCCTCCACCACGAGCCTGGCGTGGGCGTCGACACCGGTGGCCGTCCCCTCTAGCAGTTCCTCGCCGGGAAGGTGGACGCGCACCCCGCGCCCCAGGGTGACGCACATGCCCCGGTAGGCGTCGGCCAGCCCACTGGCCTCGGCGTCACCGTCGGCGGCCGACCACACGGTGTACAGCTCCTCGAACCCGCCCAGGACGGCGCCGAGCAGCGCGGAGCGGTCCAGGTCCGTAGCGCCCTCACCGCGC
The DNA here is from genome assembly GCF_003386285.1 of Nocardiopsis sp. FIRDI 009. GTDB lineage: Bacteria > Actinomycetota > Actinomycetes > Streptosporangiales > Streptosporangiaceae > Nocardiopsis. The sequence continues at coordinate 79,662 of NZ_QPNC01000015.1, forward strand.
AGGGAGACGGCGGTGTCCACGGGGAGTTCGGCGCGGGTCTGGGAGACGTTCACGCCCATGCCGACGACGACGGTCGGGGAGTCGGGGTCGGAGAAGTCGGCCTCGGAGAGGATGCCCGCGAGCTTGCCGTCGGCGGTCGCCGCCTCGGCGCGGGCCTCGGCGGGGACGATGACGTCGTTGGGCCACTTCAGGGCGGCCCGGACCCCGCTCACCCGGCGGACCGCGTCGACCGCGGCCACCCCCATGAGCATCGACAGCCAGCCCAGGGTGTCCGCGGGGACGGTGATGCGCAGGAGGACGGAGAAGGTGAGCGCGGCGCGGTCGGGGGTGGTGAAGCCGCGCCCGAGGCGGCCGCGCCCGGCGGTCTGGTGCTCGGTGGCCAGCACGCTGCCGTGCGGCGCCCCGGCCCTGGCGCGGGCGAGGAGTTCGGTGTTGGTGGAGCCCACGGCCGGGAGCACGTCGACGCCGTGCCACATCCCTCCGGGGCGGACCAGGGCGGCGTTGAGCGCCGAAGGGTCGAGCGGCGGACGCGGGAGATCGTCGGTGTCGTGGGCCATACGCCCATTACAGCAGCGCCGGAACCGCTGTGGAAAACTCCGCGCGGCGGGAGGGCGTCCGAGGCCGAACATCTCTGCCTGTCGTCACGTATCGCTACGTTCGGCCAACGGAGGTGACCATGAGTACCGATCAGAAGGCGACCGGCCCCTCCTCCCGCTGGGAGGTCGTGTTGCGCGCCTGGAAAGAGCTGGACCTGCCGGAGGAATGGCGGGCGGAGATCTTCGAGGGCGACATCGTCCTCACGCGGGCGGGCGGGCGGTCTGGGTGATCTGTCCGAAGCGGAGGCGAAGGCACCGGGGATGTCGCTCCTCGCCGACACCGTGGCACAGGCCCGAGGGGAACTCGACCTGCCCGAGGGCTGGCGGGCTGAGGTCCTCGACGGAGCGATCCGCATCGTCCCGCCCGAACTCTGAACCGGACCGGAACGGCCGCGCCCCCGCACCCTGGCCTCGGGTGCGGGGGCGCGTCGCGTCGGTCGGGGGTCAGCCGGTGTTCTGGAGCCCGGCGGCCACACCGTTGACCGAGAGCAGCAGCAGCCGCTCCAGGTGCTGCTGGTCCTGCTCGGACAGCGCGTCGGCCTCCTCGCCCCGCAGCGCCTCCAGCGCCCGCAGCTGGAGGTGGGACAGCGCGTCCACGTACGGGTTGCGCAGGTCCACCGCGCGGGCGAGCACCGCGCGGTTCTCCAGCAGGCGGCTGTGCCCGGTCACCGTGAGCACGAGCTCACGTGTGCGGTCGTACTCGGCCAGCACCCGCTCGCTCAGCTCCGGCCGACCGCCCAGCGCCAGGTAGCGCTCGGCGATGGTCCGGTCGGTCTTGGCCAGGCTCATCTCCGCGTTGTCCAGCAGCGACGCGAACATCGGCCACTCGCGGTAGGCATCCTGGAGCACCGAGACGTCCTCGACCGCCGCCAGACCGGTGCCCAGCCCGTACCAGCCGGGGAGGTTGACGCGGGTCTGGGTCCACGCGAACACCCACGGGATCGCGCGCAGGTCCCCCAGGCCCTTGGCCTTGCCCCGGCGCGCGGGGCGCGATCCCAGGCGCAGTTCGCCCAGCTCCTCCAGCGGGCTGACCCGGGAGAACCACACCGCGAAGTCCTCGGTGTTGATCAGGTCCAGGTAGGTCTCCTGGGCGGCCGCCGCGATGGTGTCCGCGAACGGGCGGAACCGCTCGGCCGCGGAGCGCTCGCGCTCCTGGACGGCGTCGGTGGAGGCCATGAGGACGGCGTGGCCGACCTGCTCGATGTGGCGGCGGGCGATGGCGGACTGCCCGTAGCGGGCGAAGATGACCTCGCCCTGCTCGGTCACCTTGAACCGGCCGCCGACCGAACCCGGCGCCTGGGCGAGCAGCGCCCGACTGGCCGGGCCGCCGCCACGGCCCAGGGAACCGCCCCGGCCGTGGAAGAGCGTCAGCCGCACGTCGTGGTCGCGCGCCCACGCCGCGAGCCGGGCCTGGGCGTCGTACAGCCGCAGCGTGGCGCTGACCGGGCCGACGTCCTTGGCCGAGTCGCTGTAGCCGAGCATGACCTCGATCCGCCGGCCGGTCTCGTCGAGTCGGCGCCGGACCTGCGGCAGCTCCAGCATGCCGTCGAGGACACCGGGCGAGGCGTCCAGGTCGGCGCCGGTCTCGAACAGCGGGATGACGTCCAGGACCGGCACCCGGTCGGCGGGCAGCGCGTGGGCGGCCAGTTCGTACACGGCCGCGATGTCCTCGGCCGAGCGCGTGAAGCTGACGATGTAGCGGCGGCACGCCTCCACCCCGAAGCGCTCCTGGATCCAGGAGATCACCCGCAGGGTCGCCAGGACCTCCTCCGTGCGCTCGGAGGGGCGCTTGCCGGCCCGCAGCTCGGCCAGGGCGGCGGCGTGCACCTCGCTGTGCTGGCGGATCTCCAGCTCGGCCAGGTGGAACCCGAAGGTCTCGGCCTGCCAGATGAGGTGCTGCAACTCTCCGTAGGCCTGGCGGACGGCACCGGCCTCGACCAGCGAGTCCTGGACGGCCCGCAGGTCGGCGAGGAAGTCGTCCGCGGTGGGGTAGGCCAGGTCGGCGTCGCGTTCGCGCGTGGCGCGCAGCCGCGCGGTGGCCAGCAGCAGCGCCTGGCGGTGCGGTTCGTTGGGCGAGCGCTTGACGATGTCCGACATCAGGTCGGGCTGTCCCGCCCTGGCGGCGGAGAGCGCGTCCAGGAGCGCGGGGCTGGCCGGGGTGAGGTTGGAGTAGGCGGTCAGGGTGCGTGCCACGCGCTCGCAGGCGCGCTCCAGGCCGCGCAGCACGTGCTCGGACTGGATCCGCACGGCCTCGCGCGTCACCTCGTGGGTGACGAACGGGTTACCGTCGCGGTCGCCGCCGATCCAGCTGCCGTAGCGGACGAAGGGCGTCGCGCGCGGGGGCCGCACACCGGTGCCCTCGGGGTCGATCGCGGTGTCCAGGGTGCGGTACACCTGCGGGATGACGTCGAAGATCGTCTCGTCGAACGCGGCGAGCGCGGTGCGCACCTCGTCGAGCGGGTCGAGCTTGGTGTAGCGCAGCTGGGACGTGCGCCAGAGCAGGTCGATCTCCTCCAGCAGGCGCCGGTGGGCCCCGGCCGCGGCGCTGCTGCCCTCGTGGGCGGCGTGCCAGGCGTCCAGCTGGGCGCTGATGCGCAGGATGGACGTGGACACCGCGCGCCTGCGGGCCTCGGTGGGGTGCGCGGTGAGCACGGGGTGGAACTCCATGCCCGCCACGAGTTCGGACAGCCGCTCCTCGCCCCCGTCGGTCTCCCGGATGGCGCGCACGGCGGCGGCCAGGGACTCGTGGGGCGGGTTGGCGGCGTCGTCGCGCTCGCGCAGGGCGCGCATGCGCTGGTGCTCCTCGGCCAGGTTGGCGAGGTGGAAGTAGACGGTGAAGGCGCGCGCGACCTGCTTGGCGCGCTCCAGGGGCCAGGCGGCGACGATCGCGGTGATCTCCTCGGTGGAGACCGACCCGTCGCGGGCACCGATCACGGCGTGCCTGAGCTTCTCCACATCGGCGAGGAGGTCCTCGCCGCCGCTTTCGGCCAGGACCGTTCCGAGCATCTCGCCGAGCAGTTTGACGTCATTCCGAAGCTGCTCGGGAACTTCCTGCCGGACACTGTCGCGTTCTGCGCTAACCGCTGTCATGGGGCCGAGACTACAGAGGGCGGGCCTGCACGGATGCGTTCGGGGGGCGGATTTCGCCGGTTTTGCCAGCGCGTTAACAATTGTGTGCGGCGGCGATGAATTCACATTCGGTCACGCGCCAATTCGGCGCTCCGACCGGATTCCGGCGTCGCGGCGGGGCCTGGCGGCCCTGTGACCTGGACTGGGGTTACCGACAAGTAACCCAAACCCGGATAGGTTGCTTGGACGTCCACACGACTAACCTGGGGTGTCATGGCCACCGAAGCCCCAGAACCGCTGTCCGCGGCTGAGATCGACATCCACACCACCGCGGGCAAGCTCGCCGACCTGCAGCGACGCCGCTACGAGGCCGTCCACGCGGGTTCGGAGCGAGCCGTGGAGAAACAGCACGCCAAGGGCAAGATGACCGCTCGTGAGCGCATCGACGCCCTCCTCGACCCGGGCTCGTTCGTGGAGTTCGACGCCCTGGCCCGACACCGCTCGACCAACTTCGGACTGGACCGCAACCGGCCCTACGGAGACGGCGTCGTCACCGGCCACGGGACGGTCGACGGCCGCCCCGTCGCCGTCTTCAGCCAGGACGTCACCGTCTTCGGCGGGTCCCTCGGCGAGGTCTACGGCGAGAAGATCACCAAGGTCCTCGACCACGCCCTCACCAACGGCTGCCCCGTCGTGGGCATCAACGAGGGCGGCGGCGCGCGCATCCAGGAGGGCGTCGTCTCGCTGGGCCTGTACGCGGAGATCTTCAAGCGCAACACCCACGCCTCCGGCGTCATCCCGCAGATCTCGCTCGTCATGGGCGCGGCGGCGGGCGGACACGTCTACTCCCCCGCCCTCACCGACTTCATCGTCATGGTCGACGAGACCTCCCAGATGTTCATCACCGGACCCGACGTCATCAAGACCGTCACCGGCGAGGACGTGTCGATGGAGGAGCTGGGCGGCGCCCGCGCCCACAACACCAAGTCGGGTGTGGCCCACTACATGGGCACCGACGAGCGGGACGCCATCGAGTACGTACGCACCCTCCTGTCCCACCTGCCCGACAACAACCTGGAGGAGGCACCGGTTCTGCCTCCCGAGGAGCCGCCGGGAGACGAACCCACCGACACCGACCTGGCCCTGGACACGTTCATCCCGGACTCGGCCAACCAGCCCTACGACATGAAGCGGGTCATCGAGACGGTCCTCGACGACGGTGACTTCCTGGAGGTCCACGCCCAGTTCGCCACCAACATCGTGGTGGGCTTCGGCCGTGTCGACGGCCGCTCGGTGGGTGTGGTCGCCAACCAGCCCATGAGCTTCGCGGGCTGCCTGGACATCGACGCCTCCGAGAAGGCCGCCCGGTTCGTCCGCACCTGCGACGCCTTCAACGTCCCGGTCCTGACCTTCGTGGACGTGCCCGGCTTCCTGCCCGGCACCGACCAGGAGTGGGACGGCATCATCCGGCGCGGCGCCAAACTGCTCTACGCCTACGCCGAGGCCACCGTCCCGCTGATCACCGTGATCACGCGCAAGGCCTTCGGCGGCGCCTACGACGTCATGGGGTCCAAGCACCTGGGCGCCGACGTCAACCTGGCGTGGCCGACCGCGCAGATCGCCGTGATGGGCGCCCAGGGCGCCGTGAACATCCTGCACCGCCGCACGCTGGCCGAGGCCGACGACGTCGAGGCCGAGCGCGCGAAGCTGGTCGCGGAGTACGAGGACACGCTCCTCAACCCCTACTCCGCGGCCGAGCGCGGCTACGTGGACGGGGTGATCATGCCCTCCGAGACCCGGGACCAGGTGACCAAGGCACTGAAGGCCCTGCGGAACAAGCGCAAGCAGCTTCCGCCCAAGAAGCACGGGAACATCCCGCTGTGAGTGAACCGAAACTCCCGCCGCACGTGGTCGTGGTCCGCGGCGCCCCCTCCGACGAGGAACTCGCGGCCCTGACCGCCGTGCTCAGCGCCCGCGCGGCGGCCCTACGCGCCACCGACACCGCCGAGGCGACGGAACCGGTCTCCGGTTGGAGGGACCGGGCACGGAACCTGCGCACCCAGGTCCCGCCACGGCCCGGTCCCGGCGCCTGGCGGCTCAGCACCAGGTGACCACCTCGCCCCGATCCATAGACTTGCCGTTGAGCGGACGGCGCGCTCCCGCTCCGTGCCACAGCAGGAGGATTTCCCACCGTGCGTAAAGTTCTGATCGCCAACCGCGGCGAGATCGCCGTGCGCATCGCCCGCGCCTGCCGGGACGCCGGTCTGGCCAGCGTCGCCGTCTACGCCGAACCCGACCTGGACGCCCTGCACGTCAAGATCGCCGACGAGTCCTACTCCCTGGGCGGGTCGACCCCGGCCGACTCCTACCTCGACATCGCCAAACTCCTGGACGTGGCCGCCGCCTCCGGCGCCGACGCCGTCCACCCCGGCTACGGCTTCCTGGCCGAGAACGCCGACTTCGCCCAGGCCGTCATCGACGCCGGACTGACCTGGATCGGCCCGCCCCCGGCGGCGATCACCGCACTGGGCGACAAGGTGCAGGCCCGCCACATCGCGCAGAAGGTCGGCGCCCCGCTGGTGGCGGGCACCCCCGACCCGGTGGACTCCGCGGCCGAGGTCGTGGCCTTCGCCGAGCAGCACGGCCTGCCGATCGCGATCAAGGCCGCGTTCGGCGGCGGCGGGCGCGGGCTGAAGGTCGCCCACACCCTGGACGAGGTCGAGTCCGCCTACGAGTCGGCGGTGCGCGAGGCGGTCACCGCGTTCGGGCGCGGCGAGTGCTTCGTGGAGCGCTACCTGGACCGGCCGCGGCACGTGGAGACCCAGTGCCTGGCCGACTCCCACGGCAACGTCGTGGTGGTCTCCACCCGCGACTGCTCGCTGCAGCGCCGCCACCAGAAGCTGGTGGAGGAGGCCCCGGCCCCGTTCCTGACCCCGGACCAGACCGAGCGGCTGTACTCGGCCTCCAAGGCCATCCTCGCAGAGGCCGGGTACGTGGGCGCCGGGACGTGCGAGTTCCTGGTCGGCACCGACGGCACCATCTCGTTTTTGGAGGTCAACACCCGCCTGCAGGTCGAGCACCCGGTCACCGAACAGGTCACCGGCATCGACCTGGTGCGGGAGATGTTCCGGATCGCCGACGGCGAGGAGCTGGGCTACGACGACCCCGAGGTGCGCGGGCACTCCTTCGAGTTCCGGATCAACGCCGAGGACGCCGGGCGGAACTTCATGCCCGCCCCGGGGACGATCACCGAACTGGCCCTGCCCACCGGTCCGGGTGTGCGGGTGGACACCGGGTGCGAGGCCGGTTTCACCGTCCCGCAGGCGTTCGACTCGATGGTCGCCAAGCTCATCGTCACGGGGCGGACCCGTACCGAGGCCCTGGAGCGGTCGCGGCGGGCGCTGGCCGAGTTCACGGTGGGCGGGATGCCCACGGTGATCCCGTTCCACCAGGCGGTGGTGACCGATCCGGCGTTCGCCCCCGCCGACCCCGAGCAGCCGTTCGGGGTGTACACGCGGTGGATCGAGACCGAGTTCGACAACCGGATCGAGCCGTGGGCGGGTGAGCCGGGCGTGGCGGCGCCGGTCGAGCGCGAGACGGTGACCGTGGAGGTCGGCGGCAAGCGGATCGACGTGGTGCTGCCCGCCGGTCTGGGCGCCGCCACGGCCGCCGGTGCGGGTGCGGGGGCGGCTCCCAGGCGCAAGCGGTCCGCGCGCCGGGGCGGTTCGGGTTCGGCGGCGGCGAGCGGGGACTCGCTGGTGTCGCCGATGCAGGGCACGGTGGTCAAGCTGGTGGCCGAGGAGGGCCAGCAGGTCGCCGAGGGCGACCCGGTGGTGGTCATCGAGGCGATGAAGATGGAGCAGCCGCTGAACGCGCACAAGGCGGGTGTGATCAGCGGGCTGAGCCTGGCCGCGGGCGAGACCGTGGCCAACGGCGCGGTGGTCTGCGAGATCAAGGACGCCTAGCGCCCGGGCACGTCAGCCACCGAGGGGAGGCGCCGGAGGTCGGTGTCTCCCCCTTCGCGTTCGTCACTCCTGTGACGGCGCCTGCCCGCGAGTACGGGGCCGTTGCGTCAGATCGATGTCCAGATGACACGGGCCGCTGACCTTCAACCGGTCCCGATACACCCCGAGGAGCGAGTACCGATCGGTCAACCGGTCGAGTTCGTACACGTGCACCGCGAGCCCCCGCTCCTCCTGCTCCACCAACCAGAAGTGCGGGATGCCCGCCTCCGCATACAGGAGGGGCTTGCGCACGCGGTCTCTGATCTCGGACTCGGGGGAGACCACCTCCACGACCAGTAGCACATCCTCCGCCGCGAACCACGTGTCGTCCAGATCTCGCAACGCGGACGCGCGCACCAGCATGAGGTCGGGCTCGGGTCGCTGACGTTTGCCGAGCACGGCGGTCATCTCGCGGCAGACGATGAGGTCCTCCGGCACCTGGGCGTCCATCTGCCGGTTCAGCAGCGTGATGGCGAACATGTGGAAGAACTTCTGGGGGCTCACGAAGACCAGGTTCCCGTCAATGAGTTCGGTGTGACGCGGAAGATCCGGGATCCGGTCGAGGTCCTCGGCGGTGAACCCGTCCTGCGGAGGCATGGGGAGCAGCACCGCGCCGTCGAGTTCGGGATCCGGGCGCTCGACCACGGTTGGAACGGACATGTCGTCGCCTCCGGTCGTCGGATCGTTCTCGTCACCCACGGTAGCCATATCCGTCACCCCGTAACGGTGTTTTCCTGAATCATCTCACCCGGACCCGGCGTCCGGCGTGCTCCTCGCCACACCGCCGTCCCACCCTCCGCGACGGAAGCCCCTGGACACAGGCGCTCCGGATGATCCCACCCAAGATTCATCCCAGGACACGTATGGAATAAGTAAGGCTTTGGGGTTATTGTCCTTGGTCGTGACGAACATCTGGGGACTGACGCGACGGTGGCACATCGACCTGTGCCGCCGCGGCTGTCACGCGTGTAGCTAGGTTCACGCGCGCCCGTCGAGGCGTGCGCCGCGCACCCGTCCCGTGTGTCACCTCTCCCTCTCGGTGATACCCCCTCCCTGCCCCGAAGCCGATCCGGCGGCTCCGACCGTGCCGTCGAACCCTCGGCCGTCCTCGCCACCCTTTCTGGAGTCATCTCCGTGTCCTCGCAGAGTGCCACCGCACGTTCGCGAAACCCGTTCGTACGCATCCCCTTCTCCGTCCAGGTCCTGGCCGGTCTGGTCCTCGGCCTCGTCCTCGGTGTCGTCGCCCTCCAGCTCGGCACCACCGGCGACGGTGAGCCGAACTGGCTCGCCACCACCCTCCAGACCGTCGGCTCGATCTTCGTGACGCTCCTGCGCACGATCGTCCCGCCGCTGATCGTCCTCGCGGTCATCTCCTCGATCGCCAACCTGCGCAACGTCGCGGGCGCCGCCCGGCTGGCCTGGAAGACGCTGCTGTGGTTCGCCGTCACCGCCCTGATCGCGGTCGCGATCGGCATCGGGCTCGGACTGGTCTTCCGCCCGGGCCTCAACAGCGGTGTGGACGCCTCGACCGCCGCCGAGCCCTCCACCCAGGGCTCCTGGATCGCCTTCATCGAGAGCATCGTCCCGACCAACGTCCTCGGTCTGACCGCGAGCACCTCCGCGGCCGACGACGGCTCGCTGAGCACGTCGCTGTCGTTCAACGCCCTCCAGCTCATCGTGATCGCCGTGGTCCTCGGCGTCGCGGCGGTGAAGGTCGGCAAGTCCGCCGAGCCGTTCATCAACTTCACCGCCTCCGCCCTGGACGTCGTCCTCAAGGCGCTGTGGTGGGTCATCCGCCTCGCCCCGATCGGCACCGTCGGCCTGCTGGGCAACGCGGTCTACAGCTACGGCTGGACCACCATCGGCGCGCTCGGCAAGTTCTCCCTGGCCATCTACGTCGGCCTGGCGCTGGTGGTGTTCGTCGTCTACCCGGTGATCGCCCGCCTCAACGGCCTGTCCCCGGTCAAGTACTTCACCGGCGTCTGGCCCGCCGTCCAGCTCGGCTTCGTCTCCCGCTCCTCGATGGGCACCCTGCCCGTCACCCAGCGGGTCGCCGAGCAGAACCTCGGCGTGCCGCGCCACTACTCCGCGTTCGCCGTCCCGTTCGGCGCCACCACCAAGATGGACGGCTGCGCCGCGATCTACCCGGCGATCTCGGCGATCTTCGTCGCCCAGTTCTTCCCCGAGGTCAGCCTGAGCCTGACCGACTACCTGCTGATCGTGTTCGTCTCGGTGATCGGCTCGGCCGCGACCGCGGGCACCACCGGCGCGACCGTGATGCTCACCCTGACCCTGTCCACGGTGGGCCTGCCCCTGGAGGGCGTCGGCCTGCTCCTGGCGGTCGACCCGATCCTGGACATGGGCCGCACCGCCACCAACGTGGCCGGTCAGGCGTTCGTCCCGGCGATCGTCGCCAAGCGCGAGGGCATCCTCGACATCGCCCGCTACCACGCCCCGCGCGGCGCCAGCGGCTTCGTCCCGCTGGACGAGGAGCCCGCCCAGCCGCTCAGGGTGGAGGACGACGACACCGACGCGGAGGCGGTCGGGCGGGAAACCGAACCCGCCGCCAAGGGCTGACCCGCCCGCTCCCCGCACGCGCAGCGGCCCGCCGGAGGCGTCTTGGGCGGGCCGCGCCGCGTTGCGGGCCGCCGACCGCGGTGAGACCGTGGGCACGACGGGAACTGCGCGGGCGCCTCGTTCGTCCCTGCTAGTGATGGAGGCGAGAGGAACGACATGTTGCGCCGCTTGGTAACACCCACAGTCCTGACCGCCGGGCTCGCGGCGGCGGTCATGGCCGCCTCGGCGACGCCCGCCGCGGCCGACACCCCGCCCGAGCTGCCCGAGACCCAGGACATCGTCGACGAGCTGGAGGGCGACGGTGTCTTCATCGACCCCAGCATCGACCAGATCCCCGCCGCCGACGAGTCCGCCCTGGAGGCGGCCGCCGCCGGGTCCGACGTGCCCGTCTACTACGTGATCCTGCCGACCGGAGCCGCCGGGTCCAACTCCGGCGTCGACGCCCTCATGGATCCGGTGATGGCCGAGGTCGGCGACGGCGCCTACGGCGTCCTGGCCGGGTCGAACGAGTTCATCGTCACCTCCCCGAACATCGAGGACACCGCGACGATCGAGCAGATCGCGCTCGACCGGGGCGCGGGGAACCAGATCGACACCCTCACCGCCGTGCCCGACGCCGTCGAACAGGCCGAGTCCGACGCCGCCTCCGGTGCGGTCTCCGGGGTGGTCCTGCTCGCCGTCCTGGTGCTCGTGGTCGCGGCGGGCGGCTGGTTCGTCTACAACAGCCGGAAGAAGCGCGCGGCCCGCAAGGCCAAGGAGCTCGCCGAGATCAAGCAGATGGCCACCGAGGACGTCGTCCGGCTCGGCGAGGACGTCGCCCGGCTGGAGATCGACCTCACCGCCGTCGACGAGGCCACCCGCGCCGACTACACGCGGGCCATGGACTCCTACGACCAGGCCAAGTCCCTGCTCGACACCATCTCCGAGCCCGACCAGGTCCGCATGGTCACCAGCGCCCTGGAGGACGGCCGCTACTACATGAGCGCGACCCGGGCGCGGATGAACGGCGAGCCGGTGCCCGAGCGGCGCGGCCCCTGCTTCTTCAACCCGCAGCACGGCCCGTCCTCCGAGGACGTCACCTGGGCCCCGCCCGGCGGTTCCCCCCGGTCGGTCACCGCCTGCCCCGCCTGCGCGCAGGCCGTGCGGACCGGCGGACAGCCGGACGTGCGCCTGGTCGAGGTCAACGGCGAGCGCCGCCCCTACTACGACGCGGGCCCGGCCTACTCGCCCTACGCCGGCGGCTACTTCGGCATGGACATGATGATGGGCATGTTCACCGGCATGATGATGGGCTCCATGATGGGGTCGATGCTGGGCGGCGGCATGATGGGCGCCGGTGAGGTCGGCGACGCCGGGGACTTCGGCGGCGGCGACGACTTCGGCGGTGATTTCGGGGGCGGGGACTTCGGCGGCTTCGACTTCTGAGGTCCGGTCCCGACCACCCACGAGCGGAACCGACGGCTCCGGGCGCGCGCCCGGAGCCGTCGGTGTTCCGGGGCCGTGGCCGCGCGGGCGTTTGGGGTCAGACCGCCGCGCCGGAGCGCGCGTGCAGCTCCTCGACCCACCGGACCACGGTCTCGGCGGTCCGCTCGGGCTCGGTGTCGGTGGTGTCGACGAGGGTCAGCGGCGGGTCGAGGCGGGGTCCCTCCTCCGCGACCCACGCGGCGTAGTCCAGCGTCTCGGCGATCCGTTCCTCGTCCCACTCACGCCAGGCGGGACGCGCCCTCAGCCGCTCGGCGAGGACGTCGGGGGCGCAGGTGAGCGCCAGGTAGTGGATGCCGGAGAACAGCGCGCGCTCGGGGAGGGGCTCGAACTCCGGCGGGACCACGGTCCCGCACAGCACGACCGGCCGCCCGTTCTGCTGCACCATGGCGGCGGTGCGCAGCCAGGTGGAGCGGAACAGGCGGTGGTGCCCGGCGGGGTCACGCAGACCGCCCACCCACAGCAGGTCCTGTTCGAGCACGACGAAGCGGTCGCGGAGGCGTTCGAGCAGCAGTCCGGCGATGGTGGACTTCCCGGTGCCGCTCGGGCCCGACACGCAGTACAGCGGCAGGCGCGCGAACGGCCGGGTCCGCCCACAGCAGGCACAGCGCAGGACGGACTCGCCCGCGCTGGTGTCCGGGGTCTCGTTCCACTCCCCGCAGCGCGTACAGATCAGCGGGTGCACGCGCGGCTCAGTCGAAGAGCTCTTCCAGGAAGCTCTTCTTGCGCCGGCCGCGGTAGGGCTTGGGCGAGTCCCGGTAACCGCCGTAACCGCGCGGGGAGTCGGGGTATCCCCCGTAACCGCGCGGGGAGTCCGGGTAGCCGCCCCGGGGGTACCCCGGCGGCGGGGCCTGGGGGTAGGGCTGGGGCGGGGGCTGGTGGTAACCGGGCTGGGGCGCGCTCGGGTCCGGCGGAGGCGGCGTCGCGTAGTGGCGCTGCTCGGCCGCGATGATGCTCTCCAGCTCACCCCGGTCCAGGAAGATGCCCTGGCAGACGTCACACCGGTCGATGTGGACGCCCTGTCGGTCGTAGGTACGCATGGGGCTCTGGCACTTGGGACAGATCACACCCAGAGATTACCCCCTCGACCGTGAGATCGGCGTAAACGAGGGCGTTTCGTCTGTGCGCACCAGCGGTTTCACCGACCGTGGCGATCCGTTGACCCGAAGCCTTGCGCTATTAGTTACCGAGTAAGCACCGTGGAGCTGGTTACTCAGTAAGTTAGGTGTCCCATGTCAGTCCGCCAGGGGTTCCTCGCCCTGCTCTCCCACGGCCCCAGGCACGGGTACCAGCTCCGCGCCGAGTTCGAGGCGCGCAGCGGCGGCACGTGGCCGCTCAACATCGGGCAGGTCTACACCACCCTGGGCCGCCTGGAGCGCGACGGACTCATCGCCCCCGTCCACGACGACGCCCCCGAGGCACCCGAGCGGTACGCCCTGACCGACGCCGGGCGGACCGAGGTCGAGTCGTGGTGGAACAGCCCCGTCAAACGCGGCGCCCCCGCCCGCGACGAACTCGCGCTCAAGCTCGCGCTCGCGGTCACCACGCCCGGGGTCGACGTGCGGGCCGTCGTGGACGCCCAGCGCGCCGAGACCCTGCGCGGCCTCCAGGACTACACGCGCCTGAAGCGGTCAGGCCGAAGGCGGGAGGCCGCGGAGGAGGACCCGAACGCGGACCTGGTCTGGGACCTGGTCCTGGACGCGCTCGTCTTCTCGGCCCGGGCCGAGATGCAGTGGCTCGACCACGTCGAGTCCCGCCTGGCACCAGCCTCGCGCACGCGCGCCGCCGCCTCCGCGCCGGAACGCGCGGAGCGCGACCGCGCGAGGTCCTCCCGTCCGGGGGCGAGCCGGTGACCGACGCCCCCGCCCCAGCTGAGCCTGCGCCGCGTCACCCGCGTCCACGGCGGGGGACCCACCCGCTTCGCGCTGACCGCCGGCACGGTGCTGGAGGCGGCCGCGTGGTCCCTGGCGGGCCTGGCGCTGTCCCTGTGCGCCCTGGTCGTCGCCGCCCGCGTCGGCAACCCGGCCGCCCCCTGGGAGACCTTCGCGGTGGACGTGTGGGGTCCGGTCGCGGCGGTTCCGGCCGTCCTGGCGGGCGCGGCGGCGGCGGTGTCGGTGATCCGCGAGGAGCACCTGTTCCGGTACTTCAAGGACCGGCAGCACCCGGTTCGGGGGCGGCGGCCCCGGTGGCCCGCGGGGGCGGGGGCCGCCGTCGGCGTCCTTGGCCTGACGCCCGACGGCCCCTCCCGACCCGGTCGACTCTCCGTCCCCGGGCCGCTCCTACTCCGGCGAGGCCAGCATGAGCGACCGCGCCGCCTCGGTGACGCTGCCCGACAGCGACGGGTACACCGCGAAGGTGTGCGCCAGGTCGTCGACGGTCAGGCGCTGCTGGACGGCGACCGACACCGCGAGGATGAGCTCGCTGGCGCGCGGGCCGACGATGACGCCGCCGAGCACGATGCCCGTGTGCTGACGGCAGATCAGCTTGACGAAGCCCTCCTTGACCTCGTTCATCTTGGCGCGCGGGTTGGTGTTGAGCGGCAGCGTGACCGACCGGCCGTCGATCCGGCCGCTGCGCACGTCGTCCTCGCTGGCGCCGACCGCGGCCAGCTCCGGGTGGGTGAACACGGTGGAGGCGACCGTGGAGAGTTTCAGCGGGGAGACGGCCTCGCCCAGCGCGTGCCACATGGCGATCCGGCCCTGCATGGCGGCGACGGAGGCCAGCATGTTCACGCCGGTGCAGTCGCCTGCCGCGTACACGCCCGGCACGGTGGTCCGGGAGACCCGGTCGACCTCGACGAACCCGCCCCGGCCCAGGCGGACCCCGGCCTCCTCCAGGCCCAGCCCCTCGGTGTTGGGGATCATGCCGACCGTCATCAGGCAGTGACTGCCCTCGACCGTCCGGCCGTCGGTCAGGGTGACCTGGACGCCGTCACCCCTGCGCACCACCGACTCGGCGCGGGTCTGGCTGAGGACGGTCATGCCGCGACGCATGAACACCTCCTCCAGGACCTCGGCCGCGTCGGCGTCCTGGGTGGGCATGACGTGCTCGCGCGAGGAGACGAGGGTGACGTTCGAGCCGAGGGACTGGTAGGCACTGGCGAACTCGGCGCCGGTGACACCGGACCCGACCACGATGAGCTTCTCGGGGAGCTCCTCCAGGTCGTACAGGTGGCGCCAGGTGAGGATGCGCTCTCCGTCAGGCTTGGCACTGGGCAGCTCGCGGGGGTGGGCGCCGGTGGCGATGAGGACGACGTCGGCGCGGATCCGCTGGTCGCCGACGGCCACGATGTGCGGGTCGACCAGGCGGGCCTCGCCGATGACCACCTCCACGCCCTCCTTGACCAGGCGTGCGCGGGTGTCGTCGGACTGGGCCCGGGCCAGCGCCTTGATCCGCGGGTTGAAGCGGCCGGGGTCGACATCCACCTCGGCCTTGCCGTCGTGGATGTCGTGGACGTTGATGCCGAGGGCGTCCGCCTCGCGTACGTAGGTGGTCCGCGTGGAGGTGGCGATGAGGCTCTTGGAGGGCACGCAGTCGGTGAGGACGCAGGCGCCGCCGATGCCGTCGCGTTCCACCACGGTCACGTCCGCGCCGAGCTGTGCCGCGACCAGCGCCGCCTCATAGCCCCCGGGTCCGCCACCGATGATCACGACCTTCGTCACGCTGCCTCACTCCCTCTTCGGTTGGGCCACCGCGCCCGTTCCCGGTCCGGGGCGAAAATCGGGCATGGCAGGGCACCACCAGGTTTTTCGCTTGGTCCCATTGTCGTCCATCCCGACCGGAGCAAACCGCAGGTGCCCCCGGTCGACGGGGCCCGGCGTGCGCCGTGGGCCACCTCACGACGTGTGCGCGGCCCCACAGCGCCGGAGAATGGGACGAACACCACTTCACGCCCTCGAATCGGGCGCAGTGAGGGGTGGCCCGGGGCGTTCCCGGTGTCACCGTGCGTCCCCCGTCTCCCCCCATGCGGGCCGACCCCCACCCATTCCGCCCGACGGACACACTGCGTTGCGTTCCGGAACAATCCGACTACACAGAGGTAGCATCCGGCTTGTGAGTGAAACAGAGCAGTCGCCCCAGACGACCGACGAAGCCAAGGACCTCGCGGCCGAGGCGGCACGGGAGCTGTTGTCCCGCGCGGGTGCCGACAGCTTCGACGCCCTGGTGGTGCTCGGGTCGGGCTGGGCGGGTGCGGTCGACACCCTGGGCTCCTCCGACATCGAGTTCGACATCTCCGAGCTGCCCGGATTCGTCACCCCCACCGCCAAGGGGCACTCCAGCAAGGTCCGGAGCATGTGGGTGGGCGACAAGCGCGTGGTCGTGTTCATGGGGCGCGTCCACGAGTACGAGACCCACGACCCGATGCGGGCCGCGCACGCGGTGCGCACCGGGCTGTCCGCCGGGGCGGGGATCGCGGTCCTGACCGGTTCGGCCGGGTCGCTGCGGGCCGACTTCGCGCCGGGTCTGCCGGTCGTGGTGCGCGACCACATCAACCTGACCGCGCGCTCCCCGTTGGCCGGGGCGCGCTTCGTCGACCTGTCGGAGGCCTACAGCCCGCGACTGCGGGAGATCATCCACGACGTGGACCCGTCGCTGGCGGAGGGGGTGTACGTCTCCACGGTGGGTCCCCAGCTCCAGACCCCCGCCGAACTGGCCCTGCTCCGTCAGGCGGGGGCGGACGTGGTCGGGCGGTCGATCGCCCTGGAGACCATCGCGGCGGTGGAGATGGGGGCGGAGGTGCTGGGTCTGGCGATCGTCACCAACGACGCGATGGGCGCGGTGCTGACGCCCTTCGAGTCCGACCAGGCGCTGGAGGTCGTCAAGCAGCGGGCCCGGCGGCTCGGCGAGCTGCTGCACCGGGTGATCGACCGGGCCTGAGCCCGAGGACCCGGGGCCGCGGACACACGACGAGCCCGACGGAGGCGATCCGTCGGGCTCGTTCCGCGCCAGGGAGGGACGTGCTCCGGTGCCGCGCGGGATCCCCGCAGATCCCGTTGGACTCGCGACGCGCCGGAGCGCCCTGACTCGCGCCACGGGAAGGCCGCGGACCGCGGGCGAACCCGCGAGTCGTCCGGCTGGGACACCTCCGGCCGCACCGGGCGAGGCCGGTACCGGCGTGGCGAGCGTACACCCCGAGGCCGGGGGGGTGGACGGCACCGACCGTGGTGCGGCCGGAGGCGGTGCTTCCCGGTGCCCGTCCGCGCGGGATCCCCGCAGATCCCGTTGGACTCGCGAACCGGGCACCTCTTACTTCCCGTTATTCAGTTGGACCGCGCGCGACGCCCTCGGGGGAAGAACCGGGCGGCTGGACCATCCGCGCGAAGCCCGACCGCCCGACGCTCTCCCTTAGGCATGCCTTACCTAACCAGAAGCCGGGGGCCGCGTCAACCCCTCGGCGCGGAGGGAGGGTCCCGATCACCGCACAGCTCGGAGGCGGGAAGGACCGCGCCGCAGGCGTCCGTTGAGGGCGGCGGAGGGCGACGAAGCGGGGGTACAGCGCCGCAGGCGTCCGTGGAGGGCGACGGGCGGGCCGGTCACCCCGCCGGGGAGCTGTTCAGGCGAGAACCAGCGTCCCCACGACGAACAGCGCCGTCAGCGCGAGGACGACGATCACCTCGACCGGCACCATCGTCTGCGGCTGGTCCTCCGCGCCCAGCGCGGCGGGACCCGCCTCCGCCACGTCCCGGATCGGACCGCTCAGGGGCCGGGCCTTGTGCCGCTCGGCGTCCCGGCGCAGCTGGCTCGCGACCACGTCCACCGGCCGCTGCCGGGCCGGGTCGGCGTCGTCGTCGGGCGCGTCGGCCAGCCCCGAGTCGCGTCGGAGGTTCTCGCGGACCCTGGCGCGCCTGGTCTCCCGCAACGGCCACGAACGCACGATCCCGGTCGGGGTGTGCACCCGCAGCACGTCGGTGACGTCCACCCACACGACCGCCGCCCAGGGCACGAAGGTCTCCCGGATCGGGTTGATCACCCGCAGCCCGCGCGGCGTGGAGACCACCCGCGGACGCAGCCACACCAGGTACACCCCGGCGACGCTCGCCACCAGCACGGCGGTCGCGATCCAGGCCGAGCGGCCCTCACCGCGCAGGAGCACGTCGACCAGCAGCAGGACGGCGATGACGACCCACACCAGCGCCAGGACCCGCGAGGAGGTCGAGGCGTGGGTGGTGGACTCGGACCGGTCCATCAGACCGTCGCCCACTTCAGCTGCGCGAAACCGGGCTTGATGACCCCGTTGATCAGGGCCAGGCGCTCGTCGAAGGGGAGGAAGGCCGACTTCATCGCGTTGACCGTGAACCACTCCAGGTCGTCCCAGCCGTAGGAGAACGCCTCGGAGAGCTTGGCGAACTCCTCCGACAGGCTGACACCGCTCTGGAGCCGGTTGTCGGTGTTGACCGTGACGCGGAACCGCAGGTCGTGCAGGAGCCGGATGGGGTGGTCGGCGATGGACCCGGCGGCGCCCGTCTGGACGTTGGAGCTGGGGCACATCTCCAGCGGAACGCGCTTGTCCCGCACGTACTGGGCGAGACGGCCCAGACGCGGCACGCCGTTCTCGTTCACGGTGATGTCGTCGACGATGCGCACGCCGTGGCCCAGGCGGTCGCACCCGCACCACTGGAGGGCCTCCCAGATGGACGGCAGGCCGAAGGCCTCGCCCGCGTGGATGGTGAAGTGGAAGTTCTCGCGCCGCAGGTACTCGAAGGCGTCCAGGTGGCGGGTGGGCGGGTTGCCCGCCTCGGCGCCCGCGATGTCGAAACCGGACACCCCGGCGTCCCGGTAGCGCACGGCCAGCTCGGCGATCTCCGACGAACGGGCCGCGTGCCGCATCGCGGTGACCAGCTGCCCGGTGCGGATGCTGCGCCCCTGGTCGGCGGCGCGCTTCTCACCCAGTTCCAGCCCCTCCTGGACGGCCTCGACGACCTCCTCCAGGGTCAGCCCGGCCGACAGGTGCTGCTCGGGGGCGTAGCGCTGCTCGGCGTAGACCACGCCGTCGGCGGCCAGGTCCTCGGCCGCCTCGGCCGCGACCCGCACGAGCGCGTCGCGCGTCTGCATGACGGCGGTCGTGTGCGCGAAGGTCTCCAGGTAGCGCTCCAGCGATCCGGAGTCGGAGGCCTCGCGGAACCACACGCCCAGTTCGGCGGGGTCGTACGTGGGCAGGCCGGTGTAGCCGGCCTCCCGCGCCAGTTCGACGACGGTGGACGGGCGCAGTCCGCCGTCGAGGTGGTCGTGCAGCAGGACCTTCGGTGCCCGCCGGATCTGCTCAACTGTGAGTGGGTGGTTCATACTCCTCAGAATGCCACCCGGGTCGCACGCGACCGCCCACGTCGGCGCCAAGTTTCCGAGAATCCGGCAGATCCGCCGCCGCGGGCAGGAACGGACACGGCTCAGGCGAGGGCCTCGTCGTCCACCCGTTCCCCGGCCCGGGCGGCGTTCCACAGCGCGGTCATCGCCGTGGTCACCATGAAGCGGGTGCCCACGCCGATGGCGCGCTCGTCGACGTCGAAGGTTCCCCGGTGCAGGTCCAGCATGGGGCCGTCCCAGTCCGGCGAGTGGGTGCCCAGGCGGGCCAGGGCGCCGGGCACGTGCTCCAGGTACCAGGCGAAGTCCTCCCCGCCCAGGCTCTGGGGGGTGCTGGCCACCGCGTCCGGGCCGAGGGCCAGGCCGACCGCCTCGCGCATGATCTCCACGCTCTCGGCCTCGTTGATGGTGGGCGGGACCCCGCGGCGGTAGGTGACCTCGGCCTCGGCACCGTAGACGGAGGCCACGGACTCGACCAGGCCCTTGACGATGTCCGGCGCCGCGTGCCATGCCTCGTCGTCCAGGCAGCGCACCGTGCCCTCGGCGACGGCGTCGTCGGGGATGACGTTGGGTGCCGCCCCCGCGCTGATGCGCCCCCAGACCAGGCTGAACCCGGCGCGCGGGTCGACGAGTCGGGACAGCGCGGCGGGCAGCTCGGTGACCACCTTGCCCAGGGCGTAGACGAGGTCGGAGGTCAGGTGCGGGCGCGCCGTGTGGCCTCCCGGTCCCGACAGCCGCACCATGAGCTGGTCGCAGGCGGCGGTGATGCCGCCCACGCGCAGTCCGACCCTGCCCACCATCAGGCGGGGGTCGCAGTGCAGGGCGAAGATCCGGTCCACGCCCTTCATCGCCCCGTCGTCGACCACCTCGACCGCACCGCCGGGCAGTTCCTCGGCGGGTTGGAAGACCAGCCGGACCCGCCCGGGGAGGGCGCCCGCCCGGTCCTGCTGGGCGAGGAAGACCGCCGACGCCAGCAGGATCGTGGTGTGCACGTCGTGTCCGCAGGCGTGGGCGGCACCCGGAACGGTGGAGCGGTAGGGAACCCCCGCCTTCTCGTCGGTGATCGGCAGGGCGTCGATGTCGGCCCGCAGCGCGACCAGGGGGCCCGGCCCCGAACCGATGTCGCACACCAGGCCGGTGCCCGGCGCCAGGACACGCGGACGCAGCCCCACCTCGCGCAGCCGCTCGGCGATCCGCCCGGTCGTGCGGTGCTCGGCGAAGGCGAGTTCGGGGTGCATGTGCAGGTCCCGGCGGAAGCCGGTGAACTCCCGCTCATGGCGCGCCAGAAAAGCGGTCAACTGTTCCGGCAGGTCACGTCCCTGCATGCGAGGGTCCCCTCTTCTTCGCGTATCAGCGTGCACCGGCTCCGTCGCCGACACTGACCTCTGCGCGGGTGAGGCCGCCCCGGAGCTCGGCGGCGAGCATGTCCACGACGTCGTCGAGTGATCCGCCCTCGGCGACGACCGCGCGCTGCCGTTCGTAGGAGGCACCCTTGTCCAGGATCTCGGAGACCAGGTCCAGGTCCTCGGCGCAGCCCAGGCGGGCCGCGACCGGTCGCAGCTCGCGGACCAGCTCGTACAGGTCGTCCCGGATCGGCACCGTGGTTCCGTGCCCGTCCGTGATCACACGAGCGTCGAGTCCGTAGCGGGTGGCCCGCCACTTGTTGTCGCTCACCAGCCAGGACGGCGGGTTGGGTAGCCCGTACCCCCTGTCGAGCTGGTGGTCGAACAGCTCCACCAGGCTCTGGCAGAGCGCGGCGGCCATTCCCACCTCACGCAGGGTGGGAATCCCGTCGAACATCCGGATCTCGACGGTGCCGAAATCCGGGTGCGGCCGGATGTCCCACCACACTTCCTTGATAGAGGCGATGGTACCCGCCCGCAGAAGCGTTTCGAGGTATTCCTCGAAAGCCGACCAGCCGGACAGGTTCGGCGGCGGCCCGGAGGTGGGAAGGGCGCCGAAGACGACGGATCGGGCGGAGGCCAGGCCCGTGTCGTGCCCACTCCAAAATGGGCTGGAAGCACTCAAAGCAAGAAAATGTGGGAGGAACTTCGCAAGGGCGTTCACCATGGGAATGGCCTTCTCCGGGCTGCGCACCCCCACGTGGACGTGGACCCCGCAGGTGAGGATCCGCCGGGCGAGCCACTGCATCTGCTCGACCAGCTCCCCGTAGCGCTCCCCGGGACTGAACGACTGGTCCCGCCAGTCGTCGATCGGATGGGTCCCCGAGCAGGTCAGGGTGGTTCCTCGCGGGTCGAGGACGTCCCGCATCCGGTCGATGTTGCGGGCCAGGTCGCGCTTGGCGTCCTCGACCGTCTCGCAGATGCCGGTCACGACCTCCACCTGCGACTGCATCAGTTCGTGCCGAAGCGGGGGGACGTCCGCGCCCGCACTGAGGTCCGGGAGCTCGGAAAGGAGTTCCTGCGCTTCCTGCCTCAGGTGTCGGCTGCTGCGGTCGACGAGTTGGAGTTCCCACTCCACGCCGAGCGTCGCGCGTTCGGACGACTTGAATGCGATTCCCATCTGCCCTCCGAGGGGGGGTGGTCGCCGACGGTCTCACGGTCGGCGGTCGGTGCGCCCCGATGAAACGGTCAACCGAGACAGAGGAGGACTACCCTGCCGACACCTCGCGCATACGGGACGAGAACACACAGTGAGGTAATTTCCTCATGCGTGAAGAACGTTCATTCCCCGTCGGAATCACGGTCGCGCAGCGCCCAGGCCACCGCCCCGGCCGCGCCCGCGGCACCGACCAGCGACAACGCGGCGGCCACCGCGCGCTGGGCGGCGCGCCGCTCCCGGCCGACCGCCCGCGGCCGCCGGGGGGCGGGAGCCGTCCGGGGCCAGTGGAGTCCGTTCTGCTCGGGCAGCGGGAGGGTTCCGGTGTAGGGGGGCGGCATCGGCAGCCACGTCGCCGTCCACGCCGCGCTGAACATCACCAGGCGCATCACCAGGTTGATCCACACCAGCAGCCCCACCAAGACCGCGAAGGACGCGTACACGGGGTTGCTCAGGGTCCCGGCGAGCAGGAGCGCGGCGGCGGCCTTGAGGACCTCGAAGCCGACCGCGCCGATCAGCGCGCCCCGCCACATCGCCCGGGTGGGCCGCCCGCTCCCGGACAGCAGGGCGAAGGCCAGCACGAAGATGAGCGAGTTGGCGCCCACCGCGATGGCCACGGCGAGCGCGCGCAGGGTGAGGTTGGCCAGCACGGAGCCGTCCAGGCCCACCCACGACAGCAGCCAGGTCGTGGCGGCCTGCGCGACGCTGGTGAAGGCGACCGTGAGCAGCAGGGCCGCCCCCAGCCCGACCATGACGAGCAGGTCGCCCGCCTTGCGCACGAGGTAGTTCGGTCCGTCCTTGACGCTCCTGAGCCAGACCGCGTGCAGCGCCTGGCGCATCTCCGAGACCGCGTTCAGCCCGGCGTAGAGCAGGCCGAGCACACCGATCAGCCCCGCGCCCACGCGCGCGCGGGCGACCTGTTCCATCGGCAACTGCTCGGACAGGCCGGGCAGCATCTCGTCCAGGGCCCGCTCGAAGTAGGTGCCCAGCTCCGGCCCGCCCGCCGCGACGACGAAGCCGAACGCCGCGAACGCCAGCGCGATCAGCGGGAAGAAGGACAGGAAGGTGAAATACGTCACCGCACCCGCGAGCAGACTCCCGTTGCGGTCGGCGTAGCGCTCGTAGGCACGGACGAGGTGGTCCACGCCCGGCCTCCTGCGCCGGAGACCCCAGTAGGCGTCCATGGCCAGGTTCCGGTAGTGGCGGGACGTGTCCTTGGCCCGGTTCAGCGCTGCGGGCATGGCTCCCCTTCCGCTCCCGTTCTGGACCGCAACCGTAACCAGACCGGAGGGACGGGGGAACACGCCACGCGCCGTCCCGGCGGCAGACTTGTGGGGCGGGTGTTCACCGAGTGAGAGAGGTTGTCAGGTGGGGGGCACGGTGGCACGGTGGCGTGCCGCGTTGGGCCTGCGTTCGGCGGGCCCCCGGGGGGAATGGCCGACGACCGCTCCGGACGCCGACGCGGTGGCGGGAGCCTTCGCCGCCGCGTACGGCACGGCGGCCGGCGGCGTCTGGCGCGCGCCGGGACGGGTGGCGCTCCTGGGCGAGCACACGGCGGCCAGCGGCGGCGCCGCCCTGTACGCCGCCCTGCCCTGGGGGGTGACCGCGGCCGTCGGCCTCGCGCCGGGCGGCGGCGTGCGCGTGGGCACGCCCGGCGGCCCGCTGAGAGCCCGGGAGAGTGCCGCGCGGGCGGTGGCCGGGGTGATCGACGAGGCCCGCCGGGGCGGCCTTCTGCGGGCCGATCAGGGGGTGCGGGTCCTCCTGGACTCGGACCTTCCCGAACGGACGTCCCTGGGCCGCGCCGCGGCCGCCGGGGCGGCGGTCGCGCTCGCCCTCGCCGACCTGGCGGGCGGCCCTCCTCCGGAGGGGGCCGACGCGGACCAGCGCGTGGCGCTCGCGGCCCGGCCGGGGCACGCGGTCAGGGTGAACCTGAGGACCCTGCGCGCCAGGGAGCTGCCGTTCGACCTGGCGGAGGAGGGGCTGCGGCTGCTCGTCGTCGACACCGGCGCCCTGCCGCGCCGTGACCCCGGGCCCGTGCACGCCGCCGCGATCCGCTCCGCCCAGGAGGTGCTGGGGCCGCTCCGCTCCGTGGACGACCTGCGCGCCGCCCTGCGAAAGCTGCCCGACCGACGGCTGCGCCG
The DNA here is from genome assembly GCF_003386285.1 of Nocardiopsis sp. FIRDI 009. Taxonomy (GTDB): domain Bacteria; phylum Actinomycetota; class Actinomycetes; order Streptosporangiales; family Streptosporangiaceae; genus Nocardiopsis. The sequence goes on from NZ_QPNC01000015.1 coordinate 103,389, forward strand.
ACGGGTCGAGTTCGAGGGCACGGAGAGGCACCGGCTCAACGCGGCGGTCGGGCTGCTGCGCGCGGGCCGGGCCGGGGAGGTCGGTCCCGTCCTGGAGTCCTCCCACCTGTCCCTGCGCGGGTTCGGCCTGCCCCCGGATGAGGTCGAACTCGCCGTGGAGACCGCCGCCCGCTCCGGAGCGCGCGGTGCGCGGATGACCGGCTGGACGGGAACCGCCGTGGCGCTGGTGGACGAGGCGCGGGCCGACCGGGTCGGACGGGCCCTCACCCGGGCGTTCACCGACCGCGGTCGGGTCCCTCCGCGCGTGCGCGCCGCGCTTCCCTCGGCGGGCGCCCACCGGCTGCGCTGAACCGCGCCCCGCGCCGGGGATCTCCTCCGGCGCCGGAGCCGAGGGCGGCCCCGCGGTTCCGGAGTGAACCCCGCTACAGTTTCCGCGATCACACACGGCGGACAGACGCAGTCGACGTGCGGTGCGGAGCGGATAAGGCGATTCGATGGCAGACTCACGGAACCGGGGCGGCTCCGGCCCGACCGGTGAACACGACAGTCCGGGTGTGTTCCGGCGCGCGGGCGACCCCGACAAACCGGACGAGTTCGAGCGGCTGTACCGCGAACGCGAGTCGGAGCAGCGGCCCCTGGGCGGGGCTCGGCGGGTCCCGACCGCGGAGGAGGCGCCGCCGCGGCGCCCCGTACCGAAGCCGCGTCCCTCCCGGAACCGGAGCCGCACGCACGGCGCGGCGCGCGAGTACGACGGCACCGGCAAGGCCCGTCGCGCCCGGGAGCGACGTCAGAACCGGGTCAGGAACATCGCGCTGACGGTCGTGGCGGCCCTGCTCGTCGTCCTGATCGTGCCCCCGGCCGCCGTCTACCTCTGGGCGGACGGGCAGCTGAACCGCATCGACGCCCTGCCCGACTACGAGGACAGGCCGGACGAGCAGCCGGGGACGACGTTCATGATCGTCGGCTCGGACAGCCGGGACGGTCTCAGCGAGGAGCAGATGGACGAGATGGCCACCGGCTACGCCGAGGGGCGCCGGACCGACTCGATCATGGTGCTGTACATCCCCGAGGACGGGGAGCCGACCATCGTCAGCGTCCCGCGTGACTCCTACGTCCAGCTGGCCATCCCGGGCTACGCCGAGAACAAGATCAACGCGTCCTTCGCCGACGCGCTGTGCGGCACCGACGACGCGGGCGAGCAGGTCTGCGGCGGCCCCAGCGCCCTGGTGGAGACCTTCGAGCGCGCCTCGGGCGTGCACATCGACCACTACGTCGAGATCGGCATGGGCGGCTTCGTGGGCCTGGTGGACGCCCTCGACGGCGTCGAGATGTGCCCGGAGGAGCCGATGGAGGACCCGAAGGCGGGTCTGGACATCGAGGCGGGCTGCCAGGAGATGGACGGTGCCACCGCGCTGGGCTACGTGCGCACCCGTGCCACCCCGCGGGCCGACCTGGACCGGATCCAGCGGCAGCGGGAGTTCTTCTCCGTGCTGGTCGAGAAGGCGTCCGCGCCGTCGACGATGTTCAACCCGTTCCGCGCGCTGCCGCTGATCTCGGCGGGCACGGACACGTTCGTGGTCGACGAGGACGTGCACATGCGGCACATGGCCACGATGCTGCTGGCGATGCGCGGCGGCACGCAGACCACGTCGATCCCCGTGGGCTCCACGCCGACGCTGGACGGCGTCGGATCGGTCGTGATCTGGGACGAGGCCCTGTCCGGGGAGATGTTCGCGGCGATGAGCGAGGGCGAGCCGATCCCGGAGAGCACCATGCGGGACTGATCCCCGGCCGAGCCCGCGAGGCCGCACAAGCAGGGCGAAGGGCCGCCGAAGGCGTCGATTGAGGGGTGGCCCCCGCTCCCCGCGAAGCGCCCCCTGAGGGCGGCGGGTGACGGAAAGGCGAAGGGCCCGTCGCACGAGGCGACGGGCCCTTCTTCGTGACGTTCCGTACTGTGCGCGCCTACCCCCCAGCGGGCGCACGGCCGGCACGTCGGTTCGTGGTGGCTCAGAGGGGCTGACACCCGCCCTGGCCTGCCGGTTCTCACCGGCGTGACTCCACAATAGGTCAAAGTTCGCGAAAGGTGTAAATCCTGGTCGCGTGGCCTATGTCGCACCGGGCGGTCACCCTCGTGGCGCGACCCCTCCATCTTCACACCCGCGCCCCCCGCGTGTGCGCCGAACACGGAAAAGAGTCCGGGAAAGTTCGCTCCCCGAGGCGGCCAAACCACCCGTGTACGGCGCGATCGGGATGTTCGGGGCACGCGCGCGGCCCGGACGCGACGACGCCCGGGCGCCCCCTCGCGGGGACGCCCGGGCGTGACCGAGGTCTCACCGGCGTCTGGGCTCGACCCCTCGGAACGGCCGCCCCGGTCGGTGACGTTCGGGAGCCGCCGGGGTGCCGCGGGACGAGGGGGCGCCGCCTAGGCCAGGCGCTTGGACAGGTTCTCGTCCAGCGCGGCGAGGAACTGCTCGGTGGTGAGCCACTCCTGCTCGCCGCCGACCAGCAGCGCGAGGTCCTTGGTCATCTGCCCGCCCTCGACGGTCTTGATGACGACGTCCTCCAGGGTGTTGGCGAACTCCGCCAGCTTCGGGGTGTTGTCCAGCTTGGCCCGGTGCTCCAGACCGCGGGTCCACGCGAAGATGGAGGCGATCGGGTTGGTCGAGGTGGGCTTGCCCTGCTGGTGCTGGCGGTAGTGGCGGGTGACCGTGCCGTGCGCGGCCTCGGCCTCGACGGTGCGGCCGTCGGCGGTGCGCAGGACCGAGGTCATCAGGCCCAGGGAGCCGAAGCCCTGCGCGACGGTGTCGGACTGCACGTCGCCGTCGTAGTTCTTGCACGCCCAGACGTAGCCGCCCTCCCACTTGAGCGCGGCGGCGACCATGTCGTCGATCAGGCGGTGCTCGTAGGTGAGGCCCGCGGCGTCGAACTTCTCCTTGAACTCGGTCTCGTAGATCTCCTGGAACACGTCCTTGAACATGCCGTCGTAGGCCTTGAGGATCGTGTTCTTGGTGGACATGTAGACCGGGTAGTTGCGGTCCAGGCCGTAGTTCAGACTGGCGCGCGCGAAGTCCTCGATGGACTTGCGGAAGTTGTACATCCCCATGGCGACGCCGCCGCCCTCGGGGAAGTTGGCGACCTCGAACTCGACCGGCTCGCCGCCGTCGGCCGGGGTGTAGGTCATGGTGACCGAACCGGGGCCGGGAACCTTGAAGTCGGTGGCCTTGTACTGGTCACCGTGGGCGTGACGGCCGATGATGATCGGCTTGGTCCAACCCGGGACGAGCCGGGGGACGTTCTCGCAGATGATCGGTTCGCGGAAGACGACACCGCCGAGGATGTTGCGGATGGTGCCGTTGGGCGACCGCCACATCTTCTTCAGGCCGAACTCCTCGACCCGGGCCTCGTCCGGGGTGATGGTGGCGCACTTGACACCGACGCCGTACTGCTTGATGGCGTTGGCGGAGTCGATCGTGACCTGGTCGTCGGTACGGTCGCGCTCCTCGATGCCCAGGTCGTAGTACTTCAGGTCGATGTCGAGGTACGGAAGGATCAGACGGTCCTTGATGAAGGACCAGATGATCCGGGTCATCTCGTCACCGTCGAGCTCGACTACGGGGTTCTCGACCTTGATCTTGGCCATGGCTGTGTGGCTGTCCCTTCAGTCTGTGGCTACCGCCTCACACGGCCGCGCACGGTCACGGTTCGTGGCCGTGACCGCCCCGTCCGCTCGGCAAATCCCCTGATCCCGCCCGGTGTCCGTGCATACCGGGGAGGCGGTGGCTTGTCGGTGTCGCGGTATCTCGACGTCAAGCTTATTCCACCGCTAGGCCGAGAGTTGCGGCGCCACCCACGCCAGGACGATGAGCAGACCCGCGAGGCTGACACACGTGACGAGATCGGTCCAGCGCCGGCGGACGGCCAGCAGGCCGATCCAGTCCTTGGGCAGGACCAGGCGGAAGGCGGCGGCCAGCAGCAGCGCCCCGGCGATGATCGCGGGGCCACGCTTGAAGTGGGCGGCGGCCACGACGACGATCCCGGCGGACAGGGTCGCCAGCACGAGGGCGTAGGGCACCTGGGCCAGCCAGAACGGCACCTTCGGCCGGGTTTCCCGCTCGGCCTCCGGGGCCTGTCCCCCCTCTCCGGGGGCCTCCTCCGGGGTGCCCTCTTCCCTGTCCGCCAACTCCGCCTGCCCCGCCTTGTCCACCGTGTGTCCGACCCGTCCGTTCCGAAGGTGACCGGCCGCCGCCCGACCCGTCCGCGTACTCGTCCCGCAGTTGGCACAGATCGGCCACACGGCACACGGCGACGTGTCCGAAAGGGCGTGCGGCTCCGACGGGCCGCACCGACCGGGTGACTGCGGGGGTCCGCCGCCGGGCCCAGCGCCGCCCGGGCGGACGAGACGCGGCCCATTGTATTGATTCATGTCGCCGACGCCCCAGCACTCACGGAATCGGCCCTGTCGCCCGCCGATGGACCCTACGACCGTTACCCGCGTCCGGCTGGGTCATACAGGTGTGTTTCCGCGCCGTATCCGCCTAACTCCGGAGTAAGCGCGTAGAACGCGTACCACCCGGGTAATCCAACCTGAGACGAGTGCAACGGTGAGCGAGGACCCCCATGAAGCCCACTCAACGCGCAGACCGAGCAGCCACCACTCGACGACCACCGCTCCCCCATCGTCACCCGTATCCCCGCCGGCCGCGCCACACCACCAGCCCGGGAGGAGTCACCGTGGACGGTCCCTACCTCCGGGTCGAAGAGACCGGGGACATCCGCCAGCTCACCGGTGAGGTCACCACCGTCGGTCGCGGCGAGGGCGCCGACATCCGACTGAACGATCCGAGCGTCTCACTGCTCCACGCCGAACTCGTCCGCCGGGGACCCTACGTCTACGTCGTCGACCTGGGCCTGTCCCGCAACGGCACCCGCGTCAACGGCCGCCCCATCGCGCGCAGGGTGCTGGAGGAGGACGACGTCGTGAGTTTCGGCACGGCACGCTGCCGTGTGGGCGGGCTGCCGCGTGAGCAGATCAGCCCCGACATCGAACTCCGGCGCGGCTCGGCCCCCGAACTGACCCGCCGGGAGCTGGACGTGCTCACCGCCCTGTGCCAGCCCGCGCTGTCGGAGGAGGCCTTCGTCGCCCCCGCCACCGCCCGCGACATCGCCGAGGCCCTGGTCGTGACCGAGGCCGCGGTCAAACAGCACCTGCTGCGGCTCTACCAGAAGTTCCGCATCCCCGAGGGACAGAACCGCCGGACCCGGCTGGCCAACGAGGTCGTGGCGCTGGGGCTGGTCCGTCCGATGCCCACCAGCGGCTCCTCCCGCCGGGCCAGCTGACCTCGGGGGCGATGACGCGCGCGCCGCCGCCCCCGGTCCGGAGCGGTCGTCAGACCGCCTGGCGCTCGGCCGCCTCCACGACGTTCACCAGCAGCATCGCCCGGGTCATCGGGCCCACGCCGCCGGGGTTCGGCGACAGGTACCCGGCGACCTCGGCCACGTCCGGCTGGACGTCGCCGACCAGACCGTCGTCGGTGCGCGAGACCCCGACGTCCAGCACCGCCGCTCCCGGCCGGACCATGTCCTTGCCGATGAGCCCGGGGACACCGGCGCCGGCGACGATCACGTCGGCGCGGCGGGTGTGCTCGGCCAGATCGCGCGTGCCGGTGTGGCACAGGGTGACGGTGGCGTTCTCCGAGCGGCGGGTCAGCAGCAGGCCGAGCGGGCGGCCCACGGTGACGCCGCGGCCCACCACGACCACCTCGGCGCCGCGCAGCGGCACGTCGTAGCGGCGGAGCAGCTCCACGATGCCGCGCGGGGTGCACGGCAGCGGCGCCTCCTGCATCAGGACGAGCTTGCCCAGGTTGGAGGGCTGGAGGCCGTCGGCGTCCTTGGCCGGGTCGATGAGGCCCAGCACCCGGTTCTCGTCCAGGCCGCTCGGCAGGGGCAGCTGCACGATGTAGCCGGTGCAGGCGGGGTCCTCGTTGAGCTCGCGGACCGCTCGCTCCACCTCCTCCTGGGTGGCGTCGGCGGGCAGGTCGCGGCGGATGCTCGCGATGCCCACCCTCTCGCAGTCGCGGTGCTTGCCCCGGACGTAGGAGTGGCTGCCCGGGTCGTCGCCGACCAGAACCGTGCCCAGACCGGGGGTGACCCCCTTGGCCCTCAGCTTGGCCACCCGCTCGGCCAGGTCACCGCGGATGGCCTTCGCGACGGCCTTGCCGTCGAGAATCGTCGCGCTCATGTCGGCTCCTCGTGTCAGTGGAAGAAGTGGCGGGTGCGGGTGAGGTACATGGTGACCCCGGCCTCCTTGGCCGCGGCGATGACCGCCTCGTCGCGGACGGACCCGCCCGGCTGGACGACGGCGCGCACGCCCGCCTCGGTGAGGATCTCCAGCCCGTCGGGGAAGGGGAAGAACGCGTCGCTGGCGGCGACGGAACCGACCACGCGGTCGCCCGCGCGGCTGACCGCGAGCCGGGCGGAGTCGACCCGGTTGACCTGGCCCATGCCCACGCCCACGGTCGCGCCGCCGGAGGCGAGCAGGATGGCGTTGGACTTGACCGCGCGCACGGCCCGCCAGGCGAAGGCGAGGTCGGCGAGGGTGCCCTCGTCGGCGGGCGCGCCGGTGGCGAGCGTCCAGTTCGCGGGGTCGTCGCCCTCGGCGTCGATCGCGTCACGGGACTGCACCAGCAGGCCGCCGCTGATCTGGCGGTTCTCCACGCCCGTGGCGAAACCGGGGTCCGTCACGGCCAGGAGGCGGATGTTCTTCTTCTTGGTGAGGATCTCGACCGCCTCGGGCTCGAAGCCCGGCGCGACGACGACCTCGGTGAAGACCTCGGCGATCTGCCCGGCCAGCTCCGCCCCGACCGGGCGGTTGGTGGCGATGACGCCGCCGAACGCCGACAGCGGGTCGCAGGCGTGCGCCAGGCGGTGCGCCTCGGCGTTGTCCGGGCCGACCGCGATGCCGCACGGGTTGGCGTGCTTGATGATCGCCACGCACGGCGCGTCGAAGTCGTGGGCGGCGCGCAGGGCGGCGTCGGCGTCCACGTAGTTGTTGTAGGACATGGCCTTGCCGTGCAGCTGCTCGGCGCCGGCCAGCCCGACCGGCGGCACGCCCTCGACCGTGTACAGGGCCGCCTTCTGGTGCGGGTTCTCGCCGTAGCGCAGCACGTCCTTGCGGGAGTAGCCGATGCCCAGGTAGGACGGCCAGCCCGACTCGGCGCCCGCCTCGTCGGGGGCGTAGGCGCCCGCGAACCAGGAGGCGACCGCCGCGTCGTAGGTGGCGGTGTGGCGGAAGGCGAGTCCGGCCAGGTGCTTGCGCTGCTCCGGGGTGAACCCGCCCTCGCGCACGGCCCGGAGGGTGGCGCCGTAGCTCGCCGGGTCGACGACGACGGCGACGCTGGCGTGGTTCTTGGCCGAGGCGCGGACCATGGCGGGGCCGCCGATGTCGATCTTCTCGACGCAGTCCGCCGGGGAGGCGCCCGAGGCGACGGTCTCCTGGAAGGGGTAGAGGTTGACCACGACCAGGTCGAAGGGGGCGATGCCCAGGCCCTCGATGGTGGCGACGTGGTCGGGGTTGGTCTGGTCGGCGAGGAGACCGGCGTGCACGTTCGGGTGCAGCGTCTTGACCCGGCCCTCCATGATCTCGGGGAAGCCGGTGACGTCATCGACGGGGATGACGGGGACGCCCGCGTCGCGCAGCCGCGCGGCGGTCGAGCCGGTGGAGACGATCTCCACCCCGGCCTCGGCCAGGCCGGTCCCCAGCTCCTCCAGACCGGTCTTGTCGTACACGCTGATCAACGCACGCCTGATGGCCTGCTGGGTCACCGCTGCTCCTTCGTGTCGGTCGCGTCCGTGACGCTGTGCTCGGTGCGGCCGAACCGCACGTGCCTGCCGTCGACCGTCCAGCCCTCGCGGGCGAGCCGGCCGACCGTGTCGACCAGCATCCGCCGCTCCACGCCCTTGATGCGCTCGTGGAGGCTGGACTCGTCGTCGCCGTCCTCGACGGGGACCGCCACCTGGTCGATGATCGGCCCGGAGTCGACGCCCTCGTCGAGGAAGTGGATGGTGGTGCCGGTGATCCGGACACCGTGGGCGAGCGCGTCACGCACGGCGTGCGCGCCGGGGAAGGAGGGGAGCAGCGCGGGGTGGATGTTGACCGCGGTGTGGCGGCCGAGGACGGCGGGGCCCAGGATGCGCATGAACCCGGCGGAGACCACCAGGTCCGGGTCGTACTCGCTGATCCGGTCGGCCATGGCCGCGTCCCACTCGGCGCGGTCGGAGTAGTCTCGGAAGGGAACGACGAACGTGGGCACACCGGCCCTCTCGGCCAGTTCGAGGCCCCGGGCGCTCCGCCGGTCCGAGCCGACCGCGACGATCTCGACGCCGTACCCCGGGTCCTGGGCCGCGTCGACCAGGGCGGCCATGTTGCTGCCCGTGCCCGATATGAGGACGACCACTCGCGCGGACAATGTGCTTCTCCCAGTGTGTAGAAGGCGGTACGGGAGCGGGCTCCCGTGTCCGGGGGCGCCGGGGGACGGCGCAGCATCCGGGGTTCGCGCGCCCACGGGGCCTGGGGCCCGCTTCCGGGCCGCGCCAGGGGCGTCGCTGGGGGGTGACCCGCGCGTCCCCCGCGAGCGGTGCCCGTGGGGTCATGACGGGTGGCGGCCGGACCGAGGCGGCCCGTCCGTGGTCCCACCCTATCGGTCCGGGTAGCGTCGGACCCACGGGGACCGGGCCGAGCCCGCCCGGGACCGGATCGCCCCCGGCCTTCCGGACCCGCCCCGGAACCACCGACACCGAGGACGGTCCGCGCACGGACGCGGACCACCGCGCCCGAGCCGGGCGCGTCGAAGGAGTGAGCCCGTGACCGACAACAGCCCGGAGCCCCGAACCGACGGGTCGACGCCCAAGGTCGAGCGAGGGGGTCTGTGGGGCCTCTTCCTCGGGATGGCCGGCCTGCTGCTCCAGCCCTACGGCGTCGTGCTGTCCGTGTTCGGCGTCGTGCAGGGGTTCCGCGCGCGCCGGTCCGCGCGGGCGAACCGCACCGAGGCGCCCGGCGCCCTGTTGAGCGTGATGGTGGGAACGCTGGGCATCGTCATGTCGCTCGCCGCGGTCTCGGTGTTCGTGGTCTACGACGAGCAGGTGCGGGCCTACCGCGACTGCTCGGCCCGCGCGCACACCGTCTCCACGCAGGAGGCGTGCGACGAGGCGTGGGAGTCCGACACCGGTCTGCCCCCGTCCGCGGTGGCGGTGTTCGCCGGCTGACGGCTGCGCCCGCCCCGGTCCCGCGCTCCGCTCCGGGGCGCGTTCGGGCGCCCCGACGGCGGACCCCTCGGGTGCGCGCCGGAACGGCGGTCCGCCGAGGACGGCGGGAACGGCCCGCCGCCTCCTCTGGCCGTAGTCACCGCCGGGGCGGCGCGGTCGGCCTTTTACGGACACTTCCTCGTCGGAAACGGCAGTTTCCGCAAGCGGTGCGCACCCCCAAAGGGACTACACTTAGTATGCAATCGTTTACCAAAAGTGTCGCATGCGCGTGTGTGGAGAGGACCCGATGGACACCGACGCCCCCGGCCCGCCCGGACCGGAACTGAAGGAGTACACCGCCCTGCTGCGCCGCCGCTGGCGGCTGGTCGGGGCCGGGGTGCTCGGGGGACTGGTCCTCGCCACGGCCGGGGTGGTCGCGCTCCCCTCCACCTACGAGTCCACGGCCGCTGTCCAGGTCCGCCCCACCGGCATGGCCGAATTCACCGGTGAGCGCTCCGGCCGCCTGGCCGGGGAGGTCAACCTCGACACCGAGGCGCAGGTCGTGCTCTCCGACCGGGTCTCGGCCGCCGCGGCCGCGGCCCTGGCCGAACCCGACTCCGCCCCGGCGGACCCCGCGGAGCTGCGCGAGAGCGTGTCGCTGTCCGTGCCGCCCAACAGCAACGTGCTGGAGATCACGTACGCGGCGGGGAGCCCCGAGGCGGCGCGGGAGGGCGCGGACGCCTACGCGCGGGCCTACCTCGAACAGCGCGAGGCCGAGGTCGGCGACCTGATCGCCGCCCACCTGGCCGCCCTGCGCGGCGAGCAGGAGGCCCGCTACGAGGAGCTGGCCGAACTGGCCGACGACTCCTCCGCCCGGGCCGAGACCCTGCGCGCCGAGATCGCCGACCTCGGACGCGGCGTGGGACCGCTCACGGCGCTCCGGGAGACCGTCGAGCCCGGCCGGATCATCACCCCCGCGAACCTCCCCGAGAGCGCCGCCTCCCCCGTGGTCCCCGTGTGGCTCGCGGGCGGTACCGCCGCGGGCCTGCTCGCCGGACTGCTCCTCGCGTTCGCGCGCGACCGCCTCGACCCGGTCCTGCGCGACACGGAGGAGACCGCGCGGATCGGCGGCGCCCCGGTGCTGCTGGACCTGACCGGGGCGGACCGGGAGGCGTCCGGGCCGTTCGGCGACGACGACCGCGCGGGCCAGCGCGTCAACGAGTGCGCCCACGCGCTGCGCGCCCGCGTCCCCTCCCCCGGTGTCCTGCTCGTCGTGGCCACCGCCCCCGGACGCTCCGGACCCGCCGCCGCCGTCAACCTGGCCGCCTCCCTCGCCCGGACCGGCTCGGACACCCTGCTGGTGTACGCCGACCCCGCGGCCGACCCGCTGGACCTGCCCCCGGGGCCCGGTCTGGCCGAGGCGCTCCTGGACGGTGAGGACCCCGCCGAACTGGAGGTGCGCCCCGACACCGCGCCCCGCCTGCGCGTACTCCGGTACGGCAGGCCGGAGGCCGTCGCCCCCGTCCAGGGAACCGCCATGCCGGAGCTGCTCGGACTCCTGCGCGAGGGGACCGAGTACGTGGTGGTCGCCGTCCCGCCCGCCACCGAGCGGGCCGACGCCCACGCCCTGGCCGCCTCGGCCGACCTGCTGCTTCCGGTCGTCGAACTCGGTCGCACCCGGCGCGCCGACCTCGTGTCGCTGGTCGCCGCCGCCGCCCGCTTCGGCCTCCCCGTCCCCGGGGTGGCGGCGCTGCCCCGACCGGCCCGGGGCTCCGACGACGCCTCCCGCGACGCGAGGGGGACCGGGAACGGGGCCCGGGCCGACGCCGGGGAGAGCGCCACGGCGCACAAGGCCGCCACGGCGGAGGACGGCGCCGCCGACGGGACCGAAACGGGTGCGGAGGACACCGCCGACCAGACCGGAACAGGCGCGGAGGACTCGGCCGCCGACACCGTCGGGGCACGGAACTGATGGCGGCACCCGCCGCCCCGCGCCCCCTCCCCGGGGCCGGGGTCCCGGTCGGCCCCGCCCCGGCGACCGGCCGTCCGGTGGTCTGGCTGCTGGCCGGGTACCCGCTGTGGTGGGCGCTGGGCCTGGGCCAGTTCGCGTACTGGCTGTTCGCCGTCCCGATGGCGGCGGAACTGCTCCGCCGCCACCGGACGGTCGGGCTCCGGCTGCCCTCGGGCTTCTGGCTGTGGGCGCTGTTCCTGCTGTGGACCGTGTTCGGGTTGGCCATGGTGCCGCTGGAGGTGCCCGGTACCGTCCCGGGCAGCGGGGGGTACGCGGGGGCCGCGCTCCGCGTGGTCAACTACCTGGTGCTGACCGTCCTGATGCTCTACGTCGGCAACCTGTCCGAGCGCGAACTGCCGACGCGGACGGTGGTGTGGGCCCTGTCCGTGCTGTGCCTGGTCACGATCGCGGGCGGTTACCTCGGCATGTTCGCGCCCCGGTTCGAGTTCACCGCGCCGCTGGAGTACCTGCTGCCCGGCCCCCTGGCCTCCGACCCCTACGTCCAGACCCTGGTGCACCCGGCGTCAGCCCAGGTCATGGACATCTTCGGCTACGAGTCGGCCCGGCCCAAGGCGCCCTGGGAGTACACCAACATCTGGGGGTACATGCTCTCCCTGCTCCTGGTGTGGCTCGTGGTCGGCTGGGTCCTCCAGGGGAGCGGCGCGGTGCGGTGGGCCGCTCTGGCCGCCGCCGCGGCGTCGGTGGTCCCGGTGGTCCACTCCCTCAACCGCGCGCTGTGGGTCGGCCTGGTGCTGTCGCTGGCCTACGGCGCCGGACAGGCGCTCCGCCGCGGCCGGGTGGCGCTGGTGGGCGCGTGCGCGGTCGCGGCCGTCGTCGCGCTGCTCGTGCTGGCGGCGTCACCGCTGGCCGACGTGGTCCGCGCCCGCGCCGACAACCCGCACAGCGACGACGGCCGGGCCGCGAGCAACGCCGCGTCCGTGGCCGCCGCCGACCTGTCGCCGGTCCTGGGCTGGGGCACGACGCGGGAGATGGTGGGCAGTTCGGAGTCGATCGCCATCGGCCCCACCGCCGAGTGCCCCGGGTGCGGCCAGCACGTCATCGGCAACGCCGGTCAGCTGTGGATGACCCTCATCGCCAACGGATGGGTGGGCACCGCGTTCCTCCTCGCCTTCCCCGCCTGGACGGTGTGGCGCCACCGGGCCGCCACCACCCCGGTCGGGCAGGGCGCGCTGCTGACCGTGCTGCTGCTGTTCTGGTACATGTTCTTCTACGTCGCGCTGATGTCCCCGCTGGCCGTCACCCTCGTCGCCGTCGCCCTGCTCTGGCGCGGCGAGGCGGGCCCGACGCCCGGCCGGGTCACCGCGCGCACCAGAGGGGGTCTTCGGTGAACGGCGAGACGACCTACCTGACCGACCTGGCCGCGGTCCTGTGGCCGTGCGGCGGACTGCTCGGTCCCGGGGACGGCGGTGTACGGCGGCTCGTCCGTCAGGAGCGGGGCAACCAGTACCTGCCGGTCCCCAACGCGCACAACCCGCGCGTGATCCTGCCCGCGCACGACCGCTCGGCCGCCACCCGGGGGATCGCGTCCTTCCTCCAGGGACACTCGTTCTCCGAACGGGTCCGCGCCGCCCTGCTCACCGGGGCGTTCGCCACGGGCCTGGCGCCGCTGCTGCTCCGCGACCGCCTGTACGTGGGCGCGGGTCCCGGCATCGAGCACGCGCTCACCTCCGCGCTCGACCGGAAGCTGGCGATCGCCATCCACCTGGGTCCGCCCAGGGCCAACCGCAAACCCGTCCTGCTGCTGCTCACCCCGGGCGGGCGGACGATCGGCTACGCCAAGGTCGCCGTGAACGACCTGACGTCGCGCCTGGTGCGCGCCGAGACCCGCGCCCTGCGCCGCCTCGCCGACTCCCGCCTGCCGGACGTGACGGTCCCGCGGCTGCTCTACGAGGGCGAGTGGAACGGCCACCCCCTGCTGGTCCAGGAGGCCCTGCCGGTCGGCGACCAGACCGACCGGCCCACCCGCCGCCAGCTGCTGCGGTGCGTGACCCAGATCGTCGGACTGGCCGGGGTCCGCGAACTGCGCCTGTCCGACAGCCCCTACCGGATCACCCTGGAGCGGCGGATCGCGGCGCTCGGGACGCGTCCCGAGGCGGCTCCGCTGCGCGCCGCGCTGCGCCGCCTGCCGGACGTGACCCTGCCCTTCGGGGCCTGGCACGGCGACCTGACCCGTTGGAACATCGCCAGTACGGCGCGCCGGGCCTTCGTCTGGGACTGGGAACGGCTGACAATGGACGCGCCCGCGGGGTTCGACGCGCTGCACTACGACCTCAACGAGTGCGTCCAGGCGGGGGTCCACCCCGGTGTGCACCGGTGGCTGGACAGCGGCTCGCGTCTGCTGCGCGACCCGTTGGTCGCCGAGACGGGACTGCGTCCGCACGCGGTGTCGACGGTCATGGCCCTGTACCTCATCGACCTGGCCACCCGCTACCTGCACGACCGCCAGGACGAGAGCGGCGGCCATCTGGCGTCGGTGGACGACTGGCTGCTCCCGGCGCTGGAGGGTCTCCAGGAGAGGGCGGCGCACGAGGCCGCCCACACCGGCTGACCCCGCCCCGCGGCACGCGCCACCGGCCCGTCCGGGACGGGCCCACCCGCCACGACCAGTGAAGGACACCGTGATGCACGTGGACACGCCGCCCGCCGCCCTCCGCCGCCTGTCCGGCCCCGTCCGGCGGGCGCTCCTGCCCCTGGCGGACGGGCTGGGCGGAGCGACCAGCGCCGCGCGCGCCCTGCCCGACGTGCTCATCTGCGGTGCCCAGCGGTCGGGGACGACGTCGCTGTTCAAGTCCCTGGCCCGGCACCCCGCGGTCACCGGGCCGACACTGCGCAAGGGGGTCCACTTCTTCGACGTCGGGTACTCCCGGGGGGTGGAGTGGTACCGGTCGTGCTTCCCGCTGCGCGCCTCGCTGCGGGCGCGTCGGGGGAGGCCGCGCGTGCGCGTGATGGAGTCCAGCCCGTACTACCTGTTCCACCCGTTGGCGGCGGAGCGGATCGCGCGGACGCTCCCGGAGGTCCTGGTCGTGGTGGTCCTGCGCGACCCGGTGGAGCGCGCCTACTCGGCGCACGCCCACGAGAGTGCGCGCGGGTTCGAGTCCGAACCGTTCGCGCGGGCGATCGAGCTGGAGGAGGACAGGCTGTCCGGCGAGGAGGAACGGCTGGTCGCGGACCCCGGGTACTACTCCTTCGCCCACCAGCACCACGCCTACCTGGCCCGCGGCCGGTACGCCGAGCAACTGGCGCGGTTGGAGCGGCACCTGGGGCGGGAACGGATCCACGTCGTGGACTACGCGGAGCTGTTCGACGGGACCGCGCGGGCGCTGGCCGGGATCGAGCGGTTCCTCGGCCTCCCCCCGGGGCCGGGCACACCCCCCGGGCGGCACAACGCCCGCCGCCGTTCGTCGATGCCCGGACCGCTGCGCGCCGAGCTGACCGCGCGGTTCGCCGAGAGTGACGCGCGGCTGGCCGACTGGTGGGGCCGCACCCCGTCGTGGCGCGCGTGACCGCCACCGAGGACCGCGCCGGGGCCGGGCTGAGCCGGGTCCTGCGCGGCGGTGCGCTCAACATGGCGGGGGCCGCGGTCGGCGCGGGGCTCAACCTGGCGCTGATCGTGGCGATCACCCGGGCGTTCGCCCAGGAGACGGCCGGGCTGCTGTTCTCGGCGACGTCGGTGTTCCTCATCGCGGCGACGGTGGCGGGCGCGGGGGCACCGGACGGGCTGGTCTACTTCATCACCCGGCTGCGCGTGCTCGGGCGGACGGAGGCCGTGCGACGGCTGTTACGGGTGGCCGCGGGACCGCCCCTGGTCCTCTCCGGGTTGCTGGGCGCGCTGATGGTGCTGTTCGCCGATCCGGTGGCGCGGATCATGGGCACCGGGGACGCCGCGACCTACCTGCGGTTGCTGGCCGCGTTCGTGCCGTTCGCGGTCATGGTCGACTCGGCCCTGGCCGCCACGCGCGCGCACCACCGCATGGCCGTGACGGTCCTGGTGGACAAGGTCGGCCGACCACTGGCCCAGCTGGCCCTGGTGGGCGCGGTCGCGCTGTCCGGGTCGGCCGGACTGCTGGCGCTGGCGTGGGCGGGTCCCTACCTTCCGGCGGGGGTGCTGGCGTGGTTCTGGCTGGGCCGCCTGCTGACCCGCGCCGCTCCATCGTCGGGCGGCGGCGCGCCGGAGGCCCGGGGGACGGGAACCGAGGCGGGGGAGGCCGTCCCGGACCTCCGGGACGGCCTCCGGACTGACGGGAGCGTCCCGCCGCGCGCGTTCTGGTCCTTCGCCCTGCCCCGCGCGGTGGCGGGGGTCGCCCAGATGGGCGTGCAGCGCGGCGGAGTGGTGCTGGTGGCGCTGCTGGGCGGGCTGACGGGCGCGGCGGTGTACACGGCCGCGACGCGGATCATGGTCCTGGGCCAGTTCGGCAACCAGGCGGTGCTGTCCGCCGCGCAGCCGCAGTTCGCGGAGCAGTTGGCGACCGGCGACCACGCGGGGGTCCGGTCGCTGTACCAGGCGGGAACGGCGTGGCTGGTGTGCCTGACCTGGCCGCTGTACCTCTCCGCCCTGGTGTTCGCACCGCAGGTCATGGGCCTGTTCGGCACCGGGTACGCGGCGGGGGTGACCGTCCTGGTGGTCGTGTGCGCCGGGCAGCTGTTCGGGTCGGTGCTGGGGATGGGCGACCTCATCCTGGCGATGACCGGGCGGAGCACGCTCAACCTGGTCAACAACGTCCTGGCGCTGGCGGCGAACGTCCTGGTGTGCGTGGCGTTGGTGCCGGTCCTGGGGGCGACCGGCGCCGCGGTGGCCCTGGTGGCCTCCGTGGCGGTGCGCAAGGTGCTGCCGCTGTGGCAGTTGCGCGGGCGGGTGGTCCTGCACCCCCTGGGGGACGCGGTGATGATCGCCGCGGGCAGCTCCGTCATCTGGTTCGCCGCCCTCCCCCTGCTGGCGGTGGGCCTCCTGGGCCAGGTCCCGGCGGCGCTCGCGGTCTCCGTCGCCGTCGGGGCCGCCGGGCACCTGTCCACCGTGTGGCGGCTGCGCGGGCGCCTCGGTCTGCGGCTGCGAAGTTGAGACGTCGGGCTGACCGCACCACCCGAATCACTACGGTGAGTTATGCCATGATGACTCCATGTCTGCTCGACCGGTTCTCCTGGTCGCCTCCAGCGGCGGCCACCTCGCCCAACTCCTGTCCCTGCGGCCCTGGTGGGAGGAGAGGCGACGCCTCTGGGTGACCTTCCGCACGCCCGACGCGGTGTCCTCCCTCGGCGGGGAGGACGTGCGCTGGGCGTTCCACCCCACCACCCGCCATGTGGGCAATCTCCTGCGCAACACGTGGCTGGCGGTGCGGGTGCTGCGGGAGGGGCGTCCCAGCGCGGTCGTGACGACCGGGGCAGGGGTGGCGCTGCCGTTCTTCGTCCTGGCGTGGTTCCTGCGGATACCGACGGTCTACATCGAGGTCTACGACCGTCTCGACACCCCCACCCTCACCGCCCGCCTCTGCCGCCCCTTCACCCGGCTCTCCCTCGCCCAGTGGGAGGAGCAGCGATCGTTCATGCCCGGCGCCATCACGGTGGGGCCGCTCCTGTGACCGGTGGGGGCCGCACCGTGTCCGCCCCGGAGGGACCGGTCAAGACCTCGCACAAGAACCCTCGGCTCCCGAGACGGGCCGACGGCCACACCTACAGCATGGAGAAGGAGGCAGGGGCTTCCTCCCCGGTCCGAAGGCCCTGGGTGTCCGCCCCGAGAATCCCGTGACCGAACAGACCACCCGCACGACACCGCGCCTGGACGACCGCGACCATCCGGACGTGGTGGTCAGCCTCGGCACGGACCACCACGCGTTCGACCGGCTGGTCCGGTGGGCCGACGACTACGCCCGCCGCAACCGGGACCTGCGCGTCCTCGTCCAGTACGGGCACAGCGCCCCGCCCGAACGCGCGGCGGGCACCGCCTTCCTCACCGGCGAGGAGCTCGGCGCCCACATGCGCGCGGCCCGGGTCGTGGTCACGCACGGCGGCCCGGGAACCATCGTCCAGGCGCGCGCGACCGGCCACCTGCCGATCGTCGTGGCCCGCGACCCCGAACTCGACGAGCACGTCGACGACCACCAGCTCCTGTTCGTCAACCGGTTGGAGGAGGCGGGGCGGGTCCGTTCGTGCTCGACCCCCCAGCAGCTCGCCGCGCTGATCGACCGGGCGCTGGCCTCCCCCGACGAATTCCACGTCCGCCCGGACGAGGAGGACGGCCCCGAACGCGCCGCCCGGCGCGCCGGTGAACTCATCGACCTGCTGACCGAGTCCCCCCACCCACCCCTGCCCGAGCCCCGGGCGGTGTCCGTCGGCGACGACTGGCCCGACGTGACCGTGGTGGTCCCCACCCGGGACCGCCCCGAACTGCTGCGCCGCACCCTGCGCGCGATCCGCGAACAGGAGTACCCCGGGCGGATCACCACGATCGTGGTGTACGACAACGACCAGCCCGACACCTCACTGGCCCACGACGGCGACGACCGCCCGGTGCGCGTGGTCACCAACACCCTGACCCCCGGTCTGGCCGGCGCGCGCAACACCGGCGTGCTGGCCGCCGACACCGACCTGGTGGCCTTCTGCGACGACGACGACACGTGGCTGCCCGACAAGCTCCGCGCCCAGGTGCTGGTCATGCTGGCCGAGCCGGACACCGAGACGGTGTGCTGCGGCATCCGGGTGGTCTACGACCGGGTCGAGGCCGAGCGGACCCTGGACCGCACCACGGTCACCTTCGGTGATCTGCTCGGTTCACGGCTGACCGAACTGCACCCGTCGACCTTCCTCATCCGCCGCCGGGCGATGCTCGACGGCTGCGGGACGGTGAGCGAGGAGATCCCGGGCAGCTACGCCGAGGACTACGAACTCCTGCTGCGGCTGGCCCGCCGGAGGCCCATCCGCAACCTGCCCGAACCGGGCGTGCGCGTCCTGTGGCACCGCAGGTCGCACTTCGCGGGGCGGTGGCGGACCATCTCCACGGCCCTGCGCTGGCTGTTGGAGCGCTACCCCGAGTTCGCCCTCGTGCCGCGCGGATACGCGCGGGTGGCGGGCCAGATCGCCTTCGCGGAGGCGGCGGCCGGACGGCGCGGCGAGGCGCTGCGCTGGATCCGGACCACCCTGCGGCACCGGCTCACCGAGGGTCGCGCCCTGGTCGCCCTGCTGGTCGTGTGCGGGGTGCCCGCCGGGTGGGTGCTGCGCGCGCTCCACCTGCGGGGCAAGGGGGTCTGAGGGCGCGCTGGGCCGAACCCGGCGGTTCAGGCGGTTCGGTCCCCCAGGTCCGGGGCGGGCCACGCGCCCCGCTCCACCAGGAAGAGGACCAGCGCGGCGATGTTCCAGGCGTCGTCCTCGCCCCGGTGG
This sequence comes from Nocardiopsis sp. FIRDI 009, assembly GCF_003386285.1. Lineage (GTDB taxonomy): Bacteria > Actinomycetota > Actinomycetes > Streptosporangiales > Streptosporangiaceae > Nocardiopsis. The sequence continues at coordinate 122,029 of NZ_QPNC01000015.1, forward strand.
TGGCGCCCCTGGAGGGGCAGCCCGGCCATGCGCAGCGCGCGGTCCATCCCCGGGGCCTTCTTCCGCGTGCCGTGGAACTCGCCGAACACCCGTTTGGCGTTGGTGTGGTGCTCCCCGAACGGGTACTCCGTCCCGGTGTCCCGGCACTGGCGGGTGAACTGCCGGCGGTCGTACTCGCCCCAGCTGGCCCAGGGGCGTTCCCCGGCCGCGTGCTCCCGCGCCAGCCACCGGCACGCCTCGGCGAAGCTCACCCCGGTGTCCACCTCGGCCTGGGTGAGCGACGTCAGTTCGGTGCAGAAGTCGCCGACCCGGGAGCGGGCGGGCCGCACGAGCAGGCCGTGCCGGGACACCCGCCGACGCGCGGCCAGGTCGACGACGGTCAGTCCGATCTCGATGATCTCGTTGGCCTGGCCCGGCGGCGGCGAGCCCCTCCAGCAGGTCGCCTCGACGTCGACCACGTTCAGCAGGTTCTGGTCCATGCCGGGACCCTAGGCGGGCGCGCCGCCCGTGTCACCGGGTTTTCGCCCCCGGCGGCGCTCAGTCCCTGCTCTGGGCGTAGGCGGCCATCCGGCGGACCCGGTCGGGGAGGTTCACGTAGGGGTCGCGCCCGGCCAGTTCGAAGCCGCGCCGCGCGTACTCGTTGGAGTTGATCCGGAAGTCGCACCCGGAGACCCGGTTGTCCCAGACCTTGACCGCGCGCACCCGCTCGTACCGGCGCAGGACGTCGGGGATGTCGGCGTACCAGCGCAGGGTCTCGCGGGGGCCGATGTCGGTGGTGCCCATCTCACCGATCATGATCGGTTTGCCGGGGTCGATGCCGTGCTCGGGCCCCTCCTCCTCGAACCACTCGTAGGCGGGCCGCAGGACGTCCTCGAAGGAGTACACGCCGTCCCAGTGCGGCATGAGGTCGCAGCCGGTCATGTTGTACGCCTCGAAACTGATCCAGTCGACGTAGTCGTCGCCGGGCCACAGGCCGGGGAGGCGGTCGAGGTTGTCGCGCCAGCCGGTCACGTTCCACACCCAGATGACGTTGTCGGCGCCCTCCTCCCGGTAGAGGTCGACCACGTGCCGCCAGGCGCGCACGAACTCGTCGGGGGTGCCGCGCCTCCGGTAGCGCTTGTCGGCGTCGGCCTCGTGGTCGAAGGTGACGAAGTAGGGCACGTCGAAGTCCGCGATCGTGCGTGCCTGGGAGCGCAGCGAGGAGTCGAACTCGCCGTCGAGGATGGCCTCGTAGGCGATGTCGGGGTGTCCGTGGCGCTCGAAGCGGCGCGCCTCGATGTTGGTGTGCACGAACCGGCCCTCGGCGATCATCCGCCGCTCGCGCTCCCCCGGCGCGTCCGCCTGGTCGATGCCGCGCCAGGTGTAGACGATGTCCATGTCGCGGTCGACGGCCGACTCCAGGTGCTCGACCCGGTCGTCGTAGGGGCTGGCGCCCCACCACACCCCGCAGGAGGGTTCGAGGATCTCGGAGACCGCGCACGCGGACTCGGTCGGCAGCGGCAGGCCCAGCAGGGCGGCGGTGTTTCCGCCGACCCGGTCGACGGGCAGGGGGTGGTCGTCGAGCGGTTCCACGCGCCCCTCGGCGGCGGAGGCCGGCGGCCCCGCCAGTGTCAGTGCGGTGAGCATCGCGCCCGCCGCCGCCAGTCCTCGTGTCGGTCCCCTGCTCATGTCAACGCCCCCAGAGCCAGAACTACCCAGAGTTCATGTGTAATGACTTTACGTTAGAATTCGGGCACAAAGCAACCATCCGACCACTGTCCGCTTCGGCGACCCCGCGTCAGTAGCCATAGCGTCCACGCGTGGGCGCGGTCACCGCCGAGACCAGCCCGCGGCGCCACGGCGCCAGGGAGTCCCGCCAACCGTGGTCGGGACGCACCCCGACCGGCCCCTCCGTGAAGCGCATCGGGTTGCCCGAGAGCGCGTGCGTCCGCGCCAGCGGGACGGCCCTCCCGCCCACCGCCGGCGGCTGGCCGGTGTACCCGGAGAACTCGGCGACGCGGGCGAACTCGGCCACCGGGTCCGCGACGAAGTCCTCGTAGCGCACCCGCAGGGTCGGCGTGCCGCGGCGGGCGAGGGCGTCGAGGGTCGCGTTCTGGGTCACCCACTGGACGGCCGCGCGCCCGGCCGAGTAGCGCGCCATCTCCGGCTCGCTGCTGTCCGGGGAGGCGTCGGGGCGCCGGACGCGCTTGCCCCAGGAATGCGCGACCGCCCGGGGGTCGCGCACCACGTGGAGCAGCCGCATCCGGGCGCCGAACCGCCAGCGCAGGCACGCGGCGAGTGAGGCGTGCTTGCTGGCGTCCACGACCACGTGGGCTCCGCTGACCAGCGACACCGCCGAGTACAGGCGGTGGTAGAGGTCGGTGTAGCGCTCGTTGCGCGCGGCGAGGACGCCGCCACCGGACCCGTTGAGCAGCACGGGCAGGAAGCGCGTGCGGTCGACGCCGCCCTTGAGCCGCAGCACGCCGCGCGCGTCCAGGCGGTCCCAGCCGCCGAAGGCCTCCTTGCCGACGTCCGACCAGAAGCCGCAGTCGGCGAACGGCTGACCGCACCCGCAACGCTCGTTCTCCAGGAGCCCGCGCCGCCACAGGTGCACGGCCTCACCGACCGAACAGAACCCGGGTAGCTCTCCGAGGAGCCGCTCGATCAGGGTCGACCCGGAGCGCCCCATCCCACCGACGAACACCAGACGATAGCCATCCACACGCCCAGGATATGACGTGGAGTCACGACGCATGGCCGAAACGTGACATTCGGGGGTCGGAAGCGCGCGTGGGGGCGCGGACTACCCCGCGGCGGTGATCTCCGCCCAGGCGCGGGTGCCGTGGACGGGGTGCGGGGTCAGGCCCCAGCGGGTGGCCAGGTGGTCGACGACGAGGAGCCCGCGCCCGCACTCGGCCTCGTCGTCGCTGTGGCGGTCCACGGCGTGGAGGGCGATGCGTCCGTGGTCGTGGACGTCGAGGCGCAGGGTGGCGCGGCCGCCGTCGGCCGACCAGGACAGGTCCAGGTGCACGGGCGGACGGCCGTGTGTGACCGCGTTGGTCACGAGTTCGCTGGCGACGAGGGTCGCCGACTCGACGAGTTCGATGCGGCCCAGGCGGAACAGGAAACGCTCCACCAGGCGGCGGGCGCTGGCCGCGCTGGCCAGGACACCGGGCAGCCGGTGGGTCTCACCGGCCTCGGCGGGCACACCCGGAGCACTCCCGTCGGGTTCCCCGACGGCGGGGAGGGGAGACAGATCGACCTTCGCGGTGGAGGGCATCACGCCGTTCCTTCGAACAGGACTCGGCGCCACCCCCGGGCGTGGGCGTCGCACCCCACCCGATCCGGTGACACCGGTCTCACCTGCACTGATGCCCCAAGGATGACCCATACGTTGGCAAATGTAAACCTTGTGTTCATTGTGACAGCCGTGACTACGCGGAGTGCACGGTGTCCGGATAGCGGGATCCAGGACACGCGCAGGGGCCGCCCGGAGGCGGCCCCGGTCACGAACTGCTCCCTGGCACGGTCGCCCGACACGGCGGAGGGTCGGGGAGAACACCGCCTAGTCGGCCTTGACGACCATCCCCGCGCCGACCGTGGCGTTGGTGGCCTCGTCGATGAGGATGAACCCGCCCGTCTGGCGGTTCTTGGCGTACTCGTCCACGAACAGGGGCTGGGTGGAGCGCAGCCGCACCCGGCCGATCTCGTTGAGCGCCAGGTGGTCGGCCTGCTCGTCCCGGTGCAGCGTGTTCACGTCCAACCGGTAGCGCAGGTCCTTGACCAGCACCTTCGCGGTGCGCGTCGTGTGCTTGACGATGAGCTTGGAACGCGGCGTGAGCTTGCGCGCGTCGGTCATCCAGCACACCATCGCCTCGATGTCCTGCGACACCTTCGGCGCGTTGTTGGGACGGCAGATCATGTCGCCCCGGGAGATGTCGATCTCGTCCTCCAACAGGAGGGTGACCGACATCGGCGAGTAGGCCTCGGCCACCTCGCCGTCGGCGGTCATGATCCTCGCCACCCGCGTGCTCAGCCCGGAGGGCAGGTGGGTGACCTCGTCGCCCGGCTTGAGCACACCGCCCGCGAGCTGACCCGCGTAGCCCCGGTAGTCGTGCAGCTCGGGGTCGTCGGATTTGTGCGGCCGGATGACGTACTGCACCGGGAAGCGCGCGTCGATCAGGTTGCGGTCCGAGGCGATGTGCACGTTCTCCAGGTGGTGCAGCAGGGAGGGCCCGCTGTACCAGGGCGTGTTCTCCGAGCGGCTCACCACGTTGTCGCCGTGCAGGGCCGAGAGCGGGATGAACGTGAGATCGCACACGTCGAGCTTGCTGGCGAAGTCGGTGAACTCCGCCTTGATCTGCTCGAACCGATCCTGGGAGTAGTCCACCAGGTCCATCTTGTTCACCGCCAGCACCAGGTGCGGGACCTGGAGCAGGGAGGTCAGGAAGGCGTGGCGGCGGCTCTGCTCCTGGAGGCCCTTGCGGGCGTCCACGAGGATGATCGCCAGGTCCGAGGTGGAGGCGCCGGTGACCATGTTCCGGGTGTACTGGATGTGGCCCGGGGTGTCCGCGATGATGAAGGTGCGCTTGGGTGTGGCGAAGTAGCGGTAGGCCACGTCGATGGTGATGCCCTGTTCCCGCTCCGCGCGCAGGCCGTCGGTGAGCAGGGCCAGGTTGGTCTGCTCCTCGCCGCGGGCGGTGCTGGTGCGCTCGACCGCGTCGAGCTGGTCCTCGAAGATCGACTTGGAGTCGTACAGCAGTCGGCCGATCAGGGTGCTCTTACCGTCGTCGACGGAGCCCGCCGTGGCGAACCGCAGGATGTCGTTGCTCATGCTTGCCTGGTCCAGGGTCGAAGGGGTGGGAGCTTGGGGCCCGGCGCGGCTAGAAGTAGCCCTCGCGCTTGCGGTCCTCCATCGCGGCCTCGCTGGCGCGGTCGTCGGCCCGGGTCTGTCCGCGCTCGGTGATCCGGGTCGCGGCGATCTCGGCGATGATGTCGTCCAGCTCCACCGCCGTGGACTTGACCGCACCCGTGCAGGTCAGATCGCCGACGGTGCGGTAACGCACGGTCTCGGTGAAGACCGTCTCGGTCTCGTCGCGCTGGATGATGGGCGAGTCGGCCAACAGGATGCCGTCGCGCTCGAAGACCCGGCGCTCGTGCGCGAAGTAGATGGAGGGCAGCTCCAGCCTCTCGCGCTTGATGTAGCTCCACACGTCCAACTCGGTCCAGTTGGAGATCGGGAACACGCGGATGTGCTCACCGCGCTCGATGCGGGTGTTGTACACGCTCCACAGCTCGGGGCGCTGGTTCTTGGGGTCCCACTGCCCGAACTCGTCGCGGAAGGAGAAGACCCGCTCCTTGGCGCGGGCCTTCTCCTCGTCGCGGCGGGCGCCGCCGAAGGCCGCGTCGAAGCCGTTGTCCTCGATGGCCTCCAGCAGCGCGGCGGTCTGGAGTCGGTTGCGGCTGGCCCAGCGCCCGGTGGGCTCGGCGACCTTGCCCGCGTCGATCTGTTCCTGGACGGAGGCCACGACCAGCCGGACGCCCGCCTCGGCGACGCGGCGGTCGCGGAACTCGATCACCTCGTCGAAGTTGTGGCCGGTGTCCACGTGCATCACGGGGAAGGGGATGGCGCCGGGCCAGAAGGCCTTCTCCGCCAGGCGGAGCATGACGATGGAGTCCTTGCCGCCGGAGAAGAGCAGCACCGGCCGCTCGAACTCGGCGGCCACCTCGCGCATGATGAAGATCGCCTCGGCCTCCAGCACGTCGAGCTGGGAGAGCTGGTAGCGCCCGGGCGCCTGCTGACTGGACTGACCCATGAATCCGCCTCTGTGATACCGACATGGCCGACGGCGGAGGGCCTCTTCGGTCAGCCCCCCGCGTGCGGTCCCGCGCTGTCCAGGTCCGCACCGTCGCGGATGCTTGCCAACAACATACCCGACAATTCCGATCGACATACAAGGATATCGGGGAGTAGCGGATCGGACACGTTGTAGCGCAACGGCGAGCCGTCGATCCGCGAGGCGTGCAGGCCGGCGGCGCGCGCGACCGCGACGGGAGCGGCGCTGTCCCATTCGTACTGGCCGCCCGCGTGCACGTAGATGTCGGCGATGCCGAGCATGACCGCGCAGATCTTCGCCCCCGCCGACCCCATCGGGATCACCTCGGCGCCGAGCTGGTTGGCCATGCGCTGCACGAACGCGGGCGGCCGCGACCGGCTCGCGGTGATGCGCAGGCGCTGGTCCCCGGGGCGCTCGTCCGGCAGCCACGGCGGGTCGACCGTGGAGACGGTGCTGCCCTGGGCCGGGAGGGCGACGGCGCCCGCGACGAGGTCGCCGTTCTCCCACAGCGCCACGTGCACGGCCCAGTCGGTGCGGCCCGCCTCGGCGAACTCCCGGGTGCCGTCGAGCGGGTCGATGATCCACACGCGCCGCGCCCGCAGCCGCGACAGGTCGTCCGCGCCCTCTTCGGAGAGCACCGCGTCGCTGGGACGCAGCCGTCCGAGGGCGGAGAAGAGGAACTCGTGGGAGGTCCTGTCCCCCAGGGTCCGCAGCACGTCGGGCTCGGCGAACCCGTGCCGGGCCCGCAGCCGCAGCAGGAGCTGACCCGCCTCGGTCGCCAGGTCCCGGGCAACCTCATGATCGTTTCTGATGCTCTTCACCGGCTAGTAAGCTCCCGCCCCACGGATCACCGCTGACCACGTCTTCCACAGGATCTGGATGTCCAACGTCAGCGACCAGTTTTCCACGTACCTCAGGTCCAGGCGGACCGATTCCTCCCAGGAGAGGTCGGAACGGCCGCTGACCTGCCACAGGCCCGTCATTCCCGGCTTGACCACGAGCCGGCGTCGGACGTCGTGCCCGTACTGGGCGACCTCCTCCGGCAGCGGCGGCCTGGGGCCGACAAGCGACATCTCCCCTCGGACCACGTTGACGAGCTGGGGAAGCTCATCGAGCGAGTACCGGCGCAGCCATGCTCCCACGGGCGTCACCCTGGGGTCGCGACGCATCTTGAACAGCACCCCGTCGTGCTCGTTGCGGGGCCTGAGCGTCTCCTTCAACGCGTCGGCCCCGACCACCATGGTACGGAACTTGTACACGGTGAACTCGGCGCCACCCCTGCCGACCCGCGTCTGGGTGAACAGGGCGGGCCCGCCGCCCTCGGAGCGGATGAGCACGGTCAGCACCAGGAACAGGGGGGAGAGCAGGACCAGTGCCAGGGCCGCGGCGCAGCGGTCGAAGGCGCCCTTGAGCAGTCGGCGCCCTCCCTCCAGCTCGGGGTGCTCCACGTGCAGGAGGGGGAGCCCGGCCACCGGGCGGATGGAGGTGCGCGGCCCGGCGACCTCCATGAGCGCGGAGGCGACGATGAGGTCGGTCCCGTTCTTCTCCAGCGCCCACGCCAGCCGGCGCAGCTCGACGCCGTCCATCTCGGGGCAGGCCAGCACGGCCACGGTGTCGGCTCCGACGAGGCTGGCGGCCTCCGCGGCCTCCTCGAAGGAGCCCAGGACCGGGCAGCCCTCCACGGTGTCGGGGCCGGACCCGCTGCCGGCGGCCTCCTCGGGCGGCAGGCACACCCCCACGACCCGCATGCCGTGGTAGATCTCCCCCCGGAAGCGGCGGATGAGGTCGCGGGCGGCGCACCGGTAGCCGACGACCAGCACCCCGCTCATGCACCGGCCGGACCGGCGGCTCCGGTGCAGGGCCTTGCGGCGGGCGTAGTGCAGGGCCAGGCTCGCGGCGACGATGAGCGGCGGGACCGCGAGGGCGTACCAGCGCGACAGGTCGAAGGCGACGGCGTAGGCGCTGATCGCGAGCGAGGCCGCCAGGAACACCCCGGCGACGGAGATCCGGCGGTACTCCTCGGTCCCGATCCCGAGGAAGCGGCGCTCGTACCCGCCGCCCAGCCAGACGAAGGCCACCCACACCACCGGGAGCAGCAGGGAGAGGTGGAGGTAGGGGACGGCCTCCGGCGCCCACACCGAGTCCCGGAACCGGACGACGGTCCCGCCGAAGGCCGCCGCGGCGGCGGCGAGCAGGTCGAGCACCACCAGTCCCGCGACGTACGGACGCGTCCACGACCGTCCGCGCGCCTCGGTGTCGAGCCCCTCGGCGCCGACCGGCCGGGCGCTCCGGTACTGAGCGGTCTCCACCCCGCTGGTTGTGGCCACACTTCCCCCCAAGAGCACTACTCGTTCCGAGACACTCACGATGAGTAACCACACCTGGCACCCCAGAACCCCTGCGGAAGGGTGGGAGTGGGGCGTGGGGTCGGGTAGCGAACATGGACTGACGCCCCGAACAGTAACCAAAAGTAGTGGAGAAGTCGCGTGACGTGTCGGCTTGTTGGTGAAGCTCAGCCGGGTTGTCCCAATAACGTGTCTTCGTCGAGACCGAAACCACGCCTGGCGGCGGCACCCGGGCGGCGAACGGGCTCAGACCGCCGTGTGGAAGATGTTCTGCGCCCGCTCCAGGCCGTCCTTGATGATCGTGCGGACGGCGTCGGCGGCGCGTTCGACGTTGAGGTCGAGCTCCCCGCGCTCGGCGGAGGAGAAGTCGCGCAGGACGTAGGCCGCGGCGTCCATCCGGCCGGGCGGGCGGCCCACCCCGAAACGGACACGGACGTAGTCGGGGCTGGACAGGGAGGCCGTGACCGACTTCAGGCCGTTGTGCCCGCCCGAGCCGCCGCCCCGCTTGAGCTTGAGCGCGGAGAAGTCGATGTCCAGCTCGTCGTGCACGACGATGACGCGCTCGACCGGCACCTTGTAGAACTTCGCCAGCCCCGCGACGGGCCCGCCGGAGACGTTCATGAAGGACCGCGGCTTGGCCAGCACCACCGAGGCGCCCTCGATCCGGGTCTCCACGACCTCGGCGTGCGCCCTGTGCGCCTTCCAGCGCTCGTTGTTGGCGGACGCCAGCGCGTCCACCACCATGAACCCGGCGTTGTGCCGGTTCGCGGCGTACTTGGGGCCGGGGTTGCCCAGCCCGACGACCAGCCAGCGCTCAGCCTCAGCCATGTCCTCGTTCTTCCTGATTCCCAGCATGCGCCACAGGTCCACCATGGTGCACGACCCTATCCGCACGCCGAACGCGCGGCCCCCGTCCGGGAACCGCGCGTTCGCTGCGATGACTGTGCGGGGGACCGCCCTACTCGGCGGCGGGCTCCTCGGCGCCCTCCTCGGCCTCGGCGGCCTCCGGCTCCTCCTCCACCCGCGGGGCGGAGACGGTGAGCAGGATGGTCTCGGGGTCCGTGACCAGGGTGGTGCCCGCGGGCAGCTTGAGGTCGCCGGCGGTCGGCATGGCGCCGATCTCCAGACCGTCGACGTCGAAGGTGACGCCCTCGGGGATGTGGGTGGCCTCGGCCTCGACCGTCACCTCGACGAGCTCCTGGTTGAGCACGCCCGGGGCCTTGACCTCACCGGTCAGCTCGACGTGGATGTCGACCTGGACCTTCTCGCCCTTGGACACGACCAGCAGGTCGACGTGCTCCAGGAAGCCCTTGATGGCATCGCGCTGGACGCTCTTGGGGAGGGCGAGGTTGTCCTTGTCGAGACCGTCGAGACGGATCAGGACGTTGGGGGTCTTCAGGGCGAGCATGAGCTCGTGGCCAGGCAGGTTGAGGTGGCGGGGCTCGGTGCCGTGGCCGTAGAGGACGGCCGGCACCTTACCCGCGCGGCGGGCGCGCCGAGCGGCGCCCTTGCCGAATTCCGTGCGGGGCTCGGCAGCGATTCGTACCTCGGACACGACAAAACTCCTCGGGTTCAACCCCGCAGTACGGGGAACACGACTCCAGTAGTACGACGATTCCCGCACTGGGCGGGGAAAGCGGCGGGGTCACCCACGTGGGGACACGGCCGCCGTGGTTCCAGGCGTGCCCGGCGAGCTGCCACCGGACCCGCCCGGCCCGGGAACACTCGTCGCGCACCCCTGCCCGCGCGATCCTGCGCAGCCGAAGGGGCTCCGCCTGGGCACGGGGACACTCGGCCAAGTCTACTGGCTTCACCGACGACTCCGTACACGGCCCGCTGCCGGACACCCGGCATTCACGGGTGCCCGCCAGCATGGGAGCCGGGGAAGGCCAGTGGTCCCGGACGACGGCCGGGACCGGAGCACGCCGCTGGGCGGCGGGACGGACGACGGGCGGAGCCGAAGGCCCCTCCGTCACGGGTGTCCCGCCCCTCGCACGACGCGGCCCCGGGCGGCGGTCCTACTCGAACAGGCTCGTCACCGAACCGTCGGTGAACACCTCGCTGATGGCGCGGGCGATCAGCGGCGCGATCGACAGCTGGGTGAGCTTGTCGAACGAGCGCTCCTCCGGGACCGGCAGGGAGTTGGTGATGATCACCTCGGAGATCCGCGAGTTCTGGAGGCGCTCGGCCGCCGGGCCGGACAGCACACCGTGCGTGGCGGCCACGATGACCTTCTCCGCGCCGTTCTCGAACAGCGCCTCGGATGCCTTCACGATGGTGCCGCCGGTGTCGATCATGTCGTCGACCAGCACGCACGTGCGGCCCTCGACCTGACCGACGACCTCGTGGACCCTCACCTGGTTGGCGACGTCCGGGTCACGGCGCTTGTGGATGATCGCCAGCGGGGCGCCGAGGCGGTCGGCCCAGCGGTCGGCGGTGCGGACGCGGCCCGCGTCCGGCGAGACCACGGTGATGTCGTTGGTCTCGACCTTGTCGCCCACGTAGTCGGCCAGGATCGGCAGGGCGAACAGGTGGTCCACCGGACCGTCGAAGAAGCCCTGGATCTGGTCGGTGTGCAGGTCGACGGCCATCATGCGGTTGGCGCCCGCCGTGCGGAACAGGTCCGTCATCAGCCGGGCCGAGATGGGCTCGCGGCCCCGGTGCTTCTTGTCCTGACGGGCGTACCCGAGGAACGGCGTGACCACGGTGATCCGCTTGGCGGACGCGCGCTTGAGCGCGTCCACCATGATCAGCTGTTCCATGATCGACTCGTTGACCGGAGCCGAGTGGCACTGGAGGACGAACGCGTCACAGCCACGGACGGACTCGAGGTAGCGGACGAAGATCTCACTGTTGGCGAAGGTGTCGAACCGGGTGGGGACCACGTCGATCCCCAACTCCTTCGCCACCTCCTGGGCCAGTTCGGGGTGGGTCCGCCCCGAGAAGAGCATCAGCTGTTTCTGCCCGGTGGCCTTCATCCCGCTCACGTACTTCTCCCCCACGGTCACTGCTGATCGGAATTGTCTGTTCTGCGACGCCCGGCACGCTCCGCGGCCTCCGCGGAGGCGGTGCCGGGGCGCTTGCGCTGGGTCCACCCCTCGACGTTGCGCTGGCGGTGCCCCTCGGAGACCGCCAGCGCACCCGGCGGAACGTCGTCCCGGACCACGGCCCCGGCCCCGGAGTAGGCGCCGTCGCCCACGTTCACGGGCGCGACGATGGTGTTGTCGCTGCCGATGCGCACGTGGTCGCCGATGGTGCTCCGGGACTTGTTGACCCCGTCGTAGTTGACGAACACGGTGGAGCAGCCGATGTTGCTGCCCTCGCCGATGTCGGCGTCCCCGACGTAGGTCAGGTGCGGGACCTTGGAACCGGCGCCGACGGTCGAGTTCTTGACCTCGACGAAGGCACCGGCCTTGGTCCGCTCGGCCAGGCGGGTGCCCGGCCGGAGGTAGGTGTAGGGGCCGACGTCGGCCCCGGAGCCGATCTCGGCCCGGTCCGCGGTGGTCTCGCGCACCGACGCGCCCTCGCCGACGACCGTGTCCGTCAGCGTCGCGCCGGGACCGACCACGGCGTCCTCGCCGACGACGGTCGCGCCGCGCAGCCGGGTGTTCGGCTCCAGCACGGCGTCGCGGCCGACCCGGACCTGGACGTCGAGCCAGGTGGTGGCGGGGTCGACGACCGTCACCCCGGAGCGCATGTGCTCCTCCAGCAGGCGTCGGTTGAGGATGCGGCGCGCCTCGGACAGCTGCACCCGGTCGTTGACGCCCTGGACCTCGTGCCAGTCCCCGGCGGTCCAGGCGCCGACCCGGTGGCCGTCCCCGCGCAGCAGGGCGACGGCGTCGGTGATGTACTCCTCGCCCTTGGCGTTGTCCGTGGACAGGCGCTGGACGACGGTGGCCAGCAGGGCTCCGTCGAAGGCGTACATGCCGGAGTTGATCTCGTCGATCCCGCGCTGCTCGGGGGTGGCGTCGGCGTGTTCGACGATCCCCGTGAACGCGCCGTCGGCGTCGCGGACGATGCGCCCGTATCCGTGGGGGTCGGGGACGCGCGCGGAGAGCGCGGTGACGGCGTTGCCCTCCTTCTCGTGCGCGGCGACCAGCTCGGCGAGGGTCGATCCGCGCAGCAGGGGCGTGTCCCCGCAGGTGAGGACCACGGTGCCGATGAGCGTGACGCCTCGGGCCGCGAGGTCCTCGACCGCCATGCGCACGGCGTGCCCGGTGCCGTTCTGCTCCTCCTGGACGGCGGTGGTGGCGTCCGGGGCGACCTGCTCCAGGTGCTCGGCGACCCGCTCGCGCGCGTGGCCGACGACGACCACGGTGTGCTCGGGAGTGAGGTCGCGGGCGGCGGCGAGCACGTGTCCGAGCATGCTGCGGCCGCTGATCTCGTGGAGGACCTTGGGAAGTTTGGACTTCATTCGGGTGCCCTCGCCCGCCGCGAGGACGATGACGGCAGCCGGGCGGCTCACGCTCACTGGAGGAGACCCCTCGTGAATAGCTGGCGGTTGAACTGTCGGCTCACCCCTCGGCGACCCGACCCGCGTGCCGCACGGGCGGCCGTCGGATGATCCAGCGGCCGACATGGGAAGGATACATGCGCGTCACAGCCGTCTCGCGGGGGTGTGCCGCGGCGAGCTGCGGGATCCGTGCGCACGCGCCGCCGGGGCGGGTCGCGTGGCGGACGTGTGAGACGAGGCTCACGGAGCACGGCCGCGGCCGAGGAGCCGCGTCCCCATTCACGACGGCGGGGCGGCGGCGGAGGCGATTGCTCCCGGACCAGGGCTCGAACCTGGACGATGGGGACCAAAACCCCACATGCTGCCGATTACATCATCCGGGAACGCACCGGGCGCGATCCCTGCACACCCAGACGCTCGGCACCAACATAGCGCCTCCGTCGGGGGGCTTGCCAAACCTACGGGTTCGTAGGTTACGGTTACGTAGGAATAGGTTGGGCCGTCGGCCCGGGTGCTCCGTGCCCTGCGAACGCCGTCCTGACCTCGACACGACTTCTCTGACGAGGTGTGGAGACATGACCGCAGCACCCGAGGCGCCGATCGCCGTACCGCCCAAACGCGAGGCGATCCCCGAGTACGAACCGGAGCCGCGCGGCAAAGCCGAGCGCTACACCGTCTTCGCCTTCGTGTTCATCCCGCTGATCGCCCTGCTGGCCACCGTTCCGTTCTTCTGGGGCTGGGGGCTCTCCCTCGTCGACATCGCCATCGCCGGGGTCTTCTACGTGGTCAGCGGCCTGGGCATCACGGTCGGCTTCCACCGCCACTTCACGCACGGCTCGTTCCGGGCCAACCGCCCCCTGCGCGTCGCGCTGGCGGTCGCGGGCAGCATGGCGATCGAGGGCAGTGTCATCAAGTGGGTGGCCGACCACCGCCGCCACCACAAGTACGCCGACGCCGAGGGCGACCCGCACTCCCCGTGGCGCTTCGGCGACGACTGGAAGTCCGTGGCCAAGGGCCTGTACTACGCCCACATGGCGTGGATGTACCTGGACGAGAAGAAGACCTCGCCCCGCCGCTTCGCCCCCGACCTGCTCAAGGACAGGGACGTCGTCCTCGTCGACAGGCTCTTCATCCCGATCGTCGTCCTCTCGCTGGGCGCCCCGGCCCTCATCGGCGGCCTGGTCACCATGTCCTGGTGGGGCGCGGCCACCGCGTTCTTCTGGGGGAGCCTGGTGCGCGTCGCCCTGCTGCACCACGTCACCTGGTCGATCAACTCCATCTGCCACACCATCGGCGAGGAGAACTTCGAGGTCCGCGACCGCTCCCGCAACGTGTGGTGGCTGGCCATCCCGTCCTTCGGCGAGTCGTGGCACAACCTGCACCACGCCGACCCCACGTGCGCCCGCCACGGTGTGCTCAAGGGGCAGATCGACATCTCCGCCCGGATCATCTGGGCCTTCGAGCGGTTCGGCTGGGCGACCAAGGTCCGCTGGCCGAACCCGGAACGGCTCGCCGCCAAGCGGGTCAGCCTCTAGGATCAGTAGCCATCATGGGAGCAGCCGACAGCCAGCAGGGGACCCGCGCGCGACGCAAGCGCATGACGGGCAAGGAACGTCGGCAACAGCTTGTGGAGATCGGCCGGGAGCTGTTCGCCGAGCGCGGGTTCGACGCGACCTCCGTCGAGGAGATCGCCGCACGGGCTGGTGTGTCCAAGCCCGTGGTCTACGAGCACTTCGGCGGCAAGGAGGGCATCTACGCGGTCGTCGTCGACCGGGAGATGCGCACCCTCCTGGACATGATGGGCGACGCCCTCACCGCCGACCACGCCCGCGACAAGATCGAGCGGGCGGCGCTGGCGCTGCTGCGCTACGTCGAGGAGAACACCGTGGGCTTCCGGGTGCTGACCCGGGACTCGCACGTGGCCTCCGGCACGGGCAGCTTCGCCAGCCTGATCAACGACATCGCCAGCCAGGTCGAGCACATCATGGTCGACGAGTTCGCCGAACGCGGTTACGACCCGGCGCTCGCACCCATGTACGCGCAGGCGCTGGTGGGCATGTGGGCCCTGACCGGCCAGTGGTGGCTGGAGGTGCGCAGGCCCAAGCGCGAGGTGGTCGCGGCGCACCTGGTCAACCTGGCCTGGAACGGGCTCGCGCGGCTGGAGCCCAGGCCGGGGCTGCACACGCGCGGAAGCCGCTCGGGCTGACCGGGCCGACCCGCCGCACGGCGAGGGCGCCACGCCGAGGAGCACCCGCCACCGCGCCGCGACCGCCGCGCGGTGGCGGGCCTTTACCCGCCCACTATCTTGATGTCAAGAGATATGCTGGTCCCATGCGCGATGAGGTGGATGGGCTGATCGAGGCGTGGCGTGCCGAGCGCCCGGACGTGGACGTGACGCCGCTGGAGGTGTTCAGCCGGGTCTCCCGGCTCGCACGCCACCTGGACCGTGCCCGGCGCACCGTCTTCACCGAGCACTCCCTGGAGCCGTGGGAGTTCGACGTCCTCGCCGAACTGCGCCGTTCCGGACCGCCCTACGAACTCAGCCCCGGGCGCCTGCTCCGCGCCACCCTGGTGACCTCCGGGACCATGACCAACCGGGTCGACCGGCTGGCCGCCGCGGGCCTGGTCCGCCGCAGACCCGACCCCGCGGACAAACGCGGCGTGCTGGTCCGCCTCACGGAGAGGGGCGCCGAGCGCATCGACGCCGCCCTGGCCTCGCTCGTGCGGTACGAGGAGTCGCTCCTGGAACCCATGCCCGACGAGGACCGGGCGCGGCTCGCATCGTTACTGAGAAGCCTGCTCGCGCCCCTCGACAGGGAACCCTCCGGTCCGCAAGGCTAGCCACCGGGCGGTATCCGTCTCTCACCGGGAGACCGCTGTCTGGGCGCGAACCACATTCCAGGCATGGGTTGGAGAGAGCGACAGTGAGATTCGGCTGGATCGCCGCGACGGCCGCGGCGGCCCTGGTCGCCACCGGCTGCGGCGGTGGCGGGGACGAGGACACGGCAGTCGGGCAGCGTTACTACCTGTCCCTGGGGGACTCCCTGACGGTGGGGGTGCAGCCCGGCGAGGACGGCACACCCGAGGAGACCCCCGACGGCTACACCGACGTGCTGTACCGGGACCTGTACGACGCGGACTCGACGCTGAGCCACGAGCGGATGGGCTGCGGCGGCGAGGACACCACCACCTTCGTCTCGGGCGGCGTCCCCCGCTGCGACGACAGGTACGGGGGCCGGTCCCAGTTGGAGGCCGCCGAGGAGTTCCTCACCGAGAACCGGGGGGACGTCGAACTGGTCACCCTCACCATCGGGGGCAACAACTTCACCGGGTGCGTGAGCGACCTGGAGGCCCCGGAGGGTCCCGCGATCGACACGGCCTGCGTGGACGACGGGCTGGAGCGGATCGAGACCGAGGTCCCCGAGATAGCCGACCGCCTGCGCGCCGCGGCGGGGCCGGACACCCAGATCATCGCGATGACCTACTACAACCCCTTCCTGGCCGCCCTGCTGCTGGAGGACGACGACGGCGCGGCCGCCCCGGAGGACGACCTGGTCGGGTACGCCAGCGACGTCCTGGAGCGGATGAACGGGTCCCTGCGCGCCGCCTACGACGCCGCCGGGATCGACGTCGCCGACGTGGAGGCGGTCTTCGAGTCCGCGGACTTCGGCGTCCCGGCCGACAGCGCGACCGGCATGCCGACCAACGTGCAGCGGATCTGCGACCTGACCTGGATGTGCGACGTCGAGCGCGGGCCGGACATCCACACCAACCGGGCGGGCGCCCAGGAGATCGCCGCCGCCTTCGGCGAGGTGGTCGACTGACGCCCCGGGGCGGGGCCGCGCGCCCCGCCCCGTGCACCCGACGCGCGTCCCGCCGTCAGTCGCCGACCAGCTCGGCCTGTTCCAGCCAGGACTCCTCCAGCTCGTCGCGCTCGGCCGCCAGGGCCTTGGCCTCGGCGTCCAGTTCGGCCAGGCGGGTGTAGTCCTCGGCCGCGGCGGCCATCAGCTCGTGCAGTTCGGCCTCGCGCCTGGCGATGCGGTCCATCCGCCGCTCGACGCGCTGCATCTCCTTCTGGGCGGCGCGCCGCTCGGCCGGGGAGACCGCGGGCTCCTCCTTCGGGGCGTCGGCCCCCCGCGGGGCGGCGCCCGGAACGGAGGGCCGCTCCGCGGTGGCGGCGCGGCGCTCCAGGTACTCGTCGACGCCGCCGGGCAGGAAGGCGAGGGTGCCGTCGCCCATGAGGGCCAGCACGCGGTCGGTGATCCGCTCCAGGAAGTACCGGTCATGGCTGACCAGCACCAGGGAGCCGGGCCAGCCGTCGAGGAGGTCCTCCAGCTCGGTGAGGGTCTCGATGTCCAGGTCGTTGGTGGGCTCGTCCAGCAGGAGGACGTTGGGCTCGTCCATGAGCAGGCGCAGCAGCTGCAGGCGGCGCCGCTCACCGCCGGACAGGTCGCCGATCGGGGTCCACTGGCGCTCGCCCCGGAAGCCGAAGCGCTCCAGCATCTGGCTGGCGGTGTAGTCGCGCTTGCCGATGGTGACGTGTTCGCGCACGTCCATGACGGCCTGGAGCGGGCGCGCCTGGGGGTCGAGCTCGGCGATGTTCTGGGACAGGTGGGCGAGCCGGACGGTCTTGCCGGTGCGCACCGACCCGGAGTCGGGGGCGCGTTCGCCGCCGAGGATCCGGAGCAGGGTCGACTTGCCCGCGCCGTTGACGCCGACCAGGCCGACCCGGTCGCCGGGGCCGAGCTGCCAGGTCAGGTCGTCCAGCAGGACGCGGTCGGGCACGGAGACCGACACGTTCTTGAGGTCGACGACGGTCTTGCCGAGCCGGGAGCTGGCGAACCGGACGAGTTCGACGGTGTCGCGGACCGGCGGGACGTCGGCGATGAGCTGGTTGGCCGCCTCGACGCGGAACTTGGGCTTGGAGGTGCGCGCCGGAGCGCCCCTGCGCAGCCAGGCCAGCTCCTTGCGCATGAGGTTCTGGCGGCGCTCCTCGGCGGCCGCGGCCAGGCGTTCGCGTTCGGCCTTGGCGAGCACGTAGGCGGCGTAGCCCCCCTCGTAGCGCTCGACCGCGCCGCTCCCGACCTCCCAGGTCCGGGTGGTGACCGCGTCCAGGAACCAGCGGTCGTGGGTGACGACCACGAGCGACTCCGGACGGCCGCTGAGGTGCTGGGCGAGCCAGGCGATCCCCTCGATGTCCAGGTGGTTGGTGGGCTCGTCGAGGACGATGAGGTCGTGGTCGTCCACGAGCAGACGCGCCAGCGCGGACCGGCGGCGCTCGCCGCCGGACAGCCCGGACATGTCGGTGTCCAGGTCCCAGCCGCCGAGCAGGCCGCGCAGGATGTCGCGGATGCGGGCGTCACCGGCCCACTCGTGCTCGGCCCGGTCGCCCAGGACGAAGGCGCCGACCGTGGTGTCGGGGAAGTCGTCCTGCTGGTGCAGGTACCCGATCCGCAGACCACGGTTGTGCACGACCCGGCCGGAGTCGGGTTCGGTGCGCCCGGACAGCACCGAGATCAGCGTGGACTTGCCGCCGCCGTTGCGGCCGACGACGCCGATGCGTTCACCCTCGTCCACGCCGAGGGACACCTTGTCGAGGAGTACGAGCGGCCCGTAGGCCAGGGACACGTCCTGGAGATTGACCAGATTCGTCAACGGCCGTCCACCCCTAGCGCATTGATGCTCACCTGGTCTGACTTCCTCTCGTAGCGCGGGAACACTGCTTCGGGGCCCGTGGCGCGGCCTCGCCGCCCGCGGTCGGCCGGGGGCGCGCGACGACGTCGTGCCGACCCCGGCACGGTGCGCGCGGCTCACCGGGACACCCCGACGGCCCACACTAGGCCCTGTGACGGACCCGCGGGACGGGGCCGGCCTCCGGCCCGCAACCAACAACCCCCGCCGCCCCCGGCCTGTTCCCGGGCTCCGGTACCGTCGGCCCCGTGACCGCGGGAACGTACGGCGTCGTCGTCGAGCGGCCGGAGGCGGCCCGCCGGATCTGCGCCCGACATCTGCGCACGTCGGTGCACACGCCGGAGGAACTGGCCGCCATGCCGTCGGCCCCGGGGGGTACGGCTTCCTGGAGCACTGGGCGGCCCCGGAGCTGGGGGTGAGCGGGATCGACCGCTCGGTCACGCACGCCGACCCCGGGATGCCCGAGTGGCGGTTCTGCGCGCTCGTCGCGCGGGAGCTGGCGGTGCGGTGCTGGACGGCCGACGACACGGGGCTGCCCTCACGCCTCCTCCTCGCCGAACCGGACGGGAAGGTCCGAGCGGTGCACGTCCCGGACGAGGGGGACGACGTCGGCAGGGGCCGCTACCGGATCAACCACCCCTGCCTGGCGGAGTGCGCCCACTGCGTGGGGGAGCCCCTGTGCCGCACCTCCGCGTTCCCTCCCGGCACGCTCCTCACCGGCGTTCCGCCGTCCCGCTGACCTCCGGCGTCCGTCCGGACGCGTCGGCGAGGGTACGGCCCGGCGTCCCACCACGCCGGACGCCGGGCCGGGCCGCGGGGCCTCACACGAGGAAGAACTCCCTGGCGGCCTTCGCGATGCCCTCGGTGTCGAGGCCGTGGGCGCGCGCGTGCTGTGCCGGGGTCCCGTAGGCGCGCAACTCCGCGTCGCGCGCCACCCCCAGGCCCAGCTGGCGGTGGCGGCGGTCGGCGAGGGCGGCGGAGACCTCGTGGGCCGAGGTGCCGCTCAGGTAGGGCTCGACCACCAGCACGTCCGCGTTGCCCGCCGCGCCGACCAGCGCGCTCAACCCCGCACGGTCGAAGGGCCGCACGGTGGCGGTGTAGGCGACGGTGACGTCCAGCCCGGCGGTGGCCGCCAGGACCCGGTCGAGCATGGGGCCGACCGCCAGGACCACCCCCGCCGAGCGGGGCGACCCGGTGCGCAGGACGGTCAACCCGCCCGACAGGGGCCGCGGCGACCGGTTGGCGGTTCCGGACAGCCGCACGTACACCCGGTCGTCCCCGGGGATCGCCGCCCTGAGCGCGTCGCGGACCTCGTCAGGGTGGCCGGGTACGTACACGGTCCACCCCGGGAGGGTGTCCAGGAGGGCCACGTCGCCGGGGGCCTGGTGGGTGCGCCCCTCGGCCGCGGCGTCGTAGGAGCCGCCGATGCTCACCAGCACCGCCCCGGTCCCCTGGTGGCCGAAGTCCAGTTTGATCTGCTCGAACGGGCGTTCCACGAGGAAGGGCGCGTAGCTGTGCGCGATCGGGCGCATACCGGCCAGGGCGAGGCCGCCCGCCACGCCGATCATGGCCTGTTCGCGGATGCCGACGTTGATCACGCGGCCCGGATGCCGGGCGGCGGCCCGACGGAACCCGGCGACGGAGATCTCGGCGAGGACGACGGCGGTGCGGGGGTCCTCGTCGAGGGCGGCGTTGACGGTCGCGACGAAGGTTTCACGCATGGGGGTCCTCCTAGGACTTGGGGCGGACGCGGGCGACGACGGACAGCGGGCGGCCCGGGTGGGGCGCGGTGAGGGCGGTGTACAGGGCGTCGTGGTCGTGTCCGTCGACCTCGCGGGAGATCCAGCCCTCGGTCTCGAACCTGGTGCCGATCCCCTCCGGCCAACCGTGGGCGCTGGACCGGTTGTCCACCACCACGGCGGTGAGCCCCTCGACCCGCAGCCGCCCGGCCACGGCGATCGCCTCGTGGTTGCTGCCCTCGTCGAGTTCTCCGTCGCCGACGAGCACGACCGTCCGGGGCGCCGTGCCGTCGGCCCGGCGCACGTCCCGGCCGCGCAGTCCGAGGGCGGTGCCCAGGGCGATCGGCAGCCCGTGGCCGAGCGAACCGCTGCCGATCTCGGCTCCGGGAACCAGGACGCGGTCGGGATGGTGTCCCAGTGGTGAGTCGAACGCCCGCCAGCCGCGCAGCGTGGGCACGTCGAGGAAGCCCTTGGCCGCGAGGACGGCGTAGAAGGAGGCCGGCCCGTGCCCCTTGGACAGCAGGAAGCGGTCCCGGGCGGGGTGCCCGGCGGTCTTGGGGGTGACGGTCAGGACGCGGTCGTAGAGCACCCACAGGACGTCGAGGGTGGAGTGGGCGGCGCCCTCGTGCTTCTCGTCGCCCTCCATGAGACCGATGAGCGCGGGCAGGTCGGCGTAGCGCGAGAGAGCGGCTGTGGTCGTCATGCGCCCCAGTCTTTGACCTCAACAAAGGTTGAGGTCAATGGCGGGACACGGCTCCGGACAGCGGATTGTTATGTGACTTGCCTCACACTACGGCCGCTCCGGGGACGTCCCCCGACCCGGCGGGAACGCACGCGTCCGCGCCGGCGGCCTCCAGGGCGCGCACCACCTCGGACTCGACCCCGCGCACCCCCGGGGAACCCTCGTCCCCCACCAGGAACGCGCACGTCGGACCGGAGCCGGACACCAGGGCGCCCAGCGCGCCCGCCTCCCGGCCCGCCGCCAGAACGCGGGCCAGGTCCGGCCGCAGCGACAGCGCGGCCCGCTCCAGGTCGTTGGTGAGCGCGGCGCCCAGCGACGCGGCGTCCCCCGCCACGAGCGCCTCCGCCATCGCGGGCGAGGGGAGCGGCGCCGGCGCGTCGGGCCGCAACCGGTCGTACTCGGCGAACACCCGGGCCGTGGACAGCCCCCGCGACGAGAGCGCGAACACCCACCGGTACCGTCCGGGCGCCGTCATGGGCTCCAGGACCTCGCCCCGACCCGTCCCCACGGCGGTGCCGCCCATCAGCGGAAAGGGGACGTCGCTGCCGAGGCGGGCGGCCAGGTCCACCAGGTCCGACTGGGGCAGGCCGCAGCCCCAGAGCCGGTCGCAGGCCACCAGGGCCGCCGCCGCGTCGGCGCTGCCGCCCGCCATGCCCCCGGCCACCGGGATCCGCTTGTCGAGGTGGATCTCGACGGGGGACCCCTTGCCGGTCTCCTCGGCCAGGAGGGCGGCGGCACGCGCGGCGAGATTCGTGCCGTCGAGCGGAACCCCGGCCAGGTCCACGCGCGTCCCACCGGATGCCGTGAGCGTCGCGAGTCCGGACTCCTGACGCGGAGGGGCCTCCTTGACGGTAACCTCGTCGAACAACGAGACGGCGTGGAACACGTTGACGAGGGCGTGGAACCCGTCCTCACGTCTGGGTCCCACCGCCAACTGGAGGTTCACCTTCGCGGGGACCCGCACGGTTACGGTGGTACTAACGGTCACGAGTCCCCAATCGTAAAGGAACCCCCTACCTTGCGTGAACACATGCCCCGGGCGGGGAACCGGTGTGTCTCACGCCCGGCTCCGGCGGGATCACACCCGTCGGCGCGAACCGGGGGCGCCGGTCGGGGATCAGTCATCACTGTCATGTCAGATACCGCCCTTCCCCCGAACGACCCGAGACGTCGCGCGGGTGGGAATCAGGGCACAAACACCGCTACCTTGGGGCGAGGCGGAGTTTGGACACCGTCGGGGAGGGTCGCTTGCCGTCGGATGGGCTCCCGAAGAACCTGGAACCGCTGGCAGCCGGAGATCCGGCCACCATCGGTCCCTACGTGCTGTCCGGGAAGCTGGGTAGCGGCGGCATGGGCACCGTCTACCTGGGCAGTGCCCCGGAGCGGAACAACCAGGTAGCGATCAAGGTCATCCGCCCGGAGCTCGCCTTCGACGAGGCGACGCGGGCGCGGTTCCGCGACGAGATGGAGAACGCCCGCAAGGTCGCCTCCTTCTGCACGGCCAAGGTCCTCGACCACGGGACGTTCGAGAACCGCCCCTACATGGTCACCGAGTACATCGCCGGGACCGCGCTGGCCGAGCACATCGCCGAGCACGGGCCGCTGGACTCCTCGACCCTGCACGGGTTCGCCCTGGGCGTGGCCGCGGCGCTGGCGGCCATCCACCGCACCGGGCTCGTCCACCGCGACCTCAAGCCCGCGAACGTGCTGCTGTCGCTCTCCGGTCCCCGGGTGATCGACTTCGGCATCGCCCGGGCGATGAACACCGCGACCAACCACACCCAGACCGGCATCGTCATGGGCAGCCCCGGCTGGATGGCGCCCGAACAGCTGCTGGAGGAACAGGTCACCACCGCGGCGGACATCTTCGCCTGGGGCTGTCTGGTGGCCTTCGCGGGCAACGGCACCCACCCGTTCGGCAACGGCGACGCCATGACGCTGGGCAAGCGCGTGCTCTTCGCCGAACCGCAGATCGGGAACCTGGACAGCCCGCTGGACCGGCTCGTCCTGCGCGCCCTGGCCAAGGAGCCGGGCCGCCGCCCGACCGCCCAGGACCTGCTCCTGGAGCTCGCCGGCGGCGAGGACAACACCAACCCGAACGACATGGTCTCCCACGCCCTGCACCAGTCGTGGCGGCCGAACCTGCCCCCCATGCCGCCCGGCGGCCCGCAGCCGGGGATGCGCCCCGCCCAGCAGACCATGACGGGCGTACGGCCCCCGCACCCTCCGCCCGCTCCCTACCAGGCCGGTCAGGTGCAGCCGCCCCCGGCCCACCAGACCGGCAACTTCCCCCGGCCGCAGGCGCCGCCCCCGGCCGCCCACCCCGCCGGGGCACGCCCGTCCGGTCCGCCCCAGGCGAACCAGAACGCACGGCGCCACCCCGCGCCCGCACAACAGCACCCGGCCTCGACCGGCCCGATCCCGATGGCGCCGTCCGCCGAGCAGCAGGGGTCGCGCCCCGGACCGCAGCCCTACGTCCCGCCGGTCCCGCCGCCCCCGCACCAGCCCGCCGCGCCCAACCGGCGCAGGGGGCTCGTCCTGGGCGTGGCGGCGGCCCTGGCCGCCGTCCTCATCGCGGTCGCCGTCCTGCTGACCGTGCTGTCCGTGGTGGACGGCAGCCCGCCGTGGGCGGACGCCGACGAGGGCGGCGGCTCCGACCAGGAGCAGTCCGGCGTCCAGCAGCCCGCACCCGAGGACGAGGACAAGTCGGAGGACGCCGAGGACAGGGAGGGGACCCCCGGGGACGTCCTTCCCGGCGACGGTCCGGTCCGGTCCGCCGACAACGTGGCCGAGTACGAGGTCGAGGGCGTCGACTGCAACCGGACGCCCGAGGAGTACCGCCCCAGGTCGGAGGTGGTCGGGGGACGGTACTGCTTCGTGCGGTTGCGGATGACCAACCTCAGCGACACGAGGCTGCACTTCCTCTTCGACCAGCAGTTCCTGCTGGTCGAGGACGGGGGCGGCGGCCCCTACCAGGCGGAGCGCCCGACGCTTCTGGAGAGGGACACGGTCAGCCTGTGGGACGAGGCGGGGATCCCGCCCGGCGCCACCGTCGGCGGCGAGCTGGCGTTCCTCATCGGGGAGGACGAGCGGCCGACCACCGTGCAGCTGACGCACCGGGCCGGCCTGGACCGCACGCCGATCTCCCTCGAACACCTGGTGGACTGACGCCCCCGGACCGGGACACCAGCCTTTCCATACCAGAATGAAGATCCGCTGATCAAAGGGTTTTTCGCCCATCTATTACAAACATGAATAAACCTTTGATCAATTCACCTATGGCCAGGTGCGGCCAATTTAACCCTTGACGGAAACCCGGAGGAACGAAATACTCACCGATGAATAACGAAAGGGTTAATCATCGTGAGTATTCTTAATAAACTGGGCCGTGGTGTCGCCGCGGTGGCGGCCGCCTGCATGGCGGCGACCGTCATCCAGATCTCCGCGGCGAGCTCCGCCAGCGCGGAGAGCGCCCCGCCCGTGCAGCAGCCCGCGCAGACCCAGGAGGTCGTGGAGGTCCAGCTGACGGAGGAGGAGTGGGAGACGCTGGCCGCGGCCGCCGCCTGTTCGGGCCCGCGCCAACCCTACAAGTCCGGCAGCAACATCAAGGCATCCTACTCCGGGTGCAATTACGGAGGCCAGTGGAGGTTCGTCCTCCAGCGCCACCGGTGGTGGGGGTGGACCGACATGACGAGCTCTTCCATGAGCCCCTCCAGCCAGACGATCTCGGCCAGCTGCTCCGGTTCCGGAAACCACAACTACCGTTCCGTCTTCCGGTACAGCAACAAGATCACCAAGACCAGTCCCAGCTACCGCGTGACCTGCTGACGGAGAATTCCGGTCGAGGAATTCCCGCAATCCGAACCGAAACAGGCGTTCGGGAGAATTCCGCCACCGCCCCTGCACGGCGGAGCCGCACCGCGGTCTGACGCGGGCGGGCCCGGCGGGCGCTGACGCAGCGCCCACCGGGCCCGCCGTGCTCGTCACGGCCCCCCGCCCGGCCCCGGAGCGGGTTCGGAGGCCCGGGAACGGGGCGCCCCTACTCCCACTCGATGGTGCCCGGGGGCTTGCTGGTCACGTCCAGCGTCACGCGGTTGATCTCGCGCACCTCGTTGGTGATCCGGTTGGAGATGCGGGCGAGGACGTCGTAGGGCACTCGCGACCAGTCGGCGGTCATCGCGTCCTCGCTGCTGACCGGGCGCAGCACCACGGGGTGGCCGTAGGTGCGGCCGTCGCCCTGGACGCCGACCGAGCGGACGTCGGCCAGGAGCACGACCGGGCACTGCCAGATGTCGCGGTCCAGCCCGGCGCGGGTGAACTCCTCGCGGGCGATCGCGTCGGCCTCGCGCAGGACCTCCAGGCGCTCGCGGGTCACCTCGCCGATGATCCGGATGCCGAGGCCGGGGCCCGGGAACGGCTGGCGCCACACCATCTCGGAGGGCAGGCCCAACTCCTCGCCGACCTTGCGCACCTCGTCCTTGAACAGCTCGCGCAGCGGTTCGACCAGGGTGAACTGGAGGTCCTCGGGCAGTCCGCCGACGTTGTGGTGCGACTTGATGTTCGCGGTGCCGGTACCGCCGCCGGACTCGACGACGTCCGGGTAGAGCGTGCCCTGGACGAGGAACTCGACCTCGGCGCCGTGCTCACCCGACTCGGCGACGACCTCGCGCGCGGCCTGCTCGAAGACCCGGATGAACTCGCGGCCGATGATCTTGCGCTTCTCCTCCGGGTCGGTGACCCCGGACAGCGCCGACAGGAACCGCTCCTCGGCGTCGACGACCTTCAGACTCGCGCCGGTGACCGCGACGAAGTCCTTCTCGACCTGCTCGGCCTCGCCCTTGCGCAGCAGGCCGTGGTCGACGAACACACAGGTGAGCTGGTCGCCGACGGCACGCTGCACCAGCGCCCCGGCCACGGCGGAGTCCACGCCGCCGCTCAGCGCGCAGATGACGCGCTTGTCGCCGATCTCCTCGCGGATGCGCTCCAGCTGCTCCTCGACGATGTTGACCATCGTCCAGGTGGGGCGGCAGCCCGCGCCCTCGTACAGGAACCGGCGCAGGACGTCCTGGCCGTGCTCGGTGTGCATGACCTCGGGGTGGAACTGCACGCCGAACAGGCGGCGCTCGGTGTCCTCGAAGGCGGCGACCGGGGCTCCGGCGGTGCTCGCGGTGGTCCGGAACCCCTCGGGGGCGCGGACGACGGAGTCACCGTGCGACATCCACACCAGGAGGTCCTCGGGCAGGCCCTCGAAGAGGAGGGAGTCCGTCGTGGCGGACAGCTCGGTGCGACCGAACTCGCTCAGGTCGGTGCGGTCGACCGTGCCGCCCAGGGCGCGGGTCATGGCCTGGAAGCCGTAGCAGATGCCGAAGGTGGGCACCCCGGTCTCGAAGAGTTCGGCGCCCACGTGGGGGGCGCCCTCCGCGTAGACCGAGGAGGGGCCACCGGACAGGATGATGGCCTTGGGGTTCTTCGCGAGCATCTCCTCGACCGGCATGGTCGAGGGCACGATCTCGCTGTGCACGTGGCATTCCCGCACACGCCGTGCGATCAGCTGCGCGTACTGCGCGCCGAAGTCCACGACGAGGACGGTGTCGAACGTGCTCTCAGCACCAACGGACACGACGGAGGACCTTCCGCAGAAGTACAGGGATATACGCCCAGTCTAGGGCGTGTTCCGCGCGTTCGGCTTGGTGGGAAGCTCCGACCGGGTGTGCTCCCCCACACGGCGGCGCAGCGAGGGGCGTACGGGGTCCTGCAAGACGAGGCAAACCGCCAGCGGGGAACGAGCGACAGGCGCCGCCGAGGATGAAGGATCCCCGTTCCCCACGCCCCGAGCCCCGATGCGGGGCGACGAGCGCGCGAAGAGCACACCTCAGCCCGCGAAGCCCCCCGGGTTGGCGGACTGCCAGCGCCAGGCGTCGGCGCACGCGTCCTCGACCGTGCGCACGGCCTTCCAGTCCAGGTCGCGCGCGGCGGCCGACGGGTCGGCGTAGCACACGGCGATGTCGCCCGGGCGGCGGCCGACCACCTCGTACGGGATCGTGACCCCGGTCGCCCGCTCGAAGGCGCGGACGCTCTCCAGGACCGACGTCCCGTGCCCGGTGCCCAGGTTGTACGTCCGCCACCCCGGAGCGTCGGCGAGGTGGGCGAGGGCGGCGAGGTGGCCGCGTGCCAGGTCCACGACGTGCAGGTAGTCGCGGACCCCGGTGCCGTCGGGGGTGTCGTAGTCGTCGCCGAAGACCCGGAGGCGTTCGCGCCGCCCGGCGGCGACCTGCGCGATGTAGGGGAACAGGTTGTTGGGCACGCCCTGGGGGTCCTCCCCGATCAGGCCGCTGGGGTGCGCGCCGACGGGGTTGAAGTACCGCAGCGCGACGATCCGCCAGCGGGTGTCGGCGGCGGCCAGGTCGCGCAGGACCTGTTCGGCGAAGAGCTTGGTGGCGCCGTAGGGGTTGGTGACGCTGAGCGCGCCGTCCTCGGGGATCGGGGTCCGCTCGGGGGCGCCGTAGACCGTGGCGGAGGAGCTGAAGACCAGGTCGCGGACGCCGTGTTCGTCCATCGCCTCGGCCAGGGTGAGCAGGGCGTCCAGGTTGTTGCGGTAGTAGCGCAGCGGCTGCTCGACGGACTCGCCGACGGCCTTGAGCCCGGCGAGGTGGATGACGGCGTCGATGTCGTGTTCGCCCAGGACGCGGCGGAGGGCGGCCGGGTCGGTGCAGTCGCCCCGGTGGAAGGCGGCGGCGCGGCCGGTGATCCGCTCGACCCGCCGCAGGGCCTCCTCGTGGCTGTTCACCAGGGAGTCGAGGACCACCACGTCGTGTCCGGCGTCGAGCAGTTCGACGGCGGTGTGGGTGCCGATGTATCCGGCGCCGCCGGTGAGGAGTACGTTCATCTCTCGCTTCCCTCAGGTCGAGGTCTGCCCGCCGCTTCGCGGACGCCCCCAGGATAGGCGCCGGTCGGACGCGCTCCGGGCGCCCCGGGACACGGAACCGGGGGAGGAACCGCGGCGGTTCCTCCCCCGGTGGCCGGGCGGCGCGGGAGCGCCCCGCCGCCGTTACCGGCGTCCCCCGCGGATGTCGAAGTACAGCACCTGCGGGTCGTGGTCGCTGACCTGGTCGTGGAACTCGGAGTTGATCCGCACGATCTCGTAGTCCATCCGGCCCGCCAGCGCGTCGTTGAACAGGATGTGGTCGAGCGCCTGCGAGTTGCCGTCGAAGACGTAGTTGTACCGCTCGTTCTCCGGCAGGTCCGACATCGGGTTGGTGAGCGGCCCGTCCCCGGTGAGGATGTCCAGGGTCGGCGAGAACGGGAAGTCGTTCAGGTCGCCCATGACCACGACGTTGGCGTCCGGGTCCACGGCGAACAGCTCGTCGGTGAACTCCCTGACCAGCCTGGCCTGCGCGTTGCGCTGGACCTCGCTGGACCGCTCGGGCGGCTGGACGACCCCGTGCAGGGAATGGTCCCCGCCCTTGGAGTTGAAGTGGTTGGTCACCACGAACAGGTCCCGCCCGCGCACGCGGAAGTGGCCCACGAGCGGCTTGCGGCTGGACTCCCACGCCTCGTCCTCGGGGGCGATGCGGCCCGGGGAGACGCTGAGCTCGGGTCCGCGCGGCCCCTCCAGGACCTCGGTGTCGGCGGTGGCGTCGGGTTCCCCGGCGTCGACGAAGCGGACGTGCCGGGGGTCGAAGAGGAAGACGTTGCGGATGTTGCCGCCCGGCTGGCCGCCGTCCCGGCCGTCCTCGGGGCTGATCTGACGCCAGGCGTAGCGCGGTCCGCCCTGTTCGTGGATGGCGCGCGTCAGGCGCCGGAGCGTGAGGTCGGCGTCGACCGTGCCGTCGTCGACGGGGCCGTTGTCGTCCTGGATCTCCTCCAGCCCGATGATGTCCGGGGAGCCCAGGTAGTCGACGATGCCCCGGGCGAGTTCGTCGAACTTGGCCTGGTCGTCGGCGCCGTCGAGGTTCTCGACGTTGTAGGTGGCGATGGTGTTCTCGTAGGGCGCGGCCTCACGGGCGGGCACGCGCTCCAGGTCGCCCCGGACGATCTCGCCCAGCGTGGTGGCGCGGATGAGGAAGCCGCCGAACCGGCTGTAGTAGAGCGGTCCCTCGGTGACGCCCGTGAGCGTGTCGCCCACGTTGGCCCGGGGGAAGGGGTGGGTGTCGCGGTCCAGCAGCGACTCGATCTTGATCCGGCCCGCGTTGGGATCGTCGTAGGAGTCGTAGAGCGTCCCGCCGTTGACGGTGGCCTCCCGGCCGTCGGGGTCGGTGGTCACCCACAGCGCCGAGTAGGGGTCGGTCGCGTCGATGACGGGGGCGTCCTCCACCCGGACGAGCATGTGCTCGTGGGCGGCCCAGAAGTCGAGCGCGTAGGTGTCCGGGCGCAGGTCGAGGTCGGAGATGTCGCCGCCGTGGTCGGGGGCGTAGGCGTCGGGGACCGCGTCGGCGTCGAGCCGGACCGACCCGGGCAGGTCGGCGCCGGACGAGACGGTGGTCCAGTCAGCTCCGCTGAGCTGGGTGATGGTGTGCAGGTCGCTCCCGGGCCGGTACTCGGTGACACGTCCTGCGACCAGGACCTCGTCGCCGACGGCCACGTCGGGGGTGGTGGAGCCGGTGAAGACGAAGAGCGCCTCGCTGGT
The DNA here is from genome assembly GCF_003386285.1 of Nocardiopsis sp. FIRDI 009. GTDB lineage: Bacteria > Actinomycetota > Actinomycetes > Streptosporangiales > Streptosporangiaceae > Nocardiopsis. The sequence continues at coordinate 151,441 of NZ_QPNC01000015.1, forward strand.
GCGCGGGTCGCCGTCGCCCTCGGGGTCCTGGAACCAGAAGCCCCGCGCGGAGCCGAAGCGGTTGACGGCGGTGACCACGCCCGGGACGCCGCTGACCGTCCGCCCCTCGTACGGAGAGGTGCGGGTGGTGCCCTGGACGTCGTGGACGCGCAGGTCGCCGGGTTCGACCGGGTCGGTGTCCCCGCCGCCGTCGCCCGGGGTCTCCCCGGCCGCGTTGGTGGGGGTGGGCGCGCCGGCGGTGAGGTCGGCGGCGTTGTTCCCGGTGTCGGTGAAGGCGTCGTCGCGGGCTGCGGAGGTGGTGTTGCTCAGCCGGGCGGCGGGGGAGCCCTCGAAGACGACGGCGTCGCCGTAACCGACGATGTCGACGACCCCCTCCTCCGCCGCGCACTCGGCGGCGGTGCGGCAGGTGACCGGGTCGGTGCCTTGGACGAGGAGGACCGCGCCCGAGCGCGCGGACATGGCGGTGCCGCCGGCGGCGTCGGGGGTGGGCAGGTCGACGCTGCCGCCCGCCCCCTGTCCCAGGCGGACGAGGTAGTGCTCCCCGGCCCCGACGGCGCCGCCCAGGTCGGTGACCTGGACGCGGGTGCCGGAGCTCGGCGTGGCGGGGAGGTACTGCACGCTCCAGCCGTCGAGCGTGACGGCGGCGTCGGTGGGGTTGCCCAGTTCGACGAAGTCGTGGCGCAGCTCGGCTCCGCTGTTGCCGCCACCGCCGTAGACCTCGCTGATGACGGGGGTGGTGGGCTCGGCGGCGGCGGGGGCGGCCGTGGCCAGGGTGGCGGTCAGGATCAGGGCCACCGTGGCGGAGGTCGACGCGAGCGCGCGTCCGGACGGCGTTCTGGAAGGGGTTGGGGACACGCCTTCTCCGTATTCCGGTGTGTGGGGGTTTCAGGGGATGTTCGCGGTTTGTCGGCCTTGTGGGCGTGCACATCATCACCCCCGCGTGTGACCGCCCGGAAGAGCGGACGTGAAAAGGAGGCGACGTACGGCCCGTTTTGGTGGGATACGACGACAAGTCAGCATGCCATTCGTCGTGTGATCCTCCGAATCCGGCATGATCCCCGACGCCCCGGACGCACGAGGACTCCGCCCGACGGATCGGGCGGGGTCGTGTTCATTCCGGGCCTCCGCTTCGCTTCGGCCCGAAGGGAAACCCCCTGGGGTGACCGCCCCAGGAAGACTGCTTCGGGCCGCTCTGGGGGGTCGCTCCGCGGCGGAGCGGGCACCCTCAGCGGCGGCCCGGGGTCACAGCCGCGGGTCGACCGGCTCCGACTCCAGGGCCAGCACCGCGAACACCGCCTCGTGCACCCGCCACAGCGGTTCGCCGCGGGCGTGCCGGGCCAGCGCCTCCAGCCCCAGCTTGTGCTCGCGCATCGCCAGCCCCGTCTTGCGGCCCAGCGAACGGCGCTCCCTGAGCACCGCCAGCCGCTCCGGCTCGGTGTAGTCGGGGCCGTAGATGATCCGCAGGTAGTCCGGTCCGCGCACCTTCAGCCCCGGCTGAGCCAGGCCCTTGCGCGCCCTGGCCCCGGCGCCGAGCAGCGGCTTGACCACCATTCCCTCGCCGCCCGCCGACACGAGCTCGCGCCACCACCCGGCGGCCGAGGCGCACGCGTCCGGGTCGGTGGTGTCCACGACCAGGTAGCGGGTGGAGCGCACCAGACCGCTGACCTCCGCGAGCCGTTCGGCGACCCCCATGTGCCACAGGTGGTCGGCGTCGGAGTACTCCCGCCCCTCGGAGGCCAGCACCATGAACGGCGCGTACCGGAGCCCCGCCGCTCCGTCGGTGTCCCAGGAGTAGCGTCGGTACACCCGGCTGAACTCCTCCATCTGCCCGGCCCGCCGCTCCACGGTCGCGGCCAGGTCGCCCACGTCCACACCGCGCCCGGCCGCCGCGGCCAGCGCGGCTCCGGCGGCGGGCAGTGCGGCGCGCGCGGCGGCGCCCACCGACGCGTACTGCTCGCGGATCAGCGACCGGGCCTTGGCCGACCACGGCAGCATCTCCCCGTCCAGGGCCACCCAGTCCGTGCCGAGCCGGTCCCACAGCCCGGCCGCGCCGACCGCCTCGCGCAGCTGGTCGACCACCTCCGCCTGGAGCGCGGGGTCGGGGAAGAAGGGGCGCCCGGTCCGGGTGTACACGGTCCCCAGCTCCCCCGGCACGAACCGCCGTTCGGCCGCCGCCTCGTCCCGGCACAGCACCGCGACCGCGCGCGAGCCCATGTGCTTCTCCTCGCACACGACCTGGCCGATCCCCGAGCCCCGGTAGGCGGTGAACGCCTCCGCCGGGTGCTCCAGCAGTCCGGGCTCGGTCGCCGTGGGCGCCGGGGCCATGGTCGGCGGCAGGTACAGCAGCCAGCGCGGGTCGACCGCGAACCGGCTCATCACCTCCAGCGCCGCCAGGGTGCTGCCGCCGTCGGCGCGCACCGCGCCGTGCTCGGTGTCCACGTGCATTCCGGTACGGGCGCCGCCGACGCCCACGTCGGTGATGTCCAGGGTGTGCCTCGGCCGGGCGTCGGCGGCGTTCCCCTCCCCCGGCGGCCGCGGTGCGAGCGGCCTGGCCGGTTCGTACCAGGTGCGGTGCGCCGCCACGTCGACCAGTTCGCGCTCGGGGTAGCGCAGCGCGGTGAGCCGTCCGCCGAACACGCAGCCGGTGTCCAGGCAGATCGTGTTGTTGAGCCACTCCGCCTTGTGCGTGGGCACGTGCCCGTACACCACGGCGGCCCGGCCCCGGTAGTCGCGCGCCCACGGCAGGCGGACCGGGAGGCCGTACTCGTCGGTCTCGCCGGTCGTGTCGCCGTACAGGGCGAAGGAGCGCACCCGGCCGGAGGCGCGCCCGTGGTACTCCTCCTTCAGCCCGGCGTGCGCGACGACCAGCTTCCCCCCGTCCAGGACGAGGTGGCTGACCAGCCCGTCGCAGAACTCCAGCACGCGCGCGCGGAACTCCTCGCTCTCCCGGCCGAGCTGCTCCATCGTCTCGGCCAGACCGTGGGTGAGCCGCGCCCCGCGCCCCCTGAGCACGCGCACGAGCTTGTTCTCGTGGTTGCCCGGCACGCACAGGGCGTCGCCGTCGGCGACCATGCCCATGACCAGCCGCAGCACCCCCGGGCTGTCGGGGCCCCGGTCGACCAGGTCGCCCACGAACACGGCGGTGCGCCCCTCGGGGTGGCGGGCGCCGACCGGTCGGCCCTCGTCGTCGCGGGTGAGCGCGTAGCCGAGGTCGCCGAGCAGCTCCTCCAGCTCGGCCCGGCAGCCGTGCACGTCACCGATGATGTCGAACGGGCCGGTCAGATCCGTGCGGTCCGGCCAGGCGCGTTCCAGTTCGATGGTGGCCGCCTCGATCTCCTCCGGCCCGCGCAGCACGTGCACCTTGCGGAAGCCCTCGCGGGACAGCCGCTTGAGGCTCGACTTCAGGTCGCGGCGCTGCCGCCGGATGACGTGGTCGCCGAAGTCGCGGTCCGGGCGCTCCCGGTTGCGGGCAGCCGCCACCGACTCGGTGACGTCGAGCACGATCGCCGTGGACAGCACGTCGTTGTCCTTGGCGATGCGCACGAGCTGCGCCCGCGCGCGGGGCTGCACGTTGGTCGCGTCCACGACGGTCAGCAGGCCCCGGCGCAGCCGGATGTCCACGATGGTGTGCAGCAGCGTGAAGGCGTCGGCGCTGGCGGCCTGGTCGTTCGGGTCGTCGCTGACCACGCCGCGGCAGTGGTCGGAGCTGACCACCTGCGTCGGCAGGAAGTGGCGCGCCGCGAAGGTCGACTTGCCCGAACCGGACACCCCCACGAGCACGACCAGCCCCATCCTGGGCACACTGAGCACCCGCGGCTCCACCGGCTCGGCGGTCTCGATCTCGCTCATCGGGTGAAGACTCCCATCTGGGTCGGGGCGCCGGTCTCGGGGTGCTCCGGGCCCACCGGCAGGAAGCGCACCCCGTAGCCGTTCCGTTCCGCCACACCCTCGGACCAGGCGGTGAACTCGGCGCGGGTCCACTCGAAGCGGTGGTCGCCGTGGCGGAAGGCGCCCTCGGGCAGACCCTCGTAGTGCCTGTTGTACTCGGCGTTGGGCGTGGTGACCACCACGACCCTGGGCTGGGCCGTACCGAACACGCTCTCCTCCATCGCGGTCAGGCGCGAGGGGTCGAGGTGCTCGACGACCTCCATCAGCACGGCGGCGTCGTGGCCCGCGAACCGGGCGTCCCGGTACACGACCGAGCCCACCAGCAGCTCGGGCCGGGGGAGCCGACCGCTCCCCTCCTCCCGGACCCCGGTCACGTCGGCGAACAGGTCGCGGTGGCGTCCGCGCCCGTCCGGGTGGCAGCCCCGGCACACCCTGCGGTGGGCGTGCTCCAGGCTGACGGTGCTCACGTCCACACCGGTGATCCGCTCCAGGGTGTGGTCCCTGACCAGCCGTTCGAGCAGCCTGCCCGAACCGCACCCCAGGTCGATGACGCTGGTGGCGCGCTCGGCCGCCAGGACCGCCAGGACCGCGCCCGCGCGCTGCTCGGCCAGGGACGGGCCGCGCTCCTCGCGGTCCGGGGCCGCCGCGGCGTCCTCGACCGCCGGGTCGTCGGCCTCCTCGTCCCCGGTGCGGTCGTCGGCCTCGGCCAGCCGCGCCAGGGCGGTGCGCACGTACCGGTCGCGCCGGTTGAGGTACCGACGGGTGATCCAGCCGCGCTCGGGGTGCGCGGCCAGCCATCCCGGGCCGTCGTCGTCCTCGCCGGTGGCGCCGCCCGCCCGCAGCAGCTTGTCGATCTCGGACTCGTCCACCCAGTAGTGCTTGGCGCCGTCCATCGCGGGCAGCAGCACGTACAGGTGGCTGAGGGCCTCGGACAGCGGCATCGTCCCGGTCAGGGTGAGCGACAGGTAGTGCGAGTCACCCCACCCGGGCAGGCCGGGGTCGAGCGGTACGGGTTCGGCCGCCACCCGCCAGCCCAGCGGTTCGAAGAGGGCGCGGGCGCGGTCGGCCCCGCCCCGGCAGGGCACGGCGGGCAGGCTGAGCGTGAGGGGGATGGGTGTGCGCGCCAGTTCCGGCCGGGCCTGGCACCGCCCCTTGAGCGCGCTGCCGAAGACCCGGCCGAGGGCGACGGTGAACAGCGACGACGTCGCGAAGGGGCGGTCGTTGACGTACTGCGCGAGCGCGAAGTCGGGGGTGTTGACCGACGTGCGCGAGCGCAGCAGCGACTGCGGGTCCACCTCCAGCATGAGCGCCGCGGTACACCGTTCGTCGGTCGCCTCGGGGTAGAAGACGTGCGCCGTGCCGAAGGACTGCTCGAAGCTCTGCGCCCTGTCCGGATGCTTGTGGAGCAGGTACCCGAGGTCGGTCGCGGGCGTGGCCGTGGTCGTGATCGTCAGTAGCACCCATGCATTGTGGACGAGGCGCCACCGGGCGGACCACCGGTTTTCCCGGTGTCAGGCCCGGCCGTCCTCCGCCCGGGGGCGCGGGTCCACCCCGACCGCCGCCATCGCGTGCGCGACCCCGGCCCGGGGGTCGCCGAAGAAGGACCACGGCAGGTCGCAGTAGTAGCGGCCGACCGCGCCGAGGTGCCAGCGCGCGGCCTCGGCGACCTCGGCCCGGTGGAAGGCCCACCCGAACAGGTGGTGGGCCTGGACGTCGCGTTCGTGCGGCACCGCGGCCGACACCCAGTCCCGGGCCGCCTCGAACAGCTCGCGGACGGCCTCGCCGTGCAGACGGCCCAGGCTCATGCTCGCGATGTGGTCGAAGGAGCCCTCCGCGGTGAGCCGTCGCCGCTCGGCCCGCAGGTGCTCGGCGTGGGCGAGGGCGAGGACGGCGGGCAGGGGGTCGCCCTCGGGCGCGCCGTCCGCCGCCGCGCCCGCGACCGCGAACATCTCCTCGGTCGACCCGCCCCGGGCCGGGGACAGGGAGCGGACCCGGGTCATGTGCGCGGGGAACAGGTGCGGCGCCCGTCGGCTCACCTCGTCCCAGATCCGGTCCCTGTCCTCCCGGTCCGCGCGCAGGCCCATGGCGACCGTCTGGAGGGCGGCCCAGGGCGCGGCGTCGTCGGGGCGCAGGCGCGCGGCGGCCTCCAGCGGGGCGCGGGCCTCGATGAGCGCCGCCTCCAGCGCCTTGCGGTCGGCCCGGCCCGTGGCCTGGCCCCCGACGGGCCGGGCGGCGGCGCGCGCGAGCAGGACGTGCCCGAGCCAGAGCAGGACGTCGGCCTCGTCGGCGTCCCCCTCGGCCAGGGAGGCGACCTCGACCACCCGGTCGACGGCGGCGCGGCCGAGCGCCTCGGCCCGGTGGGCGCGGGCCTCGGCGTCGTCGCGGTCCTCGCCGAGCAGGGTCAGCCCCGCCGTGACGCCGCCGTCGCGCACCGCCTCGCACGCGGACCGCAGGACGGGTTCGGTCCCGTACGCGGCCGACACCAGCGCCGTCTCGATGCCGGTGCCGGTCGGCACCCGTCCAGGAGTCCGTCGGAATCGCCACATGTGTGTTGATCCTAGGTGGTGGGACCCGGCGGAGGATCCGCTACGCCTCCGTCCGGGCCGTGTCCTCACCGGGCTCCCGCGCCGGCGCCGCAGCCGTCGGCGCGTCCCCACCGCCCCGCGGCCCGCGGCGGCCGACCGCCTGGAGGGCGATGAGCGCCGCCCCCAGGACCGCGCCGGCCAGCACGAACCAGTGCGGGGCCACCGCGGTCGACAGCGCCCGCTCGGCGAGCGCGGCCCACTCGGGTCCGACCATGACCAGGGCCGCGGCCAGGATCAGTCCGAGCCGCTCCCCCGGCGTCGTGCGCCGCAGGAAGTGCCCCTCGATCGCGATCGCCGCCGCCGCGAGCGCCACGCACCCGCCGAGCACCGCGGCCACCAGTTCCAGCACGGGGCCGTCCACCGCCAGCAGCGCGGAGTAGGCCATCATGACCGGGATCAGGTAGAGGCCCTTGGCGAACTTCCACGCCGCCGCCCCGGCCCGCATCGGCTTGGCGCCCGCGATCCCCGCCGCCGCGAACGCCGCCAGCGCCACCGGAGGCGTCACGTTGGAGTCCTGGCTGTACCAGTACACGATCATGTGCGCCACGAGCACGGTCAGCCCGAGCTCGCCCAGGGCGGGCACGGCGAGGACCGAGATGACCACGTAGGAGGCGGTCACCGGCAGCCCGAAACCCATGATCAGCGACGCCACCGCCACCATCACCAGGGTGAGCAGCAGGTTTCCGGCGAACACCGTGACCAGGACGTTCGACAGCGTCAGCCCGAGGCCGGTGAGTCCGACCATCCCGACGATGATCCCCGCCACCGCGCACGCCACCGACACCGGGAGGGTGTTGCGGGCGGCCATGACGAACACGTCCACCAGGTCGCTCGGCGACAGGCGGCTCCCCGCCCTCAGCATCGCCACGGCCAGCAGCGCGCCGCACGCGTACAGGCCCGCCTGCGTGGGCGGCACGTACTGGAGCAGCAGCACGACGAGCAGCAGCAGGGGCAGCAGGAAGTGCCAGCCCGCCGCCAGCACCAGGCGCAGTCTCGGCAGGTCCTCGCTCCTGGCGACGCCGATCCCGTGCTTGCGCGCCAGGATGTCCACGAACAGGAACATCACGCCGAAGTACATGAGCGCCGGGATGACGGCGACCTTGACGATGTCGGCGTAGGGGATCCCGGTCCGCTCGGCCATGATGAACGCTCCCGCGCCCATGATGGGCGGCAGGATCTGGCCCCCGGTCGACGCGGCCGCCTCGACCCCGGCCGCGTCCTCCCTGCGGTAGCCGACCTTGCGCATCAGGGGGATGGTGAAGGGGCCGGAGGTGACGACGTTGGCGATGGCGCTCCCGGACACCGAGCCCATCATGGCGCTGCCGAGCACCGCGCCCTTGGCGGGGCCGCCGACCATCCGCCCGGTCACCACGTACGCCAGCCCGACGAAGAAGTTGCCGCCGCCCGTCCTGTTCAGCAGGGCGCCGAAGAGGATGAAGACGAACACGAAGGTCACGACCACGCCCAGGGTCAGGCCGTAGACGCCGTCGCCCAGGTAGGCGTGCGTGGAGATGCGCTGGATGGTCGCGCCGGTGTGGCCGAACTGTCCGGGGATGAGCGGGCCGATCCACGCGTAGTACACGAAGGCGACCACGACCACGACCATGATCGTCCCGACCGCCCGGCGGGTGGCCTCCAACAGCACGACCATGAGGATCAGGCCCAGCACCCAGTCCAGTCCGGTGTAGGCCCCGGCGCGCGCGGCCAGTTCGTCCTGGTACCGGAGCGGGTAGACGCTCACGACGACGGCCGCCGCGACCAGCACCAGGTCCAGGGCCCAACCGGCACCGGTCAGGACGCGCCGGGCGGCGGCCTCGCGCGGGTCCCCGCCGTCCTCGGCCGCCGCGCCGTTCCGCCGCCGGGGGATCAGCGCGCGGACGAGGGTCAGGGCCGAGAACCCGGACGTCCGGTCCAGGTCGAAGGGGCGCCTCAGGAGGAAGACCAGGACCATCACGAACAGCAGGTGGGTGATCCGCTGCTGGCGCGCGTCCAGTCCGGCGAAGAGCGCGACGTAGAGCTGGAAGAGGGTCAGGGCGACGGCGAGCACGACCACCACCACGCCGACCGCGGTGGCCGCGCGGCCCCGGCCCCACCGCTCCGCGGCCACCCGCCGCCACAGCGGGCCCTCGCCCGCGTCCCGGCCGTCCACGTCCGGAAGCACGTCCGCCGAGGTCCCGGTCCTGCCCGTCCGGGTCCCGGATCCGCTCCCGTCCCCGGCGGTGTCGGGGGCGGCGCCCTCCGGCGGCGCCTGTGGTGGGGTGTCAGCCATGATCTTTCCTCGGGTTCTCGTGCGCAGGGCGGGGGATGGTCAGCACTCGGGCCGTGGAACGCGGCCGAGCAGCAGTCGGAGCGTGGAGACCCGCGCGGGGGCGATGACCACCCGGTGCGAGGTCAGGCACGGGGAGAGCCGTATCTCGGTGTCGGAGGCGCGCAGGCGGTGGTCGACCGCGGCGGAACCGGGGCGCAGCACCAGTTCGGCGCCGACGTCGCGGCCCATGTCCTCGACCACCCACCACTCGCCGTCGGCGTGGGCCTCACCCGCCCCGGTGACCCGGCCCATGCCCGCGCCGTACTGGACGAAGCGGGTGGCCTCGGCGACGATGCGGCCGTCGCGCACGACCAAGTCCTCCTCGATCGGCAGCCCGTCGATGGAGTGGACGTAGGCGATGGTGAAGGTCCCGCCCTCCGTGAGCGGGACGGTGCCGAGGGGGGTTCCGTCGTCGGTCAGGCGGAGTGCCGGCCACACGGGCGCCAGCAGGACGGCGGCCGCCGCGGCCAGGAGGAGGGCCGCGGTCCGCGGGCGCCGACGGCGGTCGGCGCCCGCGGACGGCCGGTCGGTCGGTTCGGATCGAGCGGCCACGGGGACGGCCTACCCCTCCGTCTGGGCCACGAGCTCCTCGGGCAGCTCGATGCCCTGTTCCTCGTAGAACCGGGCGGCGCCGGGGTGCACCGGCACGGGGCTGTTCAGGATGGTCTCGGGAACCAGGTACTCCTCGGCCGGGGCGTGGGCGGCGAGGAGGGTGTCGATGTTGTCGAACATGGCGGCCGTGATCTCGTAGGCCTGGTCCTCGTTGAACTCACCGCCGACCACCAGCGAGTTCCACACCGCGATGGTCTGGACGTCCTCGTCGACGCCCGGGTAGGTGCCGCCCGGGATGGTGTGCTCGGTGTAGCTGTTGGTTCCGGCGGTGATGGCCTCGCGCTCGTCGTCGCACATGTTGATGAGGTGCACGTCCTCGGTGGTGGCGAGCTCGGTCAGCCCGCCGTGCCCCTGACCGACCACCCACGACCCGGCGTCGAGCTGGTCGTTGCGCAGCGCGGTGTCGGTCTCGGCGTACCCGAGGTTCTGGATGTCGATGTCGCCCAGGGACATCTCCAGGGCCGCGAAGACCGCGGTGGTGGTGGTGCGGTTGCCGCTGCCGGGGGCGCCCACCGAGTAGCGGGTGCCGAGCACGTCGCGGAAGCACTCCAGCCCCTCCTCCTCGGCGGTGGACTCCAGGGTCACCGTGTGGAAGACGTTGGGGTAGAGCACGGCGAGCGCGTAGGACTCGACCGGGCTGCCCTCGAACTCCGCGGTGCCCTCGAACGCCTGGCCCGCGGCGTCGCCCTGGACGATGGCGATGTCGGCGTCGCCGTTACCGATGAGGCGGAGGTTCTCCACCGAGGCGCCGGTGGTCTCCGCGGACCCGGTCTGTCCCTCGATGTTCTCCTCGATGACGGTGGCGAGGGCGCCGCCGAGGGGGAAGTACACACCGGTGGAACCGCCGGTGGCGATGCTGAGTTGTTCCCGGACGGCTCCCTGGCCGATCCCGGCCTCCTCCTCGGCGGCCTGGTCGGCGGGCTGGGCGCAGCTCGCCAGCAGGAGAACGCTGACGGGCAGGGCGGCCAGGGACGGCACGGCGCGTCGCATGGTCGAGTCCTCTCGGAATCCTTGGGGGGTGGTGTGGAGCGGACGGCGCCGGAGTCAGGGGTCCTCCCGGGGATCGCCCGGGGGTCGGGGACCGGTTCCGGCGGGAGCCGCTCCAGGGAGAAACCTAGCGGGAACCGGTCGGTCGCGGACAGTGTTCGCTCCGGGTTTTGAGGCTCCGCTGAGGTTCCGGCCGTGTTGCTAACGTCTGACCATGACGTGGGCGCGGAGTCACGATTCGTGGTCGATTGTGCGGACCTCCGTGACGATGATCCTCACGGCGGCCCTACTCACGGGTTCACTTCCGCCGCACGAAACCCTCCTCCGGCTGTCCGTCGGCACGGGCGGCGAGGGCGGGGTCTACTTCGAGTACGGCTCCGGGCTGGCGGGCGCGGTCGGCGCCGGAGCCGACGGCGCCGAGATCGTCGCGGTCCCCACCGCCGCCAGTGTGGAGAACAACCGGCTGGTCGCCGCCGGGGCCGTGGACGCCGCCTTCACCCTCGCCGACGTGGCGGCCCTGGCCGTGGCCGGGAAGCCCCCGTTCGACGAACCGCTGCCCGTCTCCGCGATCGCGCGGCTGTACGACAACCACACCCACCTGGTGGTCCGCGCGGGGTCCGAGCACACCGAGATCGGCGACCTCGCGGGCGGCACCGTGTCCCTGGGCGCCAGCGGCTCCGGCACCGAGATCATGGCCGAGCGACTCCTGTCGCTGGCGGGCCTGGCGGAGATCACCGAGGAGGAGCGCGCCGAGGGGGCCGACGGCGTGGTGTCGGTGCGTCTGCCCATCGGCGAGTCCGCACGGGCCCTGGAGGAGGGGCGGGTGGACGCGTTCTTCTGGTCGGGCGGCCTGCCCACGCGCGCGGTGGCCGACCTCGCCGCCAGGACGCCGATCCGGCTGATCGACCTGACGGAGTACGTGTCCCCGCTGGTGGAGGAGTATGGCGAGCACTTCTCGGAGATGCCCGTCCCGGCCGGAACCTACCCCGGCGTCCCGGCCGTGCGCACGATCGGCGTGCCCAGCCTGCTCGTGGTCAACGAACGCATGCCGGACGAGGTGGCCGGGGAGCTGACCCGGCTGCTCTTCGAGTCGCGTCCCGACCTGGTCGGGGTCCACCCGGTCGTGTTGAGCCTGAACCCGCGTTCGGCGATCGCCACGCTGCCGGTCCCCCTGCACCCGGGGGCGGCCGCGTACTACCAGTCGATCAAGTACGCCTACGAGGAGCCGGGTTCCGCGGGACGAGGCACACCGCGGAGCGAGGAACGGGCGACAGTCGTCGCCGGGGAGGGGGAATCCCTGCCTCGTGGGCGCCCGAGCCCGGGCCGAGGCGAAGCGGAGGCCCGGAGCTAACACGGCAGACGCACGCGGGCGTCGATCCCGTGGGGGACGCGCGAGCGGAGGGTGAGCCGGGCGCCCTGGAGCTCCAGCAGGGTGACGACCACCGACAGCCCCAGCCCGCTGCCGCCGACGCCGTCGTGCCCGTCCCGCCAGAACGGCCGGGTCGCGTCGGCCAACCGCTCCTCGGACAGCCCGGGCCCGTCGTCCTCCACGTGCAGATCGACGTGGCCGGCCCCCCCGTCGCCCCCCTCGGCGCCGCCGTCCGCCCCGGGGAACGGCCCCCGCACGCGCACGACGACCCGCACCCCCGCGCCGCCGAACTTCAGCGCGTTGTCGATCAGCGCGTCCAGGGTCTGGTCCAACGTCCCGTCCACACACCTGACCCGCGCCCCGGACACGCCCTCCACAGCCAGTTCCGCCCCCGCCCGCTCGGCGATGGGCGACCACGCCGCGACCCGCTCCTCGGCGACCGCGCGCACGTCCTCCCACACCGTGGAGTGGTCGGCGTCCTCCGTCCGGGCCAGCGTGAGCAGGCCGTCGCAGACCCGCGTCAGGCGGTCCACCTCGTCCAGGGCCAGCCGGTGGCTCTGGCGCCCCTCCTCCGGCAGGTGCCGTGCCAGCGAGTCCACCCGCAGCCGCAACGCCGCCAGCGGGTTGCGGACCTGGTGCCCGGCGAAGGCCACGAACATGCGCTGGCGCTCCAGCATCGTCGTGATCGTGTCGGCCATCTGGTTGAAGGACTCCCCCAGCCGCCGCAGCTCGACCGGCCCGGCCGCCGTCCGCACCCGCGTGTCCAGACTTCCGCCGCTCACCGCGCGCGTCGCCTCGTCCAGGTCGTCGATCGGGCGCAGGACCCAGCGGGTGAGCGGACCGGCGGCGGCGATGCCCGCGACCATGAGCGCGGTGACCGCGGCCAGCGCCACACCCCACTGGACGAGCGTCGCCCGGCGCAGCGCCCCGGTCGGGGAGGCGGTGACCGCCGCGCCGACCACCTCCCCGGCCCCGCCGACCGGTTCGGCGACGATCAGCGGCCCCTCCTGCCACGGCCAGACCACGGTGTCGGCGCCCATCCGGTTGCCCGCCAGGGCCGTGCGCACCTCGGGCGGCATCTCCCCGCGCTCCCCGGCGTCGGGGTCGAGGTCGGCCAGCGTGACGCCCTCGCGGGAGGCCGCGACCACCGTGCCGTCCCGGTCGACGACGATCGCGGTGATGCCGTACAGGCGGTCGTAGGAGACCAGTTCCCTGGTCAGGCTCCCCGCCGAACCGGTGACGACGCTGGGTTCGGCGAGCCCGGCGAAGCGCGCGGTGTCGTTGATCCGGTCGAGGAGCATGCCCGCGGTCCCTCGGGCGGCGATGCTCCCGCACAGCGGCAGCGCCAGTCCCAGGCACCCGGCCACCAGCAGGGTCACGTAGACGGTCACGACGCGGCGGCGCAACGCTCACTCTCTTCGGGGACGAGGCGGTAGCCGACACCGCGCACGGTCTCGATGACCCCCGGGACGCCCAGTTTGGCGCGCAGCGTCCCCACGTGCACCTCCAGGGTGCGCCGTGCACCCGGCCAGTCGGTCCGCCACACCCGCAGCAGCAGCCGCTCGCGCGAGACCACCGCGCCCGCCTCCCGGACGAGGGCGGTGAGCAGGTCGAACTCCTTGCGGGTGAGGTCGACCCGCTCGCCCGCGCAGGTGGCGGTGCGGGTGGCGGGGTCGACGGTCACCGCGCCGACGGTGAGGGCGGAGCCGCCCCGGCGGCCGGTCCGCCGCAGGACCGCCTCCATCCGGGCGCACAGCTCCTCCAAGGCCAGGGGTTTGACCACGTAGTCGTCGGCGCCCGAGCGCAGGCCGCGCACGCGTTCGCGGCGGTCGCCCCGGGCGGTGACCATGATGACGGCGGTGTCGCCGCCCTCCCGGCGTTCGCGCAGGCGGCGGCAGAGTTCGATGCCGTCCATGTCGGGCAGGCCGAGGTCGAGCAGGACGATGTCGACCGGCGGGGCCGCGAGCGCGGCCTCGGCGGTGCGGGCCTGCTCGACCAGGTACCCGTGGCCCTCCAGAGCGCCCGCGAGGGCGTCGGCGAGCCGGACGTCGTCCTCGACGAGGAGCACCGTGATCATGGCTGGGGGTCCTTCGCGGTGGTGTCGGGGCTTCGCTACCGCACCTTAGCGGGGCGCGTGTGCCCCAGACCACACGGGAGGTGGCGGCGGCCCCACAGGCCGCACCGCCACCGGACACGCCCGGAACGCGGGGTCAGGTTTGGGCGGACCGCCCGGCGTCGGCCTCCGGCACGATCTCCGGCGCCCCGTGCTGGATGGCGTCGGCCTCCTGGTCGGTGTCCTGCTCCTGGGCCGCGCGCTCGGCCTCGATGCCCTTGCGGTAGTACTCGACCTCGCGCTTGACCTGCTCCTCGTTCCATTCGAGCGGCACCGCGAGCAGTTCGGCGGCCTCCTCGGCGGCGGCGATCCCCCGGTCCCAGGTCTCGAAGGAGATCCGGGTGCGGCGGGACAGGACGTCCTCCAGGTGGCGGGCGCCCTCGGCGAGGGCCGCGTAGACGATCTCGGCGCGCAGGTAGTCCTCGGCCCCGGCGAGCGGGCGGCCCAGATCGGGGCGTTCCCGGATCAGGGTGAGCAGGTCGTGGACGGCGGATCCGTAGCGGCGCAGCAGGTGGGTGACGCGGGAGACGTGCAGCCCCGAGTCGCGGGCGAGCCCGTGGCGCTGGTTGTACAGGGCGGCGTACCCGTCGGCTCCGACCAGCGGCAGGCGGTCGGTCACCGAGGACGGGATCCCGCCGCCCAGACCGTGCGCGACCGCGTCCACCGCGTCCTTGGCCATGACCCGGTAGGTGGTGTACTTGCCGCCCGCGATGAGGACCAGACCGGGCACCGGGTGGGCGACCGTGTGCTCGCGGGACAGCTTGGAGGTCTGCTCGTCCTCACCGGACAGCAGCGGACGCAGTCCGGCGTAGACCCCCTCGACGTCGTCCCTGCCCAGCGGGGTGCGCAGCACCTGGTTGACGTGGTCGAGGACGTAGTCGATGTCGGCGCGGCTCGCCGCCGGGTTCTCCTTGTCGAGGTCCCAGGCGGTGTCGGTCGTGCCGATGATCCAGTGCCGTCCCCACGGGATGACGAACAGGACGCTCTTCTCGGTGCGCAGGATCATCCCCGAGGACGCCTGGATGCGGTCGCGCGGGACGACCAGGTGCACGCCCTTGGAGGCGCGCACGTGGATCTGGCCGCGTCCGCCGACCATCTCCTGGATGTCGTCGGTCCACACCCCGGCGGCGTTGACCACCTGGCGGGCGCGGACGCGGATCTCGTCACCGGTCTCCAGGTCGGCGGCGCGCGCCCCGACCACGTGCTCCCCCTCGCGCAGGAAGCCGACCGCCTGGACGCGCGAGGCGATCCGGGCGCCGAGTCCGGCGGCGGTGCGCAGCACGGTGGTGACGAAGCGGGCGTCGTCCACCTGGGCGTCCCAGTACTGGACGGCCCCGGCCAGGGCGTCCCGTCTGAGCGCGGGGAAGACGCGCAGGGCCCCGGACCTGGTCAGGTGCCGGTGCGCGGGCAGGCCGCGGTTGTTGCGCGAGGTGAGGGCGAGGGTGTCGTAGAGGGTGACGCCCGCGCCGATGTAGAAGCGTTCCCAGTGGTGGGAGAACGGGAAGAGGAACGGGACCGGCCGGACCAGGTGCGGGGCGATGGTGGTGAGCAGCAGCCCGCGTTCGGTCAGCGCCTCGCGGACGAGTTCGAAGTCGAGTTGTTCCAGGTAGCGCAGACCGCCGTGGATGAGCTTGCTGGATCTGCTGGAGGTGCCCGAGGCGAAGTCGCGTGCCTCGATCAGTCCGGTGGACAGTCCGCGCGACACCGCGTCCAGCGCGATGCCCGCCCCGACGATGCCCCCGCCGACGACGAGGACGTCGAGTTCCTCGTCGGCCATCGACGCGAGCGCCTCGGTGCGCGCGTCCGGTCCCAACCACGTGGTCGCCATCCGTCGTCCTCCGTCTCGATGGTGCTCCTTCCAGACGGATACCCGTCCGGAGCCCCTGTCCATCGGACCGGTCAGAGGCTCCCAGGCTAACCGGGGGACACCGTCGGCGCTGGTCGTCACCGTGTCGGCGGGCGTGTCACGTACGCCGCACGAGCGGGGCGGCGGGCATGGCCGAGGAGGGTCACAAGGTGCTCGACGAGGCGGGCCCGCGCCATGTGCGGAGCACGCGCGAGAACCTGTTCGACGTGCTCACCCCGCAGCGGCGCGCCCGGCTCCTGGACATCAGCCGGACACCGCTCGCGCGCCTGGAGGGGGACCGACCGCGACCGCCTTCGGCCCGAGCGCCTCCAGACGGCGGATCATCCGGTACACGATGAGCAGCGGCACGATCCCGAACACCCCGAAGGACATGTCGATCAGCTGCCAGAAGAACGGGATTCCCCGGATCGGCCCGCAGATCAGGGCCAGCGGCACCACCATGACGCAGGCGATCATGCCGAACTGGACCACCCACACGTTGCGCACCGGATCGCGGAGCGGACCGTAGAAGGCCACCGCGATCACCAGGTGGGCGAAGGCCAGCCAGTCGGTCCCGTAGAGCACGAAGGGGTACTCGCCCTCGACGGCGTCCAACCCCGTCCGGATCTGGCCCACCCAGTGGGCCAGTCCCGGGAAGACCTCCGCGACCGGCGCGAACGGCCCCTGGAGGAGTGATTCGAGCAGGCGTACCTCGGCGGGCAGGGGGAAGGCGGTCACACCGCTGACCACCAGGCCCACGATGAAGAGAACGATCCAGATCCGGATGCGGCGCAGCAGAGCCGTACGTGTGTCCACACTCCGGACTCTAGCCCCGCCCTCCCCGACCGGCCCGGCGCCCCCACGGCGACGGGCCGCGGGGCTCGGTCCGGTCAGGACACGGCGGCGTAGGCGTGCGCGTAGGCCAGCACGTCGTTGACGTACTCCGTGGAGCGGTTGTACGCCAGGATCGCGCTCTCCCAGTCCGCCGCCACCGTCAGGTCGCGGCCCTCCGCGCACAGGTAGCGCGCGGCGGACAGGGCGGCGTCGTCGATGTCGTGCGGGTCGGGCGCCCCGCCCTCCAGCGCCGTCCCCCACCGCTCCCACGTGCGGGGGATGAACTGCATCGGGCCGACCGCGCGGTCCCACCGCTCGTCGCCGTCCAGCTCGCCGCCGTCGGTGTCCGCGATCGCCTGGGTGTTGTTGGCGCCGTCCAGCGGGATGCCGATGACGTCCACGGTCGTGGTGCCGTCGGGGCCGATCTCGCCCCCCGCGTACGTGCCGTGGCGCGACTCCACGTACCCGATCCCCGCCAGCGTCGGCCACGACAGCCGGCACGAGGGCTGCCGCTCGTCCATCACGAGCTGGGCGCTGGCGTACCCCTCCAGCGCGCGACGCGGGATCCCCGTGGCCTCCGACACCTCGTCGAGCCACGCCGCCGTGGGGCGCGGAGCCCCCGAGGCCGGGCTCTGCCGTTCGTCCGCACCCGGTCCGGTGCCCGCCGCGCCGTCCCCGCCGACCGCCGACCCGGCCGAGGGCTCGTCCTCGGCGGTCACCTCCGCCCGCGCGGGCGGCCCGGTCAGGTCCGTGACGGGCGGCGTCGCGATACCGCCGTCGGCGGCTCCCGCCCCCACCGGACCGCCCCACTCGTCCATGGCCGTCGAGATCCGGCCGACCGCGTAGACGATGCCGCCCGTCAGCAGCAGGCACACGGCGAGTGTCACGCAGACGGCGGCCAGGGGCCCGTTCCACCGGGCACCACGGCGTTCGTGGTGAGCCATTCGGTCCTCCAGGGTCCGGGTCAACGTCGGGTCATACGACGTCAAAATCCGGACTATGGTCGCACAAGGCCGCCATCCCGTCACGGGGGGCACGGGGCGTGTGCCGCGGACGCCGCTCCGCCGCGCGACGGCCGCCAACGGACCGGGGGCGTCCCGCCCACCGGCGGAACGCCCCCGGCGGGAGACCCTCGCGGCCGGTCAGCGGTGCGGGTTCACCACGACCTCGACCCGCTGGAACTCCTTCAGGTCCGTGTACCCGGCGGTGGCCATCGTGCGGCGCAGCGCCCCCATGAGGTTCATGGAGCCGTCGCTGGTGGAGGCCGGGCCGTGCAGGATCGACCTCAGGTCGCCGATCGTGCCGACCCTGAGCCGTTCGCCGCGCGGCAGCTCGCCGTGGTGCGCCTCGCTGCCCCAGTGGTAGCCGCCGCCGGGCGCCTCGGTGGCGCGCGCCAACGGGGAGCCGACCATGACGGCGTCCGCGCCGCAGGCCAGGGCCTTGGCGATGTCGCCGCTGCCGGTCATCCCGCCGTCCGCGATGACGTGCACGTACCGGCCGCCGGACTCGTCGAGGTAGTCGCGACGGGCGGCGGCCACGTCGCCGACGGCGCTGGCCATCGGGACCGCCACGCCCAGCACGGAGCGGGTGGTGTGCCCGGAGCCGCCGCCGAAGCCGACCAGGACACCGGCCGCGCCGGTCCGCATCAGGTGCAGGGCGGCGGTGTAGGTGGCGCAGCCGCCGACCACGACCGGCACGTCGAGGTCGTAGATGAACTGCTTGAGGTTGAGCGGCTCGGCCCGGCCGGAGACGTGCTCGGCGGAGACCGTGGTGCCGCGGATGACGAAGAGGTCGACCCCGGCGTCGACGACCGCCTTGTGGTACTGGGCGGTGCGCTGGGGCGACAGGCGCGCGGCGGTGACGACGCCCGCGTCGCGGATCTCCTCGATCCGGCGGCCGATCAGCTCCTCCTGGATCGGTGCGGCGTAGATCTCCTGGAGGCGCTGGGTCGCGGCGACGTCGTCGAGTTCGCGGATCTCCTCCAGGAGCGGCTCGGGGTCCTCGTACCGGGTCCACAGACCCTCCAGGTCGAGCACGCCGAGACCGCCGAGCTGGCCGATGGCCACGACGGTCTTCGGGGAGGCGACACTGTCCATGGGGCTGACCATCAGCGGCGTCTCGAACCGGTAGGCGTCGATCTGCCACGCGATGGACACCTCCTCGGGGTCGCGCGTACGCCGGGCGGGCACGATCCCGATCTCGTCGAGCTCGTAGGCTCGGCGCCCGTTCTTCCCCAGCCCGATCTCCACCTGAGCCAACGCCTGATCCCCCTCGAAGGTGTGCTGCGCCGGACACTCGACCGGCACGTTCGCTGCCGCGGAGAGTCTATCCGCCCGCGGGGCGCACTCCCGCTCTCCACTCCCCGGCGGACCGTCGTCCGGTGGGTCCGTCAGACGTCGACGCCGACGCTGACCCCGACCGTCTCGCAGCCCCGGCCTCCCCAGCCGAGCAGGGTGTCCTCGGCCACGGGCACGAGCGGACCGCAGTAGTCGGAGGTCTCCCGGACCCACTCCCGATGGGTCCGCCCACCGGCGGTGTCCCACAGGCTGAACTCGCCGGGCGCGGTCGCCAGCAGCGTCGTCCCGTCCACGGCGGCCATGTCGCCCGACAGGAGGAGGGCGGTCCGCACCGAGACGGCGGGGCGGAAGGCGGAGTGGTCGGCCTCGTCCACCGGCTCCGCCCGCCCGTCGGCGCCGATCTCGTACCGCGTCACGGTCTCGCCGTCGCACAGCACGAGCAGGGCCGTGCCGCCCGGGCCGGCCGCCAGCCCAGTCTCGGCGGCCGTCCCACCGGCCTCCGGGACCACCCGGACCGCCGCGGCCTCGTCGCCCACGCGGAAGGTCGCCGTGAAGATCTCCCGTCCCGTGCTCCCGACCGCCACCACGGTGTCGCCGACCGCCGTCAGGTCGTAGACCGCCGCGCCCGGTTCGCCGTCGAGGGGCAGGGCGACGGTGTCCCAGGCGTCCTCCTCCGGCGCGTAGACCAGGAAGTCGTGCCGGTCCGTCCCCCGGCCGCGGTCACCGCCGCCGACGACGACGTGCTCCCCGACGACCACGCCGCGCGCCTGGGAACGGGCCTGCGGCGCGTCCGCGACCGGCTCCCAGGAGTCGGCCTCCGGGTCGTAGAGCGCCCCGTCCCGGGCCAGGTGCGCGTCCTCGTCATCGGCGTAGGTGGGCGTGAACCCGCCCCAGACCAGCATCCGCTCCCCCACCATGACGGTGGTGTGCCGGGTCCTCGGCTCCAGGTCGACGTCGGCCAGGGTGCGCCAGGCGCCGGTCCGCGGGGAGTAGGCGGCGCCGTCGGCGAAGGAGTCGTGCTGGCCCGCCGCGTGACCGCCCCAGACCAGCAGCTCCTCCCCCGACCAGACCAGGCCGTGGTCCTCACGGGGGGCGAAGGGCGCCGGCGGCAGCTCGTCCACGGTCACCCCCACCTCCCACGGCTCCGCCCCGGCGATGGCGCAGGAGGCCACCACCGGCAGGAGGGCCAACGCCGGGACGACCGCCCCGAGCCCGCGTCGCATCCGAACACACCTTCCACGTCCGTCGGGCGCCAGGCCGCGCCCACCGGGGGCGGAGTCTAACGGGGGACGCGTCGGCGGCGTCCACCCGCGTGACCTCACCGTGGTCGCGGCTGCCCTCCCCGGCGCCGGGGCACGACCCCCCGCATGAAACGGGTATGATTATCATTATCAATCGAATGCCGTCCGCGACCGGCCCCCACCGGGCGGGGCGCGCGGGCGCGGCGGGGAAGGGACGGGCGGGTGTGAAGACGGCGAAGACCGGCCGGCTACCGGTGACGGTGTTCTCGGGGTTCCTCGGGGCGGGCAAGACGACCCTGCTCAACCACGTGCTGAACAACCGGCGGGGACTGCGCGTGGCGGTCATCGTCAACGACATGAGCGAGATCAACATCGACGCGGGCCTCGTACGCGACGGGGGCGCCCTGTCGCGCACCGAGGAACGGCTCGTGGAGATGACCAACGGCTGTATCTGCTGCACCCTCCGCGACGACCTGCTGGAGGAGGTCGACCGGTTGGCCGCCGAGGGCCGCTTCGACCACCTGCTCATCGAGTCCAGCGGTATCTCCGAGCCCATGCCCGTGGCCGCCACCTTCGCCGTGACCGGCGAGGACGGCACCACACTGCTCGAACGCGCCGAACTCGACACCCTGGTCTCCCTCGTCGACGCGGTGAGCTTCCTCGACGAACTCGGCCGCGGCGACGACCTGGTCACACGCGGCCTGGACGCCTACGAGGACGACGAACGCACCGTCAGTGACCTGCTCATCGACCAGGTCGAGTTCGCCGACGTCATCGTGGTCAACAAGCTCGACCTGGTCACCCCCGAACAGGCCGACCGGGTCGAGGCAGCCGTCCGACGGCTCAACCCCCCGGCCCAGATCATCCGCGCCGTCCGCGGTGAGATCGACCCCGCGCGTGTGGTCGGCGCCGGACTGTTCGACCTGGAACGCGCCGCACGCGCCCCCGGCTGGGTGGCCGAGCTCAACGGCGACCACGTGCCCGAGACCGAGGAGTACGGCATCTCCAGCGTCGTGTTCCGCGCGGACCGGCCCTTCCACCCCGGCCGGCTGTGGGACCTGGTCGCCGAGCGCCTGGACTCGGGCGAGTTCGGCCGCGTGCTGCGCTCCAAGGGCTTCTTCTGGCTCGCCACCCGCGCGCGGATCACGGGACTGTGGTCGCAGGCCGGCCCGGTCGCCCGCTTCGAACCCTCCGGCACGTGGAGCCCCGCCGACGCCCTCCTGCTCGGTCACACCGACGGGGGGCACACGGTCGGCGAAGCCGTCTCTCCCCGCCAGGAGCTGGTGTTCATCGGCACCGGTCTGCGCCACGCCGAGCTGGACGCGGCGTTGCGCGCGTGCCTGCTCACCGACGCCGAACTCTCCGTCTCCTGGGAGGATCTGCCCGACCCCTTCCCCGCGTGGGACGTGCGCGAGGTGCACGCGGGACACGCGCACTGACGCGGCCCGCCGTCGCCCTCGACGGACGCCCTCGGCGCTGATCCCCGCCCGGCGGCACCGAGGGTGCCGCCGGGCGGGAGTCGGGTCGGAGCCGGACCGGGGCCGCGGCCCCGGTCAGCGCGCGTTGTAGTTGGGCGCCTCGACGGTCATCTTGATGTCGTGCGGGTGACTCTCCCGCAGGCCCGCGCTGGTGATGCGCATGAGCTGACCGCGCTCGCGCAGTTCGTCGATCGTGCGGCTGCCCGCGTACCACATCGACTGGTGCAGACCGCCGACGAGCTGGTGCGCGACCGCCTGGAGCGGGCCGCGGAAGGGCACCTGGCCCTCGATGCCCTCGGGGATGAGCTTGTCCTCGGCGGCGACCTCGGCCTGGGCGTAGCGGTCCTTGGAGAAGGAGCGGCCGCGCATGGCGCCCAGGGAACCCATGCCGCGGTAGGCCTTGAACTGCTTGCCGTTGATGAAGATCAGCTCGCCCGGGCTCTCCTCGACCCCGGCCAGGAGGCTGCCCAGCATGACCGTGCTGGCCCCGGCCACGATCGCCTTGGCGATCTCGCCGGAGTACTGGAGTCCGCCGTCGGCGATGAGCGGCACGTTCGCCGGGCCGCACGCCTTGGCGGCCTCCAGGATCGCGGTGAGCTGCGGCGCGCCCACACCGGCGACCACGCGCGTGGTGCAGATGGAGCCGGGGCCGACCCCGACCTTGACGGCGTCGGCGCCGGCGTCCACGAGCAGCTGGGCCCCGGCGCGGGTGGCGACGTTGCCCGCCACCACGTCGGCGCGGGAGTTGGCCTTGAGCTTGGCGACCATCTCGGCCAGGCCCGCCGAGTGGCCGTGGGCGGTGTCCACGACGATGAAGTCGACCCCGGCCTCGATCAGCAGCTTCGCCCGCTCCTCGGCCTCGGTGCCGACGCCGACGGCGCCGCCGACGACGAGACGGCCGTCGGCGTCCTTGGTGGCGTTGGGGAACTGCTCGCTCTTGATGAAGTCCTTGACGGTGATCAGGCCGCGCAGGCGGTTCCGGCCGTCCACGAGCGGCAGCTTCTCCACCTTGTGCCTGCGCAGGAGGTCGAATGCCTGCTCGCGGGGGACGCCGACGGGGGCGGTGACCAGCTCACCCGTGGTCATCACGTCGC
Source organism: Nocardiopsis sp. FIRDI 009 (assembly GCF_003386285.1). Lineage (GTDB taxonomy): Bacteria > Actinomycetota > Actinomycetes > Streptosporangiales > Streptosporangiaceae > Nocardiopsis. The sequence continues at coordinate 174,093 of NZ_QPNC01000015.1, forward strand.
GGACCAGGCGGGAGCGGTCGGTCTCGAAGCGCATGTCCCGGTTGGTGACGATGCCGACCAGGGAGCCGTCGGGGTCCGTGACGGGCACGCCGGAGATGCGGTAGTGGGCGCACAGGCGCTCGACCTCGGCGAGGGTGTCGTCGGGGCGGCACGTGACCGGATCGGTGACCATGCCCGCCTCGGAGCGCTTGACCAGGTCGACCTGGCTGGCCTGGTCCTCCGCCGACAGGTTGCGGTGCAGGACGCCCGCGCCGCCCTGGCGGGCCATCGCCACGGCCATGCGCGCCTCGGTGACGGTGTCCATCGCGGCCGACAGCAGCGGGATGCTCAGCTCGATGTTGCGGGAGAGCCGGGTGGTGGTGTCCACCTCCCCGGGCTGGAGGTCGGAGTAGGCCGGGACGAGGAGCACGTCGTCGTAGGTCAGCCCCGGAGGCAGCAGTTTGTCCCCGTAGTCGCTGTACTCGTCGCTCATGACACAACCTCCGCAATCCCGGCACACCTGCGCGGATTCGCCCCCGCGTGTCACCTCATCCTAGGCCGTGGTCGCGGGCGCCTCACGAGGAAGGAAGCGTTTGCCCGGTCACCACGGCCGGAAAGTGACCAGTCTCACTGTTTGAGACCGGGGCGGGCGTGACCCTCGGTCACCGCCGCGCGGGCGCCCCGAACCGCGTCAGCGCAGACGTCCGCGCCGGGTCGCCGGGTGGGCGCAGTAGCCGTGCGGTGCGGTGGGGCGGCGGGGGCAGACGGGACGGGAGCGTCTTTTGCGACCGTGCTCACGGGAGGAGTCTGTTCGCCAGGGCCACCTGCCGAAGCCGAGCGATAGCTCGGTGCTGGGCAACCCGTACCGCTCCAGCCGACATTCCAAGTACATGTCCCGTCTCATCCGCCGTCAGGCCGGCGATCACTCGCATGACCAGCAATTTCCGTTGTCTCTCCGGGAGCTCGTCCAACAGCTCCCGCGCCCGTTGGGCCTCGATGACCCGGACCGCCGCCTCCTCTGGGCCCGGTCCGTCGTCGGGCTGCTCCGGAACGGCGTCCGTGGGCACCAGCTCCACGCGTCCGGCGCCCCGCAGGGTGTCGGCCACCTTGTGCGCCGCGATACCGAACACGAGGGCCGCGAAGGGCCGCCCCCGGTCCTGGTAGCGGGGGATGGCCGTGAGCAGGGCGATGCACACCTCCTGGGCCACGTCGTCGGAGTAGTGGGCCAGCCCGGAGACCCGCGCCAGGCGGGCACGACAGTACCGGACCACCATGGGTCGGACCTCGCGCAGCAGCGAGTCCATGGCCCCGTCGTCCCCCTGGACCGCGAGTGATCCCAGATGATTCAAACCCGTGTCGCGCGCTGGGTCCGCATCCCGGTGCGTTCCCTCCCGGTGCGTTCCCGGCCGCGCGGTAACGCCCCCCCGGGCGCCTGCATCCGTCACGTAACGAATGATGCCCCCAACGCGGGACCCAACCGCTCCAATCGACAACTACGGAATGGTCACGTTTTGGGAAAAACGCCCGAAAACACCACACTTCTCGTGGGGCGAACCGGGAATACCGTGGTAGTGGACGGGGGTGGGGCGACGACGCGCCCCACCCCCGAACGAGATGCCCCGGAGCCGACGCTCCGGCGGCCGACTCCTAGTGGCTGTGCCCGTGGCCGTGGCCGTCCTCGTCCTCCTCCTCGGGCTTGTCCACGACCAGCGCCTCGGTGGTCAGGAGCATGCCCGCGATGGACGCGGCGTTCTGGACGGCGGAGCGGGTGACCTTGACCGGGTCGATGATGCCCTCGGCGGTCAGGTCGCCGTAGGTGTCGGTGGCGGCGTTGTAGCCGTGGCCGACCTCCAGCTCGGAGACGCGGTGCGTGACCACGTAGCCCTCGGCGCCCGCGTTCTCCGCGATCCAGCGGGCGGGCTCGACCAGGGCGCGGCGGACGATCGCCACACCGGTGGCCTCGTCGCCGGTCAGACCCAGGTCGTCCAGGGCCGTGGAGGCGTGCACCAGGGAGGCGCCGCCACCGGCGACGATGCCCTCCTCGATGGCCGCGCGGGTCGCCGAGATGGCGTCCTCCAGGCGGTGCTTCTTCTCCTTGAGCTCGACCTCGGTGGCCGCGCCGACGCGCAGGACCGAGACGCCGCCCGCGAGCTTGGCCAGGCGCTCCTGGAGCTTCTCGCGGTCCCAGTCGGAGTCGCTGGCCTCGATCTCCTTGCGGATCTGGCGGACGCGGTCCTCGACCTCGCTCTGCGCACCGGCGCCGTCCACGATCGTGGTGGCGTCCTTGGTGACGGTGACGCGGCGGGCGGTGCCCAGCACGTCCAGGTCGGCCTTCTCCAGAGTCAGGCCGACCTCCTCGGCGATGACCTGGCCGCCGGTCAGGACGGCGATGTCCTGGAGCATGGCCTTGCGGCGCTCGCCGAAGCCGGGCGCCTTGACCGCGGCGACGTTGAGCATGCCGCGCATCTTGTTCAGCACCAGGGCGCCCAGGGCGTCGCCCTCGATGTCCTCGGCGATGATGAGCAGCGGCTTCTTGTCCTGGACGACCTTCTCCAGGAGCGGCAGCAGCTCGTTGAGGTTGCTGATCTTGCCCTGGTGGATGAGGATCCGGACGTCCTCCAGCACCGCCTCCTGGCGGTCGCCGTCGGTGACGAAGTAGGGGGAGACGTAGCCCTTGTCGAACTGGAGGCCCTCGGTGAAGTCGAGGTCCAGGCCGAAGGTCGGGGCCTCCTCCACCGTGATGACGCCGTCCTTGCCGACCTTGTCGAACGCCTCGGCGATGAGGTCGCCGATCTGCGCGTCCTGGGCGGAGTTGGTGGCGACGTAGGCGATGTCGGCGCGCTCCTCGACCGGGCGGGCCCGCTCGACGAGGATCTGCGACACCTTCTCCGCGGCGGCGTCGATGCCCTTCTTCAGGGACATCGGGGACGCGCCCGCGGCGACGCTGCGCAGGCCCTCGCGGACGAGCGCCTGGGCGAGCACGGTGGCGGTGGTGGTGCCGTCACCGGCGGCGTCGTTGGTCTTGGTCGCGACCTCCTTGACGAGCTGGGCGCCCAGGTTCTCGTAGGGGTCCTCCAGCTCGACCTCACGGGCGACGGTGACACCGTCGTTGGTGATGGTCGGGGCACCGAACTTCTTGTCGATGACGACGTTGCGGCCGCGCGGGCCGAGCGTCACCTTGACTGCGTTGGCGAGGCTGTCGACGCCCCGCTCGAGGGCGCGGCGGGCGTCGTCCTCGAACTCCAGGATCTTCGGCATGTGAGTGCTTCCTCTTGTGGTCACAAACGAACATCCCGCCCGCCCGGCGTGGCGCCGACCGGTGCGGGATGCGGAGAACTGGCTGGCCGGGGGGCTCGGAGCGAGCCCCCCGGTCGAGACCTACTTCTCGACGACCGCGAGGATGTCGCGGGCGGACAGGACCAGGTACTCGTCACCGTCGTACTTGACCTCGGTGCCGCCGTACTTGCTGTAGAGAACGACGTCGCCGACGTTGACGTCCATGGGGACGCGGTTGCCCTTGTCGTCGAGGCGGCCGGGGCCCACGGCCAGGATCTCGCCCTCCTGCGGCTTCTCCTTGGCGGTGTCCGGGATGACCAGACCGGAGGCGGTGGTCTGCTCGGCCTCCAGGGTCTTGACCACGACGCGGTCCTCAAGCGGCTTCAGCACGGTCTTGGTGGCGGTCGACACTGTGTGACCTCCCCTTTCAAGGTTTCGGTGTCCTGTACATCGGCCCGCGCGCGAGCACGGACCGGTTACGAAAAAGGGGCGACCGCGGCGGCCTGTCGTCGCGGGTGCCAGACCGGCCTCGTCGCGGTTAGCACTCTACCCCCGCGAGTGCCAGAATGGAAATGTGGCGGGGACCGCTGGTGAGCGCCGCCACCTGCCCGGAGCGCGTGTGTCGGGGCGCCCGGAGCGTACCCGTATCCGCGCCGCCCACACCGTCGAACGAGGGAGGACCCATGCACGTGCCCGCCTTCGCGGCCCTGCTCACCGACGCGGGCCAGGAGGTGCTCGCGGGCGTGGATCCGAAGGCGGCCTCCGCCGACCGGCTCTCCGCCGCCTCCCGCCTGCGCGCCGACCCCCGAGTCGCCGCGCTCGACCCCGACCTTCCGGTGTCCGACCTGGTCAACGCGGTCCTCACCCAGGTGGGGCTGCGCGAGCGCGCCAGGGCCAAGTTCGGCGACCGGGCCGAAGAGATGTACTTCACGCCCGACGGACTGGAGCAGTCCACCCGCCGGACGGTGGCCGACCACCGCGCCGGGCGCACCGCCGCCGTCGCCGACGGGCGCCCCGCGGGCGACCTGTGCTGCGGGATCGGCGCCGACCTGCTCGCCCTCGCCGAGCGCGGCGTGTCGGTCGAGGGGGTGGACGCCGACCCGCTGACCGTCGCGGTGGCCCACGCCAACATCGCGGCCCTCGGCCTGGCGGACCGGGCCCGGGTGCGCGAGGGCGACGTGACCGAGGTCGCCCCCGGCGCCCACCCGCTGCTCTTCTGCGACCCCGCGCGGCGCGGCGGCCGGGGCCGGGTGTTCGACCCGGCGGCCTACTCGCCGCCGTGGGACGTGGCGACCGGCCTGGCCCGGGGCTCCTCCGCCGCGTGCCTGAAGGCGGCGCCCGGCATCCCGCACGAGGCGCTCCCGTCCGACGCCGCCGCCGAGTGGATCTCCGTGGACGGCGAGCTGAAGGAGGCGGCGCTGTGGTTCGGGGAGCTCGCCGACGGCCCCCGGCGCCGGGCGACGGTTCTGCACGAGCGCCCCGGGCTCCTCGCCTCGGAGGGGGCGGTGGCGCACCTGGACGAGGCCCCCGGACTCGGCCCGGCGCCCGTGGCGCCCGCGCGGCGCTACCTGTACGACCCCGACCCCGCCGTCGTGCGCTCGCACCTGGTGGCCGAGGCGGCCGCCCTGGTGGACGGCGCGCTGCTCGACGAGCGGATCGCCTACTTCACCTCCGACCGGTCCGTGGCCTCGCCGCTCTGGCGGGTCCTGGAGGTCACCGACGTCCTGCCGTTCTCGCTGAAGAGGCTGCGCTCCGCGCTCCGCGCCCGCGACGCGGGGGCGGTCACGATCAAGAAGCGGGGGTCGGCGGTCGACGCCGAGAGGCTGCGCCGGGACCTGCGCGCCTCCGGCTCCGAGGCGGTCACGGTGGTGCTGACCAGGATCGGGGAGCGTCCGTACAGCCTGCTGTGCAGGGAGGTCGCCGAGCCCGCGCGCGCCTGAGCGGTCCGGCCCGGAAGGGCGGTCCGGTCACGGCGCGCCGACCATATCGTTACCTTCCGCGCCCAGATCTTCGGCGTACCCCTGGGGTGCGGGGGGCGCCGGTCGTTAGACTGTCGGTCGCTGATTGCTTTCCCTTCTCATGGACTCCCCCGGAAGGCCCCCGGTTGATTGACCCGCACGCGGTTCGAGCAACCGGAACCCCACGCCTCACGCGTATACGCTCAGTCACACTTGCGTCACGTTAAGGCGTCATCGCCGCGGGGCGACGCGCGCCCGGGGACCATCGAGAACCCGACCGCCCGGAACCACCGTCCCTTCCTCCGGGCCCGGACGGGAGCGCCAGAACCAAAAGGAGCACCTCGGTGGAACAGACCAATCACAACTTCCTCACTGGGGGGAGCCAGGCCGGGATCTCCGACCGGATGCGCGACCTGCTCTCCCAGGCCGCCCAGGAGCACGTCTCCGAGCAGAAGAGCCAGGGCGCGGTGAGCGAGGAGATGCGCCAGCGACTGGAGGGCATGGAGTGGCTCCTGCGCGAACTGCGCGAGCAGGAGCTCACCAGCCTCTCCGAGGCGGTCACCGCGGTCAACGGTCGGATCGACGGCTTCCTGGAGCGCCCTCCGGAGTGGGCCGAGACCCTCGCCGAGCACATCGAGCTGGTCGGGCAGCAGGTCAAGCCCCTGGCCGACATGCCGTCGCTGCGCGCCGACACGCACCGCCTCGCCGGGCACATGGACACCGCGCTCACCCGCCTCCAGCGGATGGCCGAGACCGGCAACCGCACCGCGGAGAAGGTCGACGACCTCGGCGAGAAGCTCACCGGCCTCACCGAGAAGGTCGAGGCCCGCCTGGACGCCCTGGACACCGCGCTGGCCGCGCTCACGGAGCGGACCGAGGCCGTGGCGGCCTCGCTCACCGCGCTGGACTCGACCCTGGCCGAGCGCCAGGAGACCTTCGAGTCCACCCTCACCGAGCGGCACGAGGCCCTGACCGCGGCCCTGGGCGAGGGCCGCACGGAGATCGCCGAGGCCCTCACCTCCGGGCGCGCCGAGATCACCGAGGCCGTCGCCAACGGCCGCACCGAGCTGTCCGAGGCGATCACCGCCGGCCGCGAGGCGGTCTCCGCCGCCGTCACCGAGGCCCGCGAGGCCCAGGCCAAGGCCGAGGCCGAACTCAGCGAGAAGCTCACCGCCAAGGTGGCGGAGTCCGCCGAGGAGCTGCGCTCGACGTTCTCCGACAAACACGAGCAGCTCCTGGCCAAGCTCCAGGAGAACACCGGCGAGCTCGGCGAGCGCACCAGCTCCCTGGCCGAGGAGCTGACCGCCCTGGCGTCCTCCGCCAAGGAGCGGCACGAGGCCCTCACCGCCAAGGTCACCGAGAGCGTCGGCTACCTGAGCACGCAGGCCGAGGAGAACCACGCCGAGGCCAACGCCGCCATCGCGGACGTCACGGGCGCCGTGGCCACGATGCGGGAGAACCACGAGTCCTCCCTCGCCGACCTCCGCTCCCACCTGCGCCAGCGCCTCACCGAGCTCAACGAGCAGCTGGAGCTGGGCCGCACCGAGGACCGCGAGCGGGACGAGGCCGCGGCCGAGGCACTGCGCGAGTCCGTCAACGAGCGCACCGACGCCCTGAGGGCCAGGGTCGCGGAGGACGCCGAGCGGGTCGCCGCCGACCTGGCCGAGCTGCGCGCGTTCGTCGAGGAGACGACGGCCAGGGCCGCCACGGAGAGCGCCGAGCGGCACCAGACCCTCGCCGACACGCTCACCGAGCAGACCGAGGCGCACCGCACGGCGCTCGACGAGCGGCTGGAGCGCCAGCGCGAGGCCCTCACCGGCAAGGTGGACAACCACCTGTCGCAGATCACCGGCAAGGTCGACCACGAGCTCGGCCGCCTCACCGACCGCTTCGACACCTTCGAGGGCCACTTCGAGGGGAGCTTCGAGGGCATCGAGGGCAAGATCGACGGCATCGACGGGCGCATCGACGGCCTGAACGGGCGCCTGGACGGCCTGGACGGCCGGGTGAACGGCGTCGAGGGCCAGTTCGAGGGGGTCAGCGGGCACTTCGAGGGGGTCGACGGCCGGATGGAGGCCATCGACGACCGCCTGGAGGCGCTCAACCAGCGGCTCAACCAGCTGCCGCAGTCGATGGAGGTCAGCGAGCTGCACCGCCGCCTGACCGAGCTGGTCGACCGGCCGGTGGTGGACCACACGGACAAGCTGGAGGAGATCGACTCGCACGTCACCTCCGCCGTCAAGCCGGTGCTCCAGGAGCTCAAGCAGCGCCCGGACCGGCACGAGTTCGAGGAGACCGTCACCGAGGCGGTGGAGAACTCCCACGACGACATGACCAAGCGCCTCGCCTCCCTGGAGGAGACGATGCTCGCCCTGGCCGAGGCGCTGCTGCGCCCGGGCCGCGACGGCAAGAAGAAGCGCCGCCGCGACGACGACGAGGACGACGAGTAGGAGTCACGGGGCACACGCCCCCGGGCGCCGACCCACCTCGGGGCGCCGGACCGAGCGCGGTCCGGCGCCCTCGGTCGTCCGGGGGGCGGTCGGTTACCCCAGGACGTCACCGGAGCGCAGCAGCGGCGGGTACGGTTCCGTGGCGCCGCCGAAGCGGTGGAGCGAGGCGGGACGCCCCGCCCCGGCCGTGCGGCGCTCCCCCGTCGGCTCGACGAACCCCGCCGTCCGCCGGACCTTGCGCCGGAAGTTGCTGGGGTCCAGCGCGGTGCCCCAGATCACCTCGTACACCCGGCGCAGATCGCTGATGGTGAAGGGTTCGCGGCAGAAGCCCGCGGCCACGGTGGCGTACTCCAGCCGCGAGCGCGCCTCCTCGACGGCGTCGGCCAGGATCCGGCCGTGGTCGAAGGACAGGACGAACCCCGGTGCCAGCGCCTCCTCCGTCGGCACCCCCTTCCGGACCCGCCCCGGGCGTTCGCCAAGCCCGTCGCGGCGGGCTGCACGGTGGTCGCGCACGAGCGCTCACGCACCGCCGAACGGCTGCGGCGCCATGACGGCGACGCCCTGGCGGCGGAGATGGAGGGGCACGGGTTCCCGCACGGGGCGTACCTGACCTTCGGCACCCACGCCCTGGTGATCAGCGGGATCCCGGAGATGCTCAGCGACAAGCCCCCGGACCCGACGACCTGTGGCAGCCCATCGCGGCCGCCCACGCGGCGGCCTTCGCCTGCGTGTTCCTGGGTCTGTCCAACCCGGGGAGGTAGGAGGCCGGGGCGGCGGCCCCGCGCCGCCGCCCCGAAGAATGCCCGGCCTCGGAGGAAATCGGCGTTCGGCCGTGGCGGTGGTGCCGTGGAGACGGCCCGGGATGCCCTACCCCAACCCGCGACCCGCGTCGAGCTTCCCGGCTGGAGGCGGCGGGGCTGGATGTCTGCTCACCCTCTGCGTGGTGGGCTTCCTGGTCGTCTACCACCTCGGCTGGTGACCCTCCTGGCCTGAGGAGTTTTCGCAGCACGACCAGTGGCGGAGGAAGCTGGGCTTACCAGCGAGGCGAGTCCCGTCGATACCGGCAGGGACGAGAAGAAGCGCTGCCACGACGACGAGCAGGAAGCCGAAGAGTAACATCCCCGACCTGCGACCCACGGGAGGGCGCCGGACCGCACGCTGTCCGGCGCCCTCTGGCGTAGCAAGGTAGGCCCACCTCAGCCTAGATGAGTAATTCCAAGGGGTCAGTGATCGTAGGCCGTCAGCGAGCGTAGGACCGGCTGACCGGTGCGGTCGTTGTGCCAGATCGCGGCGGTCAGCGCCAGGATGCGCTGGAGCACCCGGGCGATCACCCCGCCCGGGGTGCGCCCGCCGTGGCGCTCCAGGTCCAACTGGCCCTTGAAGGTCTGGTTGATGGACTCGATGACTTGGCGCAACGGCCGCAGCAGGTGTGCTCCGGCCCGTGGGGGCTCGCCCTTGCGGGCCGGGCGCAACAGGTGCAGGCCCGCCTCGGCCAGAGCACGTTCGAAGTCGCGCCCGTAGTAGTTCTTGTCCGCGATCAGCGTCTGCCCCGGGCGTTGGGCGACCAGGCCGGGATCGGCCCCGAACATCCCCGCCAGGGTGGTGCGCTCGTCGGCTTTGGCGCTGGTCAGGGCGTAGGTGATGGGGAGGCCGCCCGGGGTGCACACCAGGTGCAGGCGCAGCCCCCAAAAGAACCGGGAGTGGGAGGCGCAGTACCCGTAGGCGGCCCATCCGGCCAGGTCGGAGCGTTTGACGGTCTCGCGGGAACGGGCGCATTCCACGGGGGTGGAGTCGACCACCCACACGTCGTCGGTCCAGGCGCTGGTGTCGGTGGCCAGGTGGCGGATCAGGGTCTGGATCAGGCCAGCGGCCTTGCGCAGGCGCTTGTTGTAGCCGCTCTGCTGGGGCAGGTAGGGGAAGCGTTCGGACAGGTGGGTGCGGGCGTGGCGCAGCCATCGGGCCTCGCTGGTGTGGCCGAGCAGGGCCTGCATCAGGGCCAGGGTGGCCAGGTCGGCGTCCGGCAGGCGGGGTTGGAAGCCGATCTCGGGGCGCCAGGGGGCCAGGTCCGGGCGGTGCTTCAGGAGCCTGTCGGTGGTGTCGTAGAGTGCACGGGCGAGGGAGTTCAGGTCTTGCGTCACAACATGACCATGGGCTCCCTCGCCTCATGCTCAGACCACACACCCCTTGGAATTACTCATCTAGTGGTTTCGACTTGACACATATGAACTCAAGTAAGACCAACTACTGTCCATGGTCCCGGTTCATCCTCGGTGACCACGACAGCACCGGGAACCGAGAGCACCACGGGAGCGCCAAGGCTGAACGACGGATCTGGCTCTGACCACCACTCCTCGTTGACGGTCATGTCCAGGTTCATCTTCTCAGGTTCGCTCTCCGAACCCCACTCCACAAACTCGGCCACCACCGGCCCCCGCACCAGGTCCTCGTCCTCGAGATAGCCCAACCGCAGGACCCCGTCCTCCAATACCAGTTCTGGACCAGAATTCCCCTCACCAGGCAGTCTCTGGACCGATGCACGACCCAACAGATCACCTCCGAAGGACATGCGTCGGTACTCCACGAAGTCGTCTTCATCCTCCGAAACCGAATCGACATAGCCTCCGTCGAGCAACGCCACAGAGTGCCGTTCGGTCCTGTCCCGATACACTTCTCCTTGGACCTCCTCACCCGTGTCCGGGTCAAGGAGAAACTCGTACCGGTCCTCACCCCTCACACTGAGGAAGAACACTTCTCCACCTGGGGAGACTTCATGCTCCGGTTCGTGCCACATGTCGGCAGTAAATTCCTGCTCCACTTCCCAAAGAAGTTCTCCAGTCTGCCCGTCCAGTCCGACTGCGAGCATCCCCTGTTCGTAGATGTCAACGGAGTCGTTCTCGGAGATGCTGCCCTTGTAGGAAGCCGTGACCACGACCGTTTCCCCCACACTCAGCACATCCTCAATAACGGCACCGGCGCTGTCCCCGCGCTCTGCAAGCTCATAGGTCCAGACCCGTTCACCTTCGCGCAGAGAGAACGCCTCCAACGGGCCCTCACCCTGAGTTGGAGCTACGACGGCCATATCCGAAGTGACCGCGACAGTACGTTCGAGTGCCTCTTCGAGGTCAATTCCATGTTCGGCGATCAGCTGACCCGTCCCCGCGTCAAGCAGCACCATGGTGTCCGGCTTACTACCCGGAGTAGTCAGCAGAATCTCCTGCCCTCCCGGAGTGCTCCACACGTCATGGACACCACCGCTTGCCACCCTGTAGTGCCACAGCTCCTCACCCGTGGCCCCGTCCAGTCCAACCACACCGTCTCCCAAAACCATTACGGGCCCCGACTGGCCGGAAAGAACCTCACTAAGACTGGCGTCCTCATCCGGGACTTCCCACTCCCAGGCCACGCCTGACACCGAGTTCACCTGCGAATACGAAGGGGCTTCGCCTTCATAGACACGATGATCCGTATCATTCTCAACACTTCCCTCATTGCCCAGGAAAGAGCAACTAGACAAGAAAAGAGAACTACAGAAGGATACAGAGAGGCTCTTGGCCAAAAACGGCCTACTATTCACCACTCCCCGCCCCCTCCCGATTCGGACGATCAATTTCATCTCCATTCTCATCAAAAGCAGCACTAAATGCTTCATAAAAACCATCCGCAACCTGCCAAACCTCCTTATCTGTCTCACTCCCGGGCCAAACATGATTACTTACGGCATCCCATTCATCATCCCGCAAATCCTGCCCATCTCCATTCGAGTCAATATCCCATTCACTTGCATCCGTATTGAATGTCCCATCTTCGTTCAGCGTCCCCTCGGGGGGAGGAGGGATGTCTAGTCCACCGTGATCATGAATAGCTCCCATCGTGTAGATTCGAATAACATTCTCATTCAACTCAAGCGGGGGCGTGCTGTTTCTTGGGAACTCGATAGTCCCATCTCCGGAGGCATCCTTAATAGCCTCCTCAACTCCATTCCAAACAAACTTGTATGTTTCAGCGACTTTGGCATTGGGAATATAGGTGGCAGTAAAATCTCTCACGAAATCAGTACCAATCTTTGTGTCACTGCCTTCTTCCACCACAGCGACATTATGAGCCTCGATACGAGAGGTAACCTCTTCCGCCACACCTGTTGCCACAGCGTTCAAGAGCAACCCTGATCTCGTTCCCGCCGTCTGATCGGGATTCCCCTCTCCGACAGAACCGACGTACTCCGAAAGAGAATTCATTGAATATTCATCTGCTATCTCGACGACGCGCATTGCCGCTTCAGGACTGCCAGAGATCAACTGAACGAAATCGGTTCGATCGCGCAGATCAATGATGGCACCATTTTCGTAGGAATAACTGGTATCCTTATCAGGATCGAGATTTCCATTCGGATCAAGAATCTCGTTGTCAGCAAATGCCTCAACATGCGCCTCAAAAATATCGGCAAGACTGTCAGCGATTCCCGGATTCACGTGGCCAAAGGAAGCATTCCTCCATGTGACTGTTTCACCACCCACGGTTTCCTCAACGCTGTGCCCAGTCTCACTGAGCTCATCCTGAAGATTCGTGAGTGTCGTTACCAGACCGACCATCGCCCTCTCTGAGCGTGTGGCCTCCTTGGGATCACTGCTGTTCGCTTCTTCGGCGATCCAGTCCGTCATCTGCCCGACGATCTCGCCGTTGTCTTCGTCGCTCCAATCGTGTGTGTAGAGTCCTACAATCGCTCGGTCAATCAGATCCTGATGACTCTCGTCAACAACGGTTTCCTTGAAATCTCCATTCTCATCAACAAAGTTAGGATGCTCGTATTCACCTGTGAATAGCTCTGTCATAGCGTCGTGGTTACGGCTTGCGATATCAACAAGCGAGAGTGTTGTGTCTTCTCCCAACCACACATCGACGTTGTTTTCGGAGCCACCAGCAAAGTGTCCCATAGAAAGCGCCAGGGTCGCGGAAAGATCTACCCCGGCTCTCAAATCATCGGGGGCGTTCCCAAGCAAGATCTCTAGGGCTGATACCTCGCTGGACCATGTGTTCAAATCGTAGTGCTCAAACTCGTCTGGATCCATCAACGACGGACCCTCGGCAGCCCTGCGGACACTCTCAGGAAGACGATCATAGCCACCGAAGAGATCCTCATCGGAGAGCACCATGAGTCCTTCGCTCATGGAACTAAGAAATCCCTGTGCGATATCGGGATCGTAGGCGTCGCTGTTCTCCAGCAGATCCACCACGCCGAGTACTCCACGTGGCCCTTCAATGTTCACCTGAGAATCCTCAAAACCTTCATAGAAGGCTTCCAGGAAATCCATATACTCACCGGGAGGTTGTCCACCATTACGTTGGTTCTGAGCACCAGCGGTGGTAACGAGAGAAAGCATCGCCAACACCTCGGCGATGTCGCCCTCATAGTTTTCTGGATCATCGAGGTAGATCTCCATTTCCTCAGCTGCCCAGTCACCCTGCTCTTCAGAGAGGGGAGGCGGATCCTCAGGAGGAAAGATACCCAGATGACGCCAACTCAAATGCCCAGATTCAATCAAGCGTTCAAGCGTTTCCGCGCTCGGACCATCACGCAGATCTTTCTCAGTCTGGTCTGCCTGATCCATCAAAGTGTCCCAGGCAATTGAGTGCTCGGCGAGAAGTTGAGACCTCAATTCAATCAGGGCATCTACTTCCTCGGCCTCACGATCAGACTGAGCGGTCAGCGACTCCTCGATTCCTCCCGCCAGCGGAAACAAGGGAGATTCTGCTGCGCCACTCACAAATGGATTATCGAGCCTCCATTGAGCCGAGGATTTCGCTGAATTCCATCTTTCTTCCAGTTCGCTTCGCTTCGTTCGGTACGTTTCGATGTCATCAGCCCAAAGTTTCATCACGGCAGCGCCATCGGTCAGAGCCTTGGCTGTCTCTTCCCACTTTGCCACTTCTGCGGCGGAAGCTGCACTGAGATCCCAAGCCACAAGTCCAGCAAACTCTCCCGCAGCGTCATTAAAATGGCCATCCGCATCTTGTACTCTGCCAGTCATCCTTGAACAGATAGAAGTGAGAGAATCACTCTTGTCTCGGATCACTCCAGGATCCGCGTCAATGTCTTCAGGAAGACCTAGGGAAAGATCGGCAACTCCCATTATTCATCCAATCTGACTAATTTTTATTTTGGCAATTATGTGAAGATTAATTATTAACATCTCTTGGGAGTTCAATGTCGAGGGCATCCAACCCCTCTCGCACTTCCTCGGCACTCTCATGGTCCGTGTCAAGGATTGAAATATTCGCTCCCTCAACATTACTCGCCAGGGCGATTCCATTTTCAACTACAGCACTGATATTCTCAACTGTTTGGAGACTGTAGTCGTCCAATCCCGAAGAGACATAAGTAGAAGCCGCTCCGCTCATCTCTTCTATCGCATTCTGAAAATCCAGACCCAGGTAGACCAGTTCTTCCACCATGGCTTCTGCCTTGCTGGCCGCACTCATAGAGTCGTACGGATTTCCTCCAGCTTCTCCACCCGACATGGGATTTCCTTTCAGTTCACCAATCTGACTGGTGGCGCAATAAGAGTATTCATGGATTTCGATGTATTTGAGACTCTTATGGAATTGGAAGACTCATGGCCCAGTGGGCTTCGTTGCACCGGAACAGTCTTCGCAGTCATAGGGTCCCCTCATGGCCACGATGGGATGTCTGACATGCCCAGAGCCGACCATAAAGTTAGCAGTTGCGACTGACCGTTAACCTGTCCGGATGCGAAGAGGTTCTGATGGTGCTATGAGCCACTGCGCTCTGACCTGGCCCTTCAGCTCCTGCGGCTGGCTCCTGGCCAATGTTGGCCAGGAGCTGAGGTCGTCTGCCAGGAACTGACGCCTGCTTGATTGAGCGGATCAGACAGCCGCCCTGGGCCGTGGCACCCGCCCGCGCGTCTCCTCCGCGCGCGGGTCCACCACCGCCCACACCGTGAGCGGGCTCCCCGGCCGCCCGAACCACCCCCAGGCCCGCGACAGCTCCTCCACCAGGCGCAGCCCGAACCCACCACCCGCCCCGCCCACGCACGGCACCGACGGCTCCCCGACCCCGCCGCCCACCACCCCGTCGTCGGTCACCGTGATCTGGAACAGGCCCCCGTGCCGTTCCATCTCCACCCGCACCCGCCCGAACGGCCGCCCCGACGCCGTGTGCCGCAGCGCGTTCGCATGCAGCTCCGACAGCACCAGCAGCAGCGGGTACGCCCGGTCGTAGCTCAGCCCCGACCCGTGCCAGCACCACTGCCGCGCGGTCGCCACCTGCCCCGGCAGCGGTCCGAAGCTCGCCATCCGCACCCCCGGCCGCCCCGACGGAATCCGCCTCGGCAGCCCGTCGATCCCCCGCACCTCGCCCGGCTCCCCCATCGCCTACTCCCCTTCGACCCGTTCCTCGCCGTCCGGGATCAGACTCCCAACGGGCCGTGGACTTGGCCTCCTCGCATGGAGTTTTCGCGAAAGTCCATCCGCCCCGATGGACTTTTTGCGAAACTCCATCGGGTGAGGAATGAGAATGGTAGGCCCCGTTTGTCCTTTTCCGATATGCAAGCATCGAGCATGGCCAAGGTGAGCACGGACATCCGGGAACGGTGGGGCGGCGTCCTCCAGCAGCGGCGCGAGGCCCTGGGGATGACGCAGGAGAAGCTGGGCAGGGCGCTCGGCGTCAAGGGCACCGCCGTGTCCAACCTCGAACGCGGCCGAACCTCGCCGTCGGCGGAGGTCCTGACGACGCTCGACAAGGTGCTCGGGACCGACGACGAACTGGCCACGCTGTGGGACGACCTCGTCAAGGAGGGCAAGATCCCCTGGCTGGGTCAGATGGAGGAGTTGGAGAAGAAGGCCGCCTCCATCCTGGACTGCCACCCCTTCCTGGTGCCCTCCCTGTTGCAGACCACCGCCTACGCGACCGCGGTCATGCGCGCGGTCACCCCCTGGGAGCCCCGAGCGACGACCGACTCCCGCGTACACGACCGGATCGCTCGCGGCAAACGCTTCCAGAAGGCGGAGACCCCGGTGATGATGGTGGTGATCGGCCGCGCGGTTCTGCTGGATCCCATCGACGACGGACCGATCATGTGCGAGCAACTGGAGCACATCCACTCTCTCGCGTCGAGTGAGCGGATAACCTTGCAGATCACGAACGAGCCCCTGCATCCGGGGCTTGTGGGACCCTTCTCAGTGCTTGATCCCGCGCCGGAGCGGGAGATCGTCTACGTGGAGTCGGCCTACAAGGGCCAGTTCATCGACGACCCCACCGCCGTGGGAGAGTTCAAGATGCGGTTCCACCGGCTGCAAGCGGCAGCGATGCCACCGAGCCAGTCGCTGCGGCTGATCGAGAAGACGATTGAGGGATTCCGTCATGAGTGACGCTCAGTGGCACAAGAGCACCTACAGCGGGGGCTCGCACCAGAACTGCGTGGAGGTCGCCGAGGGCGCGGCCGAAACCCTGGTTCGGGACACCCGACACCGCGAGCACGGGCACCTCAGCTTCAGCAACCCCGCCTGGACCGGCTTCCTCTCCTCCATCAAGACCGGCCGCTGACCCCGCACCGCGACCCCCGTTCCACATGCCGGGAACGGGGGTTTTCTGCGCCTCATGACTGATTTGACCCACAATTCCCTCATGCGCCCATTGTTCTCCACACCACACCTGAACTGGAATGACGTCGCCTTCTCGCATTTTTTCTCGATGACTTCTCCGTAGCGGTACCCATCACCCCCGACCACCCCCTAATCTTCTTTCCAACAACCGCATACGAAGACCCCGCGACGTTTACTCAACGCCCGGGGTCGTGGCCAGCAACTCAAACCCTTTAGACCAAGGATTGCCAGCGTGTCCCATCTTATCGCTGCCCTCCTGACCCCTGTCCTGGGCTCAGTGAAGGGCCTCCTCGCCTCCCCGCGCGGCCGCCACGCGGCGCGCCGCCGCCGCTCCACCCGGGTCCGCCGCTACGCCCCGCCCCCGGCACCCTCTCCGGCACCTGTACCCGCACCGCCCCCGGAAGCCGTTCCGGCCACGGCGTTCGTCGAACAGCCCCGGCAACGCGCCACCACCGCCCCCGCGCCCCGCCTCGCTCCCCCGTCGGAACACGTCCCCGCCGACGGCGTCGCGCTCGTGCGCCCCTACTACGTCGCCCACGAACGGGGCCGCGCCCACACGGTCGAGAACCCCGCGCCCCGCCTCCCCCGGCCGCGCGTTCCGGAGGGCGACCTCCTGGCCCCGCCGTCGCCCTCCCTTGGCGAGTTCGACGAACTCGCCGCCCTCGTCCGAACCTGGCAACAGAGGCAGGAACAGCGGGAACGGCACGGACACCGCGAGGGGGTGACGGTGGCATGACCACACCGCACGTCTTCTGGGAGCACCGCGTCTACACCGGCCGGTTCGACGAACTCGCCCGCGTCCGCGCCGACCTCGCCCGCGACCTGGACGGCTTCGACCCCGACCTGGTCGACGCCCTCCGGCTCTGCCTGTCCGAGCTGTTCACCAACACCCTCAAATACACCGACTCCGGCACCGTGTACGGCGAGGTCATCCGCACCCTGTCCATGCCGGACCGCGCCACCCTCCGGTTGTCGGTCAGTGACTCCGGAGGCGGCGGGTGCGTCCCGCGCGTCCCCGCCGAACGCACCCGCGAGGAGTGGGACTGGTCGGAGGGCCAGCGCGGCCTCCTCCTGGTCGAGAACCTGTCCACGGCCTGGGGGCACCTCCCGCTCGGGCCCTGGGGCGACCTGGGCACCAACGTGTGGGCGGAGTTCGCCGTCGACCCGGCCACCGTGCCGCCCGGCCTGCGCCCCTTCGTCTTCACCGCCGACTGACACCGACGACTGGCAGCACGAAGCCGCCCCGCTTCTCGGGAGCAGGTCCGAAAAGCGGGGCGGCTGTCAGGGGCGGCTGTCAGGGCGCCTCGGGTCGCCCCGGGACGACCCGAGGGTTCCCCCGCCGCGCCCCGGTCCGGCGCGCTAGGCGCAGAGCTTGCTGTCGAGCTCCCTCTCCCGCTTCTCGACGACCAGGTCCGGCGTCCCGTCGTGCAGCAGGCGGTCGGCCGTGCCGTCGATGTGGAAGCCGGGGGAGAAGAACATCCGCCGCTCCCCCTCGTCCGCCATCCGCCAGTTGTCCGGGCTCATCCGCTGCCCGGTCGGCTCGAACCGGTGGTCGAAGAGCTCGAACACCGGTTGGACGCGCACGGTCCGCTTGTACGGCGTGGCCACCAGCCACACCTCGCTGCACGCGGGGATGTCCAGGCCCCGCAGACGGCTGACGTCCCTGGCCACGCCCCAGGACCACGAGTGGTCGTGGCTGTGGCTCTTCGTGGTGCTGAAGATGTCGTCGGCCACCGTCTTGGAGATGCTGTGCCCGGTGCTGGTACTCGCGCTGAAGGACGTCCCGAAGGCGATGGTCAGCTCGAAGTAGTCAGGACCCGTGCCCAGGTTGCGGTGCGTGGCGGTGATCCGCCGCGAGTGCCCGTGGTGGTCCCAGCCGCCGAGCACGGGGAAGTGGCACTGTCCCCGGACGGTCTCCCAGGGACCGTGCGGCTTGAAGTCCCCGACCTGACGCATGTACTTCCGCTTCGGCAGGAACTCGCCGGTCTCGTTGTTGAACGCGCCTTGAACACGCTTGTTCGGCCCCTTCGCGCAGAGGTCGCCCAGCAGGTTGTCGACCTCGAACGACTCCTGGTCCTTGAGGTCGATCGCCCCCGGGATCGGCGGCCCGTCAGCCTTCGGTTCCTCGTCCGCGATGTCCACCATCACCGGGTGGTCGGGGAAGCCCGCGAGAGCTGGCATCTCCTCCCCCGAGGGCATCTGCGGCCTCCCGGGCATGTCGGGCATCCCCGGCACGCCGTCCATGGGGTCCTGCGCGTACGCGGTCGGGGCCGTGACGGCCTGCCCACCCAGGACCACGACCGCGGATACGGTGACCGCCACCGCTCTGGTGAGGAACACTCCCCGCTTGCGTTGTTCCCGTCTCATGGACTCCTCCGCATCATCGACCCGATAACGCCTCCACTCCACAGGGCGCTATGTCCGGAAAATGATGGAAAACGATCATCCGAAAAGAGAACATGCGCGGGTTCCTGGGACCTTCGAGGCGGTCAACGGCAGATTAACTCCTTACCTGCTGAAAGCGTCCGCGACGCGCCCGGAGGGACGAAGGACCGGGTTCTGCCGAAGCGCCCTGGTCGCGCATGGATCGGGACCCGCGGGGAGCGTCCCGCGCCACCCATATATTCCTTTTCCTGGAATACCTCCTATAGGAAACAAAAGGTGTGAAGGACAGGATCCACACCATCACACCTCGGCCTGGACCACCGGTCCGGTGCGCGCTCTCTCGGAGGAGCGCCCCGCGCACGCCGACGCCCCCGCCGGAACAGTCGTCCGGCGGGGGCGTCGGCGGAACGCGTCAGGGGCGCGGGGTCGCCGGGTGGCGGGAGGCCGCATCCGGCGTCCGCTCACACGGCCAGCGGGGACTCCACCGGCAGCGACGTGTCCGTGCCCAGCTCAAGCGTCGAGGCGGGCAGCCCGGCCGCCACCACCTCGGCGCCCAGGGCGGCGATCATCGCGCCGTTGTCGGTGCACAGGCGCGGGCGCGGCACGCGCAGCTCGATCCCGGCCTCCCGGCAGCGCTCCTCGGCCAGGGCGCGCAGCGCCGAGTTGGCCGCCACGCCCCCGCTGATCACGAGGGTGCTCACGCCGTGCTCCACGCACGCGTCCACGGCCTTGCGGGTGAGCACGTCCACCACCGACTCCTGGAAGGCGGCGGCGATGTCCGCGACCACCAGCGGCTGACCGGCGCGCTCGGCGTCCTCCACGTGCCGGGCCACGGCCGTCTTCAGGCCGGAGAAGGAGAAGTCGTAGGTCCCGTCGCCCCACTTGCCGCGCGGGAAGCGGATACCCCGCGCATTGCCGGTCCGGGCGGCCCTGTCGATCGGCGGCCCGCCCGGGTAGGGCAGGTCCAGCAGCCGCGCCACCTTGTCGTAGGCCTCGCCGGCGGCGTCGTCCACGGTGTCGCCCAACGACACCACGTCGGTGGCCAGGTCGTTGACCAGCAGCAGCGACGTATGGCCGCCCGACACCAGCAGCGCCACGGCGGGCTTGGGCAGCGGCCCGTGCTCCAGCTGGTCCACCGCCACGTGGCCGACCAGGTGGTTGACCCCGTACAGCGGCTTGTCCAGGGCCATCGCGTAGGCCTTGGCCGCGGACACCCCCACCAGCAGCGCACCGGCCAAGCCCGGACCGGCGGTGACCGCGATCGCGTCCACGTCCGACAGCTTCACGCCCGCGGAGTCCAGGGCGCGCTGGACGGTCGGGGTCATCGCCTCCAGGTGCGCGCGGCTGGCCACCTCGGGGACCACACCGCCGAACCGCGCGTGCTGGTCGACGCTGGAGGCCACCTCGTCGCCGAGCAGTTCACAGCCGCGCACGAGACCGACGCCGGTCTCGTCGCACGACGTCTCGATCCCCAGGATCAACGGATGGTCGCTCACGGGTTCCCCTCCTCACCGGACCCCTGTCCGGGCCGGGCCGTGCGGCGCATGACGATCGCGTCGGCCCCGTTGTAGTAGCCGCGCCGGACACCGATCCGGATGAAGCCGAAGTCGGCGTACAGCTTCTGGGCGCGCGGGTTGTCGTCGCGCACCTCCAGGAAGACGTGGGTGACGCCCTCGCGTTCGGCCCGGTCGAGCAGCACGGTGAGCAGTGCCCGACCGATCCCGCGCCCCCACAGTGGCCGGGCCACGGCCATCGTCTGGACGTCGCCCTCCGGCGGCACCGAGCGCAGGCCCGCGTAGCCCACGACCCGGTCGCCGGACTCGGCCACGACGTAGTGGCGCGAGGGGTGGGAGAGCTCGTCACGGAACATGCCCTCGGTCCACGCGTCCTCGGGGAACAGCGCCTGTTCCAGGTCCAGGGCCGCCGGGAGGTCCTCCACGGTCATCGGACGCAGACGCACACCGCCGCCCGCGTCGGTCACGCCGGTCGTGTCGCTCACTTCACCCACTGCCGGACCTTCTTCGGCGCGCCGGGCGCAACGGCGTCGGGACGGCGCAGGTAGAGCGGGTTGGGCTCGGGCAGTTCCTCGCCCCGGTGCAGGCGCAGCAGCGCCAGTTCGACCATCGCTGCGGCGTCGGGGTGGAGCGGCTCCGGGGCCGCGGCGGCGTCGCCGAGGACGTCGGCGTACATGTCGGCGCCGTGCCCGACCAGGGGCAGACTGGCGGTGTCGACCTCGGCGGGCCGGTCGACGCGCACCTCGCCCACCCGCGTGAGGTGGTCGTCGTAGCGGGCCCAGAACACCTCCTTGCGGCGGGCGTCCGTCATTGCGACGAAGGGTTCCGTGCGCCCCGTGGCGAACGCGAGCGCGTCCAGGGTGGTGACGCCGTGGCAGGGCACGCCGAGGGCGTCGGACAGGGCGTGGGCGGTGGCCAGGCCGACCCGCAGCCCGGTGTAGGGGCCGGGGCCGATCCCGACGGCGACGCCGTCGAGGTCGCCGAGTCCGACCCCCGCCTCCTCGGTGAGGCGGCGGATGGTCGGGCCGAGCAGTTCGCCGTGGCGGCGGGCGTCCACGGAGGAGGCGCTGGCGCGCAGGGTGAAGGCGCCGTCGGCGGAGCTCTCACCGATGGCGGCGGTGACCGCCGGGGTGGCGGTGTCGAAGGCCAGGAGCAGCACGGGCGACCGCCTCATCCGCGCCCGGCGGCGATGCCGGGCAGGTCGACGTCGGACCACCGGTCCCCGACGGGGATCAGGTGGACGGTTCTGGTGTCGTCGGGGTGGCGTTCGATCCGGACCTCCAGCCGGTCGTCGCTCAGCCCCTCGGCGACGCCCTCGCCCCACTCGACCACGGTGACGGAGTCGGGGATGGTCATGTCGAGGTCGATGTCGTCGATCTCGTCCGGCCCGCCGAGCCGGTAAGCGTCCACGTGCACGAGGGCTGGACCGCCGACCAGGGACGGGTGGATGCGGGAGATGATGAAGGTCGGCGAGGTGACCGAGCCGCGTACC
Organism: Nocardiopsis sp. FIRDI 009; assembly: GCF_003386285.1. Taxonomy (GTDB): domain Bacteria; phylum Actinomycetota; class Actinomycetes; order Streptosporangiales; family Streptosporangiaceae; genus Nocardiopsis. Next base: position 195,766 of record NZ_QPNC01000015.1, read on the forward strand.
CGCAGGCCCTCGCCCAGGCCCTGGGTGAACGTGGTCTTGCCCGCGCCGAGGGGACCGGACAGGATCAGGACGTCACCGGCGCGGGTGAGGGCGGCCAGATCCCGGCCCAGGGCGCGCATGGCTCCGTCGGTGGCGGCCGTGACCTCGTGGACGACGGGCGCGCCCGTGGCGGTGGCTGTTACGTCTGTCATCTGACTCGCAGCTTGTGTCGGTAGTGGGTCGGGTGGCGACCGGCCGCGCCGCTCCTGGCGCGCCGGAGGAGACCTCCCCACCCAGGCTAGACGGGGTGCGGAGGCGGCTGGGACGCTCGGCGGCGTCCGGCTCAGGCGCCGCCGGTGTACTCCCGAGGAACCCGCGCGCCCACCCGCGTGACGATCTCGTACGGGATGGTGTCCAGGGCCTCGGCCCAGTCCCCGGCGGTCGGGGTCGCGGGGTGGTCGGTCGGATCGCCGAACAGTACCGCGTGCTCCCCCGCCTCCACCGGCTCATCGCCTACATCCACAACGAACTGGTCCATGCAGACTGTTCCCGAGATGGTGTGGGTACGCCCTCCGAGCAGCACGGGCCCCTTGTTGGTGGCGTGCCGTGGGACGCCGTCCGCGTAGCCGAGGGGCACCAGGGCCAGGGTGGTGTCGCGCTTGGTGACGTATCGGTGACCGTAGGAGACGCCGTTGCCGGGGCCGACGCGCTTGGTGAGGGCGACGCGGGACCGGAGGGTCATCGCGGGCCGCAATCCGGGCACGTCGAAACCGGGAATAGGGACAAGTCCGTAACTGGCGATACCGCCGCGCACGAGGTCGAAGCGGGCCTCGGGGAGGGTGAGCAGGGCCGCCGAGTTGGCGATGTGCCGGACCTCGGGGGTGAGGCCGATCTTGTCGGCCGTCTCCAGCGCCTCGTGGAAGCTGGAGAGCTGGCGCGCGATCGAGGGGTGGCCGGGCTCGTCCGCGCACGCGAAGTGCGACCACACGCCGCTGACGCGCAGGTCACCGGCGTCCTCGGCGCGGGCGGCGGCCTCCACCAGGGCGGGCCACTCGGCGGCGCTGACCCCGCCGCGGTTGAGCCCGGTGTCGATCTTCAACTGGACGCGCGCGACCCGGCCGAGTTCGCGCGCCGCCGCGACGACGGCGTCGAGGACGGCGCGGTCGCTGACCCCGAGGTCGATCCCGGCCGCGACCGCCTCCGCGACCGGTTCACCCGGCGGGATGATCCAGGCGAGCACGGGAGCGGTGATCCCGGCCGCGCGCAGGGCGAGGGCCTCGTGGATGAAGGCGGTGCCGAGCCACGTGGCGCCGCCCGCGAGGACCGCGCGAGCCGCCGGAAGCATGCCGTGGCCGTAACCGTCGGCCTTCACCACACCCATGAAGGGGGTGCCGCCGGCGTGCTCACGGAGCAGCCGGACGTTGTCGGCGATCGCGTCCAGGTCGACGCGGGCGTGCGCGAAGTGAGCCATGCTCCCAGTCTTCCACGTGTGGGTTACCGCTCGGGAGCTGCGGGTATGTGGGCTACGACCGAGTTCGAGGCCGTTTCTGGGGGGATCGGCATGGGCGAGTTCGGAAGTGAGCGTCCGGTCGACGCGGTACGGCTGTGGTCCGGGGGACTGGCCACGGCCGTGGTGGCGGCGCTGGTCGTCCTGGTCGGCACTCTGGTCATCCGGGGGGTTCTGGGGATTCCCGTGCTCGCCCCGGAGGAGGCCGGTGACCTGGGTGACTCGGGGACCGTCGCCTACGCGCTGATGGCGGCCGCGGCGGCACTGCTGGCCACGGGCCTGCTGCACGTGCTGCTGCTGGCGGCGCCGCGACCGCGCGCGTTCTTCGGCTGGATGATCGGTCTGATCACGGCGGTCGCCGCGGTCACGCCGTTCCTCCAGGGCGCCGAGCTGGCCAGCCAGATCGCCACGGCGGTCGTCAACCTCGTCGCCGGAGTGGCGATCGCGACGTTGCTGAGCGGCGTCGCGGGGACCGCCGTCGTCCGGTCGGGGCGAAGGTCGCGCCCGGTGTTACGGCACGAGGGCCTGCTGCCGGACGTGGACCGGTCCGACTACCGCGGGGACACGCGGAGGTTGTGACCGGCCCCGGGGACCGGCGGCGACCCCGGAGAGCGGGGGTGCCGAGCCGGAACCGGGACGGCGGCGGACCGGCCGACGAGGAGGGGCACGACAGGCGCACAGGGACAGCCATGAGGGGCGGGGCCGCGGGGTCCCGCCCCTTCGTCGTGCGCGGCGCTTCACACAGATCCCACGCCACGCACAGACCCCCGGCCACGGCGGCCTCCGGCACGCCCCAAGAGCGACGACCCGCGCCCCGCTCCGCCCCGGGCGCACCACCACCCGCACCCCACGCCGACCCGCGCGCCCTACTCCACGGTGGTCTCCAGCGGCAGGGGGTCGGCGCTGACGAGGGCCGCCAGGGTGCTCGCCTCCTCCTCGGTGAAACCGCCGGTGATCGTCGTGGCCCCGCCCACCAGTCCGACCTCGCAGGCGACGTCGACCCCGACCTCCGGCGCGGTGACCACCTCCTCGTCCACCACGAACGCGATGCGTCGCCGTGGACTCGCCGCCGGTCGGCACGCCGCCTCTCCGGTCATGCGGGCCCACGTGTCGGCCCCCCGTCCGGTGAACGTGACGTGCACCAGCCACGCGGAGACCTCCGGGCTGTTCTCGGCCTCACCGGACGCGACCCCGTCGTTGTCCAGCGCGGCCGGGCCGAGCAGCAGGTCGCCGCTCCCGTCCGGGGACGGCAGGACCAGCTCGACGTCGGAGAGGTCCTCGGGTTCGGCCCCTGGCTCGCCGACCGGCCCCACCAGCCCCACGACCGGATGGACCGTCAGGCGCCCCCGCCGCTCCAGGAGGGCGACCGCCTCCTCGACGTCCGCGTCGCGCGGCAGCTCGACGGTGACGGTCCTCTCCCCGGCGGTGACCACCGGCTCTCCCGCCCCCATGCCCCGGACCCGCCGTCGCAGGATCTCGGCGACGCGGTCCACGTCCTCGGGGGAGACGGTGGCGTCGGGGGCTCCCACCCGGACGACGAACGTCTCACCGCCTCCGGGCCGCGCGGACCACCACACCCAGGCCGTCGCGCCGGCCAGGACGATCACGGCGAGGGCGGCGGCCACGAAGACCGCGATCAGCCATCCGCGACCGCGGTGCCGGGACGTCGGGGGGTGGGGGTGCACGGGTTTCCTCCCTGGAGGGCCGTGGGCGAACCGGGCTGTGCGCGAGGTCCGGGGGACGGGCTCCCCGACCGGCTCACATCATCGGGGCGATGACGACCCGGTAGCGGGCGCCGTCCTCGGTGGACACGTCGCGGCGGAAGTCGTTGACCCGGTTGACGGACCGCTGCACCACACCGCCGTCGATCTCGCTGGTATCGACCGTGGGGAGGTGTTTCTCCACCGCGCGCAGCGCCTCGTCGACGGTCATGGCGGTCTCCCGCCGCTCCGGGACGATGCGCCACCCGTCATCGGCGAGGCGGCTGATGGCGATCCGGAACATACCGGTCTCCCTGCGGTCTCGGGGGGCTCTGAGCGCATTCTCCCCCATCACCTCCGACGCTGTGAAGTGCCCGTTGTACGGATGACGCACGTTCGATCGGTGTGCGCCCGATGTCCGTTCCGCCCGCCCCGGACACTCCGCGCACCGGGTGTCCCGCGCACCGCGCACCCCGCGCGTCACAGCCAGGTGACCCGCGAGTCCTCCAGGTCGTAGCGGGCGGCCACGACGTCCAGGAGTCCGGAGTCGACCCGGTCCCGCAGATCGGGGTCCTCCCGCAGCTTCTCGGCGACGTGCCGCGCGTTGGCGCGGACGCAGTCGTCGACGAAGTCGTCGCCGTCCTCGGGTGTGGACTCGACGACGGGAAGGATCCGCTCGACCAGGTAACCGATGTGGCCGGGCGGGACCTCGCCGCTCCGGTACGCCTCGACCGCGGCCGTGACCGCACCGCAGGAGGAGTGCCCCAGGACGACGATGAGCGGCACCTCCAGGTGCTCGGCGGCGTAGCTCACGCTGCCGAGGACGGACTGGTCGAGCACCTCGCCGGCGGAGCGGATCGTGAACAGGTCGCCGAGGCCCTGGTCGAAGACCAGTTCCGGGGGGACGCGCGAGTCAGCGCAGCCCAGGACGGTGGCGAAGGGGTACTGCCCGTCGACGAGCGCGGCTCTGCGGGCTCTGCCCTCGTGCGGATGCAGGGAGGCGTGGTGGCGCCAGCGACGGTTGCCCCACCGGAGCAGGCGGAGGGCGCGACGGGCGTCCACGGAACCGGGCGGGACGGTGGGGACGGGGTCGGCGAGGGCCGCCCCGGGCGCCGCGGTCGCGGCGGCGGCACCGGCGCCGCCGAGGAGGGAGGCGCGCAGGGCGCCACGGCGTGAGAGGGTCATGGGGGTACGAATCCTCACGTAATCAGCAAACTACCGTGTGTCTCACGTGCGCCCCAGAACCTACTCTTCGCGACTATTCGGACACCACCGGTTTGACGAATCCCTAACGCCGTTCGGGTGCGCGCCCACGCCCCGCCCCCGCCCCGCCGAGCACCGGCCGACGGGGATCAGGGGTGGTCGCCTACCATGAAGGGAAAACCGACCGTTCGTTCAGTTCGCCGGTTCCGTGTGCGGACGCCGACACGGACCACCGGCTCGCGCCCGCCCCGCACGTGGACGCTCAACAGGAGGTAGATTCGACAGCCGTGTCCCGAACTTCCCCAGTCGAACCGGTGCCCGCACGCGGCGAGGTCGCCCGGCGCCGCTCCGGCCGCCCCGGCCACGACGCCGACTCCGTCCTGCGCGTCGCCGCGCGCGTGTTCAACGAGCGCGGGTACGACGGCACGAGCATGGAGGACCTGGCCCGCGCGCTGGGCGTCACCAAGTCGGCCATCTACCACCACGTCAGCGGCAAGACCGAACTGCTGCGCCGCTCCCTCGACCTGGCCCTCGACGCGCTCTTCGCGGTCACCCGGGAGGAGTCCTCGACCACCGGTCCGGCGATCGACCGCCTGGAGAACGTCCTGCACGGCAGCGTCCGCGTCCTGGTGGAGCAGCTGCCGCACGTGACCCTCCTGCTGCGGGTCCGGGGCAACACCGAGGTGGAGAAGCACGCCCTGGCCCGGCGCCGCGAGTTCGACCACCTGGTCGCCGATCTCGTGCGCGAGGGCATCGCCGCCGGTGAGATCCGCGACGACGTGGACCCGGCGGTCGCCTCCCGGCTGCTGTTCGGCATGGTCAACTCGATCGTGGAGTGGTACAAGCCCGATCGCGGACTGGACGCCGACGAGCTCGCCGACTCCCTGGCCCGCATCGCCTTCAGGGGTCTGCGCACCCAGGGCGGCGGTGAGGGCCGCTCCGACGGCGCCCGCCCGCGAAGCGGCTCCGGGCCAGGACGGTCACCGGACTGACCGCGGGCGGCCGACGGGCGGCCTCCGGGCAACCGACAACCATCCCTTTCCACCCGCGTCCCTCTTCACACGGGGGCCGCATGGCCGAAACCGGACACCATACGTGGCCTCAACCACTCGTGCCACAAATCACTGGATTTGTAACATGCAGTGACCCCCCACCCCAGTCCGGAGCGCCGCACCAGTGGTCCAGTACCTCGCGCAGACCGCCCTCACCCCCACGATCGCCTACACCGTCTCCGTCATCGGTTCCCTGCTCGGACTCGCCTTCGCCACCCGCGCCCGTCTCACCACCAGCGCGGCCCGCTGGGTGTGGCTGGCCCTGGCCGCCCTCTCCCTCGGCGGAACCGCCGTGTGGTCCATGCACTTCATCGCGATGATGGGCTACTCCGTGCCCGACGTCATCATCCGCTACGACCCCCTGCTCACCGTGGGCAGCGGCGTGCTCGCCGTGGCGGTCATGGCCGTCGCCCTGGCACTGACCATCACCCGGCCGACCAACTCCCGACTGATCACGGGCGGCCTCATCTCCGGGGTCGGGATCGTCTCCATGCACTACATGGGCATGGCCTCGATGAACGTCGCCGGGACCATGCACCATGAGCACGGCCACGTGGTCGCGGCCTCCGCCATCGCCCTGGTGGCGGCCACCGCCGCCCTGTGGTTCGCCTCCCGGCTGCGGGGCGCCCCCGTGATCGTCGTCGCCTCCCTGGTCATGGCCGCCGCCGTGACCGCCATGCACTACACGGCGATGGCCGGGGTCAGCATCACACCCGCCGACAGCGGGGAGCGGCGGTCCACCCCGCCCGGGTCCAGCGCCCCCGACCTGCTCCTGCCGCTGATCGTGGGCCTGTTCGTCTTCCTGCTCATCTGCAGCCTCGTCCTCATGCTCGCGGCGGACGACCGCGACGGCCGCGGGAGGGCCGCCCGGAGGGCGCCGAGCACACCCGGAGGCGGACCGCGCGGGGACGTCCGCACCGACGGAGCCCCCGCCCCCTACACGCCCCGCCACTCCGCACGCGGAACCGCCCCCGCGCCCGCCGACGACGTGTGGACGCCCCGCAACAGGCGCTGACCCCACCGGGCCGCCCCGCACCCGAAAAACCGCTGGCTCCCCCGGGCCCGGCCGACCTAGAATCGGCGGGCCCGCACGCGCCGCGTGCCACGGGGCCGACCGACGACGGAGAGGACGACGCCATGGCTGAGTTCACGTTCCACCCCCAGCCCACCTCCACGATCGTCCGCGAGCCCTGAGGACGCCCTCCCGGGGCTCGCCGTCACAGAGAGCCCGACGTGAGCACCCACGACCACTCCGACGACGCCTCCGCGTCGCACCCGCTGACCCCCCTCGGCTGGACCTCCCGTGTCGAGGCCGCCTTCGACTCCGTCGCCCTGACCAGCCAGCACGTCCTCCTGCCCGCCCGGGTCAGCGCGGCGCGCCGGGGCGGCGCCCAGGTCCTCCTCCCGACGCCCGAGACCGCCGAACACTCCCCCGCCGTGCGCCGCGCCGCCCGCACCGACCCCGCCAGCGCCCCGACCAGCGGCGACTGGGTGGCGGTACGCCGGTCCGGCGGCACCTGGCTGATCGAGGCCGTCCTGGAGCGCGCCTCGGCCCTCGTCCGCCAGGGCGTGGCCACCGACTCCCACGACCAGGTCCTGGCCGCCAACGTCGACACCGTCCTGATCTGTGAGGCCGCCGACCAGGGCCCCAATGTGGGCCGCCTGGAACGTTTCCTGAGCCTGGCCTGGGCCAGCGGAGCCGCCCCCGTCGTCGCCGTTACCAAGGCCGAACTCGCCGGTGACCGACTCCCGGAGGTGGTCGAACTCGTCGAGTCCGTCGCCGGCGGCGCCGACGTGCACACCGTCAGCGCCCGCACCGGGGTCGGTCTGGGGGAGCTGGCCGCCCGCCTGCTGCCCGGCAGCACCTGGGTCCTTCTGGGCACCTCCGGCGCCGGGAAGTCCAGCCTGGTCAACGCCATCGCCGGACACACCCTGATGGACACTGGCGAGATCCGCCACGACAGGCGCGGGCGGCACACGACCACCCACCGCCAGCTCCTCACCCTGCCCGGTGGAGCCCTGATCCTGGACATCCCCGGTGTGCGCCGGATCGACGTCCCGGGCGACGCGACCGGGGTCGACCGCACCTTCGACGACATCCGGGAGTTCGCCCAGCGGTGCCGGTTCGCGGACTGCTCGCACGGACCCGAGCCCGGGTGCGCTGTCGTCGCCGCCGTCGACGAGGGCGAGCTGGACGCCCGTCGGCTGGAGCGGTGGAACAAGCTCCGGCGCGAGGCCGAACGGAACCGGTCGCGGACCGACCGGCGGCTGCGCGAGGAGGAGAAGCGGCGCTGGAAGTCCCACGACAGGATCGCCAGGGACGCTCGGCGGCGTAAGCGCGGCCACTCGTTCTGAGCGACCGCCCGTTCCGGGCAGCCGCCCGTTCGGAGGGGACCGGACCGCGGCGACCGGCCGCCCGTTCCCCCGCTCACGCACGGACGCCCGGCTCCCCCTGACGGGGAGGCCGGGCGTCCGGCGGTTCGGCCGCCGAGGTGAGCGGCTCAGATGCCGAAGGCGCGCCGCGCGTTGTCGGCGACGGCCGCGGCCAGGTCGTCCTCGTCCATCCCCTTGGTCTGCGCCAGGGAGCGCAGCGTGTGCGGGATGAGGTAGGGGGCGTTGGGCCGACCCCGGTAGGGCTTGGGGGTCAGGAAGGGCGCGTCGGTCTCCACGAGCATCAGCTCCGGCGGCGCCACCCGGGCCGCCTCCCGCAGCGGTTCGGCGCTGGCGAAGGTCACGTTGCCCGCGAAGCTCATGAAGTAGCCCTGCTCCGCGCAGACCTTCGCCATGTCGGCGTCGCCGGAGAAGCAGTGGAAGACGACGCGTTCGGGCGCGCCCTCCTGAGCCAGGATCCGCAGGACGTCCTCGTGCGCCTCGCGGTCGTGGATCATCACCGCCTTGCCGTGACGCTTGGCGATGTCGATGTGGCGGCGGAAGGACTCCTCCTGCGCACGCGCCCCCTCCGGGCCGGTGCGGAAGGTGTCCATCCCGGTCTCCCCCACCGCCACCACGTGCGGCAGGGCGGCCAGCGCGTCGATCCCCGCCAGCTCCTCCGCCAGCCCCTCGTAGCCGCCGCCCGGGCGGGCCTTGCCCGCCCAGTCGGTGTCGTCGACCTCCACCCCGGTGGCGCCGTCACCGTGCACGACGCGCGGCGCCTCGTTGGGGTGCAGCGCGACGGCCGCCCACACCCTGCCCGGGTGCGCCTCGGCGGTCTCGGCGGCCCACCGCGACGACGGCAGGTCCACGCCCACCTGGATGAGCGGGGTCACGCCGACGCTCTCGGCCGTCCGGATGATCTCCTCGACCCCGGGCGTCTGCATGTCCATGTGCGTGTGGCTGTCGGCCACGGGGACGCGCAGGGGCTCGGGCACGGGCGGCGGGGTCTGGCTGTTGCGCTCCCTGACCGCTTTGCCGCTACGCCTGGCCATCGGCGCCCTCCAGCCCCAGGCGGGCGAGCTCCTCGTCCACCACGGACGGGTCGAGCTTGGCGAACAGCGGCTGCGGACGGCTCAGCGGGGTGCCGGGCACGATCGGCCGGGACTCCCAGCGCGCCTCGTCGTCGGCGTAGTTTCCGGTGATCACCGGGTAGTCCACCGCCTCCTCGGAGCCGCCGATGGTGTCGTGTCCGGTCTCCAGGCGGGGCATGCCCGTCCAGGTGCCGGTGCCGCCCAGCATCGCGTACACCTTGTTGGCCGACTCGGGCAGGAACGGCGTGAGCAGCGCGTTGGCGTCGCTGACCAGCTGGAGCGCCACGTGCAGGACGGTGGCCATCCGGTCCGGGTCGGTCTTCTTCAGCGCCCACGGGGCCTGGTCGGAGATGTACTTGTTCGCCTCGGCGACCGTGCGCATCGCCTCCTGGAGCGCGGCCTTGAACTGCGACCGCTCCAACTTCCGCCCGACCTGCGCGAACGCCTCCCGCGATGCGGCCAGCACCCGCCGGTCCTCGTCGGTGAGCTCGCCCGCCTCGGGGATCTCGCCGAGGTTCTTGGCGGCCATGGAGATCGAGCGGTTGACCAGGTTGCCCCAGGCGGCGACCAGTTCGTCGTTGTTGCGGCGGACGAACTCGGCCCAGGTGAAGTCGGTGTCCTGGGTCTCGGGCCCGGCGGCCATGATGTAGTAGCGCAGGGCGTCGGCGGAGTAGCGCTCCAGGAAGTCGCGCACGTAGATCACCACGCGGCGCGAGGAGGAGAACTTGCGCCCCTCCATGGTGAGGAACTCGCTGGAGACCACCTCGGTGGGCAGGTTGAAGGAGCCCAGCTCGCCCGCGTCGCCGCCGCGGTCCCCCTCGCCGCTGGCGCCGAGCAGGATGGCGGGCCAGATCACCGAGTGGAAGACGATGTTGTCCTTGCCCATGAAGTAGTAGGACCGGGCGTCCTCGTTCTGCCACCAGCGGCGCCACGCGTCCGGCTCCCCGATCCGCCGGGCCCACTCGATGGACGCGGACAGGTAGCCGATCACCGCGTCGAACCACACGTACAGGCGCTTGTTGGCGTTGTCGGACCAGCCCTCCAGCGGGATGGGCACGCCCCAGTTGAGGTCACGGGTGACCGCGCGGGGCTGGAGGTCCTCCACGAGGTTCAGGGAGAACTTGAGGACGTTGGGGCGCCAGTCGCCCTCCTTGCCCTTGAGCCACGTGGTGAGGATGTCCGCGAACGCGGGCAGGTCGAGCATGAAGTGCTCGGTGTCCACGAACTCCGGGACCTCCCCGTTGACCCTCGACCGGGGGCCGATGAGGTCGATCGGGTCGAGCTGGTTGCCGCAGTTGTCGCACTGGTCCCCGCGCGCGCCGTCGTACCCGCAGATCGGACAGGTGCCCTCGATGTAGCGGTCGGGCAGCGTGCGGCCGGTGGACGGCGAGATCGCGCCCTTGGTGGTGTGCGTGAAGACGTAGCCGTTCTCGTACAGCGTGGTGAACAGCTGTTGGGCGACGGAGTAGTGGTTGCCGGTGGAGGTACGGGTGAACAGGTCGTAGGAGAGGCCGAGGGCGACCAGGTCCTCGGCGATGATCCGGTTGTAGCGGTCCGCCAGCTCCCGGGCGCTCACACCCTCCTGGTCGGCCAGCACCTGGATCGGGGTGCCGTGCTCGTCGGTGCCGCTGACCATCAGCACGTTGTTGCCCGACATTCGCTGGAAGCGGGAGAAGACGTCGGAGGGGACTCCGAAGCCGGACACGTGACCGATGTGGCGCGGTCCGTTGGCGTAGGGCCAGGCGACCGCGGTCAGGATGTGGCGATTCGACGACATGCCTCAAGACTAAAGCCGTCGGGACCCGGCCGCGCCCTCCGGCACGGTCGCCGCCCGCCCCGGCCTCGGTCGCGGCCGGAAGCGGCCACGTCCGGCGGCCGTCGCGGCGGCCGGAAGCACCCTTACCGGACGGGCCTCGCGGTGGTAGGAACAGTAGTGGGGCCGCGGTCGTCCACAGGGAGCCGGGGGACGATTCCCCCGGGTCTGATCGTGCCCGTATGCTCTGCTGAACGCCGCCGATCGCGACCGGGGCGCCCGGCGGTCCCACAGTCAACCCGGTCCTTCGTTCGAGGCGGTGGTCACCACGGTTACCCGTGCGCTACCCCGCCCTGCCCGCGCCGCCGTGCTCATCACCGGTGTGGTGCTGACCGTCGTGCTCGCCCTGCCCTCCGCGTCCACCGCCTCGGCGGCCGGGACGCCCGGGCACGCGCCGCACGGCGTCCCCGGTGTCGAACGGGCGGCCGACCCCGGCGCGTCGGCGGGGGAGGACACCGGTGAGGGCCCCCGCGAGCACGCCGCCCCGGGCGAGCGTCCGGTCCTCACGGCCGCGGCGGCCCCGGCCACCTGCGAACAGCGCGCCACTGCGCGCGACCTTCCCGACGCGGTGCCCGGCTGCGCGCTCCGGCTGGCGGCCTGGGAGCAACCGTGGTGGCCGCTCCCCCGCCCGCACCCCGACCCCCTGCCCGAACAGGTCACCTCCGGGGAACTGCCGCCCACGCGTGCGCCCCCTCTCACCGCGCCCACCACCGTCTGACCCCTGTCGGACCGCGCCCGGCCCCACCGGACGCGCCCGGCGATCCACCCACCCGCAGTGAGAGGTTCCACCCCTTGTCCAGTCAAACGGGAGCCGGAGGGCGCTGGATTCGCGCGCTCATCTCCCTCCTCGTCATCCTCGTCGCGTTCGGCGCGGCGTGGTTCATCCCGCCCCGCCTGGGTCTCGACCTCAGCGGCGGCACGCAGATCGTCCTGGAGACCCAGGACGGCCCGGACGGCACCCCGGCCAACGCCGAGAACACCGACATGGTCATCGAGGTGCTGCGCCAGCGCATCGACAGCCTGGGCGTCGCCGAGGCGAACATGTCGCGCTCCGGAGCGAACCGGATCATCGTCGAGCTGCCCGGCGTCCAGGACCCGGCGGAGGCCGCCCAGATCATCGGCCAGACCGCGCAGCTGACCATCCACCCCGTCCTGGGCACCGGCCAGGGCGGCCAGGGGGTCGCCCCCGGCGACTTCGCCAACGCCCCCCAGGACACGGCCGACGAGGCCCGTGCCCCGGCCGACTCCGAGGAGACCGGGGACGGGTCCTCGGACGAGGGGTCCTCCGGCGACGGGGAGGCCACCGAGGGCGAGGACGGCTCCGGGCTCTCCGAGGAGGAGCTCGCCGAACTCTTCGGCGGCATGGGCGGCGACTCCACCGCCGGCCAGGGCCAGCCCGCGGAGAACCCCGAGGACGTCGCCCTGACGCTCCCGGACTCCACCGGCACCTACCTCCAGCTCGGCGAGGCCGCCATCCAGGGCGACCACATCGCCGGCGCCGAGGCCCGGCTCGACACCGTCACCGGCGCCTCCTGGGTCGTGAACGTCAACTTCCGGGGCGAGGGCCGCGACGAGTGGGCCGAGCTCACCGGCGACGCCGCCTGCTACAACATGGGCGACCCGCGCCGCCGTGTCGCGATCGTCCTGGACAACGAGATCATCTCCGCCCCGGAGCTCAACCAGGACTACGTGTGTGACGCGGGCAGCCGTGAGGGCAGCACGACCATCACCAACCCCGACTTCAACAGCGAGAGCGCAAACGAGCTGGCGGTCCTGATCGAGGGCGGTTCGCTGCCGCTGCCGGTCGTCGAGATCCAGCGCCAGACCGTCGGCCCGACCCTCGGCGCCGCCGCCATCCAGGCGAGCGCGATCGCCGCCGTCCTGGGTATCGCGTTCACCGCCCTGTACATCACGCTGGTCTACCGGCTCGTCGGTCTGCTGGCGTCGGTGGCGCTGGCGTTCTACACGCTCATCGCCTACGGCGCGCTGGTCGCGATCGGGGCGACGCTGACACTGCCGGGCCTGGCCGGTTTCGTCCTCGCCATCGGTATGGCCATCGACGCCAACGTGCTCATCTTCGAGCGCGCGCGTGAGGAGTACCAGCGCCAGCAGCAGGTCTACGACGCCAACCGGGCGTCCGGCATGCGGGACTCCGACGACGAGGAGGCCACGGGCGCGGCCGCCCGGCGCCGTCGCCGCCGGGCCATCCCGCCGAGCCTGGAGAAGGCCTTCGTCGAGGGCGGCCGGAAGGCGTGGAGCGCGGTGCTCGACACCAACATCACCACGCTCATCGCCGCGGCGCTGCTGTTCTTCTTCGCCTCCGGCACCGTCCAGGGCTTCGGTGTGACCCTGAGCATCGGCACCATCGCCTCGATGGTCTCCGCCCTGGTCATCGCGCGCGTCCTGGTCGAGTGGGCGGTCCGTCGCGCGGTCGTCCGCAAGCACCCGGCGATCACCGGCCTCAGCCGGATCGGACCGGTGCGCACCTGGCTGACCACCAAGAACCCCGACCTGATGAGGTTCCGCCGGATCGCCCTGGTCGTGGCCGGGCTCATCGTCGTGACCGCCGTCGCCGCGCCGCTGGTGCGGGAGACCAACCTGGGCGTGGAGTTCACCGGCGGCCGGGTCCTGGAGTACGAGATCACCGGCGACCAGGACCTGAGCGTGAACGACGCCCGCGAGGTCGTCGCCGGGCTCGGCTTCCCCGGCTCGGACACCGCGGTCGTGCAGGAGGCCGGTGACGGCGACCTCGCCGTGCGCACCGGGGACATCTCCGACGCCGACGCGGCGGCCGTCGAGGAGGCCCTGGACGAGGCGACCGGCGGCGTGGAGCTGCTCAGCGACGAGCTGATCGGGCCGAGCATGGGCGACGAGCTGCGCAACCGGGCGCTGATCGCCCTGGGCGCGGCGCTCGCCCTCCAGCTGCTCTACCTCGCCTGGCGGTTCCGCTGGTCCTTCGGCCTGTCCACGATGCTGTCGCTGGCGTTCAACATCACCCTGGTGATCGGCCTGTTCATCTGGCTGGGCAAGCCGATCGACGGCGTGTTCCTCGCCGCGATCCTCAGTGTGATCGGCTTCAGCGTCAACGACACGGTCGTGGTGTTCGACCGCGTACGCGACGAGTGGGCACGGGACGACAGGTCGCCGTTCCGGGAGATCGCCAACCGGGCGGTGCTCAACACGCTGCCGCGTACGGTCAACACCACCGTCGGCGCGCTCATCATCCTGAGCTTCCTGACCTTCTTCGGCGGGTCCTCGCTCCAGGACTTCTCGATCGCGATGCTGGTTGGTCTGAGCACCGGTGTGGTCTCCACGGTGTTCGTGGCGATCCCGCTGGCCATCTTCTTCCAGAAGTGGGACCGGACCCCCGCGCCGCACGTGCTCAAGGAGCGCAAGACCAAGGAGCGCAACGCCGCCAAGGCGGTCCGCGAGATGGACGACGGCGCCGTCGTCTAGACCCGTCGGCGGGCTCGACGCCTCCCGGACACCAGGGGCCCGGGTACCGTGCCACGGCACGGCGCCCGGGCCCCTCCCGCGTGCGCGGGGGCGCGCGGGCGTTTCCGCCGTTGAGCAGCTAACTTGCGTCGCCCCTCCCGCGTGCGCGGGGGCGCGCGTCCGGTCCGGGACGGTCCCCGGTGTCAGCCCGTCGGGGCGGGGGCCGGAGCGCCCTCGGATGCCTGGACGAGCACGAAGCCCTGCCCTTCGAGGGACATCTGGACGGCCTCGCCGCTGCCCCGGCCGATCAGCGCGCCCGCCTTCATGGTCCGGCGCACCCCGGTCCGCAGCGAGCTGGACCAGGCGACCGCCGCGTCGGTGTCGACGAAGGTCGGTTGGTCGATGTTGAGCAGCACGGGCGCGCCGTGGCAGGCGATGGCCACGCGTCCGTGCCCGTGGAACACCGTGTTGAACAGACCGCCGGAGATGATCCCCGCCCCCTCGACCCGGCGGATGTCCCAGCTCAGAGTGGGGTCGAAGGCGAGGACGTTCTCACCGTTGACGGTGATCGCGTCGCCTTCGAGGTCGACGAGGTGCACGTCCCAGGCGTCGCGGGCCAGGAAGACGTCACCCTGGCCGGTGATCCGCATCAGGGGCATGCCCTCGCCGGTGAGGGCCTTCTTGAAGAATCTGCCGACGCTGCCGGAGCCCTCGTAGGAGAAGTCGACGTTGCCCTGGTAGGCGACCATCGAGCCCTGCCGGGCGAGCACCGAGCCGTTGAGGCCGATCCGCAGCATCTTGTGGTTCTGGAGGGACATGCCGGGGAGGTTGTTCTCCTGGGCGTGCCGGAAGAGTTCGCTACGCATGCCCCTGATCCTGCCCCACCCCGTGGACGAGGTCATACACCCGACGTTTGGGCACGCCCGCCTCCTTGGCCACGCGGGCGATCGCCTCCTTGCGGCGTACGCCCTCCTCCTCCAGTGCGGACACGGCCGCGACGAGGTCGGCGGGGCTGGCCGTCCCGCCGCCCGGGCGCGCCCCCTCCACGACCACGGAGATCTCCCCGCGCACGCCCTCGGACGCCCAGGCGGCGAGCTCGCCGAGCCCGCCCCGGCGCACCTCCTCGTAGGTCTTGGTCAGCTCACGGCAGACGGCGGCGCGGCGGTCGGCGCCGAACGCGTCGGCCATCGCCGTCAGGGTCGCGGCGATCCGGTGGGGGCTCTCGAAGAAGACCATGGTGCGGCGCTCGTCCGCCAGGTCGGCCAGGTATCCGGTCAGCCCCTTGCGCGGCGGAAAGCCCTCGAAGCAGAATCGGTCGGTGGGCAGGCCCGAGACCACGAGCGCGGTCGTCACGGCCGACGGACCCGGAATGGAGGTGACCGGAATGTCCTCCTCCGCGCAGGCCGCGGTCAGGCGGTAGCCGGGATCCGACACCCCGGGCATCCCCGCGTCGGTGACCACCAGCACGTCGACCCCGTCCCTGAGGTCGGCGAGGAGTTCGTCGGTCCGACGGCTCTCGTTGGCGTCGTAGTAGGACACGACCCGGGCGCCCTCGGCGCCGCCCAGGCGCACCCCCGCCCGTGCGGCGAACTGGCGCAGCCTGCGGGTGTCCTCGGCCGCGATGACCCGTGCGCCCTCCAACGCTCCGATGAGCCGGGGCGGCGCGTCCTCCAGGTTCCCGATGGGCAACCCGGCGAGCGTCAACGTCCCGACGCGCCGTGCACCAGCCACACCCTCATCCACTGTGATCCCCGTCCTGTCACGCTACGGTTGGCCTGTCATGCCGACCGAAAACCCGGTTTCGCGGCCCGCCCGAACACGGACCGCCCGAACCCCAACCTACGAGCCGAGATGACCACCACCGCACCTTCCTCCGAGGCTCCGCCTCCCACGGCGCCCCTCCCACCCCATCCGACCCGGCAACGCCTGGGCCTGCCGCACCCCTCCTCCACCGGCGCGGGGCAGCGCTGGCTGGGCTGGGCGAGCGCCCTCCTCGTCGCCCTGTTCGCCGGAGCCCTGAGGCTCTTCAACCTCGGCGAGCCCCCGAGGATCTACTTCGACGAGACGTACTACGCCAAGGACGCCTACGGCCTGTGGGAGTTCGGCTACGAGCACGAGACGGTCGAACGCGCCGACGACCTGCTGGCCCAGGGGCAGCAGGACATCTTCACCGGGGCGGGCGACTTCATCGTGCACCCGCCGGTCGGCAAGTGGATGATCGCGCTCGGCGACTGGCTGTGGTCGCTCCTGCCCTTCGGCTCGTCCATGACGCCCGAGGGGTGGCGGTTCGCCTCCGCGCTGGCCGGGATGGTCACGGTGCTCATCCTGGTGCGCCTGGCGACGCGGATGACCCGTTCGCTGCTGTTGGGCTGTACGGCGGGGATGATCCTGGCCCTGGACGGTCTGCACTTCACGCTGAGCCGTATCGCCATGGTGGACATGTTCCTGACGCTGTGGCTGCTGGCGGGGTTCGCGTGCCTGGTGATCGACCGTGACGCGACCCGGGAGCGGCTGGCGCGGGTCGCGGAGTCCGGAGCGGACGTGACCCGGGTGTGGTGGCTGGGTGCGCGTTGGTGGCGGCTGGCTGCCGGACTGTGCTTCGGTCTGGCGGTCGGAACGAAGTGGTCGGCCCTGTTCTTCATGGCGGCGTTCGGTCTGCTCACGGTGGCGTGGGACTACGGGGCGCGACGCAACGTGGGTCAGCAGCGCCCGTTCTGGCGGTGGCTGGGGGTCGACGCCGTCCCGGCGTTCGTCCAGACGGTCGTCGTGGCCGCGGTGGTGTACCTCGTCTCCTGGTCGGGATGGCTGTTCACCGGTGGCGGATACAACCGCGACCACGCCGACGGCCTGCTGCCCGCGGGGGTGCCCGCGCCGCTGAGGGAGCCCGTGGAGGCGCTGGTGAGCCTGTGGGACTACCACGGCCGGATGATGCACTTCCACAGCACCCTCACCAGCGACCACTCCTACATCTCCGCGCCGTGGGAGTGGCTCGTCATGCGCACCCCGGTGATGTTCCACTACAACGGCGAGGCCGTGGGCTGCGGCACCGGCGACTGCGTGACCTCGATCGTGTCCATCGGCACGCCCGTCATCTGGTGGACCGCCGTCATCGCGCTCCTGGTGATGGTCGGCTGGTGGGTGACCTTCCGCGACTGGCGCGCCGGAGCGGTGGTGTTGGCGGTGGCCGCGGGCTGGCTGCCCTGGTTCGCCTACCCGGACCGACCGATGTTCCTGTTCTACGCGTTGCCGATCCTGCCGTTCCTGGTCCTGGCCGTCACGCTCATGCTCGGGCTGGTCATGGGCGCCGGGGAGGAGAGCCCGCGTTTCGCGCCCTATGCGCGAGCCCTGGGCGGAATCGTCTTCGGTGTCGTGATGCTGCTGATCATCGCGCACTTCGCGTATCTCTACCCCGTCCTGGCGGCCTATCCGATCGACGAGGCCAGCTGGCGGGAACGGCTGTGGTTCGACGTGTGGATCTACGGCAACGGGGGCTCCTGACCTGTGGGGGAGCGCCGCCCGGGGCAGGAGCGGCCGTGACGGGCGGCAGCGGTGTTTCCGCCTGCGGAGTTCGCCTCCTTTAGTACCATCGGCGTGGGAAATCAACAGTTCTGAGTAGCCGAAAGAGGACACCCCGGAACGTGGATTCCTTCGAGAAAGGGCTCGGCATCGGGGACTCGCCCTGGTAATGTCAACGACTGGTTGCTGTTGTTGTTTCCATGGATGCCCGAGGCGCCTCGCGGAACTGCACGTGGGCACTCGTCGGGGATGGTCTCGCCGATGCGGCGCCCGGCGACCCGGGGCCAGCAGGGTGCGGCCCCGCAGTAGTCCCCAAGGGAGAGCACATGGCTCAGGGCACCGTGAAGTGGTTCAACTCTGAGAAGGGTTTCGGGTTCATCGCCGTCGGCGGCGGGCAGCCCGACGTGTTCGTCCACTACTCGGCGATCGCGGGTACCGGCTTCCGGAACCTGGAGGAGGACCAGAAGGTCGAGTTCGACATCATCCAGGGCCCCAAGGGCCCGCAGGCGGCTGACGTCCACGCGGTCTGACCGCCACCCGTCTTCCCCGGCCCCCCGCTCGCCCGCGAGTGGGGGGCCGGTCGGTCTTCGGACACCTCGTCGTCATCGGGGCATGGTTACCCATGAGCATGGATACCGGTTAACCTGCTTGAAGCCGGTCGCATCACGAAGGGCGAGGATCGCGCATGTTCAACATCAGCGGAGGAGAGTTCATCGTCCTCCTCCTGCTCGCGGTGCTGATCTTCGGTCCCGACCAGCTGCCCAAGATGGCCCAGCAGGCGGGACGGCTGCTCCGCCAGCTCCGGATGATGGCCAACTCCGCCTCCGCCGACATCAAGGAGGGGCTCGGCCCCGAGTTCAAGGACTTCGACGTCCAGGACCTGAACCCGAAGCGCTTCGTGCAGAAGCACTTCTGGGAGGACGGCGAGGACGAGGTCGAGCGCCGTCCCGCCGCGCGGCTCAACGGCAAGCGCCCGCCCTTCGACGACGAGGCCACCTGACCGCGTCGGTTTCGGGCCTCCGCTCCGCTTCGCCCCGTGTTCGGTCGCCCCGAAGCCGGGGATGCCTCGGCCACGCCCGCCCGTCGCCCGCCACCGCCCTCGGCGGACGCCCGCGACGCGGCCTGACGCCCGGCTCGTTCCCCGCCAGCGGCTCGCCCCGTCTGGCGGCGCCCCGCTGTCGGCGCCCGAGCGGTCAGCCGAAGAGCAGGAGGACGAACAGGGCCAGTCCCAGCAGGATCAGCGACCCCACGATGATGGTGGGCGAACCGACCGCGACGACCAGGATCTCGACAGCGGCCGCTCCGCCCAGCGCACCGGCCAGCCAGGGCCAGCGCGGCGCGGGATCCCATCCGTGCCGGTGTTCACGGCCGACGCTGACGAGCGCGGCCAGTCCGATGAGCGTCCAGAAGACCAGGTGCCCCAGGGCCCGCGTCCTTGGGTCGACGTAGTCGGCCATGCCGCCGACCACCATCACGTACGTGACCGTCCCCGAGGCCAACCGCCAGTACCCGCCGGCCCTGCGCGCGGGGATCGCCTTGCGCCGTGCCGGGGTGGTCCGGCGGAAACGTTCGGCGGCGACCGGACCGTCGGCGGGCTCCTCGGCCCCCTCCAACGGCTCCACCGTCGTGCGGGGAGGGTCGTCGACCGGTTCCGGGGGCGAGGGTTCGTACCCTCCGATGTGCTCGGGTTGGTCCTGCGGGTAGCCGCCACTGTGGTGTGGGGAGTCGGACACGGGGGTCGCGGCCTTTCGGCGTCGGCTCGGTCCGGCCCCGCCCGGGGCCGGGGTCGTCACCATGTCCCTACCCGACGGCGCCGAAAGTCAAAGCGGCCACGCCGGTCACGCACGCCCGGGACTCCGCCACCGGGGTGGAGGGACCCGTCCGAGTCCCTCCACCGGGGTTCATCGGAACCCGTGCACCGGGCTGATCACTGCCAGCTCCACCCGACGTCCCGGGTGGCCTGTGCGTGCGTGGTCATGGCAACAACCTTTCGTATGGTTCTTCAGCCCATCCCACCGACCAAGATGGCGTATCAAACCATCCGGACACAAGTCCCGTGAAGGATCATTAGGATTCTCATGGAAGAGAGACCACCAAAGGTTTCAGCACTCCTGGAGAAATAGCCGACACTCTCCGTGTCATCGCAGATCAGCGCGGTTTCCATTCTGGAGGCGGAGGCAGCTCATACCCATTGACCAGGCAAGACGGGATCCCGATTCAGCAAAATTGAAACGAGATCCTACGAGATCCGGACCGTCCGCACCCAAACGGATTCGCCGCCCCTTGGCGCAGCCCCGGAGAAGGATGTCGCGAATACCTGCGGCGGCGCGTCCGCCCACGAGATGGGAGCGCTCACACGGGCGCCCTCCCCCGCACATCCCGTTCCGCACCGCCAACCCCAGGAACCACGTTCGGTCACTGCCGCCCCACCCCCAGGACCACCGGACGACCACGCGGACCGACACCGTCTCCCCATTTTCGGACATACACAAAATCGCATAAAAGGAGAGGTTTTTCCAGGACCAGAACACCACGACGTGACCGCAGACCAGGACCGCAACAGAGCTTTTGGACCCGTTTTCTGGTGACATGACCGGGGTACCGCGAGATAGGTTCACGTGATTCCGCCGTAGAGCGCAGGAAGCCTGCCTAGAGTGGAAACTCCCCTCCTGAGGCGGTGCGTTCCCCACCGTCGTGCCACATGGACGGAGGCGGGGACGTGGAACCTCTCGTCTGTCACGCGCAAGGAAGGCCGTCGTCGTGAGTCCGCACCCCTCCAGCCCCCCAGCCCTGGTCCCCACCGTGGCGGAGTCCCCCGCGCCCACCAGCCCCATCCGCGTCCTCGTCGTGGACGACCACGCGCTGTTCCGTCGGGGTCTGGTCTCGGTCCTGGAGGAGGAGGACATCCACGTGGTCAGCGAGGCGGGCGACGGCGAGGAGGCGGTGCGCCTGGCCATCGAACACCGGCCCGACGTGGTGCTGATGGACGTGCGGATGCCCCATTCGAGCGGCATCGACGCCTGCCCGCGCATCCGGGAGTCGGTACCGCACGCCAAGTTCGTCATGCTCACGATGAGCGACGAGGAGTCCGACCTCTTCGACGCGCTCAAGGCGGGCGCGACGGGCTACCTGCTCAAGGAGATCGGGGTCACCGACATCGCGGGCGTCGTCCGTTCCATCGCCAAGGGGCACTCCTTCATCAACCCGGCGATGGCCACCAAGCTCATCGGGGAGTTCGCCGAACTGGCCAAGCAGGAGAGTTCCCCGCGCGGCGCTCCGACGCTGCCGCAGCTGACCCCGAGGGAGACCGAGGTACTCAAGCTGCTGGCGCACTCGCTCAACAACCGGGAGATCGGCGAGCGGCTGTTCATCACGGAGAACACCGTGAAGAACCACGTGCGCAACATCCTGGAGAAGCTCCAGGTGCACTCGCGCACCGAGGCGGCCATCTACGCCGTGCGCGCCGAGTACGTGAACTGATCGGGGCCGCGCCGGGGCGGGCGGGGACGCCGGCCGCCCCCGCTCACTCCCGGGGGGCGCGTCGGCCGAGGAGCAGCCCCGCGCTCCGACGGGTGACGGCGAGCAGGTCGGTGTCGTCGAACAGGTCCCGCACGCCGGAGGCGTCGAGGTTCCCCGTCAGCGCCAGGGTCGCGATGCCGTGCACGATCGACCACCCGGCGACCACGGCGGAGGGTCGGTCCTCGGCCGCCAGGACGTCGTCGGCCACGGAGTCCACCCCGGTCGTGAGTTCGGCGAACGCGGCCGACCGGGCCGCCTCCAGTTCCGCGTCGTCCTCGGTCAGCAGGGCGGGCGCGAACATCACCTGGAAGTGCGCGGGGTGCTCGACGGCGAAGCGCACGTACTCCACCCCCGCCTCCAGGAAGTCGCCCCCCGCCCGGCGGTTGGCGCGCAGGCGCTCCGCCAGCACCTGGAACCCCTCGACCGCGATCGCGTTGAGGACGCCCTCGCGCGAGCCGAAGTGGTGGCGCGGAGCGGTGTGGCTGACCCCGAGATCGGCGGCGAGCGAGCGCAGGCTGAAGGAGTAGGGCCCCTCCCGCTCGATGACCTCCGCGGCCCGCTCCAGGACGGCGGCACGCAGGTTCCCGTGGTGGTATCCGTCTGCCATACGGTGAACTCTACGGTGGCGGGTCACCACCGCGAAGACTCCTCCGCGCGACCGCCGGAACGCCCGCCGGGCGCGGGACCGGGAGCGCGATCGAGCGCGCAGTAGTCTGGAACCGTGCCCGGTCGCCCCGCCACAGGGGATAGCAACTTCGCCGGTGACACTCGGGGCTCCGGTCCGGAGACCGCCCGTATCGAGGGAACAGCACCCGGACCAGGAGACACGCGGGGCCCGCCCCACCGAGGGGACGGGCCCCGCGCCATGTCGGCCCGGCCCCGTGCGCACGCCACGCCCGAGACCCCGCCCGTCCTGGAACGGGGACGGGCCGGGACGCGCGAAGGCGACTCCTTTCCCTACGCATAGCACACGAATAGATACTCTTTGTGTTTATGTGGGTGATTCCAGGCCGATGACCACTGCGGGGTCGGCGGTTGGCGCGTGCGGCCCGGAACGTCCACCGCCCCGGAGACGACTCCGCAGAAGGGACCGACGACGATGCCCCGGAAGAACCTCACCGTGAACCGCGCACGGCTGGGCCACAGGATCGCCTACGCGCTGCGCCATCCGGGCCGGGTCCCGGCCTACCTCCGCAGGGCCGGACGCGACGCCTGGCTGCGGTACCGCTCACCCGACCACGTCTCCTACTACCGGGCGGTGATGCGGTCGGACACCGCGAGGAGCCCCGAGGCCGCCGTCGGCAGCCCGTGCCGGGCCAGGTGGCTCGCGCTGGGCGCCATGCAGTTCGACTACCTGGTCTCCCACGGTCTGACACCGCGGGACCGGATGCTGGAGATCGGCTGCGGCAACCTGCGGGCGGGGTGGCGGTTCATCCGCTACCTCGACGCCGGCCACTACTACGGCATCGACATCTCGCCCGACATCCTCTTCGCCGCACAGGACACCGTGGCCGAGTTCGACCTGCGCGACAAGCGGCCCACACTGACCCCGGTC
Source organism: Nocardiopsis sp. FIRDI 009 (assembly GCF_003386285.1). Taxonomy (GTDB): domain Bacteria; phylum Actinomycetota; class Actinomycetes; order Streptosporangiales; family Streptosporangiaceae; genus Nocardiopsis. Next base: position 218,509 of record NZ_QPNC01000015.1, read on the forward strand.
CGCGACCTGACCTTCGCCTTCCTGCCCGACGCCCACTTCACGGTGGTGCACGCCCACAGCGTCTTCTCGCACTCCCCGATCGAGGTGATCGAGGAGTGCTTCGCCCACGTCGGCCGCATCCTGCATCCGAGCGGCTGGTTCGACTTCACCTTCGGCCGCACGGAGGGGGAGGCGCACCACGTGCTGCGGGAGGACTTCTACTACCGCACCGCGACCCTGGTCGCGCTCGCCGAGAAGTACGGGCTGCGCGCCCGGTTCATGGACGACTGGGAGGAACTCCCGCACGGCCAGTCCAAGATCCGGGTGACCCACGGCTCCGAGGTGGCCGCGAGGCGGTACACCGTCTCGGAGGGGTGATCACCGGGGAGGGCTGGCCGGCCCCGTTGCCGTGTTTCGCCGCCGTACGGCACGACAAGGGCCCCGCTTCCGTTGGGAAGCGGGGCCCTTGACCTTCGGTGGAGCTGAGGGGATTTGAACCCCTGACCCCCTCGATGCGAACGAGGTGCGCTACCGGACTGCGCCACAGCCCCGAAGACGAGATAAAGACTAGCAGGAGTTCGGCGGTGGTCCGAACACGGGCGGACCACCGCCCCCGGCTCAGTCCCCGGCCGCCCGGAGATGCGCGTCCGCGTACTGGTCGTAGACCTGGTTACGACGCTCGCGCAGGGCGATCACCTTGGCCTCCCGCTCCGCCTCGCGCCGCTGCTCGCCCTCGGCCGCCTGACGCGCCCTGAGCGCCGCACGGCGGCGGGCCCTCAGCCTGGCCTCCATCCGCTCGGCGTCGGCCTTGGCGGCCTCCCTGAGCAGGACCAGGTGGCCGGACAGGAGCAGGATCGGCGGAAGTACGACCCACCACGGCCCGAGACCGAGCAGCACCGCCGCGATCGTGGCCGCGTTCAGCAGCACCAGACCGGTGGTGCGGCGGCGCCTGCGGGCGATGACCCGTGCCCGCGACTCGCTGGCCCCACGGTGCCGCCCCTCGTGGCCGCGGGGACCGGAGCGGGCGCCCCCGTGGGGTCGGGCCGCACCGGGGACCCGTCGGCCTCCGGCCGCACCGCCCGCGGGGCGCCGGAGGACCCGGGTCTCCTCCGCGTCGGGATCCCCACCGCCCCCCGGAGCCGCGTACCCGTCGGCGCGGGGCTCGTCGTCCCCGTCCGGCGCGAACGCCTCCGGAGCCTCGGCCGCCTCCCACTCGTCCTCCCGACGCTGGTCCTCGTGGACGGTGTCCACTGAGTCCTTGCGCAACAGCATCGGCACGAGGACGATGAGCCAGACCACCACGATGGCCAGGTACAGAGGAGAGCTGCTCATCACCCCTCCTCACGATGACGGCCACTGGACGTTGATCGACACCTCGTCGACACCGCGCCGCGCCGCGCCCCCGGAACCCGGGGCGCTCCCCCTCCGGGGCCCGCCCCCGACGGCCCCGGTCCCCCCGGAGCCGATTCCCGTGAGCCATATCCACGCGTCGGCCGCATCGTCAATGCGTCTACGTTCCGCACGGTACGACCCCGTGTCCATAAATGCGCCACATTCTGACCGGAGTGTCGCAAGATTGTGGACCTTCAGTTTCGGTCGACGTGCCTCGGGATGAGGAAGTGCAGGTCAGCAGGCGGCTGCGGAGAGCAGCACCAATTCAACGCAAAGTAATGAATCGATCTGGGTAAAGGAGGGTTTGAACTCCGAACGCATCCGCGGCCCGCCCCGTTCAGTTCGGTCCCGGGCGCTGGCTGGCCGGATCGCGCGGATCCCGGGCTCCGTTCGGGTCTTCCGGCCCCAAAGCGGAACCGGGGTCGGAACCGGGCTCCGGGAAGGGGCCGGACGGACCGCGGTCGCGCCAGCGCCGCAGCAGACCGTGCGGGACCTCCTCGGCCGTGAGCGCGTAGCAGATGTGGTCACGCCAGGCGCCGTCGATGTGCAGCTGGCGTCTGCGCACGCCCTCGTCGCGGAAGCCGAGTTTGGCGACGACCCGTCTGCTCGCCCTGTTCTCCGGCCTGATGTTGGCCTCGATCCGGTGGAGCCCGACGCGGAAGAAGGAGTGGTCGACCGCGAGCGCGACCGCCGTCGGCGTGATCCCGCGACCGGCGTAGGTGCTGTCGATCCAGTACCCCACCTGCGCTGACCTGGCCGAACCCCAGACGATGGCGCCGACGGTCAGTTGCCCGACGAACTCGCCCCCGTAGGTGATGGCCCACGGCATGGACAGCCCCTGGCGGGCCTCCCTGCGGATGGCCTGGAGCATCGCGACGTAGGGGGTCAGCCCGGTGGTGCGCAACGGCATCTCGGGGTAGGTCGGCTCCCAGGGGCGCAGCCACTCGGCGTTGCGCGACCGGGTGTCGCGCAACACGGCGGCGTCCCGCAGTCGCAGCGGGCGGAGCGCCACCGCCCCCTCGGTCAGGGTGACGGGCCACCCTTGTCTGCGATACACGACCGTCCCTCCGAGCCTCTCGGCGCCACCGGCCACGGGCACGACCCCTCCGGGACGCGCGGCGCGCCCACCACCGGTGACCTCTCCCAGTATTCCACTCCGGAGGTCCGTCATGGCGGGCGTCACCCGTACGATCCGAGTTCCGGTTTCCACCTAACTCCGATAGTCACGCACCGAAAACCGGACTGAGGTCAAGGAATTCTCTGTGGACGGAATGCCCGTGATGTGATTCCGGTCATTCTTCCGTCTCATTCGGGGCGTGCGTGATCACCGCCCCGTAGCTGGTCCAGCGCATGTGAGAGCACCGGCTCCAGCACGTCCATGCCGTCCTTCACCCCGCCCCGCGAACCGGGCAGGTTGACCACGAGCATGCGGTGGCCGCCGCGTTCGGCCACCCCCGCCAGCCCGCGCGACAGGATCGCGGTGGGTACGCCCTTGGCCCGTCCCTCGGCGCGCAGGGCCTCCGCGATCCCGGGGATCTCGAAGGCGAGCATCGGGCGTGTCGCCTCGGGGGTGCGGTCCTGGGGGGTGAGTCCGGTGCCGCCGGTGGTGAGCACGGCGTCCGCCCGCTCGTCCAGCGCCCGGTCGATGGCCTCGGCCACGGGAGCGCCGTCCGGAACCACCCAGGGCCCGACCACCGCGTACCCCAGGGCGCGCAGCCGCTCGACGATCACCGGGCCCGACCGGTCCGGGTACACCCCGGCCGCCGCCCGGTTGGAGGCCGTGACGACGACGATCCTCGGGCCGCCGTCGGCGCGCTCACTCACCGCGCCTCCAGTGCCCCTTCTTCCCGCCGGTCTTCTCCTCGACCCGCACACGGGTCACCTCGGCCTCGGGGTCGAGCGCCTTGACCATGTCGACCAGCCCGAGCGCCGCGGTCATGACGCAGGTGAGCGCCTCCATCTCCACGCCCGTGCGGTCGGCGGTGCGCACCGTGGCGGTGATGTCCACCCCGTCGTCGGCCACGGTCAGGTCGACGTCGGCGCCGTGCACGGCGATGGGGTGGCACAGCGGGACCAGGTCCGGCGTGCGCTTGGCGCCCTGGATCCCGGCGATCCGGGCGACGGCCAGCGCGTCGCCCTTGGGCACCTCTCCCCCGCGCAGGGCGGCGACGGTCTCCGGGTTGAGCAGGACCCGCCCGGTCGCGGTGGCGGTACGCGTGCTCACCCGCTTCTCGGAGACGTCGACCATGCGCGCCGCTCCGGACGCGTCCAGGTGGGTGAAGCCGGAGGGGTGGTCGGCCCGCTCCGTCCGTGGGGTGTCGCTCATCGGTCGCCTCGTCAGCATTCGAACGTCGGGCGCGGCCGTGCCGGGCCGCGGGGACGCGCGTCGGCGCGTCCACCATGACCGTACGGCACGTCGGCGGCCTCCGGCGACGCCGCCCGCTCCGGACCGGGCGGCACGGTGCGGGGCTCCGGACCGGGGCGCGTCACCCCTCCGGCAGGCGCATGACCTCCACGACCGCCCCGGCGGGCAGCTCGGTGACGTCCTCGGGCACCACCACGAGCGCGTCGGCGTCCGCCAGCGCCGACAGCTGGTGGGAGCCCTGTCGCACGGCGGGCGCCACCGTCGGCCGGGCGTCCGCCCCGTGCGCGGACTCGGTCAGTACGCCGCGCAGGAAGGAGCGGCGTCCGGGCGGAGAGGTCACCGGATGGGTCAGGGTCGCGCGCGTGGTCGGCAGCGGGTCCGGCGCCAGCCCGCGCAGCTTGCGCAGGACCGGCCGGACGAAGACCTGGAAGGAGACGAAGGCGCTCACGGGGTTGCCGGGCAGGGCGAGGATCGGCGTCTTGTCCGGGCCCACCGTCCCGAACCCCTGGGGTTTGCCCGGCTGCATCGCGACCTGGGTGAACTCGACGGTGCCCTGGCGGGTGAGCGCCTCCTTGACGACGTCGTAGGCGCCCATGCTCACGCCGCCGCTGGTGACGAGCACGTCGGCGCGCGTCAGCAGGCCCTCCAGGGTGTCGAGCACCGTCGCCGCGTCGTCGCCGACGAAGCCGTGCCGGTGCACGTCGCATCCGGCGTCGCGGGCGGCCGCCGCGAGCATGTAGCTGTTCGACTCCCAGATCTGGCCGGGGCCCAGCGGGCGGCCGGGCTCGACCAGCTCCTCGCCGGTGGACAGCACGACCACGCGGGGCCGGGGGAAGACCCGGACGGTGCGGCGGCCGACCGCCGCCAGGACACCCGTCTCCCCGGCACCGATCCGGACGCCCGCGCGCACCACCTCCGCGCCCTCCCGGACGTCGTCCCCCGCCCGCCGGACGGCGTTGCCCGCCCGGACCGGACGGTCGACGCGCACGGTGGTCGTACCGCCGTCGGTCCACTCGACCGGCACGACCGCGTCCGCGCCCGCGGGCAGGGGCGCCCCGGTCATGATGCGGGCGCACATCCCCGGACGTACCGCGACCGGACCGCCGTCACCGGCGGCGATGTCGGCGATCACCGGAAGGCTCACCGGGTCGTCCGCGGTGGCGGAGGCCAGGTCGGCGGCGCACACCGCGTACCCGTCCATCGACGAGTTGTCGAACCCCGGCAGCGACACCGGCGACGTGACGGCCTCGGCCAGCACGGTCCCGTGCGCCCGGAGCAGGTCGAGCTCGGTGGGCTCGGGCGGCGCGATCAGTCCGAGGACGTCGTTGACGTGCTGTTCGACGGTCTTCAAGGGGTCCCTCCGGCTCGTGGTCCACGTGGGCGGCCCAGCCGTCCCGGCGGGGAGCCCACGTCCCATTGTCACCACGATGGACCCGGGCGCCAGCCACGAGGCCGTTCGCCGAGGGCGCCCGACCCTACCGCGAAGCGGCCCCCCGGGCGGTGCTGGGCGACGGGCGGGCCTCCTGCCGCTCGACGAACTCCCGCAGCCAGGGCAGCAGCTCGGCGGCCAGGTCCGGGCGGCGGCAGGCGAAGTCGACCACCGTGCGGATGTAGTCGGCCTTGTTGCCGGTGTCGTAGCGGCGGCCCCGGAACAGCACGCCGCGCACGGTCCCGCCGTCCTCGGGCTTGCGCCGGGCGAGTTCACGCAGCGCGTCGGTCAGCTGGATCTCGCCGCCGCGCCCCGGCGGGGTCTCGTGCAGGATCGGGAAGACCGCCGGGTCGCAGACGTAGCGGCCGATGATCGCCCACCGGCTCGGCGCCTGCTCCGGGGCGGGTTTCTCGACGAGGTCGGTGACGGTGACGACGTCCTCCTCGTCGGTGGGCTCGATGCCCGCGCAGCCGTAGAGGGAGACCTGTTCGGGCTCGACCTCCATGAGCGCGACGACGCTGCCGCCGTGCCGCTCGCGCACCTCGATCATGCGGCTGAGCAGACCCGAGTTGTCGATCAGGTCGTCACCGAGCAGCACGGCGAAGGGGTTGTCGCCCACGTGCGCCTCCGCGCACAGCACCGCGTGGCCCAGGCCGCGGGGCTCCCCCTGGCGGACGTAGTGCACCTGGGCCAGGTCGCTGGACTCACGCACCGACCGGAGACGCTCCCGGTCGCCCTTGGCCTCCAGCGCCTCCTCCAGCTCGTAGGCCCGGTCGAAGTGGTCCTCGATCGAGCGCTTGCTGCGCCCGGTGATCATCAGGACGTCGCGGAGCCGGGCGGCGACGGCCTCCTCCAGGACGTACTGGATCGCGGGCTTGTCCACGATCGGCAGCATCTCCTTGGGGGTGGCCTTGGTCGCGGGCAGGAAACGGGTGCCCAGGCCCGCCGCGGGCACGACCGCCTTCGTGACGGAGGTGGCGGCGGATCGGGTCCGCGTCTGGTCGGTGTCGGCACTCATGTCGGCACTCTAGGACAGACCCGCGGCCACCTGGGGTCTCTCCGCGCGATCACCGGCCGAGAAGTCCTGATGGTTTCGGACCAATGACCAGAAACCGCCACCCCGTGTTCATCGTGGCCGGTAGCCCGCCGAGGGCCCGGGGGCGGGTGGTGGCCGGTGTCAGACTGGAGCCATGAGCGGCGAGGACGAACAGAGGGACCGGTCGGACAAGCGGGCGCTGCGGCGGCGGATCCTGGCCGCGCGCCGGGAGCGCGGGAGGGGGGAGCGCGACCGGGTGGGGTCGGCGGTCCGCGACACCCTCATGGGCCTCCCGTGGCTGGGCATGGGCGGGACCGTCGCCTGCTACTACTCGATCGGCGGCGAGCCGGACACCCGCAAGCTCGTGACGACGCTGTGGAAGCGCGGCGCGTACGTGCTGCTGCCGGTCTTCCTGCCCGGGGGAGAACTGGACTGGGCGGCCTTCGACGGGCCCGAGAGCCTGGCCCCGGCCGGGCACGGGTTGGTCGAACCCACCGGGCACCGGTACGGGACCGGAGCGCTGGCCGGGGCGGACGCGGTGATCTGCCCGGCGCTGGCCGTGGACCGCGGGGGGATGCGGCTGGGGCGCGGGGCGGGCTGCTACGACCGGGCGCTCGCGCTCAAGGGGCCGCACACGCCCTCGATCGCGGTGGTGCACGACGAGGAGTTCGTGGCGTCGGTCCCCAGCGAACCGCACGACCGGCCGGTGGACGCCGTGGTCACGCCGGGCGGAGGGCTGCGTGTCTTCGACCCCGGCGCTCCGGTCTGGCCCGACGCCCGGGGACGGGCGAAGCGGACGAACGGGGATTAACCCACACCGCCGGAACGTTGTGGCTGACGGTCGAGCCCGGTGACGCCGCCGTCCCGGCTCCGCCCTCCCCGACACGTGTTCGACAGAGGTGCTGTCGCGGCCCAGGTCGGCGACCGATTACTATTTAGCAGTCAACGGGCGAGAGTGCCAGTTTAGGAGGACACGAACAGTGCCTACGTACCAGTACGCATGCACCGAGTGCGACGCCCAGATGGAGGTCGTGCAGAGCTTCAGCGACGACTCCCTGACAGTCTGCCCCGAGTGCGAGGGACGCCTGCGCAAGGTCTACTCCGCCGTGGGGATCGTGTTCAAGGGCTCGGGCTTCTACCGCACCGACAGCGGCACGTCCTCCAACAGCTCCGCCATCACCGGCTCGGCGTCCGGGGAGAGCAAGGACAGCGGCTCGGACGCCTCCTCGTCCTCCTCGGCCGAGAGCTCGACGAGCTCCTCCGGCGACTCCGGTTCGTCCGCCAAGAGCAGCTCGGACAGCGCGTCCAGCGCCCCCGCCGCGGCCGGCTGAGCCGCCGCGGCCGTTGACGGTCAACGCGCCGCCGACCCGCGGCGGCGCACCGTCCGTCCCGGTGGGAATCCGGCCTGTGGACAACCGCCACGACGCCCTCGCGCGCCCTAGCGTGGAGTCATGGCCACCGCTCCCTCCCGCCCCCACCGCCACCGCCACGCCCTCATCCGCCTGATCGACCGGCGCCGACGCGTCATCGCGACCCTGCTCGCCGCCGTCGCGCTGCTCAGCGCGGCCCTCCTGCTCCGGCCCCCGCCGGGAGCCACCACCGAGGTGCTCGTCGCCGCCCGCGATCTCGACCCCTCCCAGCCTCTCGCCGGGCACGACCTCACCCGTCGCGCCCTGCCCTCTCCCACGGTCCCGAGCGGCGCCCTCACCCCCGGGACCGACACCACCGGGCGCCTCCTCAACGCCCCCGTACGCCGGGGCGAGGTGATCACCGACGCCCGGCTCTCCGATCCCCCCGCACGCGCCTACGGCCCCGACCTGGTCGCGGTCCCGGTCCGGGTCGCCGACGCCGGGGCGGTGGACCTGCTGTCCCCGGGCAACCGGGTGGACGTCCTCGCCGCCACCGGGCACGGCGATCCGCACCGACCGCGCACGAGACCGGCGGAGGAGGTGGCCGGGGACCGCCCCGTCCTCGCCGTGCCGGACGGGGACCGCCCCGGCGGGGAGAGCGGGGCGCTGCTGGTCATCGCCGCCACCCCGGGCGAGGCCAGAGCGCTGGCCGGGCACGCGGCCACCTCACGACTGTCGATCACCATTCGCGGTTGACCGATCACGGGTAGTGGTGAATGCTGACCAAGCGCCATATCGCGCGCTTCACTGACAACACGAGTTACGTAGGGCAGTTCCATGGAAGGCTTCAAGAAGTTCCTGCTTCAGGGGAACCTGGTGCAGCTGGCGGTCGCGGTCGTGATCGGCGCGGTCTTCGCCAACCTCATCACCGCGTTCACCGAAGGGTTCATCACCCCGCTGATCGGGATCTTCGGCGGGATCCCCACCTTCGGCGACCTCTACTTCGAGATCAACGGCAGCCGGTTCATGTACGGCGCGTTCGTCGACGCCCTGATCGCGTTCCTCATCACGGCCGCCATCCTGTACTTCTTCGTGGTGATGCCGGTCGGCAAGCTCCTGGACCGGTTCGAGAAGGCGAAGGAGGCCACCACCCGGCCGTGCCCCCACTGCCTCAGCGACGTCCCCAAGAAGGCCAGCCGCTGCGGTCAGTGCACCAGCGAGCTCACGCCGGAGACCGTCTGACCACGTCCTCGTGGGGGCGGCGGCGTGCCGCCCCCACAGGGTGCGGGACGGTCGGAGGAACGGGGACCGGACCGGGGGTGGACCGGTCAGACCGATCAGCCCCCGTACTCCCAGTGCCAGGGCTCGAAGGGGCTCGACTTGGCCCACGCGGGGTGCGTCCAACCGAAGTCGGGGCCGTTGGCGTTCATCCAGTTCCACCGTTCCGACCGGTAGTTCTGGATGCCGCAGCCGAGGTCGAGCGCCTGACCCAACCCGTGGTTACTGGTGCCCGGGACGGCGGCGTAGCCCGGCGGCACCTCGCGGTACACGCGGTACTGGTTCGGCAGGTCGCGGTAGGCACTGGTGAGACACATGTTCTCGCCGTACTCCTCCACGTACCGCATGTTGAGCTCGAAGAAGTCCGCGGCGGCGTCGGCGCGCAGGAACTTTCCGTCGTAGAGCTCGCACAGGGACGACTGGGGCAACTGCCCGTTGGGGTATCCCTGGGCCTTGGAGGCCGCGGACGGGTCGCACTCGGCCTGGTTCATGTAGGTGCCGGGGTCGAGACCGAGCCTCTCCAGCTCCTCCATGAGGTCGTTGGTGGCCTCCTCGGCCTGGTCGCGCAGGTCCTCGACCTCGGCGGCCAGCTCCACCTGTTCCAGCTGCGTGGTGGTCTGGAGTTCCTGCGCCTGGCTGGCCAGCTGGACCTGTTCCTCGCGCAGGTCGGTGGCGTCCTGGATGAGCGCCTGGTTGTCCTCGGCGATCTTGGCCGCGTAGGACTGCGTCTGGAGGTCCTCCTCCAGCGACCCCGAGGCCAGGGTCGCGAGCACCCCGCCGCCGGGCTGCTTGTACAGGGTGCTGGCCAGCTGGGCGAGCGGCTCGCGCATCTCCCGGAGTTCGATCTCGGTCTGCTGGAGATCGTGGAGGACCTCGACCAGCTCCTCCTGGGCCTCCTCCACGGCCTCCTGGCGTTCGACGTACTCGTCGGTGGCCGCCTCCAGGGCCTCGGCCGCCGCCTCGTTCTGCTCGCGCAGCTGCGCCAGGTCGTTCTCCTGCGCGGTCGCGGGAGCCAGCCCGCCGACGACCCCGGACACCGCCAGGAACGCCAGCACCACCAGCAGCGTGAGAGACCTCAGGGGCCACCTCAGACCACGGTGCGACTCCGCGAGGCCGGTCGGCATCCCGTTCCCCGGTGCGCGGGAGCCCCGCCGCGCCGAATCAGAAATGAACGGCACGAATGATCCTCCGCCTGCATGTCGTCGAACACCTAACGTGGCCGCATCGCAACGTACTACATGTCCACATGCGGACACACGAGGCCGAAACGCCGAGCGGTGTCCACCGGGCCCGGTCTGTGCGACCCCACCTGGCCGACCACTCCGACGTTCGGCGTCATCCCTGGTCAGAACGGCGTGTGGCGACGACCCCCGCACCCACCGAAGCGGCGGAAGGGCGCACGAACTCAAAACGTGACACACACCGTGAAAAACATCACACCATCACCAGGACAACCAATCGTAGAGCAGCGTACTGCGACCTGCGCCCAGAGTCCCCGAGTGACGGCCCCGGAAGGCCGACCGACACCCCACGCACTCCCATCCTGGGTTAGGCTTGGCCCAGCGGCGGGGGAAGCGATACCTCCGCACGCGCCCATGGCTCCATAGCTCAGGGGATAGAGCACCGCTCTCCTAAAGCGGGTGTCGCAGGTTCGAATCCTGCTGGGGCCGCCACTCTGACCTGGGGAGACTCCTCCAGGCCAGGATGGGTGGGGGTGTCGTGGCCGCGGTTCCGACGGCGGTCCACGGCGCTCCACCCGCCCCGCGCAAGGACTTCACCCGTCCCCACCGTGTCGCCATGACACCGGGCCCCTCCTCACCGATCATGGCCACCAGGACGATCACGGGGCCGGTCCGCCGACCGGACGACGAGCTTGTGGGGGGCACTCGAACCATGCCGAACGCGGACCGCTCACACGAGGACGGACGGACCCGGACCCGACAGCGCGGCGGATCCGAGTCCGCGATCGCCCGAGCCCTCCACCGCGACCCGCACCCCGGCCCGCAGCACTGGGGCGGCCCCCGGCCCCGCCGCGTCGAGCGCGACCCCTTCTTCAACCTGCCCCGGCACCGCACGCCCCGACCGACCTCCTGAACACCCCCGCCCGACCCGGGCCGGGGGGGCGCCGGTCGGCGGGGTTCACAGGAACGGACGCCACGGGGCCAGGATCAGCTCGCCGAACTTCGCGGCGAACGGACGGCCGCGCCACTCCTCCTCCGTCAGCTCCCGCGCGTTGGTCAGGTCGTTGGCGAAGACCTCCTCCAGGTGCTTGGCCACGCCCTCGTCGAAGATCTCGACGTTGATCTCGTAGTTGCCGGTCATGCTCAGCCGGTCCACGTTGGCGGTGCCGATCGTGCTCCACCGGCCGTCCACGGTCGCCGTCTTGGCGTGCACCATGGCGTTCTGGTACAGCCACAGCCGCACCCCGCCGCGCAGCAGCGCCGTGTACTGGCCGCGGGCCATCCAGTCGGCCATCACGTGGTTGGAGTCCTCCGGCACGAGCACGTTGACGTCCACCCCCCTCCCCGCGGCGTCCACCAGCGCCCGCAGCAGCTCACGGTCGGGGATGAAGTAGGCCTGGGTGAACAGCACCCGGTCCTTGGCCCGGTCGATGGCCTCCAGGAGCATCCCCCGGATCGGGTAGATGAGCTGCTCGGGCACGTTGCGGTGGACCCGCAGCCGCGCCTCCCAACCGGTGTCGCCGATGTGGTCCAACCGGGGGTGCCGCTCACCCCGGTTCATGTTCCAGAAGTCGACGAAGGCGTTCTCCAACTCCCACGTCGCGGGTCCGGACACCCTCAGGTGCGTGTCCCGCCACTCCGTGGCGTACAGCGAGCCCACGTTGTACCCGCCGACGAAGCCGACCTCCCCGTCGACGGTGAGGATCTTGCGGTGGTCACGGCCGGACTTGCGCACGTTCAGCAGCAGGACCTCCGGGCGGAACGCCGGGTAGCGCAGTACCCGCACCGACGGAGGGAAGTCGAAGAAGGAGCGCGGCACGACGAGGTTGGCGAACCCGTCGTAGATGACGAACACCTCGACGCCCCGGTCGGCCGCATCGATGAGCGCCCGCTTGAACTCCCGCCCCACCTGGTCGTCCTTGAAGATGAACGACTCGAACAGGATCCGCCGCCGCGCGCCCCGGATGGCGGCGAGCATGTCCTCGTAGACGTCCTCGCCGTAGGTGTACACGGTCGCGGTGGTCTCCCCGACCGGCAGTTCCACGGGCGCGGTCCTCGGGAAGCGCGCCCGGTGCTGGCGCACGCGCCGGCGCCACTGGTTAACCCCGATGATCGTCGCGGCCACCGCCACCTGGGTCGCCAGTATCCCGCCGAACCCCCATTTGAGCGCGGAAACGAGCGTCGAGCGTCGCACTGTCGCCTCCCCAACGGGTCACGCGCCGCCCCGGAGGCGTCGCCCCCCGGGAGCGTCGCCTCCGAGACAAGGTGGACGTCAACCGTATCCCGACCACGTCACGACGGTTCGTATCCCGACCCGTGTCCTGCGTCAGCCCTGTCCGCGCAGGCGGCACACCATCAACTCCGTCGTCGGACTCTCCCGCCGACGACGGACCATGCGGCGTTCCACCGGGTACAGGGCCGCGCCCGCCAGCCAGCCGGTGGGGGCGGTGACGGTCGCGGCGCGCAGGGCTCCGCCCCACAGCTTGCGCCACGGCAGCACGGCGTCCACCTGGGCGTTCATCAGCACGAGCATGGGCACACGGCGGACCACGTCGAACCCCGCCTTGTCGGCGGTTCCGGCGATCCACTCCAGTGTCCGGTTGACCTGGTGCTCCCCGCGCTGCTCAGGGCGTTGCAGGCAGTTCTCGGAGACGACCAGGTACCCGCCGGGGCGCAGGACTCGGGCGAACTCCGCCATCGCGCTCACGTAGCGGTCGTCGTCGGTGATGTGGAAGAGGACATCCATGCACGAGACCGCGTCGAAGGAGTCCGCGTCGAAGGCGTCCAGGTCGGACACGTCCTGACGGACGAACCGGTGGTCGGGGAAGCGGCCGCGCAACCGCGCCACGGCGGCGTCGGTCATGTCGCACCCGGTGACGTCCCCCGCCCCGAGGCGCTCCCAGAGGCGCACGTAGAAACCGGTGCCGCTGCCCGCGTCGAGGACGCTGCGGCCGCGCGGCGCGAGGCGGCCGACCTCGCGGAGGAAGACCTCCTCCCGCACCCGGTACATCCACCGGTTGAAGGGGCGCCCGAGCGCCCGGTACCCGACCCCGCTCTCGGTCCAGTCGCCTTCGAGCCGGCGTTCCCAGAAGTCTCGGAGTTCGCTGTGCCTAGCCATGCACACACTGTCACACCGAGTGGCGTGTCCTGTCCCGACGCAGCGCCGACCAGCGCCGAACCGCCCCGACGGTGCCCGGTGTGTCACCGCCGCCTGCTATTCATGGGCGGCGACCTCCACGAAAGGCGGACACCCGTGCCCAACAGTCACCACGTCACCAGCTTCGCGGGGCTGCCCGCCGTCGAGTTCCCCAGTTGGGACACCATCCGCGACGAGTTCACGACCGCCATGCGGTGGGCCCGCAACAGGAACGAGCCGCACGAGACCCTGCCGAGGTCCTACCGGCCGCTCTTCGAGGCGCTCGCCGCCCCCGACTCGGTGGCCTGGCGTCTGTGCATGCCGGTCGACCTCTGCATCGGGGAGAAGACCTGGGAGGACCTGGACCCCTACCTGGACCGGTTCACCGAACTGGTGCCGCCCGAGTCCGTCCGCGCGCTCATCGTCGGCAACCTCGCCGACCAGGACTTCCAGTTCCGCTCCACGGAGCTCCGTGACCGACTCATCACGCTCGCTCCGAAGCTGACCCACCTGCACTCCCTGTTCTTCGGGGAGGTCCTCCGGGAGGAGCAGGAGATCTCCTGGATCGAGCACGGCGACCTGGCCCCGCTCCTGGCGGCCCTCCCCCACCTCACCGGGTTCACCGTGCGCGGGGGCAGCGGCCCGCTCGGACTGCGTGTCGACGGGCACCCGTCCCTGCGCGAGCTCACCGTGCAGAGCGGCGGACTGCGCCCCGAGGTCGTCCGGGACGTGTGCGCCTCCTCGCTGCCCGTGCTGGAACACCTCGAACTGTGGCTGGGAGACGAGGAGTACGCGGGCGGTGCGGCCGCGACGGCGGACGATCTGGCTCCGGTCCTGTCCGGTGAGGCGTTCCCCGAGCTGCGCCATCTGGGGCTGCGCAACTCCGACGCGGCCGGACGGTGGGTGCGCGCCCTGGCCGACGCGCCCGTCACCCGCACGCTCGACACCCTCGACCTGTCCCTGGGCGCCCTGCGCGACGAGGACGTCGACGCCCTCCTGGACGCCCCCGCCTTCCGGGGCCTCAAGCGCCTCGACCTGCACCACCACTTCCTGTCGGAGGAGAACGCCGAGCGCGTGCGCGCCGCGTTCACCGAGGCGGGCGTCGAGGTCGACCTGTCCGACCCGCAGGAGCCGGACACCTATGGCGACGAGATCTACTACTACACGGCGGTCGCCGAGTAACGGCGGACGGCGTGTCCACGGGACCCGCCAGACACGTACGCCACGAACTCCTCGCCGAAGAACGGACACCCATGGCCTTCTACGACTACGTCGCTGAGTTCGCGGGCCTTCCCGTGCTCGAGTTCCCGGGAAAGTACCGGGATTACCACAGACTCGCCCACGCCCGGCGTGAGGCCATGAAGGACGAGCGGCCGCTCCCGGAGTCGGTGGCGCCCGACCCCGCCCTGACCGCGGCGCTCGCCGATCCCTCGTCGGTCGCCTGGCGGCTGCGCTCCTACGGTGACTCCACATGCACCTGCTACCACCTGGCAAACCGGTGCGCCTGTTCGGAGGAGGAGAAGGCGGCGGACGAGACAGGCTGGGCCTACCTCGACCGCTTCTTCCGGGAGGTCGACACCGAAGGGGTGACCGCCCTCATCCTCAGCGCCCTCTCCGACGAGGCCGACCAGGAACTGGAGAAACACCGCGACGCGCTCCTCCGGTACGCCGACCGCCTGCCGAATCTCCGGTCGCTGTTCTTCGCCGAGCTGGTCGTGATGGACAGCGAGATCTCCTGGATCGATCAGGTAGACGTCGCCCCGCGCCTGGCGGCCTTCCCGAAACTGACCTCGTTCACCGTGCGCGGAGGAAACGGCCTGCGCATCCGCGTGCCCGAGCACACGTCCCTGCGTTCCCTGACCATCCAGACCGGTGGCATGTCGAAGCGAGTCGCCCAAGACGTTACGGCCTCCGGCCTCCCCAACCTGGAACACCTCGAACTCTGGCTGGGCTCACACAACTACGGCTACGATCTCGGCGTCGGGGACCTGGCCCCGCTCCTGTCCGGCGAGGTCCTCCCCCGGCTGCGCTCCCTGGGACTGCGCAACGCCGAGGACACCGACACCTGGATCCGCGCCCTGGCCGACGCGCCCGTCACCCGCACACTGGACACCCTGGACCTGTCCAAGGGCACCCTGCGCGACGAGGGCGCGTCGGTCCTGTTGGACGCCCCCGTCTTCCGCGGCCTCAAGCGCCTCGACCTGCACCACCACTACCTGTCGGAGGAGGTCCAGGAACGCCTGCGCGCGGAGTTCACCGCCTCCGGGGTCGAGATCGACGTGAGCGACCGGCGGGAGGTGGATACGGACGAGTTCTACGATCCGGACGACGAGGACTTCGACCCGAGCGACTACCTCTACCCCGCCGTCACCGAGTAGGCACGCCCGCCGATCCCCGTTCCCTCCACCCCCGTGTCCAGGAGGCACCGTGACCCTCGACCAGCGCCTGACCAACGGCACCAGTCGTCATCCCGTCGACCGTCCCTCCCCGGAGGGCGCGGGGTACCGGCTCCGGGACGACGGCCCGGGACAGCCGCGCCCGTACCCCACGCGGTTCACCGGGGACGCGGACGCCGCGGTGGTCGCCGAGTGAGCCTCCACGACCGTCCGCTGGCCGTGGTCGGGGTCCCCGGCAACCGCCGTCTCGACCTGTTCCTCGCCGCCGCCCGCGCCGCCGACCTGCCCGAACCCGTGGTCGTCCCCTGGCGCGACCTCGCCTCGGGCCCGGTCGCCCTGCCCGAGGACGCCCTGGTCCGGGTGGACTCCCCCGGCGGTGACGTGGAGACCGAGCGGCTCCTGCGCGGCTGGACGCACGACCCCGACCCCTACCGCGCCGAGGGCACCGCCGACCACCACGCCGGATTCCGCGCCGCGCTCGACCGCCTGGCGCGGGCCGTGGCCGACACCCCGGGCGCCCACCTGGTGCAGGAGCCCGAGGACCTGGTGGTCATGTCCGACAAGCGGCGCTGCCACGCCCGCCTCTCCCGGAACGGCGTCCCGGTGGCGCCCGCGCTCCCGGGACCGGTCACCGACTACGCGTCGCTGCGCGCGGCCATGACCGAGGCGGGGTGGCGCCGCGTGTTCGTCAAGCCCCGGCACGGCTCGTCCGCCTCCGGTGTGATCGCCCTGGCCACCGCGCCGGGCGGGCGGATCCGCGCGGTGACCTCGACCCACCTGGAACGGGGCGGGGGCGGGTCGGTCGCACTGTTCAACAGCCTCCGGCTGCGCACCTACACCACCGAGGCGGACGTGGCCGCGGTCGTGGACGCCCTCGCGCCCGACGGCCTGCACGTGGAGCGCTGGGTGCCCAAGGCCGGGTTCGCGGGGCGGACCATCGACCTGCGCGTGGTGGTGGTCGCGGGCCGGGCCACCCACGTCGTGGTGCGCTCGTCCGCCTCGCCGATGACCAACCTCCACCTCGGCAACGCCCGGGGCGACCTGGACGCGCTCCGGACACAGGTCGGTCCGGAGGCGTGGGGCGCGGCCACGGCCACCGCCGAGCGGGCCGCTGCGGCCTTCCCGCGTACCCTGCACACCGGGGTGGACCTGCTCGTCTCCCCGGGGTGGCGCGCGTTCACGGTCTGCGAGGTCAACGCCTTCGGCGACCTCATCCCCGGGGTCCTGCACGAGGGCCGCGACACCTACGGCGAACAACTGCACGCCCTGGACACCGGCCGGTTCCCGGTCCCCGCCCCCGTGTCCGCCGCCCGCTGAGACGAGACATCCCCGAAAGCCGCATGAACACCAGCACCCCGTCCGAGACCCCGGACATGAACGCCGTCGTGGGCACGCACGACATCCTCCTGCTCACCCTCGACACCCTGCGCTACGACGTGGCCGCCGAACTGGCCGAGGCGGGCCGCACCCCCCACCTGTCACGGCTGCTGCCGGACGGGCGGTGGGAGCGCCGCCACGCCCCCGCGAGCTTCACCTACGCCTCGCACCTGGCGATGCTCGCCGGGTTCCTGCCCACCCCGGCCGCGCCGGGACCGCACCCGCGCCTGTTCGCCGCCGCCTTCCCGGGCAGCGCCACCACCGCGCCGCGCACCTGGACCTTCGACACCCCCGACCTGGCCAGCGGTCTGGCCGCGGCGGGCTACCACACCGCCTGTGTCGGGGGCACGGGGTTCTTCAACCGCCGCTCCGCTCTGGGGTCGGTCCTGCCCGACCTGTTCACGGAGAGCCACTGGGAGGAGTCGTTCGGCGTCGCCGACCCCCGCTCCTTCGAGAACCAGGTGGAGCGGGCGGTCCGGATCGCCGCCGGACGTCCCGCCGACCAACCGCTGTTCCTCCTGCTCAACGTGGCCGCGCTGCACCAGCCCAACTGGTTCCACCTGCCCGGGGCCGCCCGGGAGGACGGCGACACGCGCGAGAGCCACGCCGCCGCCCTGGAGTACGTCGACCGGCACCTGCCGCCGCTCGTGGCCGCGATGACGCACCGCCGCCCCTGCTTCGCCATCGTGTGCTCCGACCACGGCACGGCCTACGGCGAGGACGGCTACACCGGCCACCGGCTCGGCCACGAGACCGTGTGGACCGTCCCCTACGCCCACGCCGTCCTGCCCCGGGGCACCACCGTCGACGTCGAGGAGCCGCGCCCGTGACCGTCCCCCTCACCCCGCGCCCGGAACCGGTGCGCGCGGACTCCCCCTACCGGTCGTACGTGTACGCCTACCCGCACAAGAGCGCGTACCGCCCCTTCGGGGAGCGACCGCTCCTGACCGACCTGTGGCGCGGCGAGGACGTGCGCGCCCTGTCCCTGTACGCGCACATCCCCTTCTGCGAGATGCGATGCGGGTTCTGCAACCTGTTCACCCGCTCGACTCCCCCGGCCGAGCAGGTCACCGCCTACCTGGAGGCCCTGGAGCGGCAGGCCGACGCGGTCGCCGCCGCGCTGCCCGAGGGCGCGGCCTTCGCCCGGGCGGCGCTGGGCGGGGGCACCCCCACCTACCTGACCGCGGAGGAGCTGACCCGCGTCTACGACCTGACCGAGCGCGCGTTCGGGGTGGACCTGTCGGCCCTTCCGGTGTCCGTGGAGACCTCCCCCGCCACCGCCACCCCCGACCGGTTGGCGGTCCTCGCCGAACGCGGCGCCACCCGGATCAGCATGGGCGTGCAGAGTTTCGTCGACTCCGAGGCGCACGCGGCGGGCCGTCCGCAGCGGCGCGCCGAGGTGGACCGGGCGCTCGCGGCGATCCGGGCGGCCACCACGGCCGACCTGAACGTGGACCTCATCTACGGCATCGACCGCCAGACCGCCCGGACGTGGGAGTACTCACTGGACACCGCCCTGGAGTGGGAGCCGGAGGAGGTCTACCTCTACCCCCTGTACGTGCGGCCCCTCACCGGGTTGGGCCGCAGGGCCCGCGCGTGGGACGACCACCGTCTGGCGCTGTACCGACAGGGCCGCGACCACCTGCGCGAGCGGGGCTACGAGCAGGTGTCGATGCGGATGTTCCGCCGCGCGGACGCCCCCGAGGCCGCGGGGCCGGACTACTGCTGCCAGACCGACGGCATGGTGGGGCTGGGCTGCGGCGCCCGCTCCTACACCTCCTCGACCCACTACTCGTTCGACTACGCGGTGGGGATCGGACAGGTGCGGTCGATCATCGCCGACTACACGCGGCGCGACACGGCCGGGTTCGCCCACGCCGAGGTGGGGTTTTGCCTGGACGGGGACGAACGGCGCCGCCGCCGCCTGCTCCAGTCCCTCCTGCGGGTGGAGGGGATGGACGCCGCCGCCTACGCCGCGCGGTTCGGCGCCCACCCCGAGGCGGACTTCCCCGCCGAGTTCGCCGCGCTCGCCGCCCGGGGCTGGCTGGCCTCCGCACCCTCCTCGGACCGCGTCCTGCTGTCCGAGGAGGGGCTCGCCCACTCCGACGCGGTCGGCCCCCTGTTCTTCTCCGCCGCCGTCGCGGCCCTGATGGCCGACTACGAGGCACGATGAGCACGAACGCCCTGCCCCCGCACCTGACCCTCCTCTACCGCGGCCCGCTGGCCAGCTGCGACTACGACTGCCCCTACTGCCCCTTCGCCAAGCGGCGCGACACCCCGCGGACGCTGCGCGCGGACCGGGCCGCCCTCGAACGGTTCACCGACTGGGTGACGGACGACGCGGCGCACCCGGGGACCCGGATCTCCGTCCTGTTCACCCCGTGGGGTGAGGGGCTGGTGCGGTCCTGGTACCGCGCGACCATCCGTCGGCTGAGCCACCTGCCGCACGTGGAGCGGGTGGCGATCCAGACCAACGCGAGCGGCCGGGTCGAGTGGCTGGCCGACTGCGACCTGGACACCGCAGCCCTGTGGACCACCTACCACCCGGGCCAGGTGACGCACGAGCGGTTCGCGGCCAAGGCGCACCGCCTGGTCGAACTCGGCGTGCGGTTCAGCGTGGGCGTGGTGGGCGAGCCCGGGCACCTGTCGGCGGCCCGGCGGATGCGCGCCGCGCTCCCCGACCACGTGTACCTGTGGGTGAACGCGGCCGAGGGGCGCCACTACACCGACGCCGAGGCCGCCGCGTGGCAGGAGATCGATCCGCACTTCCACTACAGCCGCACACCCCACACCAGTCTCGGGCTCCCCTGCCGTACCGGCGACAGCGTGCTGTCCGTGGACGGGGACGGGAACGTGCGCCGCTGCCACTTCGTGGACGCCCCGATGGGCAACCTCTACGACGGGTCGTTCGCGGCCCGGCTCGGCCCCGCGCCCTGTCCGCGGGCGACCTGCGACTGCCACATCGGCTATGTGCACCTGGAGAGCCTCGACCTGTACGACGTGTTCCGGGGCGGGGTGATCGAACGCGTTCCCGCGACCGTACGCGCGCCGCTCCCCCTCGCCCCCGCCGAAACCACTCGAAACGGTCACAGGAGACAGGGATAATCCACCGCATGGTCTCTCCCCGGGTCATCGCGACCGATCTCGACGGCACCCTCCTCCGATTCGACGGCTCCCTCTCCCCCCGCACCATCGACGCCCTGTCCGCCGCCGAGGCCGCGGGGCTGCGGGTGGTCGTCGTGACCGCCCGTCCGCCCGCGGCCACCTGGATGATCTCCGACCGGCTGCCGTGTTCCGCCGTGGTGTGCGCCAACGGCGCCTTCACCCACCTGCCCGACCGGGCCGATCCGGTGGTGCGCGCCCTGGACCGGGACACCTCCGGGACGGTGGTCGCCAAGCTGCTGGCCGCCGTCCCGGATCTCGGCTTCGCCGTGGAGACCGGCGACGGGCTCGTCTACGAACCCGCCTTCGAGGTGTCCGAGTGGGCGGCCGAGGCCCCGTGGAGCACCGAGGTCACCGGCGTCGAGGAGTTGTTGGAGCGGGCGACGCCGGTCGCCAAGCTGCTGGCGCGGGCGGCCGAGACGCCCCTCCACGACATGCGCGCCGAGGCCCAGGCCGCGGTCGGGGGGCTCGCGGAGGTCACCCACTCGGGCGGCAGCCGGTTGCTGGAGCTGAGCGCGCCGGGCGTGACCAAGGGCAACGCCCTCGCCGACGTGTGCGGGTCGTGGGGGGTGACCGCGGAGGAGGTCGTCTACTTCGGCGACATGCCCAACGACCTGTCCGCGCTCACCTGGGCGGGACACGGCTACGCGATGGCCAACGGCCACCCCGACCTGTTCGATCCCGTGCTGGGGCTGGGCGTGGCCCCCTCCCACCAGGAGGACGGGGTGGCCCGGGTCGTGGAGCGCATCCTCACCGAGCTGTGATCGGGTCAAGCCCTGGCCCGGCGGCCGGGGCACCTCCTAGGCTTGCCTGGCGGAACACCCACCGACCCCAGGAGGGCCCCGTGTCGCACCCCGCCCAGCTCGCCTCGTCCCTCGCCGACGCCGACCGGCTCGCCCTGTACGCCCGGGTGGTGTGCGCGGGGCCCGACGGCCTCCCCTCGGACGAGATCCGGTCCGGCGGGACGAGGGCGGTCAAACACCTGACGCGTCTGCTGCGCGACGGACTCGTGCGCGAGGCGGACCGGCGGGTCACCGCCGTCCCGGACGTGTTCCGGGAGGCCGTGGAGGGGCAACGGCCCGCGGTGGCCGATCCGGTCGACGCCCTGTTCCGGGACGGCCGCCTGACCCGGCTCCCGGCCCGGTCGGACCTGCGTCAGGCGGCGCTGCGCCACGTGACCGACCGCCTCTTCGCCCCCGATTCGGAGTACACGGAGAAGCAGGTGAACACCGCCATCCTCACCTGCTTCGACGATCCGTCGGCGATGCGCCGGTACCTGGTCGAGGAGGGGTACCTGGAACGGGAGAACGACGGCAGCCGGTACCGCGTCGCCCGGACCTGAACCGGGCCGGTCCCGTACACGACGCCCCGACCCTCCGTGCGAAGCTGGGGGAAGGGTTCGGCCGACGGAGGCGGTGCTGCGGATGGGACGGGTCACGGTCCGGGACAAGGTCCTGCGTGTCAGGGACGGGGTGGCCGGTGAGCGGGTGGACACCCTCGTCGTGGAGGAGCCCCTGGAGATCAGGGTGGACGGCGCCGCGCTGACCGTCACCATGCGCACCCCGGGCGCCGACTTCGACCTGGCGACGGGGTTCCTGGTCGGCGAGGGCGTCGTCGCCTCCGCCGAGGAGGTGGCCGCGATCCGCTACTGCGCGGGAGCCACCGAGGACGGCGTGAACACCTACAACGTGCTCGACGTGTCGCTGGCCCCCGGTGTCCCGCGCCCCGACGCCTCCCTGGAGCGGAACTTCTACACCACCTCGTCGTGCGGGCTGTGCGGGAAGGCGAGCCTGGACGCCGTGCGCACGCGGGCGCGGTGGCCGGTCGAGGGGGACGGCCTCCGCGTGTCCGCCCGGACCCTGGCACTGCTGCCCGACCGTCTGCGCTCCGCCCAGCGGGTGTTCGACCGTACGGGCGGACTGCACGCCGCCGGGCTGTTCACCGCCGACGGTGAGCCGCTCGCGGTGCGCGAGGACGTGGGCCGCCACAACGCGGTGGACAAACTGGTCGGCTGGGCGCTCCAGGACGACCGCCTGCCGTTGCGGGAGACCGTGCTCATGGTCTCGGGGCGGGCCTCCTTCGAGCTGACGCAGAAGGCGTGGATGGCGGGGATACCGGCGTTGGCGGCGGTGTCGGCGCCCTCGTCCCTGGCCGTCGACCTGGCCGCCGAGGCGGGGATGACGCTGGTGGGGTTCCTGCGGGGATCCTCGATGAACGTCTACGCGGGGCGCCACCGGGTACTCGTGGATGTCTAGCATCCGGTGGTATGCACCGACTGTCTGAGCGGCGGCAGCCGCTGTTCGTCTACGGCACCCTCCTCTTCCCGGAGATCCTGAACGCGCTGCTCGGCCGCGTTCCCGACTCCGTGCCCGCCGCCGCGCCCGGCTGGCGGGTGGCCGCGCTGCCCGGCCGTCCCTATCCGGTGTTGGTCCCCGGCCCGGGGACCGCCCCGGGTCGGTTGCTGTCCGGGCTGTCGGAGACGGAGCGGCGGATCATCGACGTCTACGAGGACGAGTGGTACGACGTCCGCCGCCTGGAGCTGGCCGACGGCCGTACGGGGTGGGCCTACGTCGCCGACGCGGCCACCGAGGCGTCGCCGGAGGACTGGGACGCGGACGCCTTCGCCGCCGAGCACCTGTCCTCCTACGTCGCGGGGTGCTCCGCGCTGCGGGCCGAGCTCACCGGGACCGCCGGGTGACGCGCCGCACGCACGCGCGCGGGCACCGGCCGCTCGGAGCCGGTGCCCGCGGTCCGGCCCCCGGGGGTTCGGGGCCGGTCGGGGGTCAGCCGGTGAGCAGGGTCAGGTTCCACCGCTCCAGGATCGGGTTGAGCGGCTGGAAGTAGGTGGTGCCGCCGGAGGTGCAGTCACCGGAGCCGCCGGAGGTCACGCCCTGGGCCTCGGTGCCCGCGAGCCAGGAGCCGCCGGAGTCGCCGCCCTCGGCGCACGCGGTCGTGCGGGTCAGCCCGTGGACGTGCTGGCCGCGCGGGTAGCGGACGGTCTGGTCCTTGGCCTCGATGACGCCGCACTGCCAGCCGGTGGTCCGGCCGGAACGGCACACCGACGCGCCGACGGGGGCCTCGGTGGAGCCGGTGACGGTCACGGTGCCGCCGTCGTAGTCGTTGACCTGGGCGGTCGGCGTGAAGTCAGGGTTGGTGACGTCGACCCAGGCCATGTCGCTGCGGGGGAAGACCGACCCGGCGACCGTGCCGATCTGCTGGGTTCCGGGCACGTCGTGCCAGGTGTCGCTGCCCTCGTCGCCGCAGTGGCCCGCGGTCACGTAGCCGCCGACGACGCCGAACCCGATCGAGCAGACGTACCAGTCACCGCCGTCCTGGAAGTAGTACGGGTTGCCGCCGACGATGTCGGCGTAGGTCCGCGGTGTTCCGGGGCTCTCCTCGACGACGACGGCGTCGGCGTCGACACCGGCGCTGGCGGCCAACTCCTCGGCAGCGGACTCGTGGCCCGGGGCGGCCTCGATGACCACGGTGTCCCTGGCCGGGTCGGCGTACCAGCCGTGGACGGTGGCGGGGGCTCCGTCGGCGGCCGCGTCGAGCGCCTCCATGACGGAGTCGAGTGTGCTCTCGCCGTGGTCGACCAGCTCGGGAACGGCCCCGGCGGCGCGCACCGCACCGAAGTCGGAGCGGTCGGTGACCTGGACGGTGAGGTCGAGGGTGTCGACGTCGAAGACCGCTCCGCCGAAGTCCGGGCCGAGCTCCTCGCGGAGTTCGCTCTCGGTCTCGGCGGCCGCCTCCTGTGCCGCGATGAGCTCGGTGACGCCGGACTCGGTGAGCCCGAAGGCGCTTCGCATGGCGGCCATCTGGTCCGGCGAGAGGTCGCCCGCCGGGGAGTCGGCCGCGACCGGTCCGGTGGCGGCGAGGACGAGTCCGAGGGAGAGCGCCGTCATGCCGACGGCGCGGGGGAGGGGGGATCCGTGCAAGGTTCTGCCCTTTCGCGGGGGTACTAGGCAGTGCGGGCGCCGTGCGCCCACGGGGGTGGACGGTTCGCCAGGTTTGTCACCCGGCGGCCGTCAAAGTGTTCACCCGGTGGTGAACAGGGGAAAACGTAAGCCACGCACAGAAGAAGGACAACCACCCGAATACTCCATGAATTCGGAAAGTTTCCTAACGAAACACCACAGAAATGGAGAAACCAACAGGAGTGGGGTGCATGAAGACGCCGAAACCGGGAATCCGCGCGCGACACGGCCGCCGGGCGGTCCGCTACCACGCACCGGAGGAATGCGCGAGAGGGGCACGCGTGGCCGGATCCGGCCACGCGCGTGTCACTTTCCGTGACGACTGATGACGGGGAAGCCACTCCGCACCTGGTGACATGTGGTTCCGGGGGGAACGCGGTACACGGGAACGCCCGGGAGGCCGTGGGGCCTCCCGGGCGTCCGGGGCGGCGACCGGCGAACCGGTGCCGCGTCGTCCCTTCTCAGTGGTGACCGGTCAGCGGGCGAAGCTGAACACGTCGAACGACGCCGAGCCGCCGGGTCCGGCGAAGCTGCCGCTCTGCGAGAAGAGCGCGCCGCCACCGCCGAAGTGACCGCCGTGGCCGCCGAAACCGGCCTTGCTCACGATGCTCAGGTTGCTCGCGCCCCCAAAGCCCGCGAAGGACTCGTTGTAGGACCAGAAGGCTCCGCTGCCGAAGCCGTCGGTGTGACTGGCGGACGCTACGGCCGGGGCCGCCAGCGCGAGCATGGGCGCCGCGAGAACCGCTGCCGCCACACGGCGAATTGTGCGCCTGGGCATG
This sequence comes from Nocardiopsis sp. FIRDI 009, assembly GCF_003386285.1. Classification (GTDB taxonomy): domain Bacteria; phylum Actinomycetota; class Actinomycetes; order Streptosporangiales; family Streptosporangiaceae; genus Nocardiopsis. The sequence goes on from NZ_QPNC01000015.1 coordinate 243,345, forward strand.
GTCTGCTCCTTTGCATCCGGGGCGAAACCGCCCCACCGCCCCGTCACGGTGACCGTGACGCGGTGGCCTGCCTGTGCTCTGAATCGGCGCGCGGGCTCCGGCCGAGGCGCACGGCCGGTGGTCTGCGGGAGCGGATGACGCTCTCGTACGCGCCTGTCCCCGCGCGTTCGTGTACCGCATGAAGTCGCGATCGCAACTGTTAACCAATCAACCACTCACACCGCCACCACGCATGCGAACTGTCGCCTCGGTGACCCAATCGGCCCCGTCGGTTCCGGGACGGCCGGACACGCGGACGGACCCGCCCCACGGGAGCGGGTCCGCCTCGTCCCTCCTTCAGGTGGTACGCGTCTAGTGGGCGAAGCTGAACACGTGGTACGAGGCCGCCCCGCCGGGTCCGGCGAAGCTGCCACTGGTCGCGTAGAACGAGCCGCCGTACCAGTAGCCGTCACCCCAGTACCAGCCGTAGTACGGGCCGTCGTACCAGTAGTAGTCGTAGCTGTGGGCGGAGGCGGCCGCCGGAACGGCCAGCGCGAGCATGGGCGCCGCGAGGACCGCGGCCGCCAAGCGCCGAACAGTGCGCCTAGCCATGATCTCTCCTCTGCAACCGGGGCGAGAACGCCCCACCACCCGCCGTGAAGAGTCGCGACGCGGTGGCCTGCCGTTGCTCTGGTGTGAACCGCGGGGCCCCGGCCGAGGCGCACGACCGGTGGTTGTCTGCGGGAGCGGATGACGCTCTCGTACGCGCCTGTCCCCGCGCGTTCGTGTACCGCATGAAGTCGCGATCGCAACCGTCAACCAATCAACCACTCACACCGCCGCCGCGCATGCGAACTGTCGCCTCGGTGACCCAATCGGCCCGGATTCTCTCCCCGTCCGCCCGACACACGAACGGATCCGCCCCCGTCCGGAAGCGGATCCGCCTCGTTCCTCCTACGAGTGGTGCCCGATCAGCGGGCGAAGCTGAACACGTTGAACGACGCCGCGCCACCGGGACCGGCGAAGCTGCCGCTCTGCGAGAAGAACGCACCGCCGAAACCGTGGCCGAACCCGCCGTGGAAGCCGTGGCCGAAGCCACCGTGGAAGCCGTGACCGCCGTGGAAGCCGTGACCGAAGCCACCGTGGCTCACGACGCTCACGCCACCGGGCACCATGTGCTCAGCCGACGCGACGGCCGGGGCCGCCAGCGCGAGCATGGGCGCCGCGAGAACCGCTGCCGCCACACGGCGAACAGTGCGCCTGGGCATGGTCTGCTCCTTCGCGTCCGGGGTTCAGAACCCCGCCACATCCGCCGTGACGCGCGGCCACGGCGTCGTGGCCTGCCTCATCTGCTCCTATGGAGCCGGGGAGCGACCGAGGCGCACGACCGGTGAGCCGGAATCTGACGGCGCGCCCCGGTGTGTCCGTCCCCGCGCACAGGTGCGCGACATGACGTCGCACCTTCAATCAACCACCCGTGCGACGGCTTCGCAGCCGAACTGTCGCCTCGATGACCCAGTCAGCCCCCGCGTTCCCCACCGGCCTTCCTGGACAGCCCGTCGGGGTCGAGGATCTCGATCGCCGCGTACCGCATCTCGATCAGCCGCTCCCGTTCCAACCGTTTCAGCACCCGGTTCAGGGACGGTCGGCGCACGCCGAGCATCGCGGCCAGCGTGCGCTGGGGCAGGGGGACCACCGCGCTGGACGCCTCGTCGAGCAGGAGCCGGGCGGTCTGCTCGGTCAGGGACTTGCCCAGCAGCTCCATGATCCGCCCCTGGCTGGCGTCCAGGCGACCGGCGATGCTGGCCAGCCAGCGCCGGGCGAGCGCGCGGTGCTCGGACATGAGGTGCTCGAAGTCCTCGGTGCGCAGGTACAGGAGCTCGACGTCGTCGGTGGCGCGCGCCGTGTACGGCAGGGGCTTGCCCAGGAGGAACTGGATGTCGCCGTCCACGTCGCCCGCGTGCCTGATCTCGATCACCGTGCGTTCCTCGCCCGCGCCGACCGACAGCTCCACGTGCCCGGACCGGACGATCCACACCCGGGAGGGGGGGTCGCCCTCGCGGAAGGCGACCGCGCCCCGGGACAGCGACTGCCGGTGCAGGAACGTGGCGAGTGCGTTCAGGTCCCGGGGGGTGAGCGGCGCGGCCGAGCCGCGGCCGACGCAGCGTGCCACCCACGCCGCCTGCTGGATCCGTGGATCCGCGGTCTCGGTCCCGTTCAGTCGGCGCTCGGACCCCGCCGACGTGACCCTCGGGTTCATTTCCGTCCTCCGTCCACCGCGTGGCGTGTCCGCGGGCCCTGGCCCCGAACCGCACCGCGTGCGCGTGGCGTCCGAGGGCTCCCCGGGCGCACACGCAGGGGCGGAGGTCCCGCCACGGGGACGAGACCTCCTTGCGGTCAGGTGGGCGATCCCGTGGGGGCGCCCGCCTTGCTTCCTGCTAATCGGCGAAACTGAAGAGGTTCTGAGAGGCGGCACCGTGCGGACCGGCGACGGTCGAGCTCGCCTTGTAGAGCGCGAAGCCCCCACCGTGGCCGCCGTGGCCGAAGCCGTGGCCGTGGTGCCCGTGACCGGCGATGGCGGTAATGCTCTGCGAGGTGGCGCCGTGGGGGCCAGCGAACTGGGCGTCCCCGTGCCAGAAGCTGCCGGCCAGGGCGGCCGACGGCAGACCGAACGCCAGCATCGGGGCCGCGACACCGGCCACCATAACGCGTGTGATCGTCTTCGCCTTCATGGAAGTTCCCTCCTGTGCGACGGACGGGCACCGAGCCCGTCCGAGCCACCGGCGAGTCCCCGCCGGAAACGCCCCGAGAGGCGCCCGACGGCAACGCGCACCACACAACCACATGAATTCCCCATAATCAGGTTCATCTGTTACCGAAGCGACAGTATTTCTGTCATTTTGCCCGGAAGTGGAGAACTGCCGACGATCACCACACGAACCCATGCGCGCGTCAACGGATCCCCAGAAACACCGCAGCGAATACGATTTCCGTGGTTTCTGAGAGGACCGGGACCCAGAGAAGTGTCAGAAATGCGACACAGTTACGTCCGCGACTCGGCGTGCCGGTCCCCTAATGACCCATGAATCTACGAAAAGCTGCGACTACCTGCATCCGATCCATAGGAGTGCAAATGTCTGAACTCGTTCGACGCGCCGTTCTGGACAAGAGATTCTGGCCCGGGGTCGCGATGGCCGCGCTCATCGGCGGTTCGCTGTCCGTCGCCGGCGTCGCCACGGCCGACACCGTCGACGAAGCCGAGCCGGCGGCCCAGGAGGAGGCGGCCGAGGCCGCGGAGCAGCCCGCTGAGGCGGCCGGGGGCGAGGCCGCTGACGAGGAGGGTCGTGGTGGCGGCCCGTTCAGCGGCCACCCGCACCACGACGACCACGGCAGCGGGGTGCACTCCGAGACCGAGGACAGTGAGTTCCACGAGGTCTGCGACACCGCCGGCCCCGGCGGGGCCTTCATCGGCCCCTGCCCCCGCCCCGCGGAAGGCGGCGGTGGCGGTGGCGTGGTCGGCGAGGCCCCCGAGGAGCTCGCCGTCACCGGCCCGTCCGAGGACCTCGCCCTCGTCGGCGGTGCGATCGCCCTGACCGGTGGTGTGGTCATGTACATCACCCGGCGCCGCTCGGAGGAGGCCGAGGAGGCCGCCTCGGAGGCCACCGCGTAACACCTCCGGGACGCCGGAGTCACGGGGTGGGAACCGCACCGGTTCCCACCCCGTCCTCCTGCCCACCCCGGCCCGTCTGCGCTGACAGGTTCCGTCAGCGACCCCTCGCGGGTGGCGGGGCCGTCCCGCTCAGTCCGCCCGCTGGGCGAGACCGTAGGGGTCGAGGATGTCCACCGCCCCGTAGCGCAGCCTGATGAGCCCCTGTCCCTCCAGCTCCTTGAGCACCTTGTTCAGGGAGGGGCGGCAGACGCCCAGCATCTCCGACAGCTTCTGCTGGGGCACGTCGACCACCCCGCCGCTGGCCTCGTCCAGGAGCAGCCGGGCGCTCTGCTGGGTGAGGGTGCGGCCGAGCATCCCGACGATCCGGTCGTGTGACTCCGACAGCCGTTCGGCCATGGTCGCCATCCACAGGCGGGACATCTCCGGGTGCTCGCCCAGCAGTTCCTCGAAGTCGTGCGGCGCCATGGTCAGGCACTCCGACTCCTCCAGCGCGCGCGCCCGGTACGGGAACGGCATGCCCAGCAGTTTCTGGATGTCGCCGTCGACCCCTCCGGAGCGCAGGATCTGCACGATCAGCGGACGGGACCGTCCCTTGACCGCGAGTTCGAGACGGCCGGACCGGACGATCCACACCCCCGCGTCACGCTCCCCCTCACGGAAGGCCAGTTCGCCCCGGCGGAGCAGGCGCGGCCTGAGCCTGCCCGCCAGCGCGGCCACGGCCGCCCGCCCCGGACGGGTCGCGCCCCGGCTCTCCAGACACGACACGACCCATTCGGCGAGGTGGAGCCGCTCGGGGTCCACCGTCTCGTCGCTCACCCTGGGAGCCACGACCCGGATCTCGTCGGTACGTCCCACACCTGTCGCCTGCATGTTCCTCAACGGTTCCTCACCCGAACTCGTGCTCGCCCGTGTCCACCGGGAACGGACGAGGCGGACGGTGGATTCGTGTGACCGGACGGCCACGCGCAGAAGATGGACGGACGTTCGCCGCGGGAACGGCGCGGGCCGGGAGAGGTCTCCCCCGGTCGCGATCGCCGGAATCCGCGCAGAGCACTGTCACCGATCTCGCGGGGGACGGTCACGACGGCCGTCGGGCCCTCGCTGGCGTCGGGAACCCCTGGGGTCGCACGGACGGCCCTCGGGCCGTGGGCCCGTCGTCGGAGCACCCACCACTCCCCCTTTCGCGATTAGAGCACGGGGTCTTCCCCAGGTCGGGGAGGACTCCTCGATCCCCGTCACCGAAACAGCGAAAATCTTCCTTTACCGAGAAACGGCGAAGGGGCATCCGGACCGGCCGGATGCCCCTCACGCGAACGCGGGTGCCGCTACAGCTTGCCCTCGATCTGGTGCGCGTGGACGTGGACCGACTGCTGGTCCTCGTCATCGGTGATCGTGAACTGCGCGCCCTTGCCCTTGCCCTGGACCGAGTGCACCCTGCCGGTGCGGATCTGGTCGTCGTGGCGGCTGCTGCGGAACTGCACGCGGTCACCCTGCTTGAACGTCATACCGACTCTCCAAGTGCTGAGAATTACTCACGGCCGGGACCCGCTCCGGCTCCGTTCAACCGGCGCCGGGAAGCCGGCCACTTCGCAACCTAGACCGACCCGGTGCCGCTCCAGATGAAACGCCGAGCCGAATGTCACCTGCATGACAGTGCTTGTCAAACGGACGTCATTCTGGGCATGGAGTAAACAAGGTGTTGAAATCCCAACAAAAGAGTCACGTCCACCACACTTCGCGCACATCCCACCACGGATTGTGCTTCTGTGGGGGTGTCGACCGACGGCAGCGTCCGGGCGGCGTCCCAGAACCTCGGCGGGGGTCATGGGTGCAAGGGGCGCCCGTCGACCGGATGGTCACGCTGCCGGGGACGTCAACGCCGCGCGCCGCCAAGGCGTACCGAAAGGGGGGTTCCCATGGGCAAGGGGAAGGTCGCGAGTGCCCTGGTCGCGGGGTTCGCGGTCCCGGCCCTGGTGTTCGGCGTGCCGTCGGTCGCGATGGCCCAGAGCAACGACTACGGCGGCCAGCCCGCCAGCCAGCAGAGCGGTATGTCGCTCCGCCAGGGGAGCGACAGCCCCGAGAGCGGCGGCGACTTCCGTGGCGGTGACCGGCATGGCGACCGGCACGACCACGGCAAGTTCAGGCACGGGAGCGTCAAGTTCCACCACCACGGACACGTCCACTACGGCTACCACTACCACTGCCACGATCACTGGCACTGGTACGGCTACCACGACCACTGCCACGGCTACGGCCATCACCGCTGAAGACGCGTCGTGCGCCCACGCCGGCGCACACGCGACCGAGGAGGCCCCGTCCGACGGGGCCTCCTCCCATGTCCGACCACCGCCCCGCCGACCACCCGCGCCCGCGCTCTCGGCCCCTTCCCGGCGCGAGGAGCGTCAGGCACACAACACGCCACTCCACCTTCTGGCAAACAATACATACAACTCAAAAAGGAGAAATGCCTACAGCCTGGAGGGGGTTTTCCTGAATAGGGGAAAGGCCGCACGCGCCCCGGTCACGGGACTCGCGACCTCCGGCACTGGCGTCGGGTGCGCCGTCGGTCGCGGTGGCGGCCGGACAGTCCGGCCCTCGGTCGCCGCCCGGCAGGAGGCCGCGTCGGCCGGGGCCACGTCGCCCAGCCACCAGCGGCGCCACCACGGCCACGGGCATCGCGGACTCCACCACACGAGCTTCCACCACGGTGGACACCACCGCTGGGGACACGCCAGGCGGCGGCACCGCTCGACAGCGGCTCGGAACCGGGCGGGGCGTCCTCCCGGCGCAACTCCATAGACATGACTATTCGCACTCCACGCCCTCCGCCTCGGCGGAGGACCGGGAGCGGTCAGGCGTCGTTGACGGCCTGGGGAGGAGGAGCCGCCCATGAGCACGAGGACGATCGCCGGTGCCCTGATCGTGGGGTTCGCGGCCCCGGTTCTGGCGTTCGGCGCACCGTCGGTCGCGACCGACGTCCAGTCCGCAGGACCGGTCGTCGCCCAGCAGGAGGCCGCGTCGGCGGGGAGCACGGACTCCGCGGCTCCGACCGACCCCAGGCGGTGCGACGAGTACAACGGTACGTCGCGGTCCTGCGGTGGACGAACCTAGGCCGTGACCCCGTCGACGGACGGCACGTTCACGACCCAGCGCACCTCATTGATCACTTATTGCGATCGAAGGGCGTGTCCTCCACGCTGGTTCCAGCGTGGATGAGACAGGCTCAGGGAAGCGGTCCCGGCCCATCGGGCCACGGACCGCGCCCATGAGACCGACCGTGTGCCGACGCGTGGGCACACGCGTGGCCGGGGAGGCCCCGCCAGGCGGGGCCTCCCCTTCACGTGCCACCAGCGACGGAAGGACGACCGTTGACCGATCACCGCAGCCACCGACCCCCGCGACCAGCCCACGGGGGCGGACGCCTCCCCGCCCTCCTGCGGACACCGCGCCGGGTCCTGCTCACCCTGGCCGTCGCCGCGGGCGCGGTCGCGGCGGGGTCCGCCGGGGCGGCCGCCGACACCGAGACCACCGGCACCGAGATCGGCTACGAACACCGCACGATCCGACTCGACCGGTTCGGGGCCCGCCTGACCGTGGTCCGGACCACGGTGAACGAGGACGGTTCCGTGGTCCACACCCAGAGCGAGTACCACGCCGGCCCCGAGGGCGGGGGCGCGGACACCGTCCGCACCTGGGTCGACTGAGGGGAACGCGCTCCGCCCCGCGGGGACACGTCAGTGCAGGAGCTTCAGCCCGACGACCCCGGCCACGATGAGCACCAGGCACAGCACCCTGGCCGGGCCCATGCCCTCACCGGACAGGGCCGCGCCGACCAGGGCGGTCCCGACGACCCCGACGGCGACCCAGACCGCGTAGCCGGTGCCCAGCGGGATGGTGCGGAGCGCGAACGCCAATCCGCCCATGCTCAGGACGAGCGCCACCCCGAAGACGACCGAGGGCCACAGACGCGTGAACCCCTGGGACGCGGTGAGCGCGGTGGCCCACACCGCCTCCAACAGGCCGGAAACCACCAGAACGATCCAGGCCATGACCCGGGACACCTCCACGACGCGGCGACCATGTCCGCGCCGTCTTGTCGTTGCCGGGTACGGCGCACCTCGTCCGGGGTACTGGGGGCCGGTCCGCGGCGGCGGGAGCACGGCACACCCGTCGGCGGAGGGCCACAGCCCAGCCGTACGGTACAACGCCGCCCGCCGCACGGGACTTCCGCCCCGCCGGAGGCACGGGTCACCCCCCCCGGGACCGCCCGCCCGCCGTTCACCGCACCACACGACCGTTCGCCGCACACCGGACGACCGCTCGACGCGCGGCCCCAGCGTTCGGCGCTCACGAACGCGCACCTCCTCCCCCGTCGGAGTGTCGCTCCTTACAGTTCCGAGTAACACAGGTCACACCGGCGCAACGCGGGTGTAACCGGCAGGCCGTGTTCGCCGACCACGCCCCGAACCCCGCACATCCCCCAGAGGAGTCCACCATGGCAACAGACAAGCAGACCGGGAGTCCGCCCCCGTCGGGCGGAGGGGAGACCACCCGGGACGCCGCCTTCGTCGAGATGCACCGTGACCCGCGCTTCGTCGAGCTCAAGCGTCGGCTCTACGTCTTCGTCTTCCCCATGAGCCTCGCGTTCCTGGCCTGGTACCTGCTCTACGTGCTCATGTCCGCCTTCGCCCGCGACCTGATGGGCACCGTGCTCTTCGGCACCGTCAACGTCGCCCTCGTGTTCGGCGTGCTCCAGTTCGTCACCACCTTCGGCATCGCCGTGCTGTACACGTTCTACGCCCGCCGGCGGCTCGACGGCCTGGCGACGGAGCTGCGTGCGGAACTGCCGACGACGCTCGAGGAGGACCACCGATGATGCTCGCGCAGGAGGCGGCGGGCGAGGGCGGCCGCCTCGTCACCCTGATCCTCTTCGGCCTCATGGTCGCGGCCACGCTCGGCATCACGGTGTGGGCGAGCCGCAACACCCGCACGGCCACCGACTTCCACTCCGGCGGACGCGGGTTCTCCCCCCTCCAGAACGGCCTGGCGATCGGCAGCGACTACATGTCCGCCGCCTCCTTCCTCGGCATCGCCGGGATCATCGCCCTGTTCGGCTACGACGGTTTCCTCTACTCGATCGGCTTCCTCGTGGCGTGGCTGGTCGCGCTCCTGCTCGTCGCCGAGCTGCTGCGCAACTCCGGCCGCTACACCATGGGCGACGTGCTCTCCTACCGCATGCGCCAGCGCCCGGTCCGGACGGCCGCAGCGGTCTCCACCGTCGTGGTGTCGATCTTCTACCTCCTCGCCCAGATGGTCGGCGCGGGCGCGCTCATCGCCCTGCTGCTGGGCATCCAGCCCGGCGAGACCTTCCTGGGCATGAGCGCCGAGGTCGCCAAGATCGTCGGCATCGTGGTCGTCGGCCTGCTGATGACCACCTACGTCACCCTCGGCGGGATGAAGGGCACCACGTGGGTCCAGATCGTCAAGGCGGTCATCCTCATGTCGGGCGCCGCGCTGCTGACCCTGCTCACCCTGTCGGTGTACGGGTTCAACCTGGGCGCCCTGATGAACGACGCCGCCGGCGCCAGTGAGGCGGGCGCCGCCTTCCTGGAGCCCGGTCTGCGCTTCGGCGTCGAGGTGGCCGGTGACCCGGTCCAGACGATGTGGAACAAGCTGGACCTGATCAGCCTGGGCCTGGCCCTGGTGCTGGGCACGGCCGGTCTGCCGCACATCCTCATCCGCTTCTACACGGTTCCGGATTCCCAGAGCGCACGTAAGTCGGTCAACTGGGGTATCGGGATCATCGGCGCCTTCTACCTCATGACACTGGTGCTGGGCTTCGGCGCGGCGGCGCTGGTCGGGCACCAGGCCATCCGCGACCAGAACCCGGCGGGGAACACGGCGGCGCCGCAGCTCGCCCAGACCGTGGGAGAGACGGTCGGCGGCCCGATCGCGGGCTCGGTCCTGCTGGCGCTCATCGCGTCGGCGGCCTTCGCGGCGATCCTGTCCACGGTGGCCGGGCTGGTCATCGCCTCCTCGTCCTCCCTGGCGCACGACTTCTACAACTCCGTGCTGCGCGGTGGGAAGGCGAGCGGTCTGGAGGAGGTCCGGGTCGCCCGGATCACCGCGATGGCCATCGGCACGGTCGCGGTCGTCCTGGCCGTGTTCGCGCAGGGGTTGAACGTGGCCTTCCTGGTCGCGCTGGCCTTCGCCGTCGCCGCCTCCGCCAACCTGCCGACGCTGCTGCTCAGCCTGTTCTGGAAGCGGTTCAACACGGCGGGCGCCCTGGCCGGGATCTACGGCGGTCTGATCGGCGCGGTCGGCCTGGTGTTCTTCTCCCCCGTGGTGTCGGGCTCGGAGAACGCGCTCATCCCGGGCGCCGACTTCGCCTGGTTCCCCATCGCGAACCCGGCGCTGGTGTCGGTGCCGCTGGGCCTGCTGTGCGCGGTGGTCGGCACCCTCACGTCGAAGGAGCGCGACTTCGACCAGTTCGCGCGCCTCCAGGTCCGCGCGCTGACCGGTGCGGGCGCGGAGAAGGCCGCGGACCACTAGCCCCCGGGGCTCCCGCGTCCCGCGGGGCGCCCGAACCCGGTCCGCGGCGAAGCGGAGGACCGAGACGAACACCGCAACGACACCGAGCCCGCCCCACCCTTCCAGGGGCGGGCTCGGCCCGTGCCAGGACGTCAGGAGAGGCCGGAACGTGACCACCGACACATTCCGCTGGGATAGGGTCGTTCTGTGTCAAACAGGTGGCTGTCGTGGTTGTCCCCCTCCCGGCGGCGCCCGGCGTCCTCGGACCGTCCGTCGAGTGCCGAGTTGATGCGTCAGGTCCACGCCCTGGGACTCGACCTCCAGGACGGGCTGCACGGCCGGGGCGCGCCCGCCGCCGCCCGGCGGCTGCGTCGGCTGCTCGCGGTGGACGGCGTGATCCTCGCCGATCTCGACGGCCCCGTCGCCGGCCACGGCCGGCGCGTCGGATCGTCCTACGTGGACGGCCTGCTCGCCCAGGTCTTCGAGTACGGCGGCGGCACGCGCGGCCGACTGCCCGACGGCACCGCCGTGTACGCGGTCCCGCTCATGGTGGCCGAGGAGCTGTCCGGGGCGCTGGTGGCCGTGGGCGACCCCGTGGAGGCCGACGTCGAGGCCGCCGCCGCCCTGGTGGCCGAGCACCTCGACCACGCGGCGCTGCGCCGGGCCCGAGCCCGCATCGCCGCCGCCGACCTGCGCTCACTGCGGGCGCAGATCTCCCCCCACTTCGTGCACAACGCGCTCGCCGTGATCGCGGCGCTGGTGCGCACCGACCCCGACCGCGCCCGCCACCTGCTGTCGGACTTCGCCGACTACCTGCGCTACGGCTTCTCCGACAAGGGCGACTACGCGACGGTCGCCGACGAGCTGGAGGCCACCCAGACCTACCTCGAACTCCAGCGGGCCCGGTTCCACGACCGCCTCGACATCACCGTGCGGATGGCTCCGGAGGTGCTGCCGGTGGCGGTCCCGTTCCTGGTGGTGCAGCCGATCGTGGAGAACGCCATCCGGCACGGGCTGGAACGGAAGGAGGGGCGCGGGCACATCAGCGTGTCCGGGTACGGCGAGGGGCCGCTGTGCGTGATCGAGATCGAGGACGACGGGGTCGGCATGCACCCGGACCTGGCCCGGTCACTGCTGGCGGGCACCGGACCCGAGTCGCGGGGGGTGGGGCTGGCCAACGTGGACCAGCGGCTGCGCGCCGTCTACGGTCCCGAGTACGGTCTGGTGATCGAGACCGCACTCGGAGAGGGGACGAAGGTGACCGTGCGCGTACCGAGGTTCACCCGGGGGGTGGTGGCACCGTGAGGGCGCGGCTCAGGGTTCTGGTCGTCGAGGACGAGGCGTCGACCCGGCAGGAGATGGCCGCACTGCTCGGGGACATGCCCGAGGTCGCGGAGGTCCTGGTCGCCGAGAACGGCGCGACGGCGGTACGGCTCCTGGGCACGACGACGATCGACGCGGCGTTCCTCGACATCCTCATGCCCGGCCTGGACGGCATGGACGTGGCGCGGGTGCTGAGCGTGCTGTCGGAGCCGCCGTCGATCGTGTTCGTGACGGCCTCGGAGGCGCACGCCGTGGCGGCGTTCGGGATCGGCGCCGTCGACTACCTGCTCAAACCGATCCGGCCCGAGCGGCTGGCGGAGGCGGTCGGCCGGATCGCGCAGCTGCGGCGGCCCTCCGGAGCGGCCCCGCCCGCCGAGGACCTGCACGTGGTCCAGATCGACTCCGGGCGGCGGACGGTGTTCGTCAAACGCGACGACGTGCAGTTCGTCGAGGCCCGGGGGGACTACGTGCGCCTGCACACCGCCGACGGCACACACCTGATCCGGCTGTCGCTGTCCTACCTGGAGGAGGTGTGGGCGGCGGCGGGGTTCGTGCGGGTGCACCGCGGCTACCTCGTCGCCATCCCGTGGGTGCGGGACCTGCGGGTGACCTCCTCCTCGGGCCTGGTGGCGGGAACCCCGGCCGGTGACGTTCCGGTCAGCCGCAGGCACGGCCGCCACCTGCGCGAACAGCTGCTGGAGGCGGCCCGGCGGGACCAGCTGGGTCGGGCGGCGAACGCGCGCTCCGGGCGGGGCGGAGCCCGGGACGGTGACGGCCACCCGGACCGGCCGACGCCATGAGCGCGCGCCGGGAGAAGCTGACGAGCCCCCAGACGCGGGTGGCGTTGGCGAGGGGCAACCGGCCGGTGCAGCACCTGCTGCCGATCCCCGAACCGGTGGACACGGAGCGGGCGCGGCGCCTGTTCCGCGCCCAGCGGCGGGTCGCGGTGCGCACGGTCGCGCTGCTGTCGGCGCTGCTCTTCGGGATGAGCGGGGCGTTCGCCCTGTTCCCGGTGCTGGGGCGGGTCCGGTGGGCGGAGATCCCGATGTCGTGGCTGCTGTTGACGGTGGTGGTGTACCCCTCGCTGTTCGGGCTGGCGCTGTGGCACGTGCGCTCGGCCGAGCGCGTCGAGGAGGGGGATCCCGAACACGGCCCGGAGGCGGGTGCGTCCGCGCCCCGGAGCGCGGGACCGGACGGGAGCGGGCGGTGATCTCCGTCCTGGCCATCGGTCTGGTCCTGGTCACCAGTCTGGTGATCGGTGTCTACGGGGTGCGGGCGGCGCGGTCGGCCTCGGACTTCCTGGTGGCCTCACGCCGCGTCACACCCCACTGGAACGCGATGGCGATCGCCGGAGAGTACCTGTCGGCCGCCTCGATGCTGGGGCTGGCGGGCCTGGTGCTCAAGAACGGGGTCGGCGCGATGTGGTACGCGGTCGGGTTCACCGCGGGCTACGTGGCGGTGGTGGCGCTGGTGGCGGGGCCGATGCGTCGGTCCGGGGCCTACACCGTCCCCGACTTCGCGGAGTACCGGCTGGGTGCGCCGCGGCTGCGCAAGCTCTGCGGCCTCGTGGTGCTGGTGATCATGCTGCTGTACCTGGTGCCCCAGTTCAAGGGGGCCGGAGTGGTGCTGTCCCTGGTCAGCGGGACACCGTACTGGGTGGGCGTGGTGCTCGCGGGGGTCGTGGTGAGCGGGTCGATCGCCGCGGGGGGCATGCGGTCGGCGACCTACGTGCAGGCCTTCCACTACGTGGTCAAACTGGCCTTCATCGCCGTGCCCGCCGTGTACCTCGTGGCGGTGGCGGGGGCGGACACCCGGGCCGAGGCCCTGCACCCGGAGTGGGGGACGCGTTTCCCCGAGACGACGCCGGTGGAGTTCACCGTGGGCACGCGTTTCCACCTGGAGGCGCCGGTCACGGTGACCGACGCCTCCGGCGCCCCGGTGGAGCTGGCGGCGGGCGAGCACACGGTGGCGGCGGGGACCGAGTACGTGTTCCCGGCCGGGGCGGGCGTCCCGCACCCGGCGGGCCTGCCGGAGCTCGGCGGCGGCCAGTGGCGCACACCGCTGCTGGGTACGGGCGGGTTCGCCCTGTTCGAGACGTGGTCGACGCTGCTGGCGATCACGCTCGGGTGCATGGGCCTGCCGCACGTCATCATGCGTTTCCACACCAGTGCGACCGCGCACGTCGCCCGCCGGGTGGGGGTCGGCGTGATCGCGCTGCTCGGGCTGTTCTACCTGTTCCCGACGGTGTACGGGCTGCTGGGGCGGGTGCTGACCCCGCAGCTCGTCCTGCTGCGGGGCACCGACACGGTCGCGGTGGTGCTGCCCGCCGAGGCGGCTCCGGGCACGGCGGGCACCCTGCTGACCGCGCTGGTGGCGGCGGGGGCGTTCGGCGCGTTCCTGTCGACCTCGTCCGGGCTGCTGTTGGCGCTGGCGGGCGGGCTGTCGCACGATCTGTTCCAGGGGAGCGTGCCCCGGCTGCGGCTGGCGGTCGCGGTGGGGGCGTGCGTGGCCGTGCTGATGGCGTTGCCGGTCGAGGGAATCGACATCAACGTGCTCGTGGTGTGGGCGTTCACGGTGGCGGCGTCGACCTTCTGCCCGCTCCTGGTCCTGGGCATCTGGTGGCGGCGGCTGACGCTGCCGGGGGCTGCGGCCGGTCTGGTCGTCGGCGCGGTGACGGCGACGGGCGCGGTCGGGTGGTCGATCCTCGCGCCCACACCGCCCGGATGGCCGGCGGTCCTGTTGGCGCAGCCCGCGGCGTGGACGATCCCGCTGGCCTTCACGACGATGGCGGTCGCCTCCCGGTTCACCCGCCCGCCGGACTGGGCCGAGCACGCGGTCCTGCGCCTCCACTCCCCCTGAAGCGGCGGTTTCGGGGGTGCGTCCGACCCCGAGGCCGTACGATCACACCACGACCCCGCCGTGCCACGAGGAGTGACATGCCCCCCTCTCGACGTACCCTGTCCGCCCTGATGGCGGCCAGCGGGCTCGTGCTCGCCTGTTCCGCGGCGGCCGCCGCCCAGGACGCCGACGGCCCCGCCGGGCCCGTGACGGTCGACCCGTCGGGGGTGCGGGCGCACGGCGGCGGGGCGGGTGTGGACGTGGGTCCCGACGGGGTGGACGTCACCGCGCCGGACACGCGGATCCGGGTGCGCGCCGGGTCCTACGTCCTGGTGTGCGCCAGCGGGGTACGCGTGGTGGTGCGGACGGGCGAGGCCCCGCCGTGCGAGCCCGCCGAACCGGGGCCGCCGGAGCCGGAGCCGCCCGTTCCCTCCGATCCCGGGGCGCCGGTCGACCCCGGGCGCCCGGCCGATCCCGGCGCCTCCGAGCCGCCGTCCGAGGCCGGGCGGGAGGCGACCGAGCCCGACCCCGCCGCCCCGGCGTCCGACCCCACCGAGTCCGGCGAGGCGGCGCCGACGGAGGAGCCCGCCGACGAGGCGCCCTCGGCGGCCCCCGAGCCGCCGCCCGAGGTGCCCGAGGCGGTGCGCGAGGAGGTGTTGGCGGACGTCTCCGCCCCCGGCGGTCAGGCGGCCGCCGGGGCGTTCACCCCCATGCGCACGATGGTCGTCGTCGTGATCGTCGCCGCCCTGGCCGCCGCGGGTTCGGGTCGGGCGGCGGCGCGGAGAATCGGCTGACGATCCGCTGATCAGGGGGAGGCCAGGGCGCGGTCGGTGCGCTCGAAGGCGGCCAGGGTGTCCTCCATCCCCCCGGCGTCGGTGGCGAGGATGCCGTTGTACGGCGTGCCCAGGTAGAAGAGCAGCACGATGGTGCCGAAGACGAACGCCAGGTTGACCGACGCCCAGAAGTAGGCCACCCGCGAGCCCCGCCTGATCATGGCGAACGGCAGCACGGCGACGGCCACGCCGGAGACGACCGCGATCACCAGCAGGACGGGCGGGACCGAGTCCCCCGCCGCGTCCGCGCGTTCGATGCGGGCGTCGCTCAGGTTGGTGAGCTCCTGGCGGGCGGTCAGCCGGTCCAGGCCGTCGCCGGTGTCGGAGACCGACAGCACCCGGACCGACGCGGCCAGGTCGGCGAGCGCCCTGTCCCCCTCGGGGCTCAGTACGCCGTCGCGCTCCATCCGGGGCCAGTCGTCCTCCACGACCGTGGTGAGGTAGGCGCGCAGCTGGGAGCGGACCAGCTCGCCCTCCGCCTCGGGGAAGGCGGCGGTGCTCCAGTACAGCGACTGGGCCGCGCCCGCCTCGGAGACCGTGCCGTCCTCGGCCCCCTTGAAGTCCTCCCAGCCGATCACGACCCCCATCGCCGCGGCCACGAGGTACAGGGCGAGCGCGCAGGGGGCGACGACGACGCCGACGGCTCCACCGGAGTACTCGTCGCTGACGCCGAGTCTCCGGGCGGCGAGCAGCGCGCCGATGACCATCGTGACCAGGACGGCGAGGACCAGCAGGAGCGACATCATGAGTTATCCCGGGGGAAGGCGGTGGGTTACCCGTCCATGCGTAGCACGGGCGGGGCCGCCGCCTGGGGCGAAGGGAGGAACGCCCCGAAATGTGCCTTCGCCCGCCCCCTCGGGGCACCGGCGAACCAACGGCGGTCCTCCTCCCCCTGACCGCCGACCCGCCGCGGGTCTACGCTGGTGGTACCGGCACCGGACCGCAGCGCCGTGGGGGAAGACGACATGGCGACGTTCAGGATCAACGAGGGGTACAGCGACACCGTCGACGTCGAGGCCGACCACTTCATGACCGTCGGAGCTTTCGTCGACTTCACCAGGGAGGGCATCGGCGTGGTCTTCCGCATCGCGGCCGACCGGGTGCGCACGATCAAGCGCATCGAGGAGTGACCGCGCGGCGGGTTCCGGGCGGGCGCGGGGACGGTGGGGCCGCCTGCCCCGTCCCGACCCGGGGCCGGGGACACGTGCGAGGGGGCGCGGGTGCCACGGTTCCCGCGCCCCCTGGGGCCGACCCCGTGCGCGGAAGGCGGGGTCGGCGGGGACGCCTACTGACCGAGCCGGTCCAGCAGTGCGTGGTACTCGTCCCAGAGCTCGCTGGGCAGGTGGTCGCCGAAGATCTTGAAGAACTCGGGGACCAGGGCGGCCTCCTGCTTCCAGATGTCGCGGTCCACGGACAGCAGGAACTCCAGGTCCTCGCGGGACAGGTCCAGGCCCTCGGTGTCGATGGCGTCGGGGGTCGGCACGTTGCCGATCGGGGTGCTGACCGCCTCGGCGCGGCCCTCCAGGCGCTCCACAATCCACTTGATCACGCGGCTGTTCTCACCGAAGCCGGGCCAGACGAAGCGGCCGTCGGCGTCCTTGCGGAACCAGTTCACGTAGAAGATCCTGGGCAGCTTGGCCTGGTCGGCCCCCGCGCCCACCCGCAGCCAGTGGGCGAAGTAGTCGCCCATGTTGTAGCCGCAGAACGGCAGCATGGCGAAGGGGTCGCGGCGCAGCTCGCCGACGGTGCCCTCGGCGGCCGCGGTCTTCTCGGAGGAGACGTTGGCGCCAAGGTAGACGCCGTGCTGCCAGCTCAGGGACTCGGTGACCAGCGGGACCGCGGTGGCGCGGCGACCGCCGAACAGGATGGCCGAGATCGGCACACCCGCCGGGTCCTCCCACTCGGGGGCGATGGTCGGCGCCTGCCCGGCCGGGGTGGTGAAGCGGGAGTTCGGGTGGGCGGCGGGCTCGGGGGAGTCCGGCGTCCAGTCGCGGCCCTTCCAGTCGGTCAGGTGCGCGGGCGGCTCCTCGGTGAGGCCCTCCCACCACACGTCGCCGTCGTCGGTGAGGGCGACGTTGGTGAAGATGCTGTTGCCCCACAGCGTCTCGACGGCGTTGGCGTTGGTGTCGGCGCCGGTTCCGGGGGCGACGCCGAAGAAGCCCGCCTCGGGGTTGATAGCGCGGAGCTGACCCTGGGAGTCGAAGCGCATCCAGGCGATGTCGTCACCGACGGTCTCGACCTTCCAGCCGGGGATGGTCGGCTGGAGCATGGCGAGGTTGGTCTTGCCACAGGCGCTCGGGAAGGCGGCGGCGATGTAGTGCGACTTCCCCTCGGGGGAGGTGACCTTGAGGATCAGCATGTGCTCGGCCAGCCAGCCCTCGTCGCGGGCCATGACCGAGGCGATGCGCAGCGCGTAGCACTTCTTGCCGAGGAGGGCGTTGCCGCCGTAGCCGGACCCGTAGGACCAGATCTCGCGCGTCTCGGGGAAGTGGGAGATGTACTTGGTGCTGTTGCACGGCCAGGGAACGTCCTGCTGGCCGGGCTCCAGGGGCGCGCCGACGGAGTGGACGGCCTTGACGAAGTCCCCGCGCTCCTCGATGAGGCGCAGGGCCGCCGACCCCATGCGGGCCATGATCCGCATGGACACCACGACGTAGGGGGAGTCGGTGATCTCGACACCGAGCTGGGAGATGTCGCCGCCGAGCGGACCCATGCAGAAGGGCACGACGTACATGGTGCGGCCGCGCATGGCGCCCTTGAAGACCTCGCCGAAGGTGGCGCGCATCTCGTCGGGGGCGATCCAGTTGTTCGTGGGGCCCGCGTCCTCCTCGCGCTCGGAGCAGATGAAGGTGCGGTCCTCCACCCGGGCGACGTCGGTGGGGTCGGACGTGCAGTAGAAGCTGTTGGGCCGTTTCTCCGGGTTGAGTCGGGTGAACGTGCCCTGCTCGACGAGCAGGTCGGTGAGACGGGTCCACTCCTCGTCGGATCCGTCGCACCACACGACCGCGTCCGGCTGCGTGAGCTCGGCCACCTCGCGCACCCAGGAGACCAGCTCCTCATGGTCGGTCGGGGCAACACCCACATCGATACCCACGTCAGTCACAGCCGCTCCTCTTCGAAGGTCGAGATCTCTCGCATCATGAACGACGACGCGGGGTAGTGACCAATTGGTATAGGCCAATGGTCTAAATATGTGAACGGACGACTCCGGATTCCGCTGCACAGCAAGGGATTCACGTCGTGTACCAGCGTGCCGGACACCACCCTCCAAGGTCACGCTCCGACACAGGTGGGAGCGGCTTTTCCCAGAACAGAGGGCGGTTGCCCCACCAGCCACAACCCACGGCGGCGGCCGGTGCTCTTCGTCACATGACGGGCACCGGCCGCCGCCGGGAGCCACTAGACCTCTCCCCTCGGGAGCCGTCTCACCACCGCTCGTTCTCCCAGGCGGGGGCAGACGGACGGGGACCGGCGCCCGGTGAGGAGGGAGACGCGGAACAGTCCCAGCCGCCGTTCACGCAGTCGACCACGTCCGCCATCAGTTCGCGCGGCATCACGTTGATGTGGTCGGAGTGGTCGGTGAGCGGGTCGTGCCGCTCCTCGGGGAAACCGTCCACGGCGAAGTCGGCGCCGTCGGGCACCTCGTACACCAGCGTCTGGCGCAGCCGCGGCACGGCGACGAACCCGTCCGGGCAGTCGCCGCCCCGCTCCGGGAAGACGATGTGCGAACGGTTGTCCGCGCTCTCGGTGTTCTCCCCGTCCCAGCAGCTCGGGAAGTCGAAGACGCGCACGACGTCGCTGCCCCGGGGGCAGAGCGGGTAGCGGTCGGCGAACGCGCGGTCCTCGAACCCCGTGCAGGTCCACCGGGCGTTGGCGTTCGCCCCCTCCTGCGTGGCGGCTCGGGCGTTGCCGGTGATGATCTGGAGGAACTCCGGCATCGCGGTCACCGGCCCCCGGGCGTTGCCGAGGAACTCGATGGTCACCGACGAGGGCGTGAGGATCCGGCCCACGTTCCCGTCCAGGCCGCCGCCGGGCAGCCCGGCGTCGTCGCCCGCCACGGTGGTGTCGCGCAGCACCGGCCAGTAGTGCATGGACCGGTCGCCGCCCGCGCAGGTCGTGTCCCCCCGGGCGAGGATCGCGTTGTTCACGTCGACGTCGTCGGTGAACCGGTCGACGTCCTGGTTCCCGACGTAGTCGTGCGTGTGCCGGGCCCCGTTGGGCACCCCCGGGGACACGATGACGTTCTCGGAGTTGCGCAGGCCGCCGCCGTTGACGCCGCAGTCGACGGTGAACCTGCCGGTGGAGGCGTCCGGACCGGGCCGGGGATCGCCCTCGCGCGGCGGCGCCTGGGCGATGGGGGCGAAGTCCTCCGCGAAGGGTCCGCCGGGGCGGTACTCCTCGGGATCGCGGTGGGGCCGGTCGGCCTCGGCCGACGCCAGCCGCCCCTCCGCCGGGGGATCGGCGTCGACGAGGACCGCCGTCACTCCCCCCGCGACCAGGAGCAGGGCCCCGGCCCCGCCGAGGACGCGGTGGCGTCCGCGCCGGCGGAGCCGCCTCGGTGATCGTGGTCGTGGTCGTTCGTCCGTCATCGGTGTACTCCTGTGTGGTCGGACACGCGGCTTCCACCGCGTGACAGCGGGATGGACACGGGAAGGGGGTGGGCCGCGCCGGTTCCCCTTCGGGCCCCGATGGGGGCGGGTTCAGGGCAGGGGGCGCCGCTCCGGGGGCCTGGGCGCGGGCAGCTCCTCGTACTCGACGAGACCGGTGCTCTCCAACAGCGTGATGTGCCGCAGCACCATGAGCATCCCGTGCTGGCAGAAGGACCGGACGAGCTCGTTGCGGGTTCCGGCCCGGACCTCGGCCAGGACCGCCAGGACCTCGCCGTGCGCGGCGCGCAGCCGGTTGGCGAACACCCGGTCGAACTCGGCCCCGGACAGTCCGGACAGCTCGTCCATCCAGCGCCGCTGGTTCGGGTTGGGTTCGCTGGGCAGCCGCACGTCGAGCCGGGCCGCGACCCGGCGCACCTGCTCGTCCATGAGGATGTGGTCCTCGGCGAGGATGCCGCCCACCTCGCGGACGCGGTCGAGTTGGGCCCGGTCCCGGGCCTGCTGGCCCACGGGGATCTCCCACAGACCGGCCTGGCGGACCTTGACGAGCGCGTCGACGTCGGCCGGGCCGAGCGGCCCGTGCTCGGTGCCGACCCAGTCGTTCCAGAACACGCCCGAGACGCCCGTGGTGCCGTTCGGAGCGATCATGAACACCGTCATCGAGGCCAGGACGAGGAAGCCGACCACGCCGAGGAGCTCGATCCGGCGCGGGGAGCGCCAGGCGGGCCGCCTCCGTTCGGGGAGGGGGCCGGCCTCGGCGCGGTGGGTTCCCCCCGGGCGGAGCGGGATGTCGTGCGCCTCCATCGAGATCAGGCCCCGGGCCGGGCGGGGACGCCCGGGACCGTCACTCGGTGGGCGGGCGCGGGACGGTAGTCGCCGTCGTAGCCGTAGCCGTCCGTCCCGCCTCCGGAACCGGCGGAGCCGTCGGTGCCGGTGGAGCCGCCGGTGCCGTCCTGGGCGGCGGTGACCATCCGGCCGGAGGGGTCGACGACGTACCACGCGCCGCCCACACCCTGGCCGTTGACGTCCCCCGGGGCGGCGTCGCCGGCGTAGGTGTACAGCGGCCATTCGGCGTAGGTCAGCTGTAACGAACCGTCGTCGCGCTCGATCGTGTCGACGAGGTCGGCCGTGGCCGCGCCGTCGGCGCTCACGGGCGCGCCCTCGTCGGTGACGCGCACCGGGGGCCAGTTCTCGGCACACCCGTCGACGCAGGTGGAGCGGTTGGGATCGTCGTCGGCGAACCGGTAGAGGACGTTGCCGTCCCCATCGGTGAGGACGTCGCCGAACCGTTCGTCCCGGACGGTTCCGAGGGCGGCGACGTCCTCGCCTCCGTCGGCCGCCCCGGCGTCGGCCCCCTCGGGTCCGGCGGGGTCCGCGGGGCTCTCGCCCCCGGGGGCCGCGCCGGAGGACTCCGGGGCGGAACCGTCGGTGGAACATGCCGTGACCAGTAGGAACAGGGCCAGGCCGAGGGCCTTGGCACCCTTCGCCTCAGTGTTCACATGCCTCTCCCATCAGGTTGGTTCACCGGGACCGTTTATCTGACCGTGATCGCCCGGATTCCGGACAGTATGGCCCCGGACATCGATTCACAAAAAATTGGGAAGCGCTCCCACACCTCTGGATCCACGACTGAACTGGGCCTTCGTATACCGAAAAAAATCCGCCCGGCCACTTGACAGCCGGGCGCGCTCCGGGCAATCCGTGGAAACACCTGGCGGAGACCTCCGGCCGGTGCTACCTTCGGCCGCCACGAGCGTGACTCGTACATCTCCCACCAATTCGGCCGCGCCGCGTGGACGCACACCACCCGGCGCCGAAAGGGGTGGACACATGTTCACAGGGAACCGCGAATCCAGCGGACTCCCCCTGAATGTCAGATATCTGATCCGCCACCGCCCGCCACGGCGCCCACGACCGTGGAGATGGGTGTCCCTGCTGGTCGGAGCCGTCGCAGCGAATACTTTCCTGGCACTGGTCGTGCCGGCGAACATCGCGGCGACGCGCGTCGTCCAGGATCTCCTGTGGACCTATTCGGGCGCGATATCCCTCGTCGGACTCACTGTGACAATGAGCCTTGGCATTATCGCCACCGACCGCGTTATCAGCACCCCGCGACTACGTGTAATCCACCAATCATCCCACAAGTCAATGGCGTTGATTTCCATGGGGTTCCTCCTTCCCCATGTCGTCCTCCAGATCTCGTACACCCGGCTGAACGCCCTCAACGCATTGCTCCCGTTCGGCACCGATCCGGCGGTCGCGTACGGAATCATCGCCACCGATCTGTTGGTCGTCGTCACCGTCACCGGCGTCCTGCGCGGCTGGTTCACCGGAGACCGTCACCCGTGGGTCTGGCGCGTGACGCACCTGGCCGCCTACCTGTCCTGGCCACCGGCCCTGGTACACGGGCTGACCGTGGGCCGCGCCGCCCCGGCCTGGGTCGTGCTCGCCTACCTGCTGTGCCTGCTGGCCGTCTGCGGCGCCCTCGTGCTGCGGCTGGTGGCGACCGTCCGGGGAGGCCCCGGCGGCCCCGCCGAGGAGCGCGCCGCCTCCGAACGGCTCTCACCCCCCGGTTCCGTCCCCGTTCCGGAACCGGGCCCCGGGCCGTCGTCCCGCCGGGGGAGGCGCCCGTGATCACCCTCACCATCGGCCGACCGCGGCTGACCGCGGGACTGGACGAGCATGAGCGCGTCGACCACGACACCCACCTGCGCCTGCACGGCGCACTCCCCGGGATGACCGCCGACGACCTGCTCGCCCTCGCCGAACTCGGCTCGCTCCGCGGCCGCGGCGGCGCCGGGTTCCCCTTCGCGCGCAAGCTCCGCGCCGTGCTGCGCTCCGCGCGCCGCCGGGGCGTGCCCGCGCGCGTGGTGGTCAACGCGACCGAGGGCGAGCCCGGCAGCGCCAAGGACCGGATGCTGCTCGAACGCCTGCCCCATCTCGTCCTCGACGGCGCGGAGATGGCCGCCCGGGCCCTCGGGGCGCCCGAGGTGGTCGTGGGGATCGCCGACCGCGCGGAGCCCGGGACCGACGGCGATCCGGTCCGGGAGTCCCTGCGCGCGGCGGTGGCCGAACGCCGGTCCTCGGTGGGCCTGCGGCTGGTCCGGATGCCGCACCGGTTCGTCTCCGGACAGGCCGGCGCCCTCGTCCAGGGCATCAACGGCGGCCCCCCGATCCCGCCCGGCCGCCCCCGGCGCGCCAGCGAGAGCGGGGTCGCGGGCCTGCCCACCCTGCTGTCCAACGCCGAGACCTACGCGCACGCGGCGCTGCTCGCCCTCGGCGGGGCCTACCAGTACGCGTCGGTGGGGACGGCTGACCAGCCGGGCACGATCCTGCTCACGGTCGGCGGGTCCGTCGTCGTGGAGGCCCCCGCCGGCACCCCGCTGGTCCAGGTGCTGCACATGTGCGACGTGTCCCCGGGCCAGGCCGTGCTCGTCGGCGGCTACCACGGGGCCTGGCTCTCCCCCGAGGTCGTGGACCGGGTCCGCCTGTCGCACACGGAGGTGGCGGAGGCGGGCGGCACCCTGGGCGCCGGGGTCGTCCTGCCCCTGCCGGCGACGACCTGCCCGCTGGGGGAGGTCGCGCGGGTCCTGCGGTACCTGGCCGGGGAGGCCGCGGGCCAGTGCGGTCCGTGCCTGCGCGGGCTGCCCGCGCTGGCCGAGTCGTTCTCCGCGCTGGCCGCCGGTGCGGGCGGGCCGGAGGCGGTCCTGGGCGCGGCGGCGGTGGGTGAGGGCAGGGGCGCCTGCGCGCACCCGGACGGAAGCGCCGTCTTCGCGCGCAGTGCGCTGGCGGTGTTCGGCGAGGACGTGTCCGAGCACACCCGCGGGAGCGGGTGCGGGCGCCCCGTCGCCGGCCGGCTGCCGCTGGCGGACGGACCGACCGCCCGCCGGACCCGGCTGTCGGTGGACTGGTCGCGCTGCGACGGGCACGGACTGTGCGCGGAACTGCTGCCGGGCCTGATCCGACCGGACCGCGACGGGTACCCCGAGGACCAGGACGTCACCGTGCCGGACGCCCTGGTGGGCGACGCCGAACTGGCCGTGCGCATGTGTCCGGCCCTGGCGCTGCGCCTGCGCCCCGGGACGTGAGGGGTGGGCGGGGACCGAGGCGTCCCCTCGGGGGAGACGGGCACCCCCGACCGGGGAGGCGGCACGCGGGGACGGCAGGTCAGCGCAGTATCGCGACCGGCCCCTTCGCGCCGTGGAGGACGGAGTGGCTCACCGAACCGAGCAGCAGCCCCCGCACCCCGCCGCGCCCCCGGGAACCGACCACGATCAGGTCGGCGGGGGTGGCCTCCTCCAGCAGCGCCACCACCGGATGGGCGCGCACGACCCGGGGGATCACGGCCACGCCGGGGTGCCGCAGCCGGGCCTCGGCGATCTCCTCCTCCAGGGACTGGCGCGCGGCCTCGGCGGCCGTGGCGTCGTCGAACAGCTCGGGCGGGATGGGACCGGTGGCCGCCGCGAAGGCCACCAGGGGCTGCCAGGCGCTGACGGCGACCAGTTCGGTGTCGGCGAACTCCGCCTGCGCGAAGCCGAACTCCACGGCCCGGCGGCTGGGTTCGGAGCCGTCGACGCCGACGATCACACGCCCGCGGACGCCGTGCGCGGAGGCGTGCTCGTGCGGCATGACCACGACGGGGACGGGAGAGCGGGCGGCCAGTTCGATCCCGACCGACCCCACGAACGCGGCGAGGAAGCCGCTGAGCCCGCGCGACCCGACCACGACCGCCGCCGCGCCGGGGCTCCCCGCCTCCGCGAGCAGCGCGTCCAGCGGCCGGGCCGGCGACAGCACGGGGTCCACCTCCAACTCGGGGAAGAGCCGGGCCACCCAGTCGGCGGCGTAGGCCAGCAGGCGCTCGGCGGCGGAGGTGTCCACGCCGACCGCGAGCGGGGGTCCCTCGTCGGGGACGGGTGCGTCGAAGACGCCCACGGAGGCGGGGGAGGAGGCCGCCACGACGATCCGCAGGCCGAACCCGCGCAGCACGGCCTGGTGGGCGGTCCACTCCAGCGCGTGCCGGCTGGAGTCGCTGCCGTCCACCCCCACGATCAGCCACCGTGTCGTGGCCGCACCGTCCATCACGTGTGCCTTCCTGTCGGATGTGTCCTGGTCCGCGCGGTCTCCCGACGGTCACGCGCGCGGTGTCTGACAATCCCCCCTACCTCGATCATGACGCGCCAACACACACCCGTGGATAACGGTGCCGCCGCGAGTTGGGTGACGTAGGTTCGTCGAACGACCCGTGTTCCGCCGTGGGGGACGGAACGTGAGCGGGCTCGGCCACGTCTCATGGGGAAGAGGACGCCGTCGGCGGAACGGGAGGGCAGTATGCCTGACACGAGCACCGCGAGTCTGCACTGGGACTACCGCGACGGAAGGGTGGCCGCCGTGGCGGCGGCCGTGGTCTACAGTCTCTGGGTTCTGGAGGTCGTCCTGCCCGGGGGCGGGGCCGCGCAGGGGGCGCTGGCCGAGCCGGACTCGCCCTTCGGCGAGTTCCTGGACAGCACCCATCGCATGGCGTCGATCCTGGTCATCGTGGCGGCCGCGCTGGGGCTGTCCCTGGGGACGAGACGGACGCGGCGCTGGCTGCTGGTCTCCTGGTGGTCGATGGCCGCGTTCGGCGTGATCTCCCTGGTCACGTCGCTGATGCCGGGCGCCTGCCGGGTCTCCACCGACGTCGCGTGCGCCGCGGAGTCACTGGCCGAGGGCGTGCACGGGGCCACCGTCGCCCAAGCCCTGCTGTCGGTGGCGGCGGTCGCGGCGGCACTGGTGAGCGTGGTCGCGCTGGCGGTGAACCGGTGGAGCGCCGACGATCCGGCGTGGCTGTTCGTGGCGGTCATGGCCGCCCTCCAGGCGGTGGCGGCCGTCGCCGTCCTGATCCTGGCCGGGATCCTGTACTGGGCCTCCGGCGACGGCGACCCCGGGGTCCCGCTGGGGCTGGTGCAGCGCGCGCACCTGGTGACGGTCGCGCTGTGGCTGCTCACCGCCGGGATCGTCCCCGGCCCCTGGAAGCGGACGCACGACGGCCGGGCGGCCGCGACCGCCCACTGACGCGGGTGCCTCACGATCCGGCGACTCCGCCCCCGCCCAAAGGCTGGCGACGCACACGGAGAGGCTACTGTCTACTTCCCTAGCCAAACCATGTCTAGTAAAATAGAGTTACTCTCCGTGAAACGCAGGGGCCTGCTCAAACGACTCAGGGACGCAGCGGAACAGAAAGGGTTGGCACTGGACTTCGTCCGCCACGGCGGCAAGCCTGAATCTCTCGGGTCGGCGACTACCGTTTTCCGGTGGGACGTCACCCCGGCATCCCGGAACTGACGGCCCTCAAGACGATCAAGGAGGTGGAGAACCTGTGAGCACGGCCGAGCACCACTACGAGGCATGGTGCGAGCGGGATGGTCGTGCCTGGTCCGTCGACGTTCCCGAACTCCGCATCCACACCCACGGCCACACCCTTGTCGATGCTGAGCGCATGGCACGGGACGCGATCGCCGGGGTGCTGGACGTCCCGGTGGAAACCGTCACCGTCACCCTGCACGTCGAGGGGATCGAGGACCAACTCGCCGAGGCCCGGGCAGCGCGTTCCGCCCGAGCCCAGGCCACCGCACGTGAGAAAGAGGCCCTCGCCAACGCGGTGGCGGCGCTTCGGGCGGCGGGGGCGAGCCAACGCGACGCCGCACTGCTCCTCGGCATCTCCCACCAGCGGATCTCCCAGATCTCCGCCGCCGGTACCGCCCCCGCCGTCTGACCGCTGACGGTCCGGAGCCCTGCCGCCGGGGCGGCGCGGGTCCTCCGGACCGCGGCCTCAGCGGAGCGCCTCGGGCAGCGGGCGGGCGTGCACCACGTGGAGCGTGCTCACCGCGCGGGTGAGCACCACGTAGAGCCGGTTGGCGCCGCGCTCCTCGGCCTCCACCACGGAGGCGGGTTCGGCGACCACGACGGCGTCGAACTCCAGACCCTTGGCCAGGCTCGCGGGCACCGCCACCAGGCGGCCCGCGTCCAGCTCGGACTCGCCCAGCAGCGGGACGGACAGCCCCTCCGCGGTCAGGGCGTCCCGCAGCGCGGGCAGTTCGCGGTCGGCGGCGATCAGCCCCACCGACCCCTCCCCCTTGAGCGCGTCACGGCAGGCTTCGGCGACCGCGGCGGTGAGCGAGCCGTCCGCGGCGCTGGTGACGGTCAGCGAACCCTCCGCCCGGCGGACGGCCGACGGGGCGCCCAGGCCGGGGGCGATGTCGGGCAGCAGGCGGGCGGCGAAGTCGATGATCTGCGCGGGGACGCGGTACCCCCGGTCGAGGACCCGCAGGTGGCCGGTGGGCTTGCCCAGGTGTTCCAGGAGCGTGGCCCAGTTCCCCGCCGCCGAGGGGCTGGTGCCCTGGGCGATGTCGCCGAGCACGGTCAGCGACCCCGACACGCAGCGCCGACCGATCGCGCGGCACTGCATGGGGCTGAGGTCCTGGGCCTCGTCCACGACGATGTGCCCCAGGCCGGCGGGCCGTTCGATCAGCGCCGCCGCCTCGTCCACCAGGGCCAGGTCCTCCTCCGACCATCGCGCCGACCTGGGGCCGCGCGGCCTGCCCGGCACAAGGACGGCCCGCTGCTCATCGGGGCTGAGCACGCCGTCGGCGGCGCGGGCGAGCCGTTCGGGGTCGGTGAGCAGGCCCAGGACGAGCCTGAGGGGCTCGACCTTGGGCCACAGGGCGTTGACCGCCGACCTGACCGCGGGGTCGCGCCGCACCTGGGCGTGGGTGCGGTCGTCGCAGACCTCTCCGGCCGACTCCATGAGCGAGAGCACGGTGTGGGCGATGCGGTGCGAGAGCAGTTCGCGTCCCGAACCGTAGGCGACCCCGCGTTCGGCCAGCTCGGACAGGAGGGGGCGCAGGTCCTCGGGGTACAGGCGCCAGCGGCGCGCGCCCCGGCGGACCACCACGGGCTCCTCCGGTTCGCGCAGGTGGGACCAGAGGTCGCGGCGCAGGACCTCGGCCATCCGGGCCTGGCCCTTGATCCGGGCGGCGCCGGGTTCCTCGGTCCGGCGCACCCACCCGGCGGCGGGGCGAAAGCGTTCGGGCAGGTCGGCGGTGAGCAGTTCGGTGACGGTGGTCTGGGCGACGTCGACCTCGCCGAGGGCGGGCAGGACGTCGCGGATGTAGGAGAGGAAGGAGCGGTTGGGGCCGATGATCGCCACGCCGGAGCGGGCGAGGCGTTCGCGCTCGGTGTAGAGGAGGAAGGCGACGCGGTGCAGGCCCACGGCGGTCTTGCCGGTGCCGGGGGCGCCCTGGACGCACAGGGTGGTCTCCAGCGGGGCCCGGACCAGGTCGTCCTGTTCGGGCTGGATGGTGGCGACGATGTCGCGCATCGGGCCGGTGCGGGGCCGTTCGATCTCGGCGGCGAGCAGGCCGTCGGCGGGCGCCCCGCCGGTGTCGGCGGTCGTGAGCGGTTCGTCCTCGAAGGCGGTGAGGACGGCCTCGGCCCCGTCGGCCGCGGCGCCGAAGCCGTAGCGGCGACGGTTGCGCACGCCCATCCGGTCGGTGGGGGAGGCGCGGTAGTAGGCGACGCACAGGGGCGCCCGCCAGTCCAGGACCAGGGGGCGGCCGTCGGCGTCGTGGACGTGGCGGCGGCCGATGTGCACCCGGTCGGGCTCCTGGTCGGTCTCCCGGTCCGGGGAGGGCGCGGGGTCGTCGTCGACGAAGACCGTGCCGGGGTCGAAGTCGAGGCGGCCGAAGAACAGCGGCGCTCCGGGGACGTCGGCCAGGGCGGCGAGTCGGCGCTCGCGACCGCGCTGGAGGGCGGCGTTGGTGACCTTGTCGTTGACGACGTCGCCGAGCATGAGGGCGGTTCCCCGGACCTCCTCGCGCATCCGGGCCAGGGCGGCGCGGGCGGCGGCGAGGTGGTCGCGTTCGGCCTGGAGCTCGGGGCTCACGGGCACGGCGGAGGGATCGGTCGTGGTCATGGGCGGACCTCGGAGGGGTTCGGCGGGACAGGGCGCGACCGCGTGCGTGCGCGGGTCCCGCCCCGGTCGCCGTCGAAGGCCCGGTTCGTTCCGATCCGTCAGAGCACACGACACCCCGGGGGGCGCGGCCGGAAAAGGAGCCCTACCTTAACCGCCTCGGGGGTCGGCGGCAAACCCCGACGACGAAGAATCCCGGTTCTCCACACCCCGAGCCCGCATGAGCACAGCGAGGGGCGTACGGGGTCCTGCAAGACGAGGCAAACCGCCAGCGGGGAACGAGCGACAGGCGCCGCCGAGGATGAAGGATCCCCGCTCTCCACGCCCCGAGCCCCGACGCGAGGCGACGAGCGCGCGAAGAGCACGGTCAGGTCTTGCGCAGGCGGACCCGCTGGACGCGGTGGTCGTCGCCCTTGTAGAGGACCAGGGTGGCGCGGCCCCGGGTCGGACGGATGTTCTCCACCAGGTTGACCTCGTTGATCGTGCGCCAGGTGTTGGCCGCGAACTCCACCGCCTCCTCCTCGCCGATGGTCGTGGCCATGTGGTGGAAGTAGGAGCGCGGGTCGGCGAAGGCGGTGCGGCGCAGCTCCCGGAAGCGGTCGAGGTACCAGTTGCGGATGTTCTCGACCTTGGCGTCGACGTAGAGGGAGAAGTCGAAGAAGTCGGCCACGGCCAGGTGTCCGGCGGTGGCGGGCTGGAGCACGTTGATGCCCTCGACGATGAGGATGTCCGGGCGGCGGACGGTCTGGCGCTCCCCGGGGACGACGTCGTAGGCCAGGTGGGAGTAGACGGGGATGTCGATCCGCTCGGCGCCCGCCTTCATCTCCGAGACGAACCGCACCAGCGCGCGCCGGTCGTAGCTCTCGGGGAAGCCCTTCCGGCGCATCAGCCCGCGCGCCTGGAGCACGTCGTTGGGGTAGAGGAAGTTGTCCGTGCTGACCAGTTCCACGTTGGGGTGGTTGGGCCACTGGGCGAGCAGGGAGCGCAGGAGGCGCGCGGTCGTGGACTTGCCGACCGCGACGCTGCCCGCGACTCCGATGATGAACGGGGAGGGGCGGTCGGCCTCCCCCAGGAAGGCCCGGACGGCCGCGTGCCGCTGCTGGGTGGCGCCCACGTAGAGGTTGAGCAGCCGCGACAGGGGCAGATAGACGTCCCGCACGTCGTCCAGGGACGTGGGGTCGGTGGTGCCGCGCAGGGCGGCCAGGTCCGCCTCGGTCAGGGACAGCGGCGTGGAGGCCCGCAGGGCCGCCCAGGCGTCCCGGTCCAGCTCCACGTACGGCGAGGAGACGCCGTTCTTCGTCGCGTAAGACACGGTTGACCACCCTAGACGAGGACCCGGAGCGTACCGGGCAACTGGTCCCCCCTAGCCCCCGACCTGGGGTGGGGACGTGCCCGAAACCACACGTTCACGTGGCCGGCGCGGAAAAATTTCTGCCGGGTCCGCAACCGACGACCGGGGTTCCACTCTGTGTGAGCACCCTGCCCCCGACCTGCGCGGTCTACCCCCCATACACCAAATGGTCTATACCGTTACCTGCGAAAACGACCAGTGGTATGGGACACTGGTTGGTCGATTTACCGTCCGCTTTCACCTACGCTGGCGCTCATGTGCGGAATCGTTGGCTACGTCGGGCCGCAACCGGCGCTTGAGGTCGTCGTGAACGGCCTCGCGAGGTTGGAGTACCGCGGATATGACTCCGCGGGTGTCGCTGTGCAGGGTGGGGGCGCGCTGCACACCGAGAAGCGGGCGGGCAAGCTCGCCAACCTGCGCCAGGCCCTGGAGAACCACCCGATGCCCGGGGACGGCGCCGGTATCGGGCACACGCGCTGGGCGACCCACGGCGCGCCCAACGACGTCAACGCCCACCCCCACGTGGACAACGACCACCGGGTCGCGGTGGTGCACAACGGCATCATCGAGAACTTCGCCGCCCTGCGCGTCGAGCTGGAGGACCTGGGCTGCAAGTTCACCTCCGAGACCGACACCGAGGTCACCGCGCACCTGCTCGCCGCCGAGCTCAGGCAGCGCGGCGACGGTGACCTGGCCGCGGCCATGCGCGCGGTGTGCCGCCGTCTGGAGGGCGCGTTCACGCTCGTGGCGACCTCCGTCGACGACCCGGGCCTGGTGGTCGCGGCCCGCCGCAACTCGCCGCTGGTCGTCGGCCGGGGCGAGGGGGAGAACTTCCTGGCCAGCGACGTGGCGGCGTTCATCGCGCACACCCGCGAGGCGGTCGAGCTCGGCCAGGACCAGGTCGTGGAGCTGCGCGCGGACTCCGTGGTCGTCACGGACTACGACGGCAACCCGGCCGAGGTGCGCGAGTACCACGTGGACTGGGACGCGTCGGCCGCCGAGAAGGGCGGCTACGACTACTTCATGCTCAAGGAGATCGTCGAGCAGCCGCAGGCGGTGGCCGACACCCTCCTGGGCCGCGTCACGATGGACGGGCAGCTGACCCTGGACGAGATGCGGCTGACGCCCGAGGAGCTGCGCACGGTCGAGAAGATCGTCATCATCGCGTGCGGCACCTCCTACCACGCGGGTCTGATCGCCAAGTACGCCATCGAGCACTGGTGCCGCATCCCGTGCGAGGTCGAGGTGGCCAGCGAGTTCCGCTACCGCGACCCGATCCTGAACCAGCAGACGCTGGTCATCGCCATCTCCCAGTCCGGCGAGAGCATGGACACCCTGATGGCGGTGCGCTACGCCCGCGAGCAGCGCGCCCGGGTGCTGGCGATCTGCAACGTCAACGGGTCGACCATCCCGCGCGAGTCGGACGGTGTGCTGTACACGCACGCGGGCCCCGAGGTGGGGGTCGCCGCGACCAAGACCTTCCTGACCCAGCTCGCCGCGTGCTACCTGATCGGCCTGTACCTGGCGCAGGTGCGCGGGCTGAAGTTCGGCGACGAGATCAACGCGGTCATCGCGCAGCTGGCCACGATGCCGGAGCAGGTCGAGCGGGTGCTGGGCACCGTGGGTCCGGTGCGGGAGCTGGCGCGGTCGCTGGCCGACGCCGACACGGTGCTGTTCCTGGGCCGCCACGTCGGGTACCCGGTGGCGATGGAGGGCGCGCTCAAGCTCAAGGAGCTCGCCTACATGCACGCGGAGGCGTTCGCGGCGGGCGAGCTGAAGCACGGCCCGATCGCACTGATCGAGGACGGGCTGCCGGTCGTCGTGGTGGTGCCGTCGCCGAAGGGCCGCAGCGTGCTGCACGACAAGATCGTCTCCAACATCCAGGAGGTCCGCGCGCGCGGCGCCCGCACGATCGTGATCGCCGAAGAGGGCGACGAGTCGGTGCGGCCGTACTCGGACGTGCTGGTCGAGGTCCCGGCGGTGCCGACCCTGCTCCAGCCGATCGTCTCGACGATCCCGATGCAGGTGTTCGCGTGCGAGCTGGCCCTGGCCAAGGGCAACGACGTGGACCAGCCGCGCAACCTGGCCAAGAGCGTCACCGTGGAGTAACCCCTCCACCGGACGAGGACGGGGTGTGCCCGGGGGAGTTCCGTCCCCGCCGGGCGCGCCCCGTCCGTGTTCCGCTCACCGGCTCCGGACGGCGGCGCACTCGTGGGCGGTGCGGGCGGCGGCCACGTCGGCGTGGGCGGCCAGGACGCGGCGCAGTGACAGGACGTCGAGGATCCGCGACAGCTGCCGGGGCGGGGAGGCCAGGAGCAGGTGGCGGCGCACCCCCGTCGCGGCGCGCTGGGCGGCGATGAGGGCGTTCACCCCGGAGGCGTCGATGAACTCCACCGCGGTCAGGTCGACGATCACGCACCCGTCGACCACAGCGCCCGCGAGGCGGGCGTACACCTGGTCCGCCGTGGCCAGGTCGATCTCACCGTCCAGTTCGACGACGACGGTCCCACCGCACGCGAACCGGCCCCGCTCCGTGTCCAGCACGGCCACGCCTCGCTCCCGGGCTCGGATGGAAGAGAACTCTCCGCAGAACACCGCCGGTCAAATACCGACATGCGCTGACAGCCTACTCCGCCCGAGCGGCGACGCCGATGTCCCCCGGAGGCATCGGATGACCGTTATCCGGACCGGAGGGGGCGTATTTCAGTCTTCACCGCCACAAACAGCCCAAACGATCTTTCCTTCGCCCCGGACCGGATCCCATCCCCATGTCCGGCTGAACGCGGCGACGAGCCCGAGCCCGCGCCCCGATTCGGCGAAATGGTGCGCCTCCACCCGCACCGGACCGCGTTCGGCCTGGTCAGCGACCATACACACCACCTGACGCCGTGCCCTGAGCAGCCGGAACTGCACGAGAACCCGCGTTCCCTCCGGAGAGCGGCCCTCCGGGACGGCGTGCCGGCAGGCGTTGCCGACGAGTTCGGAGACGACGAGCCGCAGATCCTCGGCGACCTCCGCCAGACCCCACTCCCGGGCCGTTCCCGTCGCGAGCTCGCGCGAGGCGCGGACCGAGTCGGGCGTGGCCGGGAAGGCCCGCGCCACGGCCTCCGGCGTGCGCGCGCACTGTCCCACGTCGAGACGGCCCAGCGCCCGGTCCCACCAGCCGCCCGCGCGCCCACCGTTCGCCTCGGTGAGCGCAGGACGGCTCCAGGTTGCCTCGGAGTCGATTTCCGAGGACACCAACTCTGCGTTCATCACGGTCCTCACGAGGTGATGTCGGTTCACGCGGCCCTGTCTGACGCGGTCAACGTCGCTTACATCTGTAAGCCACGGATGCACGTGCAGCGTAACGAGTGGCAAGACTATAGGACGAAGCGCCCCAAACGGTAGGTCTCCGGAGAAGAATTCACGCGCCGGTACACACGATTACACCGGACGCGACGGCGCAGTTCCGGCACACGGACCCAATGCCGACAACTCTGTGCACTTCAGTGACCTCTGGGTATACTGAGCGGTCGCCAGCGCCGAAGCCGCTACAGGGAGGGTGACGTGGTCGCCGACCAGGCTGAGAATATGCAGGTCACTCGGGATTTCCTGGCGAATTCCAGTGGCGGTCCCACCGTGCTGCGCATTCTGCTCGGCAGCCAGCTCCGGCGCCTGCGTCAGGCCAAGGGCATTTCCCGCCACGACGCCGGGTACGCCATCCGCGCCTCGCACGCCAAGATCAGCCGGATGGAGCTCGGACAGGTCAGCTTCAAACCGCGTGACGTGGACGACCTGCTCAAACTCTACGGAGTGGACGACGCCGGGGAACGCGAAGCGCTCCTGGGCCTGATCTCCAGCGCCAACGCCCAGGGCTGGTGGCACCAGTACGGCGACGTCCTCCCGCAGTGGTTCGGCGTCTACATCGGACTGGAGGAGGCGGCCTCGGTCATCCGTACCTTCGAGGTCCAGTTCGTGCCGGGGCTGCTCCAGAGCGAGGACTACGCCCGCGCGGTGATCCGCCTGTCGCGCACGGCCACCTCCGACGACGACGTGACCAACCGCGTCAGCATGCGCATGCACCGCCAGCGCCGTTTCGTCGAACCCGACGCGCCCCGCCTGTGGGCGGTCATCGACGAGGCGGCCCTGCACCGCCCCTACGGCGGCGCCGACGTCATGCGCGGCCAGATCGAGCACCTCATCGAGATGACGCGGCGGCCCAACATCACCATCCAGGTGGCCACGTTCGCCATGGGCGGCCACGCCGCCGCGGGCGGCCCGTTCAGCATCCTGCGCTTCCCCACCCCGCAGCTGCCCGACGTGGTCTACCTGGAGCAGCTGAGCAGCGCCCTGTACTTCGACAAGTACGACGACACCCACCGCTACGCGCTGACCATGGACCACCTGGCCACCCAGGCCCCTCCGCCGAACGAGACCGAGGGCATCCTCCGGGGCTTCCTGGAGCGCTACTCCTGACGACCGGACCGCCGCGGACCGGCTTCGGCGCGCCGCCGGACCGGGCGTTCAGCCTGCCCGCGGACCCTGACCGAGGGTGAGCAGGCGAGGGCCCGGGGCCCAT
Organism: Nocardiopsis sp. FIRDI 009; assembly: GCF_003386285.1. GTDB lineage: Bacteria > Actinomycetota > Actinomycetes > Streptosporangiales > Streptosporangiaceae > Nocardiopsis. The sequence continues at coordinate 277,985 of NZ_QPNC01000015.1, forward strand.
CCGTGGGATGCGTGCTTCCGGGGTGAATGTTCTGACATGACCTGTTTCGGCCACGAGTCGAGAACGATCCTCGGCCCGTGAACCGCCCAGCGACCTGACACGTAAGCCCTGACGTGCGACGACACCGGCGGGTGACCCCCGGTTCTCCCACATGTACTTACCGATGTAATCACGTCTGCACGTGCATAAGCTACGCTTTGGGCCGCACCAAGGACGAGACGGACCCGCGCGGTGCACGGGCCACCCCTGTACTCGGGGCCCGATCCACCCGGCGAGCGCCCGGTGGTTCGCACGCGGCGGGCCCGACGCGGCGGACATCCGCGCACGGACACCCGCCCACGAGTCCCCGAAGTTCCAGGAGGTTGACATGCACTCGATCTACAACGGCGTTCCCGCCACCGACCTACCGGACGTCACCTGGACCAAGAGCAGCTGGAGCAACCCGGAGGGCAACTGCGTGGAGATCGCCGCCCTCCCGGACGGGGACTTCGCCGTACGCAACTCCCGCGACCCGCGGGGCCCCGCGCTCGTGTACACCACCGCCGAGATCGAGGCCTTCGTCAAGGGCGCCAAGACCGGGGACTTCGACGCGCTCATCGCCTGACCCCGCGTCCGCCCCGACCCGCCGCACCTCTCCCGGGCCCCCTCCCCCACACACAGACCTGCCCGGAGAACGTCCGGACCGTCGGCCGCCATCCCATCCCATTCCCGGCGGTCGCCGTCCACGGCCCGGACATGTGTGGAGCCCGGCACCGTTCGCGGTGCCGGGCTCCCTGTCCTTCACCCCCGGTCGCCTACAGGCGGGTAGGGTCCACCAGCCCGTTGGCCTCCACGGGCGCCTTCTCCCACGGGAAGTGGGTGGCGCCCAGCGCGGGCTTGAGGTCGAACAGCCAGGCCGCCTTCTCGTCGTACCTGGCGAAGAAGGGCTTGCCGACCAGCTCGGGGTCGCGCGCCTGGATGAAGTGCAGGACGAACACCTTCTCGCCCGCGACCTCGGTGACGCCGTCCACGCACACCTTGCCCGGGGTCGCCGACATCGACGGACCACGCACGGTGCGCGCCAGTCCGGACACGTTCTGGTACGCGCCCCGGAAGATGTCGTAGGCCTCGGCCAGCGGCACGGCGAAGTAGTCCTGCGGTCCCGTGTCGCGCTCGACGAACATGTAGTAGGGGACCATGCCGTGGCGCAGGTGCGTGCGCCACATGCTCTCCCACGTGGCCGAGTCGTCGTTGATCGTGCGGATCAGCGGCGCCTGGGTGCGGATGACGGCGCCGGTCCCGCGGATGCGGCGCACGGCCTCCTGCACGAGCTCCGGCTTCATCTCGTTCGGGTGCGAGAAGTGCGCCATGAACGCGAGGTTCTTGCCCGAGGCGACGACCTTCTCGAACAGGCGGAGGGTGTCGTCGGCGTCCGGGTCGGTCACGAAGCGCTGCGGCCAGTAGGCCAGCGCCTTGGTGCCGATGCGGATGGCCTCCAGGTGCTCGATCTCCAGCAGCGGCTCGATGTACTTGGAGATCACCCCCTCGCCCATGATCATCGGGTCGCCACCGGTGAAGAGCACGCTGGTGACCTCGGGGTGGCTGCGCACGTAGTCGACCAGCTGGTCGATCTCGCTGGAGGCGAACTTCAGGTCGGCGTCGCCGACGAACTGGGCCCAGCGGAAGCAGTACGTGCAGTACGCGTGGCACGTCTGGCCCTGCTTCGGGAAGAAGAGGACCGTCTCCTTGTACTTGTGCTGGACACCCGGGATGGGCTCGTCGTTGGCCGTCTTGGGCACGTTGAGGTCCATCTGCCCCGCCGGGTGCGGGTTCAGGTTGGCCCGGATCTGGTTGGCGGCCTCGTTCAGCTCCTTGCGCGAGGCGCCGGAACGGATCAGGTCGGCGATCCTGGCGACATCGCCAGAGGGCAGCATGTCGGCCTGCGGGAAGACGAGCCGGTAGATCGGATCGTCCGGCGCCGCGTCCCAGTCGATCAGCTCGTCGACGACATAGCTGTTGACCCGGAACGGAAGCACGGTGGCCACCGCTTGCACCGCGAGCCGCTCGTCTGCGGCGAGACCAGCTCGCGCCGTGAGCTCGTCGAGGTGTTTCGTCGTGTAGGCACGAAACCGACGTCCGGCGGACGGGGACAGTGCCGCGTCTGGCGTTACGCTCACGCCTCTCCTCTCCTGCATGTAGGCAGGGCCGCGACGGAACACCGCCAGGCAGCCCTGATCAGGCGGGTCCGATGTGCGCGGACACCGGTGGACCACCTGGTACGGAAATTCAGTGTGTAGGTCACACGGCTCCGGGCTTCGGACGAAGCCCGGACCGGCAAGCGGGTATACCCCGACAAGGGGTTCTGTACCCACCAACCGCAATATCCAGCCCTGACCTGGACATATGGGAAGTATCCTCGCATGAGGATACGAACCTGCCTAACCCAGACGTTCATCCGGCGACCCGATACCGTGGCTGCGGACCCGCCGCGCACGACGCGACCACCCGCGACACGGGCCCCGGCACACGGCTGGGGACCTGCGCGAACACGGGGTGATCCGCGTGCGCGCCCACCGACCGCACCCGTGGAGGACGGACCGACGTGAGTGGCACATCCGACGCGGACGTGGACGCCTCCGTCGTCCCGCGCACGTCTCCACCGATCATCGCGGTGGACGCGATGGGCGGCGACCGGGCCCCTGGGGAGATCGTCCGGGGCGCGGTGCTGGCCGTCCGGGAGCTGGGCCTGCGCGTGGTGCTGGTGGGACGGCGCACGGAGATCGCGACGCTGCTGGCCGAGGAGGACGCGCTCCGCGAGGTCCCCGTGGTGCACGCCGAGGACAGCCTGGCGATGCACGAGGGCGCGCTGGCCAGCTGGCGCCGCCCCCGCTCCAGTGCCGCCGTCGCCTGCCGGCTGATCCGGCGCGGTGACGCCGACGCGCTGGTCTCGGCCGGTTCGACGGGCGGGGTCGTGGCCACCTCGACCGTCCGCCTGCGCACACAGCCGGGCGTGCTGCGCCCCGCCCTGGCGGTGACCCTGCCCACAGGGGAGACGCCGACGGTGCTCGTGGACGCGGGCGCCAACGCCGACGCCAAACCGGAGATGCTCGTGCAGTTCGCCCACCTGGGGTGCGCCTACGCCCAGACGGCGTTCGGCGTGGAGCGGCCGAGGGTGGGGGTGCTGACCATCGGATCGGAGCCGGGCAAGGGCAACAAACTCGTGCGCCGGGCCACGGAGCTGTTGGCGGCCACCGCCGAGGACTCCCAGACCATGGACTTCCGCGGCAACATCGAGGGCCACGACCTGCTCTCCCGGAAGGTGGACGTGGTCGTGACCGACGGGCACACGGGGAACGTGGCGCTGAAGTCGGTGGAGGGCACGGCGGCGTTCGCGATGGAGGCCTTCCGCGAGGCGCTCACGTCGTCCGTGGCCGCGAAGGCGGGCGCGTTCCTGCAACGCCGGGCGCTCCGGGACCTGCGGGCGCGGCTGGACAGCGAGACCTACGGCGGGGCGGCGCTGCTGGGGCTCAACGGGACCGTGGTGATCGCACACGGCGACAGCCGCGCCCGGGGCGTGGCCCGCGCCTGCCAGCTCGCGCACGACCTGGCCGCGGGCCGGATCGGCGAGCGGATCCGCCGCCGCGTGCACCACCGGCCCCCGAACTGGCTGCACCGGCTGGCCCAGTCCGAGGAGCGCTGACCGGGGTCCGGAGGCCCGGGCCGCATCCCCCGTCCACAGGCGGCGATCCGCCCCTTCCCGGGGGCGCCCCGCCGTGATGGACTGGAAATCGGGGGTTCCCCGGCCCATGACCGTTTCGGCGTGCCCCCGCTCCGCCACGACCGGCCGGGAAGGGCCGGAGCGGTCGGTACGCTTGTGGCATGGCCGACCCGCAGGAAGTACTCTCGCGACGGGTCCAGTCCGCCCTCGGCGCCGCCTTCGGCCCCGAGTTCGCCGACACCGACCCCGTCATCCGCCCGTCCCAGTTCGCCGACTACCAGGCGAACGCCGCCCTCGCCCTCGCCAAGCGACTGGGCCGAAAGCCGCGCGAGGTCTCCGCGGCGATCATGGAACACCTGGACGTGGCCGACGTCTGCCGCGACGTCGAGGTCAGCGGGCCGGGCTTCATCAACCTGACGCTGCGCGAGGACTGGATCGCGGCTCGGACCCGCGACCTGCTCGACGACCCCCGTCTGGGCGTCCCCGAGCAGGAGGCGCTCAACATCCCGATCGACTACTCCGCGCCCAACGTGGCCAAGGAGATGCACGTCGGGCACCTGCGCACCACCGTCGTCGGCGACTCCCTGGCCCGCACCCTGGAGTTCCTGGGCCACAACGTCATCCGCCAGAACCACATCGGCGACTGGGGCACGCCCTTCGGCATGCTCATCGAGCACCTGTTGGAGGTCGGCGAGGACTCCGCCGACGCCGACCTGCTCACCACCGACCCCAACGCCTTCTACCAGGCGGCCCGGGTCAAGTTCGACTCCTCCGGCCCCGACGCCGAGGACTTCGCCGCCCGCGCCCGCCGCCGCGTGGTCGCCCTCCAGAGCGGCGACGAGGAGACGCTGCGGCTGTGGCGCAAGCTCGTCGGACTGTCCCGCGTCTACTTCAACAAGGTCTACGCCAAGCTCGGGGTCACGCTCACCGACGACGACCTGGCCGGGGAGAGCACCTACAACCACATGCTCGCCGACGTGTGCGACGAGCTGGAGGCCAAGGGCATCGCCGAGATCAGCGACGGCGCGCTGTGCGTCTTCCTCGACGAGTTCACCGGACGCGAGGACAAGCCGGTGCCGCTGATCGTCCGCAAGAGCGACGGCGGCTACGGCTACGCCACCACCGACCTGGCCACCGTCCGCCACCGCGTGGACGACCTCAAGGCCGACCGGATCCTGTACGTGGTCGGCGCCCCGCAGTCGCTGCACTTCAAGATGGTGTGGGCCACCGCGCGCGAGGCGGGCTGGCTGCCCGAGCGCGTGGAGACCACCCACGTGCAGATCGGCAACGTGCTGGGCAGCGACGGCAAGATCCTGCGCACCCGCAGCGGCGCGCCGATCCGGCTCATGGCGCTGCTGGACGAGGCCGTGGAGCGCGCCGCGGCGGTGGTCGCCCAGAACCGCCCCGACCTCAGCGAGGAGGAGCGGGCCGCGATCGCGGACAAGGTCGGCATCGGGGCGGTCAAGTACGCGGACCTGTCGGTCTCGCACGACACCGAGTACACCTTCGACTTCGACCGGATGCTGGCGCTGACCGGCAACACGGGCCCCTACCTCCAGTACGCGCAGGCGCGGATCCGCTCCATCTTCCGCAAGGGCGGGCTGGACCCGGACCAGGCGCGCGGCGCGATCACGGTCACGGAGGGCGCCGAGCGCGACCTGGCGCTGAAGCTGCTGGCGTTCGGCGGGGTCGTGGCCCAGGTCGGCGAGCTCCTCCAGCCGCACCGCCTGTGCGCGTACCTGTTCGACCTCGGCCAGGCGCTCACGGCGTTCTACGAGCACTGCCCGGTGCTCACCGCCGAGACCGAGGAACAGCGCGAGTCGCGGCTCGCGCTGGTCGCGGTCGCGCTGCGCGTTCTGGTCCAGGGCCTGGACCTGCTGGGCGTGGAGGCTCCCGAGCACATGTAGTCGCCGCGTCGGGCGCGCCGCGTCGCACGCGAACCGGGAGGCCGGGGCCGGAGGGCTCCGGCCTCCCGTGCGTGCACGGGGCTCCCCCGTCGCCTCTCCCGGTGTCGCCTCCCCCGGTGTGGCCGCTTTCCCGCCGCGCATCCCCCGGACCGCTCACGGCGCGCGTCGCCCCCGCCAGAGGGGGTGTGTCCGTTCCCGCCCGGAGGGGAGTCGAATGTCTCGCGCCCACCGGGCCGAAACCCCTCAAGCCGGGTCGGCACCGCGCCTAATGTGGACAAAAGGAACATAGGCGATAAATGGGAGATTTAGGATGGCTGACTTCCCCGTCGAGGTGGGTCCGGGCCCCGGCACCTGGTACCTCGACCCATTGCACTCCAGCCTGATCTTCGTCGCCCGCTACCTGCGTTTCGGCCGCGTCCAGGGAACCTTCGGCCAGGCCCGGGGCCGGTTCGACGTCGCCGAGGACCCGGCCGACTCCTCGGCGGAGGTCGTCCTGCGCGCGGACAGCGTCAACACCGGTGTGGGCGCCCGCGACGCCCACCTGCGCTCCGCCGACTTCCTCGACGCGGCCCGGTACCCCGAGATCCGCTTCGCCGCCGCCGGGATCGAGCCCGGCCGCCGGGGACGGCACGCCTTCCTCCTCCACGGCGACCTGACCCTCCACGGCGCCACCGCCCCGGTCACCCTCGACGCCCGTTGGGTCGGCGACGCACCGGACTACGCCTCCCCCGACGACACCCACGGCCACTTCTTCTCCGCGACCACCCGCCTCCGGCTGTCCGACTTCGGTGTGGGCGACGGCGGCGAGCTGCCCTGGGGCGGGCGCCTGGTCGGCGACGACGTCGACATCGTGCTGGAGGTCCGCGTCCAGAACCAGGACCCGGCGCCGTTCCTGGAGCGGATCGGCCACGTCGCCTCCTGAGCGACGCCACCGCCCCCGGGCGGCGTCCCCGCCTCCGGGGCGGGCTCACTCAGCCAGCAGCGCCTCGACCTCGTCACGGGTGGGCATCGACGAACTCGCGCCCGGCCGCTGCACGGACAGCGCGGCGGCAGCGGCGGCGAACCGCATCGCCTCCTCCGGCGGGCGACCCTCCGCCCGCGCCACGGCGAACGACCCGCAGTAGGTGTCCCCGGCCGCGGTCGTGTCCACGGCGGTCACCTTCCGGGCAGGGACGTGCACCGGCTCCACACCGCGCCGCCCGAACAGGCACCCGTCCTCGCCCAGGGTCAGCAGCACCTCCGGCACCCGCTCCAGCAGCGCCGTCAGGGCCTGGCGGGGCTCGGTGCGGCCGGTGATCGCGGCGGCCTCGTGCTGGTTGGGGACGAGCACGTCCACGCACTCCAGCAGCTCGTCGGGCAGCTCGCGCGCGGGCGCCGGGGTCAGGTACACCGGCACGCCCAGGGCGCTGCCCGTGCGCGCGGCGGCCACGACCGCCGCCATCGGCAGTTCGAGCTGGAGCAGCAGCGCGGCGCTGCCCTCGATGATCCCCGCGTCGCCGTCGGCGGTGCCCCGCACCTGCCCGTTGGCGCCCGGGACCACGATGATCTGGTTGCCGCCCCGGCCGTCCACGACGATGTGCGCCACGCCCGACGACCCGGGCACGGTGCGCAGGCCGGACACGTCGACACCGCTCTCGACGAGGTTGGCGCGCAGCTCCCCGCCGAAGGAGTCCTCGCCCACCGCGCCGAGGAAGGCCACCTCGGCCCCGGCCCGCGCGGCGGCGACCGCCTGGTTGGCGCCCTTGCCGCCGGGCACCTGGCGGAAGTCGGTTCCGGCGACCGTCTCTCCGGAGGAGGGCACCTGGTCGACGTAGGCCACCAGGTCCATGTTCACGCTGCCGAAGACGGCGATCCGTGGTGCGCTCACTCGCCCGATCCCTTCTCACCGTCCAGCTCGACGATCACGGGGGCGTGATCGGAGGGTCCCTTGCCCTTGCGCTCCTCGCGGTCGATCACGGCTCCGGTCACCCGGCCGCTCAGCGCCGGGGAGGTGAGCACGAAGTCGATCCGCATGCCCTTCTTCTTGGGGAAGGACAGCGCCTTGTAGTCCCAGTAGGTGTACACACCGGGGCCGGGGGCGTACTTGCGGACGACGTCGTCGAACCCGGTGTCGACGAGCGCGCGGAACGCGGCGCGCTCGGGCTCGGTGACGTGGGTCTTGCCCTCGAACTCGGCCATGTCCCACACGTCGTCGTCCTGGGGCGCGATGTTGAAGTCGCCCATGAGGGCGATCCGCGCGTCCGGGTCGGCGGCCAGCTCGGCGGCGTTCGCCTCGCGCAGCGCCTCCAGCCAGCGCAGCTTGTAGGCGTAGTGCGGGTGGTCGATCTCGCGGCCGTTGGGCACGTACAGGCTCCAGACCCGCACGCCGCCGCAGACGGCGCCGATCGCGCGCGCCTCGACCTCCTCGGGCTCCCCGTACCCGGGCTGGCCGGGGAATCCGGTGCGCACGTCCGCCAACCCGACGCGGGAGGCGATCGCGACACCGTTCCACTGGGAGAAGCCGAAGTGGGCCACCTCGTAGCCGCGGTCGGTGAAGACGTCGGCGGGGAACTGGTCGTCCCGGGCCTTGGTCTCCTGGACGGCGAGCACGTCGACGTCGCTGCGGTCGAGCCAGGCGCCGATCCGCTCCGCCCTGGCCCGGGCACTGTTCACATTCCATGTCGCGATACGCACAGGAAAAGGCTAGGCCATGCGGACGACACGCACGGCAACGGCGACGACCGGAGAACGCGTCGGAGGCGTCCGAGGGGAGGGAGGGCGGCGCCTCGGTCGTCACACCGGGGGCGGCGGGAACGGTGCGGGACGGCGAGCGGAGACGGGTGAGCCCCGGTGCGGCCGTCCTCCGCACCGGGGCAGTGCGACTCCCAGCACTTGCTCGGTGGTTTGTGTCGCGTCCCTTTTGACGTACGAGCCCTCCCCACGGTTCGCATCGACCCGAACTTTTCTCTATGGAGACTGACGCCCCTGATCCACAGAAGGCCCGAAGGAGCGTCAGACCGGACGCCCACGGGTAGTGCTGTGATACAGGACACAGCCCTTCCCTCGATGAGGTGAGCGATCCATGTCGACCGTCGAACCCGGCACCACACCCACCGACGCGCCCGAGGTCGACGAACGGCGGGCACGTGCCGTGGCGGAACAGGCCCGCGAGGCGGAGTGGGTCCGCCCCAGCTTCGCCAAGGAGCTGTACCTGGGACGGCTCCGTCTGGACCTGATCCACCCCCTCCCCGAACCCGACCCCGTCGCCCGCGCCACCGGCGAGACGTTCCTCGCCGAACTCCGCGAGTTCTGCCAGAGCGTCGACGCCCAGCGCATCGAACTCGACGAGCGCATCCCCGACGAGGTGGTCGCCGGGCTGCGCGACCTCGGCGCGTTCGGGATGAAGATCCCCACCGAGTACGGCGGTCTGGGGCTCAGCCAGCTCTACTACAACCGCGCCCTCACGCTCGTCGGCTCGGTCTCCCCCGCGATCGGCGCGCTGCTGTCCGCCCACCAGTCCATCGGCGTCCCGCAGCCGGTCTCCATGTTCGGCACCGAGGAGCAGAAGCGGGCCTTCCTGCCCCGCTGCGCGCGCTCGGACATCAGCGCGTTCCTGCTCACCGAGCCCGACGTCGGCAGCGACCCCGCCCGCCTGCGGACCACCGCCACACCCAGCGAGGACGGCACCGAGTACGTCCTCGACGGCGTCAAGCTGTGGACCACCAACGGGGTGGTGGCCGACCTGCTCGTCGTCATGGCCCGCGTCCCGGAGGGCCCCGGCCACCGGGGCGGCATCACGGCGTTCGTGGTCGAGGGCGACTCCCCCGGGATCACCGTCGAGCACCGCAACCGCTTCATGGGGCTGCGCGGCCTGGAGAACGGCGTCACCCGGCTGCACCGGGTACGGGTCCCGGCCGCCAACCGGATCGGGAAGGAGGGGCAGGGGCTGCGGATCGCCCTGTCCACGCTCAACACCGGACGGCTCTCGCTGCCCGCGCTGTGCGTGGCCGCGGGCAAGTGGTCCACCCGGATCGCCCGCGAGTGGTCCCGCGAACGGGTCCAGTGGGGACGCCCGATCGGCAGGCACGAGGAGGTCGCCAAGCGGATCTCCTACATCACCGCCACCACCTACGCGATGGAGGCGATGCTCGACCTGGCCAGCCAGCTCGCCGACGACTCCGACGCCGACATCCGCATCGAGGCGGCCATCGCCAAGCTGTGGGCGTCCGAGCACGCGTACGCGATCGCCGACGACCTGGTGCAGATCCGCGGCGGGCGCGGCTACGAGACCGCCGGGTCCCTGGCCGCGCGCGGCGAGCGCGGGATACCCGCCGAACAGCTGCTGCGCGACCTGCGGATCAACCGGATCTTCGAGGGGTCCTCGGAGGTCATGCACCTGTTCATCGCGCGTGAGGCGGTGGACGCGCACCTGTCCGTCGCCGGGGACCTCATCGACCCCGACGTCGACCGCGCGGACCGGGCGCGTGCGCTGGCCAGGGCGGGCGGGTTCTACGCCAGGTGGCTGCCCACGCTCGTGGTCGGGCAGGGGCAGGTGCCGTCGGCGTTCGCCGAGTTCGGGCCGATCGCCCCGCACCTGCGGTTCGTCGAGCGGACGGCGCGCAGGCTCGCCCGGTCGACGTTCTACGGGATGTCGCGGTGGCAGGGGAGGTTGGAGGTCAAGCAGGGGTTCCTCTCCCGGATCGTGGACATCGGCGCGGAGCTGTTCGCGATGAGCGCCGTCGCCGTGCGGGCCCGGTACGACGCCGACGCCCACCCCGAGCGCGGGGACACCCCGTTCGAGCTGGCCGACGTGTTCTGCCGCCAGGCGCGGCTGCGGATCGAGGCGCTCTTCACCGACCTGTGGTCCAACACCGACGACGTGAACGGCAAGCTGTCCCGCCGCCTGATGGACGACTCCTACACCTGGCTGGAGGAGGGGGTGCTCGACCCCTCCCTGCCCGGCCCGCTGATCGGTCCCGCCGAACCGGGGCCGACCGAGCTGCCGGACCAGCACCGCCGGATGGGCTGACCGGCCGCCCCCGCACCGGCTGCTCCACCCGGATCCGCGGACTGTCGTCGGCGGGGGTTAGCGTGTTCGGATGGCCGAACCGCACCCCCGCCGCGACGCGGAACTCTCCCTCACCCAGGCGCGCCGGATCGCCCTCGCCGCCCAGGGCTTCGCCGACCGTCGACCCGCCGGGCGGCCGACGCTCACCCACCTGGCCCGGGTCGTGCGCAGGGTGGGCGTCGTGCAGATCGACAGCGTGAACGTGCTGGCGCGCAGCCAGTACCTGCCGGTGTTCGCGCGTATCGGCGGCTACGACCCCGCGATGCTCGACCGGGCCACCACGACGAGGGCGCGCGCCAGCGCCGCGCGTCTGGTGGAGTGCTGGGCGCACGAGGCGAGTCTGGTGCCGCCCGCCACCCGCCAGCTGATGCGGTTCCGGATGGAGGGCAACCGGACCCGCACCGATGCCGGGTGGATCAACGCCGTCCAGCACCAGAAGCCGGAACTGGTCAAGGCGGTGCACGAGGAGGTGGCCCGGACCGGCCCGGCCACCGCACGCGAGGTGGAGGCGGCGCTGGCCCACGACCTGCCGCGCGCCAGGGACCACTGGGGGTGGAACTGGTCGGAGGTCAAGAAGTGCCTGGAGTACCTGTTCTGGGTGGGTGACGTCATGGTCGACGGGCGCAACGGGCAGTTCGAGCGCCGCTACGACCTGACCGAGCGTGTGCTGCCCCCGGAGCTGCGCGACCTTCCCCTGCCCGAGCCCGCCGACGCCCACCGCGAGCTGGTCGCGATCTCGGCCCGCGCGCACGGGGTGGCGACCGAGCCGAGCCTGCGGGACTACTTCCGGCTGCGGCCAGAGGAGTCCAAGGCGGCCGTGCGGGACCTGGTGGACTCCGGTGAGCTGGTCCCCGTCCGGGTGCAGGGGTGGCGGCGGCCCGCGTACCTGCACAGGGACGCCCGGGTGCCGCGCCGGGTGGAGGCCCGCGCGCTGCTCAGCCCGTTCGACTCGCTGATCTGGCACCGGGAGCGCACCGAGGAGCTGTTCGGGTTCCGGTACCGGCTGGAGATCTACGTCCCGGCGGCCAAGCGGGTGCACGGCTACTACGTGTTGCCGTTCCTGCTGGGGGATCGGCTCGTGGCCCGCGTGGACCTCAAGGCCGACCGCGCCGAGGGGGTGCTGCTGGCCCAAAGGATCACGCTGGAGGAGGACGCGCCCGCCGACACCCTGGACCAGCTCACCGACCAGCTCGCCCGGATGGCCGAGTGGCTGGGCCTGGTGCGCGGGGTCGGCGGCCCGGCGCTCACCGGCCGCTGACACACGTGTTCCGTGCGCCGCCCGGCGCACGGAACACGTCCCTTCCTCTCCTCCTCAGTCGCCCCACTCGACGCCCTCGAAGAGGTCCGGCACCCGTTCGCCCCGGGCGCGGAGCCTGTCCTCCCAGGCGATCCGCAGGGCCACCCAGCGGCCCTGGGTCTCGACCGCGCGCTCCTCCTCAGGTGTCAGCGGGGCGTTCTCCCAGTCGTTCATGGCCGCCCGCCCGTCTGCTCGCCGAAGAGACGGCGGATCTCGTTCTCGTCGAATCGTTGGCCGCCGCTGGGGGTGCGCACGGACCGCACCTTGCCCTGGCGGGCCCACCGGTTGACCGTGGCGTTGGCGACCCGGAAGATCGCCGCGACCTCACCGGCCGTCAGCAATGTCGGGGCGTTCTCCGGGTGTTCGGTCACCGCGTGCCTCCGTCCCGGGGCGGCGGAACCACCCTCAACGTCCGGCGGGCGATGACCGAGAACAGCTCCGTGTAGGAGGGAGCCTCCAGCCGCTCGAACGGGTTGCCGTCGCCGGTCCAGCCGACCGGCCGCCGCGCGGTGTAGGTCTTCACGCCGTGGTTGTCGACCTCGAAGGAGACGACCCACCGACCGGCGATGAGCTCGTCCAGGGCGCGGTGCGCCTGGCGTCGGTCCCTGCGGTCCATCACCGCCACCCCGCCCTCAGCCAGCTCAGCCCGGCGGCTACCGCACGGGGGGCGGGGAGCAGGCGCAGCAGGTCGGCCGGGCCGGAGACCACGAACGGCAGCGCGGGGCCGGGGGGGCGTAGCGGCGGGCGCGCGCCGCGCGACGGGGGCGGACGGCCCCGCGCACGAGCCGACGCACAGCACCGGGAACGCGGTCGGTCGCCGGGGGACGGGCGACGGCGCGGGCAGGGGGCCACAGCGCCAGCAGGGTCAGCACCAAACGCAGCACGAATTCGGACATAAAGGATGCTCTCCATTTCACTTAGAGTTGCGAGATCACTACAGGTGAATCCATAGTGCACGAGCATGGCGATATCATCAACAGATATAGCGAGAATCTCGCGAAACTTCGGCGTTACGATGTCGCCATGCGATCCCCTACTTACTCGCCCACGGTCCGCCGACGCCGATTGGGCATGCAGCTACGCCGCATGCGTGAAGCAGCCGGGCTCACTGGTACAGAAGCGGCAAATCGGGTTGGAATGTCTCGCGCGGCTCTCGGGAAGGTTGAGACGGCTGAGACTCGGAGGGTCCCCACAAAACAACTCGACGCCATGATCGCGACGTACGAGGTTCCCCCAGCCGAGGCTGAGGCGCTGCGTCAACTCGCCGCCGACGCCGGAGAACGCGGCTGGTGGTGGCGCTATCGCGACGTGTTCGGGCACGACTCCCTGCCCGACTTCGAGGCGGAGGCGTCGCTCATACAGACCTACGAGATCGCGACTGTGCCGGGGCTCCTCCAGACACCCGAGTACGCCGAAGCAATCTTCCGAGGTGGCCCTCTGACCTCACAGGACCACATCGACCGCAAAGTCGAAGCACGCATGCGCCGACGTGAGATCCTGCACCGCCACGACAACCCACCCCGTCTCTGGGCGGTCATCGACGAGGCCGCGCTCCGACGCCCCATCGGCGGCCCCGAAGTGATGCGCGGCCAACTCGACTACCTCGCTCGTATCGGCCAGTACCCGACCATCGACATCCAGGTCCTACCGTTCGCTGTCGGGGCGCACGCAGGGCTCGGGATCGCCTTCACGATCCTCCAGTTCGCCGAACCACTGGACCCCACAATCGTGTACACGGACACCATCGGGGCAGGACTGTTCGAGGAGGACCCGGATGAGGTGAACCGATACCTGAGCACCTTCAGTCATGTGCAGGCTGCCGCAGCGAGTACCGTCGCTAGTGCCCAGATCATCGAGGGCATCCGGGAAGAGAGCACATGAACACCACACCTGAGTTCCGTAAGAGCAGCTACTCCACACCACAGTCCCAGAACTGCGTGGAGGTCGCCGACTGCGGTGGTGAGCACTTGGTACGGGACACCCAGAACCGCCGCCTGGGGCATCTCGCGTTCGTCAGCCCCGCTTGGGCCGCGTTCCTCGCCGCCGCCCAAGCTGACACCCACCGGTAAAAACTCTGGGCACCTGGCACGCACACAGGCCCCCCGTCCTCAATCGAATGGGGGGCCTGTCGTACCTGAGTGCTCGCACCGAGCATCAACCCCAGGATAACTCTCACGTTCCTACAGCCCGCTGGCACGTACCCGATCGGTCCGGGGCAGTTAACCGCAGCTCGCCATGAGAAGGTTCAGGACGGGGTAGAGGGTCAAGGAAGCGCCGACGAGGAAAGCGACCATGTGTCCCTCCGCGAACCCGAACTTCCGGAAGTCCTCCTACAGCGGGGGCCAGACACAGGACTGCGTCGAGGTCGCGGACCTCCCGGGAAGCGCGGTGGTCCGCGACTCCCAGCACCCCGACCTCTCCCACCTGGAGGTCCCCGCCTCCGAGTGGCGCGCCCTGATCGCCACCGTGCGCTCCGCCTGACACCCCCGAAGGTTGCTCCACGCGGCCGACCGCCCACCCCCGTCCCGAACGGGAGGGCTTGCGGTCGGCCCGACCTCTGCTACTGTACTTGCATGCACATGCAGCCATCTACACCAGAGACTCCGCTCGAAGGCGGCGCGAGCGCCGCGTGGTCGAAGGTCGCCGCGTTCGCCTCCGCGGTCGACGCGAGCCTGGACAGGTGGCTCGCCGACACCCACCGGGTCGGACTGACGGAGTTCCGCGCCCTGACCTTCCTGAGCCAGGCATCGGACAGGGAGCTGCGGGTCAACGACCTCGCGCAGCGGGTCGGACTGAACCAGAGTTCGGCGACGCGCCTGGTGAGCCGACTGGAGACCAAGGGGCTCGCCTACCGCGACGTCTGCCCGGACGACGGACGCGGCGTCTACGCGGTCATCACCGAGGAGGGGGAGACGCTGCTCCGCGAGGTGCGAGCCCCCTACGAAGACCGCGTCCAGGAGCTCCTGGGCAAGGCGTCCGTTCACTTCCCGCACCTGGACGTGGAGCGGCTCGGCCACGCCCTGAGCAAGGTCGAGTCCCTCGTCACCCCCTGAGTTCGCGGGTCGCCGCCGCGATCCCCGACCCTTACTCCTTTACATGCATGTACATGCAGGAAAAACGATCGCAACCAGAGGAGCCCACGAGATGAGCACGAAGGTCGAGATGTTCGTGGACTACGTCTGCCCGTTCTGCCTCCTCGTCGAGGACGCGGTGGAGCGGCTGGAGAACGAGCGGGACGTGCGGATCGAGGTCCGCCCGTTCGAGCTGCGACCGGACCCGACGCCCACGCTGAGACCGGAGGACGACTACCTGCCGCGCGTCTGGCGCGACTCGGTCCACCCGATGGCCCGCCGGTTGGGAGTGGACATCACCCTGCCGACGATCTCCCCGCAGCCGCGCACCGCGAAGGCCCACACGGTGCTGCGACTCGCCCGGGAACACGGCTCGGCCCGCGCGTACTCCACCGCGATGCTCCGCGCCTTCTTCCAGCACAATCGCGACATCGGCCAGGACGAGGTGATCAAAGACGTCGCCGCGTCGGTCGGTCTCGACAGGTCGGAGGTGGCCCGGGCCCTCGCCAGCCGGGAACCGCGCCGTCGCCACCTCGCCGACCAGCGCTACGCGGCCGAGACGGTGGGGGTGACCGCCGTCCCCAGCTTCCGGGTGGCCGGTCGGCTGTACTCCGGGGTACTGGACGCCGACCGACTCGTCCGCGCCGTCGACGAAGCCGGTGAACGGAGGTCGGCACCGTGAACCGGACCACCGCCGGCCTGGCCGGGCTGATGGCCGAGGCGGTCGAGTTCGGCGTCCGGCACGTCGCGTCCGGGGGCCTGCCGTTCGTCGGCGTCCTCACCGACGGCGACGGATACGTGTCCGACTTCGGCGTCAACGAGGTCCGCCGGACCGGCGACGCGACCGCTCACGCCGAGATCGTCGCCATGCGGCGGGCCATGCACGACCGCCGCGCACGGGACGTGCGCGGCCTGCGGCTGCTGGCCACCGGCGAACCGTGCGGGCTGTGCTACCGCTTCGCCATCGACCACCGGATCGCGCGGATCCACGTCGCCGTGGACGCGGACACCGCGGCGGCACACGGATTCGACTACCGCCACAGCTACCCCGCGTTCGGCGTCGACCGCGCCCGGCTCGCCGGGCTGGTCAGCCCGCTGCCCGTCGCGCGCGGCCTGGAACCGTTCGAGCGCTTCCACCGCCCGCACCACTCCGCACCCACGCCCCCGGCACCGCCGGAACACACGAAGGGAACACCCTCATGAGCTGGCTCTACCTCGGCATCGCCGTCATCTTCGAGATCGCCGTCGGCATCTTCGCGAGCAAGGCGCAAGGCTTCACCAAACTGGGATGGACCCTCGGCACCCTCGCCAGCGGCGCGGTCGGCACCCTCTTCCTCGGCCTCGCCCTGCTCACCTTCGACGTCGGCGTCGGCTACGCGATCTGGACCAGCGTCTCGGGCGTCGGGATCGTCCTCGTCGGCGCGCTCTTCCTCAACCAGCGCCTGACCTGGAAGAAGACGGTGGGCATCGCCGTCGTCATCGGCGGCGTCGTCGGCCTCCAGCTCAGCGGCGCCGCATGACCCGCACCCCGGAACCAGCCCCGTACCGCGCCGAAAGGACTCACACGATGACCACCGCGACGAACACCGAGAAGACCGAGAAGAAGGCCGGACCCTGGCTGGTGCTGCTGCTGGCCGGAGTGTTCGAGGTCGGCTACGCCCTCAGCGTCGGCGGCAGCGAGGGCTTCACGGTCCTGGGATGGTCGGTCTCCGCCTTCGTCTTCTTCCTGCTGACCCTGTTCTGCCTCAGCGTCGCCCTCAAGGCGATCGACGTCGGGATCGGCTACGCCGTCTGGGCCGGGATCGGCGCCGTCGGCGCCGCCCTCCTGGGCCCCGTCTTCTTCGACGAGGTGCTGACCCCGGTCCGCGCGTTCTGGCTGGCCGTCATCATCGGCGGCGTCGTCTGGATCAAGCTCGCCGACAGCCCGAGGATCGAGCGCGCTCGGGCGGAGCCGACGCCCTAGCGCCGCGAAACCCGGACCGGATGCCCCGCGGGCGCGGGCGCCGCCTGACGCGGTGCCCGCGCCCGCGACGACGACGGCGGGGCGGTGGGGGGCGCCCCCGCGTCCCGCTCTCGCCGCACTCCCGTTGTTTCGGATACGGGAAACGCTACGCTGGCGGTCACGGGGAAGCACGGAGGGAGATCGCGGTGCCGGGAGGCAGACTCACCCAGTCCGAACGCCAGCAGATCGCGCTGGGGCTGGCCGACGGCCTGGCCTACGCGGAGATCGCCCGACGCCTGGACCGCCCCACCTCCACCGTCACGCGCGAGGTGACGCGCAACGGCGGCCCCAGCGCCTACCGCGCCGACCTGGCGCAGCGCGCCACCGAACGTCGCGCCCACCGGCGCAGGCAGGCCCGGGTGCGGCGGGCGCCAGCGCAAGGCCGGGGACGCGACGACGAGGCCGTGCGCGAGTACGAGGAGGCGTTCGCCACCCTGCTGATGCGGCAGGGCACTCCCAAGATGATGGCCCGGGTCCTGTCCTGCCTGTTCATCTCCGACTCGGGCAGCCTCACCGCCTCCGAACTCGCCCACCACCTCCAGGTCAGTCCGGCGTCGGTCTCCAAGGCGGTCGCCTTCCTCGAAGAGCAGGGCCTCATCCGCCGGGTACGCGACGAGGGCCGCCGCGAGCGCTACCTCGTCGACGACGACGTCTGGTACCAGTCGACGGTCGCCAGCGCCCACGGCCTCGCCCAGGTCGCCGAGACCGCCCGGCAGGGCGTCAACGTCCTGGGCCGCGACACCCCGGCCGCCGTCCGCCTGGAGAACGTCGCCCGCTTCAGCGACTTCATCAGCGAGAGCATCCTGCGCGCCGCACGACAGTCCCGCGAAGTCCTCCACACCCAATCCCCCGGGACGAGCACGGAGACCCCCTGAGGGCCGGGCGCGGGCGGCGCTCCCCCGGTGACGGTGAGCGGGGCTCCGGCCAGGCGCCCGGCGACGGCCTCCGACCCGCCGTAGCCGGAGCGGCTACCGCTCCGGAAGCAGCGCGAACCCCTCCAACGCGGCGGCGCCTCTGAGGTCCTTGTCGAAGACGGCGAAGGTGGAACAGCCCGGGTCCACGGAGCGCACGGCCTTCCCCGTGGCCAACTGCACCGCGTCATACGCACGCAGCGGGGTGCCGCCCCGGAGGACGGCGGACCCCCACTGAGCACGCATGATCAAGCAATTTTCGTTCAAAGTGGGCTTATTTCGGGACGGGTCGCCGACCTACGCTGAGGGAGAGGGAACAGCGGCGCGCCCACCCCGTGCCGCTCCGGTCCCGCCACGGCGAGGGGGACGGTCATGGCCCATCTCACAACGGCGATCTCCGACAGCGCGCTCGCATCCCTCCGGTCCGGGCTGACCGGACCCGTGATCGCCCCCGGAGGGCCCGAGTACGAGGACGCCCGCACGGTCTTCAACGGGATGATCGACCTGCGCCCGAGCGCCATCGCCGAGTGCGCGTCCGTCGACGACGTCCGCCGCTGCGTCGAGTGCGCGCGCGAGGAGGGTCTGGAGATCGCCGTGCGCGGCGGCGGGCACAGCGTCGCGGGCATGGGGCTCACCGACGGCGGTCTGGTCATCGACCTGCGCCGCATGCACTCGGTGACGGTGGACCCGGAGGCGATGGAGGTCAGGGTCGGCGGGGGCGCCCTCATGCGCGACCTGGACGCGACCACCGCGTCGTTCGGGCTGGCCACCACGGGCGGCCGGGTGTCGACCACGGGCGTCGCCGGTCTAGCGCTCGGCGGGGGCTCGGGGTGGCTGGAGCGCAAGTTCGGTCTGACCTGCGACAACCTGCTCAACGTGGACCTGGTGACCGCCGAGGGCGACCGGGTGCACGCCTCGGCCGGGGAGAACCCGGAGCTGTTCTGGGCCCTGCACGGCGGCGGCGGCAACTTCGGCGTCGCCACCCAGTTGGCCTTCCGTCTGCACCCGCTGCCGGAGTTCTCGCTCGGGCTGCTCCTGTTCCACCCCGACACCGGCCCAGGTGTGGTCCGCGTGTACCGGGACCTCATGGCACAGGCCCCGGACGAACTCGGCGGCGGCGTCATCTACCTGGTCCCCCAGCCGGAGCCGTTCATCCCCGACAGGTTGGTCGGCACGCTCATGTGCGCGGTCGTGCTGACCTGCGCGGGCGACGAGCGCATGCTCCGGGACCTGGCCGCCCCGCTGACCAGGATGGGGGCGGAGGCCGAACTCCTCACCGACATGCCCTACCCGCAGGCGCAGAAGGCCCTGGACGACCCGCACGGATACCGCAACTACTGGTCGGTGGAGCACTTGGACTCGCTGCCGGACGAGTTCGTCGAGCGGTTCTGCACCCGGGCCCACCAGATGCTGGTCCCCTCCCCGACCCAGTACGTCCTCTTCCCGTTCGGCGGCGCGATGGACCGGCCCAAGACCGACTACCCCGTGCCGTGGCGGCACGCCGCGTGGGCCGTCCACCCGATGGCGATGTGGGAGGACACCGAGGACGACGCGCGCGCCCGCCAGTGGGTGCGCGACGCGCGCGAGGACACCCGCCCCTGGCGGACGGGGGACGTCTACCTGAACTTCGTCGGGGACGAGGGCGCCGAGCGCGTCGTGGCCGGGCACGGCCTGGACAACCACGAGCGACTGGCGGAGGTCAAGCGGGAGTTCGACCCGGACAACGTCTTCCGTCGCAACCACAACATCTGGCCCGCCCACACGGCGTACCAGCCGCCGAGGCCCCGGGAGGGGTGAGGGCCGGCAGAGGCAGCCCCGCGTGCGACCGCGTGAATTCCAGTCGCACGCGGGGTCAATTCCGGGAACCCCCGGGTGGCCTCAGACCCGCTCGATGATGGTGACGTTGGCCTGACCGCCGCCCTCGCACATGGTCTGGAGGCCGTAGCGGCCGCCGGACCGGTGCAGTTCGTTGACCAGCTTGGTCATGAGGACGGCGCCGGTCGCGCCCAGCGGGTGGCCCAGGGCGATCGCGCCGCCGTTGGGGTTCACCTTCGCCGGGTCCGCGCCCAGCTCCTGGATCCAGGACATCGGGACGGGGGCGAAGGCCTCGTTGATCTCGGTGACGTCGATGTCGTCGATGGTCAGCCCGGCCTTGTCCAGCGCGATCCGGGTCGCGGGGATGGGCGCGGTGAGCATGTACACCGGGTCGTCGCCGACCAGGGACAGCTGCACGATCCGGGCGAGCGGGGTCAGGCCGTGCTCGCGCACGGCGCGCTCGGAGGCGAGCAGGACCGCACCCGCGCCCACGGAGATCTGGCTGGCGACGGCGGCGGTGAGCTCCCAGCCCTCACGCAGCGGCTTCAGGCCCGCCATCTTCTCCAGGGTGGTGTCGGGGCGCACGCCCTCGTCCCGGGTGACCCCGGCCAGGGGGGCGATCTGGTCGTCGAAGCGGCCGTCCTCGATCGCCCGCGCCGCGCGCTGGTGGCTCTCCAGGGCGAAGCGCTCCAGCTCCTCACGCTTGTAGCCCCACTTCTCGCACATGAGCTGGGCGCCCCGGAACTGGGAGATCTCCTGCGTCCCGTAGCGCTCGGTCCAGCCGTCGCCGTACAGGCCCAGGCCGTTGTCGATGGCGAACTGGACGTTGGCGCCCATGGGGACCATGCCCATGTTCTCCACGCCGGAGGCCACGACCAGGTCCTGGGTCCCTGACATCACGCCCTGGGCGGCGAAGTGCACGGCCTGCTGGGAGGAGCCGCACTGGCGGTCGATGGTGACGCCGGGAACGGACTCGGGCAGCCCGGCGGACAGCCAGGCGGTGCGGGCCAGGTCGAGGGCCTGCGGCCCGGCCTGGGTCACACAGCCCATGACGACGTCCTCGACCGCGGCCGGGTCGATCCCGGTGCGCGTGACGAGTTCCTTGAGCACGTGCGCCCCCAGGTCCGCGGGGTGCACGGCCGCGAGCGCGCCCTTCTTGGTGCCGACGGGGGTGCGTACTGCGCCGACGATGTATGCCTCGGCCACGGGGGTCCTCCAGGGACGTGGATGACGGTTCTAAACCGAACTGTATTCGGTTTGGCTGCCGTGGCAAGCCCCCGCCCCGGGCTTTCCCCCTCCGTCGCAGGTCAGCCTCCGCCACCGCCGCCACCGCCGCCGCCACCTCCACCGGCGCCTCCGCCACCGCCGCCTCCACCGGCGCCTCCGCCCCGGCGGGAGCCGCTCCCCGACCAGGCCTCGCGCCCGAAGAAGTACTCGCCCAGGTGGTTCAGTCCGAGCAGCAGTCCCACGAAGCAGCCGAGGACCATGACGGCGACGACCGCGACGAGGAGGTCGGCGGAGGGCGGTTCGGGCTGGGCGGGGCCCTCGTCCCAGCCGGTGTGGTCGGCGGAGTACACGGACGGGGGAAGGGACAGCCGCACGCTCATGGCCTGCCCGGGTGAGAGCCTCCCGTGCTCGGCGGTCAGCAACGGTCCGGCGGCGCCCGGATCCGCCCACGCGATGTCGGCGCAGCCGCCGCGGTCGCCGACGTCCCCCGCGTGGCAGGCGGCGTCGATCTCCTCGTACACCTCCCCCTCTTCCCCCGATTCGGCCAGGTCGGGCAGGTGGAACGCCGCGGTGACCGACTCGACGGGGACCCTCCATCCGCTGCCGACGATGTCGGCGTAGTAGTGCGCCCCGCCGTCCGCGCCCGGCGTGGTGAGACGTTCGTAGGTGTAGGCGATCTCGAAGACGTGCTCACCGGTGAGCGCCGGGTCGTCCTCGAAGTCGCCGACGCGCACGACGGTCCAGCTCTCCGCACGGGGGTCGCCGTCGTGGGCGCTGATCTCCACCGGCAGATCGTCGGCGCTGTCGGCCCGGACGTCGGTGAGGCCGAAGTCGCGCCACCCGTAGCCGTCGATCCACCCGGTCTCGGGCAGTTCCCGGGTCAGGCCGTGGGAGGGCCGGTCCCCGAAGTCGTAGGTGATGGTCTCGACCATGTCGACCGACCCCGAGGCGTGGACGGTGACCTGGGCGTCGAACCCCGTGACACGCCACTCGCCCGGCGGGGACTCCCAATCCCCGAGGTGGTGGACGCCGAGGCCGAGCAGGACCAGCAGCGCGACGCACCCGGCGAGCACGGCCATGGCACGGGGTGTGTCGCGCTCCCGTCGGTGCTCGGCTGCGGGGGGTGTGCCGTGCTCCCGTCGACGTGCGTCGGCGCGGAACCCCTCACGCCCGCGCCGACGCTCGACGGCGCGGAGCGCGTTGCGCCTGCGTCGGCGCTCGGCCGCACGGAGTTTGTCACGCTTGCGTCGGCGCTTGGGGGAACGGGACGCGGATGCCATCGGGCTCGCTCTCTCGGGGGGTCGGGCTCCGACCATGATCCCCAGAAGAGGCCGCGTCCACGCCCCGGGGCCCGGTCCCGCTCCGCGTCACTCCAGCGGCGTCCGCCGCTCCAGAGCCTCGGCGTCCCCCTCGTCCCCGAGGGTGTCGGCGGTCATCCGCTCCAGGGCGGCCACCACCTCCGGGTGCTCCTCCGGCCCGTAGTCGGCCAGCAGCGACCGCAGCGCCGTGCGCTGGGCGTCGAACAGCGCCCGCGCCGCCTCGGCCCCGCTCCGGCTGAGCTCCCAGCGCCCGCCCTCCTCGACCAGGTAACCCGCCTCCCGCAGCTCCCGGTGGATCCTCTCCCACCACTCGTCGGAGACGCTGGCGACCCGTTCCTCCTCCTCCCGGCCCAGCGGTCCCATCGTCCCCAGGTGGCTGAGCGCCCAGCACGCCTCCGGGGAGACCGGCAGCCCGCTGGCCTCCCGCAGGCGGTCGTACATCCCGCGGGCGCCCTCCTCGCCGCAGAACCGGAACACCGCCTTCTCCACGTGCGCGAGGGGGCCGCGCCCGGCGGAGATGACCGGGGAGACGGCCTCGTCCAGGTCGGGTGACTCCACGGTGGTGCGCAGCGGGACCTGCCGGAGAAAGACCGCGAGGACGAACCCGGCCAGCGCCACGGGCACCGCCCACAGGAACACGGTGTCGACGGCGTCGGCGTAGGCGCCCAGGAACGAGGCCTGCGTCTGGGGGGACAGCCGGTCCACGGTGCGCGGGTCGCTCTCCAGCATGGCGATGTCCACCCCGGGCGGGAGCCGGATCCGATCGGCGCGGTCGGCGAGGTTGGCGGCCAGTTGCCCGGCGAACACCGAGCCGAACACGGCGGTCCCGAAGGAGCCACCGATCGACCGGAAGAACGTGACAGCGGAGGTGGCCACCCCCAGGTCCCGGTACTCGGCGCCGTTCTGTACGGCCAGCATCACCACCTGCATCACCATCCCCAGTCCGAAACCGAGGACGAAGAAGTAGGCGCCCATGGCCGCGTCGGCGGTGTCCGGCCCCATGGTCGAGAGCAGGAACAGCCCCACCGACGTCACCGCCATGCCCGCCACCGGGAAGACCTTGTACCGGCCGGTGCGGGTGACCAGGCGGCCGCTGCCGATCGAGGTCAGGAACATGCCCCCGACCATCGGCAGCAGGTACAGGCCCGAGGCCGTGGGCGACAGGCCGTGCGCGACCTGGAGGAACAGCGGCAGGAAGGCCATCGAGCCCATCATCGCGACCCCCACGCAGAAGCTGATGGCCATGGGGACCACGATCACCGGGTCGCGGAACAGCCCGAGCGGCATGACCGGCTCCTCGGCGCGGCGGGCCGTCCACCACCAGCCCGTTCCCAGGACCGCCGCCGTGGCCGCCAGACCGAGGATCACCGGCGACGTCCACGGGTACATCGACCCGCCCCAGGCGGCCACGAGCGTCAGGCACACGGCGGTGGCGGCGAGCAGCAGGATCCCCGCGTAGTCCACGCGCTCCCGGCCCTCCGGTCGGTGCCGGGGCAGGACCGCGAGCACGAGGAGGAAGGCGACGACCCCCAGCGGGAGGTTGACGTAGAACACCCAGCGCCAGCTCAGGTGGTCGACGAACAGTCCGCCGATCAGCGGACCGGCGACGCTGGCGACACCGAACACGGCCCCGAACAGCCCCTGGTACCTGCCGCGCTCCCGGGGCGAGACGACGTCGCCGATGATCGCCGCGGCCAGCACCATCAGCCCGCCCCCGCCGATGCCCTGAACCCCGCGGAAGACGATGAGCTGGAGCATGTCCTGCGCCGTCCCGCACAGGGCGGAGCCGACCACGAAGACCGAGATGCAGATGAGGAAGAGCTGTTTGCGGCCGAACTGGTCGCCGAGTTTGCCCCACAGCGGGGTGCTGGCGGTGACGGCGAGCAGGTAGGCGGTGATCACCCAGGACAGGTGGTTGAGGCCGCCCAGGTCGGACACGATCGTCGGCAGGGCGGTCGACACGATGGTCTGGTCCAGCGCCGAGAGCAGCACGCTCAGCATCAGTGCCGTCATGATGGCCGCGATCCGCGCCCCCTGCCGTTCCCCCCGGTCGGCCCCGCTCCCCGCCATCGGCACTCCCCCCGCCCGGACCGCCTCCCGGTGACGGCGGCCCCACTCCGGCCACGGTAGGAAGCGTCCGTTCCCGGGGAGCCGGGGAATCGCCCCACCCGTGGGAACCTTTGCCCGCCCTTGCCCGCCCCCCTTCAAAACCGAATCGGATTCGGTTACCGTGTGATCGCACGTGACCGACGACACCCCCGGGGCAGCGCATGAAACGGGAACTCTTCGACGCCGACCACGACCTCTTCCGCGAGAGCGTGAGGGAGTTCCTCAAACGCGAGGTGGTCCCCTTCCACGACCAGTGGGAGAAGGACGGGATCGTCCCCCGCCAGGTGTGGACGAAGGCGGGCGAGGTCGGCCTGCTCGGCCACGGCGTGCCCGAGGAGTACGGCGGCACCGGGGTCCACGACTACCGGTACAACACGATCGTCAACGAGGAGATCTGCCGCGCGCACGCCAGCGGCCTCGGCATCACCCTCCAGAACGACGTCATGGCCCCGTACATGGTCGGGCTGACCACCGACGAGCAGAAGCGCCGGTGGCTGCCCGGCTTCGCCAGCGGCGAGCTGATCACGGCGATCGCCATGACCGAGCCCTCGACCGGGAGCGACCTCCAGGGGATCCGCACCTCGGCTGTGCGGGACGGCGACGAGTACGTCATCAACGGGCAGAAGACCTTCATCACCAACGGCGTCAACGCCGACGTCGTGATCGTGGTCTGCCAGACCGACCCCGACGCGGGCGCCCAGGGATTCTCGCTCATCGCCGTCGAGCGCGGCACCCCCGGCTTCGAGCGCGGGCGCAACCTCGACAAGATCGGCATGAAGGCCCAGGACACCGCCGAACTCTTCTTCTCCGACGTGCGGGTGCCGGTCACCAACCTCGTCGGGACGGAGAACCAGGGGTTCATCCACCTGATGCAGAACCTGCCGCAGGAGCGGCTGTCCATCGCCACCTGCGCGACCGCCTCCGCCGACGCGATCCTCCGGCACACGATCGAGTACTGCCGGGAGCGCACCGCCTTCGGCCGCCCGATCGGGCGCTTCCAGAACTCGCGTTTCGCCCTGGCCGAGATGGCCACCGAGGTGGACATGGCCCGGGTCTACGTCGACCGGGGCGTCGAACTGCTCAACCGGGGCGAACTCACCGTCGAGGACGCCGCGATGGCCAAGTGGTGGACCACCGAGATGTGCAACCGGGTGATGGACCGCTGCCTCCAGCTTCACGGCGGGTACGGCTACATGATGGAATATCCGGTGGCGAGGGCCTGGCAGGACGCCCGGGTCCAGACGATCTACGGTGGCACCACCGAGATCATGAAGGAGATCGTGGGGCGCGGCCTGGGCCTGTGAGGCGGCCCCCGTCCGGAAGGGGTCGGATCGGTCATGAGCGGTGCGTGGGACGGCCTCATCGTCATGGGCCTGCTGGTCGTGCTGCTCGTCATCGGCGTGCGCAAGCTGCGGCCCAAGGTGCACATCCCGTGGACGACCAGCGGGATCGTGGTCTTCTTCGTGTTCGTGTGCCTGCTGCTGTGGGCGTGGTCCTGGCGCTGAGCCCGCCGGGCCGCGTCGACGGGCGCACGAACGCTCACACCATCTCTCCCCGGCTCCGGTCCGGGGCCCGCCCTGCGCCGCGGACCAGACGCATCGCCTCGTCGGGATCGAAGCTGACGCTGATTCTGACCTTCGCCACCGCATCAGCGCAATGCGAGTATGACGACCTGTTCACAGGATGCCGCGTGACGGCCGGCGGACACGGGACTCGCGTCAGAGGGCCCGGTCGAGGGCCTCGGTCAGGGCGACCGGGATGACCTCCAGGCGATCGAAGCGCCAGCCGTCCCCGGTGCGGCGTGCCCGGTAGCGGTGGATCCCGGCCGCGACGGCCTCCGTCCCGTCGTCGATGACGAAGATGGCGACGTCGTGGGCCCGGACCGTGGCGACCGCGCCGTCGACCTCGACGACGAGGTTGGACTTGGAGTGCATGGTCCGCTGGTAGCGGTCGTGGCCGGAGCGGGCGAGCTCGACGAGTGCGGCGATGCCGCGGGCCTCCCCGTGGACGGACGCGACGGTGACGTCCTCGGTGAAGAGCCGGTCGGTCTCGTCGTAGCGGCCCTCGTCGATCCACAGGCTGTGGCGGGCGACCAGGTCGGCCAGTTCGGCGCGGTCGGCGAGTTCCCGGACCAGGGTCTCGGTGTCGGCCATGACCACTCCTAAAAAGTTAGTACTACTAACGTTAGAATCATAAACGAAGTTACATCGTTAGTGCCACCAACACAAGCGGGTAGGCCGCCCGCGCGGAGAGCGGCGACGAACCGCGATTCGACCACGGCGGCCAGCCCCCGAGCGGCGCAGGGGCCCGCTCTCGCGCCTCGACAAGATGACGGCCGCCCAGACTCCACCGCGTCCTCGACGGCGTCAACGAGCACATCACGGCCCCACTCGGCGGCGACGAGCGCGCGCAGCCGTTCACCCCGCCCGGCCGGGTCAACGACCACCTCGCCGGGACGCCGGACCGCTGCTGACCACCGTCACCGGGGGAGCGCCCGGACCGTTCCCCACGCGGGCTCAGCCGAGGGTGTCCGCGGCGTACGGGTCGAAGTCGATCCCCGGGGGCATCGCCCGCGCGAGCGCGTCGCCGAACCGGTCGTCCCTGAGATCGAGCTGGGCGCTGCCGAAGTCCGCCGCGGTGAGGATGTCGCGGACGCCCGGCGGGAAGTGGTCCCAGCCCACCAGATCCGGGTACTGCCACGCGCCGTGGTGGTTCTCCGGCGGGTCGTCGTGTCCGGCGGCGAACCGGAACGCGTGGGTGGACCAACCGTCCTTGTGGTAGACGATCTTGGCGTGCGTCCCCTCCCACCGGACCTCGGAGGCGGGACGGGTGTCGTACTCGCCGTGCGCCGAGGCGGACACGTACCGCGCCTCGCCGTCGTGGACCCACACCACGACGTGCTCCAGGTCGTGCCGGTGCCCGCAGCAGCCGGGGAGGACCTGGTCCTTCTCGAAGTACAGGGCGTACATGTACGCGCACCAGCCGCCGGCGTCGCAGCGGGAGCGGGAGTAGGAGTTGGTGTTGTCCAGGTCGTGGGCGTCGCGGCAGTCCCCGTTGAGCGCGCCGGAGGTGTTCAACCCCTCGTTGAGGGTGCCGTCCGGGCCGATCGCGGGGGTGGGGTAGCAGCCGTCGGTGTCGTAGTCGAAGGCGGGCTGCCACCTGCCCTCGGCGTCGGTGTGGCCCGCGGGCAGGGCGGACGGCGGGGCCGCCAGCGCGACACCCGGCAGGGCGAGGACGAGGAACAGTGCTCCGACCAGGGCGCGGGCGCCGATCCGGGCGGGTCCGGACATGGGGGTCCTTCCGGCGGGGGGAGATCCGGCCGCGTGCGTGGGGGGGCACGCGTCGGTGCGCAAACTAGTCAGCGCGTTCCCGCGCGACAAGGGGTGCTGAGGAGATTTCCCCCGGTGTTCGCGGCGGGTTCGGGTCCGGCCCCTCCCCACCGGCCGGGATCAGGCCGACTCCTCCGCCGAGGCGTCCTGCGCCCGTTCCCCGTCCGCGCACCCGTCGGCGTCCTCGCCGTGCATCGGCATCTCGAACCACACCGCCTTGCCGTCCGGGGTGGGCCGCGAACCCCAGCGCGTGGCGAGCTGCTCGACGAGGTAGAGCCCCCGGCCGCCCTCGTCGTCCGCGGCGGCGCTGCGGATGCGGGGCAGCCTCAGGTCGTGGTCGAAGACCTCCACCCACACGGTGGACGCGCCGCGGCGCAGGCGGAGCAGGAACTCCTTCTCCTCCGGGTCCTCGCCCGACTCGTCGGTGGAGGCGGCCTCCTCCAACAGGTCGGTCCAGTCCTCGTCGAACTCGTCGGTGATGCCGCCGGTGTCGAAGGGGGTCTCGGAGTCCATGACCCCGTTGCCCGTGAACTCGCGGTGCACCGGGTGCGGGGTGGCGTGGATGACGACGTTGGTGACGATCTCCGAGACCAGCAGACACGCCAGCTCCGCCTGGTCGCGGTCCATCCCCCACTCCTTGAACGTGTTGGCGGCCAGGTGGCGCGCCTCGCCCACGGTGGAGGCCTCGGACCGGAACCACCCCTCGCGCAGCGCGAGTTCGTCGGAGTGGGTGCGCACGACCAGGAGCGCGGTGTCGTCGTCCATCTCACCGGGCACGCTGTGCACGGCCGCCTCGGCGATCTGCTCGACGTCCTTGTCGGCGACCTCGGTGACGCGTTCGGCCAGGCGGAGGAGGGCCCCCTCCGGGTCGGGCCGACCGCCCGCCGGGCGCCGGTCCACCAGGCCGTCGGTGTACAGGACCAGGGTGGCGCCGATCGGGAGCCGCAGGTTGGCCTGGTGGTAGACGATGTCCTCCCCGGCCCCGCCGCGCGCGCGGACGCCCAGCATGCGGTCGGTGACCTCCAGGTCGAGGGTCTCGACCGCCTCGGAGGTGACCAGCAGGGGCGAGGCGTGCCCGGCGTTGGCGTAGGACAGCTCACGCGACCAGGCGTCGTAGACCATGTAGAGGCAGCTCACGCTGGGGATCCAGGTGCCGCCGTCGCCGTCGGGCTGGCCGAGCTGGCGGACCCACTCGTCGAGCTCGCGGAGGATGTCGGCGGGTTCGCGGTCGGCCTGGGCGAAGGCGCGCAGGGCGGCGCGGAGCTGGCCCATGACGGCCGCCGCGTGCGGGCCGCGCCCCTCCACGTCGCCGATGACCAGGCCCACGCGTCCGGCGGACAGCGGGATGGCGTCGTAGAAGTCGCCGCCGACCTGGGTCTGCACGCCGTAGCCGTGCGCCTGGAGCGGTCCGGCCGGCAGGTAGCGGTGCGCGACGGTGAGGCCGTCGAGCTGCGGGAAGCTGCTCGGCAGCAGGCTGTTCTGGAAGGCCAGCGCGGTGCTGCGCTCCTCCTCGAACAGCCGGGCGTTGTCGATGGCCAGGGCCACGCGCGAGGCGATCGCGCCGACCAGGTCGCGGTCGAAGCCGCCGTAGGTGCTCTTCTGCCGGGGCGAGAGCCCGGACAGGGCGAGGGTGAGCACGCCGAGCACCTCGCCGCGCGCCCGCAGCGGGGCGGCGATCGCGGAGGTGACGCCGACCTGGCGGGAGACGAGGTTGGCCCGGTCGTTGGGCGAGTTCTCCAGCAGGTGGTCGCTGGTGACCACGGTCTCCAGGCGGCGCAGGGCCTGGGTGACGAAGTGGCGTTCGGGGTAGTGGACCTCGTCGCCGACCTCGTACCACGTGCGCTCGGGCGGGGACCAGCCCTCGGCGTGCACCGAGACCTGCCGGACCAGGCGGTCGTGGTCGTACAGGTCGATGAAGCAGTGGTCGGCGAACTGCGGGACGAGGATGCCCGCCACGCCCCTGACCGTGGAGTCGAACTCCAGGGAGCTGGCCAGGCGGCTGCCGATCCGCTCCAGCAGGCCGTACTGCTCCTCCACCCGGCCGCTGCGCAGGGCCTCGCGGGCGATCAGGGTGATGCCGTCGATCTCGCCCTCGTCGTTGCGCAGCGGGACGGCCTGGGCGCGCACGTGGATCCAGTTGGCGTCGCCCTTGAGCACGGCGAAGGTGCCCTCCCACGGCTCGCCGCGCAGGACACGGCGGGCCAGTTGGGAGGCGTGTTCGCGGTCGGACTCGTGGATCCCGATGTCGAGCAGGGAGAGCCCGACGTAGTCACGGCCGTCGACGAAGCCGAAGAGTTCGCGGGCGAAGGGGTTCCAGTACCTGAGCAGGCTGAATCGGTCGATGACGACGATGGCGATCTGCGCCTGGTCCACCACGGCGGCCGTGGCGAGCGCGTCGCTCTCCCGGAAGGGCTCACCCCACCGTGTCATCTAGCCGCCACCTCGCCGTCATGAGCTGCGCACATGCCCGCTCCCGGTACCCCGAACGACCGCACCTTGGGCCGAGCGTAGCAACACCGTCAACGTTCCCGCAGCGCATTGAGACAATCCCGATGTGCCACCAATCCAGGTATACGAACGGTTCACGGTTTGGCGACGAAGATGTGCCCGGCGACATCCGCCGGAAGTTCGGCGGATCCGGCCTCCCCGCCCGTGACGAGAACCCCGCCGTCCGCGGCTCGCAGGACCACGTCCTGATCGGGTTGTACCCCGGATCGGCGGAGGGTGAGCATGACGTCGGCGTCGGACTGCAACTGCTCGCTGATGCGCCGGACGGTGACGGTGGTGTCGTCGTGGCCCGCGACGTCGATCATGGGGACGATCGAGTCGTCGGTGAACGGCTCCGGCGCGTAGTCCTCCAGGCCCAGCTCGTCCAGGCCGGGGATGGGGTTGCCGTGCGGGCACACCGAGGGGGCGTTGAGGAGGGTGACGAGCCGCTCCTCCACCGCCTCGGAGATGACGTGCTCCCAGCGGCAGGCCTCGATGTGGACGTCCTCCCAGGGCAGGCCGATGACGTCGACGAGCAGGCGCTCGGCCAGGCGGTGCTTGCGCATGACGTGGGTGGCCAGGCGGCGGCCCTCCGCCGTCATGACCAGGTGACGGTCGTTCTCGACGCGCAGCAGACCGTCGCGCTCCATGCGGGCCACGGTCTGGCTCACGGTGGGGCCGCTCTGGTGCAGGCGTTCGGCGATGCGGGCCCGAAGCGGGACGATCCCCTCCTCCTCGAGCTCGAAGACCGTCCGGAGGTACATCTCCGTGGTGTCGATCAGCCCGTGTGCGGTCAAGTCTCCCCTCCCAAGGCTCTGTGCCCGTCGCGCGGTCACGGCGGGCACGGCAGGTCTCTCACAACACAGGCCGGGGGTACGTGATTCCCAGAGGCCGAGTGGGGACCGGGACGTCCGCAGGACCGCGGGAGCGACCACCGATACCGCAAGCATATCGCGACGGCACCGACCCGGTTTTCGACGAGGTCTCACGATGCGGACACACCGTGCGGACCCGGATCCGGTCGGGATCCGGTACGCGGTGGCCCGCCCCCGACGCGGCGGACCCCGCCGATCCGGGGTACGGGTCCCCCCGCGCGTGGGGTCGTGGTGTCCTGGGGCTCGCGCGCGGCCCCGGCCCGGCCCACGATATACCGAACGGACGTACGAAGCGCCCTCGGAGCGCCCGGAACGGTGGGGGACACGGGGAGCGGGGAGGGCGCGGAGCCGCCGGACGGGTCCCGGCCGCTCAGGGGGCGAGCCGCTCGATCCGCCAGCCCCCGCTGCCGTCGGGGGTGTAGACGAAGCGGTCGTGCATGCGGTCGGCGCCGCCCTGCCAGAACTCCACCTCCTCCGGGACGAGCCGGTAGCCGCCCCAGTAGGCGGGGCGGGGGATCGGCTCGTCCTCGGCCCACACGTGGTCGAACTCCCGGTAGAGGCGGTCCAGTTCGTCCCGGCCGGCCACCGGCTGGGACTGCCGTTCGCTCGCCCACGCGCCGATCTGCGACCCGCGCGGGCGGGAGGCGAAGTAGCGGTCGTTCTCGGCGTCCGACAGGCGGGTGACCCGTCCGGCGATGAGGACCTGGCGGCGGATGGCGTGCCAGGGGAAGACCACGCTGGCGCGCGGGTCGGCGTCCAGGGCCTGGCCCTTGCGGGAGGTGTAGTTGGTGAAGAAGCGCAGTCCGCGGCGGTCGTAGCCCTTCATCAGGACGGTGCGGGCACGCGGCATCCCCGTGGTCTCGACCGAGGCGAGCACCATGGCGTTGGGCTCGGCGAGGTCGGAGGCGTAGGCCTCCTCGAACCACAGGTGGAACTGCGTCATGGGATGGTCGGCCAGGGCGGCGCGGCGCAGGGGATCGCCCATGTACGGTTTCCGCAGTTCGGCGGGGTTTCGGTGGTCCACGTGGGGCATCCTCTCGCGTCGTGTGCCGCCCGCGCCACCCCGCCCCGCCCCGGAGCGGCGTCCGCGGCCCGGGAGGCGCGCCGGACGCGTGTGATCCCCCGCGCCCCCGTCACGAATGTTCACACCGCCAATCCACGCCCTGACCGGCGGTGTCGGGGGCGCCACCACTACGCTGGGAGCCGTGACCGACGACATTCAGATTCCCGCGAACCTGCTGCCCTCCGACGGCCGTTTCGGCAGCGGCCCGTCCAAAGTCCGCCCGGAGCAGCTGGAGGCGCTGGCCTCCTCCGGAACCCGCTACATGGGCACCTCCCACCGCCAGAAGCCGGTGAAGTCCCTGGTGTCCCGGGTGCGCTCGGGTGTGAGCGAGCTCTTCTCCCTCCCCGAGGGGTACGAGGTCGTGCTCGGCAACGGCGGCACGACCGCCTTCTGGGACATCGCCGCCCACGGCCTGCTGCGCGCCAAGTCGCAGCACCTGGCGTTCGGCGAGTTCTCCAGCAAGTTCGCGAAGGTCGCCAAGGGCGCTCCGTGGCTGGAGGAGCCCACCGTCATCAGCACCGACCCGGGCAGCCACGGCGAGGCCGTCGCGGAGGCCGGTGTGGACGTGTACGCGCTCACCCACAACGAGACCTCCACCGGTGTGGCCGCCCCGATCCGCCGGGTGGCGGGTGCCGACGAGGACGCGCTCGTGCTCGTGGACGCCACCAGCGGTGCCGGGGGCCTGCCGGTCGACATCTCCGAGACGGACGTGTACTACTTCGCGCCGCAGAAGAGCTTCGCGTCCGACGGCGGCCTGTGGATCGCGGTCATGTCGCCCAAGGCGCTGGCACGCGTGGAGGAGATCGCGGCGAGCGGCCGGTACATCCCGGAGTTCTTCTCGCTGACCACGGCGGTGGCCAACTCCCGCAAGGACCAGACCTACAACACCCCGGCCGTGGCCACGCTGCTGCTGCTCGCCGAGCAGCTGGAGTGGATGAACGCCCAGGGCGGCCTGGAGTGGACGGTCGCGCGCACGGCCGAGTCGTCGTCGATCCTGTACAACTGGGCGGAGAAGTCCCCGGTGGCCTCGCCCTTCGTCACCGACCCGGCCCAGCGGTCGCAGGTGGTCGGCACGATCGACTTCAGCGACGACGTCGACGCCGCCGCGATCGCCAGGGTCCTGCGCGCCAACGGCGTCGTGGACACCGAGCCGTACCGCAAGCTCGGCCGCAACCAGCTGCGGATCGCCATGTTCCCGGCGGTCGAGCCGAGCGACGTGCACAAGCTCACCGAGTGCGTGGACCACGTGCTCTCGCGCCTGTCCTGAGCCACGGCCCGGACAGCGCCGCCCGTCACACGGGGCCGACCGCCGACCGGTCGGCCCCGCGCCGTGTCCGGGGTCCGTCGCGGCCGGGGCGCGCGTCGGGCGCGGTCGGAGCGGGGCTCGGCCTCGGGGAGAATGGACCCTCCGGCCCCTCTCGCGGGGCGGTCGTGATCCCCCAGGACTCTGTCGTCTACTCCGCTTCCCAGGACGGTTCGGCTGTGCGCAGGAACAAGAAGGAACTCCCGATCAAGATCATCTCGCACCGGGGGGCGTCGGGCCACCGCCCGGAGCACACCCTGGCCTCCTACGAGCTGGGGGCCCGGCACGGGGGCGACTTCATCGAGATGGACCTGGTCGCCACCAAGGACGGGAAGCTGATCTGCCGCCACGAGCAGGAGATCGGCCATACCACGGACGTGGCCGAGCGCCCGGAGTTCGCCGACCGCCGCACGCGGCGGACGATCGACGGGCACGAGGTGGAGGGGTTCTTCGCCCAGGACTTCACCCTGGCCGAGATCAAGACCCTGCGCGCGGTGGAGCGGCTCCAGGACGTGCGCGGGATGAACGCGATGATGGACGGGTCCTACGAGATCCCGACCCTGGACGAGGTCATCGAGCTGGCGTTCGCGCTCACCGGGGAGCTGGGGCGCCCGATCGGGATCTACCCGGAGACCAAGCACCCCGCCTACCACGTGTCCCAGGGGCTGGAGCTGGAGCCGACGCTGATCGCGACCCTGCGTGAGGCGGGGCTGACCGGGCCGGAGCCGAGGGTCCCGGTGTTCCTCCAGTCCTTCGAGGCGGAGAGCCTGCGCAAGCTCGCCGAGACGGAGCTGCCCCTCGTCTACCTCATGGGCACCGAGGAGCACTGGCTGCACTACACCACCCCGGACGGCCTGGCGGAGGTCGCCTCCTTCGCACACGCGATCGGCCCGGACAAGAGCCTGGTGATCCCGACCACCGAGGACGGCGGGCTGGGCGAGCCCACCGACCTGGTGGCGAACGCGCACGAGGCCGGGCTCCTGGTGCACCCGTACACGTTCCGCAGTGAGAACCACTTCCTGCCCGAGCAGCTGCGCTCGGACGGCGAACCGGGCGACTACGGGGGCTTCGCCGCGGAGTACGAGGCCTTCTTCGAGGCCGGGGTGGACGGGGTGTTCACCGACTTCTCCCGGCACGCCTTCCTCGTCCGCGAGCACTTCCTCACCCCGGAGGGATAGGGCTCTGCCTTCTGGAGCGGTCACCCCAGGGGGTTACCGTTCGGGTGCCGGCAGGGTGCTGCAAGACGAGGCAAGCCGCGTAGCGAGGAACGAGCGATAGGCGTGGCCGAGGATGAGGCATCCCTGCCTTGAGGGCGCCCGAACCCGGGCCGAAGCGAAGCGGAGGCCCAAAACAAACACTCACTGGACGTCGAACTCGTTGCCCTCGGGGTCGAGCATCGCCACGAGCGAGACGCCGGGCTCCTCGATCTCGCGCACCGCGGTGGCGCCGAGTTCCTCCAGGCGCTCGACCGTCTCCGCCCGCCGTTCGGGTCCGACCCGCAGGTCGAGGTGGAGGCGGTTCTTCGTCGTCTTGCCCTCGGGGACGCGCTGGAAGAGGAGGCGTCGGCCCAGGCCGATACCGGTGTCCCCGTGCACGGGGTCGTCCGGGTGGCGGATCGCGGCGAGGGTGACGAACGCCCTGCGCCCGTCCACGACGGTGTAGTCGTCCTCCCCGACCATGCCCGCCGCCACCAGGCGGCCGATGAGCGCGTCGTTGTCCTCGACCTCGTACTCCAGGGCCGCGGCCCAGAACCGGGAGAGCGCGAGCGGTTCGGCGCAGTCCACGACGAGCTGGACGTCCACGGCCATCGGAGGTCTCCTTCGGGTCGTCGGAGGGCCGGGCGCCCCCCGTGATTCCAGTTATACTGGTTACATGAACGCGAGCGCAACGGGCATGCCGATGCACCCCCCGGACGGGGCGAGCTACCTGTTCGATCCGGGGGCGCTGTGCCTGGAACTGCTGACCACGGGCGGCCCCGGGGAGCTGGCGCGCTGGGAGGCGCTGCACGCCCCCGACGACCTGCGCGCCTGGCTGGCGGCGTGCCGCCTGCGCCTGGACCCGTCACACGTGCGGGTGGGGGAGGGCGACGTGGCCGACGCGCGCCGCCTGCGGGACGCGGTCCTGCGGGTGACCCGCGCGGCGGCCCACGGGAAGGCACTGCCCGGGCAGGACGTGGCCGAGGTCAACCGGTTCGCGGCGAAGCCGCCGCTGGCACCGGAGATGACCCCCGACGGGACCGCGTCCTGGGCCTGGCCCGCCGACGCCCCGCAGGCGCTGTCGACCGTCGCCCGGGACGCCGTCGAGCTGTTCACCGGCCGCTTCGCCGACCGCGTCCGCGAGTGCGGCGCGCACGACTGCCCACTGCTCTTCGTCGACACCTCCCGGCCCGGGCGGCGGCGGTGGTGCGCGATGGAGCGCTGCGGCAACCGCGAGAAGGTCCGCGCGCTGCGGGACCGAAGGCGCAGACCGGAACCGGGGTGAGGACCCGCCCCGCACCCGGTCCGCCGGAACCGGCCCCCTACCCCCGGCGGGCCAGGAGGACGATCCCGCCGATGAGCAGTGCGGCCACGCCCACACCGCCCAGGATGAACGGCGCCGCACCGGTCCGGTCCGAGTCGGTGTCGGCGGCGCTCTCCGTCTCCGTCGGCTCCGCGTCCGCCCCGCTCGGCCCATCCGGCCGGTCCGGCTCACCGGACAGGTAGCGGTCGGGCAGCGGCACCCGCCACACGGGGGCGCCGACCCCCTCCGTCCCGGCCATGAGCGCGGTGCCGTCTGGGGTGAAGGCGATCGACTCGCCCTGCGTCGACTCCGGGAGCTCGAACGACCCCAGGGAGGCGCCCGGCACACCGTCGGCGGCGTCGTAGACGTACGCGCTCCAGTAGGTGCGGATCACGTACCGCTCGCCGTCCGGGGAGAAGGCCGCGTCGGTGGGGTACAGCGGGGCCGAGTCGATCCGCTCCAGGGTGTTCTCCCCCGCCGGGTCCAGCTCCTCGGGCGCGGCGTACACGCCCGCGGCGAACTCCTTGGACACCACGTAGAGACGGCCGTCGCGGGGGTCGACCATCATCGACTCCGCGTCGCGCCCGCCGTCGGCGTAGGAGAGGGTGATCTCCTCGGGTTCGACGGTGGCGTCGGCGAGCGTCCCGGGCTCGGGGAACCGGTAGACGCTGACGTCCGGCCAGCCCCCGCCGAAGTTGTCCCCGATGTCGCCGACGAGCACCCACGGGGTCCCGTCCGCGCCCTCGGTGACCGTGATCGCCTCCCAGTCGCGCAGTCGCACGGCGAGGGTGATCGTCGCGAGGGTCGCACCGCTGTCGTCGACCGCGTACACCTCGGGTTCGATGGGCCCGCTGTCGTTGTGGGTCCACCACACGCCCTCGTGCAGCCGGGACGGGGCGATCCCGCTCGACTCCGTGATCCGCGGGTCCTGGAGGGTGAACGCGACCTCCGACCCCTCCGGCCCCTCCCCTCCGCGCGGGTAGTCCAGTCCACCGGGACCGCCGTCGTCCGGTTCGGTCGTCGCGGCGGCGGCCGGTGCGGCCGGGGCCGCGGCGAGGAGCGCGGCCACGGCGAGTGCGAGCGGTCGAGTCATGGTCGCCATCCTGCCAGGGCCGCGGGGCGCGGTGCTTGCGCCCGTGGGGGAACGGGCACATGTCGCATACGGAGCGCCGTTAAGGAGGCCCCATGAGGATCGTCGCCTGTCTCAACGGAGACCGCCGTCCCGGCGCGCATCCGGCCCTGCCCGTGTCCGTGGACCAGCTCGTGGCGGACGCGCACGCCGTGGTCGAGGCGGGTGCGACCGGCGTCCACGTGCACCCGCGTGACGCGCGGGGCGCCGAGTCGCTCGAACCGCAGGTGGTCGCCCCGCTGATGGAGCGGCTGCGCGCCGAGGGGCCGGACGTTCCCGTGTCGCTGACCACCTCGCTGTCCGCCGAGTCCGACCCCTGGCGCCGGTACGACCTGGTGCAGAGGTGGGCGTCGTCCGCGCTGCCCGACTCGGTGACGGTGAACCTGCACGAGGCGGGGTCGGTCGACCTGGTGCACCTGTTGGACGACCGCAGGGTCGCGGTGGAGGCCGGGGTGTGGACGGTGGAGGCGGCGCGCATCCTGGTCGCCACGAAGATCCCGGTGTCGGCGGTCCTGGTCGAACCGACCCAGGTCACGGTGGCGGAGGCGCGCGCGAACGCGGACGCGGTGATCTCGCTCCTGGACCGGGCCCGGGTGGACCGGCCGCGCATGCTGCACGGCGCGGACGCGACCGCGTGGCCGATGCTGGAGGCCGCCGCCTCCCTCGGTTACGACGTGCGGATCGGGCTGGAGGACACCATGCGACTGCCGGACGGCGCGGAGGCGCACGACAACGCGGCGCTGGTGGCGCACGCGGTGGGGCTGGTCTCGGCGACCGCGTGAGGGCCGCGGGGCGTCCGGCCGGGATCAGCCGAGGAGCGCGCCGAGGACGACGATGAGCATGATCGAACCGAGCACCACGGGCAGCAGCCAGCGCTGCTTGCGGTTGTTGGTGAGCATGCTCATGGCGTGTCCAGCTCCGGTCCTCGGTCGGAATCGGTTTCCCAGCCTAACGCCCACCTGCGGACGGTTCGGTAGCGGTCGGCCGATCCCGGACGGCTCTCGACGAGGTGGACGTTCCGCGCCCACCAGCCGTTCTCCCGCAGGGTGCCGAGGGCCTCGACGGCCTCGGTGAGGTCGCTCGGGGGGCGGCTCCGGGCGACCGTGACATGCGGCACGTAGGGTCGGCGCTCGACCGGGATCCGCACCGAGCGGACGGCGCGGCGCATGTCCCGGGCGAGGGCGTCCAGGGCGTCGGTGTCGCCGGTGACGCCCGCCCACAGCACGGACGCACGCCTGCCCCTGGGCGGGAACCGTCCCCAGCCCTCGATGGCGAGGGGGAGCGGGCGGTGCTCCCGGGCCCGCGCCCCGATCGCCTCGGTGAGGTCGGGGAGCCGGTCCTCCTCCACCTCACCCAGGAAGACCAGGGTGATGTGCCATCCGTCACGCGCGGTCCAGCGCAGCCGGGGCGCGTGCGACCGGCCGCGCTCGACCGCCTCGCCCAGGGCGTCCAGGGCCGCCTCCGGAGGGTTGAGCGCGAGGAAGAGTCTCATATCCCCGTCCTTCCCCGGCCGGGCCCCGCTTCCCCCGAAGCCGGGTTCTTCGCGGGCGCCTCCGGCCGCTACCCCTCCGAGCCCCTGATGAGCTCCAGGCACTCCGCCCTCAGCCGGTCGGCCTCGGCCCCGTCCGCGTCAAAGACGCGCAGGTCCCGCAGGCTCCGCACCAGCCTCGTCTTCCGCTCGTCGATCCGGGCGATGACGTCGTCCCGGGGGTCGGCCGCCTCCCGCTCCCGGTGGGCCATGGCCGTGAGGGCACCGATCGCGTCCCTGATCAGGTCCGTCAGGATGTCGTATTCGACCTCCTGCCGGGGGTCCCATGTGGCGCCCCGGAGGTCGGCCAGCGGTGACCGGTTCTCCTCAGAATCCATACGCGTATCCCATCAGACCGTCGGCGGCTCAGCGGGGCGAGGGGACCTGCCGGGACCCGTCGTCTCCGCCCCTGGCCTTCTCCGGCGCCTCCGGCGCGTTCCCGGAAGCGGCCCCTGGTCTCTCCTCCTCCGGGTCGTCCGCGCCACCGGGCTCCGACCCGGCCGGGTCCCCCTCCCCGGAGCGCGGCGCCTCCCGGCGCCCGCGCCCGCCGGGCACCAGATCCCGCGGCCGGACGCCCCTGACCCGCGCCAGGAGCGCGCCCAGGGTGGTGACGACCACGATCGTCACCACGCCGCCGACGGTCAGGCTGGCGCGCGGGCCGAACGCGTCGGCGATCAGGCCGACAACGGGCGCACCGAGCGGAGCCACCCCCATGAACACCAGCATGAACATGCTCATCACCCGACCGCGCATCCGCGGATCGACGCTGAGCTGGAACGTCGCGTTCAGGGTGGTCACGTAGGTCATGAAGACGACGCCCATCGGAACGAGCACCACCACGAACGACACGTAGCCCGGCATCACGGCCGCGACCACCTGGGACACTCCGAACCCCAGGGAGCCCAGCAGCACCAGGCTCAGCCTCGGCCGCTCGCGGCGGGCGGCGAGCAGCGCGCCGATGAGCGCCCCGACCGCCAGCGCGGCGGCGGCCACGCCGAAGGCGGCGGCGCCCGTCTCGAACACGTTGTTCACCATCAGCGCGATCTGGTTCTGCCCGTTCGCGCCGAAGAACTGCACGCACGCGGCCAGGACGAGCAGCAGCACGAGGTCGCGCCTGCCGCTGACGTACCGCAGGCCCTCACGGATCCGTCCCTTGCCGCCCGGCACCGGGTCGGTCCGGTGGAGTTCGCCGGTGCGGATCATCAGCAGCGCGACGATCGTGAAGCCGAACGACACGCCGTTGATCATGAACACCGGCCCGCTGCCGATCCACGCGATGAGCAGGCCCGCGACGGCCGGTCCGGTGACCCGGCCGAGCTGGAAGCTGGCGCTGTTGAGCGCGATGGCGTTGCTGAGGCGCTCCCGGTCGACCATCTCCGGGACGAACGCCTGGCGCCCCGGGTTGTCCAGGACGGTGATGAGCCCCAGCGCGAAGGCGAACAGGTACACGTGCCACACCTGGGCGGCCCCGGCCGTGGCGAGGACGCCCAGCGCGAGGGCCAGCACGCCCATGGAGCCCTGCGTGAGGATGAGCGTCCGCCGCTTGTCGAAGCGGTCCACCAGCGCGCCGCCCCACAGCCCGAACAGGAGCATCGGCAGGAACTGGAGGGCGGTGGTCATGCCCAGCGCGATACCGCTGCCGCCGCTGAGCTGGAGGACCAGCCAGTCCTGGGCGATGCGCTGCATCCACGTCCCGGGGTTGGACATGAGCTGGCCGAGCGCGTAGAGGCGGTAGTTGCGGACGGCCAGGGACCGGAACATCACCAGACGCGACATCAGCCCCTCACCGCCCTGGCGGGCTCGTGGTGCGGGGCCGTGGCGGTCGGGGGCGGGAGGAGGCTGCGCAATGGTAAACGGCGTTGACTCATCAGTGAGGTC
Source organism: Nocardiopsis sp. FIRDI 009 (assembly GCF_003386285.1). Taxonomy (GTDB): domain Bacteria; phylum Actinomycetota; class Actinomycetes; order Streptosporangiales; family Streptosporangiaceae; genus Nocardiopsis. Next base: position 318,478 of record NZ_QPNC01000015.1, read on the forward strand.
AACGCCGTCCACGACCGCGCGCATTCCCGCCCCCGGGAGAGGGCGGGGGCGGGTCAGCCGAGCAGCGCGTAGATCGGGGCCTCCGCGAAGTGGATCAGGAAGATCACCGAGATCACCCACAGCAGCGGGTGCACCTGGTTGGCCTTGCCCTGCACCAGGCGGACGAACGCGTAGGCGAGCAGACCGAACCCGATGCCGTTGGCGATGGAGTAGGTGAACGGCATCATGATGATCGCCAGGAACGCCCCGATGCCCAGTGCCGGGTCCCGGAAGTCGATGTTGACCACCTGGGTCATCATCATGAAGCCGACCAGCACCAGGACCGGGGTGGCCGCCTCGAACGGCACCAGGGTGACGAGCGGGGTGAAGAAGGTGGCCAGCAGCATCATGCCGCCGGTGACGAGCGGCGCGATGCCCGTACGGGCGCCCTCACCGACGCCCGCCGCCGACTCGGCGTAGACCGTGTTCACCGAGGCCGAGCCGAGACCGCCGAGGACGGTGCCGAAGGAGTCGGCGACCAGCACCTCGCGGGTGTTCGGCATGTTGCCGTCCTCGTCGACCAGCCCGCCCTCGTAGGCGACGCCGACCATGGTGCCCATGGTGTCGAAGAAGTCGGCCAGCAGCAGGGTGAAGAGCAGCATCAGGACCGTGGCGAAGCCGATGTCGCTCCACCGCCCCAGGACGTTGAACCCGCCGTCGGCGAACAGGCCGACGAGGCTGAGGTCGGGCAGGGCGGCGACGTCGCCGACACCCGTGGGCAGGCTCGGGACCGTCAGGCTCCAGCCGAGGCCGTTCTCGGCGTCCCCGGAGCCGAAGGCGGTCTCCACGACGATCGCGACGACGGTCGCCAGGACGATGCCGATGAGCAGCGCGCCCTTCACCCTGCGCACGTACAGCGCGATGCTCACCAGCAGGCCGAGCACGAAGACCACGATCGGCCAGCCGTTCAGGCCGCCGTCGCCGAGCTGGACCGGGGTGCCCTCACCGGCCTGCACGAACCCGGCGTTGACCAGGCCGATGAAGGCCAGGAACAGGCCCACGCCGACCGCGATCGCGGTCTTGATCCCCGGCGGGATGGCGGCGAAGACCGCGGTGCGGAACCCGGTGACCACCAGGACGAGCAGCACGAGGCCCTCGATGATGATCAGCAGGAAGACGTCGGACCACGGCATCAGCGGGGCGAGGCCGTAGGCGACGACCGCGTTGAGCCCCATGCCCGCCGCGATGGCGAACGGATAGCGGCTGACCACGCCCATGAGGATGCAGGAGATCGCGGCGATCAGGGCGGTGACGGCCGCGACCTGGGGGATGCCCAGGGTCTCGCCGTTGACGTCCTCGGCGGTGCCGATGATCAGCGGGTTGAGGACGACGATGTAGGCCATGGCGAAGAACGTCGCCAGACCGCCGCGGATCTCGGTCGCGATGTTCGATCCGCGCTCGGTGACATGGAAGAAGCGGTCCACGGGCCCTGAGGGGGCCTTGGACACATTGGGGGATGTGTTCGGTGTGCTCACGTCGTCAGCCTGACCTGGTCGCGTTACGGGACAACAAGGATTCTGAGCCAGATTAGTTGCATGTTCGTACAACACAGGTCACTGATGACACGCATGTTTCATAGAAATCACCATATGGTCGGATGACCGGCCGCCCCGGTGTGACCGAACACACCCCAGGGCGCGTCGGCCGCCAACGGATAGCCTGGGCACGTGCGCAAACCTCGCCAGCCCGACCCCGAAGTCCACGAGAGCGACTACCGCGTCCCCGCCGCCATCGGCACCGCGGCGTGGACGGTCGCCCTCGTCGTGCTGATCTCCATGGGCGACGATCTGCCGAACACCGAACGCTGGTGGATCGGCGTCTGCGTGACCGGGATCGTCCTGGGCGTGTTCGGCTTCCTCTACATCCCGCGCCTGTTCCGCAAGCGCGCCGAGGCCGCCGAACGCGCCGCCTCCGCCGCCCCCGACGACGGTTCCACCCCCTCCTGACCGCCCGCCGACCAGCAGCGGCACCCATGTGCCTGACCGATAATGGGCGGGTGTCTGAGACAGAATTCCCTCGCGCACTCGCCGACCGACTCCGCGGCATCCTCATCGACGCCGACTACACGGTGTCCGGCGTCCGTGATCGGCTCGGCGACGCCGCCGCACGGGCCCTGGCCCGTGAGGAACTGGTGCCCGCCCTGCGCGCCACCGGCGGGGACGAACGGCTCGGACTGCTGCTGCGGCTGTGGTGGCTCCAGGCGCCCATCCCGGAACGGGCCGCGCGCGCCATCCTCCCCGTCGACGAACTCGCCGAGGCCGGACTCGTCACCGTCGACCGCGACGCCGAGGGCGCGGACGGCCCCGTCGTCCGCGCCCTGGTCCACCTGGGCCCGTGGGAGCTGGAGGAGGGGCGGCCCGGGTTCGTGGTCTCCGACCCCAAGGTCCGCCCGGGCAGGGGCGCCGTCCCGCGTCCCGACCACGTGGTGGGCGCCGGGGGCGCGTCGGCCACGCTGTCCCAGCTCATCGTGGACGGCCCGGTCGAGCGCGCGCTGGACCTGGGCACCGGGTGCGGGGTGCAGGCGCTGCACCTGGCCGCCCGTGCCCGCGAGGTGGTCGCCACCGACCTCAACCCGCGTGCCGTGCGGCTGGCGGGGATCAGCCTGGCGCTGTCGGGCGTCGGCGGGGCCCGGCTGGCGCAGGGGTCGATGTTCGAACCGGTCGCGGACGAGCGCTTCGACCTCATCGTGTCCAACCCCCCGTTCGTCATCACGCCCGAGTCGGCGCGGTACACCTACCGGGAGTCGGACCTGCCCGGCGACACGGTCTGCGCCGAACTGGTCCGCCAGGCGCCCGCGCACCTGACTGACGGCGGCTGGTGCCAGCTCCTCGCCAACTGGGTGCACTCCGACGGCGACGACTGGGAGGACCGGGTCGGCGGCTGGGTGACCGGCACCGGCTGTTCGGGCTGGGTGGTCCAGCGCGACGTGCAGGACCCCGCGGAGTACGTGGAGCTGTGGCTGCGCGACTCCTGCGAGCACGGCACCCCCGAGTACACGCGCCGGTACGACGCCTGGCTGGACTACTTCGAGCGCGAGGGCATCAAGGGGATCGGGTTCGGCTGGATCAGCCTGCGCAACGACGCCGCCCAGGACGCCACCGTCCGGGTCGAGGAGTTGCGGCACGAGATCGAGCAGCCCGTCGGCCCGTACCTGCCGGACGTCGTGGACGGCGCGATGACCGCGCTGCGGCTCACCGACGCGGCCCTGCTGTCCGCGCACGTGGCGCTCGCGCCCGGGGTGGTGGAGGAGCGCGTGGGGCGTCCGGGCGCGCCGGACCCGGAGAAGATCGTCCTGCGCCAGCGCGACGGACTGCGCCGGGTCGCGCGCATCGGCACGGTCGAGGCGGCCCTGGCCGGGGTGTGCGACGGCACCATGCCGGTCGGACCGCTGCTGGACGTGATCGCCGAACTGATCGGGGAGGACCCGGAGGTCGTGCGGGAGCGCACGCCCGACGCGCTGCGCACGCTCATCTCGGAGGGTTTCTTCCGGGTGGCCCGGTAGGCGGCGCGGCCCCGCCCACGAGGACCCCGGCGGCGCCCGAACGACGCCCCCGGGGCGGACGTTCCGCCGGCAGGCCCCGGTTCGGGCTAGTCGGTGTCGTAGACGGTGACCCGGACCCCGCGGGCGAGGAGCTCCGCCTCGACGAGGGGCTGGATCCGCTCCCACCTGCCCCCGGCCAGCCCGCAGCCGATGCGCGGCATGTGCACGGTGGCCCCGAGTTCGTCGGCGTGCGCGGCCAGCGCGCGCAGGCAGGCGGCGACCGCCTCGTAGCGTATGGGCGGCCCGCCTCCCCTCCCCCGCCGCGTCCCGTGCTGGGCGACCATGTTGGCCACCCACGTGTCGGGGCGGACCCGCACGAGCCGCACGGCGCCCAGCCCGAAGTCGTTGCCCGCACGCGCGCGGTACCAGGCCCGGTAGTCGCGTTCCGGCTCCGGCCAGCGCCGGGACAGCGCGAGGACGAACCCCTTGCCCCAGCCGCCGCGGTCGTTGCACACGTGGGCGATGATCTTGGGCCCCGGCGCGTGGGGGCTGGTGGCGTCGCCCCGGACGACGCTCAGTCCGTGCGGCGGGCAGGGTTCGGACAGTCGGGGCATACCGGGCACCCTACGGTGCGGCGCCGACACCGGCCCGCGCCTCCGCGGCGCCGCGCCGAACAGGGGTCGGCGTCACCGGGTCAGAACCCGGACTCCCCCTCACCCGTGTAGGCGGCGACCGTCCGGTTCGCGGCCGCCTTCGCCGTCGCCGCGTCCATCCCCGAGGCGATGTGCGCCTCGCCCCAGGCGCGCCCGCTGAGCTCGGTGAACCTGCGCGCCTCGGCCGACCGCGCCCACTCCGCGGTCTCCGGGGGCTCCTGACCGCCCCGTTCCAGGTGCAGGGTGAGGCCGAGGACGCCCAGGTCCCACCCGATCCCGACGGCTCCCGGCCCGTACTCGGTCCAGTGCTCGGTGAGCCGCGCCGAGTGGGACAGCTCGATCCGGGTGCGGGTGTCCGACACCGGGATCAGCCGCACCGCGATCTCGCTGTACTCCCCGCCGAACTCCCAGCTGGCGCGGAAGGAGCGCGGCGGGTCGCAGGCCAGGACACGACCGTGCGCGTTCCCCTCCAGCCGGTAGGAGCCGCCCTCGCGCAGGTCGCCCGAGACCGGAAGGAACCAGCGCGGCAGCCGCTCGGCGTTGGTGCAGGCGTCCCACAGGTCCTCGGGGGTCGCCTCGAAGCTCCGGGTCACGACCACCGTGCCCTCCCGTCCCCCCTCGACCTCCCGTGTGCTCACCGTCCGACCGACCGAGCCGATCTGCGCCTCGACGTCCATCGTGTGCCCCTCCCGCCGCGACCGTCGCGTCGCTGGTCGGTGTGCCCGTGTCCCGCCGTTCTCACTCCGTCGGCCACGCGGTACCTTCGGCTCATGGCACGCATCACCGAACTCGTCCGCTATCCCGTCAAGGGGTGCGCGGGGACCTCCGTGACCAGCGCGGAGATGACCCCGGCCGGGATCGCCCACGATCGGACGTTCATGGTCGTCGACCCGGAGGGCACCTTCCGCAGCCAGCGCGTCGACCCGCGCATGGCGCTCGTGCGCGCGGACCTCGACGCCGACGGCGCCCGGCTGAGCCTGCGCCGGGACGGCCTCGAACCCCTCGACCTCAAGGTCGACCCCGAGGGGCCGCGCGTCGACGTGGCACTGCACAGGAAGCCGTTCGTCGGCGTCGACCAGGGCGACGAGGCGGCCGCGTGGCTGTCGGAGGCGCTCGGCTCGGCCAGCCGACTGGTGCGCGTCCCCCGCGACCACGTCCGCGAGACCGGCGGGCTGACCCCCGGAACCAGCGGGTTCGCCGACAGCACCGCCGTGCTCATGACGTCCCTGGCCTCCCTGGACCTGCTCAACGAGCGGATCACCGGCGCGGGCGGCGAGGCCGTTCCGATGAACCGCTTCCGCCCCAACGTCGTCGTCTCCGGTTGGGCGGAGCCGCACACCGAGGACCGGGTCCGCGCCGTGCGCCTGGGCGCCGCCGAGCTCGGGTACGCCAAGGTGTGCATCCGCTGCGCGGTCACCACCGTGGCCCAGGACCGGGGGGAGAAGAACGGCCCCGAGCCGCTGCGCGCCCTCGCGGGCTACCGCCGCGCGGACAGCGGCGGTGTGGCGTTCGGCGCCAAGTTCGCGGTCACCCGGCCCGGGACGCTGTCCGTCGGCGACGAGGTCGACGTCACCGCGTGGGGTGACCGGGAGGAGGGGCTGGGCGAGCGCCTCGCCGCGGCCCTGGCCTGACCCGCGGCCCCCGGAGCGGCGCTCCCGGGCGGGCCTCAGTCCAGGTCGGCCTCGGCGAGCAGGGTCGCGGCGGCGGACGGGTCGCGCAGCGCCGCCGCCACCAGGTGTCGGCGGTCCCACTGACCGGCGCGCCAGCACAGCGCCCGGGCCAGCCCGTCGCTGGTGGCCGCGTGCGCCGACCCGTCGCCCACGTACCACTCCACCTCCACGCCGTCCACGGTGAGCGTCTGGTGGTGCAGGTAGGCGCGGTCCGGCTCGCCGTCGGGGTCGAGGAACAGCTCGGCCTCGCCGGGGACCTGGCGGAGCTCCCCGCCCGCGCCCACCTCGCCCTCGACGGTCTCACTGGCCAGGTCCAGGTCGAGCACGTCCGCCAGCGCCTCGGCCGTGTCGGCGGGCGCCAGCACGAGCGGACGGTCCTCGAGCAGCGGCAGCAGGTCCGGCGAGTCCACGACCACCGCGTCCTCGGCGTCGGCCACGACGATCGACCCGCCGCGCACCGCGCGCACCCGGCTCGGCGGCGTGACCAGGTCCGCGTCCACCGCCGCGAGCGCGGTCCACACCCGCCGCAGCGCCGCCCGGTCCACGTGCCGCGCCGGATCGGCCAACCGGGACAGCAGGTCGTCCGGTCCCTCCGGGTCGGCGACCAGCTCGGCGAGGGTCGTGCGCACGCCCAGGGCGTGGGCGAACTCCAGGTCGACGTCGGCGGGCACCTCGTCGTACAACCCGACCAGCACCGCCTCCGCGTCCTCCGTGCGCAGCTCGACCGGGGCTCGTCCGTCCAGGAGGGCACGCGTGCGCAGCCACCACGCCGTGTAGGACGGCACGTCGGCCACGCGTCCGTCCGGCAGCAGCACTCGCGCCGGTGAGGTGACCGCCTCGCGGAGCGGACCGCCCGCGAGCATCGCCAGCGCCTCCGGCCACCGGTCCTCGGCCACGTAGTCGAGGTCGGCCACGCACACCAGTTCCGGCACGACCGGCGGCAGGTCCGGGTCGCCGACCCGCTCCAGCACCTCGTCCGCCCAGTCCTCCAGCCCGTCCGGTCCGCCGTCACCGGCCGCCCCGTCGAAGGCCGACGCCACGTCCTCGCCGAGCGCGACCTCCCCGGCCCGGACCACGGTCAGCTCCCAGAGGGCGCCGACGGCGCGCAGGACCTCGGTGCCGTGCCGTTCGACGACGTCCTCGTGCACGGTCCCGAACGGCGCGTCGGCCACGAGGAGGTCGGCCAGGGGCGCGCCCGGCACGAGCAGCTCGGCGGCCACGGAGTACCCGTCCTCGTCGTCGCGCAGCGCCAGGTCGGCCAGCCAGGGGGCGTCGGCGACGGTCATCCCGGAGGCGGCCACCAGGTCGAGGACGGCCTCGGCCACGGGCTCGGGGTCCTCGGCCTCCAGCGAGTCGCGGACGGCGGCCTCGGTGCGCGGGTCGGCCAGGACGGCGGCGGGGTTGGCGTCCACCGCGCCCAGGCGGCGCAGCAGCGGCCGTACGGCGTCCGGGTGGACCACCCGCACGCCCAGGGCGGACAGGGCGGCGGGGTCGAGCCGCTCGCCGTGCGCGTCGGCGACCCGCGCCCAGTCCTCCGTGGGCAGCAGCAGGGAACGCGGACCGCGCACGAGGCGGCCGTCGGCGAGCGGGACCGGCAGGGCGCCCAGTTCGTCGAGGTCGGCCCCTCCGCTGCCCGCGATCTCCAGCGCGGTGTACAGCTCCGCCCACCAGCCGGGCGACCGGTCGATGCCGCCGAGCAGGTCCGCGAGGTCGGCGAGTCCGATCCGGCGCACCCGCAGGGCGGTCAGCGCGGGGTGGCGCGGGTTCCACGTGCCGGGGAGCAGGTTCGGGGCGAGTTCGGTCAGGGCCGCGACCAGCTCGCCCGCGCCACCGGAGCCGCCGGTGTCGAGCAGCGCGGCGTCGCGCGGCGCCACGGGGGTCCCGGAGGCGGTGGCCAGGAACGGGGTGTTCTGGAGCGGTCCGGCGACGCGGGCGCGGAAGGCGGCGTCGACCGCTCCGCCGCCCACGCGCGTCCCCGGCACCAGGTCGAGCGCGGCACGGGCGTCGAAGCGGCGCAGGAGCGCGCAGTAGGCGTCGGCGGCCTCGGAGAGCAGCAGGTCGGTGGCGGCGCCGGGCTGGACCGTCCGGCGGTCGGTGCTGAGGGGGAAGGTGCCGATGAGGACGGCGGGCAGATCGAGTTCGGTGTCGGTGGGCGTGGGCGCGTGCACGACCGGTTCGACGTCGGTGGGCAGGGTCGCCACGACCCCGTCCGTGTCCACCGGCACCGCCCAGGTCAGCGCCCATTCCGTGCGACCCCTCTCCTCGACCGGGCGGTCGGCCAGCTGGGAGGGGGCGAAGGTGCCCGAGCGGGTCAGGACCCGCCAGCGCGTGCTCCGGGTCCCGTCGGCGTCGCTCAGGGTGGTGACCGGCCCCGCCGGGTCGGTGTCGTCGCGGATGAGGAGCCGTTCGGCGCCCTCGACGGACACGCGGACCTCCGTGAGGCCGGGCAGGGCCAGCAGCAGGGCCTCGCCGGTGGCCTCCAGGAGGGCGCGCACGCGTTCGCGGGCGGCCGCGTCGCGCAGGGCGAGGGTGACGACGGTGTCGTAGCCCTCCGCCTCGACCGGGGCCGCGGGGAAGGGCAGGCGCAGCATCGGCACGTGTCCGGAGCGGCGCTCCACCTCGTCGGCCAGGTCCTCGTGCGCCGTGCCCGCGGAGAGCAGTTCGGCGACGGCCTTCCCGGCCCGCCCGGCGCTGAAGGCCACGGCGGAGCCGCCGGAGGAGACGGTGACCTCGTCGCTGATCGCGGCGACCGCGGAGAACCCGACGCCGAAGCGGCCCGCGGAGCCCTGCTCACCGCGCTTGGTGGAGGCGCGCAGGGTGGACAGGGACTCCACGCCCGCGGCGGTCAGGGGGGCGCCGGTGTTGGCGGCGGTGAACCGGTCGCCCTCCAGGGTGAGGGCCAGGCGGCCGGGCACGTCGGCGCGCCGGGCGGCGTCGGCGGCGTTCTGGGCCAGCTCGACCACGACGCGGTCGCGGTAGCCGCCGAGTGCGAAGTCCTCCTCGGCGTTGGCGTCCTCGCGGAACCGGGCGGGCGCGTCGGCCCACGCGGCGAGCACGCGCCGACGCAGTTCGGCGGTGTGGAAGGGATCGACCGCCCCAGCGGTCACCGACTCGGCCATCGTGGGTTCCTCCTACGGTGCGGACCGGACCGGCGCGGTGCCGCCCCGGATCGCACACGGACGGCAGAACGACCTTAGGCCATGCCCGTGGGAGTCACACTCCGGTACGCGCCGAACGGGGCGAGCCCGGTCACGAGCGCTGGCGAAACCGACACGATGTCCGTCGAGTCCGATTCCCGACATCCGTCCCCGGTCCGCCGGCGCGCGTTCCGCGCGGAGGGGACCGGGCGGCGCCGACGATCAGGAGTCGACGGAGACGAGTTCCAGCTCGGCGGTGTCCTCGAAGGTGATGTGGTCGTAGCCGAGCTCGTCGACGACCGGCGCGACCGGTTCGTTGCGCTGGGCCGGGTGGCGGACCTCGGAGTGGGCCCCGCAGCCGTGGTCGAGCGAGACGACCCGCCCGTCGTCGGGGGCGAACTCGTTGGTGCACACACCGAACATCTGGCGCAGCTCACCGGCGAGCGGGGTGAGGAAGCCGCAGGTGGCGCAGCGGGCGGGCGCGGCGGCCGCGATCGGGCTGCGCGGACCGGCCTCGCCGTTGTACCACCGTTCGGCGGCCTGCTCGCGGCCGACCTCGGAGAGCACGTGGCGGCGGCCGAGGCCGAGCTCCCACAGCATCTGCTGGTCGGCGCCCTCCTCGTCCAGTTCGCCCTCGGGCACCTGCGCGAAACCGGGGACGAGGCGCTCGTCGTCCTCGTCCGTGGGCAGGAGGTCGCCCGCGCCGAGGTCACCGGGGCGCAGCCGATCCTTCCAGGGCACCCATTCGGGCGCGACCAGGGCGCCCTCGCCGGGGAGCAGAACGACCTCGTTGACCGTGACCTTCTTCGCGCGCGAGGCGCGGACCACGGTGACCGCGTAGTTCCACCCCGGGTAGGCGGGGTCCAGGCAGGTGAAGTAGTGGGTGACCAGGCGGGTGTCCTCGACCTGGGGGGCGCGCTGCTCCCCCACCCACTCGGGCCGCCCGACCTCGGCGGCCGCCGAGCGGGCCAGGTCCACCGCCTCGATACAGGCCTTGTCCGGTACAGGAGAACGTCGAGAAGGGCTCACGTTCCCCATTCTCACTGATCGCGCGCACCGATTTGACCATGTCGAGGGTCAAGGTTCGCCCGGTTCCTCCCCCCGACCGGGTCTCGGCGCGCGGAGGCGGCCGCGCCCGGGGCCGCGGGCCGCCGGGCGGCAGCGGGGTCAGACGTCGAGGTCGTCGGCGACCACACGCAGGACGGACGCGATTCTGGACGCCTCTCGGCGCTCGGGATGGCGCCCCCGCCGGTAGCCCTCCGACAGGCCCTCCAGGAGCTTGATCAGGTCCTCGGTGATGACGACCATCTCGTCCGGCTTCTTGCGCCGGGCCTTGGCGACCGAGTGCTGGCCCTCCAGGAGTTTCACCTGGAGCGCCTGCGCGCCCTTGCGCCCCTCGGCCACGCCGAACTCGACCCTCTGGCCGGGCCTGAGCGTCGTCGTGCCCGCGGGCAGGGAGGAGGAGTGCACGAACACCTCACCGCCGTCGTCGCGGGTGAGAAAACCGAAACCCTTGTCGCCGTCGTACCACTTGACCTTGCCGGTGGGCACGTAGTGACCTCACGCTTTCGCTGTCAGGCACCGGGGTCCGGACACCGGGGAGCGTCCTGTCCGCCCTCCCACCCGTTCCCGTGGCGCCCCTGGATTGCCGGGGACGATGACCAAGGTACTGGGAGAGACCCTTCGGGCGCGAGGGTATATCTCACCCCCCGTGGCCGCGCGGACGCGCGTCGGGAACGGTCCGCCGACAGGTCCGCGACGCCCTTGCGGCCGGTCGGCTCGGGGGCCGGGAAGCCCCCGGCAGCACGACGAGGCCCGGAGGATGTCGGCGTCCGGGCCTCGTGCGTCGGCGGTGGCCCACGCACCGCTGAGCGCGGAGTGTGGGACGGGACTCGGCGGTGGCGCGGGCCACGCGACCTGTGCGGTGCCCGGACTGGAGACCGGGCCACCCCTGAGAACGCGACCGCCGCCCGTGCGGACGCGTCGGCGTAGGGACAGGTCTACACGAAGTCGTGGATTCGAAACGCGCCGCCACCAGCGGGGCGGAGAAGGCTATTCCGAGCGTTTGCCAAGCGATGACCCGGCGTGGGCGCCTCAGCCCTCCACGGCCCCCTCACGGACACGGTGACCGGCCAGGGCGGCCCGCAGCGCCCTCGGGTACAGGTAGACCGCGGTCGCCAGGCACGCCAGGCCGAGTCCGATCACTCCCGTGTCGGGCAGCGACTCCTGGATGTACCGGTCGACGAACTTGGCCTCGCCGTCCCACAGGAGCATCGCGACCGCGCAGGAGGCCACCGGCAACCCCACGCCGACCCACTTGTCGCGGGTGCTCCACACCCGGCTGAGCACGACCAGCGCGGCCGCGAGCACCCACACGAACGCCAGCTCCCACCACCACGGCACCGTCAGCAGCATCAGCCCCAGGGCGGCGGCCTCCCCCGGGCACGCGCGCACCAGGAGCGCCACACCGCGCAGGGGTCCCGGCCGACCCGCGACGGCCGCGTCGTCCTTCGGCCCCCCGCTCCGGTCGAGGAGCGCCAGGAGGCCCCGGTTGGGTCCGCCCCGCCACGGCGGCGGTTCCCGGTTGGCCTGCGCGGGCTTGGGCGGGATGAGTTCGTCGTCCTGGATGTCCAGGTCGCGGCCCTCGCACTCCCTGCGGACGAGGTCCTCCGGCGTGCCGAAGCACCGCAGGACGTCGCGGACCGCGTCGGGACCGGGGTCGCCCTCGGCCGCGCGGCGGGCGTCGATCCGCGAGCGGAGGTCGGCCAGGTAGGCGGTGCGCTCCCTGGCGGTCATCCGACCGTGCAGGATCAGGCCGACCTCGGACAGATAGTCGAGTACCAGTTGTTCCGAGCGCTGGGACATGACCCCATATTGGCCCACAATGACCTGGCTTTTAACCCTTATCCTTGGTTTTGGTCATCGAATTCTGCTCGAATTCGGCCGCGCGTCCGGCGACGAATGGTAGCGGGGCACACGCGCGCGACGCGCGGGACGACATCGCTTAGCGTGGACACGATGAGCGACAACGCACCGCCCGGCCGACAGCACCCGGGAGCGGACCGGCACCATCCGGGTGCGGAGGGTCACGATACGGCCTCCCGCCCCCCGACGTTCACGTCCTGGCTGCGCGGCCGCTCGGACGAGGACCTCGCCGCGCTGCTGGCCGCCCGGCCCGACCTCGCCCAGCCGGTGCCCGCCGACATCGGCGCCCTGGCCGCCCGCGCGACCAGCCGCAACGCGGTCCTACGCGTGCTGGAGCGGCTCGACCGCTTCACCCTCCAGGTCCTGGAGTCGGTCGTGGCGCTCGGCGACGACCGGCTCCGCGAACCCGTCGGCGTCCCTCCCGCCGACCTGGCCGCCGCCCTCGGGCTGAGCCCCGTCCCCGCCGACGACCCGCTGACGCGCGCCCTCGACACCCTGCACCGGCTCGCCCTGGTCTGGCCCGACCAGGGGCGGCTGCGCCCGGTACAGGTCCTGCGCGACCTCCTCCCCCACCCCGCGCGGCTCGGTCCGCCCGCCCGCGCCCTGCTCGCCGCCCTGCCGCACGGCACGGTCAAACGGCTCGCCGACGACCTGGCGCCCGACAGCACCGCCGCCACCCCGGTCGAGACGGTCGCCACCCTCCTGTCCGACCCGGCACGGGTGAACGGCCTGGTCGCCCAGGTCGGGGCGCCCGCACGCAGGCTCCTGGACAGCATGGCGTGGGGACCGCCGAACGGCACCGTGTCGGACGCGCGGCGCGAGGTCAGCCTGGCCACGGCGGCGTCCCCGGTCGAGACGCTCCTCGCCCGCGCCCTGCTCGTCCCCACCGGGGACGACACACTGACCCTGCCGCGCGAGGTCGGCCTGGCGCTGCGCGCGGGACCGCTGTTCCGGGAGGTCACCACCGGACCGCCGCCGTTCCAGGGCACGGAGAACCCCGGCGACGCGGTCACCCGGGCCGCGGCGGGGCAGGCGTTCACGGTGCTGCGGGCGGTCGAGGAACTCCTGGAGCGCTGGTCCCAGGACCCCGCGGCCGTGCTCCGCAACGGCGGGATGGGCGTCCGGGACCTGCGCCGCGCCGCCCAGACGATGGACACCGACGAGACCACCGCCGCCCTGCTCGTGGAGACCGCCCACGCCGCCGGGCTGATCGGCGCCGACGACCGGGTCGCGGGCGAGTGGCTGCCCACCCGCGAGTACGACCTGTGGCGGGAGAGTCCGCCCGAACGGCGGTGGCTGCGGTTGGCGTCGGCCTGGCTGGAGTCGGACCGCGTCGCCGCGCTCACCGGGTCCACGGACTCCGGTGGCCGGGCGCGCAACGTGCTCGGCCCCGGGCTGACCCGGCCGGCCGCGCCGCAGGCCCGCCGGGACGTGCTCGGCGAGCTGGCGACCGCCGCGCCGGGGTTCGCGCCGCTCCCGGACTCGTTGGCCGTGCGCCTGGCCTGGCGTCGGCCCCGCCGGCAGTCCCCCGTGTACACGGAACTGGTGCGGGCGGCGGCGGACGAGGCGGCCGTGCTCGGCCTGACCGGACGCGGGGCCCTGGCCGACCACACCCGTCCGCTGCTGGACGGTGACGAGGACGCGGCCGCGCGGGTGCTGGCCGCCGAACTGCCCCGCCCGCTCGACCACGTCCTCCTCCAGGGGGACATGACCGCGATCGCCCCGGGGCCGCTGGTGACCGAGCTGGCCCGGGAGCTCGCGCTGGTCGCGGACGTGGAGTCGACCGGCGGTGCCACGGTCTTCCGCTTCACCGAGGACTCCGTGCGGCGGGCGCTCGACGCGGGTCGGGGCGTCGCCGACATCACCTCCCTGCTCGAACGCCACTCGCGCACACCCGTGCCCCAGGCGCTGCGCTATCTGGTGTCCGACGTGGGCCGCCGCCACGGGCGCCTGCGCGCCGGGGCGGCCGCCAGCTACCTGAGGTGTGACGAACCGGCGGCGTTGGAGGAGCTGGTCGCCGACCGCCGCACCGAGGACCTCGGGCTGGTCCGTCTGGCGCCGACGGTGGTCGCGAGCCGGGTCAGCCGGTCGGCGCTGGTCGAGCGGCTGCGGCAGCTGGGCTACCACCCGGTTCCCGAGAGCGGGGACGGGAGCATGCGCCTGAGCCGCCCGGAGGTGCGGCGCGCCGAACCGGCGGACGCGCCGCCCCCGGCCGAGGCGGCCTCGCCCGCCGAGCTGGTGCGGGCGGCGGTCCGGGCGGTGCGCGCCGGGGACGAGGCGGCCACGGCGGCGCGGCGTCCGATACCGCTCCCGGCGGACGGTCCGCCCGGTTCACGGGCGAACGCGGTCATGGCGGCGCTCACCCACGCGGCCGGTGAGGAGCGGCGGGTGTGGATCGGCTACACCGACACCGACGGGCGCCAGGTGAGCCGGATCGTCGAACCGTCGGGGGTCGACGGGGGCTTCCTGACCGCCTACGACACGACGCGCGCGGCCGTGCACCGGTTCGCGATCCATCGGATCACCGCCGTCGCCGAACTGGAGCGGACCGCGGACTGACCCCGCTCGTCCCTCCGGGCGCGTGGCCGTCGCGCCCACCCGGGCCACGAGCGGAGAGCGGGAACCGCGCCGCGGGCGTCCGCCGGGGGAGGGCCCCGACACCGACACGAAGCGTTCCCCCGGACTGGTGGCGGGTGACGGGCGGGCTACTGTGGTGCCGTTGGTCGACCCGCCGACGGTGAGAGACACGCCATGAGCAACGCATCGCTGCCCCCCGGGGCATCGTCCCCCCGCGACCACGGACGTGACGGTGAGCGCGGCCGCCAGGCGTCGGTCGGCCCCGGAGCCGCCGACCGCCACGACGGCGGTCGCGAGGTCGGCGACGACCGCCCGACCGTGGGGGCGGGCGGCGCCAACAGCTCGACCATGGCCCTGATCCTGCACGCGTTCACGTTCCTGTGCTGCGCGAACTGGCTCTTCGGGGTCGCCGGGATCGTGTTCGCGGTGCGGGCCGGTCACGCCCGCGACCGGGGGCGCCCGGACCAGGCGGAGACCCTCACGCGTTATTCCTGGTACTGCTTGGGAGCGGCGGGCGTGATGTTCTTCGTCATGATGGTGTTGACCTTCGTGACACTCACGCAGGCCGGATCGTGGATCGAGGGTATCGTCCCGATCTCGAACTACTGATCGCCGACGGGTGAACCACGGGTCCGTGTACGGCGTCTGACCGGGAGGAACGGAGAATGCGGCGGAGGGCGACGAGCGGGGAGCGCGACGGCCTGTGATCGGCGGGAGTGGCCCCAGGGCCTTCTGGGAGCGGGAGCGGGGCTCCGCTCTCCGGCGCTCCGTGCCCGCAGACGGCGGCGCTCCTCCCCCCACCCGAACGCCCGCCGCCGCACCGCCCCCCGGTCTCCGGCCCGCGACGGCCCCCCGGCCGGTCGGGCCGCCCCCGCGCGTGGGCGGCGCCGTCGCCGCCCTGGTGGTCGCGGTCCTCACCCTGGCGATACCCGCCCTGGGCGTGTCCCTGGGGCTGTGGTTCTTCCTCCTGCTGACCAACATCCCCGGGATCGGGCTGGGCGTCACCGCCCTGGCGAAGGTGCCCGACACCGCCGAGGTCGAGCGGTTCCTCCGCTACACCTGGGCCTGCAACCTCGCCTACGTGGCGATGTCCGTCGTGTTCCTCGTCCCCGTCCTGGTCCTGGTGGCCGTGACGGCCTACTACTCCTGACCCCGCCCCTCCCCCGCCCACGTACGCCTCCCCCGAGACCACTGGAGGACCCGTCGATGAAGGACGACTGGCGACACCACCAACCCCCCGGCCCGGAGGGCTACGACTACGACGCCGGAACGGGCGGCTACCTCCCTCCCCCGGGTTACGACTCCCCGCCCGGCTACGGCGTGTCACCGGGGTACGGTCCCCCGCCCCCGGCCTTCAGCCCCTCCCCGGGGTACGGGACCCCTCCCGGCTACGGCGTCCCGCCCGGGTACGGCGCGCCGTACCCGGAACCGCCCGGCCAGGCCAGCACGATCGTCGCCCTGGTCATGTCCATCCTCATGGTGACCTCCTGCTGCAACGTCCTCGCCATCCCGGGGATCGTCTTCTCCGCGATCGCCCTCTCCGAGAAGCGCGACCACGGGCGGGCCGCCCGGTTCAGGAACTACGCCTGGATCACCAACGCGCTCAGCGTGGTCCTCGTCGTGCTGTTCTTCGTCGTCATGATCGCCGTGGACACCGCCTGACCCCGGTGACCGGGGGTTTCACCCCCTCCGGGCATGATCGGGGGATCGGGCGCGTTGCACCTGACGCCGCCCGCACAGAGGACTCCGCGCGGGAGGGGAACCCTCCCGCGGAGTGCCGTCGGCCCCAGTCCCGTCACGCCCACGAGTGAGAAGGTCCGTGTGTCCTGCCTGATCGTCCAGTCCGACAAGACTCTCCTCCTCGAAGTCGACCACGAGTCCGCCGAGGAGTGCCGCCGCTCCATCGCCCCCTTCGCCGAACTCGAACGCGCCCCCGAGCACGTGCACACCTACCGGATCACCCCGCTGGCGCTGTGGAACGCGCGGGCGGCCGGGCACGACGCCGAACAGGTCGTCGACGCCCTGATCCGGTTCTCCCGGTTCCCCGTCCCCCACTCCCTGCTGGTGGACATCGCCGAGACGATGGACCGCTACGGGCGGCTGCGACTGGTCGGTGACCCCGCCCACGGCCTGGTCCTGGAGTCCTCCGACCGGGCGGTGCTGGAGGAGGTCGTGCGCGCCCGCAAGCTCAGGGGCATGCTCGGCGAGCGGCTGGACGAGGACTCGGTGGCCGTGCACCCGAGTGAACGCGGCAACCTCAAGCAGGCGCTGCTCAAGATCGGCTGGCCCGCCGAGGACCTGGCCGGGTACGTGGACGGTGAGGCGCACCGGATCGAGCTCGACCAGGACGGGTGGGAGCTGCGCGGTTACCAGAAGGAGGCCGCGGAGAGCTTCCACGCGGGCGGGTCCGGCGTGGTCGTGCTCCCCTGCGGCGCGGGCAAGACCGTGGTCGGAGCCGCGGCGATGGCGATGACCGGCGCGACGACGCTGATCCTCGTCACGAACACGGTGTCGGTGCACCAGTGGCGGTCGGAGCTGCTGCGGCGCACGTCGCTGACCGAGGACGAGATCGGCGAGTACTCCGGCACGCGCAAGGAGATCCGGCCGGTCACCATCGCGACCTACCAGGTGATGGCCGCGCGGCGGAAGGGCGTGTACACCCACCTGGAGCTGTTCGACGCCCGTGACTGGGGGCTGGTGGTCTACGACGAGGTGCACCTGCTGCCCGCGCCGATCTTCCGGATGACCGCCGACCTCCAGGCGCGGCGCCGCCTCGGCCTGACGGCCACGCTCGTGCGCGAGGACGGCCGCGAGGGGGACGTGTTCTCCCTGATCGGCCCGAAGCGCTACGACGCTCCGTGGAAGGACATGGAGAACCAGGGCTGGATCGCCCCGGCGGACTGCGTGGAGGTGCGCGTGGACCTGTCGGAGTCCGAGCGCCTCGCCTACGCGACCGCCGAGCCGGA
This sequence comes from Nocardiopsis sp. FIRDI 009, assembly GCF_003386285.1. Classification (GTDB taxonomy): domain Bacteria; phylum Actinomycetota; class Actinomycetes; order Streptosporangiales; family Streptosporangiaceae; genus Nocardiopsis. The sequence goes on from NZ_QPNC01000015.1 coordinate 335,926, forward strand.
GGACCGCTACCGGTTCTGCGCCTCGTCGGACGCCAAGACGACGGTGGTGCGGGAGATCGTGCGGCGCCACTCGCGGGACCAGGTCCTGGTGATCGGGTCCTACATCGACCAGTTGGACGAGTTGGGCGCGTCGCTGGACGCCCCGGTGATCAAGGGCGAGACCCGCAACAAGGAGCGCGAGCGGTTGTTCGACGCCTTCCGTTCGGGTGAGCTGCGGACGCTGGTGGTGTCCAAGGTCGCCAACTTCTCGATCGACCTGCCGGAGGCGGGGGTGGCCGTCCAGGTGTCGGGGTCGTTCGGGTCCCGTCAGGAGGAGGCGCAGCGGCTCGGCCGGGTGCTGCGGCCCAAGACCGACGGCCGGACGGCGCGCTTCTACGCCGTGGTCGCCCGGGACACCCTCGACCAGGACTACGCGGCGCACCGGCAGCGGTTCCTCGCCGAGCAGGGGTACGCCTACCGGATCACGGACGCGGGCGACCTGCTCGCGGGGGACGAGATCTGACGGCGCCGGGACGCCCCGGCCGGCACGCGCGGTTCGCGGGGCCCGGACCCGCGGGGGTCACAGCGACGGCAGACCGCCCATGACGTACGTGCCCACGGCGATCCCCCAGGCGATGAGGGAGTAGGTGAGGGTGCGGGCGCGCAGGAGGCGGTCGCCCCGGACGGACGGCGCGGCGAACGCGGCGACGAACAGGGCCAGCCCGAGGAACGCGGGGACGGCGGAGGCCAACGCGAAGAGCTGTGTCTGGGTCGCGCAGGTCGTGTAACCCTCGCTGCCGGGATCACCACAGAACACGTCGTCCCCCGATCGATGCGGTCGGTCTGAGCGGTACTCCCCGACCGTACCGTTTCGGCAAGGGAGCGATCGCCGCTGAGGTTGACCGTATCCCCCGGAGGGGATGCCTCCCCACCAGCCATACCGAACCAGATTCTGTTTTTTCGTGACCCACGGCACGTTTTCTCTTTACACGAGAGTCATCTGTGTCCAACCATGAGGTCAGTCCGCCCCTGGAGGTCATCCCATGCCCGACACCCCAGCCACGTCGACGGCCGCGAACGAGCACAGAACCGGGTTCCACTCACTCCGCGACGGCGGCCTGAACTGGGACTCCCTTCCGCTCCGCCTGTTCACCAAGGGCAACGCCCGCTTCTGGAACCCGGCCGACATCGACCTGAGCCAGGACGCCGAGGACTGGAAGCGGCTCGACGACGCGGCGCGCACGCGCGTCCTGCGGCTGTGCGCGTTCTTCGTGGCCGGTGAGGAGGCGGTCACCGAGGACCTCCAGCCGTTCATCCGCGCGATGGCGGCCGAGGGCCGGCTCGGCGACGAGATGTACCTGACCCAGTTCGCCTTCGAGGAGGCCAAGCACGTCCAGGCGTTCCGGCTGTGGCTGGACGCGCTGGGGGTGTACGAGGACCTGCACGGGTACGTCGACGCCAACCCGGGGTACCGCGCGCTGTTCTACGAGGAGCTGCCCGGGTCGCTGGACGCGCTCCTGCACGACCCGAGCCCGCGCAACCAGGTGCGGGCGTCGGTCACCTACAACCACGTCATCGAGGGGTCGCTCGCGCTCACCGGCTACTACGCCTGGAACCACGTGTGCACCGTGCGCGACATCTTCCCCGGCATGCGGGAGATCGTACGCAGGATCGGGGACGACGAACGCCGCCACATGGCGTGGGGCACCTTCACCTGCCGCAGGCACGTCGCCGCCGACGACGCCAACTGGGAGGTGGTCCGCGAACGGCTCGACGAACTCCTGCCGCACGTGATGACGACGGTCAAGCGGGGTGACACGCCCTCCGACGACCCCGCCGACCAGCGCTACGAACTGCCGCCGGGCACGTTGGTCGACTACGCCGCGGACCGGGCGCTGCGGCGGCTGGGCGCGATCGAGTCCGCGCGCGGGGTGCCGCTCGCCCGGATCGACGTCGACGCCTCCCCCGAGCAGTTGGAGGAGCGGTTCGGCGAGGAGGACCGGGAGGCGATGAGGTCGGTCCGGCCGGAGGGCTGACCGAGCGGCGGCGAGAACGGCCTGACCACGTCGCGACCGGGTGACGGAACCGGCGGCCAGCCGGTCCTCCACGGGTGATCGTCCGCGCGGTTCTAGGATGTCGTGTGTCCGGCCCCCGCGGTCGGCACGTGGACCTGCGGCGGTTCGGGGCCGGCGACCGCCACCCCGGGGACCTCCTCGGGTCCGCGATCCTCAGGCGGCATCGGCACCGAACCGAAAGGACACCACGCATGGCCACGGCCACCGCACGTCACATCCTGGTCAACACCGAATCGGAAGCGCTGGAGCTCAAGGAGCAGATCGAGAACGGGGCGGACTTCGCCGACCTCGCCAGGAAGCACTCCTCGTGCCCCTCGGCCAGGGACGGGGGCAATCTCGGCTCGTTCGCTCCGGGACAGATGGTCCCCGAATTCGACAAGGTCGTCTTCTCCGCCCCCGTCGGCGTACTCCAGGGCCCGGTGCGAACCCAGTTCGGGATGCACCTGCTGGAGGTCACCAGCCGCCAGGACTGACGCGACGCGTCTCGGGCCGCGCCCCGGTGGCGCGGCCCGAGGCGGCACTACGAGTTCGGCGGCAGCACGTTCTCCTCGAACCGGCCGACGTGGTTCCCCGGCGGGTCGAACCGCGCCACCACCATGCAGCCGTGCCACCCGTTCGCCTCGGAGGTGGCCGCGATTCCGACACCGATCCGCTCGGTCGACCGCCACACGAGCTGGGTGAAATTTCCCGTGCGGGCGGAATGGGAATGCGCCTGGAAATCGTAGTCATTGATTTCCCGGTACCAGGTGTCCACCGCCTGGCGCAGGACCCGCTCGTCACAGCGCAACGGATCAGGGGACATCTGCTTGTACAGGGTCTCCCCGTCACCGGAGGCGCTGTGTTCGAGGACGCCCCGGTCCGCCCAGGTCTGCGCCCCCCGGGCGAGCTGGGGGTCGGCGACGAGCGCGGGCGCGGAGTGGCGGGCACGGTAGCCGTTGACCCGGTCGAGGACCGCGGACGTCGGGTCGGGCACCGCGGTCTGCGCGTGGGCGGGCGGTGCGAGCGCGGCCAGAACGGCGCAGGAGACAAGGGCGGCGAAACTCACACGAGAACTCTTCACGCGTCGATCATAATGCGCGGCCGACGACACCCCGCCACCCATGGAAAAAGGAATTGATTTCTCCCGCAATTCCGTTTTTCCCGCGCCTGTCGGATTCGCGGGTGTTCGCCGGTGACCGGCCCGGCCGCCTACCCGACCGCCTCCTCGGCGCGCCACAGGTCGCGCCGACCGCGCTCGGCCTCCAGGGCGATCCGGCCGAACGGCTCGGTCAGCCAGTCGCCCTCCCCGGTGAGGTGGTTGGCGTAGAGCACCTCACCCAGCCGGGAGAGCACGAACACCGAGTCCACGAGCCGGTGCGTCTCCAGGAACTCGACGCTGTTGGGCACCCCCAGGTAGAACCGGTCGTGGTCCTGGGGGCTGATCCACCGGCCGAACCCCTGGTCACGGCGGGAGCGCTCGTACCGGTCGACGATCCCGAACGCGCTGTTGCTGCTGTGCGTCGCCACGAACGCCACCTCCACCCGGTACCCCGCCGAACGGAAACCCTCCACCCACGCCGCCGCCCAGTCCGCGCGCCCCAGCGGGTGGCTGCACACGACGTCCACCCGCCCCTCGCGCACGTGCTCCATCGCGAGCTGGTGCAGACCGGCGACCTGCCGCGGCAGGGTGCGCGAGGCGACACGGTCGTCGGCGCGCATCGCCCACTCGTAGTCGGGCGCCAGGCGCAGCAGGTCGTCCCCGTCGTAACTGACCGTCCCCTCGGGCAGGACCGGCAGGACGAGCCGCTGGAGCGTCGACTTGCCCGACCCCGGCTGACCGCCGAAGAGCAGCAGCCGGGGGCGCTCCCGCGCCGGTCCGGTCAGGCGGGGCCGCAGCGCGAGGTCGAACAGCTCCTCCAGCCCCTCCCAGTCCGGTGCCGGGCCCGGGTCCTCGGGGGTGGCGCCCTCGGGCACGCGCACGGGTTCGCGGCGCAGGTCCTCGACGGTGGAGGGGAGCTCGGTGTCGACCCGGTCGAGCTGGTCGGGGGTGAGGAACGCGAGCCGGGCCTCCTCGGTGAGCAGCGCCCCGGCCCGGGCCCGGTCGCCACGGGACAGGCACGCCCCGATCGCGGCGCTGTACAGGTTGTAGGCGCGTTCCCTGGCCTCGCGCTGGGCGTCGGTCTGCGGCGGGACACCACCGCTGGACGTGTCCCCCAGGAGTGGCCGCACCCGGGCCGTCTCGTCGGTCCCGGTCGCGTCCCCGGCGCCGAAGGTGGTCATCATGCCTGTCCTTCCCTGGCCCCGAAGGCCGGAGCCGATCGGTCGGTCGCCGTTGTCGGCATCGGGGATGGTAGTGCCTCACGCCGCTCCGAACGGGGGGTTTCACCGGACGGAGACCCGCCCGGCGCCCGTTTCCCGGGATGGACACCCGAGGTGGCGGCATGGTCCGAAGCGCGTCGGAGGAGCCGGAGAACACCGCCTAGAGTGGCCACCATGACAGCGACTGCCTCCGCCCCCTCCGGGGTACCCGCCGTGATCGACGCCCTGGCCTGGGTCCACGTCCGCGACGGCCGCCTGCTGTGCGTCCGTTCCCGGGGGCGGGACCTGCTCTACGTGCCGGGCGGGAAGCGGGACCCCGGCGAGAGCGACGAGGCCGCCGTGACGCGGGAGGCCCGCGAGGAGGTCAGCGTCGACCTGCGCCCGGGGACCCTCCGCAGGGTGGCGGTGATCGACGAGATCGCCCACGACCAGGCCCCCGGCACCCGCGTACGGCTGACCTGCTACACCGCCGACCACGACGGGGCGATCGCGGCGGACAACGAGATCACCGGCCTGGAGTGGATCGGCTTCGCCGAGCGCGACCGCTGCGCCCCGGCCGTGCGCAGGCTGGTGGAGCTCCTGCACGAGGAGGGCTCCGTCCGCTGAGCCGGCCGGACCTTCCGCCCGGGACGGACCGTGCGCTCAGCGCGGAAGGCCCTCGGGGGCGATCGGGTCCGGCACGCGGCGCGCCCAGTCACCGATGGTGAGCGACAGTAGCATCGCGGTCGGCACACCGAACACGAACGGGGCGAGGAACCCGGTCGACATGACGGCGTCGACCCCCCGGACCTCCACGTCACCGCTGCTCAGCATGGTCTGCGCGACCGTCTGGAACACCAGGTGGAAGCCCACGCACGCCCACAGGTTCCCCGTGACCAGCCGGATCCCGCCCAGCACGATCCCCGTGCCGAGGAAGAGCGGCAGCCGCTCCGCCAGCACGCCCCAGCCCTGGGAGAGCACCCACAGCGCGGTGCCGAACAGGGTGAACAGCACCGCCTGCGCCAGCACCGCGAGCCAGGCGGGCATGGCCGCGTTGAGGTTCCGGTACAGGTAGCCGCGGAAGATCAGCTCCTCCGGCACCGCCTCGAACACCAGGACCAGCGCCGCCAGCAGCAGGACCCCGGGCAGCAGTTCGGTCCAGGGCACGGCGGCGGTGACCGACGACCACCCCATCGCGACGCACAGCGCGATCCCGGCCGCGCCGGGCAGCGCCCAGGCGCCCGCCCCGACCAGGAACGGCCGCCACCCCTCCCGCACCCCGGTCAGGGCGAGCCCGCTCCAGGGCCGCCGGTCGAGGAACCGCCGCGCGGCCCACACCAGGGGCACCGCCAGCACGAAGACGACCAGCGCGTTCACCACGTGTCCGGCCGTCGTCACCTCCTCGGCCGGGAAGAGGGTGCCGTCCAGCCACCCCATCAGCAGCCAGACCAGCAGGGCGCCCGCCGTCACCAGGCCGACCCGGACGAGCAGGTGCGGACGCTCCGGCCGGGCGCCCGCCACCGCGCGCTCGGATGCGTGAATACCGTTCATGTCCTTCACGATCCCAAGCCGCTGTGACCATCGACATCCGGAATCACCCTGGCTCATCCCCGATCCCCGCGGGGGCGGCCCCGTGATCCGCGCTCCGGCCGCCGCCGGGGGTCGGGCGGGAAAACCAGTGGCCGACGCGGGAGGCCCCTGGCTAGGGTCCGAAACCGTGCGCGTGTTTCCCGAACCTCCGGGGGTCCCCGACCACCGATCCGCCGACCGCTTCCTCCTCTGGCTCGCCCGACGCCAGCGGGGCACCCTGGCGTGGGCCTCCCTGGTCATGGGGGCGTTCACCACCTGCGGGGTCCTCACCTCGGCGGCGCTCGGCGCGGCACTCGACTCCGATCTCACCGACGGGGACACGGGGGCGCTCCTGGCCTGGGTCGGGGTGCTCACCGCCCTCGTCCTGGCCTCCGTCGCCCTCCTGCACTTCCTCCACCGCGCCCAGGCGTTCAGCTGGTACGCGTCGGCCTACCGCACCGTGCAGGCGGTGACCGGCCGCTCGGTGGACCTGGGCCCCACGCTCACCCGGCGGCTGCCCTCCGGCGAGGTGGTCGCGGTCGGCACCGACGACATCGACCGGATCGGCGACTTCTACGAGATGAGCGCCGTGGCGCCGGGAGCGGTCGTCTCCGTCGCCGTGACCGGCGCCCTGATGCTCACCTCCCATGTCACGTTCGGCCTGGCCGTACTGGTGGCGGCGCCGCTGATCATGCTCTCGACGGTGCCGCTGCTGGGGGCGCTCTCCCGGCGCGAACAGCACCAGCGCGACCGCCAGGCCGAGCTGACCACGATCGCGGGCGACCTGGTGGCGGGCCTGCGCGTCCTGCGCGGCGTGGGCGGGGAGCACACGTTCGGCCGCCGGTACCGGGAGGAGTCCCAGCGGGTCCGGGCGGCCGGGGTGCGGGTCGGGTGGGCCGACGCGGCCCTCCAGGCCGTGCGGGAACTGCTGCCCGGACTGCTGCTGGTCGGGATCGTCTGGTACGGGGCCAGGCTCGCGCTCACAGGCGAGCTCACCGTCGGCCAACTGGTCGCCTTCTACGGCTACACCGCCATCCTGGGCACGGACGTGCGCTACCTGTCCCACACGGCGTCCCTCTACATCTCGGCGCGGGTCGCCGCCCGCCGGGTCGTCGGCGTCCTGTCCCTGACCCACGACCACCCCGATCCGGCGGCCCCGGCCCGGGAGCCGGAGGGGCCGTGCGACCTGCGCGACCCGGCCAGCGGGGTGACGGTCACGGCGGAGCGGACGGTCGGTGTCGTGTGCGCCGCCCCCTCCGACGCCACGGTGATCGCCGAACGCCTCGGCCGCTACCGCGAGGAGGAGGACGCCGAGCTGGTCGAGCGCTCCACCGGTCGCGCGGTACGCCTCCGCGACCTGCCGCGTCGCACGGTGCGCCACCGCGTGCTGGTCGCGACCAACGACGCCCACCTGCTCTCCGGCAGGCTCCGGGACGAACTCTCCCCCGACGGCGGCCTGTCCGAGGAGCGGCTGGCGCGGGTGATCGACGCCGCGCACGCCGACGACATCGTGCGCCAGTCGTCACGGGGGCTGGACACCGTGCTCACCGAGCGCGGACGCGAGTACTCCGGCGGCCAGCAGCAGCGGCTCCGGCTCGCGCGGGCGCTCGGGCTCGACCCGGAGATCCTCGTCCTGGTCGACCCGGCCTCGGCCGTGGACGCCCACTCGGAGGCGGCCATCGCGAAGAAGCTCCCCGCGGCGCGGGCGGGCCGGACGACCGCCCTGTTCACCACCAGCCCACTGCTGCTGGCCCACACCGACCACGTGGTCTTCGTCCAGGAGGGGCGGGTGACCGCCCAGGGGACGCACGCGGAACTGCTCGCGGACGTTCCCGACTACGCCGCCACCGTGCTGCGCTCGCTGACCGCCGAGGAGACCCCATGACCCAGACCGCCGAACACCCCCCGCCGCACCTGCCCGAGGCCACCGCGTGGCAACCGGTCGACGGCCTGCCGGTCGCCCCGGCCGCCGTGGTGTGGCGTCGGCTGCGCCGGGCGGGTCGGGAGCACGGGTGGACGCTCGCGGGCGTGGTCGGGCTGTACGGGGTGGCGGCGCTGAGCGCGCTGGTCGCCCCGTGGGCGCTCGGCCGGGTCATCGACACCGTGCGGGCCGACGGGCCGACGGGGAGCGTCGACCTGCTGGCGCTCGCGATCGTCGGCTCGCTCCTGGTCAACGCGGCGTTCGTCCTGGTGTCGGTGGCGCTGTCGATCCGGTTCGGTGAGGGGGTGCTGGCGGAGCTGCGCGAGGAGTTCGTGCACGACGTCCTGCGCCTGCCGCTGGGCACCGTGGAGCGCGCCGGGACCGGCGACCTGGTGGCGCGCACCGGACGCGACATCGGCCACCTGAGTCACGCCGTGCGCCACTCGGTCCCGCTCATGATGGTGAGCGCGGTGACGGTGGTGGTCGTGGTCTCCGCGATCGGCGTGGTGCACCCGATGCTGCTGCTGGCCATGACACCCTCCGTCCTCGTGTTGTGGGTGTCCACGCGCTGGTACGTGCGGCGGGCGCCGGACGGGTACGTGCGCGAGCTGGCGGCCTACTCCGACCTGACCCAGGGGGTGACGGACGCCGTGGAGGGGGCGCGCACGATCGAGGCCCTGGGGCGGCAGGCACGCCAGGTGGCGCTGAACGACCGGCGTGTGCACCGCGCCTACCTGGCCGAGCGGTACACGCTCTGGCTGCGGACCGTGTGGTATCCGCCGCTGGAGTTCTCCTACCAGTTCCCCGTGGCCGTGACGCTCCTGGTCGCGGGGGCGCTCCACGTGAACGGCGCGATCAGCGTGGGTGCGATCGCCACGGCGGTGTTCCTCAGCTCGCAGCTGGCACGGCCGGTGGAGAAGCTGATCGACGAGATCGACAGCGTGATGATGGGGTTCACCAGCCTCCGGCGGCTGCTCGGGGTCGGGCTGACCGGGGAGGAGGCCCCCGCACCGACCGGGGCCCCGGCCTCGGGCGCGGACCCGGGCACGGTGGAGGTCGAGGGGGTGCGGTTCGCGTACACGGACACCGAGGTGCTGCACGGGGTGGACCTGGTCGTCCGTCCCGGCGAACGGTTGGCCGTGGTCGGACCGAGCGGTGCGGGCAAGTCGACGCTCGGGAAGCTGGTCGCGGGGATCCACCCGCCGACCTCGGGCGGTGTCCGGGTGGGGGGCGTGGAGCTGACGGGGCTGCCGCCGGAGGAACGCAGGCGCCGGGCGATCCTGCTGAGCCAGGAGAGCCACGTGTTCCGGGGGAGCGTCGCGGAGAACCTGTCACTCGCGCGGGACGGGGAGGAGGTCGACGAGGACGCGCTGTGGAAGGCGCTGGCCGCCGTGGACGCCGACACGTGGGTGCGCGCGCTGCCGGACGGGCTGGCGACGCGGGTCGGCTCGGGGAACACCACGCTGGACCCGTCCCACGTGCAGCAGCTGGCGCTGGCCCGACTCGTCCTGGCCGACCCGGAGGTCCTGGTGCTCGACGAGGCGACGTCGCTGATCGACCCGCGCTCGGCCCGCCACCTGGAGCGGTCGCTCGGCGGCGTGCTCGCGGGCCGCACGGTGGTGGCGATCGCGCACCGCCTGCACACGGCGCACGACGCCGACCGGATCGCGGTGGTGGAGGAGGGCCGGATCAGCGAACTGGGCACGCACGACGAGCTGCTCGCGCGCGGGGGCGCCTACGCCGAACTGTGGCGCGCCTGGCACGGCGGTTGAGCCCGCACCGGACCACGCCCCGATCGACCCGTGACCCGACGCCGACCCCAGGAGGCCCCTCCCACATGACCACACCCGAGATCCCGCGCCTGTACCGGGACGCGGACTTCAACGGCCCGCTCTCCGACGGGCACGCCGCCCGGTTGATCCGCGGACTCGGCCCGCTCACCGGCCGCCGCGTGGTGGACGTCGGCTGCGGCTGGGCCGAGTTCCTGCTCCGCGCGCTGGCGACCGACCCCACCGCCACCGGCCTCGGTGTCGACCTCGACGAGGACCTCCTCGCCCATGGGCGGGCCAACGCCCGGGCGCGTGGCCTGGCGGACCGGGTCGAGCTGATCGCGGCCGACGTCGGCGCGTGGCGGGGGGAACCGGCGGACGTGGTGGTCAGCAGCGGGGCCACCCATGTGTGGGGCGGCGACCCGGTGAAGCACACCGCGAACGCGCTCACGGCCCTGCGGGACCTGCTGCGTCCCGGTGGCAGGCTCCTGTTCGGCGAGTGCTTCTGGAGGCGGCCGCCGACCGAGGCCGAGGCGGCGGCCGTGCCGTTCATCCCCCCGGCCCAGTACCGTCCGCTGTCCGGGCTCGTCGACCTCGCCCTCGCGCACGGCTTCCGCCTGCTCGCGCTGTCCGAGGCCGCCACGTGGGAGTGGGACGACTTCGAGAACCGCCAGGCGCTGGGCCGGGAGGAGCGGCTGGCGCGGAACCCGGACTCGCCGCACGCCGACGGGGTGCGCGAGCGGGCGGACCGGCACCGCCACGCCCGGGTTCACGGCATGCGGGAGACCCTCGGGTTCGCGTACCTGACGCTCGTCCGCGCCTGACCGGTCCCACCGGTCCTACCACTCGTCGAGTCCAGGGAACTCATCGGTGTCGATCTCGGTGTCGAACGGGTCCGGAAGTCGAATCTTGTCACCGAACCTCACCGATGTGGTGCGGTCGTACTGGCCGTTGGCTGGCTGTTCGTGGAGAGTGACCGAGGGGCCCACCTCGTTGAAGGCGTCGATGAGCAGATACAGCGGAACTCCCGCTCGGGCGTACCCCCGGAGCTTGATGGTGCGATCGTTGTTCCTGCTGCTCGGAGACACGATCTCAACAGCCAGGAATGCCTTCTCCGCCGGGCAGGGCGGCTTCGTCCTCCCTCGGAGAGCCGACCGCGGAATCACCACCAGGTCGGGCATGAAGACCTGCCCGGATGTGGTCACCTGGATTCCCAGGGTCTGGTAGAGGCCCCATCCCCTCTCCCTCGGGATCGCTTCCATCAGGGACCAGTGCACCAGATCAGCGATGAGGTTGTGTGGAATGGACGGGGGGCCGCCAGAACGACTCCGTTGTCATCAAGGATCTCAGCCCGCCAGCCGTCGGGCACGTCAAGCTCCTGCCAGGTGCGCAGCAGGTAGTCCCATCTCGACAGCCCCTCCTGGACAGGGGGTTCAGCCACGGCAAGACTCATTTCGCGTTGCACCTCCGGACAAGGACACTAACGCTCCGTGTCCGTGCCCGCCCGACACTCCGCAGAACAACCCCCGGGATTTCTCCGGGCCAGCGTCCCGTCCGGCGCGGCTACCCCCGAAAACGCCCGGAGAACAGCGAAACCGGGCGGCCCCGTGAGGGGCCACCCGGTCGTCGCGGGCGAGGTCGCGTATCCGGACCTCGGACTCCAGGCGGAGCCTAGAAGTCCATGCCGCCCATGCCACCGGTCGGGTCGGCGGCGGGAGCCGCGGCCTTCTCCGGCTTCTCGGCGATGACGGCCTCGGTGGTCAGGAACAGACCAGCGATGGAGGCGGCGTTCTGCAGAGCGGAACGGGTCACCTTGGTCGGGTCGATGACGCCGTCCTTGAACAGGTCGGTGTACTCACCGGTGGCGGCGTTGAGGCCGAACCCGGGCTCCAGGTTCTTGACCTTGTCCGCCACGACGCCGCCCTCGAGACCGGCGTTGACGGCGATCTGCTTCAGCGGCTCGGCGATGGCGCGGCGGACGATGTCGGCGCCGATGGCCTCGTCGCCGTCCAGGTCGAGCTTCTCGAAGGCCGGGACGCTGGCCTGGAGCAGGGCGACACCACCGCCGGGCAGGATGCCCTCCTCGACCGCGGCCTTGGCGTTGCGGACGGCGTCCTCGATGCGGTGCTTGCGCTCCTTGAGCTCCACCTCGGTGGCGGCACCGGCCTTGATGACGGCCACGCCGCCGGCCAGGCGGGCGAGACGCTCCTGGAGCTTCTCGCGGTCGTAGTCGGAGTCGGTGCGCTCGATCTCGTTGCGGATCTCGTTGACGCGACCGGCGATCGCGGTGGCGTCACCGGCGCCGTCCACGATGGTGGTCTCGTCCTTGGTGACGACGACCTTGCGGGCACGGCCGAGCATGTCGAGCTCGGTGTTCTCCAGCTTGAGGCCGACCTCCTCGGTGATGACCTGGCCGCCGGTCAGCACGGCGATGTCGCCGAGCTGGGCCTTGCGGCGGTCACCGAAGCCCGGGGCCTTGACGGCGACGGACTTGAAGGTGCCGCGGATCTTGTTGACGACCAGGGTCTGGAGCGCGCCCTGCTCGACGTCCTCGGCGATGACCATCAGCGGACGGCCGGCCTGGAGGACCTTCTCCACGACGGGAAGGAACTCGTTGTTGTTCGAGATCTTGGAGTTGACGATGAGGATGTAGGGGTCCTCGAGGACCGTCTCCATGCGCTCAAGGTCGGTGGCGAAGTAGGGCGAGATGTAGCCCTTGTCGAAGCGCATACCCTCGGCGAGCTCCAGCTCCAGCCCGAAGGTCTGCCCCTCCTCGACGGTGATGACGCCTTCCTTGCCGACCTTGTCCATCGCCTCGGCGATGGTCTCACCGATCTGGGCGTCACCGGCCGAGATCGAGGCGGTGGAGGCGATCTGCTCCTTGGTCTCGACGTCCTTGGAGAGCTTGCCGAGCTCCTCGTTGATGCGAGCCACGGCGGACTCGATGCCGCGCTTGAGACCAACCGGGTTGGCGCCGGCGGCGACGTTGCGCAGACCCTCGCGGACGAGAGCCTGGGCGAGCACGGTGGCGGTGGTGGTGCCGTCACCCGCGACGTCGTCGGTCTTCTTGGCGACCTCCTTGACCAGCTCGGCCCCGATCTTCTCCCACGGGTCCTCGAGCTCGATCTCCTTGGCGATGGAGACGCCGTCGTTGGTGATGGTGGGGGCGCCCCACTTCTTCTCCAGAACCACGTTGCGGCCCTTGGGGCCGAGCGTGACCTTGACGGCGTCGGCGAGCTGGTTCATGCCGCGCTCAAGACCGCGACGGGCGTCCTCGTCGAACGCGATCAGTTTGGCTGCCATTGAGTTCTTGTCCTCCCGTGACCGGGCTGATACGCGATGGGACGAGGCGTGCGCCCGCGACGGACGACCGCGGTCACCCCGACAACCCCGCTGCCGGGAACCGCGATCTCGCAGCCTCGATCCTGGTTAGCACTCCGGAAAGGCGAGTGCTAACCAGGTCCCTTTTTAGCACTCGCCCCTGGAGAGTGCAAACGATGTGGTCACGATTTCCCCAGCCCTCTCACCAGGGTTTACCTGCGCCGATCCGACACTACGCGCGGATTTCGCCCTGGGTGGACACGCCCTCGGCCCCCGCCCCAGGTCAGCGGGCCGACCGGTGCACGGCGTTGGCTCCGACGGCGAGCGCCGCGACCGCCAGGCCGAGCGCCACGGCCCAGCCGAGAGCCACGGCCTGCCCCCACTCGCCCGCGAACAGGGCGCGCTCGGCGTCCACCACGTAGGCGATCGGGTTCAGCCGCGACAGCGCGTACAGCCACCCCGGTGCCAGGTCCATCGGCAGCAGCACCCCCGACAGCAGCATCAGCGGCATCAGCGCTCCCTGGACCACCGGCGCGAAGACGTAGGTCCGCCTGGCCGCCAGCGCCGCCAGGTACGACAGGGTGGACAGCCCGACGCCGAGGACGGCCAGGAGCGCCAGGCCCACGACGGCGTCCTGTGGCGCGACCCGGAACCCGAACGCGACCACCAGCACCAGGATGAGCAGCGTCTGCGCGACCACCATGACCACGTCCGCGAGCACCCGTCCGAGCAGCAGCGCCACCCGGCTCGCCGGCGAGGCCAGTAGCCGCTCGTGCGCGCCCGAGGCCATCTCGGGCAGGAGACCGAACCCCGCGAACCCGCCGGCGAACAGCGCGAGCATCACCAGGAGCCCCGGTACGAACCACTGCCGGGCGTCCTCCCCCGTGGGGCCGCCGAGCCCTTCCAGCAGGGGCGAGAACAGCGCCAGGTAGAGCACCGGCTGCAACATGCCGAACAGGATCAACGCGGGTCTCCGCAGCACCGGCCGTCCCTGCCGCTGGAAGACGGTCCAGGTGTCGCGCACCATCGTCCCCCTCGTCGTGGCCTCCGACGGCGGCTCCGCCCTCGTCCGTGCGGTCATCACTCTCCCTCTCTCAGGCTGCGTCCGGTCAGGGTCAGGAAGACGTCGTCCAACGTCGGTCGGCTCACGCTCACGGTGAGCGGAGTGACACCCGCCTCGTCGAGCGAGCGGAGCAGCCCCGGCAGGGCGGCGTCACCGCGCTCCACCCGGACGCGGACCTGATGGTCGCGGCCCGCCCCCTCCACGACCTCCGCCGCACCGGCCGACGGCAGCGGTTCCACGACCTTGGCCCCCAGTCGGGCGGTGTCCTCGTCCTCGGTGGTGAACGTGATCAGGTCCCCGGACACCCGGCCCTTGAGCTCGTCGGCGGTGCCGTCGGCGATGACCCGGCCGTGGTCGATGACCAGGACCCGCTCGGCCACGCCGTCCGCCTCCTCCAGGTAGTGGGTGGTCACCACGACGGTGGTGCCGAACCCCTCGCGCAGGCGGGTCACGTGCTCCCACAGGTTGGCGCGGCTGTGGGGGTCGAGCCCGGTGGACGGCTCGTCGAGGAACAGCAGTCCGGGGCGGTGGATCAGCCCCATCGCGATGTCGAGTCGGCGGCGCTGGCCTCCGGAGAGCGCGGTGACCACGCGGTCGGCCACGCCGTCGAGCTCCAGCAGGTCGAGCAGTTCACCGGTGCGGCGGCGGGCGGTGCGCCGGTCGAGTCCGTACAGCAGGCCCTGGGTGTACAGCTCGTCCCGGGCGCGCTGGTCGTCCCCGGCGCCGTGCCCCTGGCCGACGAACCCGATCCGGCGCCGCACCTCGGCGGGCTCGGCGCGCACGTCGCGCCCGGCCACCTCGGCGGTGCCCGAGGTGGGGGCGAGCAAGGTGGTGAGCATGCGCAGGGTGGTGGACTTGCCCGCCCCGTTGGGCCCGAGGAGGGCGACGAACTCGCCCTCCCCGACGTCGATGTCGACGCCCCGGACGGCCTCGACCGTCCGTTTGCCGGACCGGAAGGTCCGGGTGAGCTGCCGTGTGCGGATCATCCTCGCTCCAGTATTAAAACTTGAATTGCGGGATGAGTGTGGCGCACCCGTGACGGGGATTCAACAGGTTTTTCGGCGCCGGTCTCCGGGGCGGCGCCGCGGCGTGTCCGGAAGGTTCAGGGGGCCGACGCCCGAAGTCCGGCGGGTGAGGCGCTCAGCGCCCGACCGGTGGGAGACCGAAGGCGTCGGAGGCGTCATCGGCCATCGTGTAGCGGCCCTCCCGCAGGGCGTCGATGAGCTGGCGGGTCCACCCGGCATGGGCGTCGACCGTCGTCCGCCAGAGCCCGAACAGCTCCGCCACGTGCGGCGGACCGGCGCCTTCTCGTCCCAGTCCCGCGCGCACCTGGGCGCCGACCTCCTCCAGCCCGGCCAGGCGCCGCTCCAGCATCGCGATCGCCTCGGCCCTGGGCAACGCGGTCATCAACGTGACCCCCGCGTAGAGCAGGGCGAGGTCGTGGCCGGAGTGGCCCAACGCCGCGCGCAGCAGCCGGTGGAACTCGGCCTCGCCGTCGTCGGTCAACGCGTAGGAGGTGCGGTCGACCACGTCGTCGCCCTCGGCGACGAACTCGCGCAGCTTCCCCTCCCGGCCGAGCTTGCGCAACGCGTGGTAGATCGAACCCCACTTGACGTTCGCCCACTCACCGGCGTTCCAGGAGAGCAGTTCGCGCCCCACCCGGTACCCGTGCGCGTGCCCGTGGATCCGCACCACACCCAGGACCAACAACCGTGTCGCCGACATCGCCACCCTCGTCCAAGCTCGATGGGCCCCAGCCTACGAGGGGCGGTGGGAAGGCCGTCCGGCCCCGGAGACGTCGAACGGGGCGGCGCCGTCCTCCCGGGGGGTGAGGGGACGGGGCCGCCCCGTTCGGGACCGCCGCGGTCGCGCGGTGGCGGCTCAGCAGCCCCCGGCGACCGCCGGGATGATCGAGATCTGGGAGCCGTCGGCCACCTCGGTCTGCAGGCCCTTCTCGAACCGCACGTCCTCGTCGCCCACGTACACGTTGACGAAGCGGCGGACCTTGCCCGCGTCGTCGAGGATCCGGGCCCGGATGCCCGGGTAGTTGGCCTCCAGGTCGTCGATGACCTCGGCGAGGGTCGTGCCCTCGGCGGTCACCTCGGAGGCGTCGTCGGTGTAGGTGCGCAGGATGGTGGGCACGCGGACGCTGGCGCTCATGTCGGTGTTCTTCCTTCGTCGGGTGGGGTGCGGGGTCCGGGAACGGTCACCGGACCCCGCGAGGTCGTCGGGGTGGCCGCGGCTGCCGTTACAGCAGGCCCGCCTCGGCGAACGCGGCCAGGGAGGGGGCGATCGTGGCGGTCACGCCCGCGTCCACGGCGCCCAGGGTCTTGAGTCCGTCACCGGTGTTGAGCACGACGGTCTCGGCCTTCGGGTCGAGTCGGCCCTCGCGCACGAGCTTGCGCAGGACACCGGTGGTGACGCCGCCCGCCGTCTCGGCGAAGATGCCCTCGGTGCGGGCGAGCAGGTTGATGGAGTCGACCACCTCGGCGTCGCTCACATGCTCCACGGACCCGCCGGTGCGCTTGGCGACGTCCAGGACGTAGGGCCCGTCGGCCGGGTTGCCGATGGCCAGCGACTTGGCGATGGTGTCGGGCTTGACCGGCTGGATGACGTCGTGGCCCGCCTCCCACGCCTTCGCGACCGGAGAGCAGCCGGTCGCCTGGGCGCCGAAGATCCTGTACGGGCGGTCCTGGACCAGGCCGAGCTTGATCAGCTCCTGGAAGCCCTTGTCGATCTTGGTCAGCTGGGAACCGGAGGCGATCGGGATGACGATCTGCTCGGGCAGGCGCCAGCCGAGCTGCTCGGCGATCTCGTAGGCCAGCGTCTTGGAGCCCTCGCCGTAGTAGGGGCGCAGGTTCACGTTGACGAAGCCCCAGCCCTCGCCGGCCGGGTCTCCGATGAGCTCGGAGCAGAAGCGGTTGACGTCGTCGTAGTTGCCGTCGATGGCCACGACCTTGCCGCCGTAGACGGCCGCCATGACGACCTTGCCCTCCTCCAGGCCCGCGGGGATGAACACGCAGGACTCGAACCCGGCGCGGGCCGCGGCGGCGCCCACGGCACCGGCGAGGTTGCCGGTGGAGGAGCAGGACAGGGTGGTGAAGCCGAAGGTGCGGGCGGCCTCGACGGCGATGGCGACCACCCGGTCCTTGAAGGAGTGCGTCGGGTTGCCCGAGTCGTCCTTGACGTGGAGGGAGTCCAGGCCCAGCTCGGCGGCGAGGCGGTCGGCGCGGACCAGGGGGGTCAGGCCGGGGTTCATGTTCGGGAGTTCGGCGACGTTGGTCGGCACCGGCAGGAGGGAGCGGTAGCGCCAGATGTTGTTCGGGCCGCTCTCGATGTCGGCGCGGGTGACGGTCCCGAAGTCGTAGGCGACCTCCAGGGGGCCGAAACAGAATTCGCAGGCGAACCGGGGGGTGAGGTCGTAGCGCTCGCCGCACTCGCGACAGGACAGCGCGGTCGCGGGACCGAAGGAGCGGACGGAGGTGGGTTCTGTGGCGGTCATCGCCATAGCGAGGCGTCTCCCCTCATCTTTCCTGGTGGCCACCTTGACCCCAGGCCGGAGTTGGCACCTGCCTCAGCCGCCTCGCGAGGAGCGCGAGTATCGCATGCTGAGATGGTTGCCGGGGCTTCGCAGGGCCGGTCCCTCCACCCCTCTGGATGAGCAATATGAAATTGTGCGCCGATCCTGTCGGATCCGCATGGTCACTGTAACGGACGCGTCGACCGGCTTTCCACATGTGGTGACCTGGATTACACGAACCCGCTCGCATGGTGAGACGCCCCAGCTCCGAGGACGTCCGTGCGCACGCGCCCGGTTCCGGCGGTGTGACACGCGCCCGCATCGGCCCCCCGCGGGTTTGGAGCCCCGGCCCGCAGGCGAAGACTCCAGGGAACACCCCGCCCCGCACCACCCCCCGCTCACCGGGCGGCAGACCCTTCCGCGCCACCGAGAGGACGAGCACGTGGACAAGGCACAGATCCTCATCGCCTCCAACCGGGGACCCGTGTCCTTCTCGACCGCCGACGACGGTTCCCTGGAGTACCGCCGGGGCGGCGGCGGACTCGTGTCGGGGATGATCTCGGTGGCCTCCGAGATCGACGGGCTCTGGGTGTGCGCCGCCCTGTCGCCCTCCGACCGCCGCGCCGCCGCCGAGGCGCCCGGCGCCCGTCTGGACCGGACGCACGACCTGGACGGCATGCGCGTCCACATGCTGGACATCCCGGAGGAGACCTTCGCGGGCGCCTACACCGGGATCGCCAACTCGACCCTGTGGTTCATCCAGCACATGCTGTACGACACCCCGAACAAGCCGTCCTTCGGCTCCGGGTTCCGGCGGCGGTGGGAGGACTACACCGCCTACAACAACGCGTTCGCCGAGGCGCTGGTGGCAGGGGCCGCCGACAACGCGCGGGTGGCCGTGCAGGACTACCACCTGGCGCTGGTGCCGCGCATCCTGCGCGCCCGCCGCCCCGACCTGCGGATCGCGCACTTCTCGCACACCCCGTGGGCCCCGCCGGAGTACTTCCGGACGCTGCCCGACCAGGTCGCCCGCGAACTGCTGGAGGGCATGCTCGGCGCCGACCGCCTGGGCTTCCACAGCCCGCGCTGGGCCGACGCGTTCCTGCGGTGCTGCGCGGAGATCCTGCACGCCGACGTGGACCCGGCCAAGCGCACGGTCGAGCACGGCGGACGGGTGGTCGAGGTGGGCGTGTACGCCCTGGGCGCGGACGAGGAGGGGCTGCGCGCGAGCGCGGCGGACCCCCGCGTCGCGGAACGCCGGGAGACGCTGGGAGAGGTCGTCGGCGACACCCGGCTGATCGTGCGGGTGGACCGGACGGAGCTGTCCAAGAACATCGTGCGCGGCCTGGAGGCGTACCGGGAACTGCTGACCGCGCACCCGGAGTGGCGGGGTCGGGTCACGCACCTGGCGTTCGCCTACCCGAGCCGGGGGGACGTGCCCGAGTACCAGGAGTACACCGACGCGGTGCTGCGCGTGGCCAAGGAGATCAACGAGGAGTTCGGCACGGCCGAGTGGGCGCCGCTGGTGTTGGAGGTCAACGACGACTACCCGCGTTCGCTGGCGTCCTTCCAGATGGCCGACGTGCTGCTGGTCAACCCGGTCCGGGACGGCATGAACCTGGTCGCCAAGGAGGGGCCGGTGCTGTCGGAGCGGGACTCGGTGCTGGTGCTGTCGCGTGAGGCGGGCGCGGCGGACGAGCTGGGCCGCGACGCGCTGCTGGTCAACCCGTACGACACCGTGGAGACGGCGGAGGCCCTGCACCGGGCGCTGTCGATGGGCGCGGACGAGCGTCGGGCACGGCGCGAGCGGCTCCGGGAGGCCGCCGTGGCGCTGCCGCCGCGGCGGTGGTTCCAGGAGCAGCTGCGTTCCCTGGGCTGAGGCGCGGTGCCGGGCTCTCAGCCCGGCACCCGGGGCTCGAAGGCCCAGCCGTCCGCGGGCAGCACCTGGCCGCCGTCGACCACCAGGGTCTGACCGGTGATGAAGGAGGCGCCGGGGCCGGACAGGAACAGGCAGGCCGAGGCGATGTCGTCGACCTCGCCGATGCGGCCGAGCGGGATCGCCGAGCGCATCCGCTCCAGGTAGTCCTCCCCCAGCTCCGCCAGACCCTCGGTGCGCACGTTGCCCGGCAGCACGGCGTTGACCGTGATGCCGCGCGGCGCCAGTTCCAGGGCCGCGCTGCGCATGAACCCCAGCTGGGCGGCCTTGGTGGCGCCGTAGTGGGACCAGCCCGCGTACCCGGTCAGCGGTCCGGTGATGGACGAGGTGATCACCACCCGGCCCCGGCCCGAGGCCGCCAGCGGCTCCACCGCCGCCCGCACGGTCAGCACGGTGCCCTTGAGGTTGGTGTCGATGACCTCGTCGAGTTCGTCCTGGCTCATCGACGTCAGCGGGGACGAGGGGAAGACCCCGGCGTTGGCGCAGAGCACGTCCAGACCTCCGGTGCGCCGCACGGCCTCCGCCACGACGCGTGCGCAGTCGTCGGCCCTGGACACGTCACCGACGACCCACTCCGCCGCTCCCGGCAGTCCGCGCGCCGCCTCGCGTGCCCGCGCCTCGTCGCGACCGCAGACCACGACCCGGTCCCCCGCCTCCGCGAACCCCCGGGCGATGCCCAGGCCGATGCCCCTGGTCCCACCGGTCACCAGAACCGACCTCATCCACGCCACCTCTCACGTTCCGCACACACGGTGACCAGAGAAGCACGGATGGAACGGTCGTGGGGTGGTCTTCCGCACATTTCCGCGCGATCGGGACCCGGCCCGGCGATCAGGGCTCGACCGGCTCCGCGTGCTCGCCGCCGCCTCCGTGGTCGGCGTCGGGGCCAGGCGCACCGGTCCGGGCGAGGATCTCCTCGATCACCTCGGACTTGGCCTCCGCGTAGTCCTGGATGCGGTCCCAGCGGCGTTCGGCCAGTTCGCGTTTGTGCGCCTCGTAGCGCGCACGGGCGTCGGCGTCGGCGATCAGGCGGTCGCGGAAGGCGCGCATCCGCTCGATCTCGACGCAGCCCTCGGTGAAGACGTGCAGGTTGAGGTTGACGTCGCGGCCCTTGAGCACCCGGTGCTCGTACCAGTGGGGCTCGCGGATGACGAGGCTGTACCCGGCGGCCTCCAGGTCGGGGAGGTAGGCGGGTTCGTCCGCGGAGTCGGCGACCACGAGCAGGAGGTCGACGCAGGGCTTGGCGGCGAGCCCGGGGACAGCGGTGGAGCCGACGTGTTCGAAGAGCAGGACGCGGTCGCCGAGCGCCGCGTGGACCCGGTCGGACTCACGCCTGAACAGGTAGGGCCACTTGGGATCGTACTGGGACAGGTGCACACGCCCGCTGACGAGGTTGCGGTGCTCGGGACGGATCCCGGCCACCGACCCGCCCCGTGAGGGCAACGGTGACGCTTCGAGGGGTGACATTCTACAAAGCCTTCTCTCCTCGCCCGCCCGCGTCAAGGCGGCCGAGCGTGCTTACATATGCACGCGCGCACATGACCACACAAGGTGTGTTACCAGTCACGACAGGCGACGGCGTGGAGGTCGGCGCGGCTTCGCCCCGGTGTACGTCCGGCGTGAGGACCGGCGGGACCGCGCTCCGACGGGGTGTGGGGACCACGCTCCGGGAGGCGGGGAACGAGGGGGCGGCGCGGATCCGCGCGGTGGCCAGGGCCGGGGCACCTCCCGCGCGGCTCACCTCCCGCGCGGCTTGCGGCGCCGACCGCCCCTCCGACGCGACGGCGGCTCCTCCTCGGCCGCCCTGCCGCGTTCGGCGGCGATCCCCTCTTCCTCCTCGCGGCGCTCCTCGCGCACACCGTAGGGATCGGCGGTCGAG
Source organism: Nocardiopsis sp. FIRDI 009 (assembly GCF_003386285.1). Classification (GTDB taxonomy): domain Bacteria; phylum Actinomycetota; class Actinomycetes; order Streptosporangiales; family Streptosporangiaceae; genus Nocardiopsis. The sequence goes on from NZ_QPNC01000015.1 coordinate 357,235, forward strand.
CGCCGCACCCACACCACGGCCAGGAGGACGCCCAGGACCAGCACCGCGCCCACGCTGACGAACCAGGCCCACAGCGGGACGCGCGGCCCCTGGTCGGCACGGTCGGCCAGGTCCTCCAGCGGAACGCCCCGGGCGCTCTCGGCGGCCTGGGCGTGGGCGGTGGGCAGGTGGAGCGTGGGCAGCCCGTCCGGGCCCTCCTGGGAGCCCTCCACGAGCGCCTGGCGGATCTGCTCGACGCTCAGTCGCGGGTACTCCGCGCGCAGCAGTGCCGCGGCCCCGGCCGCCATCGCGGCGGCGTAGGGGGTCCCGGTCACCTGGGCCTCGCCGCCCTCCGGGTCGGCGACCTCCAGGTCGGCGCCGGGGGCGGTGAGTTCGACGGTGTCCGGCGCGGGGCTGCCGGGGATCAGGACGCCGTTCTCGTCGACCCCGGCGACGGAGAGGACGTTGGGGTCGTCGCCTCCGGCCGGGCCCACGACCAGGGCGCCGGAGTCGACCGCAGCACGGGTCGCGGCGCGCAGGCCGTCGTCGGGGGCGTCCACCGCGCCGATCTCCCCGGTGCCGCCGGCCGCGGTCGTCGCGCCGACGGCCGCGGTTCCGGTCACACCGGTGGCCCCCGCTGTCCCGGTGGTCCCGGCGGCCCCGTCCACCGCTCCGTCCACCGCTCCGTCGGCCGCGACCTCGGGCAGCAGGATGACCTGGGCGCCCTCGTCGGCCGCGCGGCGGACCGCGTCCGGGAGGGCGTCGTCGGTGGGCAGGACCAGCAGCTCGGCCTCCGGGGCCACCCCGAGCACGCCGCCCTCGGCGTCGCGTCCGTGCCCGTGGCTGGCGACCAGGACCGCCAGGGCGGTGCCCTCGGCCAGATCGCCCTCGTTGGCGCCGAACTCGGTGTCGACGCGGACGTTGTCCACGAGGTCGGGGTGGTCCTCCGGGACGGGGACGCCGGGCAGCGCCACGGTGGCGCCCTGGCCTCGGGTGATCTCCCACTCCTCCTGGGCGCCGATCGACACCAGCCCCCACTGCTCGGGACGGAGGTCGGGAAGGCCGTCGGCCGCCGCCGGGGTGGCCGTGAGACCGATCACGGTGGCGACCGCGCATCCGGCGGCTCCGAAGCGACGTTTGCGTGTCCTGTTACGGTTGTTGCCCCCGAGCACGACGGGCTCCCTCGAACGTTGCGGTCGGCGTGTCACGGCCCTCCCCCGGACCACCGCAATTCTGTCACGAGCACAGGATTCCGGCGTGTACAAGTGGCCAGACGGTGAGGAAACGCAACTGTATCCCCCGTGCCAGTCCTCACGTCCGCACGCCTCATCCGGCATGTCGAGTCGCTAGCATGAGTCGCGCCGATCCGGACCATCCAATTTCCCGTCCAGGGGGTGTCCTATGCCGAATATCGGTCCAACCGAGGACGGTCAGTCGGCCCTCGCCGAACGCGAACAACGCATCCTCGCCTTCGAACGCCAGTGGTGGAAGTTCGAGGGCTCCAAGGAACAGGCGATCCGTGACGAGTTCGGGTTCTCCGCGACCCGCTACTACCAACTGCTCAACGGGCTGGTGGAGCGGCCCGAGGCACTCGCCTTCGACCCGATGACCGTCAAACGCCTGCGTCGGCTGCGTGCCGACAGACGGCGCCAACGCAACGCACGCCAACTCGGAATCCGGCTCTGATCCCGCCCCCGACCCCCGGCCACCCCGGCCCACCCTCCGCCGCGGGTGGCCCCTCCCCGGCCGAGCAGGGGACCCGGGCGGGCCGCACGGGCCACCCCCGCGGCTCCGCCCCTCCGGAAGGGGATACCCGCCCCGCGGGCGTCCGGGTAGTCTGACCGCCCGGACGGCCCCGACCGCCGCGACCCGAAAGGCACGCGCATGTCCCTGCCCCGACCGAGCACGGACGCCGGACGCGCCGCGCTCGACTCCCTCCTCGCCGAGCCCGCCGAGGCCCTGGCCGCCTTCGACTTCGACGGGACCCTCGCCCCCATCGTCGACGACCCGCGCACCTCCGCCCCCTTCCCCGGCGTCGTGGACCGCCTCGCCGACCTGGCCGGACTCGTCGGCGCCGTCGCCGTGGTCACCGGCCGCCCCGCCGCCACCGCCGTCCGCCTGGGCGGGCTCGACCGGGTGCCCGGTATCACCGTCCTCGGCCACTACGGGGCCGAGCGCTGGACCGACGGGCGCGTCCTGGCCGCCGATCCGCCGCCCGGGGTGGAGCTGGTACGGCGCGAACTCCCCGGTCTGATCGACCGCGTCGGAGCGCCGGAGGGCACGTGGATCGAGGACAAGGGCCGCTCCCTGGCCGTGCACACCCGCCGCACCGCCGACCCCGACGGGGCGCTCGCCCTGCTGACCCGACCGCTGTCGGCCCTGGCCGAGCGGGCGGAGCTGCGGGTGGAGCCGGGGCGGATGGTGATCGAGCTCCGTCCACAGGGTGTGGACAAGGGCGCGGCGCTGACCGACCTCGTCCGGTCGACGAAGGCGCGCGCGGTCCTCTACGCGGGCGACGACCTCGGCGATCTGCCCGCCTTCGACGCCGTGGCCGACCTGCGCGCCGAGGGTGTGGCCGGGCTGACCGTGTGCTCCTCCTCCGAGGAGGTCACCGCCGTGGCCGAGGCCGCGGACCTCGTCGTCGCCGGACCCGCCGGACTGAGCGACCTCGTCGCCGACCTCACGGCGTCGATCCGTGGGCCTGGGGCGTGAGTGCCGCCCGTGCCGACGCGCGCAGCTCCCCCAGCCCCGTCCGTTCCCGGCCGAAGTGCACGGCGTTGGTGAGCACGCCGACGTAGCGGCCGCTGGCGGGGTGCATGAACAGGCTGGCCCCCGTGTAGCCGTTGTGGTAGACGACCCCCTCCGGGGTGACCAGCCAGCCCAGCCCCCGCCAGAGCCGGTGACCCGCCTCCACGTGCGGTTGCCAGCTCTCGCACACGTACGACGACGGGACCGGCCCGCCACAGCCCTCACCGATCCGAAGCAGCTCGCGGGCGAAGGCGCCCAGGTCGATCGCGGTGGTGAACACCCCTGCGTGCCCCGCCACCCCGCCCATGAGCGCCGCCGCCTCGTCGTGGACCACCCCCCACGCGGGGGCGGCGCCGACCAGGCGGCGTTCGGTCGGCGCCACCGAGGGCGAGCGCGCCAGCGGTCCGAAGGCCGTGGAGCGCATCCCCAACTCGTCCCACAGGTCGCCGGCCAACCGGTCCAGTCGGACGCCGTAGCGGCGTTCCAGGAGCATCCCGAGCAGGATGAACCCGCGGTCGACGTAGCGGTGGTGGCCTCGGCCCTCCAGCGGGTCGGCCAGGATCGCCTCGGCCAGGTCCTGTTCGGTGCCGACGTAGCGTTCCAGCCAGGTCACCGGGTTGAGGCCGCTCGTGTGGGTGAGGATCTCGCGGACGGTGACGTCGGCGCCCGGAAGTCCCTCGGCGGGCAGGTATTCGGACATCGGCGCGTCGAGGTCGAGCGCCCCCTCGGCGACCGCCCGGCCCACGAGCGGCCAGGTGGCCGTGACCTTGGTCAGGCTCGCGACGTCGTAGAACACGTCCGGGGCGGTCTCGGTCTCCCCGTCCACCCTCCCGACCGCGACGAACTCCCACATCCCACCGGTCCCGACGACCGCTGTGCCGCCCGGTAGCCACCCGGCGTCCACCATCACCTTCAGGACTCCGCGGATCCGCCCCCCGGTCTCCGTGAGCCAGTCACCGTCACGCACGACACGCCTCCCCCCGTGGTGGTCACCCCTCTCGGCGGATACCCCGTCACCCACTCGTTGTCACACCCGTCCTGGTCACGCACGGTACGAAACCCCCGCGGGGCACGCCCGTAATGCCCCCTGGTCAGGCAGGAAGTAAGGTGTCGCCCATCGAGCTCGGAGGAGGACGATGAGCAGCCAGACCCCCGTACCCGCCGGATTCCGTGGCGTCGCGGGCAACATCGGGATCAAGGACCCCAAGGACGACTTCTTCGCCGTGGTGTCGGAGGTCCCCGCACACGTGTCGGCCGTGTTCACCAGGTCCCGGTTCGCCGGGTCGAGCGTGGTGCTCAGCCGTCAGGCGGCCGCGGACGGGCGCGCGCGCGGCGTCACGGTCATCGCGCGCAACGCCAACGTGGCCACCATGACGGGCGAGGCCAACGCCCGCGAGGTGCGCGAGCGCGTGGCGCGCGCGGCGGGGGTGGAGCCCGAGGAGATCCTCATCGCCTCCACCGGGGTGATCGGCAAGCCGTACCCGATGGACAAGGTCCGGGCGTACCTGGACACGCTGCCCGCCGAGTTCCCCCCGGCCGACCTGGACCGCGCGGCGTCGGCGATGATGACCACCGACACCCGCCCCAAGACGGCCTCGGCCCGGGTGGGCGCGGCCACGGTGACCGGTATCGCCAAGGGCGTCGGCATGATCGAGCCGAACATGGCGACCATGCTGGCCTGGTTCTTCACCGACGCCGACCTCGACCAGCCGGTGCTGGACGCGGTGTTCCGGCGGGTCGTGGACCGCACGTTCAACGCCCTGAGCATCGACACGGACACCTCCACCAGCGACTCGGCGGCGATCTTCGCCAACGGGCTCGCCGGTCCGGTGGACGCGGCGGAGTTCGAGGAGGCGCTGTACGGGGTGGCGCTCGAGCTGGTGCGGATGATCGCCTCCGACGGCGAGGGCGCCAGCAAACTGATCGAGGTGCGCGTGACCGGTGCGCGCGACGACGCCCAGGCCAGGCGGGTCGGCAAGGCGGTGGTGAACTCGCCGCTGGTGAAGACGGCCGTCCACGGCGCGGACCCGAACTGGGGCCGGGTGGCGATGGCGATCGGCAAGTGCGAGTCCGAGGACGACGTCGAGCCGGACCGTGTGCGGATCCTCTTCGGCGACGTGGAGATGTTCCCGACCGAGGCCACCGACGAGGTCCTGGCCCGCGCCGCCGAGCACATGAAGGGCGACGAGGTGGTGATCTCCGTGGACCTGGGGATCTCCGAGGGCGCCTTCACCGTGTACGGATGCGATCTGACCGAGGGCTACATCCGGATCAACGCCGACTACACCACCTGATCCGGGGCCGGGGGAAAAGCGATTACCCCGGGGCCCGGGCCCGGGTTGGCTGAGCCGTATGACCGAACTGCGCACCGACCGCCTCGTCCTTCGCCCGTGGCGGGAGTCCGACCTCGAACCGTGGGCGGCGATGAACGCCGACCCCGAGGTCCGGAGGCACCTGGGTGACCCGCTCACCCGCGAACAGAGCGACGCGTCCGTGGCGCGGTTCCAGGCGGACCTCGACCGGCGCGGCTGGGGGTGGTGGGCACTGGAGGTGCGGGCCACGGGCGAGTTCGCCGGTTTCACCGGTCTGGACGAGGTGGAGGACCACATGCCGTTCACGGGGGTGGAGATCGGCTGGCGGCTCGCCCGCCCGGCCTGGGGCCGGGGCTACGCGACCGAGGCCGCGCGGGCGTGCCTGGCCCACGGGTTCGGCACGCTCGCGCTCCCCGAGATCCTCGCCGTGACCACGGCCGCCAACCTCCGTTCACAAGCGGTCATGCGCCGGATCGGCATGACCCGGGACCCGGCCGACGACTTCGACGACCCCGCCGCGCCCGAGGGTCCCCTGCGGCCGAACGTGCTCTACCGCATCGCCCGGGGCTGACGGAGCCCGGGGCATGCGGACCCCGGTGACGGACCTGATCGGCACCGGCCAGGACCTGCACCGACATCCTTCGTCCCCTACCCCTCGGGGCGGACTCACACCCCTCCAGTCCGCATGCGGCCATATCTGTGACAGTCCGATCTCACCCGGTTACATTCATCGTGGACGTCCCCCGAACCGAGGAGCCCGTGATGGGAAAGCACAGCGACCCGGACAAGCCCCAGGACCAGCGCGGCGACCCCAAGGACAACGATTCCCAGTACCCCTCACCACACGGTGGCGGCGGCGAGAAGCAGGGAAAGTAGTGGACGACTTCACCGGTCGGCGGGCCGCGCTCGTCGACCAGCTCGCCCCACGGGGCGTCCTGACCGACCCGGCATGGCGTGACGCCATGCTCAGGGTGCCCCGGCACGCCTTCCTCCCGGACACCGTATGGGGCGAGGACACCGCGACCGGGGACGGCCGTCTCGTCGCTGTCGGCCGTTCCCACCCGGACTGGGTTCGGTGGGCCTACGACGACGTCTCCGTCATCACCCAGGTCGACGACGGTACCCCCGCCTTCCCTGACGGCCGTGGGGACCGGGCCACATCCTCGGCCTCCCAGCCCTCCCTCGTCGCCCGGATGCTCCACGCGCTCGGCGTGACGGACGGTGTGAGCGTGCTGGAGATCGGCACCGCCACCGGGTACAACTGCGCGCTGCTGTGCGAGCGACTCGGATCGGACACCGTCACCTCGATCGAGATCGACCCGGCCCTGGCCGAACAGGCGCGCTCGAACCTGGAGTCGGCCGGGTACAAGCCCCACCTGGTCGTGGGTGACGGTGCCGACGGTGTTCCCGACCGGGCGCCGTTCGACCGGGTACTGGCGACGGTGGCCGCCCAGGACATCCCGTCGACGTGGATCGACCAAACCCGGCCCGGCGGTGTCATCGTCACGCCGTGGGCCACCGGGTTCGCGACCACCGCGCTGGCTCGCCTGGTCGTCGATGACGATGGAACCGCGCGCGGACGCTTCGTGGGCGACGCGCCGTTCATGTGGTTGCGTGGCCAACGGGTCGCCCTCGGCGAGCTGTGGGACCACGTGGACGAGGCCGCCGACGAGGTCGAGGAGTTCCGAACCGGGCTGGATCCGATGCCGGTCTGCGACGCGGACCCGGCGGGCGGCCTGGCCCTGACCATCGGTGCACTGGTGCCGAACCTGAGCTTCACCCGTTTCCACGCCACGGACGGCAGTGGTGAGGCGTCGGTGTACTTCTACGACCGGGCCGGGTCGTGGGTGCTCATCGAGTACCGGCCAGAAGCCGATGACTACGAGGCCCACCGGTTCGGGCCCCGTGACCTGTGCGCGGAGATCGCGTACGCCTTCCGGGGGTGGCAGGACGCGGACCGCCCTGGTCGTGAACGGTTCGGACTCACGGTCACCCCGGACGGACAACACGTCTGGCTGGACACCCCGGAGAACGAGGTAGCGCGCCCGTAGCTACCCGGACTCGTTCAGGACCGTTCGGGCGCTGGTCCGCGTCAGCGGCGGCCAGTAGAGTGTTCCTGGGTTGCTTTCAGGTAAAGCAGCACGGGCCCCCAGCCAGCGCTGGGGGCCCGTTGCGTTCTCAGGGTCTAGCGAGTGACCTCGGCCAGGAACGCGTTCCACTCAGAGACCGGGAAGGTGATGTGCCCGGCCTCGGGGTGCTTGGAGTCGCGAACGGCGGCACCGCCGGGGAGGTCGGCGACCTCCACGCAGTCCTGGGTGCGGGCTCCGCTGTAACTGCTCTTGCGGAAGGTCAGATGGCTTGTCTCAGGCTGCATCGGTTTCCTATCGGGCCAGCAGTCCACTGATCAGCTCCCGGGACTCTTCGACGGGGAGCGCGGCGGCCTGTAGGCGGTCGTACACGTGCTGGTAGTAGGTGATCTCGCGCGGCTTCTCCAGGTACAGCTCTTGGGCCATGACCTCCAGGTAGACCGTCGTCGGGTCTGGTGGCTGGAAGTCCATGATGACCAGTTGCCCCGTTTCACCGTGGAGTCCTCGACTCAACGGTAGAACCTGAACCCCGATGTTCGGCTGGTGGCTCATCTCGATCAGGTATTCCAGCTGACCGGAGAGCTCTGGCGGGATGCGCAGAAGAGCGGCCTCGTCGATCACCGCCCACAGCGTAGGGCGCGGATCGGAGTTGAAGATCGACCTCCGGAACATCCTGGCCTGGAACCGACATCCTTCGCTCCCTACCCCTCGGGGCGGATTCGCACGCCCTCCAGTCCGCATGCGGCCATTCCTGTGACGCGGAGGACGCTCAGGGTTACCGTTGACGTGACGGTGTCCCCAATCCCTGGAGGTGCCCGTGGGCAAGCACGATGACCCCTCCCGCTGGGACGGGCAGAAGGACAAACCACCACCTCCGCCCACCCCCAACGACGGTGGGAGCGGCGGCGGAAAGCACGAGCGAGACGACAAGTGACCGACGCCCAGACCCTCCGGTCCCGCCTCGCGGAGGGCATGCCTCCCGCGTGGCGGGACTCCTTTCTGAAGGTGCCCCGCCACCTGTTCATCCCCGACACCGTCTGGGTCAGGGGCACCGACGACCGTCCCTACCCCCTCCGGCGTGAGGACGACCCCGCCCGGTGGCTGGAGGTCTGCTACTCCGACGCCCCGGTCGCGGTCCAACTCGACGACGGGGACGGCACCGGATCCGGGTACGTGTCGTCGACGGCCTCCATGCCCACGGTCGTCGCCCGGATGCTCGACGCGGCGGACCTCTCCCCCGGTCTGCGCACACTGGAGATCGGGACGGGGACCGGCTACAACGCCGCACTGTTGGCCTCCGTGACCGGGATCGAGAACGTCACCACGATCGAGATCGACGCCGTGCTGGCCGAGCGGGCCGCCACCGCCTTGGAGCGTGCTGGTTGGCCGGTGGAGGTCGTCAACGGCGACGGTGAGAAGGGGTGTCCGAAGAACGCGCCGTTCGATCGGATCATGGCGACGGCGGCCGTGCGGACCATCCCCTACACGTGGGTCGAACAGACACGCGCGGACGGAATCGTTCTCACTCCGTTCGGCACGGCCTTCCACAGTGGCGCCCTGCTCCGTTTGCGGGTCAGCTCCGATGGGAGCACGGCCCAGGGGAACTTTGGAGGGGACGCGGCGTTCATGTGGACCCGTGCCCAACGCGCCCCGCACGGAGCCGTCGAGGACCGAGTCCTGCCTGACCACGATTTCGATGAGCTGACCACCGGCCTGCACCCCCACGAATCGGTCGGTGACTTCGACGGCAGCTTCGCCATCGGCCTGCGTGTGCCCGCGATGACCTCTGTCGTGGTGTTCGACGATGACGATCCCGCGTGCGGTTCGTACACGGTGTATCTGATGGACCCCTACGCCGGGTCATGGGCGTCGTGGCGGATCGAACCCGGGCCGATGACGTACGTGGTACGCCAGCACGGGCCGCGGCGGTTGTTCGACGAACTGGAGACCGCCTACTCGTGGTGGAAGGAAGTCGGGAGTCCCGCGCACACGCGGTTCGGGCTCACGGTCGCCCCGGGCGGACAACACGTCTGGCTGGACACCCCGGAGAACGAGGTGGCGCGCCCGTAGCTGTCCAAACTCGTCCGGGGATCGTTCTGGCGCTGGCCGGTGAGGGCGGTGCGCTGTAGGCTCGTCGCGGGAGTTAGATGAGGCCCCCGGCGCCGACAACGCGTCGGGGGCCTCCCCCGTTCACAGGCCGTGGCGCTTGACGGAGTCCAGAAGCGCCGCCCACTCGCCCCCGGGAACGACGAAGTAGCCGAGGTCTGGGTTCTGCGAGTCGCGAACAGCCGTGTCACCACCGGGGATGTCAGCCACCTCCACGCAGTTCTGCGGGGTGCTGTAGCTGCTCTTGCGGAAGGAGAGGTCCGCGGGAATGGGAGTCAAACGCATCGGATTCACTTCTTTCTAGGGTGTGAGAGCACGCAACAGCTCCGCCGACTCGTGGGCGCTCAGGGCGATGGACTGGGCCTGCTCGAAGAGTCGCCGGTACCGGTCGACCTCCTCGTCTCGTTCCAGGTAGAGGCCGTCGGTGTCCGTCTCCAGGAACACGAACGGAGCCACGTCGGGATCGTCGTACTCCAGGATCACGAACGGTCCGACGAGGCCCGACCGGAATGACGCACTCGTGGGCATCACCTGGAGGGTGACTCCATTGGAGAGGTCGCGCGACACCGCGAGCAGGTGTTCGATCTGCTCACGCATCATCTTTGGTTCCGCCTGCATGCGGCGGATGGCGTTCTCGTCGATGATCATCCAGAGCTCGGGAGCGTCCGGCCTGGAGAGGATTTCCTGTCGATGACGACGTGCGGCCACCGCACGGTCGATGTCGGCGTCGACGCGGGGCACGGACGCGGACTGCATGTGAAGGCGAGCGTAGCTGTCGGTCTGCACCAGACCCGGAATGACGATCGGCTCATAGGTGGAGATCCGCGCAGCTTCCTCCTCCAGCGCCGCGTACTCGCCGGTGAGGACGTCCCCAAAGCCTGACCAGCGATTCTTCTGTCTCGACTGACGTACAAGAGTCAGGATCGCCTCGTCCTCGGGGCTGTCCGCTGGCACGCCGTAGACGCGTAGAAGCGCGCTGACATCCGTCACCGAGGGGCGCGCGGTTCTACCCGTCTCGAAGTTGGAGACCTTCGCGGTCGACCATTCAACCTGTTCGGCCACCTGCTCCAGGGTTTTGCCCTGTTCGCGGCGGAGGCGACGAAGCACGCCCGAGAGCTGCCTCCTACTGATGGTGGGTCCCGCAGTACGACCTGATACTTGCCCTCCTCGCCAGACGCGCTGAATCCTATCTCCGCATGTCATCAGCCGTCTCAACGTTCACTTTTCGGACGTAAATGATCTCTCGTCGATTTTTAGACATGGACTTGAGTATCTAAAATTTACGTTACATGATGGAGGTGTTCTAACTCCCGCCGGACCTCCCATCCGGCATCCATCGAGGAGTCGCGTATGCGATACCTGCGAAACCTGATCCTGAGGCTGTGGCCCCCGCCCTGCGGACGCCACGCCCGCTCGAACCTCCGGCCCGCCGCACACGACGACAGCCACCCGATCCCCCGGCCCCGTCCCCCGGTTCTCCAAGAGGAGTCGATCGTTCCGCCCCCGGTCCGGGCTCCGCGTTCGGCGGCCCCGGCCCCCGTGGACGACCCCCCGTTGGCGCGCCCGTACCTCCTGGCCGTCGAACGCCACCACGCCGAACAGCCCGCTCGGGGCCGTGACCTCCTCGCCCCCGACGCCGATGCGCGCCCGGAGCCGCCCGTGGACCTGGAGGACCTGGCCATCGCCGTTCGCAGCTGGCGAGAGCTCGCGGGGGTGGGCGCGTGAACCCGCGCAACCGCCGACCCCGACGTCTCACGCGCGTGCGCCCCTACGCGGCCCGGCCGAAGTCCGCACGAATCACCCCGCTGCTGGTGATCGAGAACGTCGTCCCCCCGCTCCTCCGATGGGCGGTGAGCCCCCGATGACGCGTGTCTGCGACATCCGCGAACTGCCCAGCATGTCCGCACTCCGGACCTGGGCGGCCGAACACGGCACGACGGTGCGCCACCAGGGATGGGACCTGTACGGCCGCCCGGTCTACACCGCCACCCGTGGCCACGTGACCAGGGTGGCGCGCGGCCGCGAACGCGCCCCCGGCACCCGTCCCCTGGTGTGGCGGTCCCCGCTGGAGGACATCGGCCAGGAGGACCCGACGGGCCCGGACCCGGCCATGGACCGCGTCCTCGACGACCTGATCGCGGGCCGCTGGGTGCTCACCTTCACCGAGGACACCAGGGGAAGGCGCACCTACGTCGCCCACCGTCCGACCGGCTGGAACGGCCGCGGAAACCCCCACGAGCGCCTGACCGCGCCGACACACCGCGCATTGCTCGCCGCGATCGCCCGACGCAACCGGAGGGACATCACGTGACCACCGACAACCGCCCCTGGGGCGACGGCTTCGAGACAGCCGACCCCGGCCCGCCCAGGTGGGAGGAGCCTCCGCCCCCGGCCCCGGTCACGGCCACGGAAGCGGTCGGTCTCGCCCTGGTGTGCCCGCCGCGCGGCGCCGACGATCCGATCGGTCGCGTCCAGGCCGTTCTGCGCACCGCCGGGAACGGCGATCGACCACTCCGCTGACACACCACCGACCCCCGCGCCCTGGCGTCATGACCTGAGAGGGAGGGCTCGTCCGACGTCGGGGCGCGGGCTTTTACCTGAGGAGATCACGTGTCCGACCTCATCCCGTCCCGCCCCGACCCGCCGGAACGCCAGCGGCCCGCACCCGCGGCCGAGTACTTTGAGCACATGCTCGCCGACCGTCCGCCACTCCGTATCGGCTCCCGCACCTCGCCCATGGCCATGGCCCAGGCCCGCCTCGTCCAGGACCTCGTCGCCAAGATCGCGGGCGACCTCCCCACGGCGATCGTCGGCATCGAGACCAGCGGCGACAAGTGGATGGGCGACCTCGCCGAACTGGGCGGAAAGGGCGCCTTCCTCAAGGAGATCGACCGGCACCTCATGATGGGCGGCATCGACATCGCGGTCCACGCCATGAAGGACGTCCCGGGCGATGTCCCGATGCCCGAGGGAACCGCCTTCGCCGCCTACCTGCCCCGCGAGGACGTCTCGGACGTGTTGGTGGTCCGCGAGGGGTCCCCGTACACCGGTCTGGAGGCCATGCCGCCGGGCAGCCGGATCGGCACGTCGGCGGTCCGCCGCAAGGCCCAACTCCTCAAACACCGCCCGGACCTGCACGTCGACCGGCTGCGCGGCAACGTCAACGGTCGGATCGCCCGGTTGGACGCCGAACGGCGGTTCGAGGCGATCATCCTCAACGCGAGCGGGCTGCGCCGCGTCCACATGGAACACCGGATCACCCAGGTCATTCCGCCCGAGATCAGGTGCCCTCCGGTCGGCTCCGGCGTGATCGGAGTCCAGTGCCGCACCGCCGACACCCACATCGCCGAACTCCTGCGGCTGCTCGACGACCCCGACACCCGCACCTGGGTCACCACCGAGCGCACGATGCTGTCCGCTCTCCAGGGGCACTGCAACTCACCGATCGCCGGGCACGCCCACACCACGGCGGACGGTCAGCTCTCCCTGCTCGGGATGGTGTTCACCCGCGAGGGCGGCCGGTTCGCCTACGCCCATGAGTGGGACACGCCTGACCGCCCGGAGGAGCTGGGCGCGTTCGTCGCCGCCACTCTTCTGCGGAAGGGAGCGCGCGGCATCATCGACGGAATCCCGCACTGAGCGGTGGCCCGTTCCGGGGCGCGGCCGGTCGGCCCCTCCCCGGCACGGGTCCGCCTACACGTGGACGGCGGACGCGCCTGTGGCGGACTCGCCCTCGGCGGCGTCCTCCCCGGTCGGGTGGCCCGCGCGCATGAACAGCGACAGCGCGGCCGACGCCAGCATGAGCGCCGCGGCGATCCCGAACGCCAGGTGCAGCCCGTCCATGAAGGCCAGGTGGCTGGCCTCGGTGACCGCCCGTACGGTCTCGGCGGAGGCCCCCTGCGGGACGACCGCCCCGCCCTGGGCGACGGCGCTCTGTATCTCCGTCAGCTCACCCGCGGCGGGTTCGGCCAGCCCGGCGGCGGCGAAGTGGCCGGGCAGGGTCGCCATGATGCTCAGCGACATCACCGCGCCCAGAGCCGCCGTGCCCAGCGAACCGCCCAGCTGCATGGCGGCCTGCTGCACCGCCGAGGCCACCCCCGCGAAGCGCAGCGGCGCGTTGCCGATGATGGCGGCCGTGGCACCGGTCATGACCAGGCTCAACCCCATCCCGACCAGGACGAACGCGACCGAGATGTAGGGGACCCCGGTCTCCCCGTCCAGCCTGGACAGCATGAACATGCCCAGCGCCGCCATCAGCAGACCGGCCGTCGTCGGCGCGCGGGCGCCCACCCGGTCCAGCACCCGTCCGGCGATCGGCGAGGTCAGGCCCATCGTGGCGGTCATCGGCAGCAGTTGGAGCCCGGTCTCGGCCGGGGACATGCCGCGCACGCCCTGGAGGTAGAAGGTCACGAAGAACAGCCCGCCCATGAGGCTGACCGCCATGAACGCCGTGAGCACCGCGCCGATGGCGATCGACGGATGGGTGAACAGTCCCAGGGGCACCAGCGGGTCCCTCGGACGCCGCTCCCACAGGAGGAAGGCCGCGCCCACGACGAGGGCGACGGCGAGCGATCCCAGGGTGACCGGAGCGGTCCACCCCGCGGTGGGCGCCTCCACGAGGGCCCACACCAGCGCGAACATCGCCACACTGAGCAGCGCGATGCCCGGGACGTCCATCCGGGCGCCGACGTCGGTGGCCTGGTTCGGGCCGAGCAGCCACAGCGCCAGGACGACGGTCGCCACGCCGACCGGGAGGTTGATGAAGAACACCGCCTGCCAGCCGAAGGCGCCCACCAGGATTCCGCCGACGATGGGACCGCCCGCGGTCGCGGCGCCGATGAGGCTGCCGAAGACGCCGAACGCCCGACCGAGCTTGTCCGGCGGGAAGGCGGCGCGCAGCAGCCCCATGGTGGCGGGCAGCAGCAGCGCGCCGAAGATCCCCTGGAGCACGCGGAAGGCGATGAGCATGACCACCCCGGCGGACAGCCCGATCGCCACCGAGGACAGGACGAAGCCGACCACGCCCACCATGTAGGTGCGGCGGTGGCCGAAGCGGTCGCCGAGCTTGCCCGCGGTGATGAGGAAGACCGCCAGACCCAGCAGGTACCCGTGGGTCACCCACTGGAGTTCGGCCAGGGAGGCCCCCAGGCTCGCGCCGATCGCGGGGTTGGCGACGGCCACGATCGTGCCGTCCAGGGCCACCATCATCACGCCGAAGGCGATGGCGACCAGTGTCGACCACGGGCTTTCCCGTAGTCGGGCCGCCCTGGACGCGGGCGGAGCTTCCCCGTGTGTCATGTTTCCCCCAGATTCTCGGTGCGCCGGGCGAAAGTCTGTCAGCGGCTGACACTTTGCAGCAAGTGATTTTTGACTGTGACTGACGTAATATTCGGGGCGCGGAAACGTCGCGGGGAGGAGGAGTACCGACGGTGGGAGGACCCATGACGGACACGGTCGCATCCGGGACGGTGGGGCTGCGGGAGCGCAAGAAGGCGCGGCTGCGCCAGAACCTGGTCGGGTCGGGGCTCCGCCTCTTCCTCGAACAGGGGTACCACGGGACGACGACGGAACAGATCGCCGCCAGCGTCGGCGTCTCCCAGCGGACCTTCTTCCGCTACTTCGCCACCAAGGAGGAGCTCCTCCTGGAGGCGGTGGCGGGCGTCGACGAACTCTTCCTGTCGGCCCTGCGCGCCCGCCCCGCCGACGAACCCCCGCTGACCGCGCTGCGCAACGCCGTCCAGGACCACTGGAACAGCGTCGATCCCCGAACCCGCGACTTCCTGAGCCGCGCCGCCACCGTCCTGAAGGACGACCCCGCAGTGGTCGACGCGATGACGGGCTCCTGCCGACGCCACCAGGAGCGGATCGCGGAGGTCGTCGCCGAACGCGCCGGGGTCGACCGCGCCGCCGACCCGCGGCCCGACGTCCTGACCGCCGCCTTCCTCTCCGTGCTCGGCACGGCCCGCGAGTCCTGGAGCGCCTCCGGCTCCACCGACGCCGACGACCTGCTCGCGGCCGCCCGGGAGCGGCTCGACCTGCTGCCCGAGGTCGTCGGAGGCGGCTGGGGGACGCGAGAGGCTGAGCACCCCGCGCCCGCTCCCGGGGCCTGAGGGGAGGGGAACGGGCGCGACGGGTCAGGGGGAGGCGGTCACCAGAGGCCGACCTCCGGGTTCGCGGCGCCGCGCACGGCCTCCCTGGCACGCTCGGCGCTGGACGCGGCCAGGGCCAGGTCGGCCAGGCGGCGGCACTCCTCGCGGGTGTGGTGGGCGAGCGCGTGCCGCACGGCGGGCAGCGCGGGCGCCGACATCGACAGGCTGCTCACCCCCGCCCCCACCAGCACCAGCGCCAGCAGCGGGTCGGCGGCGGCCTCGCCGCACACCCCCACCGGACGTCTCAGGCGCTCCCCCGCCCGGCCCACGGCCGCCACCAGGGACACCAGGGCGGGCTGCCACGGATCGAGCAGGTCGGGCAGCGACCCGAGGGTGCGGTCGGCGGCCATCGTGTACTGGGCGAGGTCGTTGGTGCCGATCGACACGAAGTCGACGTGCGCCAGGATCCGGTCGGCCAGCAGCGCGGCGCCGGGGACCTCGATCATGACGCCCACCTCCGCCAGTCCCGCCTCCCGGGCCAGCGCCGCGAACTCCGCCGCCTCGTCGGGGGTGGACACCATGGGCGCCATGACACGCGTGCGCGTACCGGCCGCCCGCACGGCGCCGGAGATCGCCGTCAACTGGTCGGCCAGCAGGCCGGGCTGATCGCGTGCGGTCCGGTACCCGCGCACCCCGAGCGCGGGGTTGTCCTCGGGGCCGGTCTCCACGAACGGCAGCGGTTTGTCGGACCCGGCGTCCAGGGTGCGGACGGTGACCGTGCGGCCGGAGAAGGATCTGAGCAGCCGCGTGTACCCGGCGGTCTGCTCGTCGACCGTCGGCGGCTCGGACCGGTCCAGGAAGAGGAACTCCGTCCGCAGCAGGCCCACGCCCTCGCTGTCGTGCGCGGCCGCGGCCTCCGGGTCGCCCTCGCCCACGTTGAGCAGCAGCGCCACGGAGGAGCCGTCCCGGGTGCGGCCGGGGCCGGAGGACTCGGCGAGCAGCGCGCGGCGGCGCTCGCCCCGGCCGCGGATCCGCTCGACCGCCTCCGTGTCGGGCTCGACGTCGACGGTCCCCGCGTCCCCGTCCACGGCCACGGCGGTCCCGTCCCGGAGGGCGTCGGCGCCCGCGCACCCCACGACGGCGGGGATGCCGAGCGCGCGGGCCAGGATCACCGTGTGGCTGGTGGGGCCGCCCTGCCGGGTGACGATCGCCAGCACGCGGTCGGCGTCGAGTTGGACGGTGTCGGCGGGCGCGAGGTCGTCGGCGACCAGGACGTGGTCGCGGCCGGGGTCGGGCAGCCCGGGCACGGGCTCCCCGAGCAGGTCGGCGACGGCCCGGTCGCGGATGTCGGCCAGGTCGGCGGCGCGCTCGGCCAGGTAGCCCCCGGCCGCGAGCAGCAGGTCCTGGTAGGCGCCGACCGCCGAGTGGACCGCCCACGCGGCGGCCTCGCCCGACTCCGCGCGCTCGCCGACCCGGCGGGCGAGTTCGGGGTCGCGGGCCATGAGCGCCTGCGCGGAGAGCACGGCCGCCCCCTCACCGGTCAGTCCGGCGGCCCGGGCGTCCAGCCAGTCGGCGACGCGGCCCAGGGCGTCGCGCGCCCGGTCCGCCTCGGCGGCCGGGTCCCCGGGGGCCGGGGGCCGGTCGGGCAGGGTGGGACGGGCGGCCATCCGGGCCACCGGTCCGACGGCCGCGCCGGGGCTGGCGGGGACGCCCGTCAGGCGGGGGGTGCGTGTCTCGGTGCTCTGGGTGTCAGGGGGCAGGGGGCCGGGCTGCGGCATCATCGCTCCTGGATCGGGTCATCGATCGGTCTCGGCTCACCCGGGCCCGTCCTGCGAACCGGCGGGCGTGTGCGAATGCCGGGTACACAGCCAATCGTGAAACGCCCCGGGACGCCAGTGGGCCGGGGCGTCTCACGGCTCGACGGTCACCGTGATCGCGTTGCCCGACGCCACCGTCTCGATGGCCTCGTGCACGTCGGACAGGCCCATCCGCTCGGTGACGAGGTCGGCGACCGGCACGGCGCCGGAGGAGATGAGCTCCAGGGCGCGGCGGTTGTGGGCGGGGCTGGAGCCGTTCGCGCCGAGGACCGAGATCTCCCGGTAGTGCACGATGTTGGAGTCCAGCCGGATGATCGGGTCGTCCTTGGGCAGCCCGCCGAAGAAGCTGATCCGGCCACCGCGCGCGACCATGCGCACGGCGTCCTCCTGGGCGCGGCCCGAGACGGCGGCCTCCGGCCGGACGACCCGCGCGGACATGTCGAGGCGTTCCCCGTTGACGTCCACCAGGTACACGCGGGAGGCGCCGCGGGCGCGGGCCAGCCGGACGTACAGGCAGCCGATCGGACCGACGCCCTGCTCGACGTCGTGGAACAGGAGCTGTCCCTGGACCCGGACCGGATCGCGGCCTGCGGCAGCCTCCCTCGGGGGCACCCGGCGACCTGTACGTCCGCGTCGCCGGGCTGGCTTCGGCCTACGGGGTCCCGCTCGCCCTGGACGCCTCGGGGGAGCCGCTCGCGAAGGCGGCCCACGCGGGCGGGGCGACCCTGCTCAAGCCCAACCGCGAGGAGCTCGCCGAGCTGACCGGCCGCGACCTGCCCACCGTCGGGGCGGCGTCGGGGCCGCCCGCGAGGTCCTCTCCTGGGGCAATGAGCTGGCCCTCGTGACATTGGGCGGCCATGGGGCCATACTCGTGGACGCCGAGCGAACCTGGTGGGCGCGCGGTCCCCGGGTACGCACCCGCAGCACGGTGGGTGCGGGCGACTGCGCCCTCGCGGGCTACCTCAGCGAGGACGGCCTTCCCGACACGGGGCTGGGCCGCGCCGTGTCCTGGGGGACGGCCGCCGTCTCCCCTCCCGGTACGACCATCCCCACACCCGACGACGTGGCCGCGCACGAGGCCACGGTCGTGGCCGACCCCGACCCGCGGCGGCGGATCGACGACCTGTGATCCGCCCCGCCGCTCTCGACCAGAGAAGGACTGACATGCCCCAGCGCACCGTGACCGTCGGATCCCACCTCGGACTGCACGCCCGGCCCGCGGCCCTCTTCGTGCAGGCCGTCAACGAGACGGGCCTGCCCGTCACCATCTCCCGCGAGGGACACGACCCGGTGGACGCGCGCAGCGTCCTGGCGGTCATGTCCATGGGCGCGGGCCACAACGAGACCGTGACCCTGGCCTGCGACGACGCCGACACCGCCGACCAGGCCCTGGACGGGCTGGCGGAGCTGCTGGCCTCCGACATGGACACGGCCCCCTCCGAGGCGTAGGGCGCCGGCCGTACGCGCTCCGGCCCCGCGCACGGCCCGTGCGCGGGGCGGGGCCCGCCCCTCCGAACGGCGTGCCACCGTGGAAAGGCCCGGCCGGGGCGGGGCCGGGCGACGAACTCAGCCGAGCAGCCGGATCGCCTGCTCGCGCATCTCCACCTTGCGGACCTTGCCGGTGACGGTCATCGGGAACCCGTCGACGACGTGGACGTAGCGCGGGATCTTGAAGTGCGCGATCCGCCCCTCGCAGAACGCGCGCAGCGCCTCGGCGGTGATCGGTTCGGCTCCGTCGCGCATCCGCACCCACGCCATGAGTTCCTCGCCGTACCTCTCGTCCGGAACCCCGATGACCTGCGCGTCCAGAAGGTCGGGGTGGGTGTGCAGCAGCTCCTCGACCTCGCGCGGGTAGACGTTCTCCCCGCCGCGGATCACCATGTCCTTGATCCGCCCGGTGATGCTGACGTACCCCTCCTCGTCCATGACCGCGAGGTCGCCGGTGTGCATCCAGCGGCTCGCGTCGATCGCCTCCGCCGTGCGGTCGGGCATGTCCCAGTACCCGAGCATGACCGAGTACCCCCGGGTGCACAGCTCGCCGGGGGTCCCACGCGGGACGGTGACCCCGGTGTCCGGGTCGATCACCTTGACCTCCAGGTGCGGACCCACCCGGCCCACCGTGGAGACCCGGCGCTCCACCGTGTCGTCGCGGCGGGTCTGGGTGGACACCGGGGATGTCTCGGTCATCCCGTAGCAGATGGACACCTCGCGCATGCCCATCCGGCCCATGACCTGGCGCATCACCTCGACGGGGCAGGGCGAGCCCGCCATGATCCCGGTGCGCAGCGTGGAGAGGTCGTAGTCGTCGAAGTCGGGCAGGGCCAGTTCGGCGATGAACATCGCGGGCACCCCGTACAGCGAGGTGCAGCGTTCGGCCTGGACGGCGTCGAGGGTCGCCGCCGGGTCGAAGCCGGGACCGGGGAGGACGACGCACGCGCCGTGGGTGGTGGCGGCCAGATTTCCCATGACCATCCCGAAACAGTGATAAAAGGGAACTGGCACGCAAATGCGATCAACATGCGTGTATCCACACAATTCACCCACAAAGAATCCGTTGTTGAGGATGTTGTGGTGAGAGAGCGTGGCTCCCTTGGGGAACCCGGTGGTGCCCGAGGTGTACTGGATGTTGAT
This sequence comes from Nocardiopsis sp. FIRDI 009, assembly GCF_003386285.1. Classification (GTDB taxonomy): domain Bacteria; phylum Actinomycetota; class Actinomycetes; order Streptosporangiales; family Streptosporangiaceae; genus Nocardiopsis. The sequence goes on from NZ_QPNC01000015.1 coordinate 377,004, forward strand.
GGGGTCGTCCGGGGACAGCCCCGCCTCGATCTCCGCCAGCCGCGCCGGATCCCCCGCCTCGCCCGCCGCGAGCAGGGACGACCACGCCGGGGTGTCGAACAGCACGACCTCGCGCAGGTCCGGGCAGCGCCCCCGGACCTCGTCGATCATCGCCGCGTAGTCGGAGGTCTTGAACGACGGCGCGGCCACCAGGACGGAGATGCCCGCCTGGCCCAGCACGTACTCCAGCTCGTGGGTCCGGTAGGCGGGGTTGACGTTGACCATGACCGCGCCGATCCGGGCGGTCGCGTACTGCACGTAGACCCACTCGGCGCGGTTGGGGGACCACACGCCGACCCGGTCGCCCTTGGCGACGCCGAGGTCGAGCAGGCCGAGCGCGACCCGGTCGACGATCGCGTCGAACTCGCGGTAGGTGAGCCGCACCCCGCCCGCGCGGTCGACCAGGGCCTCGCGGTCCGGGTGGTCGGCGGCGGTGCGGGCGAGGTTCGCGCCGATGGTGTCGCCGAGGAGGGGGGTGCCGGAGGTGCCTGAGGAGTAACTGCTCCGGGGAACGCGAGAACTCAATCCGGACTCCTTGCCGTGCCGGGACACGGGCGGGAACCGGGGCGCGGACATCCCCCGGAACCCCCGTGTGGGACACATCACAGGTATCACGGCCCCTTCACGGCCGTGAAGGCGGTCCGGGCACGGGCGTGCGCCCCCGGACCGACCGCGCCGGGCGGGTGCTCCGAAGGCGCGGTGGCGGTCGGCCGCGGCACGCGGGAGGACCCGGCCGGTCACACGGCGCGGTCGGCGTGGGCGCGCAGGGCGTCGCGCACGAAGGCGGCCCCCTCCGGCCCCCCGTAGGTGTCGACGAAGCCGGGGTCCTCGACGTACGTGTCGCCCAGGCAGCGCAGGAGTTCGACGGAACGCTCGCGGTCGCCCTCGGCCACCGGGGTCCCCGGGATCCGGCGGAGCCACTCCACGTGCCGGGCGACCAGCTCCCGCGCGCGGCCCGAGGCGGGGTCCACGCCGTCCCGCCAGGCGGCCGTCCACGCGGTGACGAGGGCGTCGGTCTCCCGCTTCCACTCGATCCGCTGCGTCGTGGTCTTCCCGTGCCACCAGGCGTTGCTCTTCCGGAAGACCTCCTCGCCCCACCGGGCGACGACCTCCTCCTCGTAGGGGTCGTTGAAGCCCTCCAGCAGCGTCCCCATCGAGGGGTCGCGTCCCGACCGGCGCGCGTCGAGGGTGTACCGGACGGCGCCGATCCTCCGGTCGAGACGGTCGCGCTCGGCCTCCAGCGACCCGATGTGCTCGGCCAGGGCCGCCTCCTCGTCCTCCTCACGGTCCAGGACGTCCGCGATCACGGACAGGTTCAGGCCGAGGTCACGCAGCAGAAGGATGCGCTGGAGGCGGGCGACGGCGACGGAGTCGTAGTAGCGGTAGCCGTTGTCGCCGACCCGGGAGGGCGGCAGGAGGCCGATCGCGTCGTAGTGGCGCAGGGTCCGGCTGGTGACGCCCGCGTCCGCCGCGACCTGGTGGATGGTCCACTCCACGGGCTCCTCCCCCTCTCCCGGGTGCCGCCCGGCCCCGTCTACCGTTCCACGACGTAGTCCCCCTCGAAGGTGGCCGCCCACTCCCTGGCGCGCTCCATGTCCGCTTCGCGGGGCGCGGTGAGGATCACCCGGTTGCCGTCGGGGTCGTCGACGGTCAGGTCGGTGGTGAACCAGGCGGTGTCCTCGGGCCCCTGGACCCGCGCGCCCTCGGGGGCCGCGGCGCGGATCGCCTCCGCCAGCTCCGCGAGGTCCAGCCCGGCGGCGTTGAAGCTCACGGTGGTGCTGCCGCGCTCCGGCTCACCGGGGACGAGCAGCAGGTCCTGGTAGCGCGTCCGGCGCAGGTGCACCACCGCGGGGGACCCGTCCGGGCCCGGGAGGGTGGCCAGGGAGACGAAGCCGACGGCGTGGTAGAACGCCTCGGCCGCCGCCGGGTCCGCGACCCGGAGGGTGGCGAACATCGGCATGGGATAGATGGTGCGGTCGATCTCGGGGGTGGCGTTCCCGCCGGTGACGCGCGCGGCGCTGTTCTCACTCATGCCGCCGACGCTAGGAGTTGACGCGGCGTCAGGGTCAAGCCGGGTTCCGACCCCGCCCCCACGCCGACCGACCGCCCCCGGCCGACCGCCCCGGTCCGGCTACTCCTTCACCCGGTGGATGCGGTGCTGGGCGGCCTGCGCGCGCGGACGGACGACCAGCAGGTCGATGTTGACGTGCGGAGGCCGGGTGACCGCCCAGACGATGGTGTCCGCGACGTCCTCGGCCGACAGAGGGTCGGGCACCCCGGCGTAGACCGCCTCGGCCGCCTCGGCGTTCCCGCGCAGGCGGTTGAGGGTGAACTCCTCGGTCTTGACCATGCCCGGGGCGACCTCCAGGACGCGCACGGGCTGGCCGACCAGTTCGAGCCGCAGCGTGGCCGCGAGCGTGTGCGCGCCGTGCTTGGCGGCCACGTACCCGCCGCCGCCCTCGTAGACCACGTGCCCGGCGACGGAGGAGACCACCAGGACGGTGCCGTCCCCGCTGGCCACGAGCTTGGGCAGCAGGGCCTGGGTCATGTTGAGCACACCGAGGACGTTCACCTCGTACATGGCCCGCCAGTCCGCGGGGTCGGCGGTGGCGACGGTCTCGGTCCCGATCGCCCCGCCCGCGTTGTTGACCAGGACCGAGCAGGCGGGCAGGGCCTCGGCGAAGGCGTCGACGGCGGCGCGGTCGGTGACGTCCAGGACCTGGGCGCGGGCGCTGTGCCCGGCCTTGGTCAGCTCCTCGGCCAGGGCCTCGATCCGGTCGGCGCGGCGGGCGACGAGGACCACGTCGTAGCCCTCGGCGGCGAGTCCGCGCGCGGTGGCCGCGCCGATCCCGCTGCTGGCTCCGGTGACGACGGCGGTCGCGGTCATGGTGGGTTCCTCCTGGGCGGATGCGGTGTCGGGCCGAGCGTACACGCGGGTCGTCGGCGCGGCGGGAACGGCCCCGGCGGGGTGGGCGGCCGGAGGCGGGGACAGAAACGAGGAGACCGATCGGTCTCCTCTTGGTTCGGGCCACGCGGCGCAACCGCGCGACCCCGCTCCGCCGCCCCGGTGTTCCGGCCGACGCGGGGAGCGTGCGGGAGGCCGGGTCGGGCCGCGAGCGGCGATTCGAGGTGCCGCCCCGCTCGGGTGCGACGGCACCGGCGGCGGCACCGGGCTCCCGGGCGCCGAATCCGCTGGACCGGCGCACGGCGGCCGTGATCCACTGCACCCATGAGTTTGTCGGTGCATGTCTTCGCCCTCGGGCCGGACGGGGTCAGGCGGGTGTTGGACGTTCCGGAGGGATGTTCCGACCTGGCTGGATTCGAGAGGTGGCGTACCGAGGTGTGGGGCTCGGAGGTGGTCCGTGCGCTGGGGGCCCGGTTCTTTCCGACCCTGGCCGACGCCGACCTGTGGGTCGAACCCGACCAGGTTCCGGCCTTCCTTCGGGAGTGCGCCCTTCTCCGCGAGAACCGTGGGAGGATCGCCGCGGGCACGCGCCCGGCGCGGACGGTCGGGGAACACCAGGACAGGATCTCCGTGCGGTTGGCGCACATCGAGGACGCCGCCAGGCGTGCGCGAGCGATGGGCGGTGGTGTGGTCATCCGGTGACGCACCGGCCGGCCGGGGCCCGGGCGGACAGCGGTGCCCGCCATGCGTGGCCCGGGATACGGCCCTGACCCCCGCCCGTCCACCCATCGACGCTGAGCCCCGCCGGGGCGTGGGCCGGGCCGGTCACAGCCACCGCGTCCGCCACACCACGGCACCGCCCTCCCACGGGAGCGGCGCGGCCCGCGTTCCCTCGACCGTTCCCTTCGATGCACCCACAGGAAACGTTGCGTTCCCCAAGGCCGGGAGCTAGCCTCATTAGAGAACGAACCGTTTCCTAATTTGGTCAGGAGGACGAGGGCCGTGCCGCGACGACCGATCCCCGTGGCCCTGGCGCTCTCCGGGCCGCTGATGGCGATGCTGATGGCGGCACTGGACCAGACGGCCCCGGCCCCCGCCCTCCCCGAGATCGCGGGCGACCTCGGCGGGCTCGACCAGATGCCCGTCATCGTCACCGCCTACCCGGTCGCGACCACCGCCGTGATGCCGGTCTTCGGCCGCCTGGGCGACCGGGCGTTCGCCCTGCCCGCGGCGGTCGGCTTCCTGCTGGGGTTCGGCCTCTCCGGCGTGCTCACCCACGTGCCCGCGTTCTCGCGGATCGCCCCGGGTAGGAGCGCCACCCGGGCGGGCCTGCTGGTGACCGCGCTCATGGACCTGGCGTTCCTGATCGCCCTCGCCCTTCCCCAGCTCCCCCTGCGCACCACGGCGCACGCGGATCCAGACAGAGAGACTCCCCGATGACCCACACACGTTCCGTCGCCCCCCTGGACGCCTTCGGCGCCGACGACCTCCAGGCCGTCGGCGGCAAGAGCGCCAACCTCGGCGAACTCCTGCGGGCCGGGCTGCCGGTGCCGCCCGGGTTCGTGGTCACCACCGACGCCTACGCGAAGGTCGCCGCCGGGATCGGCCTGGAGGAGCGGTTCACCGGCCGGGACGCGGACACCGCCCCCGACCCCGCCGCGCTCCGCGCCGACCTGGAGTCCGCGCCCGTCCCCGAGGGGCTGCGCGCGGCGATCACCGCCGCCTACGCCGACCTCGGCGCGGACGTCCCGGTCGCGGTCCGCTCCAGCGCCACCGCCGAGGACCTGCCCGGGGCCACGTTCGCCGGGCAGCAGGACACCCACCTCAACGTGGTCGGCGCCGACGCCGTGGTCGACGCGGTCCGCCGGTGCTGGGCGTCGCTGTGGACCGACCGGGCGGTGTCCTACCGCGCGGAGCGGTCGGTGGCCGACTCCGAGGTGCGGATCGCGGTGGTCGTGCAGCGGATGGTCGACTCCGACGTCGCCGGGGTCATGTTCACCGCCGACCCGGTGAGCGGTGCGCGCGACCGCGTCATCGTCGACGCCGGCGCCGGGCTCGGGGAGGCGGTGGTGTCCGGCCTGGTCACCCCCGACCACTACGTGCTCGACCACGGGGGCCGCCTCCTGGAGTGGACCCCGGGTAGGGGCGAGGTGGTGATCCGCGCCGTGGCCGGGGGCGGGGTCAGGCGTCAGGAGCGGCCGGAGGCCGGGGACACCGGCGACCGGGAGGGGGCGGGGGCGGGGCGGGGCGAACCGCTGCTGACCGACGACCAGCTCTCGGTCCTGGTCGCGCACGGACGTACGATCGCCCAGCACTTCGGCCGCCCCCAGGACATCGAGTGGTGCCTGTCGGGTGGACGCGTGTACATCGTCCAGTCCCGACCGATGACCGCCCTGCCGCCGGTGACCGGGCCGCTCAACCGGCGCCAGCGGCTGCTCGGCTCGGTCCTGACCGAGTACGTCCCGGTGCGGCCGTACCCGATGGACGTCAGCACGTGGTTCGGCCGTGGCCCGGCGCGCATGATGCAGGAGATCGCCGAGGCCTACGGGATCACCGGCGGATTCGAGGACTTCTACGCGGAGGAGGACGGGGTGGTCACCCAGCTCACCCCGCGGGCGCCCCGACCGACGCTCCGCGCGCTGGCCGCTCCGTTCCGCCTCGCCCGCAGGCCCCGCGCGATGGACGTCCGCGCCTGGCGGGAGGACCCCCGGTTCACCGAGTTCCTGCGCCGTGCCGACGAACTCGACGCCCTCGACCCGGCGGCGCTGCCGTGGCCGGATCTGGTCCAGGTGCCCGACCGGGTGCTCGCCCTGCTCGACCACTGCCGTGACCTGCGCCTGGACTACCTGCCGAGCACCGGGGTGTCGGTGGCGCGGTTGGCCGCGGCCACGGCCCTGCTCGGACGGCGCTCCCTGCTCGGCGACCTGTTGGGCGGGGCCAGGACGCGGACCGAGGACGCCAACCGGGCGCTGCAGGACCTGGCGGACACGGTCCGCGCCACCCCCGAGCTGCGCGCGCTCTTCGCGTCCGCCGACCCGGCGGAGATCGTGCGGGAGCTGCGGTCGGGGCGGGGGCCGCTCGGGGCGTTCGCGAAGGACCTCGACGCCTTCCAGCGCGAGTACGGACGCCGTGAGACCACCACGCCGTTGCTGGTCAGCCCGCCCACCCTCGCCGAGTCGCCGGAGAGCGTGGTCGGGCTGGTCCGGGTCCTGGTCGGGCGGGAACGCGAGGACGATCCCGGGTCCCGGTCCGAGCGGGCGCTGTCCCGGCTGCTGGAGCACCCGCTGCTGCGGGGCGAGCGGGCCCGGGCGCGGATGATCCGTTGGGTGCGGGCCGCCCAGAGCGGTCTGGCCTTCCGGGAGGACTCGCACTTCTACTTCACCGCGGGGCTCCCGGCCCTGCGGAGGGCGCTGCTGGAGGTCGGCGCGCGGCTGCGGGCGGCGGGGGTCGTGGACGAGCCCTTCGACGTGTTCCACCTGCGCCTGGAGGAGGTCCTGGAGATCCGCGACGTCGAGGACGTGCCCGCCGACCAGGTCACCCGGCTGCGCTCCCTGGTCCGGGCCCGGGCCGCCAAACGCGCCGAGCTCGCCGGGGTACGGCTGATCGACCCCGCGCGGGTGTTCCCCGTCAAGGACCGGGGCGACGCGCTGGTGTCCGGCACACCGGCCAGCGCGGGAACGGCGACGGGCCCGGTCCGGGTGGTGCGCGGACCCGCCGACTTCCACCGGTTGGAGAGCGGTGACGTCCTGGTGTGCCCCTACACCAACCCGTCGTGGACACCGCTGTTCCAGCGGGCGGCCGCGGTGGTGGTCGACACGGGCGCGGCCGCGTCGCACGCGGCGATCGTCGCCCGCGAGTACGGCATCCCGGCGGTGATGGGGTCGGGCACGGGAACGGCCGTCCTCACCGACGGTGAGCGGGTCACCGTCGACGGCTCGGCGGGCCGGGTCGTCCGGGCTTCGTAGGATGCGGGACATGGCCGCCGATCCCGAGAGCACCGACCACCGCAAACGTCCCCGCCGCCGGGGCGAGGCGCTCGTGTCCGCCATCCTGCGGGCGACCGTCGAGGAGTTGGAGGAGCACGGCTACGCGGCGTTGACGATGGAGGGGGTCGCCGAGCGCGCGCGGGCGAGCAAGGCGTCGCTGTACCGGCGGTGGCCGGGCCGGGCCGAGCTGGTGATGGACGCGGTGTACACGGTCGTCCCCGCGCCGGGCGAGCTGCCGGACACCGGTGAGCTGCGCGGCGACCTGCTGGCGGCGCTGCGGTGGACCGCGCGGACCCTGGCGGGACCGGCGGGCACGGGGCTGCGGGGGTTGATGACGGAGATCCTGCCCGACCCGGAGCGCGCGGCACGGCTGCGGTCGCACTCGCAGGGGATGGGCCGCCGGATGATGGCGGAGGTGACCCGGCGGGCGGTGGAGCGCGGGGAGATCGACGCGCGCGCCGTGACGCCGATGCGGTTGGACGTGGGGCAGGCGCTGGTGCGCAACCACTTCGTCTTCCACCACGAGCCGGTCGGCGACGCGATGATCGAGGAGATCGTGGACACGGTGCTGCTGCCGCTGTTCGGGACGGTGCCCCAGGCGTGAGGCCGGGCCGGTGACCCGCCGCCGCGGGGGCCGCTGTTAGCCTCCGTCCCGTCGAACGTGCGGGAAGGCGGGGGGCTCATGCGGTTGGCGGAGCTGCTGCGGGAACGGTGGATCGTCCAGGCGCCGATGGCGGGCGGCGGATCGACTCCCGAACTGGTGGCCGCGGTCTCCGGGGCGGGCGGGCTCGGTTCGCTGGCCGCGGGGTACCTGTCGGCGGACGCCCTGGCGGAGCGGATCGGGGCCGTGCGGGCGCTGGGGACCACGGCGTTCGGGGTGAACGTGTTCGTCCCCTCGGGACAGCCCGCCCCGCCGGAGGCACTGGCGGCCTACCGGGAGGAGCTGGGTTCGGAGGCCGAGCGGCACGGCGGGACCGTGGGCGAGCCGGTCCGGGACGACGACGCGTGGACCGCCAAGATCGACCTCCTGGTGGCGGACCCGGTGCCGGTGGTGAGCTTCACCTTCGAGTGCCCGTCGGCCGAGGCGCTGGATCGGCTGCGCGCGGTGGGTTCGACGACCGTGGTGACGGTGACGACCGTCGAGGAGGCACGGATCGCGGTGGAGCGCGGCGCCGACGGGGTGTGCGCGCAGGGTTCGGAGGCCGGAGGGCACCGCGCGGTGTTCGACCCGGCCGGAGGGGCCGGGTCGCCACTGTTCGAGCTGCTGCCCGAGGTGGCGGCGGCGGTGGACGTGCCGGTGATCGCGGCGGGCGGGTTGATGAACGGTCGCGACGCCGCCCGGGCGCTGGAGCTGGGGGCGGCGGCCGTGCAGCTGGGGACGGCGTTCCTGCGCTGCCCGGAGAGCGGGGCGAACCCGGCGCACAAGGCGGCGCTGGTGGACCCGGCGTTCACCGAGACCACGCTGACCAGGGCGTTCACGGGGCGACCGGCGCGGGGACTGGCCAACCGGTTCACGCGGGAGCACGTGGACGCCCCGACCGCCTACCCGGAGGTCCACCACATGACCAGGCCGCTGCGCGCTGCCGCCGCGGGCGCGGGCGCTCCGGACGGGATGGCGCTGTGGGCGGGCGAGGGCTTCCGGTCCGCGACCGACGCCCCGGCGGCGGAGGTGGTGGCGCGCATCCGCAAGGAGGCCGAGGAGGCCGGAGCGCTGCGGTGACCGACGAACGGACGCGCCTGTCCTACCTGGACACGCACGTGGACGTGACGGTGGCACCCGGCGCGGACATCGGTGGGGCCCACGATTTCCTGGGGACGCACGTCACCGTGGGACCGGCGGAGGGCCCCGAGCCCCTGGCGGACCTGCGTGTGGCGGCTGAGCCGGAGGAGTGGCCATCAGCGCCGGAGTGGCGCGAGGGGTTCGTGCGCCAGAGCGCGAGCGACTTCTTCACGATCCCGGCGCGCCTGGCCCGCGTCGACGGGCGCGACCTGGTCGAGTGCGTGCGGACCGGCACGCGCTTCGCGATCGACCATGCCACCCGGCGGATCGACGCGGTCGCGGACCCGAAGGGGGCACTCGACCTCGTCGAGCTGCTGCGGGACCTGTTCCTGAAGGACCAGGAGAACCGGGGCGCGGTGGTGCTGCACGCCACGGCCGCCGTCCGCGACGGAGAGGCCGTGCTGGTCACGGGAGCGAAGGGCACCGGGAAGAGCACAATCCTGCTCGAACTGGTGGAGCACTGCGGTTTCCGAATCCTGAGCGGGGACAAGACCGTGCTCCGCGAACAACCGGACGGGGCCGTGCTCGCCTCCGGCTGGCCGGGCTACCCGCACCTGGGCCACGGGACGATCGCCAAGTACCCCGGCCTGCCGGAGATCACCGATGTCTCGCCAGAAGAGGCGCCTGCGGCCGACTTCTCGCCCTACGGGAAGTACGCGGTGGACCCCGTGCGCTTCCGCGAGCGCTTCCCGAGCACCCCGGTCGGGCTGTCCTTCCCGGTCAGGGGCGTGCTACACCCCCGGATCGGCCCCGGAACCACCCGGGTCACGCCGCTGACCGGCGGGACGGAGGGGCACGTGTCCGCCCTGGCCGCGAACGTGGAGTCGGCCTTCGGCGCGCCCGTATGGCACCGCCTGACCGACGACCGCCGCGCCACCCACCGCGAGCGCCGGGGCCGCGTCCTGCGGACCCTCGGTCCGTGTCCCGCCTGGTCCCTCACCGGCCCCGGCGACCTGACGCCCGAGGCCCTGCCCGCCGAGCTGCTCTGACCCCGGGAACTACCTGCGGCCCGTCCTCTCTGGGACAGCGCAGGAAGTTCACGGACGCTCGGGAAACGACGCCTGCAACCACTGCCGGACGTCCTGCGGCGAGCTGAAGCCGCGCGCCTTCAGCAGATCGGCGATGTCCCTGCCGCACATGAGGACGACTGGATGGTGGTCATCACGCACTTCCTGGTAGGCCTGGGCGTGGAAGTAGGAAGTTGTGACGAACACTCCGAACTGGCGGTTGCGGAGGCGTGAGATCAACCGGGATACATCCCGCACGCCCACAGACGTGTCAGGGCCGTAGCACTTGGCCTCCAGAGCGAATTCAACCGGCACAGGGTCAGCATCGGGCCCGAGCATGTATTGGCCGATGGCGTCACGCCCTCCGTCCTTGTACGGCGGCGTGACCTCACACTGGCCCGTCGCGGGGGCCTGCATCCTCCACAGCGCCACAGCGCATTCTTCGAAGTCGTGCCAGCGGTCCTTGAAGTACTCCGTGATCTCCGAGATCAGTACCTGCTCGCCCGGGGTCGGGGTCTGTTCATCCCGGGTGCGCGTGTTCACTGTCGCTGGGGCGGTCAGCGCCTGGTACTGGCGGCCTTTGACCCAGGACAGCCACGTATCAGGGGCATGCTGACCCGTCGTCAGCCCTGCGGACAGCTCATTGATCCACTCACGGGTGACGCAGGCGGTGTCCAGGACGGTGAAGACCGCCCGATAGTTCTGGAAGCGCTGGCCGCGTGTGCTCCGCCATAGGGCGACGAGTTCGTCGTCGGAGGACAGCCCCTCGGCACCCGGAGCGAGGAGGCCGCGGAAGCGGACGTCCCTCCCTCTGCCCGTCTTCTGAAACAGCAGGAAGGGAGGGATCCGGCTCCGATCGTCAGCGCTCCCCGAGGCCGCCGCGAAGGTGTCGCGCAGCAGGCAGTTCCCGCCCCGTCGAGTGTCATGGAGGTCGTACCCGGGGCGGCGGTTGTCTCCGTAGTAGGTGAAGCGTCCGGTCTGAACATCGAGGTTGTCGGGCCAGTCCGGTTCCTGAGCCGAGCTGTAGAGCACTGCCAGCTTGACGGACCGCTTCCAGGGAGAGCCCATCATCCGGAACCCGCCCTGGTTACCGACTCTGACGAGGCGGGCGATCGGGTCGTCACCGCTGTGTCCTGCCGTTCCACCCTGGTAGACGGCGTCCAGGAGGAGGTCGCTCTCCGGCAGCTCGGAGAAGGGGAATGTGCGCTCATCGCTGGCTGGCATGCTGCGTACCTTATCGACAGACACAAGATGATTCACGATCTTTTAGTTTGATTTGTCGCTGTACGCCTAGATCTGCCCCCTGAATGCGTGTCCACAGGAACTCAGGCGCCACGGACGTTGCATCATGGCGCAGTACCTCCTGACCAGGCCGATTCCGCCCCTCGGAACAGACCTTGTATGTCCCGGGCCTCGGAGGAGAATGCGGGCGTCACTGGCCTCCAAGGTGGGCGCATCCCACTCCCGCCACGCGAACTCCGTCACGGTAGTTTCGGGGCATGGACAGGACCGACGACAGTCAGGGCCGCTGGGTGGTGCACGGTGAGCGCACCCTCTACGACAACCCGTGGGTGCGGTTGGGCAAGGCCGACATCACCACGCCTTCCGGCAGCAGGTTCGAGCACCACACCGTCACCTTGCCCTCAGCCGCGGTAATCGCGATCCTGGACCAGGACGAGGAGTGCGTCCTGATGAGCTACCGGCACCGATTCGTGCCCGACGTGTGGGGGTGGGAACTGCCCGGCGGCCTACTGGATCCCGAAGAATCACCGGAGCAGACCGCCGTCCGCGAAGCGCTGGAGGAGACCGGTCACCGGGTCGGCTCGGTGGAGCACGTGGCCACGTTCGAGCCGATGATCGGCACGGTCCGCAGCCCCCACCACGTCTTTGTCGGCCGCGATGTCGAGCTGGTAGCGGATCCGACCGAGTTCGACGAGGGCGTCTACGAATGGGTGCCCTTGGCCAAGGTCCGCGGCCTGGTCACCGAGGGGCGGGTACAGAGCTCAGGAACCCTCATCGCCCTGCTCCACATCCTCGCCTCCTGAAGGAGTCTGCGGTTCCAGAAGCCGCGCCAGGCGGGCACGTTGGCGAACGGACCCAGACCGCTTGGAGAGTTCGGCGGCGTTTCGTGCCTGTCGGCGGGCCTGCGTGAGGTCGCCGTGGGCGGAGTAGGCCAGAGCCAGATCGGTACGCAGTCCGGCCTCGGCACGCCCGAGTTCCAACGGGGCGATGCCATCGAGCGCCCGGGTGAGATCCTCGATCGCCTCACCGCGCCCGAGGCGGGCCAGGCAGTGTCCTCTCCAGCGCAATAGATGCGTGTGGTCCAACATGAGGAACGGCAGCGAGGGATCATTCGGCTGCTGAGGCAGAACGAGGAAGGCACGCTCCAAGGTCCTCTGGGATTCCCGTTCCTGCCCGAGGGCAGCGCGTACCTCTCCCTCGACCGCCCACAGCCATGAGCGCAGCAGGGCGGGCAGTGATTTTTCACCGCCGTCGTGTGCTGCTCGGAGGGCCGCGAGTGCCTCGTCTGAGCGATCGGTATCCAAGAGGACATAGGTCTGTTCGGCGCTCACGTGTGCCAGCACGACGAGGTCCTCGCTCTCACGGGCCGCGGCTTTGGCAAGCTCGTAGTAGCGCCAGGACGTGGCGACACGTCCGGCGTCGAGCGCCTGCCATCCGGTCAGGGACGCGGCCTCGGCCAGGACGCGCGCGAGGTCGCGCCGCACGGAACCCGGAATCGAGTGATGTAACAGATCATGCATCTGCTGGACGTGGGCTTGGCTCTGGGCGAGGAGGTAGTGGGCTCCCAGCTTGCGATCGATCAACCGTAGGTTCTGCGTCTGGGCTTCGAAGAGGCGGATGAGCGCATGATCGACAGACGCGACCTCCAGTCGCTCCCGTACCTGGTGGTCGATGGCCGATGCCCTCGGTGGGGCGGCGCGATCGGTAGCGTCGCCGACTGCGGAGTGCGCCGTCTCCTGAGGTGTCCGTCTGGGTGCCAGGCCGAGCAGGATCCGGGAGTGGTCGGGCATGCCGAGCCCGTCCGCGATCCGTTCGATCAGCTGCAGTGAACTGACCGTCCGTCTCCCGCTCAGGATCTCGCTCACGCGCCCCTGAGCGATGCCGGTCGCCGATGCGATTCGGGTCTGGCTCGCCCCATGGGCCTGAGCCAGACCCAGCAATCCAGCAATGTCGCGCTCCCGTAAGAGATGTCGTGTCTGCTGCCGTTCCCACGCCCAGGACGGAATGTCGATCCTTTCCCAGGCATGACCAGGCATGACTTCCTTCCGATCGTTCACAGGGCGAGGTCGACGCGCAACCGATTATCCCGAAGTGGGATATCCACAAGGGATGGGAGGGGCGGTACCCGTGACGGAATCGTCGCCTGTGACACACCCTCCCGCTCCAGCGCGAGCACTGTCACAGGAGCCCGATCATGGACGATTCCCTGACCTGCGAACCCCTGCCGACATACATCGACACCGATACCACCTTGCGCGTCAAGATCCTCGACGCCTGCGGTATGACCTGCACCTTTTGCCACAACGAGGGCACACCCGTCGTGGTCGACAACCGCAACCGCGCCCCTGGTCCCTTCCTGGCTGCTGGAAGCTCCGGACGGACGTCGATCTACGCGGCGACCAACGGTTCCACCTTCCTGCCCACCACCATTCCAGCCGACCAGGGCTTCTCCCACACCCTGCAGCAGTTGGGAGAGGGCATGGGTTTCACCGAACTCCACCTCACCGGAGGTGAACCCACACTCCACCCCCGTCTGCCCGACATGGTCCGACTGGCCACCAATCAGGGATATCGGGTATGCATGACCTCCAACGGCGAGAACGGAGCCCGACAGATCCCCGCCTGCGCCGAGGCCGGACTCGACCGGGTCAACTTCTCCATCTTCGGCACCACACCCGACGAACTCGCCCAGGTCCAGCACGACCGCTTCCGCGACCCGGCCAAAGCCGCCACCAAGATCGAAGCCCTCCACGCCTCCATCCAGGCCTGCGTCGACCACGGAGTCCGCGCCAGTGCCAACATCGTCGTCCTCGACCACACCCATATCGACCGCGTCCACCGGCTTCTGGACACCTACGCCCCGGAGCTCTCCGTCCGCCTGCTCAACTCCCTCGACCACGGCCAGGTATCCATCGACGCCATCGGCGAAGTCTTGGCCCAGCGCGGCGCGGTCGGAGAGTCCCACCACCTCACCGCCGGAGCATCCGGATCCCGCACCACCTACCGCATCGACGGTGGACGACGCCGCATCCACGTCAAATGGATCCGCCCCGTCCGCCTGCCGACCACGTGCCAAGGGTGCCACTTCAACAACGGCACCGACTGCCAGGAGGGCTTCTACGGCCTGCGCCTCTACCGAGACCGTCAGGGGATCTACCTGGTGGGCGTGTGTCTACAGCGCATGGACCTGTGCCAAACGATCGAGGAATTCCTCCACGGACCCGTGAGTACCGAGATCCTCCGTTTCCGCCAGGCCGACCGTGCCAGGCTGGAAGCCGAACACAGCGCCCCGACCGCCGCTCTGGCGAACACACACCACACGAAAGGGAGCACGACGACATGAGCGTGATCGAGTACGAGGCCAAGGTGCTGGACATATCCCCCGACCAGGTCGCCCGGCTCATCCTCGACAAGGGCGGCCAGGACCTCGGGGAGGTGCTCCAACGCCGCTACGTCTACGACATCGAGCCGGGCGATGCCTCCCGGTGGGTGCGGCTGCGCGACACCGGGAAGCAGGTCACGCTCACGGTCAAGGAGATCGACTCCGACGCCATCGGCGGGACCCGCGAGACAGAGACCGAGGTTGGCGACTTCGCGACGACCAACGCCCTGCTAGGCAAGCTGGGTTATGCACCCAAGGCCTACCAAGAGAACCGCAGGCGCAGCTTCACCCTGGACGGCGCTCAGTTGGAGATCGACGCCTGGCCCCGCATCCCGGCCTATCTGGAGATCGAGGCTGACAGTCGCGCCGAGGTGGTGCGCGTCGCGGCGCTGCTCGGCTACACCGAAGCCGACCTGACGGGGGAGAACACCACCAAGGTCTACGCCCACTACGGCATCGACCTGACCACCATCACTGATCTGCGCTTCGACACGAAGTGAGCGTCGCTGCGGTGTGCCCGTGTGCAGCGCGGACGGGGGCACACCGCAGGCTGGTGCTTGGCATCACAGGGTGCGGCTCAGCGATTTCCTGAGGACGCCTTCAGGGCTGCGACGAGACCGGACCACTCGGCGCTGGGGTAGGTGAGGTGGCCAAGGCCCCTGTTCTGGGTGTCCCGGACCGCCGTCACGCCTGGCAGATCAGCGACCTCGACGCACTGAGGGCCGTCGGGGTTGCTGTAGCTGCTTTTTCGCCACTGCGCGGTCGTCATGTCCATGGAGGGGCCTCGATTCCGGTCGGTACGTCACCCGATCAGGGATCCCAGGAAGTCAGCGGATTCCCCTACGGACAGGGCGCTGCCCTGAGTTCGGCTGAAGATCAGCCTATGGCGGTGGATCTCCTCCTGAGACTCCAGGTAGAAGCCATCGCCCCGAGATTCGAGGAAGACGACGCTGTCAGCGCTGTTGCCGTCGCTGAAGCTGAGAACGGTGAACGGTAGCCCTCCTGCGGCGTGTGCTCCCGCACTGAACGGGAGGATCTGGATCTCCACGTTCGGACGCCGACTCATCTCCAAGAGATGCTCGATCTGTCCACGCATGACATCGGGTCCACCGACCTGACGCCGGATGGCGGCCTCGTCGATCACCGCGAAGAACAGCGCCGGTTCGCTCCGGCCCAGCACCTTGTTCTGGCGTTCGAGTCGGCTCTCCAGGCGGAGGTTGGCCTGTTCCTCCGTGTTGCCTATGGAGGGAGCGAGCAACGCCCTGATGTACGGCTCCGTCTGGAGCAGACCGGGCACCAGGCCGATGTTGAACTCCTGGATCATCGTCGCCTCGGCTTCGAGCCCGACGAAGGCGCCAGGGAGGACGTCCTGGTACTGGAGCCACCAGGGCTTGTCGGTGCGGGAGTCCCGAGCGATCTGGACGAGTTCCTCGGCGACGGCTTCAGGGGCGCTGTAGAGCTGGCACAACGCCATGATGTCACCAGCTTTCACCCGCTGGAACTCACCCGCCTCGAGCCGTTGGATCTTGGCCCGACCCCAGCCCAGCGCCTTCCATACCTCGTCCTGGGTCATCTTCGCGGCATGACGAAGTCGCCTGAGCTGGATGACGAGGTAGCGCCTGCGTACGGGCATTCCGGTTGCCACGGAGTCCCCCCTTGTCTGTGACTGCCGCCACTGGCCCCAGTCTTCCAGAGCTGAACCGAACAAATAGGAATTTGATGCCCAACTAGTTCATGGCTCTTATGAAATGAGGCAGCCTCATTTAGCGTCAGTCTCATTCAACCGCACCGCTGGCGGCGACGCCAGGTGCGTGGGTTCGACGATCGACACAGAGCAGAGGAGCTGCGATGTCCGGATTCGAGGTGCCGAGGCCGCGATGCGGCCACAACCAGGACCGGCGGGTGGTGGGTGGGTTGCCGGTCCGTGTCAAGAGCCGTCGGGCTGGGGTGGCCACCGCGTACTTCGAGGAACACCTGCACAGGTCGGCCGGATCCGAACCTGGTGCGCGGGGGCCACCGGATTGGACGAGAAGGCGAACTCGCTGGTCAAGCTGGTCGTCAGCGAGCTGGTGACCAACGCGGTGCGGCATTCGGCCTCGGGCGGCCGGTGCGGGCGGGTCAAGGTCACCGTGGAGATGCTGCCCGGTCGGGTCGTCCTGGTCTCCGTGACCGACGACGGCGCCCGGGCCCTGCGCCCGATCACCGTGCCCACCCTGGCCAATCACATGGACGACGCGGAGGAGTGCGGGCGCGGGCTGCGCCTGGTCGCCGCGCTGGCGGAGAAGTGGTGGTGGACCGGTTGCCGGGGCGGGCCGCTGACCGTGTGGGCGCTGATCGACCCCGACCGCGACCTGGACACCTGAAGTCATGGCGGGAAGCGCAGCCCCACGGGGCCAATGACACCCGCCCAGGTCTCAGAAACACAGATGCCCCGATCGGTGCTTAGAGCTCATCTCATTTGGGTTCTCGGTAGCCTGCTCCTGTGTCGATGGTGGAACGG